>CAWHIT010000015.1:0-148211 GCA_963829495.1 uncultured Alphaproteobacteria bacterium
GGATAGGGGCCGCGCAGGAACGGCGGCAGGCCCGGATAGGTGTTAAGGAAATCCAAGCCTTTGAGATCGGCCGGGCCGTAAACCGGCTTCAGCGTCAAGCCTTCCGGCGTCTCGGACGGGGAGCCGAGAGTTTCCGCTCGCAGATCGGCGTCCGCCAATCGATCTTCGAAAAATCCTGCTACGGAGATTGTGTCATTGCAAGCCTTCCATAGCGCCCCAGTAGGACCGGGTCTCGACTTCGGCATAAACCTCGAAGCCTGACTTTTCCGCCTCGAGACCTGCGGCCTCGGACAACTCCTCGACGCACAGGACGCGCTGTGCTTCCTGAAGAACGGCCGGCGCTTCACCCTTCGTAAATCAGGCGGTCGATGGCTGTTTTGTCTTTCGCGTCAAGCGTCTTCAAGATGGAGGCGGGACCAGCAAGATAAACGAGCACGGCGCCCGCCTTCTTGAGAGCGGCGGCCGCACCCGGAATCGCCCCATAGACTGTGTTCGATGCACAAAGGCAGGCGGCCGGCGCGGGACTTTGCTTGAAGGCTGCCACAAGTGCATCGATGTTGTCGAAGCCTTCGGCGGGCGCGACAACTTCGATTCCTCCGGCGGCGAAAAAGCCCTGCACCCAGTTTGCGCGTTCAGAGCCGTTGGTCTTTCCAAGCGCTGCAAGGAAAACCGGCGGCCGCGAGCCGATGCTGGAAAGCGCGACATCCGACCAACGGTCGCAACGCCTCAAAGGGCTCGGCGTCCCGTTCTGTGGCATTGAGCGGAGCGAAAGCGATGTCCGAACGGTTCGCGAAGCCGCACGCAGATCGGAAAGCGTCGCACCGGCAACGGCGGCGGCAACGAGCGCAGCAAAGCGCTCGCCCTTGCCGGGCGCCGGCAAAGCCAACTCAATGTGAGCGTCGGCGCGCTTTCGATTTGTACTGCCGTTGGGGTCCAGGTGTCGGCACCATTCCGACAGATTTGGGAATTCAGAAATGCCGGTCAGCTTTTCCTTACGGCGCGCAATGGCGCGCTCTTGCATGTCAGCCGGACGGCGGAGCTTTTCCGCAACGAAGCCGCTTTCAAGGGCAGCGCCCAGTCCGCCCCGCGCCTCGACTTCCCGGAAAAGAGCCCAGGCACGCGCCGCAAGCTCCCCGGTCACAGACTTCTACGTAGCTGGAGCCCGCAGCCGGATCGGCGACGGAGGGAAGCCAAGCCTCTTCCTTCAGCACTAGGCCAGTGTTGCGGGCGAGACGCTGCGCAAACTCGGTCGCGTTTCCGCCGGCTGCGTCGAAGGCCAGAACCTCGATGCCGGCCGCGCCGCCTATTGCCGCACCAAAGGCGGCCGCCGTGGCGCGAAGCATGTTCACATGCGGATCGTAGGCGGTGAGAATGCGGGACGGCATTCTGGCGAGGAGAAGCAACTCCGGATTCGGACTTTCTCCTGCCGCGGCGAGCGCCCGCGCCCACAGCAGGCGCATGGCCCGGAACGCTGCGATCGTGAGGAAGATGTCTGACGACGCCGAGAGCGAAAAGCCGATGCAGCGCGCGGCCTCGGAAAGCGGCATCCCCGCCTGAGCAAGTGCGCGCCAATAGGCCACGCCTGCAGCAAGCGTGAAGCCCAACTCCTCAGTGGCAGATCCCCCCGCGCCATTCCAGGCATGGCCGCTTGCGAGGAAGGGGACGAACGACGGCGAGCGCTCACGAAGGAAGAAGGCTGCGTCGACGTAATCGGTAAACAGCGCTGATCTGTCAGCGGGACGTTCGCCCGAAAGCGCGCAAGCCGTGAGAGGATCAAAGCCGGCCGAACCCGCCAGCTTGTCAGGGCTTTTCGACGCTAAAAGGAGAGCAGCATCCGCGGTGGATGAGCCTGCCGCGATGAGGAACGAGGCGTTGGCCGAGCCGATCAAGGCTTCCAGATCGTCTCTGGCGCCGATGCCGGGACAAGCGTCGAACGCGACAGAAAAAGCGGATGCTCCGCCGGCGAGATCGTCCGAAAGCTGCTTTTCGTCGGCGAGCGGTTGAACGATAGACCAGCCGCGATTGCCGAAGATCGCCGGAGCTTCTGCACCCTTCGTGTAGAGCGGCTCCGTGTGAAATCCCTCGTAAAGAGGGGTTTCCAGGGTTTCAAAGGGGGCGCTGCCCAGCGCTTTGGCGACGAGTGCGCGCCAATCCGCTTCGGACGCCGGGGGAAAATCGCTTGCGAGAGAGAATTGAGCCATGGAGCGCATGATAATGGATGCGGCTACGCTGCGCCACCGCTGCATCGCATTGTAAGCCTGCTATTTGGACGCGCTTGCAACCTAAGCGGGGTTCTGCTGTACTGGATACAATCTCACGCAAAAACACCTGCAACCGGGATTCTTGCACGCTTATTCCGCGCTGTGATGCCATTCTGACGCGTTCAATCTTAAGCTGTTGTTGAATTGCGCGCTGCTTCCTTTATAAGGCCTCGAAACCCGAGCGCACAAAGTATGCCAAAACGGACTGATATCGACTCCATCCTCATCATTGGGGCTGGCCCGATCGTGATCGGCCAGGCCAGCGAATTCGATTATTCCGGCACGCAGGCCTGCAAAGCGCTCCGCGCCGAGGGGTATCGAATTGTCCTGATCAATTCGAATCCCGCCACGATCATGACGGACCCGGACTTGGCGGATTCGACCTATATCGAGCCGATCACGCCGGATATGGTCGCCAAGGTCCTCGAGCGCGAAAAGAGGGAGCATCCCGGCGAGCACATGGCGCTGTTGCCGACCATGGGCGGGCAGACGGCGCTCAACACATCGCTTCGGCTTGCGCGCGACGGAACGCTCGAGCGGTACGGCATCGAGATGATCGGCGCGAAGGCGCACGCCATCGACAAAGCCGAGGATCGCCAGCTTTTTCGGGAAGCGATGCGCAAGATCGGGCTTGCTACCCCAAAGTCCATGCTGGCTCATAATCTTTCGGAGGCGCTGGCGGCCCTCGATTACGTGCCCCTACCGGCTATCATCCGGCCGTCCTTCACGCTTGGGGGAACGGGCGGCGGCATCGCCTATAACCGCGAAGAGTATATGTACATCGCCGAGCGCGGCCTTGAAGCCTCGCCCGCGACCCAGATCCTGATCGAAGAATCGGTGCTGGGCTGGAAAGAATATGAGATGGAGGTTGTCCGAGATACGAAGGACAACTGCATCATCGTCTGCTCCATCGAAAATGTCGATCCGATGGGCGTTCATACGGGCGACAGCATCACGGTTGCGCCGGCGCTCACGCTGACCGACCGCGAATACCAGATGATGCGGAATGCCTCGATCGCCGTCCTGCGCGAAATCGGCGTGGAAACCGGCGGCTCGAACGTTCAGTTCGCGGTCAATCCGGCGGACGGCAAGCTGGTCGTGATCGAGATGAACCCGCGGGTCTCGCGCTCATCCGCGCTGGCCTCGAAGGCCACGGGTTTTCCCATCGCGAAGGTCGCGGCAAAACTCGCGGTCGGATACACACTCGACGAACTCGACAACGACATCACACGGGGCGCGACGCCTGCCTCGTTCGAGCCCTCGATCGACTATGTGGTGACGAAAATCCCGCGCTTTGCCTTCGAGAAATTCCCGGGCGCGCCAACGACGCTCACCACCTCCATGAAATCCGTGGGCGAAGTGATGGCGATCGGCCGCACCTTCCACGAAAGCCTGCAGAAAGCGTTGCGGTCCATGGAGATCGGGCTTTCGGGACTCGATGATTTCGTGCTGGAAGGGCTCGGCAAGGGCGACGACAAGAACGTCATCCGCGCGGCGCTTGGCACTCCCTCGCCCGACCGCATACTCAAGGTGGCCCAAGCCCTGCGCATGGGCGTCGACCACGAGCAGATCCATTCTCTGTGCCGCATCGATCCGTGGTTCATTTCACGGTTGCAGGAAATCGTGGATATGGAGGCGAAGGTCCGCGCCCATGGGCTGCCCGAGACCGAGCGCGCGTTCCGCGATCTCAAATCCATGGGCTTCTCGGATGTGAGGCTCGCGGCTCTCGCGGGTGTCGCGGAGGCGGAGGTTGCGCAGAAACGCCAGAGTCTTGGTGTCCGGCCCGTATACAAGCGCATTGATACCTGTGCGGCGGAGTTTCCTTCGCCAACCGCCTACATGTACTCGACCTACGAAAAGCCGCTCGCGCGGCAGGGAGGTTTGCGAGGCGAACCCCACGGACCGTGAGAAGGTGATCATCCTCGGGAGTGGACCGAACCGCATCGGGCAGGGGATCGAGTTCGACTATTGCTGTTGCCATGCCGCCTTTTCGCTCTCCAAGGCGGGCTACGAAACCATCATGATCAATTGCAACCCTGAGACCGTTTCGACCGACTACGATACGTCGGACCGGCTCTACTTCGAGCCGCTAACGCCGGAAGACGTGCTGGCCGTCATTGAGAAAGAGGCTTCAAACGGAAAGCTGAAAGGCGTGATCGTGCAGTTCGGCGGTCAGACGCCGTTGAAGCTCGCGCAGGCGCTGCACGAGGAAAATGTGCCGATCCTGGGCACCTCGCCTGACGCCATCGATCTCGCCGAGGACCGCGACCGCTTCAAGGCGCTCGTTGAAAAGCTCAATCTGCTGCAGCCCGAGAATGGCATCGCCTACTCGATAGAGCAGGCCTTGGTCGAAAGCGAAAAAATCGGCTTTCCCATCGTCGTGCGGCCCTCCTACGTCCTGGGTGGCCGCGCCATGGCGATTTTGCCAGGCCAGGCCGCGCTGAAGGAATATTTTGAGACCACACTTGCGGCCTTCGTTCCGCCCGACATTCAGCATCGGTTCTCCGGCAACCGGCATGCGCAAGTCAACATGGTCCTGAGCAAGAACGCGCTGCTCCTCGACTCCTATGTCCGTGACGCGACCGAGGTCGACGTTGACGCCATCTCGGATGGGGAAGACGTTTTTATAGCCGGCGTGATGGAGCACATCGAGGAGGCGGGCGTTCACTCTGGCGACAGCGCGTGTTCGCTTCCGCCTCATTCGCTCGACGTCGAGACATTGCGAGAACTTGAGCGGCAGACGGTGGACATCGCCCGCGCTTTGCAGGTTGTCGGACTTATGAACATCCAGTTCGCGGTCAAGGGCGACGAGGTCTATGTTCTGGAAGTCAATCCGCGCGCGAGCCGCACCGTGCCCTTCGTTGCAAAAGTCATAGGACACCCCGTGGCTGCCATAGCGGCGCGCGTGATGGCAGGCGAAAAGCTCACGAATTTCAATCTGACGCGGCCCGAGATCGCCCATGTCGGGGTCAAGGAAGCGGTTTTCCCCTTCGAGCGCTTCCCCGAAATCGATCCCGTTCTCGGCCCGGAGATGCGCTCCACGGGCGAGGTCATGGGCATCGACCGGAGCTACGCCGTCGCCTTCGCCAAGAGCCAGCTTGCCAGCGGCAGCCGGGTGCCAACTTCGGGAACCTTGTTCGTCTCTGTGAAGGATGCCGACAAAGACCGCATCATTCAACCCGTCAAGGAACTTGCCGATATGGGCTTCAAGGTGCTCGCGACGCGGGGCACCGTCCGCCGCCTGGAAGCCCACGGAATCGCCTGCACGCGAATCAATAAGGTCCTGGAAGGCCGCCCCAACATCGTCGACGCGATGAAAAACCGTGAAGTGGACATTGTTTTCAACACAACCGAAGGTGTCAAGGCGCTGGCCGATAGCTCAACCATCCGGCGAACCGCCTTGATGTATAAGATTCCGTATTACACGACGATTGCAGGCGCTCTCGCTGTTACAAAGGCAATTGCGGCCATGCGGGCTGGCATCCTTGAAGTTCGGCCGCTGCAGAAATATATCGCTTAGAATGTGCGTGCCGGTGCCGCAAAGCTCCAGGCTTGCGTCTTAATGCGTAATCCCACTTATAATGGATGAAGAAGTTCCAGAGTAAGAACTGGACTGGGGAGATTGGAATGACCGAGAAAGTGCCGATGACCGCTCAAGGCCATGCTGCGCTTGAGGCCGAACTTAAACATCTGAGGTCGGTCGAGCGCCAACGCATCATCAAGGCTATTGCGGAAGCTCGGGCTCACGGCGACCTCTCCGAGAACGCCGAGTATCATGCGGCGAAGGAAGCGCAGGGTATGAATGAGGCGAAGGTCGCCGACTTGGAGGACAAGCTTTCGCGGGCCGACATCATCGATATTTCGAAGCTTTCGGGCGAAACGGTGAAGTTCGGGGCCACGGTGACGCTCATCGATGAGGACTCCGAGGAAGAGGTCAAATATCAGATCGTCGGCGATTTCGAAGCGGATGTGCGTAAGGGCAAGATTTCCATCGGATCTCCCATCTCACGCGCTCTGATCGGCAAGAAAGCAGGCAACTCCGTCGAAGTGAACACGCCCCGCGGTGCGAAGTCTTACGAGATCGTCAAAGTCGCTTTTCTCGGCTGAAGGCGGCGTGCAATCACCGTTATCGCTTGTGCAGTGCGGTGCGAAGGCGCGCCGCAAGCAGTTCCTGCCCCGGTTATTCGATCTCCGCGCCCGGCTCGTTCTTCGCCGTCTTGATGGTAAAGGCAGTCTTGACAGAGCTAACATTTGGCGCTGCGGTCAGCTCCCGGATGATGAAGTTCTGAAATGTCACCAGATCCGGCGCGACGCACTTCAAGAGAAAGTCCGTGTCGCCGGAGAGCATATAGGCTTCACGGACGATATCCCACCGTCGGGCGCGCGCTTCGAACGCGAGAAGATCGGGCTCAGCCTGGCTTTCCAGCCTGACGAAGGCGAACGCGGTGAGATGAAAGCCAAGGCGGGGAAGATTGAAAACGGCATGGTATCCCGCTATGACGCCGGACCGCTCCAACTCGCGCACCCGGCGCAGACACGGGGGCGCGGAAAGACCGACGCGGGATGCGAGCTCGACATTGGTGATGCGGCCGTCTTTCTGCAGCTCGGCAAGAATTCGCCAGTCGGTCGCGTCCAGTTTCGCGGGGATTGTGGACTCGTCTAATGTTCGTACCGACGCCATGGGGATTTCCTTTTTTGCATTGGTTAATCCCATATCTTGAAATAGTTGGTGTAGGATATGCTGCATTGCAACAATAAAAGAACCTGAATGTGCAAACTGCGGCGAAAAGCTCAGTGAGGACGGGCTGAAGCCCGGCTGTAAGCCTCAACTTGACATATTCGCCTTGGCAGGGATCATACCCACGCCCATCTGGCGAAGCGTTAGAAAGCGATGAGAGGAATTGGAGATGCCCGCACGTCACGAACGGCTCGTGATCATAGGGTCCGGCCCGGCCGGTTATACGGCTGCAATTTACGCCGCGCGCGCGATGCTGCGGCCCGTCCTCATCGAGGGAATTCAGCCCGGCGGCCAGCTGACGACCACAACCGATGTGGAAAATTATCCAGGCTTTGCCGATGTCATTCAGGGGCCCTGGCTCATGGAACAGATGCGGGCACAGGCGCTGCACGTCGGCGCGGAGATCATTCAAGATTACATTTTGTCCGTGGATTTTTCGGGCAGGCCTCTACTCCTTACCGGCGATAGCGGGACCGTCTATCACACGGACGCCGTCATCATCTGCACCGGCGCGCAGGCCCGCTGGCTGGGCATTCCGAGCGAGCAGCACTATCGCGGCCACGGCGTTTCGGCCTGCGCGACGTGCGACGGCTTTTTCTACAGGGGCAAGGACGTTCTCGTTGTCGGCGGTGGCAATACTGCGGTGGAAGAAGCGCTTTTCCTTACCAAGTTTGCGCGGTCGGTGACCGTGGTGCACCGCCGCAATTCGTTTCGGTCGGAAAAAATTCTGCAGAACAGGCTTTTCGCGAATCCGAAGATCAAAGTGATCTGGAATGCGACTTTGGACGAGGTTGTGGGAACGGAGGGCCCCAAATCGGTGACAGGGGCGAAGCTTCGAGATATCTTGACTGGCGAAATTACAAAGGTGCGGGTGGATGGCGTCTTCATTGCCATCGGCCATGAGCCGGCGACAGCGCTCTTCAAGCATCAGGTGGAGATGGCGCCAAACGGGTACATCGTGACGGCAGCGAAATCGGCCGCAACCAATATTCCCGGAGTTTTCGCGGCAGGCGACGTCACCGATGACACATACCGTCAGGCGGTGACAGCGGCTGGCATGGGATGCATGGCCGCGCTTGATGCGGAGCGTTATCTCGCAGGTCTGGAAACGGTGGCGCAAGCGGCGGAGTAGCGCTGCCGCGCGCAAATGCGCAGAGGGGTCGGCGGCGTGGCAATGGATTGGGATAAGCTTCGGATTTTCCACGCTGCGGCGGAGGCCGGAAGCTTTACGCATGCCGGCGAGACGCTCGGCATCAGCCAGTCAGCCGTGAGCCGGCACATCAGCGCGCTTGAACGCGACCTCAATGTTCCGCTCTTTCATCGGCATGCGCGTGGGCTCGTTCTGACCGAGCAGGGCGAACTCCTTTACCGCACCGCGCAGGAAGTCTTCAGCAAACTCGCGACAACGCAGATTCTGCTCGCCGACTCGCGCGGGAAGCCGAATGGTGAACTCAAGGTCACAACGACCACGGCGCTTGGAACGGGCTGGCTGACCCCGCGTTTGAACGAGTTCATGAAGCTTTACCCGGATATCCGTCTGCAGCTTTTGCTAGACGACGAGGTGCTGAACCTGACCATGCGCGAGGCTGACGTTGCGATCTGGTTTACTCCGCCTACGCAGCAGGATCTCGTACGGCGGAGACTTTTCACCGCCCACTTTCATGTCTACGCGTCACCTGAGTACATTAGACGGTTTGGCAAACCCAAAAGCTTCGAGGATATCGACCGCCATCGCATTCTCACCTATGGAGGTGCGCTCCCGAGTCCGTTCAAGGAGATGAACTGGCTCGAAACGAAAGGCCGCGAAGGGAAGCCCCCGCGTGAGCCCGCGCTTCGGATTAACAGCCTGCTGGCTCTCCGCGAGGCTGTCTTGCAGGGCATCGGCATTGCGGTCCTTCCGGATTATCTGGCCAAAGATCATCCGAACCTGGCTCACGTCCTCGAAGAAGTGGAAATGCCAGTATTTGATACTTATTTTGTGTATCCCTCAGATCTAAAGGACACCAAGCGGGTCAATGTCTTCCGCGATTTCCTGGTCGCTAGGTCCAAGGAATGGTCATTCTAAGTAATAATAGACAGTAGTCTGATATTATTTTCGAGAAATCACAGCGCTTCCTGCGTAATTCGGTTCCCGCTCGAAAATGAGCCGGAACTGACCTTTGACTTTTAGAAAAGTTAGCTAATCCTCAGCCTGAAAAATCGTCTACGGATGGAACCTTCTGTCTTCCTTTCGTTTTTTCCAAAGGGAGAATTCCGAGACCACATGGAGGATTTGGTGCCAGCGTATTTTTCAGGAACAGCAAACGCTCTCAGAAAGGGCGTCACGAAGATGTCGGCAGATGCCGCCGTCAAGAAAATAGAGGGGTGGGAAGAAGCTTTACAAGAAGTCGATATACCCGGAGCGCGGGCCATTCTACGAGATCTCGGTGCTCTGAAACGCCAGCTCGATCAAGAAGAGCCGGATGGCGACCGCATACGCACGATACTTTCGCGTCTTGCGGACGCAACAATCAAGATTTCCGAGAAGGTTGAGGATCGCAACGCGGACAGGATCCGCGATTTGGGCGAGGCGTTGGAAACAGCGTCAGAGGAGGATGAGGAGGAGGATATGGATAGATCTCAGGAGTCGCGCCGGTCAACTTCGCGGGCGAGCAGCAGTTCACGGTCATCTTCGCGACGTTATCGCGATGAGGACGAGGAGCAGCATCGGGGGCCGAGCGGCCGCGTGACCGATCCGGAACACGATCATCGCCTGCGTGGGCATGAGACGGAGGCTCTTTACGAATCACGGCATCGCGGCGACGACGGGCGCGGACGGGTGACGGACCCCGAGTACGACCATCGTCTGAGCGGGCATGAGTCGGATCGCCTTTATGAGTCTCGCCATCGCGGCGATGACGGGCGCGGCCGCGTAAGAGACCCCGAGCATGACCATCGTCTGAGCGGGCATGAGAGCGAGCGTCTTTATGAGTCTCGCCATCGTGGCGACGACGGGCGCGGGCGTGTGAGAGACCCCGAGCATGACCATCGCCTGAGCGGGCATGAGAGCGAGCGTCTTTACGAATCGCGCCATCGTGGCGACGACGGACGCGGGCGCGTGAGGGATCCGGAGCACGATCATCGTCTGAGCGGGCATGAAACGGATCGCCTTTACAAGTCACGCCATCGCAGCGACGATGGTCGCGGGCGCGTGAGGGACCCGGAGCACGATCATCGTCTGAGCGGGCATGAGACGGATCGCCTTTACGAGTCACGCCATCGCAACGACGATGGGCGCGGCCGCGTGAGGGACCCGGAGCACGATCATCGTCTGAGCGGGCATGAGACGGATCGCCTTTACGAGTTCACGCCATCGCAGCGACGATGGGCGCGGGCGCGTAACCGATCCGGAGCACGACCATCGCCTGCGCGGCCACGAGACGGATCGCCTCTATGAGTCTCGCCATCGCAGCGACGACGGGCGCGGACGCGTGACCGACCCTGAGCACGATCATCGCCTGCGCGGGCATGAAACCGACGACCTTTATGAGTTCCGGCATCGGAGCGACGATGGACGCGGGCGCGTAAGAGACCCCGAGCACGACCATCGGCTACGGGCAGATTATGACCGCGATCGCGGCTTTTCCTTGCGCGGCAATGGCGGGCGCGGCCGTTACGAGGAGGATGAGGACGAGTATGAGGGCAATCGGAGCCGCGCTTCTTCATCCCGGAGCGGTTCGCGCTATGAGGATGACGACCGGGAGCCGGGTGGCCAGGGCAGGGTAAGGGATCCGGAACATGACCACCGTCTCCGGCAGAACCGGGGCCGCTAAGGCTGGAACTCCCAAGTAAAGACGAAGCTCTCGCCTGAAAGGCGGGAGCTTTTTGTTCGTCGACTGCCCTTTGTTACTACCCTCGGCTCTAGCGCAGCGTGCGCAAAATCGGAACCGGTTGCGACGCAATTTTTCTTACCGGCTGGGACTGTGCTGCGATGCATTTCGGGCAGTATTAATGGCGACGCCCGCGACGCGGGATGCGTTAGAAGCCTTCGCCAGACCGGCCATCGCCATCGTGGACGACGTTTACCACGCGCGTTTTCGTAAACATTTCGTTCACTGCGGCGAGCCTTCATACTTATGTGGTTAACAGAAGCGCGCCGGAATTACTTCCCACCGTGTGTTGGTAAAGAACTTCTTTAAGCGGCGCGAAATGGAGAAATGCCGCGCCTACGGCCGGCCAAAGGGCTGATACCATAAGCCATTGAAATTGTTAAGCTTTTTATTGTTAACAAATTACCCATTAAATAGATTCTAATGCCGGAATTTCTCCATTTACTGGGACGCGCAAAAGTCCGTTAAATATGTTTTGAAATCGCGAATTAACGCTTGGAAGAGCCGGAACTGCACGGCGCAGGCAGCGGCGATGGCGTCCCGTTCTGTAATTTTTCTCCGTATTATCAATGGTTTGAGCGCGATCAAGCTGCGTTAACTTGCCGTCAAGGCGATTTCGCTGAAGATCTTTCAGAAGAAGGAATGCGGGGACAAGCGTCAGTTGCCACCATTTGCAGGATGCCTACAAAATGGACTATGCCGCCCGCGTCCGATTAAATGCACGATGCCCTAGTGCGAAGGGAGAACGCCGTGACGTTTCGCTACGGGATTTATGCACTCACTCTTCTTGCCGGCCTTCTGGTGGCTGGCAACTGGACCGCTGCGCTTTCGAAAGAAAAAACAGCCGGTTGCTCTGCCGTGGCAGCCCTCGACCCCGATAAAGACGGAACGCTCGACCTGAACGAGGCCAAGGAGGCGGCTTCCAGGCTGTTCGACAAGCTCGATAAAGACAAGGATGGCACTCTCACGGCGAAGGAACTGCAAGGCCGGCTGTTCAGGAAAGAGCTTGCGGCTGGCGACCCGGACAAGGACTCCACCCTGACAAAGGACGAGTATCTGGCCATCGCTACTGCGGTCGATCCGGGCTTCGAGGTTACGCGCTACCTGCCTTCCACGCTGGACATCGCCGCGAAGCGCGCTTGCAAGTAACCGGGGCTTCTTTGCAAATCGAGGGATTGTGCTGTGTTCGTCAAAGTTCTTGGCTCGGCAGCCGGAGGCGGATTTCCGCAGTGGAACTGCAACACCAGCCTGTCACGAATGGCTTGGGATGGGGTCGAAGGGGTTCGGTCAAGAACCCAGTCGAGCATCGCGGTTTCCGCTGACGCGAAGCGCTGGGTCATTGTCAACGCCTCGCCCGACATCCGGCAGCAGATTTGGTTGAACCTTGAACTTCAACCCCGGCGCGACGGCGCCAAGCGAAATTCGCCCATCGAAGCGGTCGTTCTAACGAATTGCGATATCGATCACATCGCCGGTTTGCTGAGCCTTCGCGAGCGTCAACCTTTTCGGATTTATGCAACCCCGCGCGTTCTTTCCATCCTGAGCGCAAACAGCGTTTTCGACGTCCTAGCGAGGGATGTGGTCGAGCGTGTCGCCCTTCCTCTCAACCGGAGGATCGAGATCGCAAACGCCGGAGGGCTTAGCGTCGAGGCCTTCGCGGTACCGGGAAAAATAGCGCTGTACCTGGAAGATGGATCGAAGAGCGGATATGGCACGGAGCAAGGCGACACGATCGGTTTGAAGATCACGTCTCCCGGGTCCGGAACGGTGGTTTATATCCCCGGTTGTGCCGAGGTCGACGACCAAGTGCTTCGCCGCGTTTACGGCGCGGATTGTCTTCTTTTCGACGGGACTGTCTTCAACGACACCGAACTCGTCGACCTCGGTGTCATGAATAAGACAGGGGAGCGAATGGGGCACGTGTCGATTGTTGGAGAAGGCGGCTCGCTCCATGCCTTCGACAAGTCGGCTATCCGGAGGAAAATCTATATTCACATCAATACGACGAACCAGATTCTCGAACCGGGCTCGACTGCGGAGACGACTGTGATCGAGGCGGGCTGGCAAGTCGCCTATGACGGCATGAAGATCACGGTTTGATAGTCTCCCGAGAACAAAAACGATGGTGAGGGAGGAGATTAATGATGGAAACCGCGCAAGTGGACATGGATATTACTTTCCCAGCGTCTGGTCTTAGTCCTGAAAAGCTTGAAGAGTTGCTTCACGAAATCGGGGCGCGGCGCTATCACAATCTCCATCCGTTTCACAAGCTTCTGCACAGCGGGAAACTCTCCAAAAAGCAAGTGCAGGCCTGGGCGCTGAACCGCTTCTACTATCAGTCGATGATCCCGCGGAAGGACAACGCGCTGATGTCCAGGATGGCAGACCGCGAGCTTCGGCTGGAATGGCGCAACCGCTATTTCGAGCATGACGGCATTGGCGAGGACGAGGGCGGGATCGAGCGCTGGCTGCACCTCACCGATGCGCTCGGGCTTTCCAGGGATTACGTCAAGTCCACCAAGGGCATCCTGCCAGGCACGCGCTTCGCGGTTGATGCCTATCTCCATTTCGTTCGCGACCACAGCGTACTGGAGGGCATCGCGTCCTCGCTTACCGAGCTTTTCGCGCCGGGCATTCATTCCGAGCGCATCTCGGGCATGCTCGCCAATTACAGCTTCATTGATGAGTCGATGATGGGCTACTTCCAGCGGCGGCTCGATCAGGCGCCGCGAGACGTGGAGTTCGCGCTGACCTACGTCAAGACCCATGCTCGCACGTCAGAGGCACAGCAGGCGGTCGTCGACGCGCTGATTTTCAAGACGCAGGTGCTTTGGGCGCAGTTGGACGCTTTGCATTTCGCTTATATGGAACCGGGGCTTATCCCGCCAGGAGCGTTTCGGCCGTGACCCGCGTGCGGCCTCTGGTGACGGCCAACAGCAGGCCTTATCTTCCCAGACACGTGCGCATTCACTTCGACACCCCGCGCCAGCGCTTCGCCGTTTTGGCGCCCGAGCGCGTGTATTGGCCGGATGAAATCGCACTCGCGATTTTGAAACTTTGCGACGGCGTGCGGACGATCTCCGCCATGGCCGCGCAACTGGCTGCGGACTATGCGGCGCCGGTGGAAACTATCCAAGCTGATGTGCTGGAGTTCATACAGTCATGGACGGATTTGCGTCTGTTGAGACTATCGAGAGAGTAAACACGGTTGAGCGGGCAGGGCCGCCGCTTGGGATGCTGGCGGAGCTAACGCATCGCTGCCCGCTGCAATGCCCCTACTGCTCCAACCCTATTCACCTGCTCAAGGCGGCGGATGAACTCGACACCGAAACCTGGCTTTCGGCGTTCTCGCAAGCAGCGGATCTGGGTGTGCTGCAAGTCCATCTGTCCGGCGGGGAGCCTACGCTGCGGCGGGACCTTGAGGACTTCGTGAGCGTGCTCGCCTCGCGCGGGGTCTACACAAACCTGATAACGGCTGGGGTGACGCTGACGCCGGACCGCGTTGGCCAACTCGCCAATTGCGGCCTCGATCATGTCCAACTCAGCCTGCAGGGCGTAGACCCGGAGGTTTCCGACAAGATCGGGAATTACAAACAAAGCCTCCAGAAAAAACTCGATGTCGCGCGCTGGATAGGGGAAGCGGGCCTGCCCCTGACCCTCAACGCTCCGACGCACCGGCATAATATCGACCAGACGCGAGCGCTGATCGATCTCGCACTCGAGCTTGAGGCTGACCGGCTGGAGATCGCTCATGTCCAATATTACGGCTGGGCAGCCCTCAACAGGGCCGCGCTTCTGCCTGATTACGAAAGGGTTCTTGAGGAAGCCGCCATCGTCGGCGAGGCGAAGGAAAGGCTCAAAGGCGTGCTGAACATCGATTATGTGACGCCGGACTATTACGCGCAGTTCCCGAAGCCCTGCATGGGCGGTTGGGCGAAGGACGTCATCACAATCAAGCCCGAGGGCAAGGTGCTGCCGTGCCACGCCGCCGAAAGCCTGCCCCTGTCCTTCGACAATGTAAGAGACAAACCGCTTGGCGCCATCTGGTACGAGAGCGAAGCCTTTAATCGGTTCCGGGGCTTCGAGTGGATGAAAGAGCCGTGCCGCTCCTGTCCAAGGAAGGAAATCGACTTCGGCGGCTGCCGCTGCCAGGCCCTCGCACTGACGGGAGATGCGGAAGCGACCGACCCCGCGTGCAGCCTCTCTCCGCATCATCATCTGATGGCCGAGGTTGCGGGTGCCGCGACGGCGGCCGAGCCGCCGCCGTTTATCTACCGTCGATTCCAGGCCGCGCTTCGCCGAATTTAAAAGCAATGGTTCGGAGCTTTGGGTTTCGGCCGAGATTGATGAGGCGCCTAAGCGGAGCCGCGCGCCAATAGATTGCTGAGGCCAGGCTTCTTGCGTGCTCGTTGCGAAAGGCTGCATCTTTGTCGAACCTTTGGATAAGCTTGCCGCTTGTGTCTTCTTGGGCGAGGATCTTAGGGCATCGTGCATTTAACCGGACGCGGGCGGCATGGTCCATTTTGTAGGCATCGTGCAAATGGTGGCATCTGACGCTTGTCTCCGCATTCCTTCTTCTGACAGATCTTCAGCGAAATCGCCTTGACGGCAAGTTAACGCAGCTTGAGAGCGCTCAAACCATTGATAATACTGGGAAAAAATTCAGAGCGGGACACCATCGCCGCTGCCTGCGCCATGCAGTTCCGGCCTTCGCAAGCGTTAATCCGCGATCCTAAAACATATTTAACGGACTTTTGCGCGTCCCAGTAAATGGAAAAATTCCGGCATTAGATTTTATTTAATGGGTAATTTGTTAACAATAAAAACTTTAGCAATTTCAATGGCTTATGATATACGCCCTTTGGCCGGCCGTAGGCGCGGCATTTCTCCATTTCGCGCCGCTTAAAGAAGTTCTTTACCAACACACGGTGGGAAGTAATTCCGGCGCGCTTCTGTTAACCACATAAGTATGAAGGCTCGCCGCAGTGAACGAAATGTTTACGAAAACGCGCGTGTAGAGCGTCGTCCAAGATGACGATGGCCGGTTTGGCGAAGGCTTCCTAACGCATCCGCCTCGCGGGCGTCGCCATGATCGCCACCCGAAGTGGCCTCGCGGTTTAGCTGGGCGTGTTCCCCTTCCTGTGGCTCTCCACTGCTCGCTCTTCGCCGCCCCCGCAACGACCAAATCCGTCGGCCGCATAACCGATTGTCGTGACCCGCACATCCTGCGGCGGCCGCCTCATGAGCATGCCCGGATCCCGGCACTGCGGCGCGCCCCTTGCCGAGGTGTGCATTCCCGCACACCCGAGGGGTTGGCTTCTTCTTAGTCTTCGGATGCTGGCCTCGACAAAAGCTTTCCGTTGGTACCCGACGGAGCAGTGAGGCCGGAGATAAATCAACCGAAAGAAGAAAGAATAGTCATGCTGCGGGATACGACAGACCTCATACCGATAAGTGCCCCAGCCTCCGATATGGAGGAAGATGAAACCGTAAAAGCCGATTATAGCCGCAACACGGCCCTTTCAAGAGTGGTCATAGAAGGGCGATCTGCCAATCCGGTCAAACCGCAGCAAGAGTTCGCGAGCAAACGCCGCTACCTCCTCGAGGAAGAGCGCAGCGTTATCCTTGAGGACCGTCGAAGTATCTTGCTAAGGCCGGCACGGGCTGGGGATGTGGAGGCTGTTCAGTCCTTATTCTCCAGGATGTCAAAGAAGGACATCCGGAAGCGGTTCTTCTCACAACTGAATTTTCTTTCCTTTTCAGATGCTCTGAAGCTCTGCGACGTCGACTTCGATTTAGACGTGGCCTTTGTCGCTGTGACAGCCTCACGGGAGAATGAGCAGATGGAAGCACTCGGCGGCTACTGTCTGAACCCCACCACAAACCTGGCGGAGGTGGCCTGCATGGTAGCGCCGGAGTTCCGGGGAACCGGGCTTGCCCGCGCCATTCGGAGCCGTCTTCACGAGGTTGCGACAAGCCGTGGCGTACGCGGCTTCACAGCCTCGGTCATGGGCGGCAACGACGCTGCCATCACCCTGATGCACGGCTTCGGCGGGCAGGTCGAGATCAGCCAGGATGAAGACACGGTGGATTTCGTGGTTATCTTTGATTAGATCGTCGTCGGGTGAATACCAACCGCCGCGACGCCGTCAATCTTGAGGAGCTTCTCAGAGCTGGGAAGTTAATCGCGGCATGGAGATGACACGAAGTTTCGGGGCCATGCGGGATTCTCATGCGAGCCCGCGATACGGCGGCCAAAGACTACAGGTCCAAGCACGAAACGTGTCCCAGACAAGCTTTGGCTTCTTTTCTCTTCACGATGTAGGTTCTGGGACGCGCCAAAGGCTTTTTTGATACTTGGTGATGAATAGAGCGATACTTACTTTGCCGTCAGATATAAAGCGACGAAGTAGACTTCAAATGGCAGAAAACTGTGCCCTTGGGCTCACTCTAAGGATCGAGCTTTTGAGTGGAGAATAACCCATGAAGGACTCCATCCGCTTCGCGCTCCGCACTGCGATTACAGGTCTGTTTTTGACCGGCTTTCCGCAGGTGCTCAGCACCAAAGTCATCGCCGCTCAGGCTCCTGGCCCAGAAAATGTGGAAGAATCTCAGAGACGTGCTGCTTCCCAGCGGCGAGAACCAGCGGATACTTTTTGTGCAGCCGGCCTCGTCTCACGGCGCGATTGTGATGTTGCCGGGGGGCGCGGGCCATGTCGGCATTGACGTCGAGGGCGGCCTTTCGCATGAGAACAATTTTGTCGTGCGGACGCGAGCATTATGGCGCGATCAGGGCTACGTCGTTATCATCCCCGATGCCTTTAACGGCCAGAAAATGCGCGGGCTACGCAGATCGGCCGCCTATGCGCAAGTTGTCACCACGTTGGTAAACTACGCCCACGAACAGACGTCAGGTCCCGTGTTCTTACTCGGCACAAGCCAAGGATCGATCGCCGCGATGAACGGCGCGGCGAACCTTGCGGCTCCGGCTCTTGCTGGCGTCGTCCTAACCGAGTCCGTTTCGCGGCCAGGCAAGAAAAGCCGTGAGACCGTCTTCGACCCGTCGCCCGAGCAAGTGACAGTCCCAGCCCTTATCGTCGCCAACCGGACCAGCAAGTGCCACGTGGCGCCGGCGAAAGACGCGCCCCTCATCAAAGCCGCCATGACCCGTGCGGTGAAGGTAGAAATCCTCTACGTTCAAGGCGGTGAATCGCGTTCGTCGAATCCTTGCAGCTCCATGTCTCCTCATGGCTACCTTGGGATCGAACCAGAGGTCGTAACGAAGATTGCAGCGTGGCTAAAGGCGCATCAATAGGAATGCACTGGTAGATTCATAACTGATTGTGATGAGGCTAATGCGTCATTGTGATTTTAGCCCATCTATATGTGATAATGTTGAAATAGACATAAAGTACTGCTCAATACAGCTCGCACAAGACCTTTGCGGCAACTCGGAAAGGCTAACTGGCCTGCGGCTTATCCAGCGTATTCTGTATCGCGCGGCTCAGCGCAAAGAGCCGCTGCTCGATTTCAATCGGCACTTCGCAGGCGAAGGTGGTTGTCTTGCGACGGTCTTCGAAGAGGCGGGTCTCCCACTCGATGCGACTAAAACTTGGCCTCATCCTGAGCTTGCCAAAGGATGAGGCCGAATTCCGTGCTTCCTTTTCAGGAGCCTGTTTACTGGCTGGCGGATTCCGCTATGCGCGGCTCAAGAGCGACAACCTGGATTTCGTTCGCATCTGCACTGCAGCCGATGGCGAGCGCTTTGCCCTGGTCAGCTTTGACTTCTGTTCGGCCAGCTGCCGCCAGATTGAACTTCTGTCTGCGTTCCAGAAGCCGGTCGCGGCCGACAGTGGCATCGATAACTGTGACCGCGCAACTGTTGTTGGCTGTGACGAAATATCCAACGAAATGCCTCGAGCCAACGGTATGGCTAAAGCCCTGAATTGGCTTGTAAGTCGAGACGGAGGCGAGATGCTCCGCGCGAATGGGCTTCTCTCCCGCCGAGGCGGCAAAAGGTATAAGAACTGCGGCAGCGGCAGCGATAGCAATGCGGCTCATCAAGGTTCCTTTCGAAATCCGAGCCAGCGGCTCGTCCACTTTCTGTCTTCCAAAGCGTGGAAGTATTCTCATGTTGCGGTGCAGCATATTCTGTTGCGCTGCACACAGCAACGGTTCGGCACGAGCAGCAGCTATGCGCTATAGTCATATTCATTTTTGCTGAAGGTCGCATTTTGAAAAGCTGAAGGCTTCGGATAAGTTAGAAGTGGCAGGTTAAGCAAGCGGAATGGCTAAGTTGTCATACCCTGTCCGGTATCATATATTCTCCGATGAGACTCCGCCGCTTGGCGGACTTCCAATACTACTAGGAGAGACCTATGAAAGTTTGGACAAAACCGGTCGCCGCGGCGGTAGAGGCCGGCTTTGAAGTAACCCGTTACTTGCCTTCAGAGCTCGACGTTAAAGCTCGGCGCCGATAAGCCTCTCCCTTAAGGCTTTGGGCCGTAACAAAGCGCCTGGACCCAAACCGGGTTTGAGAGGTTACACCTTTCCGGGCGCGAGCGGCGCGAGGACTTCTCCGCAGCCCTCGCGCCGCCGCCTGGGTTTTCAAATTGATTGTTTAGGGAGCGTATCTTGAGTGATTTAGAAGTCGTCTCGCAGTCGCGCTGCTTCAGTGGAACGCAGTATTTCTATCGGCACAATTCCAAAGAGACGCGCACGCCAATGCGCTTTTCCGCGTTCGTGCCCCCCAAGGCTCAGCAGGGCGGTCGCGTTCCAGTTCTCTGGTGGCTGTCGGGCTTAACCTGCACCGAGGAAAATTTCACGGTAAAGGCCGGCGCGCAGCGCATGGCATCCGAGCTTGGCCTGCTTGTCATCGTCCCCGATACAAGCCCGCGCGGCGAAGGCGTGCCAGGTGATCCTAATGGAGCCTACGATTTCGGCCTTGGGGCCAGTTTTTATGTCGATGCCACGGTCGAACCGTGGTCCCGCAATTACCGCATGAAATCTTACATCGAGAAGGAATTGCCTGCGCTTGTCGAAGCCGAGCTTCCGGCCGACATGTCGAGGCAGGGAATCATGGGACACTCCATGGGTGGGCATGGCGCGCTGACCATCGCTCTGCGGAATCCAGGGCGTTTCAAAACTGTAACCGCGTTGGCCCCGATCTGTTCTCCCATGCGGTGTCCATGGGGGGAAAAGGCGCTTGGCGGTTATCTCGGCGCAGACCCGGCAGCCTGGAAGATGTATGACGCCTGCGCACTGATCGAGGGCGGCGCGAGGGTTGGCGATCTTCTCGTCGATCAAGGCACCGCCGACGGGTTTCTTCAGACGCAGTTGAAGCCGGAGCTCTTGAAAGAGGCCTGCGAGAAGGCGGCCATCCCGCTCACACTGCGCATGCAGGAAGGCTACGATCATTCTTATTTCTTCATCTCGACTTTCATCGAAGATCACCTGCGCTGGCATGCCACCAGACTGAACGCCTAAACCGACGCTCTGGCGTCATCCCGGAAAGGCGAAGCCTTCTCCGGGATCGCAACAAATTGAAGCGCCAACCCTTTTGCGATCCCGGCTCGCGCTCCGCTTGGCCGGGATGACAAACGCGGCAGCCGGTGTCAGCCCGGCCATTTTTATCAGTAGATCACGACGGAGCGGATGCTCTTGCCTTCGTGCATGAGGTCGAAACCCTCATTGATCCGCTCAAGCGGCAGCTTGTGCGTGATCATGGGATCGATCTCAATCTTCTTGCTCATGTACCAATCGACAATGCGTGGCGTATCCGTGCGCCCGCGCGCTCCTCCGAATGCCGTGCCTCTCCACACCCGCCCGGTCACGAGCTGGAACGGCCGCGTCGAGATTTCCTTGCCGGCCTCGGCGACGCCGATGATGATGCTCTGGCCCCAGCCGCGATGGCAGCATTCAAGCGCCGTCCGCATTACGTTGACATTGCCGGTGCAGTCGAACGTGTAATCCGCCCCGCCGCCCGTAAGGTCGACGAGATGCGCGACGAGATCGCCCTGGACATCCTTCGGGTTGACGAAATGGGTCATGCCGAAACGGCGTCCCCATTCTTCTTTTCCCGGATTGATGTCGACGCCAATGATCTTGTCGGCGCCCACCATCTTCAGGCCCTGGATCACGTTGAGGCCTATGCCGCCGAGACCGAACACGACGCAGTTCGCGCCCGGTTCAACCTTGGCGGTGAACACCACCGCGCCGACGCCGGTGGTGACGCCGCAGCCGATATAACAGGAGGTCTCGAACGGCGCATCCTCGCGGATCTTCGCAATCGCGATCTCCGGCAGCACCGTGAAGTTTGAGAAGGTCGAGCAGCCCATGTAATGGTAGATGGTCTGCCCTTTGTAGGAGAAGCGGCTGGTTCCATCGGGCATGACGCCCTTGCCCTGGGTGGCGCGGATGGCGGTGCAGAGGTTGGTCTTGCGGCTGAGGCAGGATTTGCATTGCCGGCATTCGGGCGTGTAAAGCGGGATCACGTGATCGCCGGGCTTCACAGTCGTCACGCCCGCGCCGACCTCGCGGACGATGCCGGCGCCTTCGTGGCCCAGAATGGAGGGGAATATTCCCTCGCTGTCGAAGCCGTCCAGCGTGTAGGCATCCGTGTGGCAGATGCCGGTGGCCTTGATTTCGACGAGCACTTCTCCGGGTTTCGGCCCTTCGAGGTCGACCTCGAGGATTTCAAGCGGCTTCTTCGCTTCAAAAGCAACGGCGGCGCGCGATTTCAATTCAGCCTCCTCTTTGTAACGCTCCCAGCGCGATACTTATTGATATAGATAGATTTTACGCCCCGTGCTTCAATCTCGGCTCGCCGAAATGCAAGCTTCAACAGGACGTCCACATTGCGCCTCTATGGCGCCCGCTTGCACACCCCCGCGTCGTCTCCGCCTACGAAACCCCTATTCGCAATCGCGCCTTGGTTCGCCTCGTTCATGAGAGCGACGCCCCCTGTTTGACGGAAGGGGGGCTTCAGATGCGAGCGGCGTTTCGAACGCGGTCATCCAGGCCGCAACAATAAAAGACGCGCCGACGATCCAGAATACCTTCGTGGTGGCCATCACGAACTGCTGCGCCATATCATTTAATTCAAGAATGCAGGATCTGCGTGTATGCAGACAATTTTTCTTATTAACTATTTACGAAATCGTAATCTTTTACTTGGCCCGCTTAAGTGTATATTTAATCTCTGTTCTATATTTGAGTGCTCATAATGGTTCCGTGTATCCCGCCTTGAGAGACGTCGTCGGAGTTCGCGGCGCTCCGTAGTCGCCGAACGCAAAAGTATAGGCATGTATATCGCCCTCGGGAATGGTCTGATATGCCGATAGAAAAGTTCAGTGAGTTGCTTGGCAGGCTCAGAGGTTCGGATACCGACAACAATCAGCTGGGCGGCCCGGCTTTCAGGGTTTCGAGCGGCGTTGCGCTCGTCATGCTGTCGCTTGGCGCAGGCTTCAAAGAGTCGGGACGAAGCCGTGGCTACTACGATGAGATGCTGGACGGCGCGCTCGCCGTGCCCCCGCTCTCGCTTTCGGAGCTTAAGCTGCAAATCGCCAGGGCCACGTCCGTCGAAGAGTTGCGCCGCCTGAGACGAAAGTTTGCCCGTTGCAGTCATCCGGATTGTCATCAAGCTTCGGAAGATGCTGCTGCGACGTCCGACATGGCGGCGGCAAACAGATTGATCGACGAGGCTATTTCTTCCCTGCGCCGGCGACTGGAGGAAGAGCGCTTGCCAATCATGAAGCGCAGTTGGTGAAAAGTTACTTCAAGCTTCTGGCTGCCCGGTAATCCTGGCTCCATACATTTATGTCAGTCTGTTGATTGTGCTTGGGTTGGTGTGGGTTGTTGGCGGGTGTTTCACAGATGCGTTTCCGAAGGAGACCTCAACGCAGCCTTTGCCGGTGAACTCTGGTCCAGAGTTGACCATCTCGCGGAGGCTAACGAGGATGTCGTGGTTGATCTTTCCGGCGTCGACTTCATCGATAGCCAGGGCGTGGGTGCGATAGAGTCCTTGATCAGGCGCCTGAGCCTCAAGGGCCTTCAGCTAAAGGTCATAGGTTTGCATGGCCAGCCGCTCCGGCTCTTCCTCGATTTGCATCTCATACCGGTTTCTGGCGTGCGGCGGCAGGAGGATGAAAGATCGCGGTGCGCCCGCGGGCAAGCGTCTGCTAAGACTCGGTCTGCGGCCAGTCAAGCAAATCGAGACCTGCATCCTCATTGAGCGCTGCATCGATCGTTATGTTGAAGTGACCGCGAGATTGGCCGAGGCGTCCGAGAAACAGGCGGTCGCCCTCGCATTCGAGGATGACATTGCGGTCCGTGCCGCCCAATTCGATTGTCTTGCCAGGGCCAAGCCGCAGAATGTCATCAAGGTCAATGCTTTTGCCTTCGATGACGGCGCTCAAAACAACCTCGGCCCTGGAGACCCGGCCTGTGAGGGCGTTTGTCCATCGCGGATCGTAGGATGACGGCAAGGGCTTGCGTTCGCGCTCGAGCTTCTGCCGGATAGGGGTCATGGTGCTCTGTGGAATGAGCACAAACATGACGCCGCCCTGATCCAAAACCTGGAAGAGGATCTTGGCCTCGATCATGATCATGCTGCTCTGGCCGAGCGTCGTGAATTCCAGCGTCGTTTCGGTTCGCTCGGGCACGAGCGAGATCTCGCAGACTTTGGCGAAAGCAGATTCCAGCGCCTTTGCGGCGAATTCGCAAACGAGCCGTCCAATCCGCGTCTCGAGCGCCGTAAAGGGCCGAGTCCCGTCGAAGGGGAGTTCGCTTCCATCGCCGCCGTACATCGCTTCTGTGACTGCGAATATAAATCGGCGCTCCAGCCCCAACACAATTCTGGCGTCCCATTCACGGCAGTAGAAGATGACGGCAACGCTGTCTGCGCTCGCTTCCAGAAGATCCCAGGAATCTCCTGAGACAACCTGATTGACGAATGCCGTAAAAGCGGGAGAGCAATAATCCCGGAATTGCTCGACGCAAGTAGCGGCCATACTTTCGAATATGGAGTTCAGGACAGGCAACCGGTCGAGCGAGAGTTTTGCAATCTCCTTCAGCTTTTCGGTAATACCGACGGCCTCGCCTTTTTTCGATTCGTGGATCACGAGTTCCTCCGGGAGTAAGATCGACCGCCTTTAAATCAAAATCGATTGAAGGCGGAAAAGTTGATCGAATTTAAAGTGCTAGAGCAGCTATTCCGCGTCCAAGTGCTGCTCTAGTCTTCTGCTTCCGCGAACGCCAGGCTGATGGCACCCTGATCAGCGAGCTGGAGCGCGAAGTCTGCAATTTCCCGGCGCGCCTTTTCGACCTCTTTGTCGGTCAGGGGCGCCGCGGCTGCCAGATCCTGTTCGATGACACGCCGCATCCGCGATGGCACGGATGACAGGATGAAGTCTTTCAGGGCGGCGTCCGCGCCGTTGAGCGCTGGCACGAGGCGCTCCGCCTCGATTGCCTCGAACAGGGAGACTCTCGTTCTCGCCGGCAGTTTCGCGATATCGTCGAAGGTGAAGAGCAGCCCTCGGACCGTTTCCGCCGCCTTCGGGCGGGTCTCGCCGAGACTGTCGAGCACCTCTTCCATTTCTTTCTTGCTGAGCTTGTTGATAATTTTCGCGACGCGCTCGTGGGTGTCCTGACCCGTCGTCTTCGCGATCCTCAAGAGCAACTCATCGCGCAAGACCTGCTCCAGGAGACGCAGGGATTGCTGCGTGACGAGCTTATTGGTGAGCAGCCGTCTCATCACCTCGTTTCTCAAATGGTTCGGAAACAGCGCCACGACTTCGGCTGAAAGCGACGCGGATGTCTTGGACAGGACATAGGTGATGACTTGCGGATGCTCCTTGTTCAGAAACTGAGCCAGGAGATGAGCAGGCAGTTCGACGAGGCGGGGCCAGACCGCCTCGTTCATCCGCGCGCGGACATCGGCCATGATCTGCTTCACCTGCTGCGGAGACATGATCTCCTCCAGCATCCGCTCCACATGTTCGGACGACCCCCTCAGGCCTCCGTCGACGGTGACTTTCGTGACGAATTCTTCCGCGATGCTGTCGAGCGAAGCCTGAGAGACGGAACCGAGGTCCGAGGCCGTGCGCGCTACGGCGCGGATATCTTCCTCGTCGAAGTAAGCGAGAATTTTGGACGCATTGTCCTTGCCTACGGCCAGGAGGAGGGCAGCGGCCTTCTCTGTGCCGGTCAGTTTTCGTTGCGCGGTCGGTATTGCGATATGCGTTTCTGTCATTCTCAAACCCGTAGAGGGGGCACCTTAAGCGCAGCGAGGCCGATTCGACTTGCGCGGGCCTAGCAGCACCGAGCCGGGAGGCGGCTCACGCTCGCCCTTCCTTGAGTAGAGCAGTCGCTGCTTTAATGAACCTTAAGCCCTGCCATGCCATGAACCGGTCGAGGGGCCACGGCGCGTCTTTCTTTTGCGTAAGCTTCACGAAAGCGTTTCAGGAAAGGTTCAAGTTCTTTGATGGCAGCCGCAGGAGCCATAATCTTGACTGAGCTTATCCGGGTGCTTGTGGTGGATGACTTCGGCATTCATGCGCAAAGCGCTATCCCGCGAAATTGGCTCCGACCCGCGCTTCACGGTTGTCGGCACCGCGTGCGACGGAAGGGAGGGCGTTCAAAAGGCTCTCGACCTGCAGCCCGACGTCATCACCCTCGATGTGGAGATGCCGGTGCAAGGCGGGCTGGATACCTTGCAACAACTCGCGGAGCAATCCACAGCGGCTGTAATCATGGTCAGCTCGGCAACCGAGGCGGGAGCGAAAATAACGCTGGAAGCCCTGTCGCTTGGCGCGATTGATTTCATCCCAAAGACCCGGTGCAAATCGCTTCTTCACGAGAAGCTCATTGCGGCGGCGAGCGTCCGGCGAGAACGAGTGAAAGCGGAGCGTCGCCGGCAGGCCCAAAACGGGCCGACGGAGGTGATCCCAGTACCCAAAGGGTTCGTAGCAAAAGCCATCGTCATCGGAAGCAGCACAGGCGGTCCGCAAGCCCTGGCCGAGCTCTTTACGCATCTTCCGCATCCCTTGCCCGTGCCCGTGTTCATTGCTCAGCATATGCCGCCGCCTTTTACGACGGCTCTCGCCCAGCGTCTTCAAGTCCAAAGCGGCCACTGCGTTGTCGAGGCGAAAGACGGCGATGCCATCGCAAATGGGGTTGTCTATATCGCGCCCGGCGGGCTGCAGATGAGAATCGGTGAAGGCGTGTTATCGATCCGGCGTGATGCGGGAGAAAGCATTTATCAACCCAGCGTCGACGTGCTGGCGGCAAGCCTTCTCGATGCCTACAACGGCGGCGTGCTCGGGATAATGCTTACGGGGCTTGGGCGCGACGGTGCCCGAGAATTCACGAGGCTCAAGAAAGCAGGAGGATGGACGATAGCGCAGGACGCTTTGAGCTGCACGGTTTTCGGGATGCCCAAGGCCCTGATCGATGCGGGCGGTGCCTGCGAAGTCGTTCCGCTCAAGTCGATTGCTGTCCGGGTTTCCGGCATTCTCACCAAAAGTTAGCCGGCGCCAAGAAGGAGTGCGTCCGGGACCAGAAATCCAAAAGATTATAATTAGATGAAACTGCAAATAGTTATGTCAACGGCCTAGGAAATTCTTGTGTATAGCATGGCCTGAAGGGCTACGCTGAAGGTACCGCGCCAGTCCGGCGCAAGGCTTATGCGATAGCCACAACCGAGATTGAACAGAGGTTGGGGGATCGCCCATGGGCCTATACAGTTTGCTGACTACGAGCGCGTCTGGCATGTCCGCTCAAACGGCGTGGCTGAACGCCGTGAGCGATAACATCGCGAACGTCAGCACCACGGGCTACAAACAAGCCATGGTGGAGTTTTCATCCCTGGTGCTGAACTCCGGCTTGACCTCGGACTATCAGTCTGGAAGCGTGATGATAAACCCCCAGATTCAGATCGACGGGCAAGGGACGCTCAACGCAACTTCAAGCACGACCGATCTCGCGATCCAGGGAAACGGCTACTTCATCGTCGAAGGCCCAAATAATCAGCCTGTTCTGACGCGCGTGGGCTCCTTCACGAAGGATGCGGCCGGTGATCTGGTGAATGCCGCAGGGTACACGCTGCTGGGATATCCGGCGGGAAGCAGTGGTGTCGCAAACAGTTTCTTGGGACTGGTTCCTATCAATTTGAACAGCATAGCGCTGCAGACGACCCCCACGACAGCGGGCAAGCTCTATGTCAATCTGCCATCCAACGCCGCGGTCGTAGCGCCGGCGAACTTGCCTTCCAACGCCTGGAATACCACCAATGCCACTCCGACGGCAAAAACATCCCTGGTAACCTACGATAACCTCGGCAACCAGGTCACTCTCGACGTTTACATGACGAACGAGGGCGGCAATAAGTGGGACGTTGCGATCTTCAACGCAGCAAACGCGACCAACGGCGGATTTCCATATACCGTAGCCCCTCTGACAACCGGGACATTGACCTTCAACCCGGCGACAGGCGCGCTCGCTGCCACTTCCCCGACTTCGTTCAAGGTCGCGATCCCTAATGGCTCGACCATGACGCTGGATATGTCGCAAACAACCCAACTGGCGACGAGCTATACGGTGCTGGCAGCCAGCGTAAACGGCAATGCTCCGAGTCAGGTATCCGGCGTCAACATTGCCGCCGATGGCACAGTGTCCGTGACGTACCAGAACGGAGCCACGATCCCAACTTTCACGATTCCGCTGGCCAACGTCCAGAGCCCGGACAAGATGTCTGTCATAACGGGAAACGCATACGTACCCGGCCTGGAGTTCCGGGGCTGTGCAGATCGGCACAGCCACATCCGGCGGCCTAGGTTCGGTCCATTCCAACACTCTGGAAGCTTCTACCGTCGATCTTGCCACTGAGCTCACGTCGATGATCGAGGCGCAGAACAACTATCAGGCAAATTCGAAGGTATTCCAGACAGGCTCCCAGCTCTTGCAGGTGTTGATCAATCTTAAACAGTAAGTTACGGGTGGCGAAAGCAAGTCATGTCTCTTACCGCTGCTTTGGATGGTGCGACAGCAGGATTATCGGTGGCTTCGGCACAGATCGCCGTTGTATCCCGCAATATCGCCAACCAAAGCAACGCGACAGCGAGCCGCAAGATCGCGAACGTCGTCACCGGCCTCAACGGCTTGCCGGCTGTTGCCTCGGTCACGCGCGCATCCGATGAGGCCCTCTTGAAAAACCTTTTGTCGGCCAACGGAAATCAGGCACAGCAGTCGGCCATCTCTGATTCGCTGACGCAGTTGGAAGCCACACTCGGGTCGGCAACAACTGACACATCGTCCCCTACTGCGCTCATAGGGCAGCTTTCCAATGCGCTCCAAACCTACCAGGCCAGTCCTGCGAACACTGCTGCAGCGCAGGCCGCGGTTACCGCGGCTCAGAATCTGGCTAACGGGCTTAATGGCGCCAGCACAACCGTTCAGAACGTCAGGGAGCAGGCCGACACCGACATCGCCAGCTCGGTCAGCACGATCAATAGCCTTCTCAGTCAATTCCAGAAGGTTAATGACAGCATCGTCAATAGCCCCAAGGGGGCAGATATTACAGACTTGCAGGATCAGCGCGATAGTTTGCTTCAACAGCTCAGCGGTCAGGTGGGTATAACGACAGTCACGCGGGGTAATAACGACATGGCTATCTTTACGGATAGCGGTGTCACTTTGTTCGACAAGACCCCGCGTTCTGTAACATTCACGTCGACAGCCATTTTCTCGGCTGCCACTCAGGGGCAGGCCGTATATGCGGACGGCGTTGCTATCACTGCTCAGGGTTCGCCCTTGGCGATCCACACCGGGGAGCTTTCCGGCCTTGTATCCGTTCGGGACAATGTTGCCGTGACTTATCAAAAGCAGCTTGATGAGATCGCGCGCGGATTGATCACGGATTTTCAGGAAACCGATCAAAGCGCGACGCCCACCAAGCCACCCCAAGCCGGTCTCTTTAACAACGGCGGCAGCCTCACTGTCCCTCCAGCCGGAACTGTCGTTCCCGGCCTCGCCGCAACCATCCAAGTTGCCACAACCGTAGACACGTCAACTGGCAATCCCTCGTTGCTGCGGGATGGCGGCATATCGAGCAATGGGGCGGCGCCTTATGTGTATAACCCGGTTCCCGGGCAGACCGGATACACGGCACGGTTGACCCAACTTATCACGAGCCTGTCCCAGCCGATCGCGTTTGACCCAAGCGCCAACGCGGGGACTCAAACCAGCGTAACGAATTTCGCTTCTTCTTCGGCGTCCTGGCTCGGCACGCAGGCCAGCCAGGCCTCGACCGCAGCAAGCTACAGTGCCACCGTCCAAAGCACCGCAACGACAGCGCTTTCCAACGCGACCGGTGTCAATCTGGACGATGAGTTAAGCAAGATGCTTGAGGTGGAGCAGTCCTACCAGGCCTCCGCGAAGCTCCTGAACAGTATCAATACGCTGTATTCAAGTTTGTTCGCAGCAGTTTAGTAGGTGTACGATGCCAATGTTTATCTCAACAAACTCTTTGTTCACGATACCCCGTAACTCAGTCGTTAATTTGCAGAAGCAGATCTCGATAGCGGAGTCGGAACTGAGTTCGAACGAGCTTGCCGATCCGGCGGCCACCCTTGGGAGCCAGTACGGTCTCGACTTGAGCCTGCAAGCCCAGTCGGCAAATCTTTCCAGCATTCAGAACTCGAATACGATCGTCCAATCCCAGGTGACCGCATCGCAGAATGCTCTTACGTCCGTCGCGTCGGATGCTCAAACTTTTATCAATTCGCTCATAAGCGCGCAAAGTTCAGGCACCGTAACCACGCTTCCAGCTCAGGCGATGTCGCTTCTTAGCTCAATGACGTCCCAGTTGAACCAAGCTGCCGGGGGCGTTTACCTCTTTGGCGGGACTAATAGCTCGGTAAAACCCGTTTCGGACTATTCTCAAGGACCCCAGGCGGCAACAGCGGCAGCTTTCCAGGCGGCCTTTGGCATGTCGCAGTCGAATCCCCAGGTCAACACGATCTCGCCCACCGCGATGCAGGCCTTTTTGACCGGTCCGTATGCAAATCTCTTCACCGGAGCGTCCTGGACTACAAACTGGTCGCAGGCATCGAGTACAAGGACGACCGCACTGATATCTCCGTCAGAAACCGTCACAACGTCCGTTACGGCGAATGAAACGCCAATTCAGCAACTTGCGAACGCCTATACGAGTATCGCAGACCTTGCCCTCGGTAACCTCAATGCCTCAACCCAGAAAACAGTGCTGAGTAATGCGCTTAGCCAGGCTAGTGCGGCGATCCAAGGGATAACGGGCCTGCAGTCGACGCTTGGCATTTCGCAAACGCAGATCACGAATGCAAACAGTCAAATGACAACGCAAGCGTCACTGATTGATAATTGGGTCACTCAGCTTGGAGGGGTGAATACATATCAGGTGACCACGAATCTCTCGAATCTCACCACGCAGCTTGAGACGGCGTATTCCCTTACCAATCGGATTTCCAAGCTGGGCTTGGTCAACTACCTTTCGACTTAGCTCGAAGGAAGGATAGCGAATGTATCGCAGCTTATATAGCGAAGTTATCGAGGATGATCCCCGGTTTGCCCGCGGGAATGAGCGTGCGGTTATTCTGCGATCCATTCGGCTCTTGGAGCGAGCGGAGAAAGCTGGTCCGAATTCTCGCGAAGCCGTGGAGGCTTTGCTTTTCCTGCGGCGGTTATGGGAGTTCTTTATTATCGAGCTGGGGCAAACGGAAAATCAGTTGCCGATGAAATTGCGCGCGGACCTTATATCGGTAGGCATTGGCCTGCTCAAAGAGGTGGAGGCTATAGGGCTGGGCAAGTCGTCGGACTTTGCCTCCTTGAAGGAGATTTCCCAATCCATCGCTGATGCGCTCCAATGACAAAGCCTTTATGCATCAACCTGAAATCCGGCGAACGGATTTTTATCAACGGAGCCGTTCTCCGGGTCGACAGGAAGGTATCCATCGAGTTTCTGAATGACGTAACTTTCCTGCTGGAGGCCCACGTCATGCAACCTGAGCAAACGACAACGCCGCTCCGCCAACTTTATTTCATGATACAGACGATGGTCATTGATCCAGCAAATGCGGCTACAGCAAAACGCTTATTCGATGAATTATACCGTTATCTTTACGATACAATAGTCAGGGACGACTTGCGTGCCGGGTTAGGCGAGATACAGCAATCGGTCGAGGGAAAGCGATACTACGACGCTCTCAGGACCTTGCGCAACTGCTTCGCAGTCGAGGACGAAATCTTGGAGAAGGCAAATCTTAAGGGAGCTCAGCAATGCAGGTGACAACGGCTACCTCTACAAACAGCGCCACAGCGCAAACGTCGTCATCGTCCTCATCGACGAATGGCAGTACGCTTAATTACGAGAATTTCCTCCAACTTCTCGTCGCTCAGCTAAAAAATCAGGATCCGACCAACCCTTCCGATCCTACAACCTTTGTATCTCAGCTGGCGTCCTTCTCATCCGTCGAGCAGCAGGTCAACACCAATTCCAAATTGGATGCCCTGTTGACACAAAACTCCTTCGCCCAAGGGGCTTCTCTCATCGGACACACAGTGATTTCGGCTGACGGCAGTATCTCGGGCAAAGTGGTCGGAGTGCAAATCACCTCGTCAGGCGTGACCGCACTCCTGGCGAATGGCCAGTCACTCGCCCTCGGTTCTGGCGAGATTATTTCTTAACACTCAGCGAAGCGATATGAATCAGGCAGACGCTCTCGATCTTGTTCGATCCGCGATATGGGCCGTAATTTTGGCGAGCGGCCCAGCCATCGTCGCGGCTATGGTCGTGGGGCTCGTCATCTCTCTATTGCAGGCGCTGACCCAAATACAGGAGGCCACTCTCACTTTCATCCCAAAAATCATCGTTATATTCCTGGCCGCGATGCTCACCGCACCCTTTATCGGCAGCGTTCTGTTCGGGTTCTCCGAGCAGGTTTATTCGCACATCGAGCACGGCTTTTGAAACTGAGTAAGAAGAACTGGTATTTTCCGATGTTAGCTCAGGCACGGTGATGTCCACATCTCTCGTCCCAGCAAGCCAGTCTGGTGCTCAAGAGAGCGGCAACCGGGATGTCGGATTTGCGGTCGGCATCCTGCTGATCTTGACTGTTCTTTTTCTTCCGCTGCCAGCAGTCATGATCGACATGGGGCTCGCGCTTTCGATTGCGCTGTCGGTCCTGATCCTGATGGTAGCGTTGTGGATCCAGAAGCCGCTCGAGTTCTCGGCGTTTCCGACGGTGCTTCTCATTGCGACATTGCTGCGCCTGTCCCTGAATATAGCAACCGTGCGGCTCATTTTATCGAATGGCGCGGAGGGCTATGCCGCCGCCGGCTACGTAATTGCGGGCTTCGCCGACTTCGTCATGGGCGGAGACTTCGTTATCGGCGTCATCGTGTTTTTGATCCTCATTACAGTCAATTTTCTTGTCATCACGAAAGGCGCGACGAGGATAGCGGAAGTCGGGGCCAGATTTACGCTCGATGCAATCCCCGGCAAGCAGATGGCGATCGACGCGGATCTGGCCGCAGGCGCGATTGACGAAAAGGAAGCGACGAGACGCCGCCGGGAACTCGAAGAAGAAAGTGCCTTCTTCGGTGCGATGGACGGGGCGTCAAAGTTTGTGCGCGGCGATGCCATCGCCGGCATGATCATAACGGCGATCAATATTTTCGGCGGGATCGTCATCGGAGTGCTGAGGCATGACATGTCGCTCTCCGCAGCGGCCGACGTGTTCATGAAGCTCTCGGTTGGCGACGGCCTGGTGACGCAGATTCCAGCGCTTATCGTCTCGCTTGCCGCCGGCCTGCTGGTTTCCAAGGGTGGAACGCGTGGGTCGGCCGAGAAGGCCGTTCTCGGCCAGCTCGGAAACTACCCTCGCGCGCTTTTCGTTGCAGGTATTGTTTCGTCGGTGCTTGGCCTGGCGCCGGGCTTGCCATTCTTTCCCTTCGCGCTCCTGGCCGGAAGTATGATTTTTTCGTCCTACGCCATCCCGCGCTGGAGGGCGGAGGTTCTCGCCAAAGAGGAAGCCGAGGCTACGCGGGTTCGCGCCGAAGCCGACGAGGAATCCCGGCAATCGGTCAAGGAATCCCTGAAATTCGCAGGAATAGAGCTTTGCCTCGGCAAACAGATCGCAAGCGTGCTTCTGCCCAGCCACGCGGAGCTTGGGCAGCGGGTCGCGAACATGCGCCGGAAGTTCGCGAAGCAGTACGGCTTCATCGTCCCGGAGATCAAGCTCTCCGACGATATCTTCATGCCGCCCAAGTCCTACCAGATCAAAATCCATGGAGCAGTTGTAGCGAGCAGCGAATTGCGGATCGGAGAGGTGCTTGTTGTTACGGGTGATGGCCCTATACCTCGCGTTCCAGGCGACGAAACCCGCGAACCCGCGTTTGGAATGAAGGCGATCTGGGTGCCGGAAGTCTTTTCCACCACGCTCAGAAGTGAAGGTTTTACGCCGGTAGACAACATGTCGGTGCTGCTGACCCACCTTGGCGAAACAATCCGCAACAACCTTGCCCAGCTGCTTTCTTACAAGGATTTCCGGAAGCTTATCGAAGGTCTCGATCCCGAATACAGGCGGCTCCTCGATGAGGTCGTTCCGTCCAGCATCTCCAACTCCGGATTCCACGCCGTTCTTCGCAGGCTCCTTTCAGAGCGGATCTCGATCCGTAATCTCAATCTGATTCTCGAAGCCGTCGCCGAAATCGCTCCTCATGTCAGCAGGACCGAACAGATTGCGGAGCACGTGCGGGCAAGAATGGCGCAGCAGATCTGCGCCGATTTCTCTCAGGACGGCGTGCTGAAAATCCTTCGGCTCGGGCAGCGCTGGGAACTGACCTTGCATCAGGCGCTCCGGCGGGATGTCAAGGGCGAGGTGATCGAGTTCGACATCGATCCGGTCTTGATCGAGCAGTTCAGCGCTGAACTGTCGAAAACCGTGCGTGACCTTATGGACAGGGGAACGATTTTCGTCCTTGTCGCCGCCCCGGATATCCGGCCCTACGTCCGGATGGTGACGGAGCGGATGTTCCCGAATTTGCCGGTGCTTTCCCACCTGGAAATAGCACGGGGAATGCCCATCAGCCAGGTCGGTTCGATCTCATGATTGCAGCGGCGCTTGAGGCACTGCCGGGCTTCGCCTTATCCGCCTTCCTGGTTTTTTGCCGGGTTGGCAGCTGCCTCATGCTCATACCGGCGATCGGCAGCGCCAGAGTTCCGGTCCAGGTGCGCCTGATGGTCTGCGTCGGCGCCAGCGTAGCAGTATCGGCTGCGCTTGGCGAGTTTGATGGATTGCGTGGAAGCGGCCCTCCGGCCGCTACTTTGGCAAGCCTCGTCGTCGTCGAGATAGGGAAGGGGTTATTCATCGGCTTCATGGCTCGCTTCTTCTTCGCAAGCCTTCAATTTCTTGCCGAAGCGGCCGCGAACGCCATCGGCCTTAGCCCGATGGAAACCTCCGCGGAGGACGGAGAATCATTGCCCGCACTCGCATCGCTTGTGACGCTCGCGGCGTCCGCCCTTTTTGTCATAACCGATCAACATCTGGAAGTCCTGCGCGCACTGGTCCAGTCTTACGACGTGATGACCTTCGGGGCGAAGCTGGATCAGAGAGCCGAGATGATCAACGTCGTTGGCGCTCTGGCCAGCGCGACCCTCTTGTCCCTGCAGGTATGTTCGCCGTTCCTCGTTTACGGCATCACGATCAATTTCCTCTTCGGAATACTGAACAGGCTCGCGCCTCAAATCCCGGTCTATTTTGTTTCAGGGCCGTTCATTGTGGGCGGGGCCCTGCTGCTCCTCTATTTCCTGTCAGATGAAATCTTTACGATTTTCATAGGCCAGTTCTCCGACTGGCTCGCCTCGGGACAATCGCAATGAAGAACAGGATAAAGCGGGCAAAGAGGCTCTTGCAGGTACAAAGCAGGCTGCTCATGACCGAGCGCCTGGAACTGCAAGTTCTTAAAGATGCGCTGGCTGAAGCTCGGGAAGAAGAACAGAAGGCAATCTCATTTCTGAACCAGGAAGCGTCACAAATAATCCCTCCCGACTTTCTGGTTCGCAGGGCTGTTTCCTCTGCGGCAAAGATCAAAAGCTGCGAGGCGCTGCTGGAGGCACAAGTCGAGAAAACTCTCGACCACGCCAGGAGAAAACAGCTCGTCCAGAAGAGGCTCGATTCAGCACACGAAATCTTGTCGAAACATGAATCGAATATCGCACTTCAGACGGCCATCGACGCATACCTCAACTCAAGCTTGAAGCAAGAATGATATGTGATGCGTGACTTTGCGGTGCGTTATGGCGAAGGCTCCGATAAAGGATAAAAGTCTGATGGCAATAAATCCAGGTACGGATCTCCTCAGCGATGCATTGGCCGCGGCTGATCCTCAACGAGCAAAAGCGGCTGAAGAGAGGCTGGCTCGCCTGGCTGCGCAGGACACCCAGGATCCTTCGGGTGCGCCTCCGTTTGAGGAAGTCCTGGCCTCGCAGAATGTATCGCTTCGCCATCCCGGCGCGTCAGCAGCATTGTTTGGAGCGGTTCATCCTGCTAAACGCGGCGATCCTTATGAGCAGTTCGAAGTTACAATTCTGAAATCGCTTTTTGAGTTGATGCTACCGGCGAAAGCGAATTCCGTATTCGGCTCGGGATTTGCTGGAGAGGTGTGGAGGTCCATGCTTGCGGAGTCGCTCGCTGGCGTTGCCGGGCAGGCTGGGGTTGCCGGCATAGCGCGCAACCTCGAAGCGCGAAAACAAAATGCAAAACCGCGCGCCCGGTCCAAAAGCTCGTGATGGCGGAGGTTGCCGCCGTGATCCGTTCACCCGCCATATCGGAACTGACGAAAGCGACCCTATACCGGCTGGAAAAGGCTTTGGACCAGGAAAATGAAGCCCTGGCTGCATTTGACTCCCGGAATTTGAGCGAATACAGCCGCATAAAAACCCAGAGCCTGTTGGAGTTGCAGAGATCCGCAGCGATACTTACCCGGGAGCACACCCCACCCGAGGTCTTGCAGCTGCTAACTTCGCTGCGCCAGAAGCTGGAGTTGAACCGCTGGCTTCTTCTTCTTCATCTTGAGGCGGCGAGGGAGGTTACTTCAGTCATCACTTCTGCCATTCGCGACGCTGAATCCGATGGCACCTATTCAAGGATCTCTGGGTTACCAAAGGTGGTCAGTTGATCCGCTCCCTCCTCGCTTCGGTCTGGATCGTAGCCGTTACGCTCGCCGCAGCCTATTTCGGGCATACGATGCAAGGGCCTCGATCGGCTTCCGAAGCAGCTCAAGGTGCAAAGCAGCCAACGGTGGTGAAGCTCGGAACGGTGACCGTGCCAGTTATAGCGAGCGGCGCGCTTCAGGGCTATATTTTAACAGAAATCTCGATCTCGGCGAAAACTGATCTGCTGAAGGATCTCCCGCAACCGCCTGATCTTCTCCTGAACGACGAAGCGTTCAAGACTCTTTACGGCGAGGAGCAGATCGATTTTAAGCATATTGAGAAGACGGATCTGACAATATTATCTCAGAAAATTCGTAATAACATCAACAAGCGAGCCGGCGCCGCAGTTGCTGAGGACGTTTTCATCCAGGGTCTGCACTATATGAGCAAGCACGACGCGAGCGTCGAGGGCCAAACGCGCCATTAGCTCATCCGGGCGGGACGCCGCTCATTCATCTCCCGAATATCCTCAATCTCAGATTGCAAAACGAACTCACCGTTAAGCTCTACACGCTAAGAATGGCTCGGTTGCTATCTCAGGTAGCGGCGGGGAAATAATGAGGCGCGAAACAATGATGTTCTCCCCACGGCTGCGGGTGAAAACGCTCTTACTGCCGACATCCTTGGACCTGGGAAATGCCCAGGATTGGAAAGAGCGGCTCATCGCGGCCCTGACGTTGAATCCCGTCCTGAAGCTCGACGGTTCCGAAACCACACACGTGGCGACACCCGGCATCCAGATCTTACTAGCGGCTGCGCAGTCAGCGAAAGAGAAAGGCGGAAGGGTCGTTCTGATGAACCCCTCCTCAGCCCTCGAAGCAGCCTTTGAAGACCTCGGCCTTGCGCATGTCCTCGGCGAATGGAGTACTCATCATGCGTAAGCGCATCCTAACCGTGGATGACTCGAAGACCATGCGCGACATGGTCTCCTTCACGTTGAAGAGCGCGGGCTTTGACGTTGTCGAAGCCGAGGATGGCGCAAAGGCCCTCGACCTGCTTGCCGCCACGGCCGTAGACGCGATCATCACCGATATCAACATGCCGAACATGGACGGCGTGACGCTCGTCAAGCGCCTTCGCGCACAACCAAAATTCAAGGCCACGCCGATCCTGATCCTGACCACCGAGGGCAGCGACGACAAGAAGGCGCAAGGCCGGAACGCCGGGGCCACCGGGTGGATCGTCAAGCCTTTCGCGCCCGAAAAGCTGCTGCAGGTTCTCAATAAGGTGTGCCCGTAAAGAAAGCGGAAGCTGCGACGATGTCCACGAACGCATCAATATCCCCTGAATTCGAGCGCTTTCGGGCCACCTTCTTTGAGGAGTGCGCCGAAATCCTGCCGGAGCTTGATGAGCGCCTTTCCTCTCTGCATGTGGCTGACGTTGATGCGGAAACCCTGAACGCGATTTTCAGGGCAGTTCATTCGATCAAGGCCGGTGCCGCCGCTTTTAATTTCAGCGCGCTCGTCGAATTTGCGCATGTCTTCGAGGCACTGCTCGACAAACTGCGCGATCACCGCATCCAGCACACCGAGCAGGTGTTCAACGTCATCGTAAGAGCAGGCGACGTGCTGGCAGAACTCGTGGACGCGGCGCGGTCCAGCCGCGAGGTGCCCGAGGGGTTCAGCGCCGACGTCACCGCGGAGCTTCAAGATCTTCTACACGGCGCTCAGGAGAGACCCGCGACGGCTCTCATCAATGAGGCTCATCCTGACCCCGTGCCCGACGGAGCGAACAGGATCTACCGAATCGTCTTCGAGCCGCATCGCGAACTGTTCCGCCACGCCAATGAGCCCCTTTTGATCATTCGCGAGCTGAAGCGGCTGGGCGAACTCAGCGTAGAGTGCAACTGCGCGAACTTGCCGAACCTCGCGAGCCTCGATCCCGAGGACGCGTATCTGTCGTTCGTTTTCAATCTGCGGACCGACGCACCTTATCAGTGTGTTACCGAAGTCTTCGAGTTTGTCGATCAGGACTGCCTTCTGAAAATCGAGGGCGAAAGCGCCGACGACGAAGAAGCGCCCATCGCTCGCGAGCCCTCTCCCAAAGGGGCTGAACCGAAGCCCCTGGATACATCCCCCACAGCGATTAAGCTCCTGGGCGGTATGCACTCCTCGAAGGGCGCTAGCTCCATTCGGGTCGATCTCTCGCGCGTGGACCGGCTTGTGAATATGGTCGGTGAACTCGTAATCACCCAGGCCATGCTTGCCCAGCAGCTCGCCGATCAGGGGGGCGGACAACGCCAGCAATGGGTTCGAGGCAGCGAGGAACTCGCGGCTCACACAAGGGAGCTGCAGGAATGCGTGATGGCCATCCGCATGCAGCCCGTGAGATCGGTCTTCGCGAGAATGCCGCGTCTCGTCCGCGATATCGCTTCGAAACTCGGCAAGCAAGTGCGGCTTGTAACCTCCGGCGACCAGACGGAGGTGGACAAGACCGTCATCGAGGAACTCACCGATCCGATCACCCACATGATCCGCAATGCCATCGATCATGGCGTTGAGGCGGTGGAGGCAAGGCTCGCCGCCGGCAAATCCGAGATGGCCACGATCGAACTTTCGGCGGCCCAGCGCGCCGGAAACATCCTTATCACGATTGCGGACGACGGCGCCGGGATCGACCGGCAGAAAGTTCTCCAGCACGCGATCGTCAAGGGCGTTGTCCGCGAAGACGCGAAACTGAGCGACGACGAGATTCACAGCCTGATCTTCGCGCCCGGCTTTACGACCGCTGCGGAGGTTACTGAAGTATCTGGACGCGGTGTCGGCATGGACGTCGTCCGGCGCAACATCGCCAATCTCGGCGGCCGCATCCAGATCAGCTCGACGCCGGGGAAGGGCACGCGCTTCACGCTGGTGATCCCGCTGACGCTGGCGGTCCTCGACGGCATGCTCGTGGCTGTCGGCAAGGAAAAGTACATCCTCCCCCTCGCCAGCATCGTCGAAACCATGCGCCCGGACCAGCGCCAGGTCCGCACCGTCGCCGGAGGCGCGCAGGTGCTGGCCATCCGGGGCGAGTTCATCCGCCTCATTCCGCTCCACCGTGTGCTCGATGTGCAAGGCGCGGTCTCGGAGCCCTGGAAGGCGCTTGTGGTTGTCATCGAGACCGAAAATGGCTCGAAAACCGGCCTGATCGTCGACGAACTGATTGGGCAGCAGCAAGTCGTGGTGAAGAGCCTTGCGGAGAATTCCGAGCCTGTTCCCGGCATTTCCGGCGCCACGATTCTCGGCAATGGCCGCGTCGCTCTCATCCTCGATCTTGAAGGCATTTGCGCCCTGCAGGATCGCGCGGCGCTGGACGGTCGCGAGGATTTTGAGCTGCCGGACCTGCGTGCGGCGGCAGATGAAGATCGCGTGAAGGGGCTGCCCCTTGCCACCGGCCGGATGATCGCACCGCAGCCGGAGATCCAGGTGGCACCCTAATGTATTCGGAGACGGAGACCGCCATGAATGTATCTGTAGCCCCGCAGATCCCGAATGCCGCACGGGCGGCCAACACTGCAGCGACGGGGGGCCTGAAGCAATTCATCAGCTTCCGGATCGGAGGCGAGGAATACGCCATCGACATCATGGCGGTTCGCGAGATCAAGGGGTGGGCGGAGACGACGTCGCTGCCGAATCAGCCTCAGCATATCCTTGGCGTCATGAATCTCAGGGGCACCATCGTCCCGGTCTTCGATCTGCGCTGCCGCTTCGGCATGGGTCTGACGGAAGCCTCCCGGTCGCATGTCGTGATCATCGTCTCTGTGCTGGACCGGATCGTCGGGCTGCTTGTGGACGCCGTCTCGGACATCCTGACGATCGACAGTTCCGAGATCCGTCCCGTCCCGGAGATGGATCGGGGCATTACCGCCGACTTTCTATCCGGAATCGTCTCCGTCAACGAGACGATGGTTGTCATTCTCGCTCTTGAGGAATTGTTCTCGCGCGCTGCCTCGGAAAGACCTTTCCAGGATTCCGACGAACCGCAGGCGATTCAATGAGATACGCATACCGATAGCAAACAACACATAGTCGCCTGTCGCGCGTAGGCGCTCGCGAGGCGGATGCAGAAAAGGATAGCACTATGTTCTCACTTGTCGCCAAAGTCCTGAAGCCGAGAGAAGGCCGTCTCCAAAGCGATGCAGCCAATGCGAAGGAACGCGAAATCGGCGCGCAAATGAGACGGCTCGGAGACGTCGCATCCAATGCGCTTATGCTGGTCGATCGCGACTTGAAAATCACCTACATGAATGAGGCGTCCAAGGCGTTGATCGCAAAGCACCGCGAATATTTTCCGCAGCGGGTCAGAGACATGGATGCCGATAGCATGATCGGCACCTCGGCCGACATCTTCCACAAGAACCCCTCACATCAGCGCCGATTGCTGGCCGACACTTCGCGGCTGCCTCATCGGGCTGATGTTAGGATGGGACCGCTCACATTTGCTCTCTGCGTCACCGCTGTCTTTGATGAAAACGGCGCTTGTAACGGCTATGTCTTCGAGTGGTCGGACGTTACCGATCTCCGCGAACTCACCGCGAACGCAAAGGGTCAGATCGAGGCGATCAGCAAGGCCCAGGCTGTCATCGAGTTTACGCTCGACGGTCACGTCCTGACCGCGAACGAAAACTTCATAAAAGTGATGGGCTGGCCTCTAAGCGAGATCAAGGGCCAGCATCACAGCATGTTCGTCGACCAGGCCTACCGCCTGACTTCCGACTATCGGATGTTCTGGGAAAAGCTGGCGCGCGGTGAACACGATGCAGGCCAGCACAAGCGCATTGGCAAGGGCGGCCGGGAAGTTTGGATTCAGGCGAGCTACAATCCCATTTTCGACGCGGACGGCAAACCGGCCAAGGTTGTTGCCTACCTCACTGACATCACTGAGCAAAGGCTCTCAAATGCGAATTTCGAGGGTCAGATCGCGGCGATCAACAGGGCGCAAGCTGTCATCGAGTTCGGTCTCGACGGCAAAGTTCGCACGGCCAACGACAACTTCTTGAAGGCGCTGGGCTATACGCTGGAGGAGATCCGCGGCCAGCATCACAGTATGTTCGTCGAAGCAGCGTACCGGCAATCGCCCGACTATCGCATGTTCTGGGATCGCCTGGGCCGGGGTGAATTTGATGCCGGCCAATACAAGCGCATTGGCAAGGGCGGCCGGGAAGTTTGGATTCAGGCGAGCTACAATCCCATTTTCGACGCGGACGGCAAACCGGCCAAGGTTGTCAAATACGCAACTGAGATTACTGAGCAGAAGCAAGCCGAGCTGCAGTTGCAGGTTGCTGTTCAGCAGGCCCAGGAGGTTATCGAGGCAGCGCAAAGCAACGATCTGACCCGGCGGATTCCGCTTGAAGGAAAAAGCAGCGAGATCGCAAAACTATGCGCAGGCGTAAACGGCCTCATAGATAGCATGACTGGGATCGTAGGTTCGATCCTGGTCTCCTCTTCGACGATTGCGTCCGCATCCAGCGAAATCGCCGCCGGAGCGAACGACCTTTCGCAAAGAACCGAGCAGCAGGCCTCCAACCTTGAGGAAACGGCTGCCTCCATGGAAGAGATGGCGTCGACCGTGAAGCAGAACGCCGACAATGCTCAGCAGGCGAACCAGCTTGCCATCAGCGCTCGCACCACAGCGACCGAGGGAGGCAATGTCGTGGGGCAGGCCGTGGATGCCATGGCGCGCATTGAGCAATCCTCCAACAAGATTTCCGAGATCATCGGAGTCATCGACGAGATCGCCTTCCAGACCAATCTCCTCGCGCTCAATGCGGCGGTCGAAGCCGCGCGCGCAGGCGACGCCGGCAAGGGCTTTGCAGTCGTGGCGTCGGAGGTCCGCTCCCTTTCTCAGCGCACCTCCGTCGCAGCAAAGGACATCAAAGGCTTGATCGTGGAAAGCGGCCGGCAGGTGAAAGACGGCGTCAAGCTCGTCGACAATGCAGGCGGCTCTCTTAGTGAAATCGTGAAATCCATCAACCAGGTCGCCGACATCGTGGCCGAGATCGCCGCGGCAAGCAAAGAGCAGGCGACGGGCGTGGAGGAGATCAACAAAGCTGTCGTGCAGATGGATCAGATGACGCAGCAGAACGCTGCTCTTGTCGAGGAAAGCGCCGCCGCGAGCCGCACGCTCCAGGAGGAAGCGCAGACCATGTACGAAAAGATGTCGGCGTTCTCGGTTGATGATGAGGTCCGCCCGGATGCGAAAACCAAGCCGGCAAAGAATGGGGCGCAGAAGGCTCAAGGCAAACGCGCTCCTGCTGCGCCTCAAGCAAAGACCCTCCAGGGGCGCACAAGCAAGATGACCAACGGCACCGCGCACCAGCCGCAGCCAGCCGACCTTGAGTGGAGGGAATTCTAGTCCTCGGTATTTGTTTTTAGTGTGAGAAGTAAAGCGTATGCAGCCCGCAAGCCAACAACCGATCAGCGGTCACGAGTTCCCGTTCACGCCAGCGGATTTCCGCACGATCGTTGAAATCGTCTACGAGCGCAGCGGCATCGTGCTTGCTGCGCACAAGCAGGATATGACCTACTCCCGCCTCGCCCGGCGTCTGCGAGCCCTGGGGCTCAGGTCCTTCCGCGATTATTGCGAGTTGTTGCAGGGCAATAATGGCGGCGCGGAGGTCGGGTTTCTGATCAACGCGATCACAACAAACCTCACGAAGTTCTTTCGTGAGTCACATCATTTCGATCACTTGCGGGATCACGTTCTCCGCCCTTGCGCAGACACACCGAACGGGCAGAAGCCGCGCGTCAGAGTTTGGTCGGCGGGCTGCTCGTCCGGAGAAGAACCGTACTCCATCGCCATGACGGCGATGGCGCTGCAAAAAGACATCAGCCGGAACTGGGATTTCAGAATACTCGCGACCGACCTCGACACATCCATGCTGAAAAAAGCCAAGTCTGGCACTTATCCTCGCGCCTCTCTGGAGAGCGTGCCCAAAGGAATGCGCGAGCGTTTCTTCGAGCGGAAACCGCAGGATCCCGATAGTGTCCTCGTCGTACAAGCCGCCCAACAGCTGATTACCTTCCGGCAGCTCAATTTGCTTGGGCCCTGGCCAATGAGTGGGCGGTTTGACGTGATTTTCTGCCGTAACGTGATGATCTACTTCGACGCCAAGACGAAGGCGACACTTATAGACAGGTTCCACGGGCAGCTTGCCGATGGCGGCTGGCTTTATGTCGGCCACTCCGAATCCCTTCTCGATCATCAGGCCCGGTTCAAGCTTCGCGGCCGCACAATCTATCAAAAGATAAGCTTATGACGGCGCACAGCGCACATAAAAGCAACAGCGGGAAACGTGGCACCTTTCTCGAGGAATTCGGCGCTCACGCGGTCCGTATTCTGCCGGGCGAGACATATACGACCGTCCGGAAGGATGAAGCCATCATCACCGTGCTCGGTTCCTGCGTCGCTGCTTGTATTCGCGATCCCAGGTCGGGCCTCGGCGGCATGAACCATTTCATGCTGCCTGAGAGCGCAACCGGGCAGTGGGGAGATGAACTGAGCGCGGCCATGCGGTACGGCAATTTCGCGATGGAAGCCCTGATCAACGCGGTTCTCAAATCCGGCTGCGCGCGTGGCGATCTGGAAATAAAGCTCTTTGGGGGCGCGAGTTTCACAACCGGGCCATCAATGATTGGCCAGAAGAACGGCGACTTCGCCTTGCGGTATCTGAAAGAGGAGCGGTTGCGTGTTGTTGCGGTCGACCTCGGAGGTGTTTTCGGCAGGCGCATCCATTACCACCCAGCTACCGGCAAGGTTGCTCGGCTATTTCTGAGAGGAGCGGGCAAAGATCAGGTTGCAGCGGAGGAGCGCCGCTATGGCGCAGAGCTACGGAGAATGCCGGTTGATGGCGGTGTGCAGCTTTTCGATTGAGTGCTAGGCGATGGGACATTCCAAACGAGTCCGCGTCCTCATTGTCGATGACTCCGCCCTCATGCGGGAACTGATCCGGGAAATTCTTTCGTCAGATCCAAGTATCGAGGTGGTCGGCGCGGTCTGCGATCCGCTCGCCGCCCGGCAAAAAATCAAGGAAACCAATCCGGATGTCCTGACGCTGGATATCGAGATGCCGCGCATGGATGGCATCACCTTTCTGGACAAGATCATGACGCTGCGTCCGATGCCAGTGGTCATGGTTTCGTCGCTGACCCAGGAAGGCGCCGAAGCAACTCTGAAGGCGCTGGAAGCTGGCGCCGTCGACTTCGTGGCAAAGCCCGGAGTCAATTTGCAAGCCGGCTTGGAGGAAAAGCGCGCCGAGATTATCGCGAAGGTCAAGGCGGCGGCCAATGCGCGTGTACAAAGGCGGACGCCAACGACATCGGGGGAGCGTGTGGCTTCCCTCGGCCGGGTCGCGAACTACTCGTCCACCGAGAAGATCGTGGCAATCGGGGCATCCACCGGGGGGGTCGAGGCCGTCAATCAAATCCTCCAATCGATGCCGCCAGACGCCCCTGCCATCCTCGTGACTCTCCATATGCCGGAAAATTTTACCGCCAGCTTTGCACGGCGGCTCAATAGCGCATGCGCCATCCACGTCGCCGAAGCCAGCGATGGGGAACGGGTTCTGCCCGGCCATGCCTACATCGCGCCTGGAAGCACCCATCTGCATCTCGGTCGTTCGGGATCGAACTATGTTTGCGTCGTTCGGGGCAAGGAACGGGTCAGCGGCCATTGTCCCTCGGTCGACGTGCTGTTCCAATCCACTGCGGAGGCGGCTGGAAAAAATGCCATTGGCGTTATTCTGACAGGAATGGGCAAGGATGGAGCGGAGGGGCTGCTTGCCTTGCGGCGCAACGGCGCCAGCACACTCGGCCAGGATGAGGAGAGCTGCATTGTCTATGGAATGCCAAAGGCAGCTCTTGAGCGCGGCGCCGTCGAGGCCGAGGTTTCCCTCAACCGGATGGCTCAGGAAATCCTTGGCCGGTGTACTGCCAGCGGTTCACGGAATATTCGCATTTGAGGTTCCAACACAGTCTTTCCAACCCCTCTTTCGCCAGACAACAAAAGATTGAGCCATGAACTTAGCTCTAAAAAAGGTCAGTACAGGCGATCAGGGATGGAGTTCCCCCACAGGACCCGAAGCCCTTGGCCCATCTCATGCCGTGAAGCAGGCTGTACAGGAGCTGATTGGTTTCGCCAGTGCGCAAAGCAAGTCTTCCGAAGCGCTGGTGGGCGAGCTCTCTCATACGTCCAAGGACATCGAAAAGAGCGTGCAAGGCCTTGTGGCCCGGTTCCAGGATATGGCGTCGACGGCCCGGGAGCAGACCGAGACAGTCCATTCACTGATGTCATCCGTGCAATCGATCGAGATGAATGGTGAAGCGGTACCGCTGCCGGACCTCGCGCGCGGTATCGGAGAAGTTGTTTCCTCGCTCGTCGAGAAGATCATCCATCTCTCGTCCCGGAGCGTCGCCATGATTTACGCGCTCGAGGACGTGCAGAACGAGATCAAATCCATGCAGGCGTCGATCGCGCAGATCGATAAAATCAACAGACAGACGAACCTGCTTTCGCTCAACGCAAAAATAGAGGCGGCTCGTGCAGGTGCGGCAGGCCGGGGGTTCGCTGTTGTGGCGACCGAGGTTGGCGAATTGGCGCGCGCCGTCAATACCTTATCGGACACCGTTAAGCGTCAGATGTCTTCGGTATCGGAAGGGCTTCGGCGGGGCGACAGTCTGCTTCAGGAAATATCGACAATCGACATGTCGGAGGAGAATTTGAAGGCTCAGGAGCGCATCAAAACCATGATTGAGCTGCTTGTGACCCAGAACGCCTCGATCGCCAACGCATTACGCAAGACAGCGACAACATCTGAGCAGATGGAATGCGCTGTTTCCGGGGCGATTGTGGACATGCAGTTTCAAGACAGGGTGATGCAACACATTCAGAATGTGACTGGTGCGCTGGCCGTCTTCAGCCGCGCCGGCGGGCTCCTCGTCGCAAAGTCAATGGCTGAATGTGAGGTGCTGCCTTCGACGCCTGCGGAAACTGCTCTACTTCGTGAAATTGCGGACCAGTTCTCGCTTAGCGAGCTTCGGGAGCGATTTATTAACACCTTGAATCTCGAGCGATCTCCGGGTGATCAGCTCGCTGCAAACGCGAAACCGGCAGGGAGCGCGGACGTAGATCTATTCTGATGGAGGCATCATGAAACTTAATCTATGCGTATCAAAAGACAAGTTCGAAGCAGAAATCGGCGACAAGCTAACATCCTCCGATCTTTCCGCATTTCGTGATCTGCTTTCCGAAATTAAGAAAAGCGCCTGCAGAAGTGTCGTGCTCGATTTCGGCAATCTCGACTGGATCGATTTCGGCAGGCTTGGGAATGTTGATACTCGCAAAGGAACTGGCGGAGAAGGAAGAACGGACGCTCGTTCTCCGTTCGCCCCGGGGGCACGTCAAGTCATTGTTGGAACTCGGCCGCTTCGACAAGATCTTCGTTATCCAGGGCTAAGTAACCTTCGGCTCATCTGGCCAACGGATGCGTCTGGTTCCGCACTTCGTCATCCCGGCCAAGCGAAGCGCGAGCCGGGATCGCAAAAAGACCGGCGATTCAACTTGTTACGATCCCGGATAAGGCTCCGCCTTTCCGGGAAGACAGCGGCGGCGATCCGGTGGCGCGTTCGGCAAACTATGCCCAGGGCATCGTGCATTTAATCGGACGCGGGCGGCATAGTCCATTTTGTAGCATCCTGCAAATGGCGGTATCTCTTCATCTGGAAGATCTTCAGCGAAATCGCCTTGATGCCAGGTTAACGCAGCTTTGGTGCACTCAAGCCATTGATAATAATGGTAAAAAGCAAAGAACGGAACGCCACCGCCGCTGCCTGCACCGTGCCGTTCCGGCCTTCGCAAGCGTTAATTTGCGATCTTGAAACATATTTAACGGACTTTTGCTCGTCCCAGTAAATGGAGAAATTCCGGCATTAGATTTTATTGAATGGGTCATTTGTTAACAATAAAAAATATAGCAGTTTCAATGACTTATAATAGCCTCCCTTTGTGCGGTCGTAGGCGCGGCTTTCCTCCGTTTCGCGTCGAATAAAGAAGTTTTTTACCAACACACGGTGGGAAGTAATTCCGGCGCACATCTGCTAACCATAATTGTATTAAGGCTCGAGGCGGTGAACGATATGTTTACAAAGACCGCGAGCTGGCGGCACTTTCAGATCGAAAAGTCGAACAGGCGCGCTACGTCGAGGATCGGAGTGAGCTTGGAGTTGTGAAGATAGAGATCGCGCGTAAACACGGATTGCCTGCTGGTAAAATGCGGGGAAATCTCAGTCCGTGCCGATTCGGGCAGGGCCAGAACATCGCCCACGCGATCGACAAGCAGCGCGAAATGTTCATTTGCTGCCTCGAGGCCGATTGCGAACTTCTCGCAGGCCTCGCCGGTAACTGGTACACCCAGTCTGCGGCGCAGGCTGACCGCCACGACGATCTTGCCTCTCAGATTTATGAAGCCGGCAACTTCTCTGTGTATCAGGGGGATGGGCGTGATGTGCCCGACTTTGAATATTGTCTCGGCTTCTTTGACGTCCAGGCCGTAGACGTGCTTGTCAACGAAGACGGTGAAGAAGTTTGTTGTGCCTACTGCCACATCAGGAGCGGCGACGCCGACGTCCTTGATGCTGTTCGGATTGGTGTTCATCATCGGGATTGGCCAAAGCTGGCGTTTTGTTCGAAAGACCGGACGTTCGGGTTGGCAGCCTTGAACCCATGACTGGGCGACTTGTCGAGATGGCTGTCAATGGCCTTCAGGAGGTGATGCCGGTCAAACTTGCTGAGAGCGCCATCTCCCGAGCCCTGATGGCGGTCATCATGGAAGATCAGGCAAAGGGCATCCAACTGCCGGGACAGTGCTGCCTCGTCGATATAGGGGGCTGATTTCGCATCCAGGAGAATAACCCCGAAGTTCGTATGCTGCAGGAGCTTGTTCGCCTGCTCTGCCGTTTCCACGGCCGTGACTTTGTGGCCGGCGGAGGCCAGCAAAGGTGTAAGCAGTTCGTGCATCCCAGGTTCGCTATCGACGATCAAAAGCTCCGCTTTATTCCTGACGGAAGTAGCGTTTTCCTGGAATGCCTTTCGATAATAATATCCGACATCGATGAACTCGACGGCGCTTCCGCGCAAATCCACCGTACCGAGCAGCGACGGCGAACTGCTGATGAGCTGAATCTCAGCCGCGCTTTCAACGATATCCAGGACGCTGTCCACCCAAAGGCCGAAGGTTCTGTCGTAGAGCGTTATGACCAGGATCAGGCACTTGTCCGAGGTCTGGTTCGCTTCCGCGACGCGCAGGACCGGAATGAGCTTTTCCTGATACCGATAGAGGTGGAGGCCGTCGGCCTGACAGACGTCCCGCGTTGGAACGCGAAGTATCCTGGAGACCGCGGAACGGGGAAGCACCTTCGGCGCTCCCGGCCCAGCCTTGAAGAGGATCAGGCTTGATGTTGTAGCAGCGCTTGTGGCCTCGCTCATTTGCGAAGGCAGCATATTTGAAGTCTTCTGAATGTTCATGGCCGCGCCGACGCCAGCCGGATCGATGATCAAAATCACCGTACCGTCGCCGAGGATCGTATTACCGGAGAACATCTTCAAGTTTGCGAAAAGGCGGCCGAGCGGCTTGACGACGATCTCCTGGATGTCGTCGATGTCGTCGACGATGATGCCAAGTTTCTGGCCGCTCAGCCCAAGGACCACGACAAGTTTATCCTCCAGCCTGCCGGTCTGCGGCAGCTCCAGCACCTCTGAAAGAGCTACGACCGGGATCAACTCGTCCCGAACCTGGAGCAGCAGCGAGTTGTCGATTGTCTTCAGGTTATGCGTTTCTTCGTCCACATTCACAGCTTCAACGACATATTGCTGCGGGACTGCGAAGCGCTGATCGCCGGCCCTCACGATGAGAGCCGGTGCGATCGCGAGCGTCAGCGGAATCTTGAGGATGAACTTGGAGCCCAATCCTTTCGTGGATTGGAGCGAGATGGTTCCGCCAACCCCTTCGATGTTGGCGCGCACGACATCCATGCCCACGCCCCGGCCGGAAACCGTCGTGACAGCCCTCGCGGTGGAGAAGCCCGGCGCGAGGATAAAGCGATAGATTTCTTCGTCGCTCATGCCTCCGATGGTTGCGGCATCGTACAGGCCTCGCTGGATCGCTTTTTCGCGGATGCGACCGGCGTCGAGACCGCGTCCATCGTCGGCGATTTCGATATGGACCTGGCCCGAATCGTAGAAAGCCGTGATCGATATCTGGCCCGCTTCCGGCTTGCCTGCGGCGATTTTCTCAGCGGGGCTTTCGATGCCGTGATCCGCACAGTTGCGAATCAGATGGGTCAGTGGATCGCGGATTGTCTCGATCAGTTGACGATCGAGTTCCGTATCGGCCCCCTCGATGACAAGGTTGAATTTTTTCTGCAGCTCCACCGACAAATCCCGGACCTGCCGCGGCACGCTGGCAAAAAGGCGCGTCATCGGCTGCATGCGGGCTCGCATGACCGCATCCTGCAAATCGGATGTAACCGTGGATAGCCTTTCGAGCGGGCTTTTGATCTGGCTGATATTGTGCTGGCGAGACAGATCCATGATCTGATTGCGTGTCAGGACAAGTTCGGACACGAGGTCCATGATCCGCTGAATGGCCGCCACCGAGATGCGGATCGTATCCGGCGCCTTATCCCTGCTGGGCGATTGCTCCGGATCTTTTGCAACTTGCGCGCTCTCGCGGGGACTGCTTTCCAGGGTTTCTTGCCCCAGGGCAGTACCGTTCAGGGAGCCGAATGCTTCAGCAATGGCTTGATCCTCAGGCCGCGCGCCTTCGGTTTGAGCTGGCTCTTCGCTGGTTTCCTTCTGCTCGGCACGCGACTGGCCAGTGTCTTCTTCGGTAGCGCCGCCGGCAAGATAGGCCTCGATCCTCGCGATGATGTCACCGTAATCGTCCGGAGGCTCTTCTCCGAGCTCGGCGACACGCGAAAGCAAGTGCTTGATGCGATCGAAGGACTCCAGGAGAAGCGAAACCGCCAGGCCGGTGGGCGGCGCGCCATCGCGCAGCGTATCGATCAAGGTTTCGGCGGCGTGAGCGATGCCTTGAAGAGTGCTCAGCCCAAGAAAACCAGAGGTTCCCTTGATGGTGTGCACAAGCCGGAATATTTGCGTCACGGCATCGGAATCTGATGGATTCTGTTCGAACAGAACGAGATAGGCAGCGATGCCATCGATATGATCGGAAGTCTCGCTCAGAAAATCGCTCAGCAAATCATCCATAGCTTATTGCTTTCTGGAAATTGCTTTAAACGCGCATCAAACGGTCTGCCATTTCCTGCGAAGTCTCCGGGGGCAGTTCCAATCCGTGGTTCACGAGATCGACGGCCTTCTCGATCTCCGCTCTCAGTTTTGTTGAGAGTTCTTCGCAGAATGATTCGATGTCTTCAGGCCGCATCTCATGCGCTCCATGGCGCTGCTTGCCGATCACAAGGACAGCCTTGGCCGCGAGCACGTTTATCTTTGCAATCTGCGCCTCGAACTCTTCGCGGAAAGAGTCATCGAGGGCTTGATATATTTGAATTGCGAGGTGACCGCCCACGAGCGGCGAGGTCCGGAAATACTCCTCATAAGTGCGAGGACTCCAGGCCAGAAGCTCTTCGATCATTTCGGGCAGGAGGATGGGCAGGTTCTCAACGAGCAAGAGAATTTCATTATACTGGTTCAAAAAATCATTGGCGATTCCGGAAGTTGGATTAACCAGATGGTTAGCCTGTTTCAGCTGCTCTTCTATCTCGAACACTCGGCAGCCGAGAAGGTGGCGTAACGTGGGACTGGGTGTCATCTGAACTTGATCCTAATCGTAGCGATATGCATCATTAGCGTGCATTCCTTAATTATTCCCGTATAAGTAGAGCGCGATCGGATTGAGCGGCTTCAGGAATCCGGCAGGGCTGCGGCTTTGCTATATCGAACACCCTCGTGCGCACAGGTAAGCCTGCCTTAACCTAAGCGGCTCATATGTAAGGCGACACAACCTAAGATTTAGGAAGCCTGCATGTTCGCTCGCTTGAAAATTACAACGCGCATCCACCTTATTCTCGTTCTGGCGGCATTTGGGTTTCTTGCAGCGTCGGGAATTGGCCTTTGGTCATTGCGGTCGCAAATGCTTGAAGACCGGCAGACGCAGCTGCGCAATCTTCTGGATTTGACGCTCTCGGTCGCCCGCGCGGATATGATGGCGGCCGGAGGGCCGTCGACCCAGACTGGCAGGAAAGCGTTCCTGTCGGCGCTTCAGTCGACCCGGTTTGGCCACGAAAAAGAGGCCAACTATATATTTGCGGTCGACTACAACGGGAATGCGCTCAGCCACATCGACCCCGACAAAATAGGGCGCAATCTGATCGAGCTAAGCGATGCGAACGGCGTCAAGATCGTTCAGGATCTCATTCATATTGCGAAAGGCCCATCGGGAACGGGCTTCATGAGCTATCTGTTTCCGAAAGGCTCGGGTGGGCCGGTCACGCCCAAACTCACGCTCGTCCAGAATGTCCCCGATCTTGCAGGGTTCGCTGGCGTAGGCGTCTATACGGACGATTTTGACGCCGACTTCTACAAACGTGTGTACATCGACGGGGGCATGCTTGCCGTCCTTCTTCTCGCCATCGCCGTCGTGGGGTATCTCATCGGGCGGTCGATTTCGCAGCCCCTTTCCGACCTCGCCGCGAACATGGCCCGGCTTTCGACTGGAGATATGAATATCCCATTGAGTAATGCATGCGAGAAGACCGAGCTTGGCGACATCGCCCGCGCGGTGGACATCTTCCGCACCAACGCGGTTGAACAACGAGATCTGCAGGAGAAGCTCAATGATGCCGTAAAACGCGAGCGCGCCCGGCAGCATCATTTCGAGGAGCAGGTGCAGAAGTTCCAGGGGACGGTCACTGCCGTTGTCGCCACGTTTACGAAGCAGGTTGATCAGCTGCGCACGGCAGCCGGGACGCTGTCAGAGGCGGCGGAGATCGCAACTTTCGAAGCGGCAACCGCAGCCCACGTGTCGGCCGGGGCCGCCGACAGTTCCAACGCCGTGGCGGCGGCGACTGAGGAGCTTTCCTGCTCGATCCGGGAAATTTCGGATCAGGCGCACCGTACGAATGCGGTGGTCGAGGCCGCCACTCATGAGGCGAAGCGCACCAACAAGGATGTCGCGAGCCTAGCCAGCGCCGCCGAGGAAATCGGTTCGATCGTTGCCGTGATTCGCGGCATCGCCGACCAGACCAATCTCCTGGCGCTGAACGCCACCATCGAAGCAGCGCGAGCCGGGGAGTCCGGGCGTGGTTTCGCGGTCGTGGCTGCCGAGGTCAAGGAGCTTTCAGCGCAGACGGCGAAGGCCACAGACGCTATCGCCGAGCAGATCCAGGCGATCCAAAGCTCGACGAGCACGGCGGTCGGCGCCATCCAGTCCGTAGCCGGGAAGGTTGCTGAAATTCAGAGCTTCACCGGAGCAATCGCGGCCGCCGTCGAACAACAGACCGCCGCTGCCCAGGAGATCGCCAGCAACGTCTCTCTCGCAGCCGAAGGCAGCCAGAAGGCTGCGAAAAGCTCGGGCGAGGTCTCGCAGGTTGCCGGCCAGACCAAGCAGCAGGCGACCTCGCTGTCGAGTGTTTCTTTGCAGCTGTCCGATGCGACTTCGGAGCTTTCCAAGGCGTTGAACGATTTCATGGCTGCGGTCAGGGTCGATCTCGATGTCGGGAAAGCACGGCCTGAGCCGGCATCCGTGCCTCACTGGAGGAGCGAAGTTCTGGAAGCTGCCTGACACGTAAAGTTGATTGAGCGCTGCGCCAACCGGCGCTCAGGCTTCGACCAGCAACGAACGCGCCCGGCCCTTGGCATCAGCCTTGGGCCTGAGCCTGTTTCTGCGTCGCCAACCCATCCGCATCGGCGAAAACCATCACATGCTGGATCATAGCAGCAGGCTTCTGCGTTCCACTGTCCATTGAACGGGACTGGGAGGAACGAAGTTGGCTTCCACGACGACTGGTTTCGAGCCGGGGCAGCGGTGCTCCCGACATGATCATAGATTGAGAGCAGCCATTTTCGACGTTGACGGTGTGCTGCTTGCGTCGCCCCATGAGCGAGCCTGGCGAGAGGCGCTTGACGGCTTCGCGGACCCGTCGCGATTCACGCCTGAACTCTACGAAACCTACGTCGCGGGCATACCGCGCATGGCCGGGGCTCGGGCGGCGCTGGAGGCCCTCGGCGTGGCGGATGCAGAGCGCGAGGCATTGCCCTATGCTGAGCGCAAGCAGAAGCGGCTGGAAGAGTTGATCCAGGCTGGCGAATTCTCGGCCTTTCCCGACGCTCTGCGCTTTGTTCAATCGGTAGCGGACCTGGGATGGCCAATGGCGGTCGCTTCGTCCTCGAAGAACGCGAACGGGATGATGAGAGCGGTACGCCTGCCCTCGGGCCGAAGCTTGCTCGACATTTTCGCCGTCAATGTCTGCGGCTGGGATTTGCCGGAAGGCAAGCCAAACCCGGCAATTTTTCTCTTGTCGGCGCAAGGATTGAAGATCGAACCGGAAGCCTGTTTCGTCGTGGAGGACGCCCCCGCCGGGATCAAGGCGGCAGCGGCTGGCGGCATGGCCCCGCTGGGGATCGCGAGGCTCGAGGATGCCCCTCTCCTGCATGCTGCTGGAACGGATTTCGTTGTCACGACCTTGGACGACGTTGCAGTCGACGAACTGGCTCACGGGCGTCTCTGCAGGAGGGCTTCATGACCGAGCGTGACAGATTTGCCGATCCTTTGGAGATGCCGGTAGACCCGGCGTGGCATCTCGCTACCGAGGGTTACGATCCGCTTCGCGAAAGCAGCACCGAATCCCGCTTCACCGTCAGCAACGGCTTCCTGGGCGTCCGGGGCGGCCGCGCGGTGACCCCCGGAGCCCGCTGGATTGTCCCGCCGCGCACCTACGTGGCCGGTCTTTTCGACACGCCTCCCGCCGAGCAGGCCATCCCGGTGCTATTCCGGCCGCGAGCTGGCTTCAGGTCCGCATCTCCGGCCCCGGCAAGCCCCTGGTCCACCATCCTTTCGATGTGCCGTCCCATCGCATGACGCTCGATATGAGGCGTGGTCTGGTGCTGACGGATTGGAGCCATTGCCAGCCTGGAGAAGTCTGCATCCGGCTGCGGACGCTCCGCCTTGTCTCGCTGAGCGAGCGCTCAGTGGGGTTGCAGGTGATCTGTCTGGAGGTGGAGGAGGGCGAAGCGGAGGTTACGCTCGAAGCAGGCTTCGAGGGCTTGGATCTTGGCCTCATATGTACGCGGCTCGATGGTCAGCTTGTCGAGTGGCGCACCCAACTCTCCGGAAAACGCCTCGCGATGGCAACAGCATTGGGTTTTGAGCTTGACGGCCGCGTTATTCCCACGGAGGTGTCCGGACCGCTCAGATATTGCTGGCGCTGGGCGGCTCGCCCAGGGCAGGTCGCCTGGCTTCAGCGCATCGTTGTTCTGGTACGAAGCGACGGCAATGCCGTGGACCCTGGCCCTGTGGCGCGTGAGAAACTGGACGCGGCCCGGCAACTCGGGTGGCGCGGCATCGTAAGCGCTCACGAGGAGGCGTGGCGGGAACGATGGGAGGCGAGCGACGTCATCGTTGAAGGCGACCCCGCCGCGCAGCAGGCTTTACGCTTTGCGATTTATCATCTCAACAGCGCCGCCAATCCAAGCGACGACAGCGTCTCGATCGGCGCGCGCGCTCTGACCGGCGACGACTATCACGGGCATGTCTTCTGGGACACGGAAATCTATTTGCTTCCGTTTTACACCTGGACCTGGCCTGAAGCGGCGCGCGCTGCGCTCATGTATCGCTTTCATACCCTGAACGGCGCCCGGCAAAAAGCCGCCGCCATGGGCTGGCGCGGCGCCCTCTATGCGTGGGAGTCCACCGATACGGGGCTCGAAACAACTCCGACTCAGATCATCGGCCCCGACCGCCGTGTGATCCCGGTTTTGTGCGGGACGCAGGAGCAACATATCAGCGCCGACGTCGCCTATGCGGTCTGGAATTATTGGCAAATCACTGGAGACGACGAGTTTCTTTGCGTGGCTGGCGCCGAGATCATCCTTGAGACGGCGCGCTTCTGGGCCAGCCGGGCGGAGCCGGGGGCCGACGGACTCAGTCATATCCGCGGCGTGATCGGCCCGGATGAATATCACGAGGATATCGACGACAACGCTTTCACCAACGTCATGGCCCGTTGGAATATCCGGCGCGGTCTTGACGATCGCAGCGATGCTTCAGGAGCGCTGGCCCGATACCTGGGCGCGCCTCTCGTCGAGGCTGTACCTCAGACCGGATGAGTTGGAGGAATGGCGGCACGTCGCGGACACCATGGCGGACGGCCTAGTCCCAGAGACCGGGCTTTTCGAGCAATTCGCCGGATATTTCGGCCTGGAAGACATCGACCTTAACGACTACACAGGCCGATCCGTGCCCATGGACGTCGTTCTGGGCCGGGAGAGGACGCAAATAACGCAGGTGGTGAAGCAGGCCGATGTAGTGGCGCTTCTCGTGCTGCTTCCGGAGGAGTTTCCGGGCGGCATGGGCTTGAAGAATTTCCATTACTACGAGGCCCGATGCGGGCATGGCAGCTCGTTGAGCCTCTCGATGCATGGCGTCGCCGCGGCGAGGGTTGGCGAAACGGAGAAAGCGCTGCGATATTTCCGGCAAAGCGCGGCGATCGATCTTTCCGACAGCCATGTTGCAATTGGGGGAGGCGTCCACATCGCTGCGCTCGGCGGGAACTGGATGGTTGCGGTGCTTGGCTTCGCTGGCCTGCAGTCGCGGCATGATGGTGTCGCGATTGATCCAAAACTGCCTTCGGAATGGCACAGCCTGGCTTTCAACGCTCAATGGCGTGGCCGCCATGTGAAAATCCGCGTCGATAATGAGCGCCGACTCTTGGAAGCGGTGCTGAAAGACGGGGAGCCGATGACGCTCCATCTCAGCGGCGATGCGCACGCGCTCCGCCGTGGTGAAACGCTTCGGCTGCCCTTGATGAGACAGGAAAGCTAAGCCGGGTTTTTCGGACGCGCCAACGGATCGCCGCCCCCAGCACCGAGCCGAGCGCGCGGGCCAGCCCATTCCTGGACTTGAATACCCGGATGTTTCCGCCAATTCCGTCATGGCCGCCCTTCGAGGCGGCCATCCAGAAAAACACAAGGTATTTCAATTTATAACTGGATGGCCGGGTCAAGCCCGGCCATGACATTGGAGCAAAAATTCGCCAATGTTTTCATTGGCTTCTCAGCTAGCGGAAACATCCGGGTAATCAAGTTCCTGGATGAGCTTGCATCGTCAACATTGAGGGAATGAGCGGCAGTGAAGCTCGCATCAGAGACTTAGTTAGCGTCCGGGGGGGGAAGCGGTCGCGACAAGGATGCGTCTGCCAGGGCTTCTTGCCAAAAAACGGTGCAGGCGTTCCCTGGGAACGAGCTGAGACAACCTATGATTGGTAATTTATTATCCAACTCAAGTTAGTGTCTCGTGCAACAGGTGTCTACGCCATGGCACGAGGCTTTGGGTAAGATGCGCGCTGCGCTGAGCATCTCGCGGTTGGGGGCAGGCGCGGCGGTAAATTGGAGGGTCGGCCATGTGTCTAGGGTGCTTCAGCCAGCTCATATTGCGTGACGAACTGCACCAGGGCGGGGTCAGCCGTGTTCTCGACATCGCGGCCAGGCTGCCGACGCGGCGCGCTTTCATGGCATATTCGGTTGCAGCAGTTGCCGCCCTTCGCATAGGTGGGTCGGCTCCGGCCTGGGCAGGGGACGAAGGCGCCGACCTCATTCTGCGCGGCGGGACGATCCGTCCGCTGCCGGGCGTGCCGGTCGCCTCCGCGCTCGCGGTCAAAGGCGGCAGGATTCTCGCTGTCGGTGACGAGGGCGCGCTCGCCGGCCTCAAGACCAATGCGACCAGGGTCGTCGATCTCGCCGGCCGAACGCTGCTGCCGGGCCTGATCGATCCGCACAACCACACGATTTTGGCTGCGCTGATCTTCGAACTGCTCGACGACGTCGGCTACGCCAAATATCCGACCCGCGAAAAACTCGTCGCACATCTGAAAGAGGTCGCCGCGCGCATGCCGAAAGGGCAGTGGATCGTCGGCTCCAATTTCGACAACCTTTTGCAGGGCGGCGATCTCTCGCGGGCCGAACTCGATGCGATCTCGACCGACCATCCGATGTTCGTCTGGTACACCAACGGGCACGACGCCTGCGTCAACAGCGAGGCGCTTAAGATCGCGGGGATCCCCGAGGATGTCGGCGAATTGCCGGGCGGCGGTCATTTCGGCCGGGGCGCCGACGGCAAGCTCAACGGCATCGTCTACGAGGAAAGCGCGATGCTCAAATTCGCGGTCCACTTCCTCGGGAAGATCACGCCTGAAATCGCGGCCAAGGCGGTCACGGATTACGCCCGGCATGTCGCTTCCGTCGGCACCACCATGCTGCACGAGCCGGGGACGATCCGCTCGGACTGGATCGAGCCCTTCGCCAAGCTTTCGAATTCGCTTGCCTGCCGCACCAGCGCGAGCGTGATGTTCGACGACATGAAGGGCTTGACGCGCTGGCGCAGCCTCGGCCTCGGGAAAGGCTCGCCCGTCGACAATTCCCTGTTCTCGCTCTTTGGCGTCAAGATCGTCGGCGACGGCTCCAACCAGACCGAGACCGGGGCGCAGACCAAGCCCTATTTGAACTCGACCTCCAAGGGTTCGCCGAACTTCGACGCCGCCCAGATGAAACAGATGGTCGCCGAAGTTAAGGCCTTCGGCCTGCCGGTGCAGATCCACTGCAACGGCGATTACACGATCGACATTGCGCTCGACGCGATCGAGGCGGCCTACGCGGGCTCGACCGACTATGGCGTCAACCGCATCGAACACTCGACGATGGCGCGTCCCGACCAGATTCTGCGCATGAAGAAGCTAAACGTGCAGCCGAGTTTCCTGATGAACCATGTGCGCCTCTACGGCGCCGCCTATCGTGACCAGATCTTCGGCCCCGAGCGCGCCGCCTTCACGGACCCCGCCGGGGCCTGCGTGAAAGCCGGCTTACCCTTCACGCTGCATACCGACGGGCCGTGCTCGCCTCCGGGACCGCTCGCGCTTATCAGCACCGCAGTGACGCGTCGCTGCATCATCGACAATTCCGTGGTCGGCGCCGATCAGGCCGTTTCGCTTGACGATGCGATCCGCGCCGTCACGATCAACGCGGCCCATCAGCTCGGGCAGGGCGATCGCCTCGGCTCTCTCGAAAACGGCAAGGAAGCGGATTTCACGATCCTGGAAAGCGATCCCTACAAGGCGAGCCCGGACGCCATCGCCGACATCAAGGTCAGCGAGACGTGGGTGGCGGGCGAGAGGAAGTTCGCGGCGTGACACCGCGTGGAGATGCGGCCCATCTATGAGATGGGCCGTCGGAGCCAGTTGCCACTCCGCTTCGGACACAAGGGTGCGCAGCTTTTGCTGACCGATCGCTCAGCGCATGCAGACAAAACAGAATGGCGTTTCCTGTCCGGCCTGTGCCAAAATCTGCATTGGCGCTCAAGGCCGTTTGCCGGCCAGCCGCCGCATCTGCCCGGCGCCATCCCGCCACTCGGCGCGCTCCTTTCGCTTTTCCACATCTACTTTTCCGATAGGCTGCCCGGGGCCAATTTCGGCATTGATGGCCTGTCCGAGCGCACCGATTTTAGGATGAGATGCTCCCAAGCTGGGGCGGGGTCCGAGTGCAAATCATCAGGCGGTTCCAGGCGTTGATTTCAGCAACTGCAAAAGAAAGATCGGCCACTTCCTTCTCCGAGAAGTGGCGACGCATCTCGGCGTAGACCTCATCGGAAACGTCGCCTCCGGTGAGGCGCGTCAGAGCTTCCGCCCAGGCCAGGGCGGCACGCTCCTTCGAGCTATAATTTGGCGCTTCGCGCCATGCTGCGAGAAGATGCATCTGGTCCTCACTGACCCCATGCTTACGAGCCAATGGAACGTGCATAGCGATACAGAAGGCGCAGCCGTTGATCTGAGATACACGTATCTTGACCAGTTCCAGCAGCCCCAGTGACAGGCCGCTGTTTTGTACATACGAGTGCACTCCAAGCATGGCTTTGTAGCCGTCGGGAGAAACTTTGGTAAGGTCGAGACGTTGGTCCATGGTTTAGTCCTCAAAATGCTGAGTGCGGTGATTTTGTCCGGTGAGAAGTGGCGGCGATTTATCGGCTATCGCGGTGTCGTGATCGCCACGACGGCTTAAAGTTCGTCTCCAGCCACGTTGCGATATGGTGGGTACAAGGCGCTGGAATTGGACTGCGAAATGTCCGGTTAGGTTCGTTGAGTGCAACTTAAGCCGAAGGAACGTTGCCCGCTAGAAGTGTCCTCAGCATGTCGTCCAGCGTCTCTTCCTGCCGGACCTGGTCTGGCGCCTGGGAAAGGTAGCGATAGAGCGCGGGCACGAGGCGGATGGCCTTGTCGAGTTCCAGGTCGTTGTTCGCCTTATAGCCGCCGATGAGCCGTATATCGCGCGTTTCCTCGAATTTCGCGATGAGCGCCTTGAGAGCGCTCACAGCCGCGCGCTGCTCCGGCGACCAGACGCGGATGGCGAGCCTGGAAACGGAGCCGAGAATGTCGATGGCGGGAAAGCGCCCCTGGTCCGCGATTGCCCGGTCGAGGACGATATGCCCGTCGAGAATGCCTCGGAGCGTGTCGGCGACGGGGTCGTTATGGTCGTCGCCCTCGACGAGAACCGCGAAGACGCCCGTGATCGATCCTCCATTCGCATCGGAACCCGCCCGCTCGAGCAGCTTCGGCAGATTTGTGAAAACGCTGGGCGGAAAGCCTCTGGAAACGGGCGGCTCTCCCGACGCAAGCGCGATTTCGCGGACGGCCTGCGCATAGCGGGTGATGGAGTCGAAGATCAGCAAGACGCGCTGGCCCAGGTCCCTGAAATATTCCGCGACGCCAAGAGACGTCTTGGCCGCAAGACGCCGCATCATCGGGCTTTCGTCGCTGGTGGATACGACCACGATCGCCTTGCCGATGCCGTCTCCCAGCGTGTCTTCCACGAACTCCTTCACTTCCCGGCCGCGCTCGCCGATGGCGGCGAAAACCGTTGTGTCGAAACGGTTTCCCCGCGCCAGCATCGAGAGCAAGGTCGATTTGCCGACGCCGGAGCCCGCGAAAATGCCGATGCGTTGCCCGGCGCAAAGAGGGGTGAAAACATCGATGGCGCGCACACCTGTGAAGACCGGCTCGCTTAGCCGCTCGCGATGAAACGCGGCCGGGGGCGGGCGGTCGAGCAGCACAGGACGCGCACCTCTGACAAGGGGCGGGCCGCTGTCGAGGGGCCGGGCGAAAGCATCGATGACCCGGCCTTTCCAAGATTTCATCGGGGCACAGCGTCAGCGCCTGGGTGATCTTTGCCCGCGCACCGATGGCAGCCCGGTGGGCATCCTCAAAGGGCCGGACCAGGATCAACTCGCTTTCGATCCGAATAGCTTCCGCAACCTCGCCGCCCAATTCCGTCTCGATCGAAACCCAATCGCCAAGCTTTGTGAATTTCGACAGCCCTGCGATGCGAATGTGGCTGGCGGTGAGTTCGGCGACGTTGCCCCAGATGTTGATCAGCGGCTCGTGCCTTGCTCTTTCGACGCATTCCGCCAAGGCTGTGAGTGTATCCCGGCCACCCCCGGCGCGGCGCGATATCTCTTCAAGCGTCATTGGTGTTACGCCCCGCGAACCGGATTACGCTCCGATCGACTGAATGGCGTTTTTGAGGCTGCTCTCCGCGGATTGGATCGTGGTGGCAACGCCATCGAAGGCCCTTTGAACGTAAATGAGGCGCGTCATTTCAGTCATGGGATTTACGTTCGATTGCTCGACGAAGCCTTGCATGACCCCATCCGCAGCGCTGTCCACGACCGGGGCTCCAGCGACGTTCGATGTAAAGGCGTTGCCTTCAACTCGGGAAAGCTGGGCGTTGCCTGCCAGCGTGAACAGACCCAGAATTCCAGCCCTGTTTCCATTCTGAGTGATTGTTCCGTCTGCGCCGATCTCGGGCATTCCTGCGGTCGGGTCCAACTGGATCGCGCCGCCGCCGGCATCGAGGATCGGAGCGCCGGTCATGGAAACGAGATCGCCCGCCCTATTCATGCGCATGCGGCCATCGCGCGTGTAGGCCTGGCCACCGGATGTTGAAATCGAGAGCCAGCCATTGCCCTTCACCGCTACATCGAGCGGATTGCCAGTTTTGACGAACTGGCCGGAGCTGCGCTTGATGACCCCGCTGCCCGATGATACGAAGGCAACCTGCGGGTCGCTCATCTTCGACAGCACAGCGTTGAATTTCATCTCACTTCCGCGATAGCCGGCGGACGAGCCGTTTGCGACGTTCTGGGCGATGGTGTCGAGGCGATTCTGAAGCGCGACCTGCGCCGAAAGCGCAATGTATAAACCGGATTGCATCGTGTTCTCCACGCGCCGAAGCCAAGGCATGACCCTGTGGCGGAAAGCTATCCTATCGAGGCGGCATTTTACGCAGCAGCCAGCGCCTTATCGATCTTTTCTTTGAGGACCGGTGCGCTGAACGGCTTGACGAGATATTCATTCACGCCAGACTTCTGGGCAGCGACGACGTTGTCGGGCCTGGATTCGGCTGTGACAAGAATGAAGGGCGTTTTCGCCGTCTCTTCAGCTGCTCGGACAGCCTTGAGCAGCTCATAGCCAGTCATCGGCTCCATATTCCAGTCGGAGATGATGAGGCCATATTTCTTCCCTTGTATCATTTTCAAGGCCATCTCGCCATTCGAGGCTTCATCCACATTCTCGTAGCCGATTTGTTTCAGTAGCTTCCGGACGATCCTGACCATGGTGTTGTAATCATCGACCACAAGGATCTGCAGATTTGCATCCATGATTTAACTCCTTCGAATATTGCATGCCTCTGAGGCGCTACCTCAGAAGCGTTACAACTGCTTATTTACGATTCCTGCACAAACGTTCACTTAGTGAACTTGCACGGAACTGACGTCCCACAACCCTAAAGCCTTCGGGGCCGCCGTCTTGGCCGCGCCGCTTTCGCTCTCACAAAACGCTGCACTTTGAGAAGTCCAGGCGCCGAAGCCGCTCTTTGCGAGATGCGCCAGGACCCTGCAGACATAGCGTTTCTGGGCCGGGTCGTTGTTCTTGCCTGCGTTGTAACGGCCAACGGCGAGAGTCCAGGTGCCTTCGCTTTGTTTCAGCTCCTTCAGGAACCGGGCGGCGTAATCGACATTCTTGTGAGGATCGAACATCTCCTCGACGGAAGAAAAGCGGTCGCCGTGGTAGAAGTAGTTCAACTGCATACAGCCGATATCGATCAACCGCATGCCGGAAGCCTTGGCCGCGCGGAATCGTTGCATCGCCTGCTGCCTGTCGAGGGAGTAAACCGTATCGCCCTGAAGATTGAGCGCATTGGCATGCAGATGTCCGCCAATCCCGGTCTCCGTCAATCCAACGGCAAAGAGAATGCCCAGAGGGATGCTGTATTTCTTCGCGGCTTGCATCATTTCGCGTTCGCAGAGGTCAGGCTCGGCGATTGCGGAAACGATGGCACTAAACGTAAAGAGAACCGCCGCCACTGAGGTCTTCAGTGCGCCCATTTCCTGGTCCTTGATCCTGATGCCTGTTGCTTGATTGCCCGTTGGAGCTTTGCGAACTACCTTGCTGCTGGCCGCTGCCGCCGGAGTTGAACTGGCTGGAAAAGTTTTGAGTGTCCGGCGTCGCCTGCGCAGACTGAGAAAGCTGCGGCGCAAGCTGGACCGACAGGTTCTGGACAGAATAACCTGCGGAACTCGAGAAGCTTTCCAAGAGCGCCGTCCTGGCGCAGCAACTGCGCTGTGCCTGCTTCCTCAACTTGCAGCTTCACACCAAGTTTTCCGCCCTTGAGCGACAGCTCTACGGCGACGTTCCCGAGGCTTGGGGGGGACAGGGCGAGTGTAATTGTTTTCAGCGGTTGCTGGCCGTCCGGCGTGGGCTGCATATCAGTGTTAGCTTGGCCGGCCGAAGTCGAAGAGACTGCACGCTGGATTCCGTTGAAGATTTGCTCCGCAGGCGTTTCGGACGAAACGCTGCCTGCATTCACGGCAAACGATGGGCTTGCCTCAGAAAGCCGCTGGGCTTCCGCCGGAGCCGCCGATGCTCCGCCGCCATCAGATTGATTGCTGTGGGTTTCTGCGTCCTTGGTCGACCTGTCGGATGTGGCGCCGCGGCCCGCACTTGGTGCAATGCTTGACCCGAGTTCGAAGCGATGTTTGCGGAACTCTTAGCCTGCGTTTCTGCGAAGCTCGATCCGTCGGCAAGCGTATCAAGTTCTTGCGCCGTCTGAGAGGGGGCTTGCGTCCGTGGACGCACAAATGCCATAGGCTGCGTGGACGCCTGCTCGCTCAGCTGCGAACCTTGCCCTGCGATTTTTGTTGAGATATCGGTCCGGAGATCCGCGCTAGGGTTCGGAGTGTCCGAAGAGAACTGCTGCTGCGAGGATGCCAAATCGGTTTGTCCGGCAAGTGCTGTCTGATTTTGTGCAGAGCTAGGTGCGGCCTGAGACGGAAGGGCATTTCCCACAACTGAACCAGGCTTTGTCGCCTCGGGGGCAAAATAAGTCTCAGAACGCACAACTACAGTTGAATTCGGCACTTTGAGCGAAGCAGCCGATGGATCGGGGACGCTTTGTACGTCCGGGGTCTCCCAACTGGAAGCAAGTTCAGCGCCCTGAGCAGAACTCGGAGTGCGCAAGGCTTCAGTCCCTTTAGCTGCCGTATTTATGGCAGACGCGGGGTCAGGCACGAGCGTTGTCTCGGAACTTTTCGCTCCCTTATCCGCCGCTATTGGCGTTGCATTGCCGCTCCCATGTTGCGCGCCTGGAATATAGAGGGGCATAGAGGCTGGCAATAGACCTGCCGTGGCGAGCTGGCCCTGACTGAGCTGACCAGCGCTGGTTGCATTGGCGTCATCGCTGCGACTGGTAAGATCGTCTTTTGTTTTCGCCCCCGAGCGGAGCTTTTTTGAAACCGGGGTGGATGGGGCGCGCGTCTCACCTCCGAGCAGGCTCGCGAATGTATTAGCCCCTTCTTCCGATGGCTGGGATAGGGCCTTCACAACCGTCAGGTTTGCCGGTCTTAGCGAAAGATTGGATATTGCCGCTGGTGTCTGAGGCATCACCTTGCCTTCGCTAGAATTTCATCCGCATTCGTCAACGCCGCCTTTGCTTCTGCTTGCCGGGCGCCGGGGAGAAAATCGTGATCATGTTTCGGCACATCAGAATCTGAAGCATTCAACCTGGGATGACTTAACAGTATCGGGGTTGCCCGAAGCTTGGCGGCAAGCGCGAGCGAAGCGGAATGAAGCTCCTTGTCCTTGTGGTCCAGATCTGTTTCACGGACAGAGTTCAGAATTTCCTCTCCGCGCGCGAAGTCTTCAGTCACGATTAGGGCTGCTCCAGTGTACAAAAGCAGCCGCTGCTTTTCCCGCGTGCCGTCGGCAACAAGGGGCATCGCGGCCTGCGCGGCGTCGTTTGCCAGATCGACCCTTCCTAATATGACGGCTTGCTCGACGACGGTTGTCAGAAAGCAGGCCAGGCATCGGCCCCACCCCTTAGGATGAGCAGCCAGAAGCTCCTGCAAAATGAGCAGCCCGTCACGGCCAGCAAAGCGAACGATATGGAACGCCAGCTGAGTCTCAAAGCCAGCCACATAAGCCGACCCCTGAAAACGGGCTAGATATGAAATCGCCGCGCTGGAGAACTCTTCCTTATTGCTTGTCCTCGCGGCAAGAACAACGATCTGCCGCAGCGCGGCTTCCTCGACCAGGGTCCCCGGAAGAAGGAGGCGAGCCTGTTCGAAATAGCCGAAGGCGCGCTCTGGAGCGGTCCGGGATGAAAGCAAAGCTTGTGCAAGGCTTAAGTGCGCTCCCCGCAGGGCATCAAAGCTGGTTGCGTTCAGCGAAAGCAGTATGGCTTCGGCCTCCGTAGTGTGGCCCTTGCCGAAGGCCAGGGTTCCATTGAACAGCTTCTTCTCGTTTGTTTTGGGCTGAAGGTCTTCCCCCAACGGCTCAAGCACGGAGACATCCCCGCCGCTCAGAACAAAGATTTCTGCATGCTCCCTCAGCTCCTGGCTGTTCAATCCCGAAGCTGACGCCTCTCGCAGGAGGGCTCCGTATTTTTCCCGCGCCTCCACCAGGCCCGCAGGCGAGGAGGAGCCCCGGTTGGCTATCTTGTCGAATTGCAGCGTGAGAGCGCGGATCTGCGCAGTCAGCTGCGGGGCGCCATCATCCGCCATGGCGCAGACCGGGACTATCGGCAAGACGGCAAGGAGGATCCTGGCCAGCCTGGTCATCATGACTCTGTGCCTTTTATCAAAATCTCGATGCGGCGATTCTCCGCGGCAAGAGGATCGGTCTTATTCCTTAAGTTTCGGTCGGCGTAGCCCTCAACTGCCAGAAATCTGCCGTCCTCGACCTTCGCTCTCAGCAGCATGAAATAGGCCATGTTGGCCCGGTTGACCGAGAGCCGCCAGTTTCCGTGGGCGTCTCCGGCATATCGGCGCGCATCGGTGTGTCCCCTTACGACGAGCTTGCCGGGGTGCTTATTGATGAGATTTCCAATCCTCTCCAGCACGAGGACCAGTTGCGGCGAAGGTTCGGCGGATGCGATCTTGAACATGCTGAAGTTCACATCGTCGGTGAGGCTTACGAGGACGCCTTCGCTGGTGGCCTTTGTGGAGATGTTGGGACGGAACGAACCAGGCAGGGACTCCATGAGCCGGCTCAGTTCTTTCTGGAGCTGGGCCGCGGTCTCCTGAGCCTTAGTGCTCGGTGGCTGCTCGCTTGCGCCAGGCGGTGTCCGGGCCGTAGCGTGTTTTTCCTCTGCGCCGGGGTCCATCCTGGCTTCCGCCCGAAGGGGCTGGGGTGGCGCATTGAGCTCCGGTGCAGCGGGCGCCGCTACTGTCACCACGCGGGCTAGTGGCTGGCTCATCACCGGGTCCGTGACGAAGGGGTCGTGGGAAGCGCCGCCCGACGTGAGGTTGCCGGCATTGCCTTGCGCCATCACCACCGCCATCGCGCCCTCGGCTTGCGATGCCAACTGGGTGAGCACACCGAACGGATTATGGAAAAGCTGTTCGTCTTCGGTCTGATGTTTCTCGGGCTCGGACTTCTTTTCGGTCTCGGATTTTTTCTCGGGCTCGACCTTCTTGCCGGGTTTTTCTGTTTCCTTCTCGATTTTTTCGGGTGCGGACTTCTCCTCTCCGATCCCCCCGGCCTCGTTATCGCGGACGCCTTTCGCGGGGTTGCGATCGGTCAGTTTGACGGGATTGAAGTAGCTCGCCAGTCGTGTAATTTTCTCCTTCGAGCTGGAGTTGACGAGCCACATCACAAGAAAGAAGGTCATCATGGCCGTCATGAAGTCTGCATAAGCAATCTTCCATGTGCCACCGTGATGACCGCCGTCGCCCTCGTAGAGTTTTTTTTTGACGATGAATTGTGTGGTCTTGGCCCCTTGATTACCCTTTTTCCGCTGAGGCATGGCTATTTACTCCTGTACACGCAAGCCATTCATTCAGTCTAGTTTCGATTACTGTCTTGTTGGCGAATACTGTGACCTCAGGGTAATCTCCGGCTATCGTTGTTACGGCGATGTTTGGTGGAATTTGCGTGCCCAATTGGGAGACCAGATCGGAAGGGCCGCTAATCTTTAACTTTATCGCATCATCATCTGAAATTAGATTGCCGATTTCGATTGCAAGTTTAGCTAAAGCTTCTTCAACAAGACTTCTTTCGACAAGGGGCCTTAGAATGCGGGCGACGGTTTCACCGATCTCGGTCTTGAGTTTTTCGATTGCGGCGGCAGTTTGCTGCGCAAGGATTGCAGCTTGTATTTCCGACCAGGTCTTTCTGGCCTGATCGAGCCTGAACTTGCACTCCTCTTCCTTGCGGGCGATGGCGGCTTCGCAGTCTTGCCTGGCCTTCTCCCTTCCTTCCGCCAAGCCTTTTTGATACCAGGCCTCGGTTGCTGCGCGCACATCGATTGGATTTGGGTCGCTGGACTGATTATCGTATGTCCGGTCCCGGCGCTCGAGGTAAAGGGTCAAGGGAACGGCCGTCATCTCAGCCCTCCCTGATCCACTGCTTCAGAACCTCTGCCGCCAGCTCCTCATTTTCATCGATGGCCTTTTCAGCCTGCTTCACAGGAGATGGCCCCTTCGGAACCGGCGGTCCCGCAAGGCTCGGCTGCGCTATCTGATTGGCATCGAGGCCCAGCGTTGGTTCCGCGACTTGCACAAGTTGCGGTTCCTCAGTTCCTTGAGCCGCTTCGAGGGCCGTTTTTCTGCTCTCGAGCAAGAGGCGCATGGTCGGGCGAAGGCCAAAGGAAACAAAGATGATCGTTGACAGGACGATGGCGGCTGCGATGAGCGTGTTCCCGCTCTGGCTTGCGATCTGGTCCCAGAACGTGGGTGGCGTCGTGAGCGGCTCCAGTTCGCTGCCGCCGGCAAAGTCGACGGCCACCACGGTAGCCTTGTCGCCGCGCGCAGGCTGCAGTCCTGCTGCCGAGGCAACGAGCTTCTCGATGGATTTGATCTGCTCGTCGATCACGGCTGGCTTGCTGTCTCCCCCTGAAGCAAGGAGGGGCTTGCGATTGACCACCACGGCGACGGCGATGTTCTCGATCCTGTATCCGTCGCTGATGGTGGTGGTGGTTTTCGAACTCAGTTCAAAGTTGTTGGTTTCTTCTTTGCGTTCGCTCGACTTCCGCGACTGGTCTTGCGGCTTCGGAGCGCCCTGATCGTTCGGAATATTCTGTTCGACGCTGACATTCCATTTTGAGTTCGCATTTTGAGTGCTCGATGTTTCCTTGAGCGTCCGGGTGGAGCGCTCGACCTTGGATTCCGGATCGAAGGCGGTTTCGTTCGTCTCTTTTTTGTCGAGATTCAGTCGCGCGGATACGCTGGCTTCGAAGTTGCCCAGCCCGAGCATTGGGGTGAGGGTCTTCCGGATGTTTTCCGTGATTTCCTTGCTCACCTGCTTTTCGAGATCGAGCATTTTGCCGGTCGTTGCGCCGCCGCTCTCGCCGCCCGCGGCAAGGATCGTTCCGTCGGTGCTCAGAACGGCGACGTTGTCGGGCTTCATTCCGGGAACCGCGGCGGCGACGATCTGGCGGATTGCGGCTGCGGCAGGCGCTTCAGAAGTCTCGGTGCGGATAACGACGGAAGCGGAAGGAGACTGCGGCTCGCGGCGGAAGGAACCCGGATCGGGCAGGACAAGATGCACGCGGGCGGCCTTGACGCCCCTCATGGTCTGGATGCTGCGCGCGATTTCTCCCTCGAGGGCTCGCAGCCGCGTAATGTTCTGCATGAAGGAAGTGAGGCCCATGGAGCCCAGCTTATCGAAGAGTTCGTAGCCGGCCGTCGAGCTGTTCGGGAGACCTCGTTCGGCCAAAAGCATCCTTGCTCTCGCAGCTTCGCCGCGCTTCACCAAAACTTTGGTCGCGTCGGTATTGACATCGAAGGTAACGCCCGCCTCGCGAAGAACGCCGCCCATCCGGCCTACTTCCCCCGGTGTCAGCCCCACATAGAGCACTTCGAGATCGGGCCTGGAGAGGTAGTAGCTGCCGAACCCGACAATCGCAAAGATCGCAATGCCAACGCCTGCCAGGGCCGCAAGACGCCGCGGCCCGAGCCCCTTGAGACTGACCCAAAGGCGTTCAAGTTGATCTCCGCCTGCCATTATCCCCTCGAAACCGATTCCGAGGGGATCATTCGTGGCATACCTTGTGCGTAGCAGGAGGGTTAACGGTTACCCCCCTGCAAAATCAGGCCTGCTACTGGAAGAGCTTCAGGATCATCTGCGACGACTGGTTCGCGATGGACAGCGATTGGACGCCGAGCTGTTGCTGAACCTGAAGGGCCTGGAGCTTCGTCGAGGCCAGGTTCATGTCCGCGTCCACCATCGTGCCAACGCCGTTGTTGATCGTCGTCTGGAGGCTGGTAATGAAGGACGCTTGGGCGGTGATGCGCGATTGCGCCGTACCGAGCGTAGAGGCCGACGAGGCGACGCTGGAAACCGCGGCATCGACCTGCTTTTCATAGGCGTTCAACGTCGCCAAATCCGTCGCCGAATTGGTGAGGGTGGAGATGCTCATGTTGAAGATTGAAACGCCAGTGCCGACGCCGGTGCTGGTGGTTGTGCCGCTCGAGTCTGTGTAGCTTCCCTGGGTTGTCAGAGTCCGTCTTGTCGAGGACGCCGTTGCCCGTGGGAGGCGCGTATCCACTGAGGACGACCTTGTCATACTCGACCTTGCCCGCGGTTGTTAAGTCGTTGTTCGCAACGTAGAATGTCAAGGTGCCAAGACCTGCGTTATAGGCTGGAGCGGCGGTGCCTGCTTTGGTACCTGTGGCTATGCCGCCTATCGTATCGCCAGTGCCAAGTGTTGTGCTAGCCAAGCCGGCCGTGCCTGCCGTCACGGCGACGCCCGTAATAGCCGTGCTCGAATTGACGGATATGGTATTGACCCAGGCGTTGCCGGCTGTGCTGGGGTCCCCAGTGGCGATCGTGAAGGTTTGAAGCCCGTTGGCTTGGGTGGCTACCTTAGTGGACCCGTAGAAGCTCGAGGTAAGGGTAATGCCCGCGCCGGTGGCGCTCACCGACTTTGTGGTGCTCGATAGGCTCGTGGACAGGCTGCTGGCAGCGGTCGTGATGCCCGAATCAAACAGCGCGCTGTTTGCCGTGTTGACGTTGATGTAGCCGATCGAAATATTGCCCGTGGAATTGCGCGAGTAGGAGGATACGAAGCTCTGCGTGGCATTATAGTTTGCTGCGCTCGAGTTCACGGACAGGAAGTTCTGTCCATTGAAGTTCGCGGAGTTTGAGATGTTCTGCAGCTGGAGCTGATCTTGAGAGATCGACGCCTGGATCGTCGCCATATTGGCATTCGGTTGCGTGGCCTCGACGAGCTTGGACTTGATGTCGTTGAGCGTGGTTTGAATTTGAGAGATGGCGTTGGAGGCAACGGACAGCGAAGAGTTGCCCAAATTCAGCGAGTCGGAAACTGACGAGAGAGCGCTGCTGTCACTGTTAAGCACAGATGAGATCGAGTAATAAGCGGCATTGTCCGCCGCGCTTTGAACTTTCAAGCCCGTCGAGATCTGGCTCTGAACGTTGTTCAGGCTTCCGATGGTGTTTTCGAGGTTCAAGAGAGCGGTGTTCGCAGCAACGCTATTGAGAATGCTGGTAACGGCCATGGGAGTGTCCCTTTGTGAGATGATTGCTGGGACATGCCGGACTGGAACCGGCATACGGGGACGGCTTCATACCTGCGACACACTCAACAACTTAGACGAGCACTCGCTCCCGTATGACTACTAGGAAGCGCCCAAATCTTTAATTTGAGGTTAGTGGCGCCAGAACTCGCTCTGGAGGGTGAAGAAACTCTTCAAGTAATTTCTCAGGTCTTCTGCTCTGGCGAAGCATTAATATTCCGCTAAGCAGACTCCGCTGATCTGGCCAACGGATGCGGCTCGCTCCGCACTACGTCATCCCGGCCAAGCGAAGCGCGAGCCGGGATCGCAAAAAGCCCGGCGATTCAATTTGTTACGATCCCGGATAAGGCTTCGCCTTTCCGGGACTTGATTACCCGGATGTTTCCGCCAATTCCGTCGTCATGGCCGCCCCTGGAGGCGGCCAGTAAAATGCAAGGCATTTCAAGTTATGACTGGATGGCCGGGTCAAGCCCGGCCATGACGTTGGAGCGGAAATTCCCCAATGTTTTCATGGCTTCTTCTGCTGGCGGAAACATCCGGGTAATCAAGTTCCGGGATGACGGCGGCAGCAATCAGTTGGCACCGGCGAACTCTGCTTAGCAGCGTGCGCAAAATCGGAACCGGTTGCGACGCAATTTTTTCTTAACGGCCTGAGACTGTGCCGCGGCGCATTTCGGGCGGCGATCATGGCGACGCCCGCGAGGCGGGATGCGTTGGAAAGCCTTCACCAAACCGGCCATCGCCATCGTGGACGGCGCTCGCCACGCGCGCTTTGTGAACATTCCGTTCACGTCGTCGAGCCTTCATACTTATGTGGTTAACAGAAGCGCGGCGGAATTACTTCCCGCCGTGTGTTGGTAAAAAAATTCTTTATTCGGCGCGAAACGGAAAATGCTCGCGCCTACGGCCGGACAAAGGGAGGCTACTGTAAGCCATTGAAATCGCTATAGTTTTATTGTCAACAAATTACCCATTAAATAGAATCTAATGCCGGAATTTTTCCCTTTACTGGGACGAGCAAAAGTCCGTTAAATATGTTTTGACATCGCGAATTAACGCTTGCGATGGCCGGAAATGCACGGCGCTGGCAGCAGCGATGGCGTCCCGTTTGGTTCTTTTCCCGTATTATCAATGGCTTAAGTGGGCCTGAGCTTTCGTTAACTTGCCGTCAAGGCGATTTCGCCGAAGATCTTTCAGAAGAAGGAAAGCGGAGACAAGCGTCAGGGACGCCACTTGCAGGATGCACACAAAATGGACCATGCCGCCCGCGACCGATTAAAAACACGATGCCCTAATGGAAAGAGCGAAGGAGCCCTCCTACGAGAAGATTCCAGCCATCGATCAGGATGAAGAACAAAATCTTGAAGGGCAGCGATATGGTCGAGGGTGACAGCATCATCATGCCCATCGACATGGTCAGCGTCGCGGTGATGAGGTCGATCACCAGGAACGGGAGCATGATCAGAAAGCCGATCTCGAAGCCTCGCCGTAATTCTGAAATCATGAACGCCGGGATCAGAGTGCGCAGCGGCGTTGTTTCCGGCGGGTTACTTGTGTTTTGAGTTCGCGACATTGCGGCGAACAACTCGATGTCCTTCTGCCGGACGTTCGCTGTCATGAATTCGCGGAAAGGATCGCTCACCCGGTGGAAGGCCTCTTCCTCCGACAATTTGTTGTCCATGAAGGGCTTCACGCCGCCTTCCCAAGCCTTGTCGAAGGTGGGAGCCATCGTGAACAGCGTCATGAATAGCGCGAGGCTGATAAGGACCAGGTTTGCGGGCGTTGAAGGCAGTCCCAGGCCGGCCCGGAGAAATGAAAGCGCGATGATGAACCTGGTAAAACAGGTGACCATCACGAGAATACCCGGCGCCAGCGACAGCACCGTGACCGCGAGGACAAGCTGTATGATCCGGGCCGATGTCAGGTTGGAAGAACCCGAAATGAGAGATGAGAGATCGCTTTGCTGAGCCGCAGCGGGAAGTGTTGCCGCCACCAGGAGTGCAGTTGTACTGAAAAACAGTAGCGTTGGCATGCGACTGGCAATCAAGGGCATGCCTATGCAGGCTCCCACATTTTTCTCACGATCGAAACCCCTCCGCAAAAGCGACAAAATCCGCATCGACTCGCAGCGAAGGCACCCAAAATCACGCAACATCTTGTGATTGATCAAATATCGCGGACTGCTACTGAATGACAAAGGACTGCAAGAACAGGTCCTTCACTTTGCCCGCGCCCAGTTGAAGGGAGCGCTTTTTCAAATCTTCTCTCAAATATTGGAAGCCGGTCGGCCCCTCCAGTTCGGATAAGGAGACGGTTCTCAAGTAGCTCACGAGATCGTCCCCGATCTTCGCTGCAATGACCGCACTGTCGGGCGTATTGGGCTCCAGGACGACCACGGCCTCCAGGCGGACGTAAAGCGTCGAAGGCTCCCGCAGATTGGTGACGATCGGCGCCAGGGGGCGCACCTCGTTTGGTTTCACCAGCGGCGCTTTTGCGGGAGGCGCAGCCGCTTCGGCGGCCGGGCTTGCGCTTTTCACGCCGAAAGAGCCGAAAGCAAAGCCTCCAGCGATTGCGGCCAAAGTACCAATCACGGTGCCGAGGATTCCGCCTCGCGAACCACCCTTCTCAGTCACATCCTTCTCAGTCATACTGCCTCAACTTATCTGCATCAGAAGGGGCTCAGCTTGTTGTAGAGTTGCTGACCCCAGCCGGGTTGCTGTACTTCCATAGTTCGGCCGCGGCCACCGTAGGAAATCCGGGCTTCGGCGATCTTGTCGTAAAAGATGCTGTTGTCTGCGGCGATGTCTCCTGGTTGAACGATGCCGGCGATAATAAGCTCGCGAAGCTCGTAATTGACTAGGATCTCCTGCCTGCCGCTGACGATCAGATTGCCGTTGGGCAAGACGCAGGTTACGATCGCGCCGACCCGCAGATCGATGCTTTCGGAGCGCGAGACGCCGCCCTGGCCCGCTGCGTGCGTTGTCGACTGGACCTTGGGATCGATTTGGCCTGTGCTTTGCACGTTGAGATTCTTCATCCACGTCAAATTGGCAGTCTCTGTAAAGTTCATTTCAACAGTAGAGTCGCGATTGGCACTCATCGTATTGTTGAAAGACGCCTGGTCCTTGATGGAAATCTTCACAGTGATAAGATCGCCAACTCTGGTGGCCCGTGCGTCCTTGAACAGGTCCGCGGCCCCGTCCTGCCATAGGGAAGTGCGCGTCACATAAGTTGGCGGTGTGACAGGCATAGGGCCGACGACTGTATTATCAGGTACGATTTCAGTCCCCACAGGAGAGAGCGGTGGTGCTCTGTTTAGCTCGTCCACTGTCTGGAAACAGCCACCGAGCAAACTCGCCATCAGGAACCCAAGAGCAGCTCGTATCATGATTTTCCGTTATCTTGAGGTTTCTCAGCCTCTTGCTGTCCCCCGGTCGGCTGTTGTGCCGTTGCATTTCGGGGGGCGTCCTTTTCGGGAGCCTTGTCGCTAGGCCGCGCTGCGCCGATCATGACCGAGACAAGGCGCGCCGCCTTTGCCGTTTCCATCTGGTCAAGGATAGCGCTTGAGGTCTTGGCGCTAAGCTTGAGAAGCAGAGCCGCCGCGGCTTCTTCATCCAATGCAGCGAGTTGAGGAGCGGCCGCATCGGGCTTTATCTTCGAGTACAGCTTGACGAGGCTGCCTTCAGCCTTGCTGATAAACTCGTCCCGCCGCTTGAGCCATTCCTGAAACTCAACTTTCTTCGCTTCGAGAAGGGCCGTCTTCTTCGCCAGTTCCTCCTCCAGGTGCGCAAGCTCGGTTTTCTGATGAAGGAAACGGGCATCCAAAGCGGCATCCGCGATGTTCTCGCAGTACGATTTCACCGTTGGAGTCTCGGCTGCCGCGCTTGGCTTGGCCGGGGCTTCGGCGTTGCTGCTCGGGGGCAAGTTGGCATCTGGTGCGGCCAGTCTGGCCTGCCACGCGTTTGGCACCGGAGCGGGGCGCGGCCTCTGAGGCGCGCCGAACCCTTCATCCGCCTTCCATCCCCATGTCGGGTTTCTTTCGGCAGCGTCCGCGACCGTCGCTGTGATGGCGACGAGCAGGGCGGCAAAGAACGAAAGGGGAGAAAATCGTTGGCGCCTCATTGAACGACAAGCTCCGCCTGAAGAGCCCCCGCAGACTTTATAGCCTGAAGAATCGCAATAATTCCCATGGGCTTGAGCCCCATCCGGTTCAGGCCCGAAACGAGCGTTTGAAGATTAGGTCCTGCCAGGATGTTGAGGGCTCCGCCGGCCTCGTCGGCATTGATGGTTGTCCGCTGCTCGGTTTCCGTCCTGCCCCTTGAAAAGGGAAGCGGCTGAACGACTGTCGGCGTTTCGGTGACGCGAACCGTTATGCTCCCTTGCGCCACGGCCACAGGCGAAATTCTGACGTCGCGCCCGATGACGACCGTCCCGGTCTTCTCGTCGATCACGATCTTCGCAGGCGTATCGGGTTCGATCGGCAGTTCGCCCAACTCGGCTATGAAACGCGCTGCATCGAGCCCAGGTGGTCGCAATAGCGCGATCGCACGTAAATCCCTGGCCCGTGCCGCACGCCCGTTGTAGCGCTCAAGCGTGTAGGCATTGATGACATCGGCGGCTCTCGTGGCGGTTGCAAAATCGGGATTGATCAGTTCCAGCGTGAAGGTTTTCTCGTGTTCCAGTTCGGACGGCAACTTGCGCTCGACGAGCGCGCCGTTGGCAATCCGGCCGGCGGTCGGCACCCCCTGAGTGAGTGTTTCCGCTTTCCCAGAGGATTGAAATCCCGACACGCTCACAGAGCCTTGCGCCGAGGCGTAAATCACATTGTCCGCACCGGAAAGCGGCGTGAGCAAGAGCGTTCCGCCGGCCAGGGAAGTTGCATTGCCGAGGGAGGAGACGGTCACGTCGATCCGCGATCCCTCGGCGGCGAAGGCAGGCAGCTCAGATGTGACGATCACGGCTGCGGTATTCTTGGTCTGAACCTGGCTGTTGCCTCCGGTGGTGGTCCGGATGTTTACTCCCAAGCGATCGAGCATGGACTGAATGGACTGGCTCGTGAACGGGGACGCCCGAAGACTATCTCCCGTACCGTTCAGACCGACCACCAAGCCGTAGCCAACCAGCTGGTTTGGCCGGACATTCTTGACAGTCGCGATGTCCTTTATGCGCGTTGTCGCCGCCTGCGCGGAACACAGGGCCGCAAGGAGAATCGCGATCAGGAGGCCGCGTACCATCAATCCGCTCGCAAACTTCCGTCGGGCTGAACAATGCCGCGAATGACGATGCCTGAGTCCGGATTTCGAGCACTGATCATCTCGCCAGCGCCTCCTGATTCGAGTGCCTGGGCGATGCCAGTTATCGTAACCGTCCCCGATTGAAAGACAACCGGCACCGTCTTCCCTTGAAAGACGACATAGGCTTCGCGGATCGCAACTCTTGGAATTGCCTGGCCAGCGAGTAATGTTCTGCGCGCTGTTTTGCCGATCAGGCTTTCCACGTCGGTCGCGACCGGCCCAACGCCTTTGAGCTGTGCGGCGGGTTTCAATGTGATCATGTCCTCGGTGATTGTGTCCCCTGGGTAAATGATCCGCTTCGCCACGGGAAAGAGGGAAGCCGCATCGTCTGCACGACTTTCACCGGACAATAAGAGGGACAGCACGACGGAAGTCCCAAGCCAAAGCGGAATTCGCATCACTGACTGCCTTAGAGATTATTCTTGGTGATGACCTGATACATCTCGTCCGAAGCTTGAATGATTTTCGAATTCATTTCATAGTTTCGCTGAGCCGATATCAAGTTCGTTATCTCTTGGACCGGGTCGACATTTGAGCTCTCGAGATAACCCTGTTGTATGGTGGCATAACCGGGCTGCCCCGCCGCGGCGACCTGAGGATTTCCCGACGAAGTGGTCTCTTGGTAAAGGTTGCCACCAAGTGCTTGGAGCCCGGCTTCGTTCGGGAAATTGGCGATCGTAATCTGCCCGACTTGCTGCAGCGTCCCAGTCCCCGGATCGACCCAGACATTACCGTCCGAAGTGATCGACACATTGACTGTATTTGATGGCAGCGTGATATTCGGGATAAGCTGATATCCGTCTTGAGTGACCAGCTGGCCTTGAGCGTTCTTGCCGAAATTGCCCGCTCGAGTATATAATGTCTGGTTATTAGGGCCGGAGACCTGGAACCAGCCGCGGCCATTCAAAGCCATATCCAGTTGATTGCCAGTGCTGGTGATTGACCCCTGGATGTTCAACTTCTGGATGGCAACGTTTTGCACACCAAGGCCGATTTGTGTCGGCGCCGGATTGGGTTCTTGGCCGCTTCGATTCGGGACACCGGCTGCGCGTTCGGTTTGATACAGCAGATCAGCAAACTCAGCCTGGCTGCGCTTGTAACCGGTGGTATTGCTGTTCGCTATATTATTCGCGATGACCTCGACGTTAAGCTGCTGAGCTGCCATCCCCGTCGCCGCAATTGAAAGAGAACGCATTGAATTCCTTTCCTCAAATCGGCATCTTGATTAGATCTTGGTAGGCGGACACGGTCTTATCACGCAGTGCTAGAGCCGCTTGCAGCGAAGTCTGCGCCCGCATGACGGACTGCACGACGTCTTGCACCGGCGCCTGACCTTGGATGCCCTTTGTCGCTGTGTCTTCGGTAGCTTTGAGAGTGGAGGCAGTCTGCTTGGCCAGATCACTCAAAACGGTTGCGAAATCGGTAGCTCCAACTGAGGGGGTGCCGTTGGAGGTAAGAGACCTCCTGGTCTGAGTGGCGCCCAGCGAGTGTAAACCGGAAACGGCGGAAAGCGAATCGATTGCCATGGCTAAGCCTTCAAAAGGTCTATGGTCATCGTGACAAGGTCGCGGGCCTGTTTGATGATCTGGACGTTTGCGTCGTAGGATCGCGCTCCTTCTCGGATATCAGAAAGCTCCACAAGCATATCGACGTTGGGGAGTTTGACATTGCCGCTCTGATCAGCTGCAGGATGGCCCGGCATCTTCTCGGTACGGTAGGGTGAACTGTCCAGTTCCGGATCGCCAACCTGGACCAGGTTGGCGCCGGTGGCGTCATCCAACTCGGACTCGAAGGAAATAACTTTGCGGGTGTAGGGGTTCGCCCCGGGACTGTTTCCCGTCGACTCGGCATTGGCCAGGTTTTCAGATGCGACGCGAATACGCTGGGATTGCGCAAAAAGTCCAGAACCCGCGACAGAAAATGTTGCTGTGAGATTGTCCATCGCATTTAGCCCTTAGTCGCTTGCGCAAGCATTCCGTTGAATGCTTTCACAACGGCGGTATTAAGGGAGTAAGCTCGATTTATTTCGCCACCCTTCATCATCTCCTGCTCCAAACTGACATTATTGCCCGATAGGAATGTATCGCCTCTTTCTGTGGAGATTTCTTCGGACGCAGCCGGGGCCTCGCTTTCCGGAATACTTATGTGCATGGGCGAAGTTGTAACGAGTTGCAAGGACGCCGTCTGTAATGTTGCTTCGAAAGGAGTCAAGTCGGTAGCCTTGTAGCCGGGCGTGTTCGCGTTGGCGACATTCTGGGCAACCACATTCTCTCTCGCGAGGAGCCATGATGCCTGACGAGATGCGAGATTGAGGACATTATTGATTCCCATATCAGCATCCATTTGCCGAGTTGATCTGCCTGCAAAGTCCGGCTGTTAACCAGTTGTTAACCTATGCGTCTTGTGCGGGGCTTATCAGTTCGGCGGCAAGCGTGTTGGCCGACTCTCGCCGGGTTTACGCCTCGGCTGCCGGGTCTTGGAATCGAGGTAGATGATAAGTTCGGCGACCGCTTTGTAGAATTCGGTTGGAATAAGCTGGTCGATTTCCGTCGTTTCAAAGAGCCGCCGTGCCAGAGATTTGTTTTCAATAATTGGAATATTATGTTTTTGCGCTATTTCACGTATTTTGAGTGCAAGTTTATCTTGACCCTTAGCCAAAAGCTTGGGCGCGGTATCTTCATTCCGGACATAGCGCAACGCCACGGCATAGTGAGTGGGGTTGGTAACAACCAGCGTCGCTTTCGGGATATTCGCCATCATCCGCCGCCGGATGCGGGAGCGCGCGATTGAACGCAAGCGCTGCTTGAAAGCGACGTCTCCCTCCGTCTGCTTCATCTCATCCTTGATTTCCTGCTTTGTCATCATGAGGTTGCGACTCCACGTCCGGCGCGTCACGAAGACGTCGACTGCCGCGATCACGCAAGTCATCAGAGCGCAATAGAATGTCACGCGCAGGCAAAGATGCCGGATCACTTCAGGGACTGCATCGGGTGGGCTGTAAATGGCGAGCAAGCCGGTGCTGATGCTGCCTATCGCGGTGTAGCCCGCAAATGCGGCCACGGCGATCTTGACGACACCCTTGAGGAATTCAACGGCGGCTTGCGAACTGAGAAGACGGCCAAGCCCCGAAGATGGCGACACCCTGGAAAAGTCCGGGAGAATGCGGTCTAAGAGAAGCCTTGGCGGATTTTGGAGAAACGCCGCCGCCATCGCAGCGATGAGGATAGCGGCAACAAACACGCCAACAAAATTGAAGACAATCACGCCAGTGATTTGCAAGAGGCGGACGGCGTCTTCGCCATTGTCGAGGCGCCAGTTGCCGGGATCCTCGATGTAGACGGCCAGGGATTGCGCCAGCTCCGTGAAGAGCCTCGGGCTCGCAGTGGCCAGAAACACGGCGGTGATGAGGAGCACGGCGGCCGAGCCCACCTCCCTCGAAGAGGGGCCGCCCTCGCGCTCGAGAGCGTCTAACCGGCGCTTCTCGGTTGGCTCCTCGGTCTTGTTATCTTTTTCGGCGTTATCGGCCAAGGCGGATTGCTCGCCGGCCTAGACTTGAGGCTGAGCGTTATCGATCATTTCCGTGAGAGTGACGCCGAAGCGTGACCCTTCCTCATCCAGCACCACGATTTCCCCGCGGGCTATGATGCGACCGTTGATCATCACATCGACGGGCTCTCCCACCCTCCGGTCAAGGGGAATGACGGCGCCGCGCCCAAGCTTTGTCAATTGCACAATTGGCATAGATGCACTGCCAAGCAGCACTTTCAGCGTCACAGGGATCCGCATTACGCGATCGAGGTTTCCAGCTGATTGACTATCCGGAGGCGCGGGTTTGTCGTTCACTGTTGCTGCCCCTAAAGGTTCGTTGTCCGGTTGCATACCATCGATCCAGCAAAGTTGATGTGAAGAAGTGAGGGAAAGAGATCCTCCCTAGGCTGCTTCCTTCCTGGCCTCAGCAGATCCCGACAAGTTGCTCTCAACCTGATCGATGCTTGGCCTTTCATAGGCAGAAATCATCTTGCGGCCATGTTCAACAGCGACAGACGCCATGGCGCCATTCATGAATGCAAGGATGGTCTGCTTAACAAGAAGATAGAGGCGTATTTTCTTCTCTCTCACGGTCTTGATCTTGGTGGCAATCGGCGAGACCACCGCGTAGGAGAGGAATATGCCTGCGAAAGTGCCAACCAAGGCCGAGCCGATCAATTCTCCGAGCACTTCCGGCGGTTGATCTATCGCCGCCATTGCCTTGATAACACCTAACACGGCAGCCACGATGCCAAGCGCCGGAAACGCCTCCGAAATAGTGGTGAGGGCGTGGTAGGACTTGAGCTTATCATGGCGGAGTGTCTGAATCTCTTCATCCATGAGGGCCTCGATCTCATCGGGCCTCGCGCTTCCCATAATGTGCAGGCGGACGTAGTCACAAATGAATTGTGTCAACTCCTTATTCTTTAAGACTTCCGGAAATTTTTCGAAGATCGGGGATGATTCCGGGTTCTCGATATGGACTTCGACCTCATTCTTCGGCTTCGATTTAAGCTCCCGCATCAGAGTGTAGAGCACTCCGAGCACTGCCAGATATTCGGTTTGTTTCGGCTCCGCATTCTTCAATGCTTCGACGATGCCCTTGCCCGCATCTTTGATGACCTTCACGGGGTTGGCGACGATGAATGTACCAGTCGCTGCTCCACAGATGATCACGTATTCGGCGGGCTGCCATATGACCGCGATATGACCGCCCATGAAAACGAAACCGCCCAGCATGCAGCCGAGGGTCACGAGCAGTCCCAGAGCGATCGTCACAATAAGCCTCCTTGCACAGTTGCCTGCGTTAGCTCACTCAACTTGCATGAAGCTGATTGCGGAACCTTCAAGGAGAAGCCTAAGTTTGCGCCGCAGCGCCGGTTCCGCTTTGAGGGCGCAACCCGCAGCGAGCAAGATGCCGTCAAAACCCACCTAACTTAAGGGCCTGCATGCTGGAAAGGAGCGACACGCTAAAACTGCCCGTGCTTGACGACGTACTGATGAGGGCGTTCGGGATCAGACTGCTTTGCGCGCTCGATGTGCCAGACGGATTATTGAGATCGTAGAGTGCAGAAAACCGTTCGATAAAAGTCTGAAGTTTCTTTGGGTCTTGGAAATCGGCGATTTTAATTTTGCTAGAAATTTGATTAGCCTGCGTGTCAATATTCTCGGCTGATGTCAGCGATGAAATTCCGAGCGCAGTCTGCACCACGGTCAACAGTTTCTTGTCCGCTAGAATACTATATGCGCTTGTAATGTTCGGTGCATTCCGTTGAAAATAGAGCGCCAGTTGAACACCTGTATCGGATTGGCCCTGGTTTGTTTCCAACGTCTGCTCGATATAACTGTTGACGACGTCCGTTTGTACCGCCGTCGATGAGGTCGTCGACGATCCGTTCCATGCGAAATTGAAGGTCTTTGCGAGAGCCATAATCCTCGGATCGTTCAACGTGTAGGCAAGGTCCTTTGCGTTCCCGATTCCCTGTTGCAATACTTTTTGAAACAGGGATTTGGCATAGACCTGGTCTCCAAGTCCGTAGGCATTCATGACATACGAGAACAACCTGTAATTGTTGACCAGATCGGCGGCCGTTTTTACTTTACCGATATTTTTCTGATAATACTGCGTTTCCAGCTTAACGTTCGCTTGTGATGCCGTCAGCTTCTGCCACTTCGGAAGATTGTTGGAAATCTGCAGATATGTGGTAAGGGTTGACATGATGGGACCAAGGTTCAGCTTGATTGCACGCCGCGGGGTTGCAGCTTGGGGAGTGCGACTTGCGCCGGGTTTGAGGTTTTGCCGAAAGCAATCTTGGCGGCACTGTCGTCGCTGTCGGTGTTGTTGACTGACGCCTGCGATTGCGTCTGCGTCATGGTCGAATCATCTGCATCCTTATCACCGACGCTTTGCACCGGAGCCGCTGGCTTCTGGAAATAATGTGCACCATTCTTCATAGCAGCTGCCGTCACAGTCATCGATATCCTCAAAAAAATACGCTCACAACCCAGAGTAGTTTTTGGTCCTTGCCAAAGGATTAATACGGAAAATGGCGGCTCGCCGGAACCTCGCGGAGGGCGTGTCTGAACCCTTGTGCCGCTTGGTCTCCTCTGGGGCATCACGCCCTTCGATGGTGGCCGTTGTTTCACGATTCCGCGAGACGGGAAGCCTCGCAGGCCGTTCAAGCGTTTGCTTCGGTACCGCTTGTGAAGGAGGAGTCACAACAATGAAACTACGTTCGCTTATATTTGCGACCGCTCTCGCCGCCATATTTGCGGCGCCGGCTGTCGCCAAAGGACCCGACCAGTCGTTAAGCCCGCAGGATGCTCAAGGTTGGGTTGGAAAGCCCGTTTACAGCAATGACGGCAAGGAACTCGGCAAAGTTACGCGCCTCGAAAGCGGCCCGGAAAACAAGGCCACGCAGCTTTATACCGATATCGGCGGCGTTACGGGCTCCGGCCGGCATCAAGTCATCTTGCCCGCCACCCGGTTCAGCCTTGAGAGCGACCGCGTTGTTCTCGACATGACGGCCGCGCAGGCGACCAAGCTTCCCAAGATGAATTACTAAAAGCAAATTAACGGTGCGGGCGCTTCGCCCGCACTGGCCCAACCCATTTTCCCGTCATCCGGTCTCCTCAAATCTGTCGTGGATAGCCGAAACGCGGCTCGATTTCGTCGCAAAGCGTGGTTAAGCCGCGCTCGAGGGACGCATCGCCCTGGTGCGGCGCTGACACCAAGGCGAACAGAGCTGGGGGGACGACCATTCACCGTGCCACGATTGTTTTCGACCTCGATGGGACGATCGCCGACACTGCGGCCGATCTCATCGATGCGGCGAACGCCGCCCTGGTCGCCGAAGGCTTCCGGCCCGCAAGCGCGGAGGCGATCCGCAAGGGCGTGGGATATGGGGCGAAAGCGATGCTGGACCATGCGTTTCGCTCGACCGGAGAAAGTGCCGATGCGGCGCAGACGAAGCGGCTCGCCGAGCGCCTTGTTCAGCATTACGAAGGCCATATCGCAGTCAAGACGTCTCTGTTCCCCGGCTTTCTCGAAACCGCAGCTCAGATGCGCCGCCGCGGCGCGAGACTCGCGCTTTGTACGAATAAGCTCGATCGGCTTGTGAATAAGTTGCTGTCCGCGCTCAGGATCGCCGGTCTTTTCGATGCGCGAGCTGGCCGCGATACGTTTCCTTTCCACAAACCTGATCCGCGCCACATCACCGAGCTTGTGTCGCAGGCAGGTGGAACGTTGCCATTCGCCATCATGATCGGAGACAGCGAGGCCGACATCGCCGCCGCAAGGGGAGCGGGCATCCCCGTCCTTGCAGTCCGGTTCGGTTATGCGGCGGTAGCGCCCGAAGACCTTGGCGCCGACGCGGTCCTTAACCGCTTCGAGGACCTGCCTGACATGATCGGCGCCTTTCTCCCCGTGAAAAGCGGTTTGCAGCGTTCGGCCTGAGCAGTAACGGCCTAGCTCATGTTGCGAACCCGTTTTGGAAGGAACCTTTTCCTGGGATTGCGGGCTCATCCGGCACGCCTTCACTCTTGACTTCGACCGCCCCCCGCAACATCCTGCACCCGGCCGTGCCACTGATCATAATTGAAGTCAGCGGATCGAGCTTGGTCCCGTAGCTCAACAGGATAGAGCACCTGCCTTCTAAGCAGGGGGTTGGGGGTTCGAGCCCCTCCGGGATCACCATGAATTAAGAGTTGGACAGGTCGCCTTCGCGATATCTAACGACTTTGGCTTTGGTGGCAATGGCAGGGGGCGGCGATGCATAAGCGCACTTTCCAACTCCCGCGTGAGAGCAGCCTCGGCCTTAAGCGTGTCGCAAACGCGGCGGGGCTCGATTTCAGGGTCCTTCCAAACGGCTGTATTTTCGCGCTAGAGCATGAGGAAGGCGGCCGCCGCACCATGCTCAATCAGGTGCTTGGCTCGCCCCTCGGCGGCGGGATCATGCGCATGCTTGTCCGAACCGGCGGGGCGAATCCTTCCATTATCGAAGCGGTGGGGCCGAGTGCAAAGGCCGATTTCGGCGCGGGGCGGGATCGCTTTGTGTGGAAGGGCGAGGCGGCTGGTCTGCGCCATCGCGTGACGCTGTGGCTTCATCCATCCGCGACCCTCTGGCTCTGGCGCGTCGATGTCGAAAACATCGGAAGCGGCGCGCTGCCCTGCGACGCAATCCTGGTGCAGGACCTCGGCCTTGGCCCGCGCGGCTTTGTCATGAACAACGAGGCTTACGCCTCGCAATACATCGACCATACGATCCCAAGGCATCCGCGCCTCGGCCCGTTGGTGATGAGCCGCCAGAACATGGCGCAGGACGGGAGGCATCCCTGGACGGCTCACGGCTGCCTAGACGGCGCGGCGAGCTTCGCAACGGACGCACTGCAAGTGTTCGGCCCTGCCTATCGGGATGCAAACGAGATCGACCTTGGTTTCGGGACGAGTTTGCCGGGCGTTCGGCTGCAGCACGAATGTGCCTGTGCAATTCTGCAGTCTGAGAGCCAGACGCTAGAGCCAGGAGAAAGCGCGGCCTGGACGTTCTTCGGCATTTTTGAACCGGACCACGGTGAGCCCACAAGCGAGACCGATCTTTCGCGGATCGATGGCGCTGAGGAAGCCGCGAAGGCTTTTTCTCAAGCCGATGTGCCCCTTGAGGCGCCAATCCGGAGCATCCTTCAGGACGCACCGCCGCTTGTTTGCCGCAGCGCGAGCGAAGACACCCGGGCTCGCATCCACGAAGAGCGGCGCGACGGTGAGCTTCTTTCCTATTTCGTCGAGGACGGGCCGCGGAACCGGCATGCGGTGCTCCGCGAGAAAGACCGCCTCGTCAGGCGCCGGCATGGAACCATACTCAGGAGCGGCCAGGACTTTCTGCCGAGCGATACCACCCTGTGCGCGACGTCATGGATGCACGGCGTGTTCGCGTCCCAACTCACAATCGGCAACACATCGTTTCACAAGCTCTTTTCGGTATCGCGCGACGGGTACAACATCACGCGCACAAGCGGTCTGCGCGTGCTCGCGGAGATCGGAGGGCAGTGGCGGCTTTTGACGCTGCCGTCGCGCTTCGAGATGGGGCTCAGCGATTGCCGGTGGGACTATCGCCACGAACGCGGAACGATCGGCGTTCACGTCATCGCATCGGGCGAGGACGCGGCGCTGCAATGCGCGATTGAGGTTGAGGGCGCGCCATGCCGCTTCCTCGTGTTTGGGCACCTTGTGCTCGGCGAGCATGATTTTGCGCACTCCGGCATCGTCGAGGTCGACGGCTTGGCGAAGCGGCATCTCTTTCCGCCCGGACCCCGACTGGCTTTGGGGTCAGCGCTACCCGGCTGCCGTCTATCACCTTGTTACGAGCACCCCCGCCGCTATCGACGCGATCGGCGGCGACGAGCTGCTTTACGCGGATGGCGTCGCGCGCGGAATGCCCTACGTCGCGTTCAAGACGCTGCCCACGAACGAGGTGCGGTTCGCGGTCGTGGGATCGATGACGGACGCGGCGGAAGCGCAGCGGCTGGCGGAGAAATATGCGGCAGGCGTCGGGCCGGATGAAATGTTGGCCCCGGCAAACGTTTTCTGGTCCCGCCTTACACGCAATGCCCGCCTCGGAAGTCCCGATACCAGTATCGCCTCGTTCAACACCACTTTCCCGTGGCTCGCGCACAATGCGATCGTCCATCTGACCGTGCCGCACGGCCTCGAACAATATTCAGGCGGCGCGTGGGGTACGCGCGATGTCTGCCAGGGGCCAATCGAGCTTTTTCTCGCTCTCGGGCACGATGAAGCGGCCAAGGATGTGCTGCGCCGCGTTTTCGCCCGGCAGCGCCGCTCCGATGGCGACTGGCCGCAATGGTTTTTTCTGGAACCCTACTCCTTCATCCAGGCAGCGGATGCCCATGGCGACATTATCGTATGGCCGCTGAAGGCGGTGTGCGACTATATCGAGTCCACGGACGACATTGCCTTCCTGTCCGAGCTTGTCCCTTGGGGAATCGGGAGCGGCGCGGGTGAAGCGGTAGAGTGGACCAGCGTCGCCGGGCATATCGAGGCTTTGATCGACGGCGTTTCCTCCAGCTTCATTCCCGGCACCCATTTGCCGCGATACGGAAATGGCGACTGGAACGACACGTTGCAGCCTGCCGACCTCTCTTTACGCGAATGGCTCGTCAGCAGCTGGACTTCCGCGCTTCTTTATCAGCAACTGTCGCGCTACGTCGACGTCTTGCGGCGCGCCGGTTCAGTCTCCGAGGCTGACCGCACTTCAAAGCTGGCCGATGCCATCGGGGGCGACTTCAACCGGTATCTCATGCGCGACGGCGTCGTGGCCGGCTATGCGCTTTTCGATCCCGATGGCGGCGCCCACGAGCTTCTGCTTCATCCAAGCGACCGCAGGACCGGCATAAGCTATTCACTTATACCGATGACGTGCGCGATCACCGGCGGCCTCTTCACGCCCGAACAGGCGCAGCATCACCTGCGCCTCATCCGCGAACACCTGGCTTTTCCGGACGGCGTGCGCCTTATGGATAAGCCGCTGCCCTATCATGGCGGCGCGGAACGCATCTTCCGCCGCGCGGAGTCCTCGCCCTTCTTCGGACGGGAGGTCGGGCTGATGTACACGCAAGCCCATCTCCGCTACTGCGAGGCTTTGGCGGTCCTGGGGGATGCAGACGCCTTTTGGCAAGGGCTCCGGAACGTTGATCCGATGGCGGTGACGGATGTTGTCGGCAACGCCTGCGTGAGGCAAAGGAATTGCTATTTTACAAGCAGCGATGCGGCCTTCGGCGACCGTTACGAAGCGTGCGCTGAATGGGACCGTGTCAAGGCCGGCCTGGTGGGTGTCGAGGCAGGGTGGCGCATTTACTCCGGCGGGCCTGGCCTGTTCGTCGATCTCCTGGTCCGCAGGGCGGCGGGGAGGCGGCGGCGCTTCGGTAAGGATGTCCACGCACCACTTGGATCCGCGGTAGGCGAAAGCGTTGTCCTTAAGCTGGATAACCACTGAACAGGACGGCTTCAATTGACTTTGGCCGCCCACCTGCGCGCAATAAATCCCGCACGTCCGCGTGCGCGCCGATGCCACAGTTTCAATTTGTGGCATGATGGGGCTAGGGTCTTGGTGTAAATGGTCCTTCGATGGCAGGAATTTTCTAGAGGATTTGCACGCTGCTGATTGGTGCGGTTCCGCGATTCTGCCGCACGCCTCGTAGGCGAATTGATAATGCACTCAAAATGACATTTACAATAATATTCTGCCTATACTAAGAAAAACTACCCGTAACAGGGGCGAGGAAGGCTTATAGGAGCGCGATTGGGCTGCATGCCCGAAATCTTTGGAGGGAAAACAATGGATGCTGTTATAACCAGCCCGACCACCAATGCCAAGCTGCGCGCCTGGGTTGACGAGATGACGGCACTGTGCAGGCCCGATCAGGTCGTGTGGACAGACGGAACCCAGCAAGAATACGATAGCCTTTGCGAGATGATGGTGGAACTCCGGAACCTTCGTCCGCCTCAACCCGAAGAAACGTCCGAACTCCTATCTCGCTCGCTCGCATCCTTCCGACGTCGGTCGGGTCGAGGATCGGACCTTCATATGCTCCATTAACAAGAACGACGCCGGTCCCACCAACAATTGGGCCCCGCCCGCTGAGATGCGGGCGACGCTGAACGGCCTCTTCGACGGCTGCATGACCGGGCGGGCGATGTACGTCATCCCGTTCAGCATGGGGCCGATCGGCTCGCCCATCGCAAAAATCGGCGTGCAGATCACAGACAGCCCCTATGTCGTCGCCAACATGCGAATCATGACGCGCATGGGCAAGGCCGTGCTGGACGCGCTAGGCCCCGACGGCTCCTTCATTCCGTGCATGCACTCGATCGGCGCGCCGCTCAAGCCCGGACAGAAAGACGTGCCGTGGCCCTGCGAAGGCGACATCAGCCGCAAATACATCGTTCACTTCCCGGAAACGTACGAGATCTGGTCGTATGGCTCCGGCTATGGCGGCAATGCGCTCCTGGGCAAGAAATGTCTGGCGCTGCGCATAGCCTCTGTCATGGCGCACGACGAAGGCTGGCTCGCCGAGCACATGCTGATTGCGGCCATCCAATCACCTGACGGCGAGAAGACCTATGTTGGCGCCGCGTTCCCAAGCGCCTGCGGCAAAACCAATCTCGCAATGCTGGTGCCGCCTAAAGGCTTCGAGGGTTGGAAGGTTCTCACTGTCGGGGACGACATCGCCTGGATCAAGAAAGCGCCGGACGGTACCTTGCGGGCCATCAACCCGGAAGCGGGGTTCTTCGGCGTCGCGCCGGGCACGAATTCGCAATCGAATCCGAATGCGATGGCGACCATCGGCAAGAACATCATCTTCACAAACTGCGCGCTCACCGACGATGGCGATATCTGGTGGGAGGGGATGACCGATCAGCCGCCAGCGCATCTCATCGACTGGAAGGGAGAAGACTGGACACCGGGCTGCGGCCGCCCCGCTGCGCATCCCAACGCCCGGTTTACGGCGCCCGCCAGCCAATGTCCGTCCATCGATCCAGATTGGGAGAAGCCGGAAGGGGTTCCGATCAAGGCCTTTATATTCGGCGGCCGGATGAGCAAGGACTTGCCGCTTGTGTTTCAGGCGTTCAACTGGAGCCACGGTGTCTACCTTGCGGCAACAATGGGTTCGGAAGCCACTGCTGCCGCGATCGGCCAGGCAGCGATGCGGCGCGACCCCATGGCGATGCTGCCGTTCTGCGGCTACAACATGGCTGACTATTTTGGCCATTGGCTGAATGTCGGGCGCCGCGTGCCGAATCCGCCGAGGATTTTCCGGGTGAACTGGTTCCGCAAGGACGCCAACGGCAAGTTCATGTGGCCCGGCTTCGGCCAGAATATGCGCGTTCTGAAGTGGATCGTCGATCGGGTGCACGGTCGTGGCTATGGGGTCGAGAGCCCGATTGGCTGGATGCCACGGCACGAGGACATCGAGTGGAAAGGCCTCGATTTGCCGGCCGACGTATTCTACGAGCTGATGGCCGTGGGGCGGGCGGAAGGCGCCGCCGAGGCGAAAGCTCACGAAGATCAGTTCGACAAGTTTTTCGATCGGCTGCCTAAGGAATTCATCTTCGAGCGTGAACTTCTGCGCTCGCGGTTGTGGCGTTCGCCCGATCGTTGGGAACTTGCTCGCGAGGACATCGTCCGGCCGGCAGCTTGAGTCTGGAGCAGCCCGCGTCCGTTTGGACGCGGATCCGCTGCTCTGCGCAGAGCTGACCCGGCCACCGTCATCCCGGAAAGGCGAAGCCTTATCTGGGATCGTAATGACTTGAAGTGCCTGCATTTTTTGCGATCCCGGCTCGCGCTTCGCTTGGCCGGGATGACGAAAGCGGGGATGACGAACGCGGAGCGAGCGGCGTCCGGGATAACAATTCGTTGGCCAGATTAGCGAAGTTTACTTAGTTTTATCAACTTTCTACTTTTAATCAATTCTGATTAAACTGAACTTCCGCGCAAGCATCTGATTTGGCATCGGAAACGGCATTTCCGGCTGATTGTTACAGGCATGTAATGCCGTCGGGCCGCGCCTATGTATTCGGAACCGAGCTTGAATATCATCGGAACGGTGGCTCGTCGAAGGATCGCAGCTTTCTCGAGTGCAGGCTGTCCCGCCTCTGCTTGAGCAGATCGAGCGCGGCGAGACCGATTTGCAGATGCTGCGCGACCGCCGTCTCGTAGAAAGCGCTGGCCGCGCCCGGCAGCTTGATCTCGCCATGCAGCGGCTTATCCGACACGCAGAGCAGCGTGCCGTAGGGGACCCGCAGGCGATAGCCTTGCGCCGCAATCGTGCCGCTCTCCATGTCGACGGCGACTGCGCGGGAGAGATTGATGCGCTTTCTTTCCTGGGTGAAGCGCAGCTCCCAATTGCGGTCGTCATTGGTGACGACGGTGCCCGTGCGGAGCCTCTGCTTCAGCGCGTCGCCGCTATGCCCGGTGACCGAGGCGGCGGCCTCCTGCAGGGCCACCTGCACCTCGGCGAGGGCCGGGATCGGGACACTCGTAGGGATCACCTCGTCGAGGATGCGATCCTGGCGCAGATAGGCGTGAGCAAGCACATAGTCGCCGATCATCTGGGTATCGCGAAGCCCCGCACAATGGCCGACCATGAGCCAGCAATTGGGGCGGATGACGGCCAAATGGTCCGTGATGTTTTTGGCGTTCGACGGGCCGACGCCGATATTGATGAGCGTCACCCCGGCGTCCGCACCGCTCGTCAAATGATAGGCGGGCATCTGGTAGCGATGCCATTGCGAACTCGTTAAGAGTGCCTCGGCCTCTTCGGGCGAATGCTCCCGGCCAATAATCACATTTCCCGGAAGCACGAGCCGGTCAAATCCGCCTTTACGCTGAAGTTGCTCCCGTCCCCAGCTCAGGAACTGATCGACATAGCGGTGATAGTTGGTCAGCAAAATCCAGCGCTGCATATGGCGCCAGTCGCTCCCCGTATAATGGACGAGCCGGCGCAGGGAAAAGTCGGTGCGGACCGCATCGAACAGCGCGAGCGGACGCGGCTCGCCTTCCTTGCGCTCAAACAGCCCATCCGCAACTTCGTCGCCGACGGCAGAGAGGCGCGGCGTCGGGAAATGGCGCCCGAGCTCACTTGCCGAGACATTGGCGCCGGTAATCTCCTCCGCACGCTCGATCACGTAAGGGTAGGGGATCTCCTGCCCGCTGACACCTACCTCGATTTCGGCGCTGTACTCGGTCACAAGCGGCTCAAGCTGCTCAAGGAGGTAGCTCCGGAAAGCGGCCGGATGCGTTACCGTCGTCTCGTAGACACCCGAACGCTCCAGCCTGGCGAAAGCGCGTAAGCCGGGCGAGTGCGCTGCCGGCTTTTCATTGCGGTAAAAGAGCCGGAGGAACGGATAATGGAACCTGGCCTGCGTCTCGGGCGACGGCGGAGTGCCGGTGCTAAGATACTGGTCCAGAGCCTGCGCAAGCGCCGAAGCGGCGTCGGCATATAACTCTTCGAGCCGTTCAACCGCGGCAACAGGAGTTAGTCGCTTAAACATCTTGGATTTTGTCATCGAATGCCAATCAGACTTTGAAAATGAGGAGCAGACCCCAACGGGACGGCTCGTAGACAAGGCTATCGTCGCCCCGGAATGCGCGAGGCGCATATCCTTATAAATCGAAGGGCCTTTTGCGGTCCCGAATACGACGCAGGCATCGCTCCAGGATGATGCCTCAGGGTTGCGTCGCAACCGAGTCCGATTTTACGCAGTCCACTCTAATTCGCCTTCCGGACCTGATGAAGCATGAGCCACCTCACCTCGCCGTCGGGCAGTGTGTGATTTTTATGCACCTATTCCATTGTGATCGTTAACATTACACGCAAAGAGTGTTGCCTGGCGATTATGCTGGTAATAAGTTCTTCCTCAGCAGGGCAGCGGTTCTGCCGGTTCTTTCCCAAGATGTGTTGCATGCAGATTTTAGCTTGCCAACGCCCCTAACGACTTGATCGTTAGGGGCTTTTCTTTTGTGGGCAGAGGCGTGCCGCAGCTCCCCGAGCGGTCTTCCGCGCATGTAAGGGAATAGGCAGCGTCAGCGGTAGAAGCGAAAAAAGCTCTCCGCTACTTTGCCGCTTTCTGAGCCGCAGGCTTCACTTTCGCGCCATCGGCAAGGCCCGCAGGCGGGGCTATGATGAGATCCTGCCCCGGTTCAAGCCCCGTCGCAATTTGCACCTCGGCGCCGTCATCCTCGCCGATCCCGACTTTCTGCAGATGCGCCGATCCGTCGGAATAGGTCGCCACCTGCATGCCGCCCTGATCGAAGATCAAGGCCGACGAGGGAACCACGATCACGGGGCTGGGCCTGGGAACCATGAAGTGAACCGTGCCGTAGAGGCCGGGACTTAACGTTCGATCCGGATTGGCGATATCCGCCTCGACAAGCAGCGTGCGTGTATTCGGGTCAAGCGCATTGGCTGTGCGGGCAACTTTCCCGATAAATTTGCGGCCGGTGAGTTCCGGAACATCGAGCGTCGCCTGCATGCCAGGTTTCAGCTGCAAGGCCACATCTTGCGGAACATGCACCTGGATCCGCAGCACATTGTCATGTGCAATCGCAAATAAGGGCGTCCCGGAAGTTGCGTCGGCGGCGACAAGGCTACCGATATCGATGTTGCGCTGCGTTATGACCCCATCGAAGGGGGCCACCACACGCTCGTAAGACTGAAGCCTCTCGAGCCTCGCGATTTGAGCCTTCTGCGCCTGGATATTGGATTTCGCCACATCCACGGCGGCGTTTTGCGCGGCGAGATTGTAGAAGTTCTGGTCGCCGGTCTGCTTCGTCTCCCAGCCCTGCTTTACAAGCGGCGTGAAGCGGTTGTTGGTGACATTGGCGAGCGAGCGCGTCGCCTCGGTCTGCTCAAGCGTCGCCTGCATCTGCTGGAGTTGCGCACGGGCTTGCGTGAGCTGGTCGTCTACCTCGGGCGCAGAAATCACGGCGAGCAGGTCATTGTCCTTGACCCGGCTTCCAATGTCGACGAGCCGCTTGGAGATATATCCGCTCTGACGGGCGTATATCGTGGCCGCATCGAAGGCCTGCGTCGTCGCCGGAAGATGGATCTCCCTTGGCGTGTCGACCGACTTCACCTTCTCGATGCGCAATGCGGGAACGCGGTTCTGGCGGTTGTCCAGATCCTGTTGGGCGGCCTGGTTGCGCTGGTCTCTTTGATAAACGCCGTGGCCGATGAACCCGCCAACCCCGAGGAATAAACCAACACTGGCCATGATCAGGATGCGCCGGCGCGAGCGGCTGAGCGCGGGATCATGATGTTGCTCGCCGCCGCCCCCCTGAGACCTTTCGGGCTCATGGCCGGGCAGCGGGCCGCGATCCGTCGTCGGAGTCTCGGAGGCGTGCTCCGCTTCCCTGGTCTCGCCCGCATGATCGTCGTGATGCAAATGCTGGTCATACTCTTCTTGCATGGTCATGCGTGCTGCCTCTCAGGCTGAGAAACCTTGCCCTTCGCTTCGCCGCTTGACGAACCATGCTCACCTGTTCCGGCTCCTCGGAAGCGTGCTTTAAGCTGGTGAATAATTGTATACAGGTACGGGACAACAAAAAGCGTCGTCAGCGTTCCGACAAGGAGACCGCCGATCACGGCGCGCGCCAGCACCGAGTTCTGCTCCTCGCCAGGACCACCGATGGCCATGGGCAGCATGCCGACGACCATCGCTCCCGCCGTCATCAGCACGGGACGAAGCCGCGTCCTGCCGGCATCACGCGCGGCCTGCTCGGGCGATGCACCCTGGAGCAGACGCTCCCTCGCGAAGGTCACGAGCAGGATCGAGTTCGCCGACGCCACGCCGATGGCCATGATCGCGCCCATCAGCGAAGGCACGCTCAACGTCGTCCCGGTGATGAACAGCATCATAACGATGCCGCAGCCTGCGCCGGGAAGGCCGAAGATCACCGCTAACGGATCTAGGAAGTCCTGAAAATTCACGACCATCAGGAGATAGACGAACACGGCTGCGAACAGGAGACCGATGGTGAACCGGTTGAAGGCGGAGTTCATACTGTCTGCCTGGCCAAGCAGCGACATCGTATTGCCCGGCTTCAGGCGCGGATGCAGGTCGCCGATCACCTTGTTGATCTCCGAGGCAACGCTGCCAAGATCGCGGTCCGCGACGCTTGCATAGATGTCGTAGACCGGAGCCACGTTGTTGTGGTTGATGACCGACTGGATATAGCGCCGCGACAGCGTGGCGACATTGCCGAGCGTATTCGGGATTGGAGCCGCGGCTGCGCCCGACGCGCTTGTGACCGACGTATTCAGAAGATCGTTGACGGTCGAGACTTTGTACTCAGGCGTTTGAACGGCGAGGTAATAGGGAATGCCTTGCTTCGCATCGATCCAGAAATTGGGATAGACCTGCTCGGACGAGCTTAGGCTGATCGTGAGGTCGTTCACGATTTGTTGGGCTTGCAAATTCAGGTTTTGAGCGCGGGTGCGATCGATTGTGAAGTAGAGATTGGGGGCATCGAGCTCCTGCTGGATATGGGCATCGACCACGCCCTGAATGTTCGCGAGCCGCTTTTGCGCGTCCTTTGCAAGCTCGACATTGCTGGGGTCTCTGCCTTGGATTTGCAGGTCGATCTGGGTGGGGACGCCGAAATTCAAAATCTGCGTCACCATATCGGCCGGCTGGAAATAGAAGAGCAGGTTCGGAAACACCTCCGGAAGCTCCCGGCGAAGCGTCCTGAGGTAGTCCTGAGTAGGGCGGTGGTTCTCTTTCAGCGAGACCTGGATAATGCCATCGTTCACACCGATGACGGTGTTGTCCGTGAAGGCAAGGTTATAAAGCCGCTGGGGAATGCCGATATTGTCGAGGATAAGCTCGCGTTCCAACTCCGGGATGACGGCGCGAATGTGATCCTCGACCTCTTGAAAATACTTTTCCGTGTCTTCAATGCGAGTTCGGGCCGGAGCGCGCACGTGAAGCTGGATCAGCCCCGCATCGACGGTCGGGAAGAAGTCGCGTCCCACATAATAGGCGAGCACGCCCGCCACCCCGAAGACGCAGACGCCGATCAAGGGAATGATGAAGCGGTGGGCGATAAGCCCGTGCAGCACCCATTCATAGAAGTTGCGGAAACGCTCGAAGCGATCGTTGAAGCCCCGCTGGAAGCGGCCGAAAAAGCCCGGATTGTCGTGACCGTGGCCGAGGTATTCCGCGCGCAAAAGGATGCGGTTGATGATCGGGACGAGCGTCCGTGAAATCGTGTAGGACGCGAGCATCGCGAACACGACGGCATAGCCTTGAGGCGTGAAGAGGTAGCGGGGAGCGCCTTCCAGGAAGACGACCGAGACAAAGACGCAAGAGATCGCGAGCGTCGAAACCAGCGTTGGAAGTGCGATTCCGGCTGCGCCTTCCTCGATGCCCTTGTCGTACTCCATGCCTTCGTCGAGAACCCTGTGCGTGTTTTCGATTGTGACCGTGGAGTCGTCCACGAGGATGCCGACGGCGAGCGCGAGGCCGCCGAGCGTCATCGTGTTAATGGTCTCGCCAAGCGCGCTCAACACCGCAATCGAGGTCAGGATCGAAAGCGGGATCGAAATCAGCACGATCAGCGTGGATCGCCAGCTTCCGAGGAACACCAGAATCATAAGGCCGGTCAGCCCGGCGGCAATCGCGCCTTCGCGTAAAACCCCGTCGATGGACGTGGTCACGAAGACAGACTGATCGAACAGCTCCTTGATCTCCATCCCCGGCGGCGCGGCGGCGCGGATCGTGGGCAGCGCAGCCTTGACGCCGTTCACGACGTCGACCGTGGAAGCATCGCCGTTCTTGATCACGGTCAGCAGCACGCTCCGCTTGCCGTCAGTTCTCACGATGTTCTGCTGGACAGCCCAGGCATCGCGCACATGGCCGACATCGCGGAGGTAGACCGTCGCGCCGTTCACCTGCTTGATCGGGATGTTGTTGAGTTGGTCAACAGTTTCGGGCTGGGAGTTGACGCTTACAATATACTGTCGGCTGCCGATCTTGGCGTCGCCCGCAGGCACCGTCAGGTTCTGGGCATTGACGGCGTTCGTGACGTCCGTCGGCGTCAAGCCAAGGGCGAGCAGCGCCGAGGGGTCGATATCGACCATGATCTGGCGGTATTTGCCGCCATACGGCGTCGGCAGGGTCAGGCCGGGGATCGGGGCGAGCGCCTGGCGCACCCGATAGAGCGCATAGTCGTAAAGTTGCTGCTCATTCAGCGTCTCGGAAGAAAGGCTGAGCTGCAGCACCGGCACGCTCGACGCGTTGTATTGAATGATGATCGGCGGCTGGATGCCGGTCGGCATAAGCGCGCGGATTGAGTTCGAAGCGGAAACGATCTGCGATATCGCCAGCTCGATATTCACGTTGGGCTGGAAGTAGACCTTCTCGACGACGATCCCTTCCAGCGTCTGCGACTCGATGTTCTTATCCCCGTCACGCTTGAGCTGATCGAATACTCGCTATAGGTCGCGACGCGGACTTCCATTTCCTGCGGGCTGAGGCCGGTATACTGCCAGATGACCGTGACGACCGGGATCTTGATTTGGGGGAAGATGTCCTTGGGCGTGGTCACAATTGCGGTGACGCCGAGGAAAATAATCAGAATTGCAAGGACATAGAAAGTATGAGGAAAACGCAGCGCGAACCGAACAATACCCATGACTCCACCCGCGCTCGAATCCACGCCCTGCGTGGGTGAACCTGCCGCGCACGCTTTGGTTCACAATCGAGGCGCGGCATTTTGAGCATGGCTGCCATGCGAGAGGGGGACGCGAAGCCGGGAGTTGGCAGCGCTTGCCAAAAATGGCTGGCAAGCCAACCATCCGGCTTCGCTTACACACGGTGGTGCCGTTGCGTATCGGCTTCCGCTAAGTGCGCCGGGCAGGAGGAATGCTGCATTTGGTCCGCTTGCGGACGCGTGCCCGAATTTATGGGCACAGCCGCTTTACGCTTAGCATCGGATCTTAGGACCTTCATCGTCAATGGGAGGCATCCACGCCTGACGCTTCTAACCTCGCCATTTTCGCTCGGTTGCGATTTTGCCGTATGCTAGTTTCGTCCGCCGCTAGTGCGGGGCGAAATCCAGTGCGTAACATCGCGCAGGCATAGCTAGGGAGATGTGTTTTCATCGAAATCTGCGTTGGCAGGTATGACTTACACTGCTCTTACGACAGGTGAGGGCTGACGGCTGGCGGGAGATGTTTCACAAGTTTGTTTGGAGTACCTCGGCCCTTCGGCCACGCACAAAACCAAGTCGCCCAGCAAGTTCAGCAACGGTACGCGCTCCGCTAGTCTGGACGTGCCAATAAGGGGCAACCTCAACCTTGAGGAGAAGGGAAGGTTAATCTGGATGGGCCGCGCCCAGACCCGATTGAAAAAGGGCTGCACCTCATCTTTGCATTCACGAACCGAGAAATTGTAGCGGTAGATGGAACCTTCGCCTCCATAGCGGGCAGATTTATGAACGCGACGGACACGCTGCCGAATACCGTGATGGTGGGTGCTGAAAACGAACCTTCCCCGCAACTGAAGAGCGTGGGCGGCCAAACAATACATGGCCTGCCTATGCTTGATTGTCGGCAAGTTGGATACAAGCGTTGACAGGACATGCGTGTACGCACCCTGTGCCAAATTCAATTTCGTGATGTCCGCGAGAACAAGGCCGACCTTGTTCTGCTCGCGCTGTCGCTGTCGCAAGGCACGCAAAGAATCGATTGAGAAGTCAACTCCGAGAATGAGGTTGACCCGGCTCGCCATTGGCAGTGTGTAGCGACCATCGCCACATCCCAGTTCTAACACGACGGAATCTTTGGGACAAGCCCATCGCCTCAAAAGTTGGTAACATTTCCATAGCGTTGCGAGCCTCCGCTTTCGCCGCGGAATTGTACCAAGCTACGGCGCCGCCCTCGACTCCTCGCGCTTGCTCGTCCCAGATGGTTTGCTCAAAACTGATGTCTGCATCCAGGAGCGCATGCTCGGTCATGTTCGCTATTCCATCAAGGATGCAGGCGTTGAAATCGCAATCCTTACAGTGAAGCTTTCCTTCCAGGATCGATCCATCCTCCTCGCATCTGCGATATCCGGGCGACAACTGTACTAAGCCGCCGCAGTGCTGACAGGAAAGCTTGCTAATGAGAGGTTCAGGAAATCCAAAAGACAAAGTGCAACTCCCATACCCGGAAAATGCGTCTCAAGAATCCTGTTCTGGCTTCTCTGAGCGCTGCAAAATTGTGGCCTGTAAATTATATGAAAAACTTTGCGCGGCAAGCCCTTTCACTCGCGTGTCGCCGCTTTTGGTTCCTGCTGGCAAAGCCATCCTAGACGACTAAGGGGAGGCTATTTCTCCCACCTCCGCTTTACTCCTAATGAGAGACGTAGCGGGCAACAACCCCCAACTTCTTGAGTAACCGTCGTAACGCCAGTGTCATTTGCTGGCGCGATCCTGGAACCCGGAAGTGAACCGATTGCAACTTCCGCGAGGAATCGAACGAGCGTTTCAACGCGCAGCCCTTCAAACGAAAGGAGGCCTTTCGCGCAGCGCATGAAAAAGCCGGGTTACCTCCGCCGCAACCGGTTGGCGCGCCCGGCATGCTGTACTCAGAACGGCCAGAGCAGGCTGCAGCAGCAGTCGGCGCCACGAGCCACGATGTTCGGATACGGATAGTGGCAGAGCCGATAGTGATGGCATCTGTCGAAGTGGTACGGGTTGCCGCCGCAACCAAAGTGGGCGCTGGCATTGCAGTGGCAGCAGTGGCGATAATGAACTTTCACAGCGCTTTCGCCAGCCGCAATGCCCTTGGCGTAACCGCCGCTGAAAGCGAATGCATTGTTTGAGAGAAGAGACGCGGCAGCGATGCCGAGGACTGCGATGAGGAGTTTTTTCATGATTTTGTTCCGGTATTGGCCCTTTAACCGCAGCTTAATTTCTTGAAACTGCATGAAAATTTTAACATACGTCTTGAATTAGGAAGAAGCGACAATCCGGTGGGGGATAGGAAACGGAAGGCGTCTGTGGCTTCGGTGTAACAGGTGGATGCGAACATTAGCGCTTTGTTTGATGGCTTGACAGCGCCCTGGTATCTCCGCCACACCTTGGCCCAACCAATTCTCACGCGCGAGCGACATCATGAAAATCAACGGTAACGAAATCAGGCCAGGGAATGTTATTGAGCACAACAACAGCCTTTGGGTTGCGGTCAAGACACAGGCGGTAAAACCCGGTAAGGGTCCGGCCTACAATCAGGTCGAGCTCAAGAACCTGATCAATGGCTCGAAGCTCAACGAGCGGTTTAGGTCGTCGGAGACGGTCGAGAAGGTTCGCCTGGAACAGAAGGACTTTCAGTTCCTCTATCCGCAGGGCGACATGCTCGTTTTCATGGACACCGATACTTATGAGCAGATAGAACTGGCTCAGGAGTTCGTCGGCGAACGCTCCGCCTTTCTGCAGGACGGGATGAAGGTTGTGCTCGAGATGCATGAAGGCCGCGCCATCGGCATCAGCCTGCCGGATCAGGTGACGCTCAAGATTGTGGAAGCGGACCCGGTTGTGAAGGGCCAGACGGCCGCATCGTCCTACAAGCCGGCTATGTTGGAGAACGGCGTGCGCATCATGGTGCCGCCATTCGTAACATCCGGCGAAAGGGTCATCGTCGACACGAACGAAATCGCTTACGTGCGCCGCGCCGAATAGCGCTTCCGAAACATTGACATTTTAGGGCTGCCTCGTGTGGCCTGAACTTGCCCGGGCTCGCAAGGCCGGGACGAAATTCGATTGTGGAGTTGTAAGATGCCGGCCTCTGCACTGATGACGGTCATGATGAATGCCGCTCGCAAGGCGGGCCGGAGCCTCGCCCGCGATTTCGGCGAAGTCGAGCATTTGCAGGTCAGCGTGAAGGGACCAGCGAACTTCGTCTCCGCCGCCGACCACCGCGCCGAAACGATCCTCTACGAGGAGTTGAGCCGGGCGCGTCATGGCTACTGCTTCCTCATGGAAGAGCGCGGGCTTGTGGAAGGGCCGGACAAATCGCACACCTGGATCATCGATCCGCTCGACGGAACGACAAATTTTCTTCACGGCATCCCAATGTTCGCCATTTCGGTCGCGCTTGAACGCGAGGGCGAGCTTGTGGCGGGGCTCGTCTATAATCCGGCGACCGGCGATATGTACACCGCAGAGCGAGGCAAAGGCGCTTTCCTCAACGACACGCGTCGTCTGCGCGTTGCGGCCCGCCCGGATCTGGAACAGGCGGTGATAACGACCGGCATCTCGCATCGGGGCAAGCCCGGACAGGAGCAAAATCTGCGCGAAATCTACAACGTCATGGGCGATGCGGCCGGCATCCGCAGAACGGGCGTGGCGTCGATTGATTGCGCCTGGGTTGCGCAGGGCCGTTTCGACGGATATTGGGAACGCTATATCCAGCCCTGGGACATCGCGGCCGGCATCGTGCTGGTGCGGGAAGCGGGCGGCTTCGTCTCTGACACCGAAGGCCGGCAGAACATGCTCAAGAAGGGAGAGATCGTCTGCGGCAATGAAGCGATACACGCCGCCCTTCTAAAACGCATCGCGGCTGCCGTTTAAAGGCCTTTCTTTAACAGGAAGTTAGTTTTGCGCGCCTTCTAGATGTTGTATGGAAGGCGGCGAAGCTTTATTTTCACGACCGAGGCCGCCCAAGAGACAGCTTTGATATGAGCAAGCCGCCCTACTACTACAAAACGCTATCCGGTCCGCAGATTTTCGTGTGGCGGATGCTCTTGTTCGTCGTCCTGATCGGCCTCCTCATCGTCATCTTCAATCAGAAAATATTGGAATTAGTCAATTTCAGTAGCAGCACCCCTTTGAAAATGCTTATCGCGGGCGTTCTCATTTTCGGAGTTCTGCTTACATTCCAGCAGGTTTTCCGCTTGTTTCCGGAGGTCCGCTGGGTCAACAATTTCCGTCTTTCAGACCCGGGTCTTGCAAACGATCATGTGCCGGTGATGCTGGCGCCGATGGCGATGATGTTGAAGCGCCGCCAGGGGCAGGCCGCGATTTCTGCCACGGCAATGCGATCGCTCCTCGATTCGATTGCCTCCCGCCTGGATGAAAGCCGGGAAACCACACGCTATCTCGTCGGCCTTCTGATCTTTCTGGGCCTGATCGGTACATTCTGGGGCCTCCTGATCACAACAGGCTCCGTTGGCGATGCCATCAGAGCGCTCAGTACCGAGGGAAAAGACACCGCCCAGGTGTTCCAGGATCTCAAAACGAGCCTCGAGACGCCGTTGACCGGTATGGGGACGGCTTTTTCTGCCTCGCTTCTTGGCCTGGCAGGCTCTCTCATCCTCGGTTTTCTCGATATTCAGGCGGGGCAGGCGCAATCGCGCTTCTATAACGAGCTTGAAGAGTGGCTCTCGACCATGACGGAGCTTCGCGCCGAGGGCTCGGGCGAGGCGCCGGGCGCGCAGGCGCAACTCAGGTTTGCGCTTCTCGACATGCAGCGCAGCATTTCCGATCTCGTGGAAAAAATCGAGCAGAGCGTTATTCGCGGCGGCCCGCAAAACAGCGACGGCCTGCTCCGTCTCTCCGACGGCATCGAAAAGCTGGTTCAGCAAATGAGGGCCGAACAGAAAGTGCTGCGCGAATGGGTTGATGAGCAGTCCCAAGGCCAAAGCGAGCTTGCGTCGGTTTTGAAGGAGCAAAACAGGCTGGCGAGCGCTCTTCGAGAGATTGCCACCCGCGCCCCCCGCCGTGATCCGGTCGATCGCTGATCCCAACCTTTAAAGGGCACTGCCATGCTTTCGAGATCGCGCCGCCGCCCCAGCGGGGTCGACTACTGGCCGGGTTTTGTGGATGCGCTCTCGACGCTCCTCCTGGTCGTGACCTTCCTGATGGTTCTGTTCATGGTTGCCCAGTACTTCGTGGCGCAGGAAGCGTCGGGGAAGGACACGGCTCTGGCGCGCCTGCAAAAGCAGCTCTCCCAGTTGGCCGACATGCTTTCATTGGAGCGCTCTCAAAAAAAGGTCGCGCTTGAGGAAAGCGCATCGCTTAAGGCGACGCTCTCCGCGTCGGATGCCGAGAACAAGCGTCTCGCCGGTCTTTTAAGCTCCGGCACATCCGCCGAGGGGCACGTCGCCGCGTTGGCGAGGCAGCTTGACGATCAGAAGGCGCTGACCGCGCAGGAGCAGGCGACCGTCGAACTGCTTAAACAGCAGATACTAGCCTTGTCGAAGCAGATTGCCGCGCTCCAGAATTCTCTGGGCGACTCCGATAAGCGTGACAAACAGGCCCAGGCACAGATCGCCGACCTTGGACAGCGTCTGAACGTGGCGTTGGCGAAGCGCGTGCAGGAGTTGTCGCAATACCGATCGACCTTCTTCGGGGAACTTAAGAGATCGCTGGGCGAGCGTGATGACATCCAGGTCGTGGGCGACCGCTTCGTTTTCCAGTCGGAAATCTTCTTCGATAGCGGATCCGCTGATTTGGCTCCCCAGGGCTATGCGGAACTCGACAAGCTCGCGGCGGCGCTGAGGGACCTTGAAACGCGCATTCCAAAGGATATCAATTGGGTTCTGCAAATCGACGGGCACACCGACATCAGGCCGATTGCGACTTCAGCCTTCCGATCGAACTGGGAGCTCTCTTCCTCGCGGGCGATCTCTGTCGTGAAATATCTGGTTTCGAAGGGCGTGCCGCCGAACAGGCTCGTGGCGGCGGGATTTGGCGAGTATCAGCCGCTTTCAGCGGGGTTCTCTGATGGCGACTTGCGCCGCAATCGGCGTCTCGAACTCAAGCTGACGGAAAAGTAGGCTTCGCGGGCTTGGCAGGGCTATGATTCGGCGGAAGGTTCTGTCAGAGGATGGCGGCGGCTGGCCCGGGTGGGGCCAGCCATACGCAGAACGCAAACCCACGGAAAAGAGCCCGGTTTAGTGGCGGCGGAAGCGGAGGTAGTCTTCAAGCCGGACGATGTTCGCCTCAAGCGCCAAACTCGGCTGACAGGCGGCCAACGGCGCGGCGGCGGCATATTCCATATTCACCGGCGCACGGGGAGAAAACAGCGTCTTAGGCAATGGCTTCGACGCGCGCCAAAGATAGGCAAAGCTTGCATTCGCTTCCGCGAGAATGGAAGGGGTGCAATCCTCGACGCGGTCCATCGCAGAGCGCGAGTCTTCCGAGCGCCGCATCGAATCGCCGGTCCAGCACAATGTCCTGCCGAGCGTGAGTCGCTCATGAGCATCGAGAAGGGCGCGATTTTTTGCCCAGCGGATGATTTGCTCAGGCGCCTGGCGGCAGGCTGAGCCCAAGGACCGCACCATGTATTCCAGAGCTTCGGCCGGAGCGATCTGGGCGAAGATGATGTTGACCTCGACCGAGAGAGGCTGGAAGCGTGCGAGATTGATCGCTAGCGCTTTCGCAGGGGCCGAGGTCGGGGAGCGGGCAATCAGAGTAATCGTCCTTTGCTCGAGGTCGGCCTGCTGCTTGAGGCTCAGGCCATAGACATCGAAGAAGGAGTCGAAACGGCTAGCTGATAGGTGGAGGGGAGGCAAAGTGTCTAAATCTGCAATGAAGCTCATAGCTTTCATCCGGGGCTTGTGCAAGGGAGGCGGGGCGCGCGCACCCTCTCTAGGTAAACCCGCAAGGTTAAATAAAACTTGCGAATGGGCCGGAAGTACTGAAAAATTACCTAAACGAAATTCAAATATCTTTAAGGATCAAGTAAAGATTTAGTATTCGTAAACATACAGAAATTAGTGGGCGAAGGCGTCTCAAAGACGCACACACCGCCCCAGTCACCATCTATCAGCCTTATGAGCCCGCTTCCGGCGCGAACCCTAAACCCGCTGCCGTCATCCCGGAAAGGCGCAGCCTTATCCGGGATCGTAACACATCGAAAAGCCCACTTTTGTGCGATCCCGGTTCGCGCTTCGCTTGGCCGGGATGACAAGGTTCGAGAGCGGCCACAATCGTTAGCCAAATTAACGAAGCTTGCTTAGTTCGACACCGGCGTTGCCGACCCACTGCGAATGAAACGGGTTGCGGACATCTATATCCAAATCCGCAGATAGCGAGTTTCTTTCTAGTTTCACACCGGCTTGCGGCCGACCCGCCCTGGATGAAGATGTCCGCGCCGAAGCGATTTTGGCATCTTTGTTGCGCTTTTTTCTCTTTAGGGCATCGTGCGTTTAACCGGACGCGGGCGGCGTGGTCCATTTTGTAGCATCCTGCAAATGGCGGCATCTCTTCTGCTGAAAGATCTTCAGCGAAATCGCCTTGATGCCAGGTTAACGCAGCTTAAGTGCGCTTAAGTCCTTGATAATGCTTGTAAAAATGACAGAACTAGCCGCCATCGCCGCTGCCTGCGCCGTGCAGTTCCGGCCTTCGAAAGCGTTAATTTGCGATCCTGAAACATATTTAACGGACTTTTGCGCGTCCCAGTAAAGGGATAAATTCCCGCATTAGATTCTATTTAATGGGTAATTTGTTAACAATAAAAACTATGCTTTTACAATGGCTTACAGCAGCCTCCCTTTGTCCTGTCGTAGGCGCGGCTTTCCTCCGTTTCGCGGCGCTTAAAGCATTTTTTTACCAACACACGGTGGGAAGTAATTCCGGCGCGCATCTGTTAACCACCATTGTATTAAGGCCCGACGCGGCGAACAGAATGTTTACCAAAACGCGGCGAGCAAGCGTCGTCCACGATGGCGATGGCCGGTCTGGTGAAGGCTTCCTAACGCATCGCGCCTCGCGGTCGCCGGGATGATCGCCGCCCGAAATGCACCGCTGCACAGTCCCAGCCGTTAAGAAGTTGCGTCGCAACCGGTTCCGATTTTGCGACAGGCGGATTAAGCGGATGCGGCCTGACGATCGATCGAAGCCAGGATGTCGTTCACAACGCCGGTGACGAGGCTCTTGTCGTCGCCCTCGGCCATGACCCTGATGACGGGCTCCGTGCCGGAAGGCCGAATGATGAGCCGTCCATTCTTGCCGAGGCGAATCCGCCCGGCTTCTACCGCGGCTTTTACGGCTTCATCTTCAAGGGGACTGATGCCCTGGAAGCGTATGCTCTTCAGAAGTTGCGGCACAGGCTCGAAGCGGCGGCAAACCTCACTGACTGTTTTCCCGCTCTGGATTACGACGCTCAACACTTGAAGCGCGGTCACGAGCCCGTCTCCGGTGGTCGTGAAGTCCGAAAGCACGACGTGACCGGACTGCTCGCCGCCAACATTATAGTCGCCGCGCCGCATTTCCTCGACGACATAGCGGTCGCCGACTTTGGTCCGGATCAATGAAAGGCCAAGCCCTTCGATGTGCCGTTCCAGACCGAGATTGGACATGACGGTCGCGACAATGCCGTTTCCGCGCAGGCGGCCGAAATCGCGGAAGCTGCCGGCAATCACTGCAAGGATCTGGTCGCCGTCGACCAATTGGCCGTGCTCGTCGGCGATCACAACCCGATCCGCATCGCCGTCAAGAGCGATGCCGACATCCGCTCCCGCCTCGCGGACTTTCCGGCAAATCGTTTCCGGCGCCGTGGAGCCGCACTCGCGGTTGATATTACGGCCGTCGGCGTGATTCCGAGAGAGATAACATTCGCGCCGAGTTCCCAAAGTGCCGCTGGCGCGACACGGTACGCAGCGCCATTCGCGCAATCCACCACCACTTTCAGCCCTTTGAGGCTCACAGTACGATCGAGTGTGCGCTTGGCAAATTCGACATAGCGGTCCGTGACGCCGTCGATGCGTTTGGCCTGGCCGATGTGGTCGGGATCGGACAGAAGGTGGCTGATGTCTCCGAGGATTTCGGCCTCGATCTCGGCCTCGACTTCATCCGACAGCTTGTAGCCATCCGGCCCGAAGAGCTTGATTCCATTGTCCTGATAGGGATTGTGAGAGGCGGAGATCATCACGCCAAGGTCTGCCCGCAGGGATCGCACGAGCATGGCGACCGCCGGCGTCGGGATCGGGCCGAGTTGCACGACGTCCATGCCGACAGAGGTGAAGCCGGAGACAAGCGCCAATTCGATCACGTAACCCGAAAGCCTTGTATCCTTGCCGATCACCACACGATGACGGTGCTTCCCTTTGGTAAACATGTGACCGGCCGACATGCCAACTTTCAACGCGATTTCGGCCGTCATCGGATAAATGTTGGCTTGGCCGCGAATGCCGTCCGTTCCAAAGAGCTTTGACGCCATGATTTGTATCTCCAGTGCCGGTGCACTCTGACTAGTATCGCTACGTGGTAACGTGGGAGCATGAGGGAATGAAGGCCCATATCCCATAATCCCCAGCCGATCAAGGATTGTACTTTCAAATGGAATGGATTTGCATACTAAATCTTTAAAAGTTTACTGGTACCAGTGCGCCGCGTTTTTGTATGCAACCTGAAGGCGCTATTAATCGTGCGGCCCGCTTGTCATAGACATTTTCAGCTCTCGCCTTCCTTCCGAACGTAAGCAGAGTTCGCCGGACGTGCCAACGGATTGCTGCCGCCGTCTTCCCGGAAAGGCGAAGCCTTATCCGGGATCGTAACAAATTGAAACGCCTGTCTTTTTGCGATCCCGGCTCACGCTTCGCTTGGCCGGGATGACGAAGTGCGGAGCCAGGAGCATCCGTTGCCGAGATGAGCGAAGTTTGCTTAGTTCGTCACCGGCGTTGCGGCGGACCTGTTGAGGGTGGCCTCTTCGCCCCTCAACCAGCGCCACACCGCTAATGCTTGGCGAGTTTCTTCCACGTCGTGGACACGCACGATCTGCACGCCTTGCGACACGGCGTCGAGAGCCGCGGCGACGCTTGCCGCAGTCTGCTCTTTTGGGGATTTTGCGCCCGCAACCTTTTGGAGCGACCGTTTCCGCGATGTGCCTACAAGCAGAGGCACGCCGAGTCCGTGGAACAGGGTGATGCTTTGGAGAAGGGATGCGTTGTGCGTGGCGGTTTTCCCAAACCCGATGCCCGGGTCCGCAATGAGAGTGCTTCGCGACAATCCGGCCGCCTCTGCGGCCTCGATTCGCTTTTCCAGATAGTCGTAAACCTCGATGACGACATCCCGATAGGCGGGGGTGTCCTGCATGGTCTTCGGATCGCCCTTCGCGTGCATCAGAATGGCTGGTCTCTTGAGTTCCGCCGCCGTGGCGAGGCTGTTCGGGGCGAAGGTGAAAGCGGAAACGTCGTTGATGATGTCGGCGCGGATTTTGGCCGCTTCGCGCATCACTTCCGGTTTGCGCGTATCGATGGAGATCGGCGCAGGCAGGCCGGTGAGCCCTGAGAGCACGGGCAGGATGCGCCGAAGCTCCTCAGCAACTCCAACCGAATCCGAGCCCGGCCTCGTTGATTCGCCGCCAATATCGACGAAGTCCGCGCCACCATTCGCAAGCGCCTTGGCGTATTCGATGGCGGCTGGAGACTCAAAATGTTCGCCGCCATCCGAGAAACTATCGGGCGTGACGTTCACGATGCCCATGATTCGCGGCCGGTCCATCGAAACGCCCGCGATGCTGGCGCGTGGAGCAGTGATTCGGTCGAGGAGTTCTTTGATTCTCGGCTCGTCGATGGCCTGGATCGTACTCGTGCGGACTATGGCGTGCTTGACGTTGCCCGGCTCGCCTTCCCAAAGACGCACAGTGCTGAACGCGATAGAACTGCCCGCAAGGGGCAGGGCCGCGCCCAGCGAAACCGCGTCGCGCGCAACCTCCCCATAGAGCAATCCAATCGGCTGCAAATAGATTCCGGTCATCGCGATCTCCACCGCAGGGCACCGCGAAAAGCGGCGCCCTTAATCGATCCCGATTAAAGGCGGGTTGATCTAGGCGTCTCCGCCGACGCGCCGCAGCCCCTCATAAGCGACACGGCTCGATGAGTTGATCTGTAGAGCCTTGCGGTAAGCTTGCGCTGCCTCCGCGCGGTCGCCGAGCAATTCGGCCGCCTGTCCAGCATAGGCCCAGGCCTCGTAATTATTCACTTTGTTCGTTCCGGCGACCTGGAAATCGTCGAAGGCCTTCTTGTATTCATGCACCGCCATGTAGCTGACACCACGTGCATAATGCGGATCGGCGGCGTCGGGACGGTAATTGACAGCCACGGTGAGATCGTCGAGCGCGCTGCGATGGTCGTTCATGGCCTGGTAGATCAACCCGCGACTGTAGTATGGTGCGGGATCGTCAGGCTTCAGCTCGATCGCCTTCCCGAAATCCGCAATCGCCAACGGGAAATTTCTCTGTTCCTTGTACACATTTCCGCGGCCCGCATAGGCGCCTGCGTAATCCGGCTTGATGGCCAGGGCCTGATTGTAATCATTCATCGCGGCGTCGTATCGGCCGACCCGCAGATAGATGAGAGCGCGGTTGTTGTAGGCTTGATAGGATTGCGGATTAACCTGGATCGCGGCCGAGAAATCGCCGATGGCCTTTTCGTACTCGCCAGCCTGGCCGAATGCCGTGCCTCTCAAATTGAGTGCGTTGGCATCGCGAGGGTTCTTCGCGAGCACGGCCGAAATCGACGCAATGTTATTCTTCTGGTCAACCTGCGGGTTGGCGAGTTGATCCGCACGCTGCTCGTTTGTTCCCGATGTTTCGCAAGCGGCCACCGTGACTGCAGCAAGGAACAGCCCACCCGCCGTCACCGCTCGTCTTATAGTTTGCCCCGTTGTCAATACAGGCTCCACCAAGCGTAAAATCCCTCTTACGCTTACAATTTGGCCCGAGAATGCGGCCACAATCAGGTAAACCACCAAAACCATCCCACGTCTGTGGAGATGGCGTGTGGCTCTTTTTTATCTCGTGGCTGTGCGGCCTGGAACGGCGACGCCTTCGCGCTGCGCCTTCTTACGCGCGAGCTTGCGGGCACGACGCACGGCTTCGGCCTTTTCGCGAGCTCTCTTTTCCGACGGCTTCTCGTAGTAGTTCCGCAGCTTCATCTCGCGAAAAATACCTTCGCGCTGCATCTTCTTTTTGAGCGCTTTCAGCGCCTGGTCGACATTGTTGTCTCTAACGTGGACTTGCACGCTGGCTCCTTCTTCCTGTTTCCGGCTGAATAAAAAAGCCCGCACATATGCAGGCTCTTGCACAATCAATATAGCAGCCCGAAGCACAGATGTCTATTTTCCCCTCATCGAGGGTGTGGATTGTCCCCGTTCTATTCGCGCGGTGATATTTGGGTTACATGCCCAAGCTTGCGCCCGGCTCTGACGTCGTTTTTGCCATAGAGATAAAGAGACGCACCCGGGTCTTGCTCCAGGATTTCGCGCCAACCGAGCGCCTCTTCGCCGATGAGATTCGTCATGATCGCGTCGGAGTGACGCGCGACCGATCCGATCGGCCAACCTGCGATAGCGCGAATGTGATTCTCGAACTGGCTGATCGCGCAAGCCTCCATGGTCCAGTGCCCGGAATTATGAACACGTGGCGCGATCTCATTCACGAGCAGAAGGGGCGCGCTTCCCTCAGGCATGACAAAAAACTCGACGCCCAGGACGCCGCAATAGTCGAGTTCGGTGGCGATTCGTGCGGTCATCTCCTGTGCAAGCGATTGCGCGTGCTCGGAGCACGATGCCGGTACCGTGCTCTTTCGGAGGATTCCTCCGCCATGGGTGTTTTCGGGGCAGTCGTAGAAGGAAACGGCGCCTTGATCTGACCGGACGGCGATCACGGAGATTTCCATCGAGAAACGGACCAGGCCTTCCAACACACAGGGCGCCGCAAAATTCAGGAACGCGGAACGCAGCTCCGCCTCGGACGACACCCGCGCCTGTCCCTTTCCATCGTAACCTTCGCGAGCGATTTTGAGAATGCCGGCTCCGGCATCGGCGAGGAGAGAAGCCGCGGCTGGCAGATCGTCCACACTTTCGACGGCAGCATAGGGGGCAGTGGGCAGGCCGATCCCCGAGAGAAAGCGCTTCTCGGAAATACGGTCTTGGGCAATCTCGGCCGCACGGGCGGCGGGGCGAACGCACGTATGACGGGCCGCGATTTCGAGCGTAGCGGCCGGGACATTCTCAAATTCGAAGGTGACGACGTCGCAGGACTTCGCAAACTCCGCCAGCGCATGCTCATCGCCATAGGATGCCTGCCATCTCTGCGAAGCCACCTGGAACGCTGGACTGTCCGGTTCAGGTGTATAAATTGCCGTCCTGAGACCGAGCTTCGACGCAGCCATCGCGAGGAAGCGGCCGAGCTGCCCGCCCCCGAAAATGCCGATCGTGGAGCCCGGCGGAAGCGGCTCAGGGCGCATCGGCGGGCCGCTCCGCAACTTTGGCCGTCCGGTTGGCTCGCCAAGCCTCGACGCGGGCAGCAAGGGCGGGATCGCTGAGTGCGAGGATCTTCGGCCGCGAGCAACCCGGCGTTGACAGCGCCGGGTTCGCCAATTGCGAGCGTTCCGACGGGCACCCCCGCCGGCATCTGTACGATCGAGTGGAGTAAATCCTGGCCGTGCAACGCCGTTGTCGAAATCGGGACGCCCAGCACGGGAAGGGTTGTCAAGGCAGCTGTCATGCCGGGTAGATGTGCCGCCCCGCCCGCTCCTGCAACAATAACCTTGAAGCCCGCGTCGCGCGCCGATTTTGCGAAGGCGTACAGACGGTCGGGCGTGCGATGCGCGGAGACGATGCGGGCATCAAAAGCCACGCCGAGCTCGTCAAGAACGGCGGCGGCGGCCCTCATGACGGGCCAGTCGGACTGGCTGCCCATGATGATTGCGACGGGCGGAGATAGTTTTGTCATGATCGATTACAATCATGAAATCGATCCCGCCGGAAGCAGCGAGACGGACGCAACTCGATTTGCCCACGCTTTCCTGGACAGTTCTTCAGGCCTTTACGCGATGATATCCGGGAGAAGCTGGTCTTCGAGGCGGGTGATCTTGTCCTTGAGGCTGAGCTTGCGCTTTTTCAGGCGGGTCAGCCGAAGCTGATCGCGCTCCGCTGCGGCTTCCAGCGCAATGATAGCTTCGTCCAAATCCCTGTGCTCCTGCCTGAGCTGAGCGAGCTTGTGGCGGAGGTTTACATCGTCCGAAGTGTTCATCAAGCCCCCGGGGAAGACGCCAAAGATGCACGGCCCCGAAAAATCGCTGACGTATTTCATCATAGCACGAATCCCCGAAATCCTGAAAAATGCTACCCCCGAAAGGTAAGCTGTAACATGGCTTTTACGGATTGTTATGAATTTTTTACGGAAAAACAATAGGAAAAGCAGCGTATTGCAAGAATTGGTGAAGAAGGCAGTCAATTTAGACGATTGGGGAAGGAAACTGTAAGCCATTCGTCTCCTTAACGGGCTTTTTTTGCTCCGGCGCGTTTTCGGTTTCAGGAGCGAATCAAAATCGAACCGGAAAAGTCCTGCCCCGGCGCAGCCGCCGCTCCGAAATAGATAAGGAATGCTGCTTTGACGGAGGCAGGTGCGCGACAAAAATTCGCCCCATGCCATATCCGGCCGCTTACTCCGCTTCTTTCCCTGGGAGCGGTGTACTTCATTCACGGCTTAGTATAAGTATGTAAGCAGGGGCGTTGTAAAATAGGTGTTGCTTGAATGACGCTGGAATTGCCCGGTCCTGCGCAAATGCACCTCACCCTCGCGCATGCGTCAGAGCAGGCAGCCAGCTTAAGGCTTTCGCTTCCTGAACCCGATGCACCGAGGCAGCCGCTCACCCAGAAGAATGCTTCCCTGAATCCCTGCCTCTCGGCGGTGTACGCCATTCTTTAGAAAGGAAACGCGTTCCCATGTCCAAGCTCTCGACCCCCGCCGAATATGATGACGACATCGTGGAAGGCGCCAAGTCTTCGCGACTTCTCTCTTTTCTGCCTTACCTTCTCATTTTGGCTCTTACACTTGTCGGTGTCGGTTACACGAGCATCGCCAAGAGGCCCCTTGTCGTTTATTGGGAAGTGCTCGCCGTCATCACGGGAATCCTATGCATCATTAGCGGCTGGCCTCACGCCCACGATAGAAGCAGCCGCCTGAGGCTCGTGTGGACGCAAGTCCTTCATTGGGCTGCCTTTCTTGCCACCATGAACATCCTGCTCTACACCGACGTCGCGCAGATGCTGAGCGCCGACTCGACCGGGCTTGCGATTTTTCTTCTCCTTGCGCTCGGAACCTTTGTTGCCGGCGTTCACACGCTGTCCTGGCAAACCGGCTTGCTTGGCGTGGTAATGGGGCTTGCCGTTCCTGCCATCGCGTGGGTCGAGGAGTTGGCGCTGCTCCTTGTTCTGGCCATGGTTGTCTTTGTTGTGCTTGCCGCCATTTTCTGGTGGTTCGGGCGAGGCCGTCGCTCGTCCGAGCCCGTTTAGCGAGGCCGTTTCTTGGCAGGCGGCGCTTTCATTTCAACGAAGACGATCGGCATTGCGCTCCTTGCCGGAGCGGTGGCCGCCGCCGTTCTGCTGCAAAAGGTCTCAACGGCGCGAGCGCGCCGAATAGTTCGCAAGCTATGCCGATTGGCGAGGCCTATCTCATTCTAGGCCTTGCACCTGGGGCAGGACGCGACGACGTGTTTTGCGCCTATCGCAATCTCATGAAGCGCCTTCACCCCGATCAGGGCGGCTCAAGCTACCTCGCCTCCCGCGTCAACGAGGCCAAGGACATGCTCCTGAAACACATCAAGCTCTAGGCGGAGGTTTCCGGGCAGCGCGCAACAGAACGCCGCCGCCATCCCGGAACTTGATTACCCGGATGTTTCCGCCAGCAGAAGAAGCCATGAAAACATTGGCGAATTTCCGCTCCATAACGGTCCGGGCATGGTTGACCCGGCCCCGGGCTTGACCCGGCCATCCAGATCATAACTTGGAATACCAAAAAAAAAAAAAAAAAAAAAAAAAATATTGTATTTTTCTGGATGGCCGCCTCCAAGGGCGGCCATGACGACGGAATTGGCGGAAACATCCGGGGGGCTCGCGCTTCGCTTGGCCGGGATAACAAAGCGCGGAGCATTAGGCCGCTATTGCTTCTTCCGTAAATATTGGAACAGCGTTTGCTGCCACCAATCGCTCTCTGTTTCCTCCAGGACCGCGATGTTCAGCCTGTTAAGGAGGTTGCTGCCTTTGGGCACCGTTATTGCGTAATTGAGGCTGTCTACAGTGAAGTCGAGGACACGGAGAGTTCCGGAAACTCCTGCATGACGATCCAGTTGAGCAGCGGCCTGTCGTAAACGAAGGCCTCGATCTGGCCCGCCTGAAGCGCACGCAGCCCCTCCTGCGGGCTTGGAAAGTTGCGATGCGAGACGCGTTCGCGGTCGAGATAGCCCACCGTTGTCGTCGCGCGCGAAGCGCCTACCCGGACGAATTCGAAGATCGTCCAGGCCGTGGATTGTCCCCCGCAATTCGTCTCTCGTCAGCTTCGAGGTAATGCTGGCCGAGAAGACCCAGATGACAATGATGGATACGATCATCCAGCAGATGGCGACCAGTCGGCCAGGAAGCGTCGCCGGCGCATCCGTGGCGGCCCCCGCTTGAAGTCATCGCCACAGCCGACCACCAGAAGCCGGAGGCGAGACCCTTTATCCCACCTTGGAAGTGATGCGTCTGGCGATGCTCGAAAAGCCAGACCACGAACCCGATGGCGAGCGTGATGCCAATCAGGATCAAGACAGCCTGAAGAAAGTCTTCCGAGAGAAGGATGCGGGAAACGGAGAACAACTTGCGTTCGCCAACGGGCACAGCGATGCCGAGGCCGGTCGCGAAAAAGGGTTGCGTGAAGTCCACGAGCTTTGCGCGGTCAGCCGTGACGGACAGCGCTCCGAAGGAGGCGTCGTAGGAGCCTTCGGCTATCCCCTTGATGAGGGCAGCGATATCAGGTTGCTCCACAAAGCGATAGCGAAGCTGCAGGCGGTCGGCTACGCGGCGCCAAAGGTCGATGCCAATGCCGTTGTAGCTCCCGTCGCTTTGCTGCATCACAAAGGGCGGCGCCTCCCTGAGGGCGACAACGAGCTCTCTTTCAGTAGATTGCGGCTGCTGCCTTTCACCGGATTGCGGAAGCTCCTTTCAACTGCTGGTAGCAGCGCCTTTTCAGCGGATGGCGGACTTGCAGGCTCCGTATGGCAGGCGCTTTGAGTAAGGCAGATCGCCAGGAGGACAGCGATCGTGGTCCATATTGACCGCATCGAACTTTTCATGCGCAACGGCCGGCTCCGCAATATTGGGCGGGCGAGCTTGGCCAGCTGTGCCGGCCGCGTGAATGAGAAAACGAACCGCTATGGTTGCGGCGGCTTGGACGTCCGACACTAATTTCTGCTCCCGTCGTCTTTCGCGCAAAACATAAAGATCGCGCCAACATCGCCAAGCCGCCGCTTCCTGCCGCAATAACCTGTCGTGCCCGCGGATCTTAGCTTCGGCGAAGGGTACTATCGAGAGCGTTGCCGGACGGTCCGATGCGCTCATTCGCCGCGCGTTAGACGTCTGGCAGCAAAGGCTCAACCGGCATCATTTGCCAAAGACGGTCGCAGGTGTAAAATTTGCTGGCGGATCGAGGTGTTCGCCTATCCGGCGGCACGCCGCGCCCAAGCCGCCCGATCCATCCCTCCAGTACAGCATTCGGTGAGACACGCTACGGTCAGGAGAGCGATCATCATGGATCCAAGCGACACCGAGAAAAGCAACGACATCATCACGGCGAAGAATGTCGATCTTTCGAGCTGCGACCGCGAACTTGTCCAGTATCCGGAGGCCATTCAGCCGCACGGCGTCATGCTGACGGTGGACGACCACTCAAACCTTATTGTGCACGCCAGCGCAAATTGCGCGCAGCTGCTGGGCGCCGGGCCGGACGCCATCATCGGCAAGAGCGCCGACAGCGTCCTCGGCCGCACCGGGCGCGATCTGATCGGAAAGTTGCGCCGGATGGCGCTCGACGGCGGGCCCGTGCATGTCGCGCGCGAATCCTTCGTCGGTTCGGACCGGGGCTTTCATCTCTTCGCGCATCGCTCCGGCGGACTGATCATCCTGGAATTCGAAACGCGCCGCCGCTCGGCGCCGAGCCTTCGCCGAATCTCTATTCCGAATTGCGCGCCGATATCGCGCGGCTGCAGGAGACGAAGAGCCTCGCAAAATTTCTTCGATCTGGCGGTTCAGCCAAAATCCGCAGCTTCACCGGCTTCGACCGGGTCATGGCCTACCGGTTCGACGAGGATGGCAGCGGGCACGTCGTTGCCGAGTCGAAACGCGACGATCTGGAGCCGTATCTCGGGCTGCATTATCCCGCGAGCGACATACCCGCGCCGGCGCGGCGGCTGTTCTCGCTTGAGCTGGGTTCGCCATCTGCCGGATGTCGATTATGTGCCCGTGCCGCTCGTATCGTGCAAAGACGCTATGATCTCGGGCCCGGTCGATATGAGCTTCGCGAGCCTCAGAAGCGTCTCGGTGATGTACTCCGGGTACCTCAAAAACATGGGCGTCAAGGCGACCATGGTCATGCCGCTGATGAAAGAGGGCAAGCTGTGGGGGCTCATTTCGGCGATGCATCATTCCGGGCCGCGGCATGTCCCGCATGAAACGCGCATGGCGGCGGAGTTCCTGGCGCACACGCTGTCGCTCCTGATGTCGGCCAAAGAGGACGCCGAAGTGTTCGAGCGCGTCCTCGCCATGGGCGAGACAACGGACCGGCTTATCCAGGCGCTTACGCTCGAGCCCGATTTCGGCAAGGCGCTGGGGGCGCCGGAAACGCTCGCCGATGTTGCTGGGCCAGGTCGAGGCCAGCGGCGCGGCGGTGGTCTCCGAAGGCCCAGATCTCGCTTGTGGGCAAGACGCCCTCCGAAGCACGAGGTGCGCGAACTGGCGCAATGGATCGGGACGCAGGGAGGGCCGATCTTCGCGACCGATCGCCTGTGCGTCGCTCTATGAGCCAGCCGAAGCGTTTGCGCGGGTTGCAAGCGGCGTGCTGGCCGTCCGGATTTCGCCCGACCGCCCCGAGTTCCTGCTGTGGTTTCGCCCCGAGAAGATCGAGGACGTGAGCTGGGCCGGCGATCCGCACAAGCCGGTGGAGTGTCAGCGAGATCGAGGCGTTCTGTCCGGCTGATGCCAAGGGGATCATTCGCGCTTTGGAAGGAAAGCGTGCGGAACCGTTCGACGCCATGGCACGAGAATGAGAAAGACCGCCGTCCTCAAACTGCGACTGGCAATCAGCGATCTCGTTCTCGGAGGCGCCGGGAAGATCGATACAGATAAGCCGGGAGCTTGAGGCGTCCCATGCCGATCTGGACAGCTTCACCCATGCGGCTACTCATGATCTCAAGGACCATTTGCACGGCATCCACCATCTCGCGACCACGCTGAAGCGCCGGCAAGGGGAAGTGCTGGATGAGGAGGGACGGCAGCAGATCGCCACCATCCTCAAGCTCACACAAAGGATGGACAGCCTGATCGACGCGCTGCTCGATCACTCGCGGGTGGGCAAAACCGCCATGGCGCTCGACAGCGTCGATCTGGACGAGGTTGTCGACTCGGCTTTGCTTACGTTTGGCCACGCCCTGGCTGAGGCAGGCGTTGACGTGCGCCGGCCTTCGCGGCTCGGGACGGCCTTGTGCAATCGCGAGCGCATCCGCGATGTTTTCCTCAATCTCATCGGCAACGCCATCAAGTACAACGACAAGGCCGGCAAGTGGATCGAGATCGGCGTCGAGGCCGGGCCATCCTTCGCATTACTATGTCCGCGACAACGGCATCGGCATCGCGGAAGACGACCAGCACATGATCTTTCAGATTTTCCGCCGCCTGCATGACCGCGAGGATTACGGGGGAGGGGCGGGGATCGGCCTGGCGTTCACGCGCAAGATCATCGAGCGCCACGGAGGGCGGATATGGGTCCGGTCCGTCGCCCGGCGCAGGATCGACGTTCTATTTCACGCTGGTCCCCGACGAGGAACGGTGAGGAGCAGTCTGGCTCCCGCTGGCAAAGTCGCGCCCGGACTATTGGGTTTTGTAGGAAACCAGCCCAAATCCTGTGTCAGCATCTTGCGAAAAGGAGGCTGCCATGCCTTCAGCTCAGCTGGGGACGCAGGAAGATTTCGAGACGGCTGCTCAGGCGGTTCTGGAAGGCCTGCCTGAACAGTTCCGCGCCGAGCTTGGCAATGTGACGGTTCAGGTGGCCGATTTTGCCGATGCGGAGACGCTGAAGGCCCTGCGCATCCGCGATCCCTATAATTTGCTCGGCCTGTATCATGGCGTGGGCCTGCCCTACAAAAGCGTGTCGGCTCCCGTAAGCCTGCCCGACAGGATCTTTCTCTACCGTATCCCCATCCTCAACTACGCCGACCGCAACGGCGAGCCCGTCGACCGCGTCATCCGCCATGTGTTGATCCACGAGATCGGCCACCATTTCGGCTTCTCCGACGCCGGTATGGCCCTGATTGAATCCGGAACGTAGCCGGTGAGCGGGAAGGCGGCGCGAGGCCCGGAAGCGGACTCCGCCATCAAGTCGCTGAAGCGAAAGGCCGCTTTCATCAAAGCGCAGCCTGCTTGACCCGAGTCGCTGCATCTTCTAATCCGAACCCAATCACTGGCGTCGGCGGGCCGCTGGATTCGGGTCACAGGCTTTTCTGCCGAAAGAAACCAGACATGTAATTCGAGCGTTGCTTCATGAGAGAGACGGAAATGCCTCATTCCTTGCCATCAACGCCGGCTGAAGTTCTCGACATATCCACTCCGGAACTTCGCGAAATCCTGTCTCTTTCGACAAAATTTGCGGAGTTATCCGGGAATTGGCGGTATCCCCTGAGCGATGCCGCGACGGATATCGCCGAAATGGAGCTCCCCGATATCTGTTATTGGGCCTACAAATGTACTCATCCTGTTACGCACTTTGAGAAAGGCGAACGGATTGAGGATCTGCTGATGACCGATCAGTCGGCGATCGGGTTGCCAGAAGGTTTTGAAAAACAACAGTCGCTAACGCTCGGAGCGGCCGGCGATATCTTACAAGCGGACGGCCTCGAGCAGTCGAAAGATATCCTTTTCGAGAATATTGCCGATCTTTTATTTGATCAGGATGTTGCTTACGCGAATCTCGAATCTCCGATCACCACTCAGCCCCTGATAAAGGAAGTTATCGGTGATCGCGGTCCTCCCACGGAATGCTGCTCAAGAGCGCAATTCGAGGTATTGAAGGGACATAAGGGCAGAGTTTTCGACGTCTTGAATACGTCCAACAACCATGCCTTCGACATGGGCGTTGAAGGCCTTGAAACGACCTTGGGCATATTCGCCGAGGAAGGCATTCTGGAAACCGGCACAAATAGAAAAAAGGAAGAATACTACCAAGGAAGAATTCTGGTTAAGGGAGGCATTAAGCTTGGCTTTGTCTCCTCAACATTTGGACTCAATGGCCGTCCTGTGTCGCCTGAGGATGCCTACCGGATTAATGTCGCCAGGCTGCTCTCGAAACACGTCGATCCCGAGCTTGAAGTCCTCAAGCAGCAGATTGACTGGTGTAAGCGCGAGGGATGCGATTTTATTATTGCGTCACTGCATTGGGGCTTCGAGTTTGAATTTTTTCCACGCAGGCGGCAGGTGGAAGCGGCTCGCGAGCTCGCTGAATACGGCGCCGATGCGATTTTATGCCATCACCCCCATGTCATCCAGCCGGTTGAATATTACTGTACCCACCGGGACCCCGCGCGCGTGGCGGTCATTGCCTATTCGTTGGGAAGTCTAACCTGGGGGTTCACAGCTCCGCATATCGTATTGAGCCTTCTCTTGAATCTCACACTGGCCAAGGGATCATTACAGGGGCAAGAACGAACATACATCGAAGAAGCGTGCGTTACGCCGATTTTTCGGAGTGCCGTGAATAATGCCGAAGGCGTTGAAACTCGCCTGGAGAAGCTGGCCGACCACCTGAATGGCCAGAGCGCGAGACACAGCGCAGATTACATTGCACAGATCGAGTACTATGCGCGGCTGGTTCTCAACAAAAATATATAGTTCGTTGGACGAGCGATTTTCTTCCAAATGAAGGCCAGCGCGCTTGTGCAGTGTCGCCGAATGCGCTGACTGCTGCCACGCAGAGCCAACCTAAGCAAACTCCGCTGATCTGGCCAACGGATGCGGCTCGCTCCGCACTACGTCATCCCGGCCAAGCGAAGCGCGAGCCGGGATCGTAAAAAGACAGGCGATTCAATTTGTTACGATCCCGGATGAGGCTTCGCCTTTCGCGGTTGACGGCGGCGGCGACCCGGTGGCACGTCCGGCGAACTCTGCTTAGTGTCAGCCGATTATGTGATTCGCAGCCAACTGCAGGAAGGCGCTGTTTCTGCGTTGGCCAAACGCCCAACTTGATCTTTCGCAAGGTCCGGGCGATGCAACCGTGCTTGAGCTACCATTTTGGCGGCAGCGGCGGGGCGGTGGATCAATGAATCTCGAAAAGGTTGTTTTCGGATTTTTTATTCTGTTGGCGGCCACGTTGAACTTCGGGTTTGTCTATGGCGACGTCGGCAACCCCGACCAGCATAATGCGTGGGAGCTTTTCGCCGCGATCATCGCCAGCTTGATCGCCGTGATCCTGAAGTTCGGCGATCGCACCCATATCGGCGCCGTCCATCTGGCTTCGAGTCTTGTGGCGCTGCTTCAGCTGTTCGCGGCGGCGCTCGTCTGGTTCTTTGCGGCTCAAAAAGCGCCCCAGCTTAGCGCGAGTTCGCTCAGCAGCATCGTGTCCCTCTCCGCAGGCGCGCTGTTCGCGAACGTCGTATCCGTTATCATCATGATCATCGATACGGCCATCCAGAGGCGATGAGTTGCAAAGCGTTTTTTTCATAACGATACGGCGCCTTCGGGCTCCGCTCATTCTGATCATTCTTATTTTCGCGTTGTCGACAGTAGGGCTCTCGCTCATCCCGGGCGTCGACGCGCAGGGTCAGCCCTGGCGGATGACGATTTTCGAGGCGTTCTACTTCGTAACGTACACCGCCACGACGATCGGATTTGGCGAGATCCCGAACGCTTTCACGGATCAGCAGCGCCTCTTCGTGACGTTAATCATCTATCTGTCGGTCATCGGCTGGGCCTATCTTCTGGGCTCGCTCCTCGGGCTTTCACAGGACAAAGCTTTCCAGCAGGCCATCGTCAGCGCACGGTTTCGCCGTGCCGTCGCGCGCTTGCGCGAGCCCTTTTACCTCGTTTGCGGCCTCGGCGAGACCGGCATGACAGTCGTCCGCGCGCTCGACAAGCTTGGCTACCGTTTCACCGCCATTGACAGAGACGAACGCAAAATTCAGGAGCTGGAGATCGAAGGTCTCTCCATCGGCGCTCCCTTGCTCGCGGCCGACGCCCGCTCTCCAGAGACGCTTGCTGCAGCGGGCCTCCTCAAACCCGAATGCAAGGGCGTGCTGGCGCTCAGCAACGACGACGCAACTAATCTTGCCATCGCGGTGTCAGCCTGCCTGCTTCGACCCGGCTTGCCAGTCGTCGGCCGCGCGGATTCCCCCGCCGTCGCCGCCTCGATGTCCTCGCTCGGCACCTATCGGGTCATCAACCCCTTCCGCGAGTTCGGGGATCATTTGGAACTCGCCATGCGGGCGCCCGATAGCCATCGCCTGCTTTCCTGGCTGACGAGCACGCCCGGCTCCTATTTGCCGCCAAGCTTGCCGCCACGGATTCCGGCCGCGCCCGGCCACTGGATTGTCTGCGGCTATGGCCGTTTCGGCAACGAGGTGGTCGGCGCGGTGCAGAGGGGTGGCTTCAAGGCCACGGTCATCGATCCTGCCGGAATACGGGCCGACGGGCTTCGATCCATCAAAGGGCTAGGCACGGGGACCGCGGTGCTTCGAGAGGCTGGAGTCGAGACGGCTTCGGGGATTTTTGCGGGCACTGACGACGACACGACCAATCTTGCGATCTCGATCACGGCGCGCAGGCTGAACCAGAACATCTTTATCATTCTGCGGCAGAACCTGCAGTCCAACCAGATGCTGTTCGCGAGATTTGGGGCCAACATGACCATGGTCTCAAGCCAGATCATCGCGAATGAATGCATCGCCGTCTTGCGCACTCCGCTTCTTGCGGAGTTCCTCGATCTCGTGCGGCACAAGGATGATTTCTGGGCCTACTCTCTCGCCGAGAGCCTGCGCTCGTTGCTTGGCGAAGAGACGCCAGGATTTTGGAGCTTCTCGATCGACGATGCTGAGGCGCCGGGGTTGGTTGACCTCATGCATCGCATTCGTCGGCCGATAAGTGTCGGCGACTTGTGCCGGAATGCGCAATGCAGAGACGAGCGAATTCCTTGCCTGGCTCTCCTGGCCGTTCGCGGTACCGGGACGATTGAACTGCCCAACGACGACTTTGAGATAGCCGCCGGCGATCGATACCTGTTCGCGGGGCGCCTTGCTGCAGAAAACGACCAGTCACTGGTGTTGCGAAATGCCAACGTTGCGGCCTACGTTCTGGGAGACAGGAGCGAAGCCGAAGGATGGGTGTGGAGGAGAATCGAGAAAGCCTTGGCACGGTAGACGCCAAAGCCTATAAATCGCTCTCTTGGTTTCGTCAGCGGCCGGGAGGCACAATGCAGGTTATTTATTTTGATATAACAGACATTGTTAAGCATGCCATGAAAAATACGCATGTCACTGGCATTCAACGCAGCGTGCTCAGAATTATCGAGAGCGTGGTTCGCAATGGGGCCCGCCCAGTATTCGGAATTGTTAAGCACCCATTGGATGAAAACTTTCAGATTGCAGATCTTTCCTTCATGAAGGGATATTACGATCTTGACGATTTTCATACTCGCTTCGACTTGCCATATGGTAAACGCCTGTGGCTTTCCGGAAAGCTTCTCAGGTATAAGACAAAGCCGCTGAGACGAGCTTTTCATTATGCGCGGTTTCAACTGAGGTGGGCTTTATCTGGAAAGTTGCGCGCTAAATTCCGAAGGCCACTGCTGTCGGGCAAACAGTCATGCTTGAGAAAGGGCGAGCTTGCCCGCGAAGGCGTCATTGTTATTCTCGGCGCAGGGTGGGGGGCCGACTATGTAGGCCTCACCGATCTCGCAAAAATATATGACTGCAAGGTCGTTTCGTTCGTCCATGATATCATCGCGCTCTTATCGCCAGAGCACTCGGCCTTTTTCACCGCAGATAAGAATCAGCGTTTTGAAAAGTGGCTACACTACGTTGTTAGACACTCTTCTCTTCTAATCTGCAACTCCGATTTTACCAGGGAAACGCTTGAGAATTATCTGCGTCCCTTTGGATTACAAGCCCAAATCGAGGTCTCTAAATTTCCGCATGAGTTCAAATGCTCATTTCCAAAAGCGCTTCATAAAATAAGCGAAGATGTAATGCAGATTACTAGGCAGAATTATGTTTTGTGTGTGGGTACAATTCAAGTCAGAAAAAACACAATAAAGCTTCTGGAATGTTGGCAGGAACTACAAAAAATATACCAAGAGAATCTGCCTAAGCTTATCCTCGCGGGTAGCAAAGGATGGGGTGTCCATGATGTCTACGAGTTCCTTAAGGATACGTCACACGTCGAGGGTACGGTTAGGATAATCAGTGGACCAAACGATGCAGAACTTGAGCTTCTCTACGAGAATTGCCAATTCACAGTGTTTCCGAGCCTTTTCGAGGGCTGGGGTCTGCCGATAGGGGAGAGTTTCTGGTTCGGCAAACCCGTAATATGCGCGAACAATGCATCCATGCCAGAAGTTGGAGAGTTGTTTGCTACCTATTTCGATCACGCCCAGCCTAACTCGCTGTTCGAGGCGTTGGAAAACATGATCAATCACCCAGTTAAGCTTCCCGAGAACATCAGAAAACAGCTGAGAACATGGGACAATACCGCGTCCTCTCTGATGGAGACGGTCGAGAAATACGCGCGCCCGAAGCGTGAAGTTCAGCCCTCTTGCCAAGAGCACTTCTGTGAACGTTATAGCTAAGGTGGCGGTGCGGTTGTAATGCGCCCGCGATTACGAAATCGATTACAGTAAATTATCCCGTTCCCGAGCGAGAAGTGACCCGCTCCCCAATGTGCGGTGTTTTCGCAACCGCAGAGGCTCGCATCATGCTGAAACAGCTTATCCTCAATTTGGATAACTCGGGCCGACAACCACATGGTCGGGTCCGGGAGGCCGTGTTCCATTCGCCGAAAAGCTGGATTCCACAGTGCTGGTTTTGGCGTTATCCTTGCTGGCAAGGATGAGCAGGTTATGCTTGTCGAGTTTGGCGATGGCGCTTTCCAGTGCAAGCTCGCGACGCATCACATGTGTCTCGAGCTTGGCAATGGCGCTTTCCAATGCAAGCCCTTGACGCAATGCATTTGCCTCTATTGCCCTCCCGCGAGCTTTGCGCCTCTGCCGACGCTCACTGCGCAGCTTTAACAGAGAATTGGAGAGTTCCTCTAATGGCCGCATCGCTCTTCGCCACAAGGCTTCGAGTGTCCAGGGCCGCAATTCATATTTTCTCCGGAAGTTTCGCCGAAAGAATGCGTCAGCTTTCGAAGGCGGACCAAATCGCCGCGCGAGCTGCCACCAGTCTTGCACGCACTGAACGGTTCTATTCGCCGACAGACCGCCGCCCGCGTAGATAGCCAGAATATGACCGCAGTGATGAAACTTTGCGCCGCCGGATCGCGCGCGGTACATAAACTCGTGATCCGCAGCTATCTTGCAGTTGAGATCGTACCCCCCTGCAACTCAATCAGCAAAGAGCGCCGTGTGAGTGTTGCCTGGTGACAAGGTATTCCCGACAACCAACGGAAGCTGAAATCGCCGGCTTTAAGGGCCTGCCAAGACACATCAAAATCAGCCGCCTTATGATATTCCTCGACCCCACCAACGGCTAAATAAAGATGGTGGCCAATTATAAAATCGACGCCTGCCGGCACTGAGCTCATTGCTCGGCTTAGTGAAGCCCGGCTGTAAAATCTGTCCCCGGCATTCATATAGATTATTAAGTCGCCAGTACCGATCTGTGCGGCCTTATTCATCGCATCGTAGGGTCCTCGATCTTTCTCAGAGACCCACTTATAGATCCGGTCATCTCGCTCCCGGATCAGGTCGAGTGTATTATCGCTAGATCCGCCATCAACGACAACAATTTCTATATTTTGGTAGGTCTGCTCTTCTATACTTCTGAATGTTTCTTCGAAGCTTTCACTAGCATTATATGTGACAATTGCAACGGTTACTTTGAGCTGTTCGAAATCACTTGTGTGATTGGGTTCAGTTTCCGCCCGCCTCTGCCTGTCCCGCGCTAACGCTGGCCTTCTCCACTCTGCTTGTCCCCTGGTGCGAGGTACAGCAAGCCCCGATCGGCGCCCGAAAAGGAGGCTTGGCAAGCGTTCCGTCTTATCAAAACACCAGTCTGCGTGCCCGGCCTCTATATAACTGCGAGCATTTGATCCCATCGTTCCGGCGCAGGAAAGAGATTGTTCTGGAAGCGTGTCTGGATCGTAAAGTATCCCGTTTACGCCGTTGGTAATATACTCAGACATCGTAGGCGTATCGGGAGCTAGAACGCATTGGCCACGGGCTAGTGCTTCTAGAAAACTCATGCCAATACCTTCTTCCAGCCGTGATGCAAAAAATACATTAGCTGCACATAGAGTTTCCTGCGCTGCTTCCGGTGTCGGGAAGAAATGCGTCATTTCTATATTAAATCTTTGCGTTTCAGAGATGGAAGGTGGCTCACATTCGCCATATGTGGGGTCCAGGCCCATATGAAGCCAAAACTTCTCCCACCGGTAGTCTCCGGTTAGCTTTCTGACCTCCCGCCACCCTATCTGCTTTCTTCGCTGCCAAAGATATCCGCGAAGGCTCGAAAAGTCGGTGACTGTCTGGAACTTGTCTGGATCCGGAAAATACTGCGTGTGATAGCTGTCCAAATTCCATTCGCGAAGCCTCTGATGCAAGGACCAACAAAAAGACAATATTCGCGTCTGACCAAGCCCGACCCAAAATTCTTGCTTCAGCGACGAGCAACTGTCCCACATAGGAATGAATACCACGCGCTCTGGCACCAAGCTGGCCAAAGCCAAGGCAATGTCGGTTAGTTGCCAAACGAAAATACGCTCATAACTGCCAGCCGCCACTTCCCGAGGGTCTACGGGCTTTCCTCCGCGCCAACTATCATCGAGATACTCGGCAAGTTCGGTATGTTGCGTCAATATGTCTTTGAAAAACGCCGAAGAGCCTGTAACAGCATGATAGCTATGGCCAATAAGTGCGCAACCCACGCAAATCCCCGTGATTTAAAACTGACTGTATTTTTCCTCCCACATCGCATAAGATTATCTAGTTGTGCTGTCAATCGCTTTTGCTCTCTTAGGTTGAGCTATCCCCCGAAACTGGCCGGACTTCAGGGGTCGACCTCGAGGCGCTGCGCTATTGGCGCGGCCTTCCGAAAGAGAAAGCCGAGCGGTTCCGCTTTCAGCATATCTCGACGGACGAAGTGTTCGGTTCGCTTGGGCCAACGGGGCTCTTTACAGAGGAGAGCCCCTATCAGCCGAGCTCACCCTATTCCGCGAGCAAGGCTGCCTCGGACCATCTCGTCCGGGCGTGGCATCATACCTACGGGCTTCCGGTTCTGATCACAAACTGCTCAAACAATTATGGGCCGTATCAGTTTCCCGAAAAGCTCATCCCGCACATGATCATCAAGGGCGTTTTCGGCGAACCGATGCCGGTGTACGGCGATGGCCTGAATGTTCGCGACTGGCTTTATGTCGAGGATCACGCTCGCGCCCTGGTTCTCGTTCTTGAGCGGGGTGTCCTGGGTGAGACCTATAACATCGGTGGAAAGAACGAGCGCACCAACCTGCATATCGTGGAGAGATCTGCGATCATCTGGACCGCCTGTCGCCCCGCGAAGGCCCTTCCCGACGCGCGCTGATAACTTTCGTCCATGACCGGCCTGGCCACGACCGGCGTTATGCCATCGACGCGACAAAGATTGAAACCGAGCTTGGCTGGCGCGCCCGCGAGTGCTTTGAAACCGGCATTGAAAAAACCATCGCGTGGTATCTCAAGAGCGGTGACTGGTGGCGTCTTATCCTTGAGCGCGGTTATGACGCAAAGCGGATCGGGATCGCTGCCGGTATAACGGCGCTGGAGAAAGCAACCGTGAACTAGCTGCGCGACTCTCGCGGCAAGCACGCAAAACACTCCCGGCATTCATCGCACTCGCAAGATCAATCAATGTGGCTCGCTTGCTATCCCCGCTCCGGGAGTTCCTTTCTGCGCTTAATTCTGAAGCAGGTCTTCGGGTTACGCTCCGCCTCTCTTTACGAAGGAGAGATTGCGCGGTGGGAGATTGCGCCCGGTGTCGCCGATCTGGTCGGCCATTATGAGCGAGGCGCTCGAGGCACTCCCGTGGAGCGGAATAGCACCAATGCGTTGGAGATCGTCAAGACCAACGAGCCTCCTTTGGACGACGAGCCTGCCATCTATCTCGTCCGGGATGGAAGGTCGGCTATCGTCTCTTACTACCACTACCTCAATGATATTCAGGGCCTTCCGGCAACTCTGGAAGAGCTTATTCACGGCGAAATTTTCCCGGGTTTCTGGGCGGATCACTATAAAGCCTGGGTTCCGCTGCGCCGTCCTCGCACGCTGTTCTTAAGGTATGAGGAGCTTACAAGGTCGCCCAAGGAAGCCTGCAACAAAATCGCCGATTTCATTGGAAGGCCGCCAGTCAGCGACTTGATGCTGGGCTTTTCCGATATGCACGAGAAATTTCCTGCCTATTTCCGATGCGGAGATGACAGGAAAAACATCGCGGAGATTGAGCCGCATCAGAAACTCTTCAACTCGATACACGGCGATGTCATGCGGGAGCTTGGATACTATTAAGGCGGGTTGAGATTTCGGCGAGTTGGTTGAGGCCAGGATGTGTTGTGGTCCAGGAAAGCGCTTCATCGCTTATCCGGGATCGTAACAGACAGGTGCGCCTGAAACGATCCCCGATAACGCCTTGCGGCATTTCGGGGATGACGAGTGGGAGTGTGGTGTAAACTCAACCCGCTTAAGAAGCCAGCCCTCGCTCTTCGGCGCCTTGCTGATAGATCTCGTCGATGACAGGCTGGAGACGCTTAAGGACGGTGGCGCGCTTCACCTTCATCGTAGGGGTAAGATCGCCGCTCTCGATTGAAAGCGGCTCTGGCAGGATCGTGAACCGCCGGATATTCTCGACGCGTGCATGGCGAGCGTTGATCAAGTCGATGCCGGATTGCAACTCCTGCCGGATCGCGTCCCCGAGCCGCGGATCATCTTCCGCCAACCCCCATTCTGCAGCAAACTGGGACACCGCTCCGGCATTAAGCGTAACGACCGCCGTCAGATATGGACGCCGTTCTCCGCAGACGATGGCATGCTCGACCAGAGGAAGGGTCACAAGCTCCATTTCGAGGTTCGCGGGCGCTATATTCTTGCCGCCCGATGTAATGATGATGTCCTTCTTTCGCCCGGTGATATAGACGAACCCGTCCTCATCCATGCGGCCGAGGTCGCCAGTGTGCAACCAACCACCGGCAAGCGCTTTTTCCGTCGCGTCCGGGTCTTTGGCGTAGCCGGAGAAGATATACGGACCTTTGACGAGTATTTCGCCTTCCGGGCTGATCTTGAGCTCGAGTCCCGGATGGGGGCGTCCCACCGAGCCTACTTTCGTCACGCCAGGGAGGTTCGTCGTCCCGGCCCCACAGGTCTCGGACATTCCCCATAGTTCCCTGACTGGGATATCGAGCCCGTACAGGAAATGCAAAGTCTCTTCCGGGATCGGCGCCGCGCCGCAAGCGAAGTAGCGAACTCGGTCGAACCCGATGGCCTGCTTTGCCTTCTGGTGCAGAAGCCTTGAGGCGAGCGCCTTGGCGAAAGCGGTCTTGGCTCCCGGACGCACCCCCATCCGCTCTTTGCGGTGCCACTCCTGGCCCGACCGCACCGCCCATCGCGCGATCTTCCCCTTCATTCCCTTCGTTTTTGCGATTTGCAACTGAGCGCCGGCCGCGATCTTTTCGTACACGCGCGGCACGCCGAAAAAGACGTGCGGTCTCACTTCCTTGAGATACTGAGCGAGCTGTTGAAGATCCGGAGCGAAATAGACGGCGCCTCCAACCGTCAGCGGGAAATGCACCGTGATCATGCGCTCCGCGATGTGCGCAAGCGGCAAATAAGAAATGACGCAATCGTCCTCGGACACTTCCCAGAGCTCCTGGATGAGGCCCGCAGTCGCGATCAGCGCGCCGTGGCTGAGCTGCACCGCTTTTGGCGGCCCGGTCGTGCCGGAGGTATAAATGAGGCAGCCAATATCGGCAGGTTTGATCGCCTGCAAGCGCCGCTCGACCTCAGGATCGAACCGGCTGTCGCCCTGGGCAAGAAATGCTTCCCAGGTCATCTGCAAGGGATCGACGGCGGGCTCGCCCTTCATCATGATGACATGGCGCAAGGCGTTCAGCTGCGCGCGCTCCTTTGCGATCCGCTGAAAGTGCTCCTGCTTTTCCGCCAGCACAATCTTGCATTGCGCATGATTGATGATGTAGGCGGCATCCCGGGCGGATGAGGTGAAATAAATTCCCGCGACCGATGCCCCGATCGTCATCGCAGCCAGATCCATGATGGCCCATTCGGGCCGGTTGTAGCCGAGGACGGCCACCGTGTCGCCTTGCTTGATGCCAAGCGCGACAAGCGCGCGGGCCGCCTGCCGGACCTCGTCGCGGTAAACATTCCAAGGGGTCGGTACCCAGCCAGCATCCTCACGCACGTAGTAGGCCGGTGCGTTTCCTCTGCGCGCCGCCGTGTTCAGGAAGCGCTGGGGAGGCGAGATGAAGGGTTGGCTTTCGTTAGCTTCTGACGCCGGCTCCTTCCTCAGCATGGATTGCTTCTCCCAGGTTGAGCATCGTTCTTGCTTCTTCCGGTGACGCGATTTCGCGTCCCGCGTTGCGCGCGCACTGGGCCAGGGCTTCGATAAGCGCGCCGTTGCTGACGGCCTTTTCGCCATTAGGCAGATAAAATGTATCTTCAAGCCCTGTTCGCAACATTCCGCCAAGATCGGCTGCGCGCTGGTGGACCGGCCAAATCTCCGTCCGGCCGATGAGCGTCGTCTGCCAGGGAGCGTCTTTGTGCCGGTATTTCAAAAGCAAAGCGAGGAGATCGGCATCGACCGGCATTCCGGAAGCAACGCCCATCACAAAATTGTATTGCGCCGCTTTGGCCATGCCGTTCTCGACGTAGAGCCCCACAGAACGGACAATGCCCACGTCGAAGCACTCGAATTCCGGCCGCGAGCCGCTTTCCTCCATCGCGTCGAGGAATGCCTTCACCTTTGACACCGGGTTGTCGAAAAGGAGCGGAGGCCAAGCCCATTGCTTGTCCGAGCGGAGCTTCAAATAGTTGAGGCTTCCCGCATTGCAGGCTGCGATTTCCGGCCTTGTACGCTTAAGGCAGGCGACGGGGCCGGAAATGTCCGCGCCGATCACCCCGGTTGTCTGATTGATGATGACGCCCCGACAGGCGGACCGGATGGCGCTCACGGCCTCGGCGGCGACGTCCGGCTCCCAGCTTGGCAAGTGGCCCATGCCGGGGGATTGGGAGCGGAAATGCACGTGGATGATGGAAGCGCCAGCCTCGAACGCCTCTCGCGCGGACTGTGCCATCTGCTTCGGTGTGACCGGCACCATGGGGTGCTGGCGGGGGTCGGTCAGGACGCCATTCAGGGCGCATGTGAGGATTGCCTTAGACATTGGCGGGCTCGTCCAGCTTTTGGATCTCGAAGAGAAGCGATTGCATGGCAACTTGCGTGCCCGCCTGAGCGTGCACGCTTATGACCCGGCCTGCGTGGATTGCAGTCACCCGCGTTTCCATCTTCATGGCCTCGATAAGCGCAAGTGTTTGCCCAGCTTCAACGGTCTGCCCTGGCTCCGCGAAGACGTTGATCAGAAGGCCAGCGACGGGGGCCGTGATCCTCGCTCCATCGGCGATCTCACCTGTGTGTTGGCTGTCGGCTTCGCTGAAGACAAAGGCGGAACCGCCGGTGGCAAGGTGCAGGTTCCCGCCGCTCCAAATTGCGATGGCGCGCTTGCGCACGCTCGACGCTTCGAAGACGATGTTGGTAAGACTGGCATCGATCAGGGTAATTTCCGCTTCGCCGCCGACGAAGGAAACTGCGATGGTTCCTTCGCTGGAGCGCCTGTAGCGCACTGTTTTGCGCTCGCCGCCGCAATCGAGTTCGAGCGAGAAATCGAACGCGTGGCCGGACCAGAACCATTCGCCGACGTTTTCGCGGTCGGCGTAAAGCGCGGAGGCCAGCGCCCAGATCTCGTTCGCCGGGGCTGGAGGCTTGAACAGCGCGGCTTTCGTCTCAAACCAGGCATCCAAAGTGTTCGTGGCGAGCGATGACTCCTGGAAATCGCTGCTGTGGAGCAATCGGGCGAGAAACTGCTGGTTTGTCGGGAGGCCAAGCAGTGGGTCGTCTTCCAGCGCGCAGGCGAGCCGCCGGGCCGCCTCCGCTCTGTCGCGGCCATAGGCGATAACCTTGGCTACCATCGAGTTGTAATAGGGCGAGACTTCGCTGCTCTCCTCGACGCCCGAGTTGACGCGGATGCCGTCCTGCGAACGAGGTGCACGAAGCACCGTGCCCGTTTGTGGTCGGAAACCGTCATAAGGATCTTCCGCGCAGAGCCGCGCCTCGATGGCGTGGCCACGGAGCGAAATCTGATCCTGTCGCAAGGGAAGCTGCTCGCCTGCCGCAATGCGCAGCTGCCATTCCACGAGGTCGAGGCCGGTCACCATCTCCGTGACGGGATGCTCGACCTGAAGCCGGGTGTTCATTTCCAGGAAGTAGATGTTCAGCTCCGCATCCGCGATGAACTCCACGGTGCCCGCGTTCCGGTAACCGACGGCTCGCGCGGCCTCGACTGCGTAGCTGGTCAATTTTTCGCGAAGGGCAGGGGTGAGGACTGGGCTTGGCGCCTCTTCGATGATTTTTTGTCGCCTGCGCTGGGTGGTGCAATCGCGCTCGAAGAGGTGGACGATGTTGCCGTGGGCATCGCCGAAGACCTGCACTTCGAGATGGCGCGGATGGTCGATGAGGCGCTCCAACATGAGCCGGTCATCGCCGAAAGCGCTCTTTGCCTCGCGCCGCGCCGCCGCAAGCTGGTCGTGTAACTCGGCTGCTGCGCGGACCGCGCGGATTCCTCTGCCTCCACCGCCGCCAACGGCCTTTATGAGAAGCGGAAACCCAAGCTTTCCGGCCTCAGCCGCAAGCCGCTTGTCGGATTGATCGTCGCCGTAATAGCCGGGGACGCAAGGGACGCCCGCCGCCTGCATGACGGCCTTTGCTGCGGCCTTGTCCCCCATTTTGCGGATCACGCCGGCAGTCGGGCCTATGAACACGATCCCGGCCCGCTCGCAAGCCTCGGCGAAATCGGCGTTCTCAGCAAGAAAACCATAGCCGGGGTGGATCGCCTCCGCGCCTGTCTTACGGGCGGCTTCGAGAAGGGCGGTAATATTGAGGTAGCTGTCTTGCGGGGGAGGACGGCCAATCCGGACCGCTTCGTCTGCGGCGCGCACATGCAAGGCACTGGCATCGGCGTCTGAAAACACCGCTACGGTCCGATAGCCCAGGGCTTTCGCCGTGCGGCCGATACGGCAGGCAATCTCGCCGCGATTAGCGATAAGTATTTTTTGGAAAGGCCTAAAAATCATTATGGCTTCGCCGCTGTTTCCGCAACGAAGCCATATGTAGGTCTCGATACCGCTGACGCCAACGGCGCAGCCGCCAAGGCGCTATTGCGTCTTCGGCGTTGCCTTCACCGCGAGGAGCAGGTTCGAGGGCTTGCCCCAGTGGTAGCCCACGGTGAAGTTCAGCGGCCCTTCACTCTTTTTCTTGAACAGTTCCACGAGCTTCGGCTGCTGCGCATGGGCGAACTCCCGGATCGGCGCCAGATACGTGCCGAAGGGATGAAGCTGCCATTCATTGTCGTTCAGAAATCTGAGAGGAACGCCCGTGTCATCCTGAACGAGCGATACCGTGTTCTTCAAGAGGAAGTCGCGGACCTCCGAGAAACCCGGATTGTGCAGAAGGTAGGATGCGCTTTTCACGAAAGCGTCGCCCTGCCCGAAAGTTTCGCAAAACTTCAGGAAACCGCCGTTCGGAACACCCTTGTTCGACAGGTCCGTCCTGAAATAGTAGAGCGTGCGCTCTTCGCCATCGCTTCCGGCGAACACGACTTTCGCGCCCTTGCTGGCGGGCACAAAACCGGCTTCATTCAGCGGATGGAGCTTCCCGTCTTTGTCGAGCCCTACGAGGCTGACGTCGTGGATCGTCATCCCGGAGCGGGCAAGGAAGACATAGATGATCGGAAGCGTGCCGGAAAGTTTCGGGCGGGAAAGCTGCGAGCCCATCTGGCTGGTGATGAAGTAGCTGTGCTTGAGGAGGTTCCCGAGTGCCGTGCGAATTCCGTTAACTTCGCTCGCCACGGTATGGGAGGTGATATCGCTCAGCTCCGGGATGGCGCCGGTTGGCTCAAGGCCTGCCATAATGATTGTTTTCGCATTCGGGAAGAAGGCATTCGCATAGAGATAATCCGGCCCGCTGAACATGTAGTACAGGACCGGTTGCGCCTGCCTGATGTTGGCGGAAGACCAGGCATGAACCTTGTCGAGTTGTTTGTTCTCCAACGTTTTCCAATCGGCGTTGAAAGCCTCCGAATGCTTTTTCCAGGCAGCGTCGCTTGTGAGGCTTGCAAGCGGGGAATTCGCCGAAGGCGGCAATCCGGCCAGGAAATGAGCGATGTCATCCGAAGCTTGCCCATCCGCCGAACGCGCTAGACCTGGCGCCAACGCAAGCAGGAATGCGCATAGAAAGATGGATCGAAGAAACACGTTCATTTTGGTCATATAGGCTAGTTCCTTTTTGAGACGTGCGCAGACAGAGCATAGATCAGTAGCCCGGCCACCATTGTGAAGAGACTCGCAATCGATTGAAGGGGGCGGTCCACGAGGAGGTGTGCAAGCACGAAGCCGGTAACAGCGAGAAAGAGGAACGGCGTGACCGGATATCCCCACGCGCGGTACGGCCTCGGCAGGTGTGGCCGACGATAACGCAGGACGATCACTCCCAAAACCGTCAGAAACGAACAGAAGGTCAGGCTGAACTGGATGAAATCGAGCACGGCCTCGAAGCTCTGGGAGAGCATCAGCACCGTTGCGACAAGAAGCTGGAACAGCAGCGCGTTGGCTGGCACGCCGTTGCGGGCGGTTCGCGAAAACACTTCGAGCATAGGGCTATCTTCTCCCATGACCATGGTCACTCGCGGGCCGACCCACATCATCGCGCTTATGGAAGAGATGAGCCCGATGCAGATCAGGGCGGCGACGATACGCCCTCCGGCCTCTCCGAAAATGTGGCGGCCAGCAATCAGGCCCACGTCGATCTGCCCGGCCAGCTCCCTGACAGGCGTGGTGTAGAGGAAGATCGCGTTCAGGACGACGTAGAGGAATGTGACGATCACAACCGCGGCCAGGATCGAGCGCGGCAGGTTCCGCTCCGGATCCTTGATCTCGCCCGCGATATAGGTCGCCGCGTTCCAGCCCGAGTAGGAATAGAGAACGAAAACGAGGCTGATCGCAAATGGCGCACCGGTGATGTAGCCGATGTCGGCCGTCGAGGGCACGAAGGAAACCGGTTGAGGATCGGCAACGAAAAGGCCTGCCAGGATCAAGACCACGATCAGCCCGAGTTTGATGAGCGTGGAGATGTTCTGCAATGCGGCTCCGCTGTGAATGCCGAAAAGATGCACAGCCGAGACAAGCCACGTAATCCCGATCCCAAGCGCGAGAACGGGCGCTCCAGGGATGACACCCGCAAAATATTGCCCGAAGGCCATGGCCGCCAGTGCGACGGGCGCGGCAAAGCCGACAGTCGCCGATATCCAGCCCGCCATGAAGCCGATCGCCGGTCGGAATGCGCGCGAAAGGAAGTTGTATTCCCCGCCCGAGCGCGGGAACGCCGCTGCGAGCTCGGAGTAGGACAGCGCCCCGCATAGCGCGACAAGCCCGCCCACAACCCAAAGCATTGCCAGGGAAAAAGGCGATGGAATATCGCGAACTTGAAACCCTAGACTTGTGAAGACGCCAGTCCCGATCATGTCGGCGACCGCGAGCGCTGTCGCAGTCAAGACAGACACTTTTCGCAGATCGAACGCCTGCTGCTCAAGACCCTTTGCGCCGCTCGGCGTCGCATCTTCCATAGTTATCGATGAATCGTTCATGAGCTGCGTCTTATCAACTAACGAGCGGTTCAACAATTCCGTGATTGGTTAATCTTATGGTAGTTGCTATATGGCAACTTAGGCTTAACAACGGGAGTAAATATCATCCTAGCGCGGATCCCCTTTAGAAAGTCCTTTCGCTAGGGACATGGCCGAGCTCATGATATCGACACGATTCGGATTTATTCCGGGGCCTTCTTCCGCGGTCGTGCAACCGACGGTTGGCAGTGAAAGTATGCAAGTACCTGTGAAACAGCCTCGGCCAATGATTCAGAGCATTTTACGCAAGCTGCGTTTTCCTCTCGCGGCTATCATCGCGATCGTCGCCAGCGGATGCCGTAACGAAGCCGAATCCGTGGACTTTGTCCATGATAATGGAGCGATGACGGAGCAACTCAGCCCAGCCACCTTGGTTGATGAGGAGCGGCCGACCCCATACATGGCCAGTGAGGACCGCCCCAACCGCGTGGCGAAACAGGCGTTCCTCAAAGCGGATACGAGCCGGGCTTCGGTCCAGCTCGAGTCACTCGTGGTTCCAGTGAAGATGGTGAAGAAGGGATCGACCATCAAATCCGAGCCGCCTCTGCTCCCGTTGAGGCACACAAAGACGAAGCTCGTTGAATTCGAAACCGCACCATTCCCCTATCGCGGCATAAATCCGAACACCGGCCACTCCTTCCTTGATGTGGGCGAGGGAGGCAGGCGCGGGCACCGTTCATCCAGCGGCGAGGTCTACTGGGAGGATAAAACCTACAGCGACAGCCGCGTGCTTCTGCACATTCCGCGCGGCTTCGATTTGAGACGCCCTGCGCTGATGGTGATTTTTCTGCATGGCCACGGTGCTACGTTGCAGCGCGACGTCGTCGACCGTCAGCGCGTTCCGGAGCAAGTGTCGGAGGCCGGCGTGAATGCGGTTCTTGTGGCCCCGCAGCTGGCATCGAACGCTGCGGATTCTAGCGCGGGCAAGTTGTGGCAGCCGGGCGGCTTCCAGCGTTTCCTGGACGAGGCCAGCGTCGAGCTTGCGAACGCGCATGGCGATCCGCGATCGAGGGCGTATTTCGACAAAATTCCTATCGTGATCGTGGCTTACAGTGGCGGATACATGACGGCTGCCTCCTGCATCCGGCATGGCGGGGCGGGGGCCAGAGTCCGCGGCATTGTGCTCCTCGATGCGCTCTACGGCGACATGGACACTTTCGCGAACTGGATCTCTTCGCGAGATAAAGCCTTCTTCCTCAGCGCTTATGCGAACTCGACAAGGGCGCGAAATACTGAACTTGCGAGTATGCTGAAGGGGCATGACGTGAACGTCAGCACCAAGTTGAAAGGGCCGTTGCGTGGTGGAAGCGTAACGTTCATCTCGACGGCGCCGGAAACCGAGCACCGGGATTTCGTGACAAAAGCTTGGGCGCATCACCCGATCAAAGACTTGCTCCAGCGGTTGCGGGTCGAGGCGAGATAAGCAATTTTAGGCCTACAGCCGGCGCAGGGAAACCATTCCATGCCGGCCGCGGTGCGCAATGTCGATGCTTGCGGTGGCAGTCCCTGCACCATGTGCCGACGCAAGCCGGTCGAACGGCCTCGGGAATATGAAAGTTTCCACGAAGCCTTTTGCGAAGTGCTCTCGAACGGATGCAAGCCTCCAGGCCGGGGCTCTCAGGCTGTAGCTCGGTTCACCCGCAGGGAACCGGATGACTGAGCAATCGGCCCGTTGCCCTTGTCCTGCAAGGGGTTTGGATCAGGAGTCAATTTCGACGGCAGGGTCCGATAGTTAAGGACGACCAAGACCTCAAGCAAGTGAGAGATAAAATCGTTATAGCTCCAACCAAGCTCCTCAGACTCAAGCCAGATATTTTCGATCTTTTTCTCGATCGACATTTTTAACTTGGAGCCGCGCTGCGGTCCTTGCGTTGCTGCGGGCGTGCCCCCATCCATGATCGGAGGTTTCGCCGATTGCAACTCCTTCCAGCCTTCAATCTTAGGCATCGCTTGTCCCCATCCGTTGCAACTCTTTTGCGTCTGTGCGTGCATTTCGGCAGTGCAAACAATGCATTTAGAAAATGGTTCCGATCTTTATTAAATTTAGCGTGAGCGGAACTCGCATCGCGACGGTCCTTGTCGCAATTCTGCAACTAAGCTCGTTGTGAGATGTCACCAATTTCAACCGAAAGTAGCAGTTTTTTTTGAAGCGATTGTGATGGTTGGCCGCTTCACGTTGGAGAGGCAAGGCGCTGAAAGCGCCTTTATTCCCGGTTCATTTTGTGGCGCTGCCGCCCGTCTGACGGTCGATAATCGCGTTCATATCGATCCGGGCACGGCTCGCCCCATAATTCAGACCGCGCGCCTCGGGGCTCAGCCGCACATCGCAGAACCCCGAGGCGACTGCGTCCGGGCAGTGGCGGTAAAGCAGCGCCGATGCCAGGGTAAGCGCCATCGTCTCCGCGACATGGCGGGCATCGGCTTCCGGCGTGCCTTTGCCCACCGCGCGCGAAAGCTCGTCGAAGCTGCGGTCGAAGCAGGGATGTGAGCCGCGCGCGGGCGCGAGTTCCGCGAAGTAGTCGTCGAGGGCAGCAGGTTCTTTCTGGAACGTTCGCAGGATGTCGAGTGCGATCACGTTGCCGGAGCCTTCCCAGATCGCATTGACCGGCGCTTCGCGATAAAAACGTGGCAATGAACTTTCCTCGACGTAGCCGCCGCCGCCCAGGCATTCGAGACACTCGTAGACGAATTGCGGCGTGCGCTTTGTGATCCAGAACTTGCTCAATGCCACGGCGAGGCGGGCGAAGCGCCGTTCATGTTCGCTCTCGCCGTCGAATGCGCGCGCGATGCGCATGGTCAGCATTGCTGCGGCCTCGTAGTCGAGCGCAATGTCGGCCACGACGGCGCGCATGAGCGGCTGATCGATCAATCTCTTCTGGAACGCGCGGCGATGGCTCACGTGATGCACGGCTTCGGCCAGGGCGCGGCGCATGATGCCGAGCGATCCCGCCATTGTGTCGAGCCGCGTATGATGCACCATCTCGATAATGGTGGCGATACCGCGGCCCTCCTCGCCGATCATTTGCGCATAGGCGTTACGGTATTCGATTTCCGAGGAAGCATTCGACTTGTTCCCGAGCTTGTCCTTCAGCCGCATGATCTGGATGGTATTGCGTTCGCCGTCCGGGTTGATGCGCGGGACGAGGAAGCAGCTGAGCCCGCGATCGGTGTAGGCCAGCGTCAGGAAGGCGTCGCTCATGGGCGCGGAACAGAACCATTTATGGCCCACGAGCCGGTACTCCGCTCCCGGTCCGCCCTTGCCTGATGGCGCGGCGCGCGTCGTGTTGGCCCGCACATCCGATCCGCCCTGCTTTTCTGTCATTGCCATGCCGATAGTGACGCCGCGCTTTTCGGCAACGGGGCGCAGCGGGGCGTCGTAAACGCCGCCGATGATCTTCGCCCCCCACACCGACGCGATATCCGGTTGATGCCGAAGGGCAGGCACGCTGGCGTATGTCATGCTGATCGGGCACATCGTCCCCGCCTCAGCCTGGGTGAAAAGCGCCAGCATGGCAGCATGCGCGACGTGCTTTCCCTCCCGCTTTTCCCGCCAGCCGGTGCTGTGGATGCGATGATCCATCGCGAGCGCCATGAGCCGGTGGTAGGCCGGATGAAACTTCACCTCATCGACGCGCCTGCCAAAGCGGTCGAACGCGTGAAGCTCCGGCAGGTAGCGGTTGGCATCTTCGCCCCACTGCAACACTTCCTCGGACCCTGCCGCCGCTCCCAGCGCCGAGAGTGGCTCCTCAACCCACTCGCCCCCATGGAGCCGGGCAGCCTCCCGAAGCGCGCGGTCATCCGTGTAAAGGTTGTGCCCCCCGAATGGCGCCGGCACATTGATGACCTCATGCGTTTCGAGATGGGACTGCGGGGCGTGGGTACTCATGGCCCTCTCCGGGAATGGCGATGGGGGGACCGCATCATAACATCGCCTGTACACAAGAGACACAGCTCTCGGTCCCGCCGCTCTGTCATTAAGGATTGCGCGCGCCGGTAACCACCCTTAGGAAGGACCTCTGCCCGGAGGCCTGGAGCGGTTTGCCCATGAGACGCTTCTTTTCACTTGAGTACCTCGCCCTTTTTATTCCGGCGGTCCTCATATGCGTTGCTGCAGTCTGGTTTACGCTCCGCTATGTGAAGCCGGCGCCGCCGCCGTCGTTTGTGATCTCGACCGCAAGCGCGGGCAGCCCGTATTACGATCTGGCGCTGCGCTTCAAGGAGCAGGTCGAGAAAAAGGGCGTGCAGCTTGATGTCCGGGAATCGCAAGGCTCCTTCGACAACCTCAAGGCCCTGAAGAATGACAACGCGGATGTGCAGGCCGGGATCGTTCAGGGTGGCCTTTCGAACCACCTCGATGCACCGCAGCTGTTTTCCATGGGCCGGCTTCTGACGGAGCCCGTATGGATTTTCTACCGCGGCGCGCAGAACCTCGACCACATCACGCAGCTCAAGGGCAAACGCATCCTGATCGGGCCTGAGGGCAGCGGCACGAGTTTCCTCGCCAAGCGGCTACTCGAAGCCAACGGCATCACGCCGGAGAACTCGAAGCTGATCGCGATGGAGCTTCCCGCTTATCCGGATGCCCTTGCGAATTCGAGCGCCGATGCCGGATTTCTTGTTCTGGGGGCGGACGCAAAGACGGTGCAGAAGCTGCTTCGTCAGCCCGACGTCAAGCTGATGAACATGGCGCAGGCCGAGGCCCTCATCCAGCGCTATCCGTATCTCAGCGCCGTGATCCTGCGGCAGGGCGTCATCGATTTCGCAAAAAACATTCCGGCTGCCGATACGTCGCTCGTCGCAACGAAGGCAATGCTTCTCATACGCGATGATCTTCATCCGGCCCTGAGGACACTTCTCGCAGACGCGGTGCTTGCCGTACAAAGCCAGCCGACGCTGAAGCCGACAGGGGAGGCGAAGCTCTTCACCCTTGGCACAGAGGCTTTGCCTGACGATCCGGAGTTTCCTCTCCCCGATGATGTTCGCCGCATCTACAAATCAGGGCCGACATTCTTCCAGAGGGTTATGCCGTTCTGGCTGGCGACCCTGTTCGACCGCGCTTTCATCCTGCTGCTGCCTGTGATCGGCATCATCTTCCCGCTCTTCAGGCTCGTGCCGTGGCTTTACAACTGGCGCATGCGTCAGCGCATTCTTCGCTGGTATCGCGCGCTGAAACTCCTGGAAAGGGATCTGGCCAAGAATCCCGCAACTCCGGAATTTGTCGAGCGCAAGGAGAAGGAACTCGATCTCATCGAGCAGAAAGTGTGGCGGATCTCCGTTCCCGATCAGTTTGCCCCGGATCTGTATACTTTGCGCGATCACGTGGAATTCGTGCGCCGGCGCATCGCCCATCTGCGGGAGGCGCAGCCCAAGCCAGGTCCGCAGCCGGTAGCGGCCGAGAAAGCCCCCGCTCCTGCAACATCATGACAGTCGTTGCTTGTTCCCGTTCGCCCCATCGCATGCATCTCCAAGACGGGGCCATTCCTTTGCCGCTGGCTTTCTGGACCATCCTGCTTCCCCGCCCGTTCTTGGCTTTGCGCCGGCCTTGCTTGAGGATAGAATTATAGAAAAATGCGCTTTATCGACAGGTTAACGGCGCTAACCTATTGATTCCTACTGGGAAAATAGAGCGCTTGTCCACAGCGCTGAGGCGCATGCATGGTTACCGGGCGAAACCGGAATATATTTAACGGACTTTAGAGCGTCCATTTTCCGCCAAAAATACAACCCCTAAACCAAAAAAATTCTATAGTATTTTCAAAAGGATAGCCTGATTTTGCAGGCCCTGCCAGACGCGAGCTTTACTATTTGTTTGGCATGTTCGGGCGTTTTTGGTCCAGAGATAAATGCCCTGCGCGCCGCCTTAACCATGTTCTGATTAATATAGAGCGCTTTAGGAAAAGTGTCCGCGCGTAAAGCGTGATAAGCCAGAAACATAGAGCACATTTGGCGACTGGAGATCGCCGAACGTGCTCTGAGCGGACCTTCATGGGCTCTGCCAACGAATAGGCATGTTGGCGGCGCAACCGCACATTAACCGCCGGTTTTCTCGCGATCCCATGCGCGCCAAGGCAGCTTCGCGATCCTAATGCGGTCTTCTCCGAAAAGGCCAAAACAATTCCGTCCCTGACCAACTCGGAAACTCGAACGCGTCGTCGGGCTGGCTAATGCCGAATGCGAGCTCCCGCGCGAATGATTCGGCAGGGATCGCGACGACCAAGTTGGATTGACCAAAAACTCTATCTGCAGCGCGACCTACACGTAACCGCTCATTTACCTCAACCGCACATTATCGGCGCAACCAAAGGTTTAGGAGCCGCCATGCTCTCGCGCTTAAGAATCACAACTCGTATAAATCTGACCCTGCTCTTGGGCGTGATCGGAACCTTGATCGTGGTATCCATCGGCTATTCCATCATACGGGCCCAAATGATGGATGAGCGACAGAGCCAGCTTCGAAATCTCGTCGACATGTCGGTCACAATCGCCCGCGACACAATGATGGCTGCCGGCGGTCCCGCGACCGAAGCGGGGCGCAAGGCGTTTTTCTCAGTCCTCCAATCATCTCACTTCGGCAATGAAAAACAGGCAAATTACATTTTTGCTTATGACTACAATGGCGTTGTGACGATCTTGAACGATCGCTCAAAAATCGGCCAGAACCGCTTCCAACTCACTGACGCGAATGGCTATAAGTTTATTCAAGCGATTATCAATAATGCCAGGGGGCCTACTGGAGAGGGTTTGGTCCAGTATATGTATGAAAAGGGGGTTGGTGGCCCGATAACGCCAAAGCTTTCCTATGTGAGAAACATACCAGAATTTCAGGGTGTAGTTGGCATCGGTGTTTATCTTGACGACATGGATGCAGCCTTCTTTAATAGGGTTCTTATGGTTCTTTGGCAGCGTGATCGTATTATTCTGATCGCTTTTTCTGTTATTATACTTCTTAGCGCCTACATCGGATATTCACTCATCCGTTCAATAAAAACCGGTCTCGCAGTAGCAAATGCAGCCGTCGATGCAGTGGCGAGAGGGGATTTCTCCGACCAAATCGATCATGGACGGCGAGATGAGATTGGTGCTCTTCTCGAGACGGTCAATCGTATGACGGCCAATCTGCGCGCCACGGCCGAAGTCGCCGACGCCCTAGCCGGCGGCGATCTTTCGGTCGAACCCAAGCCCCTATCTGATAAGGACGCGCTTGGTCTCGCGCTTCAGCGCATGACGGACAAGCTGCGTGTCGTCGTAAGGGACGCATTGACCGCGGCCGGCAACGTCTCGACAGGCAGCGAACAACTCTCGACGGCGGCTCACGAACTCGCCGCCGGCACTAACAAGCAGGCGGCCTCCGCGGAAGAAGTCTCCTCGTCGATGGAGCAAATGGCGGCCAACATCAAACAAAATGCCGACAACGCTTCCGAGACCGAGAAGATTGCGCGCCAGTCCTCCATGGACGCGCAAGCCAGCGGAGGGGCGGTGAGCCGGGCTGTCGGAGCTATGCAGGCCATCGCCGATAAGATCGCCTTTGTGCGGGAGATCGCCCGTCAGACCGACCTTCTTGCGCTGAATGCTGCCGTTGAAGCCGCGCGCGCCGGCGAGCACGGCAAGGGTTTCGCGGTCGTTGCTTCTGAAGTTCGGAAACTCGCCGAGCGCAGCCAGATTGCCGCCGCTGAGATCGGCGCACTCTCCGGGCAGACGGTTGCGGCCGCGGGCGAAGCCGGCGCGATGCTCGCCAAGCTTGTGCCCGACATCAAGAAGACGGCGGAGCTTGTTGAGGAAATCAGCGCGGCCTGCCGTGAGCAGGACATCGGCGCCAATCAAGTGAACCAGGCTATTCAGCGTCTCGACACTGTCATTCAGCAAAATGCGGGCGCGGCTGAAGAAATGTCGGCGACCTCGGAGGCGCTCTCCGGGCAGGCCGAGACGCTGCAGGCTAGCATCGCCTTCTTCCGCATTGCCGAAGAGACGAAAACCGCCGCGCCCGCAAGACGCGAGAGGCGAAGCCCCAAGAGACATCCCGCCTCCAAGAGCCACCAGGGCAATGGCTTCACTATCGACAATGGCCGCAGCGACGACTTTGACGTCGAAACCGTCGCTCTTTCGCGTCCGCTCTCCACCCTGTCACATTAGCGCGCGAACAACCGGAACTGGCCCTCTTTGCCTGAAGCTGGCGCTCCCGCGAACGAGCCGCTATGAGATCCGAAAGCACGCATCGCCGCTGCGCATTTTTTGAGACCCGCCTCTTCTGCTCTCGGACTCTTGCGCGCGTTCAAGTCGCTACTGTTCGCCGGACGTGCCAACGGATTGCCGCCGCCGTCTTCCCGGAAAGGCAAAGCCTTATCCGGGATCGTAACAAATTGAAGCGCTATAAATTTTTTCGATCCCGGTTCGTGCATCGCTTGGCCGGGATGACGAAGCGCGGAGCCAGCCGCATCCGTTGGCCAGATGAGCGAAGTTTGCCTGGGGCAATGCACCGAAGTATTGGGAAACCGGAAAACTTTGCTTAAGTGCGCCGCGAAGCGATAAGCCGGGCGAGCGTGGTGGCGGCTTCCTTTTTCGCATCCGCAGCCGCGGCGAGAATTTCGTCCATGCGCGCGAAATCGAGCGATGGGAAATGGCCGACATCCGGCCTGAGAAGGCAGTCGGGGACGCTGAGCTTCAGCTTGGCATTGATGATGGATCGAAGCGCGATCTGCTGAGCGCCGAGCAAGGCCTCGATGGGGCGCGGCAGCTCCGTCCCAGGCCCTGCGGTTTCACCGCTCACGTCAACGGCCATCACGAAATCAGCTTGAGACAGAAGGTCGAAGGGCAGGGGATTGACATATCCCCCGTCGATGAGGATACGGCCATCCAACTTCACCGGCGTCAGCAGCGCAGGCAGCGCGGAACTTGCGGCAAGCGCGGGCAGCAGCGCGCCCGCCGTGCTGATATATTCGACTCTGCGTGAAAAAGTCGGTCGCAACCGACATGAACGGGATCTGCAGCCCATCAAACGTCTTGGGCAAATCGGGCGGGAGCACAAGCTCGAAAATCCGCTCGGATTTGAACAACGCCGGGGCCCACGGCCGCCAGACGTCCCAGGCGCGGCCCCTCCAGCGCGAATAAAGATGGCGGATGGTGGCGCTTCGCTTGCCGAAAGCAGCTTCGCAATAGCGGCGAAAGCCGGCGGCAGACATCCCTGACGCATAGGCGGCGCCGATCAGCGCGCCGATGCTCGTGCCGGCGATCATCGCGGGCTGATGCCCGCCTCGTCGAAGGCTTCCAGAATGGCGATGTGAGCCAGCCCACGCGCACCCCCGCCGCCAAGCGCGAGCCCGATTTTTGCGCTCACGGGCCGACTGCTGCCTGCAAGCTTCTCAGGCCTATGTCGCTGCGGCAGAAGCCGCCGGGCCAATCGATTTTGCCGACCGCAGCATAGGCGTGCGTCCTCGCTTCAGCCACGTCATGCCCGACCGCCGAAACGTTGAGGACGCGGCCCCCGTGCGCCAACACTTCGCCGTTCGCGCTCGCCTTTGTTCCCGCGTGAAAGACGGTAACGCCATCAACCGCCCCCGCTTCTTTCAGACCGCAGATGACGCTGCCCTTCTCGTAATCGCCGGGATATCCCTTTGCCGCCATGACGACTGTAATGGCGGTCTCAGCGCTCCACTCGGGTTCCATGCCGGACAGATTCCCGTTCGCGGCGGCAAGGAGCAATGGCAGAAGATCGGATTTGAGCCGCAGCATGAGCACCTGGCACTCCGGGTCGCCGAAGCGGACATTATATTCGATCAGTTTCGGACCCTCGGCGGTGATCATCAGCCCGGCGTAAAGCACGCCTTGAAACGGCGTCCCCCGGTCGCGCATCGCATCGAGCGTCGGATTCACGATTTCCGTCATGATGCGGGCGGAGAGCGCTTCCGTCATCATGGGCGCGGGCGAAATGCACCCCATCCCGCCCGTGTTCGGGCCGAGATCGCCATCATAGGCGCGCTTGTGATCCTTGGCGCTCGCGAGCGGAAGGGCGCGCTTCCCGTCGCAGATGGCGAAGAAGCTCGCCTCCTCTCCGACGAGCTTTTCCTCGATGACAACCGACGATCCGGCTGCACCAAACGCTCCCGAAAAACAGGCCGCGATCGCCGCTTCCGCCTCAGGCAGGCTTTCGCAGATCATGACGCCCTTGCCAGCAGCCAAGCCATCCGCCTTGACGACGAGCGGCGCGCCCTGAGCGCGTGCATAAACGAGGGCTTCGTCCTGACTTGTAAAATGACCATAGCGCGCGGTGGGAATGCCGCGCTCGGCGCAGATCGCTTTCGTGAAAGACTTCGAGGCCTCAAGCTGCGCCGCCACAGCAGAAGGGCCGAAAACCGGTTGTCCCGCCGCCTTGAGATGGTCCGCCAGCCCGTCAACAAGAGGCGCTTCGGGTCCGATCACGACGAGATCGATCTTCGCCTCCCCGCAAAACGCGGCAACACTCCCATGGTCGCTCACGTCTGCCGGGCCGGGCTTTGCCAGCGCAAAGATGCCTGCATTGCCGGGGCAACAGTAAAGGGATCCGAGCCGGGAACTCTGCCTCAACTTCCAGGCCAGCGCATGTTCGCGGCCACCGCCGCCGATAAGAAGCACATTCATGCGTACTTCTTAGCACGAAAGACCAGGAATGGGACCGGCCTTCGATGCTCGCGGCATAGCCCAGCGGAGGCCCAAGCTAAAAAAGAATGGAATATTTATAAGTTCATATCCAGTGAAATAGATAAGCCAAAATGATGAGCGGAAGCGGAATTCCGATCGCCCAAAGCAAGACACCTCTCATGAAAGCCTCCAAAATACGCAGTTCCTCAACTGTGAACACGTGTTGTTCAGAGCGGTTCCGCCCGGAACATTCAGTTTACCGACGGGTTTGCTGAAAACTTATTCATCTGAACTCGGAGGACTGACCATGAAAATACTCACGGCCGCGGCTTTAGCCGCATTGCTGTCGACATCTGCATTTGCACAGTCACCCCTGCCGTCACCAAGCCGGCCAGCCGGAAACTCGGGGGAATTCCCGTCTCATAATGACAACACGGCTGCCACCGAGACAACCGGCGGTAGCAGCGCCCACGCAAACCATTTCCAGACAAATGAGGGTCAGGGCGAATGGCTTGTCGGCAATCTCTGGCATAAGAGCGTCTACAATACCTCCGGTCAATCGATCGGCGACCTGAACGACATCATCTTTGACAAGGATGGCAAGATCGCAGCCCTGGTCGTCGGCGTCGGCGGATTCCTCGGCCTCGGTGAAAAGAATGTGGCGGTCGATTGGGACCAGGTGAAACAGCACGGCGGCGGCGTCTCGCCCGACCGGATCGTTCTTGGCTTCTCGGAGCAGGACCTCCGCAACGCTCCTGCGTTCAAGCGCAGCTCCAGCAGCAGTAGCGAAAGCAGCCACTAACGGAATTCCAGCGGCACCGAGCGGAAGAGCCAAAATACGGCGGGTCCCGCGCGGCTTGGTCTGCCGCCCATCAACAAACGGCGCCTCCGGCTCAACTCCATCCAGACAAAGGAACTGGCCCCGCGGGGCTGAAAATCCCGCGAGGTCACCTTAAATCCAGTGAAACAGAAGGCCGAGCGGCAATGAGATTCCGATCGCTCAAAGCAAAATCCCTCTCGTGAAGGCTCCAAACATTGAGTTACTAAACTCCCGGCCCAAGCAACGAAGCAAAGTTCCTCCGAGGTGCGCCGGAACATTCAGGGCACCGATGGGTTTGCTATTAACTCGTTTATCTGAACCTGGAGAACACGACCATGAAGACACTCACGGCCGCGGCTGTATTCGTACTGCTGTCAACGTCGGCATTTGCGCAACAGGCGCCTTCCGCGAACCCATCCCACGAGAACATGCCCAACACGACAAGCGCTCCCAGCGCGAACCGGTTCACAACGAACCAAGGTCAAGGCCAGTGGCTGGTTGGGAATTTGTGGGACAAGAGCGTTTACAACGCTTCTGGTAAGTCCATCGGCGAGCTGAAGGATGTTTTGATTGATAAAGACGGTAAAGTGTCCGCCCTTGTTGTTGGCGTGGGCGGATTTTTGGGCCTTGGTGAAAAGAATGTGGCCGTCGACTACGACTATCTTCAGAAAAATGGTGGCATCACACCGAACCGCATTACTCTTGGCATGAGCGAAGAAGACCTCCGCAACGCTCCCAAATTCGAGCGCACTGCGAGCTCAAGCAACCACTAAACACAGGCCCGAGGGCGGCGGAAAGCCGTCCTCGTTCCCTATTCTTTTGCCGCTGGAACAATTTGCCGAAGAGCAACTTAGCAGAGGGAAACAATTCCAACGGAGGACAACAACATGGCGTCAGCGCGTACGCTCCAAGAACTTTTCCTATCCACGCTTCAGGACATCTATCACGGGGAAAAGCAGATCCTGAAAGCCCTCCCGAAAATGGCGAAACATGCCACAACTCCCGAGCTTAAGCAGGCTTTCAAGCATCATCTCGAGCAGACCGAAGGGCAGGTTGAGCGCCTTCAGCGCGTCTTCGAAACGATGGAAAAGAGCGCGCGCGGCCGTACCTGCGAAGCTATCGAAGGCCTTGTAGAAGAAGGCAAGGAAGTGATGAACGAGACCGAGTCCGGGGAAGTCATGGACGCTGGTCTGATCGCAGCCGCGCAGGCCGTCGAACACTACGAGATCGCCCGTTACGGGACGCTGGTTGCGTGGGCCGAAGAGCTCGGCATGAAAGAGGCCGCTCAACTTCTCCAGCAGACGTTGCAGGAAGAGAAGCAGACCGACGAACTTCTGAACAAGATCGCGATGGAGAGGGTCAACCGGCACGCTGCCTAAATCTGCATTTCTCTTTGACGCCGCAGGCGGGTCTTGCACGGACCCGCCTTCTTCTTTTTGGAGAAAACAATGAGCGAAGACAAAGGCGGAGATGTCCAGCCCAAGGGGCACGAGATTGTCGAAGGCGACGAGAAGCATCCGAGCGGAAAGAAAGAGAAGCGCTCGGGGCTGGGCAAGGATTACGGCCAGGGCGTCGGCTATGGCGGGTACAGCGTCGAGCAGGATGAGGCAAAGAGCAAGACCGGCACGGCCGATCATGTGAAAGAGCGACGCGGCGGTTGACTTGAAGCAGGCCCGACTTAAGAATGCCGACGGACGAGGGCGGGATTTTCAGGTCGATGACGGCAAAAGGCACCGGCGCGAATTGGGCGGAACTATCCGGCCGTGTTTCTGAGGCCGGTCACATCCTGCCAATAAGGGTCTACTTCGAAGACACCGACTTCTCCGGCTTCGTTTATCACACGTCCTATATGCGATGGTGCGAGCGGGGGCGATCCGATTATGTGCGCCTTTTGGGGATCTCCCACAATGCTTTGCAAGACGGTGCGTTCGCGGGAGAGCCTTCCGTGTTTGCTGTACGCCGCCTCAACGCCGAGTTCCTGAAGGCTGCGCGCATCGACGATGTGCTCGAAGTCCACACATCCCCGGCCAAACTGACCAAGGCGAGCATCGTTTTGCGCCAAACGATTGAGCGGGATGGCCAGCCTGTTTTCCGCCTTGAGGTGCAAGTCGTGCTCCTCTCGGCGAAAGGTCGGCTCTTGCGCCTGCCCGCGCCGCTGCTTGAACTGCTGCAACCATAAATGCCGTATCCGTATGGCGCTATACATGATCGGCACAGGCACGACACGACGCAAGGCATCGAAATTGCGCGGCATGCCGACGTCGTTCCATGCTGCGCCGAAATGGAAACCGCGATAACGCCGCCCAAGATCGGAGCCGCAGCGATGACGGGCACGTCTTTCTTACTTGCGGGAGTAGAATGTCTGTGGCGTGAGCTGCAAAGACAGCAACTGGAACATCAACACTTCGGTCTTCAGCATTTGACCAACGGCAGATGGTCAGCAACGATCTGACGTCAACACCGTTAAGTTTGGTCCGAACTATCACCCGACAAGTTGCTATAATGCGCTCAAGTAGCGCGAAATCTCTATACGTCCAGCAAGACGGCCCGTGCTTGCGGGCCGTCTTGTTCCGGTAGATCCTCAGCCGCTCCCAATGGCGAAAGCCACCGCAGAACCTGGCTCAGGACGTGCCCTTCCTCATGCTGCCGATGATCGCGATGGGCGGCAGTGTCGCCAATGCTTTTGCGGACAACTCGCGCACGTGCAAATGATCATTGCGCTTGTGGCGCAGCCGGACCTGCCGCACCGCCTCGATCACCTCTGCGATGCGCACGCCTTTCGGGCAGCGCGTATTGCAGGTGAGGCAGGACACGCACATCCAGATGGCCTCGGAGGCCATGAGCTCATCCTTCAGGCCGAGCTGCGCGAAGCGGACAATCTGGTGGGGCAGGATGTCCATGTACTTCGCCATGGGACAGCCGGCCGAGCACTTGCCGCATTGGTAGCAGGCCAGAAGCTCCTGATTGCTGAGCGCTTCGATCTTTTCGATGAACGCAGCGGCGGCGGCGCCATTGCCGTTGATCTTCACGCTCATGGCGTTGCTCCTGACGTCATCATGGCCGCGTCCTTCGCTCGCCGGGCACGAACCTCGAGCGCAGCATGGAATGCAGCGCGGGAACGTTGCCGAGACGGGCAAGCTGATGGTTCTTCACATCCTCCGGCGTGTAGGACGGCAGGATCAGCGGCGAGATCAGGTCGGTCTCGATGCCTGCGTACTCCACTTCGCGCTCGTGGGCAGCGACGTGCTCCAGGCTGAGCCGGCCGAGTGTCACCGTCTCCGCATATTCGGTGGCATATTGCCCAGCGCGCCTGCCAAAGACGT
>CAWHIT010000016.1:0-5239 GCA_963829495.1 uncultured Alphaproteobacteria bacterium
GCGAAGCGTGACCAAAGTCAGTCTGGCGCGGATTTCCCCTATGGACCGCCATAAGCCGCGAGAAACACTTTGATTGCACCCTCGATATCGTGGGCGATCTCCGCCTGACTGGCCTGCTCGACTCCGAGCATCATGCGCAGATGAATGCCGGTTTTGCACAAATCCAGGAATTGGCGCGCGGCGAGTTGCGGATACCTCGACGACAAGGATGCCTTCATTGGTGAGGCGGCGGATGTATGAGGCAAGCCTGTTCATGCCAATGCAAGGACCGGCCTCAAAGTACGCCTTGCCAAGCTGCGGAAATTTGGTCGAGGCGCCGACTACAATGCGCAGGAAGTCCAGATGGTCTAGGCTTAAGAGCATGTCGAGGAAGGTCTGGGCGAGCTTTCGAAGCACGCGGACCACGTCCTTATCGGACTCATCCAGCGTAAACAAAGCTTCGGCCTGCTTTAGACGGTCTTCAATGATGAGCGCCTCGAACAGCTTCTCCTTGCTGGGGAAATACGCGTAGAGAGTGCCTTTCGACACGCCCGCGGTGCGGACGATATCGCCGATGCTGGCCCCGTCGAAACCATCGTGCAAAAAAACGCGGCGCGCGCCCTCCATGATCTGCTGACGCTTGGCAGTGTCGCAGGTGTGGGCAGAGCCCGAAAGCGCGTCGAGCGGATAGTGGTCCATGGCTACATCTGCGTTCGAGATTCAGTCATTAATCTTCTCAATCGGGCCGCGGCATCGTCCAAATATAGGTTGGCAGATTTGCCTGGGCCCGACTTTCACCAGTTTTTGCTCTTGACGCTGTCCAGGTCCTCGCTTACTTGCGAGGCTGAACCGAACGGTTCGGTTCAGATGTCCTTCGACGAGCGAAACGTCAAGAGCAAAGTATGATGAAAACCGATTTGGACGTCGCGCACCACGATCTATCAGGCTCGCAGCTTGAAGCCGGGGAAGCGCCTGCCGTCGGCGATGACTTCGAAGAGGAAGCCGCGATTCCGCGCGCGGAAGCAAAAGCATTTCGGGCGACAACTTTCGATCCAGCCCCGAACACGGCCGTGCCTGATGTCGTCAAGGCGCCCAGCAAACGCCGCGCCCTTCTCGCGCTCGGCTTGATTGCCGCGCTTGGGATCGGCGGCTATTATGGCCACTATTGGTGGACCGAAGGCCGGTTCTACGTTTCGACCGACGATGCCTATGTGAGGGCCGACCTCTCGGTCATATCGGCGAAAGTCTCCGGCATCATCACCGCCGTTCCCGTCAGGGACAACATCACCGTCCGCGCTGGCGATGTTCTCGCCCAGATTGACGACCGCGATTACACGATCGCCGTCGATTCGGCCCGCAACAAGCTCGCGACCCAGGACGCGACAATCGAACGGCTGAAACAGCAGGCAATCGCGCAGCAGGCCATGATCGATCAGGCGAAGGCGCAAGTCGCCTCCGTGAAGGCGAGCCTCGTGCGGGCGTCTGCCGATTTCGACCGCGCCCAGACGCTGGCGCAACAGGAATATGGCAGCAAGCAGAAGCTTGACCTGGCGAGGGCGGAACGCGATCAGGGACAAGCCGCCGTCAAGGCTGCGGAAGCCGCCCAGGCTTCCACGGAGGCCAATCTCACGGTGCTGAACGCGCAAGTCAAGGAAGCCCAGGGTGTGCGGGCAGAGTTGCAATCGAGCCTGGACAAGGCGCTGCTGGACCTGAGCTACGCGACAGTCAGGGCGCCGTTTAACGGCGTGATTGGCAACAAGGTTGTGCAGGTGGGCCAATATGCGCAGCCGGGCACGCGACTGCTTGCGCTTGTGCCGCTCGACACGGCCTACATCGAAGCGAACTACAAGGAGACCCAGCTGGACAGCATCCGCCCTGGCCAACCGGCAGATGTTGCGGTCGATGCCGCTGAAGGCCGCGTCTACCATGGGGTCGTCGAAAGCATCGCGCCAGCATCCGGCTCGCAGTATTCGCTGCTGCCGCCGGAAAACGCGACCGGTAACTTCACCAAAATTGTGCAGCGCGTGCCAGTGCAAATCCGCGTTGACGGCGAAGCCATTCGCGAGGGCGTTTTGCGGCCCGGTCTTTCCGTCGTGACTTACGTGAACACAAGGGGCGGCGTGGCGGAAAAGGCCGCAGCTGCGCAGACATCCGAAGCGACGATTAGGGAATAAAGCCCCCTCACCCCAGCCCTCTCCCGCAAGGGGAGAGGCAGTAGGTGGCGTTCGCAACAGCGTTCCATCTCCCCTTGCGGGAGAAGGACAGGATGAGGGGGCTTTAAAACATGGCAGCGTCCGCACAATCCATCCCGGCGCTACCGACGCGGAAGCACATCGAGCCCGCCACCGCGCCGATGCACGCCGCCGAACCACAGGTCACAACCCGCCGGGTGGTGGCTTTCATCGTCATGGTCTTCGGCATGTTCATGGCGATTTTGGACATCCAGATCGTGTCGGCGTCGCTCTCGGAAATCCAGGCGGGCATCTCGGCGAGCGCGGATGAAATCCCGTGGGTGCAGACGAGTTATCTGATCGCCGAAGTGATCATGATCCCGCTGTCGGGATTCCTGTCGCGCGCGCTCTCCACCCGCTATCTCTTCGTGATCTCGGCGGCGGGCTTCACGCTGATGAGCATCATGTGCGCGACCGCGACCTCAATCGAGGAGATGATCGTCTGGCGAGCGCTTCAAGGCTTCATCGGCGGCGGTATGATCCCGACCGTGTTCGCGTCGGCCTTTACGATCTTCCCCAAAAGCAAGCAACCCGCAATCCAGCCTCTCATTGGACTTGTCGCGACGCTCGCGCCCACGATCGGCCCTACAATAGGCGGCTATCTCACCGATCTCTTCTCCTGGCATTGGCTGTTTCTCGTAAACGTGCTGCCGGGCGTCCTTGTTACGACCATCTCCTTCTTCCTGATCGATTTCGATAAACCCAATTTCAAGCTTCTGCGCCAGTTCGACTGGATCGGCTTTCTCACAATGGCGGGCTTCCTCGGTGCGCTCGAATACATCCTGGAAGAAGGACCGACCGATAACTGGTTCGACAGCGATCACATCACCATGGGCGTGATCTTCTCCGCCACATGCGCCATCTTCTTCTTCTGGCGCGTGCTGACGGCGGAACACCCGGTCGTCGATCTTTCGGCTTTCAAGGATCGCAATTTTGCGACGGGCTCGCTGTTTTCCTTCGTGCTGGGCGTCGGCCTTTACGGGCTGACCTATCTTTACCCCGTCTATCTCGCCCGCGTACGCGGCTATTCGGCCCTGCAGATCGGCGAGACCATGTTCGTCACCGGCATTTGCATGTTTGTCATGGCGCCCATATCCGGCAAGCTGATGCAGCGTGGCGTCGATCCGCGCCTTATGCTCGCGCTAGGCTTCTCGGGCTTCGCGGTTGGCACCTATCAAGCGTCGCTCCTCACCAGCGAATGGGACTTCTGGGAGCTTTTGATCCCGCAAATTCTGCGCGGGATTTCACTCATGCTCATCATGATCCCGGTGACGACCACGGCGCTCGGAACGACGCCGCCCTGGAAGCTCAAGAACGCTTCGGGACTGTTCAATCTGACGCGCAATCTTGGCGGCGCGGTCGGGCTGGCGTTGATCAACACACTTCTGAACAAGCGCCTCGATCTGCATCTGGCTCGCCTGCACGAGCAGGTGACCTGGGGACGCGCCGCGGCCGAGGAAACGCTCGCGAAGCTGACCGAGCAGATGGCGCATTTCGGCTCGGACGCCTCGCTCGCTGCGACAAAGAAACTCGCGCAGCTTGTACGCAAGCAGGCGACCGTCATGGCCATCGGAGATGTGTTCTGGGCGCTGACAGTGCTATTCCTGCTGATCGCGCTCCTGGCTCCTATCGTGCGCCGTCCTAATCAGGGCGCTGGCGGCGGACACTGAGGGAAAAAGGCCAACGAATGCCCCAGTGTTGCGTGGTTTTCCGACAAACACGCATGCGACCTGTGGGTCGCAACCTGAAATACTTATCATACGGCGCTGTATTGCTGAAGCGCGGCCAACAAGTCTTTCAACGTGGCGTTGGAGCTTCTGCCAGAGCTGGAACCCGATGCCGGCTGGGTTGCCGGTGTCGTCGCGGTCGTAATTGTGCCGTTGGCATTCGTGGTAATCGTTGTTGTCGAGCCGTCGGCATTGATGATCGTTTGCGTGGCATCGGAAGATGATCCGGAGGTCGATGACGAGGATGTCGAGCTGTTTCCATCGAGGGCCGACAGAAGGTCTGTCCCTGCACCACCGCCATGATGGTGGTGGTGGCCGCCGCTACCTTGCGATTGCTGCAAGGAAGCCAGCGTCTGTTGCGCCCCTGTGATGTTTCCCGATTGCAAGTCGCTACCGATCTGACTCAGCGCCTGCTGAAACGGATTTTGGGTGCTTTGCCCACTGCTCCCGTTTGTCTGGATCTGCGTGAGAGCGTTATAGGCCGTCTGCGCCTCCGTCAAATTTCCTGCCTGAATTGAGGAGACCAGATTTTGGAAATACTGCCCGAAGCTGCTCGCCTCGTTATTCGATGAAGTGTTGTTGCTCGTCGTTGACGTTGGCGTCGTGAACTGCTGGGACTGCAAGAGCGCCAACAAAAACCGCCCCCAAGACTGGATGTCCCAGAAAACCCTACTGTCGAGGCATTCTGGTAGAACTCACACTGTCGGAATTGTTGACTGACGATGTGGTCGCGCTGCTGGACTCAAGGGCGCTTAGGCGCGCTTGTTGCTGCTGAATCCACAGAGACGAAAGCGCACTGTTATTGACCAAACTGACCATGAGAGCCTCCTCTAACAAGAGATAAAACGGAGTTGCGAAACTCCCGCGAGGAAGACGCCTCAAGGCGTGGGCCGATCATTCCCGTCTTGCCAGAAAGTCCGGGCAAACTACCCCATGCAGAGCAGAGTGATATTCCGACCATTTTCACCGCGCGTCCCTGATGTTTCGGATTCAGAAACTCGAGGACATATTTTTCCGACCAGGCGATTCCTGATCACGGCCTGATCGAAAAGACAGATACCGCCAGAAGCTTTTCCAAACCTGTCGCGTGATAGTGAAGAGGATGGCCTCGGACCAATTTGTTCGAAACGCGCAGTTGCGACGACGTGGCTGTTACAGCCCTTATCATGAACGAGTGCGGGGCCCGTTCCGGGCGGGAACAGCGGCTCATCCCCCAACAGCGGGCAGTCTCCGAAAATGGGCTCGATGACCGGAACTGAACGACTTTCTGGCCGGACCAGCGATGTCCGCCGAACGCTGACA
>CAWHIT010000017.1:0-130963 GCA_963829495.1 uncultured Alphaproteobacteria bacterium
TCGGCGCCTTCTCCAAGACGGAACACGGCTACAAAGGGCGCGTGCGCACCCTGACCGTCAACACCGAAGTGGAGATCGTCTCGATTGACCCCAGCGGAGAGGGCGCTCCTCAATACCGGCTCTACTCCGCCGGAAGCGAAGTGGGCGCCGGCTGGGAAAAGACCTCGGATGCAGGGCGAGACTACATCTCGCTGAAGTTCGACGATCCGGCCCTGCCTGCTCCGTTCTACGCGTCGCTCTTCGCCGATGACGAAGGCGACAAGTACAGCCTGGTCTGGCAGCGCCCCAAGCGCAGCTAGCCTGACCGCCGGGCGCCTCGCTTTTCCAGGCGAGGCGTTCGGCTTGCTTGGCGGCGTGCCGCCGCAACCAGGAACAACGTTAAGGGTCGAAAGCGGCTGTCGGTGGTGGAGAATAGCGATGCCCGGACAACCTCCCGCTGCGGAAATTACCCGCAACACTCACCTGCTGATAGTTCGAACCTATGCGGCATCGTTGGGCGAGTGCGGTATTATCGACGTGCCGCCTCGATTCGTCTGTGGATGCCTCGCCAAGCTCGATGGCTAGTTGCCGCGTCGGGGCAGGTGTTAGGGTGAGGCAGAGAGTGCGGGAAAAGGCCTAAGTGGAACTAACAAAATCAAAGACCACGCTAAGGAAAGCGCTGCAAGCTCTAGAGGGCGTGGCAATAGGCGAGCACAAGCAGGAGGTCGAGAAGCTGGCGATTTATGACCACGGCATCAAGTTCGTTCGGCTTAAGGAAGGGGACAGGACCTGTGTCCCGTACGCGTTTGGATTATCGTATAATCGCACCTATAGGTCGCTGGCGGATTGGGCCGAAGCCCGTGAAATTAACCCGATTGTAGTTGCTGGCCCTGAATTTGTGGCGTGGCTGCTGGAGGGGCGGCTGCATGAGATTGACGAACCGCGTACAGCCTGCTTGGTGTGTTATTTTTCTAACTCTCAGTGGAAACACATCGGTATAGTCGGCCCCAATGACAAGGTCACATCCAAATGGGGCCAGTTTCCGCTCTACGAGCACGCGTTCGATGAGGTCGTGGAAGACTATGGCGATGAAGTACGATTTTTTGAGCGGCCATTGCCGGAAGTTGCACTGGCCCTTTTTCTCGAGTTTGCTGCAGAAAACGGGGTTCCGAGCGAGGTTGTTGAGGCAGCGGTAAAGGACTGTTCGAATCTGTGGACAGACGAAGAGCTCACTTAAGTTCAGCGGCAGTTTGGGGGGCTCTGGGTCGATTCCAGTCATGGGCCCGACTTCAGTGTGGAACCTGATCGAGTGGGGAACTGCTCGCCGCTCAATAGCGGAATAGTGGGAACATGCGAGCCGGGCCGGTCGGCGGCGAGGGTGAATTCCCGCTGAAAGGGGCAAGTGCCGCCGCGATCAAGGCGATCCTTCGGGACGCGCTCGGTTTCGCGGAGTACAAACTTCCGCCATCGCTCTCGGAAGCGCTGGATCACGAGGGCTCGGAATGACGGTGGTCGAGCTCGTCCGGGCGGTGCTAATCGTGGCGATGCTGTTTGACGTCGAGGCGTTGCTATTCGTGTTCGGGGCGCTTTGAGCCCCCCGGCAAGGTTAATCTCCAGACAGTTAATTAAGTATAATGTGTCTTAAACTTCGCACTTCCGGATGTTTCAGTCGATAGTGCGAACCTCGCTGTTCGGGGCGTAGGGTGGAGGGAACACGCAGATGAGCATCAAAGCCTTTCGCGCTGGCGTAACAGCCCGGGACCGGGATTGGTCTGAGGTCCCGTGCCTCATCAAAACGCGGTACGGAGACCTACGCTTTGAGTTTGAGATGTCGGCAGCGGGTGGTGGCGAAACTAAGGTAAGGCTGCAAATAACGTCAGAAAGTTTTGAAGAGTTAGCCAAAAAGATGCTTGCCGCTGACGAGGATGCAGCGATCCGCGCCTTCCGCGCCGCCATGGAAGGGCGGAATGATGGCCAGCAGGAAGGAACGTGCAGATGAGCATCAAAGCCTTTCGCGGTGGCGCAAGCATGCAGTCTCCTTGGTCTGAGGTTGAGAGTGCGGTACAGCTCGTCGTAAGTCACAAAGCGCTATGCATTAAATTTGCCATGTCGGCGGCGGGTGGTGGTGGTACAGCGGTAGAAGTGGCAATAACATCAGAGAGCTTTGAAGAGTTAGCCAAAAAGATGCTTGAGGCTGAAAGCCTTCCGCCCCCGATTATATCGCCGACTTTTACGGGGTGATCAGGTAGCGCCGCGCCGTCCCCATCCTTCCAGGGGTGTAAGTCCAGCGCTCGCCGTCCTCGGTCCATGCGCAAGGATGGTCGCTCCAGGGGTGGCTTACTGTGGACGGCAATTCATAAACTTTTGAGAGCGCGTTTCCAGGTCGGAGACGATGATATCGACCCATGGCCAGTCCGCGTATTTGTCGCCGGTCTGCCTCAGATGCGTGTAGCGCTTGAGTGATTGCCAGGATCGATGGCCGGAGGAGGCTGCGGCGCGCGGAATACTGAGGCCCATCTCGAACAGCCGCGAAATTCCGTCGTGACGCATGTCGTGAAAGTGCAGATCGTCGATGGCCAGCAATTTGCGCGCGCGGGTAAAAGCGGCGCAGATTGCATCGGTGCTGTAAGGAAAGATGCGCGCGGCGTTCCGCGGCATTGCCTCGACAATGCGCAGTGCCGGGTCTGGCAGGTCGCACCACACATCGTTGCCGATTTTCTCGCCGGGGTGCTTCATGTTGCGCACGAGGACGCGCTTGCCTTCGCGGTCGAGGTCGCGCCACTCAATTAGCGTGATCTCCTCTTGCCGCCTTGTGGAAAAGATCGCGAAGGCGATGATCGCGGCCATGGGTGAGGACTGTGGCGTCTTGATGCGCTTCTCGCGGAAATGGTCGAGGATGAGGTCCAGTTCGGCGAGCGTTGGGCGTCGATCACGGGCATCCGATTTGCTCGTGATGCCGAGGCTCGTAGCGACGATGAATGCGTCCTTCATCGCCTGATGATCGAGGGGGTATCCCCAGGCCGGCCGCGCGATACGGAACACGGCGGAGAGATGAGAGAGATAATTCGCGACGGTTTGCGGCTTGCGGCCTGAAGCCAAGGTCTGCGCGAATTCGACAATGTCTTGTGAGCGGATGTCGACGCATGGCCGGTCGGCGATATCGTAGCCCTTGATAGCGGCGAGAACCTGCGCCTTGGTGCGCCCTATCTTCTTGCGGCTCTCGGCCGTGTAGCGATCAATCGCGTCTCGAAGCAGCGGCGACTTCTTCGTCTGGCTCACGCCAAGGAGCGCGTCCGGCTTCGCCAGCTCGGTCTCTCGCTTCTTGATCCATGCGGCGGCAGCCGGTCTCCTGTCGAACGTCTTCGTTTCTCGGTGCGCGATTTTTCCATCGCGGTAGAGAACGATCTGCGCCATATAGGCGGTTGATCCGTCTTTGCGGTTGCGCGAAACGATGGTGCCCACTACAGCATGGCCTTGTTGATCTACAGCATGTGCTGTAGCTTGTATCATAAATGGGAGAAAACAGTCAAAAATGAGAAGTGAACGGGCGGGAGAAACGAACCAAAAGACATGGACAAAGGGTTGTTAGGCAAGGAAAAAACCCGAGAATTCAGCCCCTGGCGCTTCTGCGTGGCGCCCATGATGGACTGGAGCGACCGCCATTGCCGCTTTTTTCACCGGCAGCTGACAAGGGAAGCGCGGCTGTACACGGAGATGGTGACCTCGGCGGCCATCATGCATGGCGACCGCCAGCGGCTTCTCGGCTTCCATGCGATCGAGCATCCGGTCGCGCTGCAGCTCGGCGGCTCGGACCCTCAAGAGCTGGCGCACGCCTCCGAGATCGGGCTGTCTTTCGGCTATGACGAAATCAACCTGAATTGCGGGTGCCCGTCCGATCGCGTGCAGTCGGGCCGCTTCGGCGCCTGTCTCATGGCGGAGCCCGAGCTTGTTGCGGCCTGCGTTGCGGCTATGCGCGGGGCTGTCGGCGGCGACGTGCCGGTTACCGTGAAATGCAGGATCGGCATCGACGACCAGGACAGCGAGGCGGATCTCGTCCGCTTCATCGAGTGCGTCGCGGCTGGCGGCTGCATCACCTTCATCGTGCATGCCCGAAAGGCTTGGCTGCAAGGGCTGAGCCCAAAGGAGAACCGCGAGGTTCCGCCGCTCGATTACGATCGCGTCCACCGGCTGAAGGCGGCCTTTCCCGAGTTGACCATCGTCATCAATGGCGGCATTGCGACAATCGGCGAAGCTGCCGAGCAGCTGAATGCCGTCGACGGCGTCATGCTCGGGCGCGCGGCCTACAAGTCGCCCGCGATCCTTGGAGATGTCGACCGCAGCCTGTTCGGGGAAGATAACGCCGCTCCTCTCCCGCATGCGTTCTGGAAGGCATGGTGGATTATATCGCGCAAGAACTGGCGCGAGGAACGCGGCTTTCTTCCATAACGCGCCACATGATCTGCCTCATGAACGGAAGGCCGGGCGCTCGGCTGTTCCGGCGGCTTCTGACGGAGGAGAGCGTGAAGGAAGGCGCGGGCCTCGATGTGCTGCGGGCCGCCATCGACGCGGCGCGCCGGGTCGAAGAAAGAACCTCGCGGCTGGCCGCATAGGTGATAACCGGCGATCCGGCTGACCTGGCTTCGGGTGAGCGGCTTTTGGTCTGTAGGTCTAAAATGGGAGAGGCATGCATCTGTCTCTGGCCCCCGCCTTGCTTGAGCACGGATTCTAGAAGAAAGCGCCTTACTGAGGTGTTAATCAAGCCAACATATTGATTCCAAACAGAAAAAACTCACGAGCCGCTTGCGCCGCGGAGGCGCGAAAGGCCGGGTATGGTTAACAGGCGTGGGCTGAAACATATTTAACGGACTTTTGCGCGTCCCAGTAAAGGGAAAAATTCCGCCATTAAATTCTATTTAATGGGGTCGAGTGAAGACAGAATGCCAATCCTTTTCAAGGGGTTAGAGCGGCCTGTCGGCGTCCGGTCAAAGGCGCGGCGCTCATCTGTTTGCTACTTGTTAATATTGTTAGGCCGGAAATAAATCCTTTCCGCCCGAAATTAACCAACGCTGGTTAACGCGTAATCGGCCCTACGACCTGCTTACCATGATCCTCGCGGGTCATCTTGGAAAGTTGCTTGCACCCTGTCCGGAATTGCCGAAAGCGCGCGCTCGCTTCTTTTACGATCCCGCGTAACGCCTGCGGCGTTTGCGGGATGACGTTGTCGGGGAGGCGCGGGGTCTCATCATCGAGTCACGCCGCATCGCGCATGTGGACGGAACTGCTGTCCGTGACCTTTCCCAGTTTTGCAATACTGGAACTTGATTACCCGCATGTTCCGCCAGCAGAAGAAGCCATGGAAACATTGGCGAATTTTCGCTCCACCGTCATGGCCGGGCCATGCCCTCGGGCTTGACCCGCGGGTTGACCTGGCTATCCAGTCATAACCTGGGATGCCTTGTGTTTTTCTGGATGGCCGCCTCCAGGGCGGCCATGACGACGGAATTGCGAAACGAGACGGCAATCACCGAAGACGACGAAATGGTGATTGGCGGGGGGGTAGGGTGGCCGGTAGTGTCCGTGGTCTGTGCCCCCTAACATTTCGGGCGATTTGCCAATGATCTCTAGCCTGCCCTGGAGCGAAATCGCCGAGCTTACCCTTGCACTTGTGGCGGGCGGGCTCGTCACCGGATTCTTCGCGGGACTGCTCGGCGTCGGCGGCGGAGCGATCATTGTTCCGGTTCTCTACGAGCTGTTCAAGATTGTAGGCGTCGACGACAGCGTCCGCATGAAGATTCTGCGTCGCAACCTCGCTTGCCATCATCATTCCGACGGCGGTTCGCTCGGTGCGCTCGCATTGGCAGCGTGGCGCGGTGGATGTGAGCGTCATCAAGACCCTCGGGCCGTGGGTGGTGGGCGGAGCCATCGTGGGCGTATTCGTCGCCTCGCATGCGCCTGCGAGCTTTCTCAAGGGCGTGTTCGTGGCATCGACGCTGTTCATCGCGGGACGGCTCGCTTTCGGCAACGGCTCGACGGTCGCGGGCGCAAAGCTGCCGGGATTGCCGTGGGACGCGCTGGCGGGCGCGGGCACCGGCCTGATCTCGACGTTGATCGGCATCGGCGGCGGCGCTTACATCACCGCCTATATGAAGTTTCTCGGGCTGGCCCATTCATAAGGCGGTGGGGACGGCCGCAGGCTTCGGCCCGCTGATCGCGATCCCGGCCACGATAGGGTTCATGGCCGAGGGATGGGGCGCGCCGGGGCTGCCGCCGCTGTCGCTGGGCTTCGTGAGCCTTCTCGGGCTCATCGTCGTGGCTCCTGTCAGCGTCCTTGCCGCGCCGTTTGGCGTCAGCGTCGCGCACCGGCTTTCCCGCCGCACCCTCGAAGCTATCTTCATGACCTTTCTTTTGCTGGTGGCGGCCCGGTTTGCCGCAAGCCTCGCTTTCGGCGTCTGACCCCGGCTCGCGCCTTGCTTCCGGAAAGCAAGATCACGACTTTTTGCGGCAGCACAGGTGCGATCCTGTGGCAGCATAAATCCGATCTCGGACAGCTTTGCTCAAGTCGAAGCGTGCATCAGGAGCAAAGGAATTATAGAAGCATGATTTTAAAGGTGAAGTTTTATGGCGAAGCTTGACAGTATTGCAATAATCGGAGGCGGTATCGGCGGGCTTGCGGCAGCGGTTGCGCTGCGCAACCGCGGATTTGACGTGCAGGTTTACGAGCGCGCGCAGGCGCTGCGGCCGGCCGGCGCGGGCCTGATACTGTCTCCCAATGGATTGAACAGCCTCGCTGCGATAGAACCGAAGATCGTCGAGGCTTTGAAACGGGCTGGCAGCGAAGTCCACAGACTCACGATGAAACGCAGCACCGGCGAAACCCTTCTCTCGGTGCCGATGACGACGGTCGCGCAGCAGTTCGGGGAACCTATGCTGCATATCAAATGGTCGCGGTTGCAATCCGCCATCGCGTCCGTACTGCCGCCCGACATCATTCACCTCGATCATCGCTGCGTCGCGATCGAGCAGCACAAAGGCGGCGTCACAGCCCGTTTTGACAATGGAAAAACCGCCGAGGCAGACCTGCTGATTGGCGCGGACGGCATCAATTCGGTGGTGCGGCAGGCCCTTTTCGAAGACGGCGCTCCCGTCTATGCGGGGCGGATGTCATGGCGGGCGCTGATCAAGTTTCCTCATGAGGAATTGCGCCCCCACTGCTCGACCGGATTGACCGGGCCGGATGGCAAGAACATCATGCTGTTCGATATGGGGGAGGGTTGCACCTGCTGGAGCGCGGGCGCTCTCATGGCCGAGCCTTCGACTTCCGAGCCGGCCGCTGTCAAAGACCTGGTTCTCAAGACATTCGCCGGCTGGGCGGACCCAGTCGTGCCGATCATCGAGGCGACGCCAGCCGCCGATATCTTGGAACTGCCGATTTGCGACCGGCCTCCTTTGCGCAGGTGGAGCCACGGCCGGGTAACGCTCTTGGGCGACGCCGCCCATCCCATCGTGCCCTCGCTGGGCCAGGGAGCCAACATCACCTTCGAGGATGCTCACGAAATCGCGGAGTTTCTTGCCTCCTCACCCGATATCGAAACGGCTCTCGATCGTTACGAAGCCAGCCGTATCCCGCGAACGGACGCGATCTACGCACGCAGCGCCACTCAAGGCGTTTCCTCCTACAAGCCCGACAGCGACACGACGCTCACGAAACAATTGGCAGGGCTAAGCGCGGATGAATTTCAGATATGGCTTTACGGCTATAAGCCAGTTCGCGCCGCCATCTGACACAGCGGTCACGCTCTCTCTCTTGTGATCCGGGCCCCGGCTTTACGGGCTGGCGATTCATGTATTGTCAGCCCAGATCAAAGCGAGCCCGGAGATCCCATGAAACAACGCATTGCTTCTTCAGAGATAACGCCGCGCGAGGTGTATCTGCGGCGGCGGGAGTTCATCGGCGGCGCCGTCGCGTCGCTGGTCCTTGCGGGCGCTTCCTTCGCGAGCGCCGCGCCGCTCGCTTTCTCGAAAAGTGCGCTCTCGACGAATGAACCGCTGACGCCGAAATCGGACGTGACGAGTTACAACAACTTCTACGAGTTCGGTACGGGGAAGGGCGATCCGTCGAGCTACGCGGGGGCGCTGAAGACAAGCCCGTGGTCGGTGAAGATCGACGGCCTGGTGTCGAAGCCCGCAACCTACACTCTTGAGGACATCCTCAAGCCGGTTACGCTCGAAGAGCGCATCTATCGCATGCGCTGCGTCGAGGGCTGGTCGATGGTCATTCCCTGGATCGGCTTCCCGCTGTCGGCCCTGCTGAAGCGCGTCGAGCCGCTCGGATCGGCGAAATATGTCGCGTTCGAAACGCTGGTGCGGCCCTCCGAGATGCCCGGCCAAAGCGGCTTTTTCCAGCCGCTCGATTGGCCCTATGTCGAAGGATTGCGAATTGATGAGGCCATGCACCCGCTCACGATCCTGGCCGTGGGCCTCTATGGCGATACGCTGCCGAACCAGAACGGCGCGCCGATCCGGCTTGTCGTGCCGTGGAAGTACGGCTTCAAGGGCATCAAGTCGATTGTGCGCATCAGCCTCGTCGAGAGGCAGCCGATGACATCCTGGAACAAGCAAAATCCCGAGTGAATACGGCTTTTACTCGAACGTGAATCCTGACGTCGATCACCCGCGCTGGAGCCAGAAGACCGAGCGCCGCATCGGCGAAGGCAGCGGCCTTTTCGCAAAGCGCCGTCCGACGCTCCCCTTCAACGGCTATGCCGATCAGGTTGCGAGCCTGTACACGGGCATGGACCTCAAAGCCTATTTCTGATCGGATTTATTCGCCATGGCCATCGCCCTTGCTTCCAGCCGCTCGGTGCAGCGCGCGATCAACGCTTTTCCGCGATGGCCGCTTTATATGATTGGCGCCGTTCCCGGAGTTTGGGTCTTCTGGCTGGCGCTGAACGACCAACTCGGCGCCGACCCGGTCAAGACGCTCGAGCATACGCTGGGGCTTTGGGCGCTCCGGTTCATCATCGCAAGCCTTACCGTGACGCCGATCAGGCGCTTTGGCGGACCCAACCTCACGCGCTTCCGCCGCGCGCTTGGCTTACTGGCGTTCTTCTATGCTTGCGCTCACCTCTCGGCCTACCTCTTCTTCGACCAGGGCCTCGATGCGCATGCCATCATCGCCGACATCCTGAAGCGGCCCTACATCACCATCGGCATGTTTGCGTTCGCGATCCTCGTGCCGCTCGCGGTCACCTCCAACACGACCATGATCAAAAGGATGGGCGCGGCTGCGTGGCAGAGGCTCCATCGCTGGATATACGTGGCCGCCATCGCCGCATCGGTTCACTTCCTGATGTCGGTTAAGTCCTGGCCGGCAGAGCCGGTCATCTATGCCACGATTGTCGCCGCGCTGCTTCTCATCCGCGTCGGTTTTGCTCTCGCGAAACGATCGTCGGCTTCGCCCAGAACCGTTTGATTTATCACCGCCGGTCCAGCATCATTGCGGAACTTGATTACCCGGATGTTTCCGCCAATTCCTTCGTCATGGCCGCCCTGGAGGCGGCCATCCAGAAATACGCAAGGTATTTCAAGTTATAGCTGGATGGCCGGGTCAAGCCCGGCCATGACAGTGGAGCGAAAATTCGCCAATGTTTTCATGGCTCCTTCTGCTAGCGGAAACAAGTTGCGGAAAGACCGCGCGAGGTGACGGCAATCATGAACGGCGACAAGTATCTCGTCTCGAAGCGGCCATCGCTCTCTTCGATTGATCATTTCCCGAAAGTGGACCTCGACGAATACGAGAAGACGATGAAGCCGTTGCAGTCCAGGCTGCAATCGATCCAGCAGGCTTATCTCGGCACGCGCGAGCACGCGGTTATCGTTTTGGAGGGGCGGGACACGGCGGGGAAGGGCGGTATCGTCCGCAGGCTTGGCTGGACGCTCGACCCCCGAAGTTTCAAGGTGCATCCCATCGCCGCGCCGACGCCGCATCAGAAGAGCCAGCACTATCTGCAGCGCTTCTGGGAGAGACTGCCCGAACACGGCCAGATCGTTGTGTTCGACAGGTCGTGGTATGGACGCGTGCTGGTTGAGCGCGTTGAGGGGTTCGCAACCAAGGCCGAGTGGAAGCGTGCCTACCGCGAGATCAACGAATTCGAGCGCATGCTGCTCGACGATGGCGCGCACATCGCGAAGATCTTCTTGCACATTACAGCGGAGGAGCAGGCCAAGCGGTTCAAGGACCGGCTGACCAATCCCCTAAAACGCTGGAAACTCTCCTACGAGGATTTTCGCAATCGCAACAGCTGGAAAGAGTACACCGAGGCCATCGAGGAGATGATGGAGAAAACCTCGACCGAGCACGCGCCCTGGTATCTCATCCCGGCGAACCACAAGAATTACGCGAGGCTTGCGGTGTTCAGCATCCTGATCGACCGTCTGGGACAGGGTGTGGATCTGTCGCCGAAGCCCCTCGATCCGAGGCTCGCCGAAGCCGCGGCGGAACTCCTCGCGAACAAAAGCTGAAAAAGGGATCGAACGAATGCCGATCCCCTCAACAGCCTTCAATTCCGACTGCGTGCGTCAGATCTGAGCTGTAATAACGAGGCTCTCATCCACGCTTTGACGAGCCTCGCAGTAGTAGAGATACTTTTTCCCGATTATGGAATCAGGGTCTTTGGCGACGATTGCAGCAAAGGGCGCGCATGAGACCGGGTGAACGTAGAACCCCAACAGGATGCAGTCACCTGTACTGGTCCTGAGTTCTTCATCGGCTTCGATCCATTCAAAACCCAATCCCTCAAGGGTTTTCAGATCTGTGTCGTTTATCGCGTTAGCTTTCGGAAGCCAGGTTGACATGGTCATTCTCCTTTTGCTTGGTCCTACAAAGGCTAGAAGAGTGGGACCGGCGTTAGACTGAGCCCCGGGGGTGAAGCCTTCGGTAGCAAATCTCACGTCATCAACCATGTGCTGAAAGCGTGACCTAGACCTTGACTATGATCAATAGGTTGGGTTGAGGCTCCTATGCGTTAACGTACGGTCAGTACCCCATGAGGGTGCGCCAGCCGCAATCCGGACCGGGTGCCTGTTTCCGCCGTGAACGCGATTTCCGGCATCGGGGATGATGTGAGCGCCGGTCATTCCGAAGGGTATCTTGCGCACTTTGACCGAGCGGGGAAAGCTGGCCGGTGATATTTCTCGTCTGTGACAAAAGAAGCCGCGCCATAGAAGGCGCGGTGGAGTTTGGCGTCAGCCGCCGTGTGAGCTGCACGCGTACATATCCGGTAGGCCTGCAGAACGAAAACAGGAGCTATCCCAATCGCGCGTGCCATTGTATTCCGAATGGTAATAGGTAGACGTTTGAGGCGGCTGGTTTCCATGAGGTCTTGCATCCGAGTAAGTTACGGATGATGCGACAAGCAAAATGCTTGCTGAAAACATCAAGAACCTCTTGGAAAGATTAAGTGACATGTCGATCTCCTCGGGTTGGGAAGTCGATCTATTTCGACCTTCTTATTATGAGTAGACCGTCATCTGGTTGTGGGCTGTGCATTTTTGCACACGCCATTCGGCTTGAAGGGCGGGCGGATCGAGTTAGCGTTCAAGGCGTGTGGCGAGTGCTCGTCATGAGACCGAGTGCACCGAAGTCATGTGCAGGGTGGGGATTCAGTCGGGGTTAGGTCTGTGCCGCCCTGGCCAGCCCCCGGCGCGCCCGCCGGTACAGCAGGCAGGCGCCGAGCGCGAAGGCCCCGGCGCCCAGGGCGGTGAGGCTCTGCTCCAGCCAGTGCAGGGACAGGGTCTTGGGCTCGATGCGGGCGATGCGTTGCAAGGCGAACACCATGGCCAGGTTCACCAGGAACAGGGGCGCTAGCCACAAGGCCCCGCGGCGCCAGGTCTCCCGCAGCAACAGGGCCGTCAGCGTGAGATTCGCCAGGCTGGCGAGCGTCATGAGGGGCAGGAACCAGCCCCGTTCCACGGCCAACCCCCAGCTACGCAGCGCGGCGATGCCGTAGCTAAGGCCGATCAGCGCCAGGGGCATGAGCCAGGGCCGCTGGGGCGGGCCGAAGGTCTTGCGCTGGGCATGCCACATGGCCAGGGCCAGCAGGGTGAAGCCCGGCGCCATCAGCGGGAACAGGGCATTGGCCAGCCAAGGCAGGTCCGGGCCGCCCAGAGCCAGGATCAGTTTCCAGAGGGCCTTGCACAGGCCTGCCAGCACCACCAGCGCCGCCCCCAGCAGGGCCATGGGCTCGCTCGCCGCCGCCAGGGTGCGGGCAAGGCGAGCGATGCAGGACAGGGCCACGGCGGTGAACAGCACCGGCAGAAAATTGTAGAGGGCCAGATCCAGGCCGTACTGGGGCATGGCGGGTGTCCTCAATGGTAAGACGCCTATTATGGGGCTTACCGGGGGCTAGTGCATTAACTCATTCACAAGGTTCAGCTTTTCGAAGATTTCATCGGCTGTTTTTGTCCAGAGGGGCTTGGCCGCCTTCCCGGAACTTGATTACCCAGGATGTTTCCGCCAATTCCATCGTCATGGCCGCCCTTAGAGGCGGCCATCCAGAAAATCGCAAGGTATTTCAAGTTATGACTGGGTGGCCGGGTCAAGCCCGGCCATGACAGTGGAGCGAAAATTCGCCAATATTTTCATGGCTCCTTCTGCTGGCGTCCGGGTCATCAAGTTCCGGAAAGGCAAAGCCCGGGATCGTAACAAATTGAACCGTCTACATTTTTGCGATCCCGGCTCGCGCTTCGCTTGGCCGGGATGACAAAACGCGGAGCCAGATGCATCCGTTGGCCAGATTGGCCAAGATGAGCGAAATTTGCTTCGCGCGAAGACTGGAAGCCGCTCGGCAACAAGGAACTCCTCAAAAAACTTCCTCAACGCCTGAGATGCGGTCAAGCATTCAGCCTAACTCGATCCATTCGAGGGCAAAGTTTCCGAAGTTCATTAAGCTAGAACTGCCAATGAATGCGGCCTGCGATAAGGTTGACCGGTCCGCGGTCTGTATTGTAGGCGGGATTGTCGATGAACTGATAGTCGAAGGTGAGTTTCGTCACGGAGGTCAAAGAGTAGCTGTAATAAGCCTCGATGATTTTCTCCAAGCCGGGATTGGGTAACTTTCCATCGCCGACAAGAATGCCAAGGCCGCCAAGGTTGAAAAACTCCTGGTGAACGGGGGCGATACTATTCATAACGCCCGCAATACCAACCCTGTCGTCCGGCCTGCCCCATTGCTTGCCTGAGAAGGAAACGCCTAGCTGCACCGTGCCGTCGATGTCGGTAAAATCCCACGGCTCGACCGCCCCGTCAGCCCATCCGGCGCGAGCGAACACGCCCAAGTCCTTCGTCACCTGCTGCTCGATATTGAGACTTACGCCGGGCCGGTCGTGCCAGCTGCGAACCGCCGTGATGTCTGCCGGCTGGTTGGTGGCCAGGGCGAGATCGATAGCGTCCTGGAACAGGCCAGCACGGCCCACGCTGACGAAGCCGGTGACCTTGACCTTGCCGGGTTGTCCCAACAACTCGTGCCGTTCCTCGATTTCCCCGACGTATTGGAGTTGACTGAAAGTCGGATCAAGGCCGTAGGCGTCGGGGCTGTTACCGCCCGCGGGCGTTGCTGAAAGGTCGAAAACGCCGGCGCGCACCGTCCAGCGTCCCTGGTACCATTCGAGAGCCGCGCCGTAGGTGAAGCCCCAGGCGTCGCCCGCATAGTCGAAGGTGCCCGTATTGATGAGCGACCAGTTCAGGAAATCGGCTTTGGCGTTGTTCGCATATTGGTTGGTGTCGAAGAGGTCGGTGACGGCGAACTTTCCGACCGTCAGGACAAGCCGGTTCGCGGTCTGCGATCCCTCGAACACGTTGATGCCGCCCTCCACCTTCTCCGATTCGCCGCCGAGATCGATGGTCTGCCGTACGAAGTAACGTTGTACCCTCGCGTAGGGCGTCTCGGAGCCAAGTTTGTAGGACTCGCCGTTGGGATATCCGGCCGCCCCGCGCGTGTCTCCGACACCGAAGCCTTGATCGATCTCGGGGTCGATCCAGAATTCGGCGCCCTTCCACAGCCGCACCCCGGCGAAGAGCGTGAAGTCCCCGACCTCGCGGCCCTCGCCGCCGCCGGGCAGACTAAATTGCCCCTGATAAGGCGACCGGATGGGGGGATATCCTTGCCAGGTGAATGTCGTCTGGCCGTGAAAGTCGAATCTGTCGGACTCCGCCTTTGCGGGTTTGGGGTCTTTCGCGGAGGCAGCCGCATCGTCGCCGATCTGGTAGTTGAGAGCCAGACGCACTTCTTCCTGCGACAGATCGGAGTCGAAGCGCTGGCCCACAGCAGGGAAGGTCACGCTGCTGTTGCCGTAGCCGGTATAAAGATATTCGAGGCGCGCAGTCCAATGAGGGGCGAAAGGCGTCTCGACGCCCGCTCCCGCCGTCCAGCCCAACCGCCACAAATGCGTCTCCTCGCCCGCTCCGCTGATCAATTGATTTAGCGACAGCTTGTCGTAGGTCCAGGCGACGCCGCCCGTCGCGTAGACGAGCCAGTTCCCGGCGGCATAACCGAGGCGGCCCCGCACGGTGCCGGACATGAGCACCGTCTCGCTGTAGCTTTCCGGGCCGGAGGGCGAGGCAAGCGTCGAGACGCCTCCAATGGTCAAGCCTCGGACATCCGGAAAGCTTGGGAAGGATGTGTCGCGCCTCCGCGCCGATGACGACATTGTTCGGGAGCTTGTAATTGTAGCCGCCTTGGAACCCTTCGAAGAAGCTTCCCGCTTCGTTGAAGGTGTTGATGGGCTGCGCCAGAGACAGAGAGCCCGAGGCGAAGGTTTCCTGGGGTGCGGTGGTTGTACTGGCGGTCCAATCCGAGTTCCCCCACGCGTACCCCACATGGCCGCCGAAGTAGAAGCCGGTCCAATTAGCTGCAGAGGGTTCGGACAACCGCCGCGGGCTCTTTCGGCGTCATGTCGGCAGCGAAGGCGGTGCAACTCGCAATCAAACTCAATGCACTCGTTGCGGCGCACAGAGCGGCCCGCGATGTGCGGGTCTGGTTGTTGACGGTCATCGCATCCCCCATCCTGCTGCCCATCGCGTTGGATCATCTCGCGAATCACGCGGCGAGGGCTACATAAGCAAACGCCTTGATTGGGGGACTGCGTCAACCTTCCGGCATTCTGAACTGGAACGAAATATTACCTTCTCGTATTTGCCGGCGCAAAAAAGCAACAGTCTGGCACAGTACTTTAGAAATATTATAAAGCTGAGCTTTAGAAGTATTATAAATCAAGCCTGCAAGTTTAGTTCGAAAAAGAGCCGTTTATGCGGTTCTTAATGAAGGGCCAGTTCGGGAGAGGAAGGCGCACCGCGAATGCGATGCGCCAATGTGCTTTACGGCTCGAGCTCGGTATCCCAGTAGAGATAGTCGAGCCAGCTTTCGTGCAGGTAGTTCGGCGGGAAGAAGCGCCCATTCCGATGCAATTCATGCACGGTCGGCCGGTATGGCGCCTGAGCCGGAAACATCTTCGCCTTCGCCGGCATCTTGCCGCCCTTGCGAAGATTGCAAGGCGCGCAAGCCGCCGTGACATTATCCCAGCGCGTCAGGCCGCCTCGCGAACGCGGGATCACGTGATCGAATGTCAAATCGTGGGGATAACCACAATATTGGCATTGAAAGCGATCCCTGAGGAAGACATTAAAGCGCGTGAACGCGGGATACAGCGCCGGCTTGACGAATGTTTTCAGCGAGACGACGCTCGGAAGCTTCATCTCGAAGGTGGGGCTGCGGACAACGCGATCGTAAAAGGAAACGATATGCACGCGGTCAAGGAACACTGCCTTGATCGTTTCTTGCCAATTCCAGAGGGAGAGAGGGTAATAGCTCAGCGGCTGGTAATCCGCGTTGAGCACGAGAGCCGGAAAGTTATCCGGCGGAGATGCTAATGACGTTCCTGATGCCGTCACGGTCACCTTTCCTCAACGATTGCCGTTAAGTTGGGGGCCACGCTCGCACGACGTCGCTCATACACGAGCGGGATACTACATGCGCATGTCAATTCTGTGAAGGCCGCACTTTGCCTCGCCTTCTCCCCATGATAGTTTGAGGCGGTCTTAGGAACAGAGGTTGTACCATTGGCAACCCGCAGAGAGATTGAAAACGCGCTGCGCTTTATGGCGCCGGAAATCCCCGATCACGAATTCAGCGCCATCGCAGACCACGCCATGGACAGCCCTGGGTTGCGCAACGCGTCTCCCGAAACGGCGGCTTGGCTCTCGATGGTCAGCTTCATCCGGCACGCGCTGACCGAGTATGATTCGCTTCTCGAAGAGGGGTACGAACAGGAAAGCGCCCGGCATTTCGTGGCGGACGATATGAAGGCCGTTCTGAAAGAATGGGGCGTCAGGCGGCCTCTAACCTCCGGCGAGTGACGGGTTTGCGGCCTGAAGATTTAGCTTGACCTTAGCAGGATTTCGCGGACGCACCAACGCATTCCACCCTCCGTCGTCCCCGGCCTCCATTCTCTGTCCTCCCGGCCAAGCGAAGCGCGAGCCGGGATCGCAAAAATGTAGGCGTCTGTTATGATCCCGGACAAGCTTCGCCTTTCCGGGATCTGATTACCTCATGTTTCTGCTAGCAGAAGAGCCATGAAAACATTGGCGAATTTTCGCTCCAACGTCATGGCCGGGCTTGACCCGGCCATCCAGTTATAACTTGGAATACCGAATTTTTTCTGGATGGCCGCCTCCAAGGGCGGCCATGACGACGGGATTGGCGGAATGCGTAGAGCGAGCGGCTCCCGGGATGATATTCCGCTGATCGAATCAGCGAAGTTTGCTAGCGCACCTCGATCGAATGCCCGTACCAGAAGATACAATCGCGGCGTTGGGATTCATATTGAGCATCTTTATTCTGAATAATCTCACGGCAATAGGAAAGCCCCGGAGGGGTGGCTTTGGCGGGAGCAGCCTCATTGATCTTGGCGAGCCAAGCGGGCTGATCCTGAGCGCCGCAATCCCTCGAATCGTCGCGAAGCATGCCGACAAGGCCGCCCCTCTTGAAGGTGGAGCCAAATGCGGTGACCGTCTCTTCGGTTGGGCACTCGGCAAAAGCAGATGAGGCTACTGCGAAAATTGCGAGGGTGACCAAAATGCGTCTCATGGAGATGCTCCCGCCCCAAATAGTGCAGGGACAGCCAATTTGGATTCTGCGGATCGGTCAAAGCTGAATTCTTGATTATCCACGAGACGCCATCGGAGACCACGTTATGGACCGCCCTGGTCTGCACCAAGCCGCCCCCCGAAACGGCGGCGTGGCTTGCCATGGTCAGCTTCATCCGGAACGCGCTGACCGAATATGATTCGCTTATCGAAGAGGGGTACGAGCGGGAAAGCGGCCGCCATTTCGTGACAGGCGATATGCATTGACAGCATGGGCGTCAGGCGGCCTCTGAGCCTCAGCGAGTGACAGGTTTTTGCGGAGGTCCCCGTCTGAGGCGCGCCGGCTTTTTCAAGGTGAGGCCGTCAAGCCGGGTGCGCCCGCCGTTCGGTGATCGCGCCGATCAGGGCCGCAAGCACCACAGCGCCAATGCCCGTTACAAAAATGCCGTCGAAAGTTCCCGCGCCGCCAATCGAGGCGACGGGCGTGCCGAGATCGCGTATAGCGCCAAAGTTCATGAGATCCGCCCCGATCAGCGTGCCGAGGCTGCCGCTCACATAGGCGACGGGCGCGGCCCGGCTCCAGGCCACGATGCAGGATACGCCGCAGGCCACGACCGGCGGAATGAACAGCGGGATCGCGATGCCTGCGCCGCGCACCGGCTCCGCCACCGCATAGCAGACCGCGCTCACAACCGCCGTCGCGATAAGAGCCGGGAGCCAGATGTTGTTCTTGAAGAGAAGATAAAGGGAAAGCGCAATGGGTATGACCGCCCCGCCTAGATTGATGGCGATGATCGTGCCCGGCCAGTCGACCTCCGCCGGCACGACGTATTCAAAGCCGAAGAAGTCGACGCGTTCCCCGACGACGGAGGTGTCCCCCGGGAGTTGCGCAATCGGAATGTTGACGTAGGAGCCGAACAGGCTTGCGAGAAGCAGAAGCAGCGCGGCCATTGGCGAGATGCCGAGACGCGCATACACATAGCGGATCAGCCCGATCTGGATCAGCGCCGCGACGATGGCGAGCGCGCCAAGCAGAACTGCATAGACTGGCCAAGGGATCGGCAAATATTGAAGATGGCTTGAAGGCATGGCGGCTTTCCCGACAAAATGTTTCCGGCTCAATGCAGCCAGCACTTTGTACACGCGGCGCCGGATTACAAGATATGGGGAACAAGCGGCTGCTGTTCGCCGGTTCCGCGCTCGAAAAAGGGGCACGGCTCCGTTATAGATCATCAGGCTAAGGAACTTTAAGAGGAGATGACCATGAAGCGCTCTGCAAATGCCGTCTGGACCGGAGACCTGAGATCCGGCAATGGAACGATCAGCACCGAAAGCGGCGTCCTGTCCGACACGCAATACTCCTTCAAGACCCGCTTCGAGCATGGCGCCGGCACGAACCCCGAGGAGTTGATCGCCGCGGCGCATGCCGGGTGCTTCTCGATGGCGCTCTCGGTCGAGCTTCAGAAGGCGGGGCTGATCGCGGAAAGGATCGCGACCAAGGCCGATGTGACGCTCGAGCAGAAAGTCGGCAGCTTCGCGATCACCGCCGTCCATCTGACGCTTCGCGCGAAGGTGCCCGGCGCGAGCCAGGCCGATTTTGACGAAGCCGCCCAAGCCGCCAAGGCGGGCTGCCCCGTTTCCAAGCTTCTGAGGGCCGAGATCACGCTCGACGCCCAGCTTGAAGCTTAGGCCACCAGACCATCTACAACTGCGCCACTCTTTCTGGGGTGGCGCAGCTTGCTTACCCAAGCGAACAGTTTCAACCCAAATGGTCAAGCTGGGGCGGAAGTTTCGTCCAAGGGAAGGAGATATGAGGAGGAACTGAGGATGTTGGGCTGCGGCACGGAGTAGACCGCGCCAGTGTGTAAGTTAGCCGAAGTTTGACTCGACGCCCAAAGGTTGGATGAATTGTATTAGATTTGAAAAGAGCCGTGTACTTTTCATGTCGTCATCAATCCGCGTCGCACAGAGTTGGCGGGCTGTCTCCGCCGTAATGTCCGCTAGGGGAGCTTAGCGTAATTCTGGTTCCAGGAACGGCGGATCAGTCTTTCACGGAGACGATGCGCATCAGCTTCGTCTTGTGGCAAAAGACCCGCCTCGATTAGAGCCTCATCGACGAGAAACTCGCTCCGCAGGTTCCCGCCCATAGCCGCCGCTAACTTCTTGAACGCCGCAGCTTTACCTACCTGGAGCTGCAACGAAAAGACTTCCGTTTGCTTCTTGGGCTCGTCCATTTTCTAAATGTACCTGAGTGGTGTGAACCATTTGCGAGTTCATTTGCCCTCGGATATTCAATTTGCGGAGAGCATGTGCATCCATGATGCACGGTTTGTCTTGAGTGGACCTGATCTTGGGAGCGAGCGCTTGACGGCTTTTGCGCTGTACAGGACCGTATCTTTAGACCTAAGTCTAAAAGCAGCGCCGGCTTGAGGCACCCAAAACTTGTTAGAGCCCGCGGGATGAGGCTCACGCGGCAAAGGAGGCGCTGGATGTCGCAAGCCGAGACAAGCGAGCGTGCAATAACTGAAGGCGGGTTCCGTGTTCGACCGCAAGGGGATCCCAGAGCTTCAAAGAGAAGCGGACGGACAACACGGGCTCAAGCGCGCGCTCGGTCCCTGGAGCCTTATCACGCTCGGCATCGGCGCTATCATCGGCGCGGGCCTGTTTTCGCTGACGGGCATCGCGGCGGCCGATAATGCAGGCCCGGCCGTTGTCATCAGTTTCATGATTGCCGCTTTGGGCTGCGCCTTTGCGGGCATGTGCTACTCCGAGCTCTCGAGCATGATCCCCGTTTCGGGCAGCGCCTACACCTACGCCTACGCCACGCTCGGCGAACTCGTCGGCTGGGTCATCGGCTGGAGCCTGGTGCTCGAATACGCCGTCGGCGCAGGCACCGTTGCGGTGAGCTGGTCGCGATATGTGACGTCTCTTTTCCGGGACTTCGGGATCAATCTTCCCGCGCAGTGGACCTTGTCGCCCTTTGAGACCGCAACCCTCGCGGACGGCAGCACCGTTCACGGCATCATCAATCTGCCTGCAATGTTTATCATCGCCATCACCTCGGCCCTTCTGATCCGCGGCATTCAGGAGTCGGCGCGCGTCAATTCCATCATTGTGGTCATCAAGGTGGCCGTTGTTCTTGCCGTCGTCGGGGCCGGAGTTTTCTACATCAAGGCCCAGAACTACGTTCCGTTCATCCCCGAAAATACCGGCATATTCGGCGAATATGGATGGTCGGGCATTTTGCGCGGCGCGGGCGTCATCTTCTTCGCCTATATCGGCTTCGACGCGGTTTCGACGGCGGCGCAGGAGGCAAAAAATCCGCAGCGCGACATGCCGATCGGCATCCTCGGGTCGCTCGTCATCTGCACGGTGCTCTACATCGCCTTCGGCTTCGTGCTGACGGGGCTCGTCTATTACAAGGACCTGCACAACGACGCCCACCCCGTGGTGACCGCCATCAACCAGACGCCGTTCCCGTGGCTTCGAACCGCGACCACCATCGGCGTCATCTGCGGCTTTACGACCGTGATCCTCGTCATGCTCCTCGGACAAAGCCGCGTCTTCTATTCCATGTCGCGCGACGGGTTCCTGCCGAAGGTTTTTTCCACGCTCCATCCAAGGTGGCACACGCCGTGGATCTCGAACGTCATCTTCATGTTCGGCACCGGCTTGATGGGCGCACTCGTGCCTATTCAGATCCTGGGGCACATGACGTCCATCGGCACGCTGCTTGCGTTCATAATCGTTTGCGCGGGCGTCATGGTGCTTCGCAAGACGCATCCCGGGCTGGAGCGAAGCTATCGCGTGCCGCTTGTGCCGTGGGTGCCCATCGCCGGCATCCTCGTCTGCCTCGCCATGATGGTCTCACTCGACATCGCGACCTGGTACAGGCTTATCGGCTGGCTCGTTGTCGGGATGGTGATTTACTTCGGCTACTCAAGGACGAATGCGCGGATCGCGCGGCGCGCTGCTGTCGTGCGGGTCGAATAGGTTGCAAACCTCTCGAAATGGAGCGCTTTGGAGACCACATGACGCTTCTTCTCCATTCAAAAGTGCGTCAAACTCGCGAGGGATACGCGCCTTTTTAGCGCCCGCTGCGAACAGGCGCTTTTGGGAGGCAGGCCAGGGAAGGATCGTACAGATTGCTGTTGTTGACACAGATGGCGCCCACGCTTTCATTGCAAGCTGTGCGCGTATTGATATTCTTATCGCTTATGAGTTTCTCTTTCGCGGCTTCTGGCGAGCGACGGATTTTTATACTGAACGCGGATGGCAATTGCCCCCGCTGTGCGCCCCTCGTTGAAAAAATGCTCGCGAGCGCCACGCCGCCGAAGCCGGCCATGATCGTGAATCCACGGGAAATGATGAAGCAACTGAAGCCGGGTGACGTGCTGGTTGTTCCGGGCGGCTATGACTATGACAAAACAATTCCTCAGTTGCAGAAGTTGAAGGCAGATAAGTTCATCCGAAAACATGTTGAAGAAGGTGGCATTTACATTGGTCATTGCCTCGGCGCGGATATTGCCGATAAAAAGGGCTTGAACATCTTTCGCGGTGAAATCACTGATCCAGCGCCAGAGGAGTATAAAAAAGTAGGCCAGGCGGTGAAACTCGATTGGAAAGGCCAGGAGCGCTACCTCTATTTTTATGATGGGCCCAAATTTGAGCCGGATAAGAAGATGTACCGGAACTGGAATCTCAAGGTTCTGGCGACCTATAAAGAAACAAGCAACGAAACCGGAATGAATGCCGGCGATGCCGCCGCGATTACCTATGATTTCGGCAAGGGTAAGGTGCTGCTCATATCTCCCCATCCCGAGGCGGATGAGCGTGATTACGAGTCCGTAACCTTCGGCCGCGATAAACTTAAATCACTCAATTATGACATGGGTCTTGAACTCTATAATGCGGTGATAGGAGAGCCAGGCGCGCCCATCAATAGTGGAACCGGGAATTCCCACTCCGGCCAGTGACTTTTCGATCGTTTTCACGCAGCCCCTGAGCCGCATTTTCCGGGGTGTCGCCGGGTCGCCGCGGGCGGCGTCGAATTTCGGCGCATCAGGCCGTTTCTGAAAAGTTGGGTCGTTGAGTGGAACGTTTCTTACTGGGGCGTTGAAAGAGTATATTTCAGGTGGCGTGGCCTACTTGCACTTGTACCCTCCTTTTAAATCAGTGAATCTATAGATCGAAATCAATTTAGCCCGTAGAGGCATAGAATGATTAGGACTTTAGCGCTCACCCTCGCCCTGACGGGGCTCGCTGCGCCTGTTTATGCAGGAGATCTGGATACCGGCGGCCTCAAGGATCCGCCGCCGGATACGATGACCTGGCACGGCGTCACTCTCTACGGCAACATCGACGTCGGCTACGCCTATCAGAGCCATGGCGTGCCCTCTGGCGGCTCCTTCCCCCAGGTGCTCGAATACAACATCTGGAACGCGAAGAATGCAAACAACACGATCTCGTCTCTTGCGGCGGACGCGCTTTCGCGGACAAATATCGGTTTGAAGATCGCAGAGGACATCGGCGCCGGCTGGCAAGCCGTCGGGAAGGTGGCGACCGACTTCAACCCGCTTTCGGGAGAGCTCGCCAATGGCCCTGCGTCGCTCTTAAGGAATTACGGCGTACCTTTGCCCAATCAGACCGCGAACGGAGACTCAAACCGGGCAGGGCAGGCCTTCAACGGCGAAGTGTTTGCTGGCGTGAGTAATCCCAGCTACGGCACTGTAACGGTGGGGCGGCAGCGGTCGTTTCAGTACGAGGCGTTCGACGAATACGATCCGCAGGGCCTCTCGTATGCCTTTGGGATTATCGGCTATTCTGCCAGCTTTTCCGGCGCCGGAGACACAGAGGCCGCACGCTGGAACGATTCTGTGAAATATACCTATCAATATGGCCCTGTGCATGCCGGGGCGATGTACACCGGTGGCGGGCCGGACACCGGAATTTTCGGCCAGGCTTACGGTTTCGACTTGGGTGCCGGCTATCGCGGCTTTACGGTCGATGCGATTTACCAAAATGAGAGTGACGTGGTGTCGTCCTCGGCGGCGAGCGCGACAACACTGAAAGCGGTCATCTCGGATAACGAGTCCTGGTCGGTGCAGGGGAAATATACCTATGAGTTCGGTGGCGGCTTCAAGGATGCCGCGGCAGCTGCCAAGCTCACCTTCTACGGCGGCTACGAAAATATCTCGTTTGCCAACCCGGACAAGAACCCGGCTAATATCGTCGGCCAGACCACAGTTGGCGGTTACCTCATTTCTGCCGTCACGCTCAACCCCTATCAAACCGATAAGGTGCTGCAGCTCGCCTGGACCGGCGCGAAGCTCGAACTGCCCTCGGGTTGGAGCTTTACCGGCGCTTATTATCACATCGAGCAAAACTCCTATCTCGGCACAGTGAACAGACCGGCCGCCGGCACGATCCAGACGGCGGCGAATACGTCCGGCTTTTATAACGACGGCTCATTCGTCATCGATTACCGCTTCAACAAGCACTTCGATGTGTATGGCGGCATTAATTACTCGGCACTCGATGGCGGACTTTCCGCCGGCTATCTGAACAACAGCCAGACCACCGTGGCGACAGGCATTAGGCTACAGTTTTGATGTGCATGCCGTGGTTCGGCAGGCGCTGAGGAACAAGATGGCGGTTCGATGCGGGCGATCCGCTGAAGCATCCGGCGGGCTTCGCTTAGAAGCTAACCTTCAAGCCCCCGTAAATGGATAAAGGCTGCGCGGGCGTGATCGTGTCGGTATTGGTCAGATTTGGCGCCGAAGAATTTCCTGATACGTTGTATATGCCCGTGTCGTAAAACGCTCCATAGGTGGCGTATTTGTGATCGAACAGATTGTTGATCAGGCCATAAATAACCACGCCTTTTTGCACCTTGCAGGACGTGCGGAAGTTGACCACGCCATATCCCGGAAGCTGCTGGTTCTGATTGCTTTCGTCACCGAAGAAATATTGGCCGCTTGCACAAACCAGGTCCGCGCCAACCTTCCAGGCATCCGTCAGCCCATAGTCGAAGCTCAATTTGAACCGCTGCGGCGGAACGAGCGGGAGATGGTCGCCCGGATGCACAGAGCCATGGTCGACGCTCGCGCCCGCGACGAAAATATTATTGTGACCAAAGAGCTTGTCCTTGTCCGTCGCCTGGCCGGTTGCTAGAGCGTCTGGTGCCGCGCTCTCGCGCTTCGTTCGATCGCCGCCGTCACGAGCTTGTCGAGGTTAAGCGCATCGCGAAGAAGCTCGAGAAGCCGAATTTCCTCATCGGGCACTTTCAAGTCGGCCGCCGCGACCTCTACGGCCAAGGCATAAGCCGTCTCATGCAGCTTTTTCGGCAAGGCGGCCGCAACCAGCTCAAGCATGTCGTCCAGCCCTTCCTCATTGCTGAGGAGGTCGCCGCACCGTTCCGCCGTATTTGCAAGGTTGTTCACGTCATAGCCCATGAAGACGGGCAGGTGCCGCACGATCTCCGCGATGCGTTCGAGTTCACGATCCGAAATCTGACGGTCAGCCGCCGCCGTGGTGATCATGATATAAATGAGCGCTTCATGAGGCGTGATCTTTGGCATTGGTGCAGTTCCCTCGATGCAGGGCTAAGGTTTAGGCTGACGCACCCTCCGGTGCAAGCGCTGTTCGTAGAGCTGCCTCTGCCGCGCCGCGCATCGCCCGTCCGGCACTTTCATAGCTCGAAAGCCGTCGCCGGGATCGTCGAATGTCGGATCGGTGAGGAGGCGGAAGCCGTCAACTTCAATGAGAGCGGTGGGGCCTCCGATCAGGGTAATGACGGCTGTGGTCATGGCTTCTCCTTTGCGTCCGAGCCATCGCAAAAAGAAACCCCGCCAGAGTGACGGGGTTTCGTGTCGATATCCGCTTTTAAGGAGAAGCTACCTCAACTCATGTCGGTCGGCAACGCTACGTAAACCTGGGTGCCACCGCGCTGCACGAGGGTCAGTGCGTGCTTTTTCCCGGCGGCTTTCGCGGCGCGGAGAGCCTTCTCGAGAGCATCGGGGCTGAGACAGTCGGCCCCGTTGGCGGTCAGAAGAATGTCGCCACGAACAAGGCCGGCATCCGCGGCCCTGCCGTCCGGCCTTACGCCAACGATGGCAAGCCCGCCTGGACCTCCCGGGCCATCCATGGCGGGGGAGACGCTCAAGCCAAGCGCTCCGATTTCGGCTTGCGGGAATTGGCCTTTGCCGAAGGCCGGGGCCTTGTCGTCATCCGGCAATTCCGTCAGTTTAGCCTCGACGATTTCACGTTTCTCGTCGCGAAAGACGGTGAGCTTGACCGTGGATGCGGGCGGGATCACGGCGATCCTCCTGGCAAGCTCGCGGCTGTCTTTCACGTCGCCGTCGTTGATCTTGAGAATAACGTCGCCGCGGCGTATCCCGGCTTCGTCCGCAGGGCCGCCCGGCGCCGGGATCGAGACCAGCGCGCCTCGCGCGGGCTTCAGGCCAAGACCATCGGCAAGCTCAGGAGTTACCGGCTGAACCTGAACGCCGAGCCATCCGCGCGTCACATGGCCCTTTTCCTTGAGTTGCGAGACGACGTTCTCGACCATCTTGGCGGGGATTGCGAAGGCAATGCCGACCGAACCGCCCGTCGGCGAGAAAATGGCTGTATTGACACCGATGACTTCGCCGGCCTGGTTGAACGTCGGGCCGCCCGAGTTGCCGCGATTAACGGGCGCGTCGATCTGGACGAAGTTGTCGTAGGAGCCCATGCCGATGTCGCGGCCAAGCGCCGAGACGATGCCCGCGGTCACGGTTCCTTCAAGGCCGAACGGATTGCCGAGCGCGATTACCCAGTCGCCGACCTTCGCCTCGGCATGGCCAAGCGCGACTGCCGGAAATGAGTTCCCGTCATCCACCTTGATGAGCGCGAGATCGGTTCCGGGATCGGTGCCCACGACCTTGGCTTCCAGGATGTCGCCCGTGTCGCGAACGACCTCCACCTTGATCGCGCCCTCGACCACATGATTGTTGGTGACGATGTAGCCGTCGGAGCTGATGAAAAATCCGGAGCCCTGGCCTTGAACAGGCTGCATGGGTCCGGCCTCTTTCTCACGGTCGTGAGGCCCTGGGGAGGGGGAGCGGTGCGGAAAAGGCGATTGCGGCGCAAATCCGTTAGGGGGGCCGAAGCGCTTCAGCGGCGTCCCGCCGTCGAACGAGTTATCCTTTTCCGATTGCTGATCTTCGCTGTCCTCCTCGCGGGCCGCGATTGCCATGGGGTTCGCCTTGACCCGGATGGAGACAACGGCGGGAGCGACCCGCTCAACGAGCCCCGAGAAGCTCGGAACCGTCGCCGTTTCTGCCGCCTGGACTGGCCGATCTGGCTTTGGGGCTGCGTGTCGAAGGTCGGACGCTTGAGCCGCGGAGAATGTGCAAAATGCGAAGGCGGTCAGAATGCCGGCGCATGTGCGTGTCGAAAGGAGGCTCGAGGAGAGTTTTAAGGCTGGGATTTTCGAATGATTGTCTTTTACCTTGGCAGGCGAACTGAACATGAGCCTTCCATCTGGATCAGAGGAGATACGACAGTCTTTTTTCCGTTAAGATTGAGGCAAAAATACAACGGTACCGGCCGAGGTAAAGCACTATTCGTGAATTAGAGCTAATCCACCAATTCCGATAAACATAGTTTTTAATAAATACTGTATTTCTAGCGGGCGCCCTTTCAGGTCATTCCGATTACAAATCGGTGAAGCGATTCAGAGACTTGCTTGTGAAAGTCACTCGCTCGATCAAAGCAGTGTACTGATGAAAATGCAGAGCGAGATCATCTTCCTGCGTTTTGCCGGAGGTTAATTTAGCGACACCGTGTCACTTGCCTGTTCCTCGCCGGGACGATTTGCGCGCAACTTGCCCGATTGTTCACCGCGATATTGCAGAAGATTGAGTTGCCACAGTCATAGACAAATAAGGTGAGATCTGATTGCCCGAAGTGCTTGATTATGCGTTCGCCTCGATCTTATCCAGAGACTACGCATAAGCGGAGGATTTCATGAGAAAGACAATCATCGCCGGACTGACCGCCCTCGCCCTGGTAAGCACGTCACTGGTCTACGCGCAGGAGACGCCCGGTCCACAAGGCGCCACAGAGGAACGCTGGCGGCCAAGCCCCGAAGATATGAAAGCGTTCACAGACGCCCGTATCGCGGCGCTTAAGGCCGGTCTGCAACTTACGCCCGATCAGGAGAAGAAGTGGCCCGCAGTCGAGCAAGTCATTCGAGAGATGGCCAAGGCCCGGCAGGAGCGCATGGGCGAATGGAAAGACCGCGCGAAGGATGAGAAGGTGGATGCGATCGCGCGTATCAGGGCGCGTGCCGATGCCATGACACAGCGGGCCGCCGATCTCAGGAAGCTGGCGGACGTTGCCGAGCCGCTTTATCAGTCGCTGAGCGACGATCAGAAGCACCGCCTCCGTTTCCTGGTTCATATGGCGATGGGACATCACGGCGGCGGATGGGGCCATCATCACGGCGGCTGGAACGGGTAAACTTTCAAGTACGCAGGCAAAACCCGTCCGTCTGTCCCCGCGGGCGGGTTTTGCTAATCCTTGTCGCGCGGGTTATCGAGGGGCTGCAGCCGGATGGGCTTCGCGCTGCCTTCAACTTTTTGCGAAGCTGTAACGATATCGCCCGTCTTGATAATGAGATCGCGAACCGCCGCGACGCTTTCGGCTACCTGGACCCAGCCTTCAAGTTCGTTCATGAAGATGTCGGAGCCGCCGTGAGCGCCTTTTCGCACGCGCTGAATATCCTCGACGCAAATCAGCGTGATGTTCCCACCGGTATCGTGAAGCTCGATGAACATGAATTTGGTCCTCCCGAACAGGCATAACAGCTCGCTTGCCAGGCTCGCTCCGCCAAGGGCCCCGACTTATAGCACTGCCGCGGAAAATAGCCGCATTATTTTGGGGTGAGGTCGGTTGGCGCGCCGCATTTGAGAAGACGCCGGGGCGCCCCTGATCCATAAGCCAGAGGCAATATTGCTGTGGCGCGGAAGAAAATGGCGAGGCTGCCGGAGGGGCGATAGACTTTAGAACTGCTCTAATTCAAAAAGAAAAATATTGCACTCTTCGTCCTGTGACACTAAAAAATTTCAATGTTGGCGGTCTTTTCTTCTATCCAGTGTGCCGGGATAGAGAACTCAACAACAGATAATGTTTGGGAAGGGTTGCGGCGCCTAGAGAACGAACACGCTTATAATGCCATTCATCCGCTTCTTGATATTACTTCTTGCCGCAGCTTTCGCCTTTGTCCCCGCAAGCGTGCGGGCGGACGATGCATTCCCGCTCGGGCTAACTCTGAAGGACCATGTGTTCGATCCTCCCGAACTCAAAGCGCCAGCCGGAAAAGACATCGCGATCATGCTCAAGAACGAAGACGACAGCTTCGAAGAGTTCGATAGCGACTCGCTGCGTACCGAAAAGATTGTAACCGCGAAAGGAAAGGTTACGATCAAGCTGAAGCCGCTTGCCGCGGGCCGGTATCCATTCCGGGGTGAATTTCACGACGCAACGGCACAGGGCGTGCTTATTGTCGAATAGGAGCGAATGAATGCTTGCCGCCGCAATTATCGTCTTCCGTGAGGTTATCGAGGCCGGCCTGATCGTCGGCATCGTGCTTGCGGCGACAAGGGGCGTACGCTCGCGCACCTTGTACGTTCTCGGCGGCATCGCTGCGGGCGTGATCGGCGCGTCTCTGCTAGCCGTTTTTGCGGGCACGCTTTCGAGCGCGCTCGAGGGGGTGGGCCAGGAGGTGTTCAGCGCCTCCGTTCTCGGCGTGGCGGTTATCATGCTCGGCTGGCACAATGTCTGGATGGCGCAGCACGGGCGGGAGTTGGCGGCGGAACTTACGGCCGCCGGACAGGCGGTTGTGGCAGGCAGCAAGACGCTGACCGCGCTCGCCATTGTCGTCGCCATCGCGGTTCTTCGCGAAGGCGCCGAGGTTGTGCTTTTCCTCTACGGCGTCGTCATCGCGAACGGAGCGAGCGGCTGGGCCCTGTTCACGGGCGGCATGCTTGGTCTGGCGGCGGGAGCGGCGATGAGCGCGTTGACCTATGCGGGGCTCGTGAAGATACCGCCCCGCTATCTGTTCAGCGTGACCAGCATGCTGATCGCATTCCTCGCGGCGGGCATGGCCTCGCAGTGCGTCGCCTTTCTCGATCGCGCCGATATCCTCAATCTGTGGAGCACCACGCTCTGGGATACCTCTTGGCTCCTGCCGTCGAGCAGCCTGCTGGGGCGCGTGCTGCACACTCTTGTCGGCTATGACGACCGGCCGTCCGTCATGCAGGCGGTTGCCTACGGTGTGACGCTGGCGACGATCCTCATCGCCATGCGGGTGTTTGCCCCGGCAAAGCCGCAACCGAAGCCAAAGCTGGCGACCGAGGCCGCGCAGCCTGAGACGCGCATTGCGGCGTAGGCCACAACCTACCCTAAAAATTGTATCGCATCGTCGCGGCGAGAATGCCTCTTCTTGGGGGATGTCCAAAGAAGTTGTTCGCCCGTCCCCGGATTTTCGACGGCGCTGCGGAAGCGAAATTGATCGCGCTGGCTTGTGGGCCTGCGCCGGCGGGCTACGCCAGATGGACTCTGAGCCTGCTCGAAGAGAAAGTCGTCGAACTGAACATCGTCGAGAAAGCCAGCGACAACACCATTGGACGGACGCTCAAAAAAACAGTCTCAAGCCGCACCTCAAACAGCAATGGGTAATCGCGCCCGAGGCCAGCGCCGGCTTCGTCGCCAATATGGAAGACGTGCTGGAAGTCTATCAACGGCCACACGATCCGCTGCGCCCAGTGGTGTGCCTCGACGAGACCTCGAAGCAAATGATTATTGAAACGCGCGAACCGATTCACGCCAAGCCCGGACGTAAGGCGCGTCACGATTACGAATACGAGCGGGGCGGCGTGGCCAATCTTTTCATGATGTTCGCGCCGCTGGAAGGCTGGCGTCACGTCAAGGTCACCGACCGCCACGCCGCAATCGATTACGCTCACGCGCTCAAAGACTTGTCAGACATGCATTTTCCCGGCGCGGCAAAAATCGTGCTCGTGCAGGATAATCTCAGCACCCACAAACCTGCTTCGCTCTACGAGGCCTTTTCGCCGTCCGAAGCGCGCCGCCTCGTCGAACGGTTCGAATGGCATTACACACCCAAGCACGGCAGCTGGCTCGACATGGCCGAATCCGAACTTGGCGTTCTCTCAACCCAGTGTCTCGATCGCCGCATCCCCGACAAACAAACCCTGATCAGCGAAGTCGCCGCATGGCAGGACAATCGCAACACCCATCACGCCAAAGCCGACTGGCAATTCACAACCGCAGACGCCCGCATTAAGCTCAAAAGGCTATAGTTCCAATGACTCGGGGGACTAGCTAGAGCTGCGCCAATGAATCACATAGATATTTTCTGCCGCAAGTTCACTGAGACAGAGGAAAGAATAACAGTCGAAGGATTGACCCAGCACACCCTGGAAATCGGCGCACCCTTATACGAGGATGAGCCTTTTTCCTTATTGGCCTATTCGGGAGACAAACTGGTTGGCGGTTTTATCGGCAAGACATTCTGGAGCTGGCTTTACATAGACCTGTTATGGGTTTCTGATAAAGCTCGCAAATCAGGTTTAGGCAGTCGCTTGATGAAAGAGGCCGAAGACAAAGCCCGCGAGTTGAAACTCACGGGCATCTATTGCTGGACGCAAAGCTGGCAAGCGGAAGGCTTTTACAGAAAGATGGGGTACGAAGAATTTACCGCCTTTAGGGACTTTCCGCCCGGCCACACACGATATGGATTCAGAAAATACTTATAGTGAGGCGCCGCGAGGCGTCCCCCTATCCAGATCCACGGCCTTCTCCAGCCGAAGATGAAGCGGCTTAATCTCATCTTCCTTCGTTGGCAACCAGACGAATGCCTTCTTAGGTCAGGCGACCGCGGAAAGCCTGCCTAGCGGCCGGCGGCAGCATCCAGAACTTCATCCGCGTTGCACGTCAGCTGCCAGGACAAGCCGGTGACCGGATAATCGAGGTCGACCTTGGCGTTCAGGCTCACTTCAACGATGCGCGATATCAAGGTGGTTCCGAACCCGCGATGCGTCGGGACGGCAACGGGAGGGCCGCCCCGCTCGGTCCAGCTCATTACGAAACCGCCGTTGCCTTCGTCATTGCGGCCGCCGAGATGCCAGGACACATCGATATGACCATCATCGTTTGAAAGGGCTCCGTATTTGCCCGCATTCGTGGCGAGTTCGTGCAGCGCCATGCCGATGGTCTGCGCCGCAGACGCGGAGATGAAGAGGGAAGGCCCGTTCAATACGATCCGCGTGCTGATAAGGTCTTTGAAGGGGGAGAGTTGCGAACGGATAAGCTCATCGAGATCCACGCCTCTCCACTCACTCTTGATGACAAGATCCTGGCTTGCGGCGAGAGCGCGGATTCGTTCGTCGAACCGGCCAAGAAAGTCACCTGGCTTTTTCGATGCCGTCTGCCGCGCCACGGCCTGAACCAGGGTCAGCATGTTCTTCGAACGGTGGTTCACCTCGCGCATCAGGAGGCGGATATGCTCTTCCTGGCGCTTGAGCTCGGTGATGTCGATGGCGGCGCACCTGACGCCTGTTATATGTCCCAAGCTATCGCGCATGGCGTCGACGAGCAGATCGCAGTAGCGATCGACACCGTCCGCGTGAATGCGAACCTCCCCCCGCTTGCTGAGACCCGTCCTTATCACGTCCCGCTTAAACGCCTCGGTTGCCGCAGCATCTTCCGCGCGCTCAAAAATATCGGAGTCGAATTTTCCAATAACCTCGGACGCTTCGTAGCCAAGGGCGGGATTGCAAATCCATGTATATCTGAGGTCGAGGTCCTGGCAGAAAACGACGATCGGGGATCCTGTCAGCGCCAGCTCGAAGCGCTCTGTCGTTAGTCTGAGTTCCTCCTCGGCACGCGCTCTTTCGACCGCTTGCCAGGCCCGCTCAAGAGTTTCACCCGCGAGAGCAACCTCGGCCTCGGTCCAGGCGCGGGGGCTTCGCATCCGTAATGAACAGGAGTGCACGCGGACGCCCATCCCGTAAGAGAGGCACATTGATCGATGACCGCGCGCCAAAAGCCCGATGAGCAGCCTGCGCGCCTTCGTCCGTTGCGAAGCGAGGGTCCGTCACCACGTCGTCAACGATGACGGAGCCGCCCGCCAGCAGCCCCTCGATCCGCTTTGCTCCTATGAACCGGTATCGGCCAAGGAGCGGGGCGGGATTGCTGGCAGCGCTCCAGACGGTCTCTACTACGGTGTCGACGCCATCGGTCAGGTCGCCCACGCCGGGCGCGAAGTTACTAACCAGGCCTCGGCGCGCCTGCCTCTTTCGCCGGGCGCTGCGTTGCCGGCTTCGCCGAATGCGAGAGATTGTGCGCCGTATTGATCAGCGCCACATGGGAAAACGCCTGCGGAAAATTGCCCAGCATTCGCCCTGCCACGGGATCATATTCCTCGGACAGCAGGCCGACGTCGTTGCACAGTGTTAGAAGATACTCGAAAAGCTCCTGCGCCTCGTCGCGCCGTCCGAGCAGGAGGAGATTGTCGGCATACCAGAATGAGCAGGCCAGGAAAGCGCCTTCGCTGCCTGTGATTCCATCCTGCGTCCTGTCCGTGTCGTAACGGCGGATGAGGCCATCGATGCGGAGCCTCTTGCCAATGGCTTCAACCGTTGACTGCACGCGGGCATCGCTCGCCGGAAGAAAGCCCACCAGGGGGATGAGAAGCGCGCTAGCGTCCAACGCGGTGGACCCGTAACTTTGGGTGAACGCGCCCGCGTTCTTATCGAAGCCTTCCTCGCAAACCTGCTCGTGGATCTGATCGCGAACCTTTCGCCAGCGCTCGAGCGGTCCCTCCAGACCGTGGCGCTCTATGGTTTTGATGACGCGGTCGAACGCCACCCACGCCATCACCTTGGAATGGGTAAAGTGCCGGGCGCCGCCGCGAACCTCCCACAGGCCCTCGTCCGGCAGCCGCCATATCTTTTCGAGATGTTCGATAAGGGTGAGCGCGACAGGCCAGGCTTCATGTTCAGGATCGGGGCGGCCCTCGTTCCATTGGAACAGCGCATCCATCACCTCGCCGAAGATATCGAGCTGCAGTTGATCCGCGGCCGCGTTGCCGATGCGCACAGGCTTTGAATTTTCATAGCCGCAAAGCCACGGGATGGTGCTCTCCACGAGACGGCGCTCACCCGCGAGCCCATACACGATCTGAACTTGCTGAGGGCTGCCGGCCACCGCGCGGCGAAGCCATATCCGCCACTCTCCCGCTTCGTGCCAGTAACCGGAGTTCATCAGCGCCAGCAACGTGAAGGTCGCGTCGCGCAGCCAGCAATAGCGGTAGTCCCAGTTACGGCTGCCGCCGATCTCTTCGGGAAGGGACGTGGTGGCGGCGGCGGCGATGCCGCCCGTGGGACGGTAGGTTAGCGCCTTCAAGGTGATGAGGGAGCGGAGAACCGTCTGCGAGTAAGGGCCGCTATAGGTGCAGCGCTGCGACCAGTGCCGCCACGCTTTTTCGGTCTCCTCCAGCGCCTGCAGCGGATCGACAGGGGGAGGGGGCGGCTCAAACGATTTGCCATGGCTCAATACGAACCAGGCGGTTTCGCCAGCCCGGATGTCGAAAACGCCGCAATGCTTGTATCCGCGCGCTTTCAAGGAAACATTCGTGCGCAGGACAACCATGTCCGGCCCGGCGGTGGCCTGCAGGCCGTTGCAGCCCATACGCGTGATCCAGGGAACGATCAGGCCGTAATCGAACCGCAGCATGAACTCGGTCGCCATTTCGACCTCGCCTGAAAGCCCCTGGACGAGGCGGACAAGGAGAGCGAGGGCCTTGCCGGTGCAAAGGCATGAAGTCGATGAGGGTGGCGGCGCCGCTCGCCGTTTCGAAATCGGTCTCGAGGATCAGGGTGCCGTCGCGGTATCGGCGCTTCGTTGCGGTGCCACCGGCGGCAGACATACTCCAATGCCCGTTCTCCGGGGTCCCGAGCAGAGACGCGAACATCGCTCCGGAATCGAAACGCGGCCAGCACAGCCAGTCAATCGAGCCATCGCGCGCGACGAGAGCCGCGCTTTCGCAGTCGCCAATAAGAGCATAGTCCTCGATACGTTTTGTCATGGATTTCGATGAGCATAATGATAGCGCTCAACACGGGAAATCGCCTTCTGTTCAGCTAACGGCGGCCAACTCTGCCGAAACATTACGGAAGCTTTACTGCAGCCCTAGACGAAAGCACCGCGTCGGCACAACCGCAAGTGCTTGCCAACCGGTTCATCCAACACCAGATTTAGGAGGATGTTCTAAGAGTGGGCTTTCTTCAAAGCTCGCTCGGGAAGCGCGTAACTTGCGCTTTCCTTTGCAGCCGCGCATGCGCCAACCAGAAGGATAACCTCATGGCTGCCACGACAAAGACCAAGGCCGCGGAGCGCTTTGCCAGTCTTCAGAAACGCGATCAGGCCGTAAGGCAGGATATCGAATTCGCTGCCCGGCAGCGATCCGAAAAGGTCTCGAGATTGCGGGAATTGAGGCTCGCCAAGGAAGCCGAAGACGCCGAAGCAAAAAAAAAGGAAGCAGACGAAAAGGCGGAGAAGCAGGCCTCGCGGAAAACCCGCAGCCGCACAACCGCCGATGCGACTGGCTGAGGAGGCAGGCTTCGCCAGTCTGAACAGCCGCAGTTCTATCTCACGGCTCCGCCCTCCCCGACGACCACGAAGGGCGCCCAGAAGGCCGGATGCGCCTCTGCGCCGCCTTTATCGATGAGGGCGAGCATCGATTGACGCATCGCCTCTGCGCGGCCCATGGATGGATCGGCGGCAAGGCGGGCCATGGCCCCTGTAATCAGCTTCACGGTTGCTTCCGAGTTCACCGCCCAATGCGAAACGAGTAGCGCGCGCGCCTGGGCGTAAATGAAAGCGCGGGCGAGGCCCGAGAGCGCGTCGGCTCCCTCGGCGCCGCCGGCGGCCGTATTGCAGGCCGACAGGATCACCCAATCGGCATCGAGCTTCAACGCGGCGATTTCCGAGGCGGTGAGATAACCGTCATCCTCCGCGCTCGGCGACGGGGGCGGGGTCAGGATGAGTTCCGGCTCGCTGTTGCCGCTGATCTGACCGGCAAGTGCGCCATGCGTTGCGAAATGCACGATGCGATATTTGGCAAGCTCGCCGCTGGCGCTGAGGCGTTTCACCTCGCTTTCGGTCGCGCGCGCGCCAAGGTGGATGTCGCTCTGATCGGCGTGAACGTCGCGGGCGACGGCGCAGAGTTCGTCGGCCGTTTCGGGCAGCGGCGGCTGGCTGCGTAAGAGCGAACTCATAGAGGACGGCGAGATTGTTCACGCTTCCAAGCGTGTTGGGATGCTCCTTGCCGAGCAACCGCTCGCGGGCCTCGAGCGCGCGCCGAAAGAGCGGCTCCGCGTCCTGATAGCGGCCCTGGGCCTTATAGAGGAGGGCGAGATTGTTCACGGTGGAAAGCGTGTTGGGATGCTCCTTGCCGAACACCCGCTCGGCAAGCGTGACGGCTTTCTCCGCGAGCGCGAACGCCTCCTCGTATTTTCCTTGGCGGTAGAGTTGCACAGCGCGGTTGTTGAGGACGATGACGTCGTCTGCACCTTGCGCCACGCTCATGGGAGCGCCGGCGGTGAAGATCGCAACGATCAGGACTTTGACGACAACGCACCCGAGCCATGCTTGCCCCATGCTTCTGCCCCCCAAACCGCGAATGGCAATGCCCGGGCCATCAGGTGAATGATTCGTTGCTAAGTCGATGATGCGTTAACCCCGGATGGTTAATTTCTCCGCTCACAGATTTATTTCCGGCCTGAACTTGCTTAGCAGGTTGCTAAAGAATGAGCGCCGCGCTTTTGACCGGACGCCGACAGGCGGCTCCAACTCTTTGAAAATAAATAGTAATATGTCCTCGATCCGCAGGTTTAATGGATTGTATTTTTGGACGCAAGTGGACGCGCAAAAGTCCGTTAAATATAATGTGTTAACAGCGCCTGCGCCTTTCGCAGCCTCGGAGGCGCGCGCATCTCTCATAATTTGCATTATAAATCAATGACTTGTCTGCGTTAACGTCTCGATAAGGCGCTTTCTCCTAAAATCTCACGCTCATGAAGCAAGGATGCAAACCCACGCGCAATTCTGGTCCAACGGTTCGAGGGATGCTGCCTTACCTGACCCAGCGCTCCGCTGCCGCGTCGTCGGAATCGCGTGGGGCGACCCAGTGGCGCTGCTCTCCGTTCTCCTCGCTCTTCCAGAACGGGGCCGTCGTCTTGAGGTAGTCCATGAGGAACTCCGCCGCCTCGAAAGCCGCGTGCCGATGTGCGGAAAGCGTGATGACGAGCACGATGTTGTCGCCGGGCACAAGGCGGCCGACGCGATGCACGATCAGGCAGTCGAGAAGCGGCCAGCGCTCGCGGGCTTCGGCCTCGATGCGCGCGAGTTCCTTCTCGGTCATCTCCGGATAATGCTCAAGCGTCATCGAGGTGACTTCGCGGCCGCCGGCGTGATCCCGGACAAGCCCGACGAAGGCCGCGATCGCGCCCACATCCGTGCGGCCCTTCCTCAGGGCGGCGATCTCGGCGCCGATATCGAAATCCTGTTGCTGAACGCGGATCATCGATCCTCCTTCGCGGGTCCGATATAGTCTCCTAAGAAATTGCGGCTTTCCCTTCGGCGGGTCAAGCCGCGTGCGCCGCTACACGGCAAAATGCACGGCAGCCATCGCAGGAAAACAGGGGCGCCGATCAGGCCCGCGGGCTTTGTGCGCCGTTGATTAAGCTTCCCCGCCGTTGGTGTACCAGGCTTCGGATTCCGTTCCAGATCTCCTCCGCCGTCTCCGCATACCAGAACAGTTCGCAGTCCTCACGGGCAATCACGCCTTCATCAGCAAGGAACTCAAAATTGACGGCTCGCTGCCAATAGTCTTTACCCACGAGGACCACCGGAATTTGCTTGAGCTTCTGCGTTTGAATAAGCGTCAGAACTTCGAACAACTCGTCAAACGTGCCGTATCCCCCCGGAAACGCTACCAGAGCCTTGGCGCGAAGCACAAAATGAAACTTCCGTATGGCGAAGTAATGGAAGCTGAAAGACAGGTTCGGCGTGATGTAAGGGTTCGGAAATTGCTCGTGCGGCAGGGTGATGTTGAGGCCGACGGACTTCGCTCCGGCATCGAACGCGCCCCGGTTTGCGGCTTCCATGATTCCCGGGCCGCCGCCGGTTACGATGACGGGAAGCCCCTCATGGCCGTTGTTCGCTTCGCTGACGAGCCTGCCGAATTCGCGGGCGACGTCATAATATCGGCTCTTGGCGAGGATGCGCTCTGCGACAGCGAGGCGTACCGCCAGCTCTTCGTTGCGGGGATCGGCCGCCAGCTCCGCCGTCAGTTCCTCGACCCTTCGGGATGCCGCGGCCGGCTCGCAGATGCGGGTGCTTCCGAAAACCACAATCGTGTGATCCACCCCCGCTTCCTGCAGGAGGATGTTGGGCTTGAGATAGTCGATCTGAAGGCGCAGGCCCCGCATATCCTCGCGGGCCAGAAAGTCGAAATCGGTGTCTGCGCGGCGGTAGCTCGGGCTTTTGAGAATGGCTTCGATGCGAGCGTGCGCCTTGGGGTCTTCCTCCGTTGATTTCGGGCAATTCCAGGGAAGAGGCTCGCGGCGCTGAAGCGGCCGGGTTCGTTTTCAGAACTCGTAAGCCATTGCGAGCGGAATCTTTTTTGGCCAAGGGATAAACTCCATGCAGTTTCGGGACCGCTTTCGGCAAGAACAGCAGCGGTATCACGCCATGGGTTGAATAACAGCCCGCTCAGTCTGCTCCGCTTGCCAAATTCTGTTTACAAAGCCAATGTCACGGAAATATCACCCGGGATTAGAAAACATGGCGGAGCGCAATTACAGGATCGCGGTCATCGGCGGGGATGGCATCGGGCCCGAGGTTGTTCAAGCGGGCCAGGAAGTGCTGACAGCGCTGGCCCTCGAGGACGGCGGGTTTGCCCTTTCGTTCACGGCCTACGATTGGGGGTCGAATTATTATCGCCAGCACGGCCTGATGATGCCCGCCGATGGGCTGTCCCAGCTCGCAGGCTACGACGCGATCTATTTCGGCTCAGCGGGCGATCCGAGCCTGCCCGACGACATCACGCTTTGGGGCCTGAGGCTGGCCGTCTGCCAGGGCCTCGATCAGTTTGCGAATGTGCGTCCGGCGCGGCTCCTGCCGGGCGTTGCAAGCCCGCTTCGCGGCGACCTTGCTCAGGAAATCGATTGGGTTTTCGTTCGCGAAAACAGCGAAGGCGAATATGCCGGGATCGGCGGCCGCGTTCATCGCGCGCTGCCAATCGAAATGGGAATGGACGTGTCGGTTTTCACCCGCGTGGGCGTCGAACGGATTGCCCGCTATGCCTGCGAGCTGGCGCTTTCGCGGCCACGACAGAAGCTGACGGTCGTGACCAAGTCGAATGCACAGCGCCACGGCATGGTGTTCTGGGACGAGGTCTGCCAGGAGATCGTCGCGGATTATCCGGGCGTGGACGTGGATTTCATGCTGGTCGACGCGATGACGCAGCGGATGGTGATGCGGCCGTGGAGCCTCGACACCATTCTCGCCACCAATTTGCACGCCGACATCCTCTCCGATCTCGCAGCCTCGCTGACGGGCGGCCTCGGCATTGGCGCAACAGCCAATCTCGACCCCACGCGCACGCTTCCGTCGATGTTCGAGCCGATCCACGGGTCGGCATTCGACATCGCGGGGAAGAGCATTGCCAACCCGATCGGGGCACTGTTGACGGGCTGCCTGATGCTCGACCACATGGGCGAGTTTGAAGCCTCGAGGCGGTTGATGCGCGCGATCGAGACCGTGACTGCGAAAGGCGAGGTCATGCCGCACGATCTCGGCGGCAGCGCCTCCACCCATGAGGTCACGCAAGCGATCGTTGCCGCGATCCGCGCCCCGAGCGCTTAACCCGGAAACTTCCCTTCGCTGCGTAGATGCGGTGTTCGTGCGTTTCCTGCCCGCTTTAAGTGCGGGATCCGGCTTCCTAGTTTCGGCGGAATGCACCCTCGCGCGGTAGAAACTACCTATCACTTTGTCAGAACAGACAGCTGAAAAGCCCGTAAAGGAGGCCCATCTCACTGCCACTGAAAGAGAGCCACCGTGGATGTCTGCCATGCCCGAAGAAGTCTTCCTCGAGCCGCGTCGTTTTCAAGCGGCGGCCGAGCACTATCTTGCAGGCAGGCCGGCCTATGCGCAGGGGCTCATCTCGCGGATCATCAAGGACCTTTCCCTGGGAGCGAAAGACACGGTGATGGATCTTGGCTGCGGACCTGGACAGCTCACAATGCTCTTCGCGCCGTTCGGTCGGATCAGTGCTGGCCGTTGATCCGTCTGCCGAGATGCTCGAAGTCGCGCGCCATGCGGCAACCGGAGCGGGTAATGTCCACTTCAAATCAGGAAGCTCATTCGATATAGGCCCTGAACTTGGGACATTCAGTCTGGTGACGATCGGCCGTGCATTTCACTGGATGGACCGGCCCGACACATTGCGGCGTCTTAATGGAATGGTCGAAAGAGACGGAGCAGTCGTGCTGTTTTCCGATCCTCATCCAAAGCATCGTGACAACGCGTGGGTCGAACCGTTCCAGCGGATCATCGACGACCATACGGCAGGCGACGTTCAACGAGCGAGACGCCGATCAGCCGATTGGCCTTCCAATGAAGAAGTTTTGCTCGCTTCCCCTTTTGTTCGGCTCGAACGGGTTACCGTCATCGAGAAACGTGCCTTGCCCGCGGCGCATCTTGTGGAACGCGCCCTTTCCATCTCAGGCGTTAACGAGGCCGTTCTCGGCAGCAAGATGAAGAGTTTGATCGACGCAATCGAGGATTTGAGCGCCCGCTTCAGCCTTGGGGGCATGGTAAGCGAGGTGATCGAGACCACTGCGCTCATTGCGCGCCGAATGGATGAAAGCTAACAAATGTTTGCCTATGGTGCCGTATGCGCCTTCGTCTGAGAAGCTGCTAGCCAGGCGGCGGGCGCGTGGCTTCTCAGCCTTTGAATGTCTTCGCGAGCCAATCGGCGATTGGCTGAGCGGCGTCGCGCCAGTTCTTGTCCAGCATGATCGCGTGCGCGCCATTAGGCACGATCACGGAGCGCGCGCCGTAATAAATCGCGGTCAGGCGCACATCGGCGGCGGGCATGAACTGGTCTTTCTCGCCGCCCACCACGAGCAGCTTCGGCATGCCCCAGGGGAAAGGCGCAAACGGCATCCACCCGATTAGCTGCCGGCTCGCCGTCTCTGCAATGTCGCTGATGCCTTCGGCGAAGCGCTGCCGAAGCTCGCGGGAGGGGCGCTCGGAGAACAAGCCGTCCTCGATGATATCGAGATCTGCCGCGCCCAATCCGTTGTGAAGCACCGCCTTCATTTCATTCGCGAGCTTGGGATTTGAGGCGTACATCACAGCAGAGGCGCGGATCAGCCCATGCGGAGGGGCCGAACAGAGCAGAACAGCGCCCACTGCCTTGCCGCCGCGCTGCACGAAGTTCTGAACCACGCCGCCGCCGAGCGAGTGGCCGATCACCACCGCAGGCCCGCCGATCTCCCCCAAAGCCCAGCCGATATCGTCGGCGAAGTCCTGAAGCGTGAACTGCCGGATGTTTTCGCGGCCTTCGCTCTTGCCGTGCCCGCGAAGGCTCAGCGCGTAGCTGTCATAGCCTAGCTCGGCAAAGAAGGGCAGGAAGTTACCTTCCCAGACCCAGGCGCCGGTGCAGATTCCATGAATGAAAAGGAGCTTGACGGGCTTTGCGGGGCTATGTGCCGCTTCGTGAAGGAGTTCAAGCTTCATGGTTCAACCGATACAACGAAAAGGTGCGGGAAATGAATATCGCAAATCTTGAGCGAGGCAAGGGTGGTGCGGATGACATTTTCGCTACGATGGTTAAGTAAAGTGTTCGAAGCCCTTGACGGAAAGCTGCATGGATGTGCCATCAGCTTGAATAAAATTCGGCCCGCAATGTCCCGCTTTCACGACGCCGATGCGCGTCACGGGCACGCCCGCTTCGTTACTCGCGGCCTCGAAGGCCGCAGCGTGGTCTGCCGGAACGGCGCAGAGAATTTCATAATCGTCGCCTCCGGACAGGATCAGGGACATCGATGCTGCCGATGCCATTAAAGCAGCGCGTGCCGCCGCCGACAGGGGTATCGAAGACACTGCGACTTCCGCCGATACCTTCGAAGCGGAGCACATGCGCGAAAGATCCAGCGCAAGCCCATCCGATATATCCATCGACGCCGACGCGTGAGCCGCCAGAGCTTGCGACAGCGCCAGTCTCGGTTCCGGGTGAAGGTAACGCTTGAGGAGAAAGTTGTGGTTCTCCGCGGACAATGCGGGCTCGAATTCCGCCTTTCCGAGCCGAAGCTCAAGGCCGAGCGCCGCGTCGCCGAGCGTTCCGCTGACATAGAGAAGATCGCCGGGCTTAGCTCCGCCGCGAGGGACCATGCCACGAGGTGAAGCCTCGCCAAGAGCGGTGATGGACATCCACCAGGCGCCGCGCGCTCTCACGGTATCCCCGCCAAGCAAAGCAATCCCGAACCGGCTTTGAGCGCGCGCAAGCCCGGCGGCAAAGCGCTCGGCCCAGGCTCGCGATGGAGCTTCGGCGAGCGCCAGCGTTAGCGTATATCCGATGGGCTTTGCGGCCTTTGCGGCGAGGTCTGAAACATTTGTGGCGAGCGTCTTGTAGGCCGCGTCGCCTGGATCGTCGTCCTCGAAGAAATGAACGCCGGCAACCGACGCGTCGGCAGTAATTACGAGCCCAGTCGACGGAAGACCGGTCAAAAGCGCCGCGTCATCCTTGAGGCCGAGTGCTGCGGGATGGGTTGCGAGCGGAGCAAGATAATCCGCAATGAACGCGATTTCTCCCAGCTCGCTCATCTCTCACCCTGGCTTTTTCGTTGCCTTCCGCCCGAACTCGCCCTGGCGCTTCTCGCGTGCGACGCGGTCGAGCACGCCGTTCACGACGGCCGGTTCTTCGCCACCGAAGAAATCTTTCGCGATTTCGACATATTCGTTGATGACAGCGCGAGCGGGGACGTCGCGTCGCGCAATGATCTCGAACACACCGGAGCGAAGGATTGCGCGCAGGATGCTGTCGATGCGCGACAGACGCCAGCCTTGCGCGAGGTGCGACGCGATCTGCGGGTCGATCTCGGATTGCTGCTCCGCCACCCCGCTAACAATGTCACGGAAGAAGCCGCGATCCGCACCGGCATAGATCTCGACGGTCTCGAAGCGGTGGTTCAGGAACTCTTCCAGAACCACGCTCAAATCTCGCTGCGTCATGTCCATCTGGTACAGCGCCTGCACCGCGGCCAGCCGAGCGCGTGTCCGGGCCGGTCCTGTAGGCGCAACTTGATCAGGGCCGGGTTCGCGGCTGTTCTCAAAATCCATTGGTCAAGCTTTCGGTTCCGCCCGGCTCAGCGAGGCAATCAACGGCGTCTTTTGCTGAAATCGCGTTTGGCGCGAAGCACCTCGAGGCACGCTTCCGCAGCCTCGCGCCCCTTGTTCTTTCCGTTCACGGAAGCCCGCGCGACCGCCTGGGCTTCATTTTCGACAGTCAAGATCCCGTTTCCAAAGGGAATGCCATGAAGCGTCGAGAGCGTTAAAAGCGCCCGCGCGGATTCATTGGCGACGATGTCGTAATGAGATGTCTCGCCCCGGATGACACAACCGAGCGCGACGCAGCCGTGGAAAGGCTGGGCGGTATCGTCAAAGAACAGCCCGGCGTCGCTCGCCACCGACAAAACCTGGGGAATTTCAAGCGCGCCTGGAACCGTCACGACCTCCCATGTCGCGCCAAGCTCTCTCAATGCCATCTCCGCGCCAAGCAGAAGCGCGTCCGAAATGTGGTGGTAATAGCGGCCCTCGATGACGAGGATGTGGATGGGATTTTTCATTGCTCGTCAATAGGGCGGCGCGCGACGAGGTTCAAACCGTAACCTTCGACGCCGACGATTTTCGGGGTTGGCGAATTCGAAAGCAGAATCATATTCTTGATGCCGAGATCAAGCAGGATTTGCGCGCCGATGCCGTAGTCGACAAGGCGTTTTTCGGCGGGCTTTCCATCAGGTGAGGGCGGCCCGCCTTCCATGAGGCGGCTGCGGATGGTCCCTTCGCGCACATCGCGGATGACCACAATGACGCCGCGGCCTTCCCTGCCGATCTGGCGCATGGCTCGTTCGACGAGTGAGCGCCGGTTTCCGTTGCGGCCCATGCCGATCAGGTCTTCAAGGATGTTGACGGCGTGCATGCGAACCAGCACCGGGTCGCCGTTTGCGACGTCGCCCTTGATAAGGGCCAGATGTTCGGTGTTGTCCACGGTGTTAAGATAGATGCGGAGCTTGAACGCGCCGCCGTGAGGGGAGGTGATGTCCTGCTCGTGGACGGCGCGGACATAGCTTTCCTTGCGGCGTCGATAGGCGATCAGATCGGAAATGGTGCCGATCTTGAGTTCCATGACGCTGCGCGAAGGCGAGCAAATCCGGCATGCGCGCCATTGTGCCGTCGTCGTTCATGATCTCGCAAATGACGCCAGCCGGCAAAAGCCCTGCGAGCCGCGCGAGGTCTACCGCGGCTTCCGTGTGGCCTGCGCGAACCAGAACGCCGCCGTCGCGGGCGACGAGCGGGAAGACATGGCCGGGGCTGACGATGTCGCGCCAATCCCTCTCCGGATTGATGGCGACGGCGATGGTCTTGGACCGGTCATAGGCGGAGATGCCAGTCGAAATGCCTTCCTTCGCCTCGATCGAGACGGTGAAGGCGGTCGAATGTCTGGATTGATTGGAGCGCGCCATGCGCTCCAGATGCAGTGTTTCCGCGCGCTCGGGTGTAACTGCGAGGCAGATCAGGCCACGTCCGAACCGGGCCATGAAGTTGATAGCGTCGGGCGTCGCCATCTGTGCAGGAATGACAAGGTCGCCCTCGTTTTCGCGCTCTTCGGCGTCCACCAGGATGAACATGCGGCCCTGACGCGCATCTTCGAGAATCTCGTCGATGGACGAGAGTTGCTCGTGAATGTGCGCCTTATCGAGAACCCGCAACTGATCCATTCCATTAAAACCTATTGGCCTAAGAGCTTGGCGACGTAGCGGGCGATCAAGTCGACTTCCATGTTCACGTCGTCGCCCACTTTGCGCTCGCCCAAGGTGGTAACATCGAGCGTTGTGGGAATGAGGTTGATGGTGAAAAGGGAGCCAGAAACCTCGTTCACAGTAAGGGAAACACCGTCAAGCGCAACCGAGCCTTTCGGCGCAATGTATTTTGCAAGAGTGTGCGGCGTGCGCACCTCAAAAATCTTTGAAAAGCCTGAAGGTTTGATGCTCGCGATACGGGCGACGCCATCGACATGGCCCGACACGAGATGGCCGCCAAGCTCGTCGCCAGCACGGAGCGATCGCTCGAGGTTGATGCGGCGGCCTGGACACCAATCGTCGAGCGTCGTCTTGCTCAGCGTTTCGTTTGAGACATCGATCTTGAATTGCGTGCCGCTTGGGATTGGTTCCACCCCGGTTACGGAAAGGCAGCATCCATCGCAGCAGATGGACGCGCCAAGCGCTATGGAGTCGGGCTCCCAAGGGCACGCGATGGTGAAACGGCCATTCTCCGCGGCGATGACGGTGCCCTTTGCTTGAACAAGTCCTGTAAACATGAGTTAGCTCTGCCAGTGCAAGGTGGAACGAAAGATGGAAATGGTGTCAGGGCCCGCTTTGCGCTGTTCCGTTTTCACGAATGCGGGTGACTCGGCCACGATGTCCAGGCCGCGATCGGCAAAAGGCGGGACACTGGCGTTCGGCTCCAATGTCTTGTCCCCCTGCATGATGATGATCTCATCCGCGAGTCCTGCGTCGAGGAATCCGCGCGCGGTAGCCGGCCCGCCTTCGACAAGAAGGCGCGTCACGCCCTCTGCCGCAAGACGCATCATGGCAAGCCTCAAGTTAAGAATTCCGGCAGAGGACGCTCCGATGTCGAAAATTCGCACGCCGCGCCGCCCGAACAAATAGCCGCACTTCGAGGAGTTGCCGCAGATGATCCAGACGGGCGGCCTTTCAGTCGAGAAGATGCGAGCCCGGTAGGAGACATTGCATTGAGGCGCAAGAATGATCCGGACGGGCGAGCGGTCCTCCAGGCCGGGAAGGCGGCAGGTGAGCTCGGGATCGTCGGCTTCGATGGTTCTCCGTCCGACTAGGATCGCATCGGCCATGGCCCGCAGGAGATGGGCCTGATCGCGCGCCGCTTCGCCAGTCACCCAAACGGGCTTGCCCGCGCCGAGAGATACGCGGCCATTGGCGTCCACGGCGAGCTTGATCTGAACGAAGGGCCTTCGCTCCGTGACGCGCAGAGCGTGCCCAAGGTTGATCCAGTCGGATTCCTTGGCGAATTCGCCTCTCATGGCAGGAACGCCATGCGTTTCGAGCCAGGTCAGGCCCCGGCCGAAAACGCGCATGTCCGGATCGAGGGAGCCATATACTACGAGCGAAATGCCGGCTTCGACGATACTATGCGCACAAGGAGGCGTGGCCCCAAAATGGCTGCATGGCTCCAGCGTGGTGAACATGATCGCGCCGCGCGCCCGCGAGCCCGCTTCTCTCAGCGCCAGCACCTCGGCATGGGGGCGGCCGCCTCGCGCTGTTACGGCGCTTGCGATGATTTCACCTGTTTTTGCGTCCGCAACTACGGCGCCAACGGAGGGATTGGGTGAGGTTGCTCCAAGATTGCTTTCCGCGAGGAAGAGCGCGCGCCGCATCAAAGAGGTCATGACCTCGGGCGCAAGGGGCACAACCACGCCCGCGTGCGGGGCCGCGCTCAAGGAGGAGACCGGCATCTGCGTCATCATTTTTCGTCCGGGGCGGGATCGAAGTTATCGCCAAGCTCGACAAGGACGCGATGGAAGTCCTTCGCTTCGCGGAAGTCGCGATAGACGCTGGCATAGCGGACATAGGCGACGCCGTCGAGCGCCTTCAGGCCCTCCATGACGAGCTTGCCGACGATCTCGGAGGGGATTTCGGCCTCATTGCCGTTCTCGAGCGTGCGAACGATCGAGCTGACAAGCTGCTCAATGCGGTCCTCGCCGAATGGGCGCTTCCTGAGTGCGATCTCGATGGAGCGCCGCAGCTTTTCGCGGTCGAAGGGGGCGCGCCGTCCGCTTCGCTTGATGATGGTGAGTTCGCGCAGCTGGACGCGCTCGAACGTGGTGAACCGCGCCCCGCATCCCGGGCAGGAACGGCGGCGCCTTATCGCGGCGTGATCCTCTGAAGGGCGGCTATCGCGCACCTGGGTGTCGAGTGCGCCGCAATGGGGGCATCGCATGTCGTTCAGCCTGCCTTATACGGGGCCATCGGCCGCTTCACTTCAAGCTTTACTGCCCGGATAGATTGGAAAGCGATTGCAAAGCGCAATAGCCTCAGCCTTGACTGCCTCGGCGGCAGAGCGCGCTTTATCGTCACCCGCTTTCACCCCATCGAGAACGGTGCAGATCATAGCGCCAATCTCAGAAAATTCCTCGACGCCAAATCCGCGCGTCGTGCCCGCGGGCGAGCCGACACGAATACCTGACGTGATCGTGGGCTTTTGCGGATCGAACGGAACGCCGTTCTTATTGACGGTGATGTGAGCGACGCCAAGGGCTGCTTCCGCAGCTTTTCCGGTAAGCCCCTTCGGACGGAGGTCCACCAGCAGAAGGTGTGTGTCGGTGCCGCCCGAAACCAGCTCCAGGCCGCCAGCCTTCAGGCTTTCTCCAAGTGCCTTCGCGTTGTTCACGACAGCGCTCGCATAGGATTTGAACTCGGGACGCAGAGCCTCGCCGAAAGCGACCGCTTTCGCCGCGATGATGTGCATCAGCGGTCCTCCCTGAAGGCCGGGGAAGATAGCCGAGTTGATCTTTTTGGCGAGGTCCGGATCATTTGTGAGAATGATCGCGCCACGTGGCCCACGCAGCGTTTTGTGGGTCGTGGTGGTTGCGATGTGGGCATGCGGGAAGGGGCTCGGATGGACGCCAGCCGCGACAAGCCCCGCAAAGTGCGCCATGTCTACGAGAAGGAGCGCGCCAACCTCGTCCGCGATCTGCCGGAACCGCCTGAAATCGATGATGCGCGCGTAAGCCGAGCCGCCCGCTATGATCAGGCGGGGCTTATGCTCGCGCGCCAAGCGTTCGACCTGCTCGTAATCGATAAACCCATCGTCTCGCCGGACGCCATAATGGACGGCATGGAACCATTTGCCGGACATGTTCGGCGCGGCCCCGTGCGTCAGGTGGCCGCCGGCGTCGATGCCCATGCCTAGGATGGTGTCGCCCGGCTTCAGGACTGCGAGGTACACGCCCTGATTGGCCTGGCTGCCTGAATGGGGCTGCACATTCGCGAAGTCGCAGCCGAACATCTGCTTCGCGCGGGTGATGGCCAGTTCCTCGGCGATATCCACCACATGGCAGCCGCCGTAATAGCGCTTTCCGGGATAGCCTTCCGCGTATTTGTTGGTCAGGACCGATCCTGCCGCCTCCAGCACCGCGCGCGACACATAATTTTCGGAGGCGATCAGTTCTATTTCATCCTGCTGGCGGACAAGCTCGCTCTCCAGAACGCCAAAAATCTCGGGATCGGCCTCCCGAAGAGGGGCGGAAAAAAACTTGCCTTCCACGGAATGCGGAGCATGCGATTGGTGAAGTTTCGCGGGTGCGGCTGACATCGGATCTCTATGGTGGTGAAATGATTTGGGCGCAGTATAGGAACTTCCCGGAAGATTGCAATCAACCGCCGGATAATCCTTCCGCCGATAGTTTAGCGGAGCTAGACTGGCTAAAGTTCTCGCGCGGCATCTACCCCAAACGGGACTTGCGCTTGAGATCGCTCGTCGTAGCCGTAGCCGTTCGCCTGCACCAGCGCCTTTGTCGCTGGCTGGTGTGCCGCAGCTTTCGGTGAAGAGCGAGGCGAGTCGCCGGGCTTGGCGTTATCGAGGGCATTGTCGAGTTCGTCCCTGATTTGCCGGAAGCGCTTGATATGGAGATCCTCCATGATAAGCCGGACAAGGTGCTCGATAACCTCAACATTCACCCATGCAGTCAGCGACTTGTCGAAATCGCGATAGGTGACGTCGATCGGCCGGACTCCGAAGTTTCGAAGGATGCTTTTTCTTCCGTCACTCGCGAGAAGCACCGTCGCCTACCATCTGCTTCAATCCCAAAGGGGCGTCGGGGTCTAGGACTGCCCGCTCCAGATCGAAAATCGTGCGAAGATTAAGCCTCCTCAAGAGAAGAAAACGCTGCGCTCCGACCGCCGCGCAAAGCTGCGCCTGACCAATCCAATCCATGATTGCGAAAATCCCGGCTGGCATCTCGACCTGAAGCATAATTGGGTTGGCTGCCGCCAGGTTTTGCACGCTGGAGATCTTCCGTTCATTCAAGCGGTAGGCGGTCATGAAATCGATGCCGTCGATCACCGTGAGTGGCGTCACGCCTGCACGCCTCTCAATTTCTGCTGAGCGGCCGCCAAGGATCAGACGCGCATTTCTTGCGGTCCAGGCAAATCCCGCGTCGGGCAGGAAGCCGACGGCAAACGCCAGCAGAAGCATGACCTTGGAAACCGGCTGGGTCTTCACGGAGGCGGAAGCATCGGTCGCCGCGTGATTGTCTTTAGCCGCTGCTTTTCGATCCAAAGCCGTGCCGGCTTGCGTCACCGCGCCTTCGACTGATCGGAACTCCGGCGCGGCGCGCCAGATAACCACCGCGAGCATGATAGCGAAGAGCACGTGGACGAAGGCCCTGAGAAAGGTCGCGGCGGAAAAATCGAAGGCCAGCAACGCCCTCTGGAACAACCTTAAGCAGTAAAGAAAAGCCCCAGCGAAAGCGATCGAGGCAATCGTAACGGCATTCTCGTAATCCTTCGGCCCCGCCTCGCCCAGGCCGCCCACGCTAAGGACACTCGCTCCAAGCGACCCTCCGAGCAGTTGAGGAAGCTCCTGAGAGGGAAGAAAAAGAATAAAAGTCATCGACGCGGTAAGAAATATGAAAGGAATGCTGGATGCCAGCAATAACCAATCCCGATAGATCGGAAACCGCCTGTCGGAATAAAATTCGAAGGGCTTCGATTCTTGATCGGAGGGGCTGGTCCAAAAATATTTGCTTCTCATAAATTCGAAGTGGAAGTCGATGCCAGTGCCGGGCGGGAAATGTTTTCGTGAAAAGCCTCTGCGGCGCGAACACGCACAATCCAAATGTCATGCCTGACGGCTAGAATGACGGCCGGAACCAACACTGAGAAAAACAGGCAGAGACAAAGTGGGAGCCCGATGGAGGAAGGATGCTCCTTCAATGCAAGCCAGAGCAAGGAAAGGGCAATAAAGGATAACGATAAAAAGCCAACGCTTGATGACGAGTACTTCATTTTTTGTACCTCACAGCCAAGCGGTCAAAGCAGAGTTATTTAATATGGAATAAAGCAGTTTATTATATGAGAAAACGTGGCGCAATTTTAAAATACAAATGCAGATATTGCAAAACTTTGTTACTATAAGATTGACGGTTGCAATCGCTGGCCAAGCTGCAGGCGGAGGATTGCTCAAATGCGATACGGCCGGGGTAAAACAGGCGCCGATGATGATCCCAAAGTGTTAAGCATTCGTGCGTTCCATTGACGCACTTGATATGAAGTTTTGTCCAAGAGAAGGGCCATAAAATCGATCGCAATTTAATATATTCGAGACTTCATACAACATTAAAGTGCTGAAATCCTTTTCAAAAGAATTAGATAGTTTGCGCAACCCTCACCTGAAACTCATCATCCTCAAATGCATATGCGTTCTATTCATTTGTAAGCTCCAAATTTACGCCTTATTTACCGGTTTTATCACGGTGCCTAATCGAAGTAGACAAGGAAAGGTTGTGATGAAGAGAGTGAAGCGTATCCCTGCGGCTGTTTTGTTGGCAGCGGCATCGTTCATCGGCTGCCAGCAGGCGTTTGCCGAGTGCGGTATTGCCTCCACCTATGCCGGTGGCTCACGCACGGCGAACGGCGAACACTACAACCACATGGGAGTATCGGCAGCGCATAAGAGCTTGCCTTTCGGGACGCGCGTGGTTGTTCGCAATCAGCGGACGGGCCGCAGCATTACAGTTCGCATCAATGACCGGGGTCCCTTCGTTGCGGGCCGGATTATCGATCTGTCAACGGGCGCCAAGAACGCACTCGGCATGGATGGACTCGCTTCCGTCTGCCTCGAAGTTGTGAGCTACGGCAGTGGAAAGAAGGGTTTCCGGAACACTGAGCCTTCGTGAGCCTTTGCAAGAGGCGAACGCGGCGCCGGTGCATCATGCGGTGCACGAGGCGCATCATTATGCTCACAGCACGGCCAGGGTACGATACGCCCATCAGGGCCGGAGCCGTTCGCGCATGCTCACGCCGGCCGGTCCGAGCATCATGGACGCAAGCGCATACGCGTCCAACTAAAACTTAAGCAAAACTGAATGCGGCGGTGCATCTGAACTCCATGCACCCCGCATTTTCCGTGATTAAAGGCGTCGGCGCCTGCCGCGTTTCAAGTTATTTCCTTATCCGTTTTTCTATCGTTATCGTTAACGGATTTTCCGAACTTTCCCACGATTGCCCGCGTTGACGATATTGAAATGGCAATATGGAGGAAATGTTACGAAATGAGACTGTTTCGCTTGACCTGTAATACTTCTGGTAATCTGGCTGTCCGATATCCGCCGCATCGGCGGAATGCGGGATCGCTTCCAATTACTCAAGCGGGAAGGTGACGGCGAACGGCGAGAGGTTCGACCCGCGCGGCGTGTCGGCGGCCCATAAAGGGCTGCCTTTCGGCACCAAGGTTGCGGTTGTCAACAGGCGCACGGGCAGGAGCATCGTGGTGCGCATCAACGACCGTGGGCCATTCGTCAAGGGGCGGATCATCGATCTTTCCAAAGGAGCGGCGACGAGCGCTTGGAGGCGGCGACCTGGCGCCGGTTTGCATTCGGGTCTTGAGGTATGGCGGCAAGACCGTCTCAACTGAGACAAGCCTCATTCCACGGCAGGCTGGGGCTCACGGCAAGGCTAAGGGCGCGCGAGAATTAGGGAGACATACCGCGTTTTCGCATAGCGGACACTTTGCGGAGAAGAATTCATTCACTTCGTCGCGAAAACGCCGACATTTCCGAATTTGTGAGGAGCAGAAACGCGAGTTTCAGATCAGAGTGACTGCGATTTCGAATAGACCCCACTGTACTCAAATACCATCAAGACCAGGAGCTTTCATGAATACGAAATTTGTCGCCGCTGTCGCTGTCTGCGCGGCTTTTGCGGCTACCTCTGCAATCGCGCAGCAGAAAGCCCCGCCTCCTCCGGCGCAACAGGAGCAGGCCGCGCCGAAGGCAAGCAAGGCTGAGGTCCAGAAGCTTGTCGAGAGCATCAAGGCCGACAAGGCGAAGACGGCCCAGTTCTGCAATCTCATGAAGCTGCAGGATCAATACACGGCCGCCGCCGAGAAAAAGGACGAGAAAAAGCTGGAGGCGCTCGACAAGCAGATGGAGGAAGGGGCGAAGAAACTCGGGCCGGATTTCGACAGAATCACCCAGTCCGAGCTTGACGAGGATGCGACCGAAACTCCTCGATGGCCTTGCCAATAGCTGCAGCCAAGACCTAAGCGCGAGCGCTGCTCTGAAGATGGCCGGGGTTTCCCGGCCTTTTTCTTTTTGGTGTCAGCGAAGCCGTCAGTGGAGCGAACTGCCTCTGGCGGCCTACGTCTCCGCATCTTCCGGGAAGCTCATCGTGCCTTGGACGGCCATCAACGATACTTTGCCCGCTGACGATGTAGGTAACGGCCTCGGCGATATTGGTGCAATGATCGCCAATACGCTCCAGGTTTTTCGCGCAGAAAAGAAGGTGGGCGCCGTAGGCGATGGTCCTCGGATCTTCCATCATGTAAGTCAGCAATTCCCGGAACAGCGAATTGTACTGCCGGTCGATTTCCTCGTCGCGGGTCCAGACCATGTGCGCGAGCACGGCGTCGCGCTGGGAATAACTGTCGAGCACGCTTTTCAGCTGTATCAGCGCCATCTCGCCCATGGCGCCGAGGCTCTTTGTCATCGGTGAGAGCCACGCTTTTTCGTCGAAGCTCGCGATCCGCTTGCCGATGTTCTTCGACATGTCGCCGATGCGCTCGAGATCGCCTGATATGCGCATGGCGCCGACGACGCTGCGCAGATCCACCGCCACGGGCTGCCGCCTTGCTATAATGTGAACCGCGTGGTCCTCGATATCGCGCTGCATCGCATCGATGGCGGCATCCATCGCCACGGCTTGCTTCGCCTGCTCCGGGTTCGCCCGCTCTATGGCCTCCAGCGCGGTCTTGAGCTGTTGCTCGGTCAAGCCGCCCATGCGCAATATTTTCGTGTCGAGAGACTTCAGGTCATCATCGTAAGCGGTGACGGTATGGGCGGTCATGTCCAGTCCCTTATTTACCCCATGGCGTGTGGGCGCCCGCAGATCGCGATCAGCAGCTTAGGGCTCTATCACGCCATGCTCTTCCCGCGGACGATACTCCATCCACAAGACAATAGCTTAACATTCACACGTGCGCGCCTGACACTGGGGCGGCATTATTTGGCTTCGCCCATTTTATCTTTGACTTGACGACCTCGCCGTCCTCTTTGGCGAACACCCCGATATCCGGGTTAGGCAGAATGTCCAGCACAAGCTCGGAAGGGCGGCACAGGCGCACACCTTTCGGCGTCACCACAATGGGGCGATTGATAGGATCGGATGCGCGACCATGAAATTGATCAGCTCATCGTCCGACCATTTCGGGTCCGCAAAGCCCGAGATCGTGGTAGGGCGTGCCTTTCTCGCGCAGAAGCGCGCGCACCGGAACGCCCATCGCCGCGATCAGCTCCTTCAGCTTTTCGCGTGACGGCGGCGTCTTCAGATACTCGATGATTTCCGGTTCCTCGCCGCTCTGGCGGATAATCGCAAGCGTATTGCGCGACGTTCCGCAGGCTGGATTGTGATAGATGGTGATGCTCATGTTCGCGCCCGCCTTCCTGCGGCTCCACTATCCTAAACTGCGGTTCAAGACTTCCATAAGCTCGGCCACCTTGCGGCGCTGCTCCTCCGCGTTTCCGCTGGCGATCGCGTGCTCGACGCAGGTGTTGACGTGGTTCTGCAGGATTTCGCCCTCAACTTTCGAAGCGCAGCCTGCACGGCCGCGATTTGCGTGATGATGTCGATGCAATAGCGTCCTCGCCAACCATGCGCGCGATGCCGCGCACCTGACCCTCGATCCGGGCGAGCCGCTGCAGGCAGTTCTCCTTGACCTCTTCTCGCATGGGAACGCTTGTACCACCGGAGGGTATGACCATCAACACAGGGAAACACATCCACAGGACTGGCTGCGAGCCAGACTTTGCCGCGCTAACGGATCGCCGCCGCGCGCTTCGCATCCGGATTGCCGACCAACCGGCTTTTTGCATGAATGGCCCAAAATCTGCATCTCTCTTCATCCTCCGGATTGGCTTTCCGATTGCGGTGCAGGATCTTAGGGAAAAGCGCTTTTCCAAAAGGTTAACGGCGCTAACTCGTTGATATAATTGTAAAAAATCTATAGAAGGGCATACGCCGCCGCAGGCACGAACGGCGCTGGCATGGTTAACAGGCGAAGCCGCAACATATTTAACCGACTTTAGCGCGTCCCATTTCCGCCAAAAATAGAATTGATTAACCCTGTGATTTTGATGAGATTTCAATGAGTTAGGCAAATAATTCGCGTTCGTCGAGACTTGGGCTTCACTGGTTCTTAACCATTTTCTTGCGTTTTTGGACCAGAAATAAATCCCGGCGCGCTCCTGTTAACCATCCAAGTGTTAAAGGGTAATTGGCGTGGCAACGCACTCTTTACCATGCGGGCTCGGTCTGCAACTTGTGTAGGCGTGAGGTTGTAATGCGCTTGCCTACAGTTCGCCGCCAAGCGCTCGCTTTGCAACATCGTCATCCCGGAAGCCGCTTGCGGCTAAGCAAAATTTCCTAGCTTCCCAACGCTTGGTTGAACCCGCGCAACAGGCCGAGAGCGGTCCATCAGGTCCAAAACACTTCGTTAGATCGGCGCGACCGGTTTTGGATCCCTGTGCTGCCGCAACGGAAGGATGATCCCGACGGTGCCTGTGGGCAAGTTGCGGACGAGACTGCATGACACTCTAAAACGATGCTAGGGTCCCTATGGGCCGGGGCTCATCAATGCGACAACGGCATTGCATTGAAGCGCTCGCTAGCGTCGTTGAGACAGCGAACCATGGACTACAAAACGTCGCTGCCGCAAGTGGCTCCTCGATCTGCGGGTTGATGTTGAAGAAATCGCGGGCGGCCTTGAAGAGTTTGAGGCGTTCGCGCTGTAAGTCGTCTTTATGAATGCAGCGGAATGTTAACAAGCATTTTTTAGTACGCCGGAGACAGAATATGTCGCTAAACAAAACGAAGCTTTATGAGACGGACCCAAAGAGTTTAAGTTTTGAAAACTTGCTTCAGCTTCAAGCTTCTCTACTAGCAAAACTATTAATTGTAACAAAAGAGCTTCAGAGTAGATATTCTGCATTATCGACAGCAGCAGAAGAATTTGACAAAGAAAAAGTTGCATTATTTGCAAGAGAGGCAAAGCGTATGAATGGACTTTGTCTTATTCTTGATAACATTCTGGCGCAACAAATTGGACAGGCACCCAAATCATAGAAACACGCTGGCGCAAAAATCTCATTGGCGCCAAACGAACGCCATGGGTTGAGCCCGCGCAGCAATGACGCAAACAGGCGAACCAATTACCCAAGACGTGCTCGATTGCCTCGACCACTTTCTGTTCGAACGCGAGCGCGGCTCACGAATTCGATACGGCTACCTTATCGATACTGCCGGACGTTGTGGCCCAGTTCGAACGAGGCGCCAGGGCAGAAGTAAGCCGATTACTGCGGATCGTTCCTAAGTCAAGGCGGCGAGCGACCTACTTTTTCTTTTGTGATCGCGCGGGATACGGCGCGTTCTCGTTTCGAAATAATTATGACTACATTGTCTTGCACCTCGATGTCGTGTCAAGGGTCATGGACTTTTGCTTGCGTATGATGGAGCGCTCTGAACTGTGGCCGAGCATCGGCGGCAACATCAGTGAAGGTGAAGACCATTCTCGGCTCGCCTTCGCAGTGATGTTCTCCAAAGAGTGTTTCGACTTTATCGTGCGCCACGAACTTGCTCACCTCGTTCTAGGGCATAACGAGTTTTCGTGTCTTGATTCAATAAGCGCACAAGCCCTTGAAGTAGCTGCGGATGGTCACGCAGCAATTTGGGGCTTCCAACGCCTGTCGCGTCTCAGAAACAGGCTTGGTCTTGTGAACGGTCCTATTGACGGCGCCTACCGCTCATATCTTCAAACAGACGTTGAGGCCATGTATAATTACTTGTTGGTGCTCTATTTTGTTTTTAGACTTTGCCACGAAACCACGTGGACGGGCGACACGCTGACAGAACGCGCACATCCGCCCGCGCCAATTCGATTTCATGTTGTGTGCCTACATTTGCAAGAATACTTCCAACAAAGGAACGATGCAGAGGGCCAGCGCCTCTTGACAGCAGCAATGCAAGAAATATGGGAGTTAAGCGAGTTTTTCTTTGCGCGTACATTCGAATTCTGTGTTCGACACGAAAGCCAAGCGTCAGGTCTTGGAAGCCGAAAGCGAGCAACACTTCGCGCTTGTACGTGAGCGAGCTAAGACGCTCCCCCAGCACCTATTTGCGCTTCAATGAGTTGGTCAAAGGGAGAAGCGCTCCGCAGAGTTTCGGCCTTGTTGGAGACAGCAGCAATAAGATCCAGATGCCGACATAGCCGACAGAGGGTCGCAAGAACAGCGTGAGGGCCGCTATCGACCCGCTGCAGAAAATGTTCAAGCGTTGGCGATGCCCTGCACCTTTTGCTTGGTCACAACCGAAACGCTGCCGAATAACGCCGTTCCCGTTTCCGGGAGGAGGATGCTGCGATCCGTGGCCGGATTGGCGAACTCTGTTTCCGGGCTGCCTGGGCACGCATTGCGCCAGTCCCCTTGCGAGGGAGTACCCCACGGGGGTATATAGGAGCGTACGCAAGCGGAGCGCATCATGGATACCGGCAGCGATTTGCATCGTCACGGCGGCTCGGGAACAGAGAGCGCCACGGCCGTGGACCCGGTCTGCGGCATGACAGTGGACCCGCAGACGGCGAAGCATCAATCGATCCATGATGGCCATCCCTATTTCTTCTGCTGTGCCGGCTGCAAATCCAAGTTCGAGGCCGATCCCGATCGCTACATCAATAAAGATCAGAACAACGCGTCCTGCACCTGCTCGGCATCAGTGGCAAAAATCGCCGCCGTGACCGATCCCGTGTGCGGCATGACCGTTGATCCGCAAGCAGCGAAGTATCGGTCGAACTACGACGGGCGCCCCTATTACTTTTGCAGCGCAGGCTGCAAGGTGAAGTTCGAAAGGGACCCCAAGCACTACCTGGAGCCGAAAGCATCGGCGGCGATGCCTGTGCCGGAAGGGGCGATCTATACCTGCCCCATGCATCCGGAAATCAGGCAGGAAGGGCCGGGCTCCTGCCCGATTTGCGGCATGGCTTTGGAGCCGGAACTGCCTTCCGCGACGGATGAGCCCAATCCGGAACTCGCGGACATGTCGCGGCGGTTTTGGATCGGCCTTGTGCTGACGCTTCCGGTCTTCGTCCTGGAGATGGGCGGGCATCTCTTCGGCCTCGCCCACGGAATCGATCCGCAAACTCTGAACTGGGTGCAACTCGCGCTCGCGACGCCGGTCGTTCTCTGGTGCGGATGGCCCTTCTTCGAGCGCGGCTGGCAGTCGCTCAAGACCCGCAATCTCAATATGTTCACGCTCATTGCCATGGGTACGGGCGTGGCCTGGGTCTATAGCGTCGTCGCCACGCTGTTTCCGAACGCGTTTCCAGCGGCGTTTCGAACGAGCGGGGGCGCGGTTCCGGTTTACTTCGAGGCGGCCGCCGTCATTACCGTTCTGGTTCTGCTCGGGCAGGTGCTTGAGCTTCGCGCCCGCGCCCGGACCAGCGGCGCAATCCGAGCTCTGCTGAACCTTGCGCCAAAACAGGCGCGCCGCATTGAAGCCGACGGAACCGAACAGGATGTGCCGCTTGAAGATGTAGCGGCGGCAGATCGCCTGCGCGTGCGGCCCGGCGAGTCGGTGCCGGTGGATGGCGAGGTGCTGGAAGGCCGCAGCAGCATCGATGAGTCGATGGTGACAGGCGAGTCGATGCCGGTTTCGAAAGCTGCCGGCGCGAAGGTGATCGGCGGCACCATGAACCAGAGCGGCAGCTTCATCATGCGCGCCGAGAAAGTCGGCCGGGAGACGATGCTCGCGAAAATCGTGCAGATGGTGGCCGAGGCGCAAAGGAGCCGCGCGCCGATCCAGCGTCTTGCCGATCGCGTGGCGGGCTGGTTTGTGCCGCTCGTGATCGCGGTCGCCATTGCCGCGTTCGCTGCGTGGTCGATCTGGGGGCCGGAACCGCGCTTTACCTTCGGCCTTGTGGCCGCCGTCTCCGTCCTCATCATCGCCTGCCCCTGTGCGCTGGGGCTGGCCACGCCGATGGCGATCATGGTCGGGGTCGGGCGGGGTGCTCAGGCCGGAGTGCTCATCAAGAATGCCGAGGCGCTGGAGCGCTTGGAGCGCGTCGATACGATTGTCGTCGACAAGACTGGCACGCTTACGGAGGGCAAGCCCAAGATGGTGGCGCTTCACACGGCGCCAGGTTTTGCTGAGAGCCGATGTGCTTCGGCTGGCGGCGAGCGTGGAGCGGGGCAGCCAGCATCCGCTTGGCGAGGCAATAGTAAAGGCGGCGGAAGAAAAGGGCCTTGCTCTCGCCGAAGCTCGGGATTTCGAGGCGCCGGCAGGGAAGGGCGTTAGCGGCACCGTCGATGGACGCCGCGTCGTCATTGGCAATGTGCGCATGATGCAGGAGGCTGGCATCGAAGCCCGCTACTTGGCCGCGGAAGCGGAGCGGCTCCGGGACGAAGGCGCGACGGTGATCATCATCGCCATCGATGGACGCATCGCAGGCGTCGCCGGGATCGCCGATCCGATCAAACCAACCACGCCCGAAGCGCTCGCCGCGCTCAAGGCGGACGGCATCCGCGTCGTTATGCTGACCGGCGACAATGCCGCGACCGCGAAGGCCGTTGCCCGCAAGCTTGGAATAGCCGAGGTCGAAGCCGAGGTGCTGCCGGAGGACAAGAGCAAGGTGGTTGAGCGGCTGCGACGCGAAGGGCGGGTGGTGGCCATGGCTGGCGATGGCGTCAACGACGCGCCCGCGCTCGCCGCCGCCGATGTCGGCATTGCCATGGGCACAGGCACCGATGTTGCCATGGAAAGCGCAGGGGTGACGCTGCTCAAGGGTGATCTCATGGGCATCGTCCGGGCGCGGAAGCTCTCCGAAGCCACGATCCGGAACATCCGGCAGAACCTGCTCTTCGCGTTCATCTACAACGCGGCGGGCGTCCCTGTGGCGGCCGGCGTCCTCTACCCCTTCTTCGGAATCCTTCTTTCGCCGGTCATCGCGGCAGCGGCGATGTCGCTGTCGTCAGTCAGCGTCATCGCCAACTCCCTGCGCTTGCGCAACGTGGCCTTATAGGTGAGGGGAGGCCGAAGCTAAGCGACCCCGAACGGGTTCTTGACCTTCTGGGGCGTCTCGGCCGAGGCTACCTTGGTCGGCAAAGGGCCGTTCTCCAGCTCGTTCACGATCTTCCCGAAAAGTTCCTTCAGCGCCTTGGCCGCTTCAAGCCCGGCACGGTCGCGCGTCAACGCCAGCCTGCCATAGATGGCGATGTGGTCCTCGCGGTTCTCGATCTTGAGATCGCCAAGTGTTACGGCGTCGCTTTCATTCTTGAAGGGTGAAAAAGTCATTATCGTCCCTGGGCGGATCGTTGTTGAGAAGCCTCCGAGGTCTGGAGGCGGCAGCCGAAATGTGGTGTTGGCGCGGGCAAATTCATAGCATGTTGCCGCACCTTTCCGTCAAGCTGGGGGAACACGTCGACGCCGACGCGCGTCTCCAGGTCCGCGATGGAGAGCGTGTCCCAGTCCTGGCTGTCGTCATTGGGTGCGAAGTACGCTGCGGCGGCATTGCGAGCGGGTACGTAGATCGCCTTGTAGATATGGGTGGGAACCAGGACGCGGCTCTTGAGGCTTTGCAACTCGGAACCAAGAAAGGCAGGGCCGGTGACAACGTAGACTTCGTCGCCCGAAAGCGCGATGTCCCGGACGGCGGACTCGATCCCCTCCCACAGCACCTCGTTGTTGCACGGGTCCTGCGGGATCATGTTCGCGAGTGAAAACAATTCCTCCTGGGCTTCGGGCGTCGACATGTCGCCGTTGGGCGCCATATGGCCGCGATCGAAGCCGCTGCGCCGGTAATCGGAAAGCTCGGAACGCTGCTCTTCCGGCACTCTTGGCTCTTCGTGGAACGCGTTCGAGCGCGGCCTTGTAAGATTGCGGGCGCTTTCGATCCTTGCCGGGGTGAGGTGCTCCGCTGACCAGATCGGCGTGCGAGAGATGCCGGAGTACAGGACCGCGATCTCGGAGAAGCAAATGGGATGGGTCTGTGCCGCCAGCGCCTCCGTCTTGATGGCGGGAGCGGCCCCCCGGTACAGCTGGGAGGAGCAGCCATCCTGAGCTGCCGAAACCGGGCGGCAAACAAAACCAACGCGGACAATACAAACGCGTGGAAACAGGAGAAACGGGCCATAAGCGTCCCTCTTGGTGGGGCTTGCCGTTGCAAGCTCACCAAGCGCTAGGCTGAATTCGCCCGTGACGCGGAAAGGCGGCCCTTGGAGGGATCTCATTTAAGCTTGGAGAAGTTGTGCGCAAAGACGCGGCAGACGCTCTGCCAATGTCCCGCTTTTAGGGGTGGTGAGGACCGGACCTTCTGTTCGCCTGCCGTCTCAGTCTTTCAGGTCGTGCATCGAGAGTTACGTAAAAACGAGACGGTCGGTCTGGCCTCGCTCGCCTGTTCGCACGACGGAGTGTTCCCAATTCGGCTTCTTACCACCCGTGGCGATACCCGCGTTCGCAGGTGACGGGGCAGGCGTGCTCTCAATGCCTCGGCAAGCCGAGCGCGGTTCGCTTCACATCCCAATAATATTGATAGAGCTTCACGCGCGCCATCGAGAGCGGGATCGAAGGCTCGGCTGAGCGGCAGCGGCCGCCCGTGTTTCTCTATAAGTTTCTTTATGCGCCAGTGCATGTACCGCTTCTTGCTTCTGGTGCAATAGTGATTGACCCAGGCCGTGGTATCGAGGGCGCGCCTGCCGTGAAGCCAGGCGACCTCAAAGAACGACGATTGCTCCAAGAGGCCGTTCCGGTCGCCTCTGGCGCGCATCTCGTCGATGAGCCAGAGCACGTCTTCGAGGAGCGGCTCGCCCCAACCCGATTTCAGGCCCACTACCCCGCTATTGCCGTCGGGGTGGGACTTCGGGCTGGGGTTGTGCAAGGCGCGATGGGGGAAGCCGGAAGGGTCTACTGGAAAATGGGACGCCGGCGGGAGATCATGCACTTGCCAGAAGATGGCTCCGTCCTCGATCATGGAGTTCACGGCGGCGGTAAACCCTGGATAGAAGAACATGTCGGAGTCCAAAAACACGCACACGCCGCCATTTTGGCGAAGCGCATGCAGCAGAACGCAGGGTTTCAACCGCAAAATATAGCCGCGATCGCCAAAGTAAGGCTCATCAATGCTTCGGATGTCGACGATCTCAACGCCGAGTCCTGCATAGCGTTCAGGATGATCGGTGTAGATGATGATCCTGTGCGGCGCCGAGTGATCGGCCTTGAGGGTCGATATGCAATATTGCATCTCGATCTCGATGCCATGTTCGCCTTCCCGCAGATGCGCGAGCTTGCGATGGCCAAAGTCGAGATAAACAAAAACAGGCGGAGCCATCGAGCAAATTCTCTTCTTCAGTAGCGCGAGACAGTATGCGGACGGGACTGGACCTACACCGTGCCATCCGTGATCGCAAGTGTCGCTCAGCTGAGCTGCTCTCGTTTGCCCAAGTTTTGCGGCCGCTTCCTGACCGCCGACGCCGCGAGCAACGCGATTTTACTTTGGGCGAGGCTTGGCAAAGCAGAGCCGTCGTCTTCGTCGTGTACGTTCGCATGGCGTTGCGCTAGCCGGCTTCGAAGTATACGCGTCTCCGGTTGCCTAATTTTGGCCTGTAAAGAGCAAATACAAAGGAAGGCGTGCCAAACGCGCGCCGAAAGGAGTACGCTGCCGTGGTACTGTTTTCGGCGAACGGATCAAAGAGTGAAGGTTAGTGTGAAAATATAGAGCATTTCACTGCATGATATAGCTAAATGACATAAGTAAAAGACTCATAAGTACCTTCCGCCAATTGTTGATCCATGCTTACTGCGGGATTGCCGGAGCCAGCTCCCGGAAGAATGCGAGCGGGAACGCCAACCGCGGTGCTTCTCGGAGGTACATTCTGTGTAACGGACGATCCCGCCGCGATCTTCGAATAGGCTCCGATCTCGATATCGCCTATGATTTGAGCCCCTGCGCCGATCAGGACGCCGGTACGCACCTTGGGATGCCGGTTCGCATGTTGCGTCCCGGTTCCGCCGAGCGTGACCCCGTGCAGGATCGAGACATCGTCCTCGATCACGACGGTCTCGCCAGCGACAAAGCCCGTCGCATGATCGAGAAACAGCCCTTTCCCAAATTGTGCGCCCGGATGAATGTCGGTCTGAAAAATCTCGGATGACCGGCTTTGCAGGTAAAGCGCGATGTCGCGCCTTCCCGAAATCCAAAGCCTGTGGGCGAGGCGGTGCGTTTGAATGGCCGCATAGCCTTTGAAGAAAAGAAACGGCTCGAGAAGCCGGTCCGAAGCAGGGTCGCGCTCGACGACTGCGGAAAGGTCTGCGCGCGCCGCTTCACCGATCCGGGCATCTAAGAGAGCAGGCTCCAGCAGCACGTTCTTGAGCACGTCAGCTGGCAGGCACGGATGGCCGAGCGTGATAGCAAGCTTAGAGACGAGCGCCTCTTCGAAAGTTCTTGACGCGAGGATCGAGGCGTAGAACCGGGCAAGAGTCGGCTCGCAGGCACACTCGCGCGAAGCCTCGGCGCGCAACCTGGCCCAAACCGCGTCGTTCGAGGGGCGGGTCTCCAGATCGCTGAACTCGCACGCCGGCGCCACATCCTCTGCTAGAGTGAAATCGAACTTCGTCGAGTTCTTGTCGAAAGGAGCGTTCACGCCAGTATCCTGATCTATATTGTGATGAAATAAAATAGCTCGTTGAATGAGTTTTCGAAACAAGTTTCTGAAACAACTTGTGTTTAAGGCTGTAAAATAACAACAACAGTACCGCAGCAGCAGCTTTATATGATCATAATTACTAAAAGTCCTAGGTTTTTTGGAAAGCTATATCTTGAAGATATGTTTGCTAAATATTTCATTCCATCCGGAAGCTTTAGGCTGAATACGAGTTGTTCATTTTTCAGGTGAGTCAATCGGCACACTGAAAAAGAAAACTAAATTTCTCGCGGAGAACAGGTTGAATAGATCACGAGTGGACTGAAGCGGCGATTGTATTCTAAAATCTATAAAAGTACTAGAATATGATGGCGGCTTGCGGTTTTGTCATTGATATTTCTCAAGAAAAGTCAAGCTTCAGCTGGTAAATAAAGGAGAGGCTGATCCTCCAGAGCCAAGCTGCGTGCTTACCGCGCGGCTCGTGCAACGCGCAGAATGTCTCCTATCCTGAAGCAATAAGAGAAAGTTTATGGCAGATCCCACAATTCATACGGCGCTTGGCGACGTAGCCGCCCGGCAACTGGCGAATGCCACCAAGTCCGTGCCGATGATGTCCACCATCACGCCCCGATGGCTGGTGCATTGCCTGCAATGGTTGCCTGTAGAGGCCGGTATCTACCGTCGCAACCGCGTCAAAGATCCCGCCGCCGTCGCCGTTGACTGCTCGGCTCGCGACGAACGAATTCTCCCGCAGACCTTCGTCGATTACGACGAAAATCCTCGGGAATACTTCTTGAGCGCGGTCAATACTGTGGTCGAAGTGCACACGCGGGTCTCCGACCTCTATAGTGTACCCCACAACCAGATTGCCGAGCAGCTTCGCCTCAGCATCGAGACCGTGAAAGAGAAGCAAGAGAGCGAACTCATCAATAATGGTGAGTACGGCCTTTTGGCTAATGTGGCGCCGTCCATGCGCCTCAGCACGCGCTCAGGCCCGCCGACTCCCGACGATCTTGACGAACTGATCTCTCGCGTCTGGAAAGAGCCTGGGTTTTTTCTCGCGCATCCCGCCGCGATCTCGGCTTTCGGGCGGGAATGCACCCGCCGCGGTGTTCCGCCCCCGACCGTCACCATGTTCGGCTCGCCCTTCCTGACCTGGAGGGGTATCCCGCTCGTCCCGACCAACAAAATTGGCACCGACGGCAATAAGACAAGCATCCTCTTGATTCGCACGGGGGAAGCGCGGCAAGGCGTTGTCGGCCTTTATCAGCCTGGGCTACCCGGCGAGCAAAGCATGGGGCTGTCCGTGCGTTTCATGGGCATCAACCCCAAGGCCATCGCCCAGTATCTCGTGTCGCTTTATTGCTCGCTGGCGGTCCTGACTGACGATGCGCTGGGCGTGCTGGAGAACGTCACAGTGGATCATTACCATGACTACAAGTGATGCCTTTTCGTCGGGGTTTTCTCCCCAAGGCGTCAAGGGCGCCGACCCTCAAGAGGGGTTCGGGGGCGGGCTTCCCGCCTCCTTGCCGGTCGAGGCGCATCTGACGCGCCTCGTCAACGAGATGTTCGCTCAGGCCCCAGGCGGTGCTACAAGCGGCATGAACCTCGGCGGTCTGCAGCCTTCCGGACTGCAAGGCGGCGCGCGCCCCTCGCCATCACAGGGAGTGGATGCCCCAGGCGTCGGCGCTGTTGGGGCGCTCAGCAACTCGAACCTGCGCCCTTCGGCGCACGGCGCTAACATTCCAGGCGTGGCCGCTTCAAAAGCGGCTTCATTGACTGTTCCCCCATCGGCGGGGGGCTTCAGTTCCCGTTCACCCGGCTCCCACTATTACTTTCTCGACGAAAGCCGCAGGCCCTCGGCGGGCACGATCCCGTTAGCGGCGCAATCCGGCTACGACGTCTATACCGTGCGCCGCGACTTTCCCATCCTCGACCAGCGCATCAACGGTCATCCCCTGATCTGGCTCGACAACGCCGCCACCACGCAAAAGCCGCAAGTCGTCATCGACCGGCTTGTTCATTTCTACAGTTTCGAAAACTCGAACGTCCATCGCGGCGCGCATGAGCTTGCCGCCCGCTCCACCGACGCGTATGAGGACGCCCGCGAGAAGGTCCGCGGCTTTCTTGGCGCGTCGTCCTCGGACGAAATCGTGTTCGTTCGCGGCGCAACTGAGGCCATCAACCTCGTCGCGCAAAGCTGGGGCCGACAGAATATCGGCAAGGATGACGAGATCGTCATCACCTGGCTCGAGCATCACGCCAACATCGTGCCCTGGCAGCAGCTCTGCACGGAGACGGGGGCGGTGCTTAAAGTGGTGCCCGTCGATGATCATGGGCAGGTTCGGCCGGACGCCTATGAGAAGCTGCTCGGGCCCCGCACGAAGCTCGTATCCTTCACGGAGGTCTCGAACGCGCTCGGCACCGTGACGCCCGCCAAGCAGATGGCGGAGATGGCGCATCGCTATGGCGCGCGCGTTCTCATCGACGGAGCGCAGGCCGTGTCACACATGCCTGTGAATGTACAGGAGCTCGACGCCGACTGGTACGCCTTCTCAGGCCACAAGGTGTTTGCGCCGACCGGCATCGGCGTGCTCTACGGCCGGAAGGAACTGCTCGAACTCGATGCCGCCCTGGCAGGGCGGCGGCAACATGATCCGGGACGTGACCTTCGAGCGCACCGCATACCACGACGCTCCGGGGCGCTTCGAGGCCGGTACCGGCAACATCGCAGATGCGGTTGGCCTCGGCGCGGCCATCGACTATCTCCGCAAGATCGGCATGGAGAAGGTTGCCGCCCACGAGCAGGGGCTCATCGCCTATGCGACGAAGCTTCTCTCCGATGTGCCGGGCCTTCGCATCATCGGCACGGCGGCCGAAAAGGCCGGCGTCATCTCCTTCGTGCTGAACGGCAAGGAGAGCGAGGGGGTTGGCGCGGCGCTCAATCAGGAGGGCATCGCAGTGCGTTCGGGTCATCACTGCGCGCAACCGATCCTGCGCCGGTTCGGGCTCGAAAGCACGGTGCGCCCGTCGTTCGCGCTCTACAACACCTACGCTGATATCGACGCGCTGGCCGCGGCATTGCGCCGGATCCAGAGCGGGCATAATCCGCTGAGCGGCTAAATCTGCCGCAAAATGTGCCCCGGCCCGCTATTATAAGGGCTGGCCGGGTGCTCGCCGGGAACAACGGCTTGCGTCTCGGATGACAGCTGGGCACAGTCGCGGCGAGCGGTGGCTCCGCGCTGGTTCGGCATGCTTTTCGCAAAGAGCCTGTGATTGTTTCATTTCAAGGCGAAAAGCGATGATCCGCATATTCACCACACTCGAAGCGCGCATTTTGCATCACCAGCCGCAGGTCGGGGTGACGACGTTGTTTCTCGGCAATTTTGAGCTTCGCGTACCTCTGATCGAGGCGGCGGCAGGAACGGGCGTCGCCGTGGAGATCGACGCCAGCGACGTATCCATCGCGCTTTCACGGCCGATGGACGTCTCCATCACAAACCGGCTGCCGGGAACGATTGTCGAGGTCGAATATCTCGGTGCGCCCTATGCCCGGGTGACCTTCGATCTTGGCTCCTGCCTGCTTCACTCGCTCGTAACGTGGGAGTCGGTGGAGCGCCTCGGCCTGGAACCCGGGTTGAAAGCCTGGGCAATGATCAAGACCATCGCGATCACGAAGATGAACGTCAGTTCTGACGCTCTTCCCGAGCCGCGCCCGCCACTTCAGCCTCGAAAGACCAGTTGAGAGAGCCGGTGAGTTCGCTTAGAGCGGTAGCCGCGCCGGTTGACGATCGGCGTTCGATGGACCGGAAGAGAGCGACAAGCCTTTGGCCGAACACAGTGATCTCTGCGCCACTACCGCGCCGGCCGGGAAAAGTGTCGAGCACCTTGGTCTCAAAGGTGCGGTTCAACGCATCCGCCATCAGCCAGGTCTTGCGATAGGACAGACCCATGAGCTTGCTCGCGCCCAGGATCGAACGGCATTTGTGAATGGTTTCGATGAGCGCGATGTCGGCTTCTTCCAGGCTCGCGCCATTCGGAAGCGAGAGCCGCACATGAATCCGCGCTCCCTTTTTATCCACCATCGTCTCTCCCCACCCTCTATCTGCTGTGTCTTATTGTATTGATGCAGATATAGCATGGGGAGCCTTATTCGCCAAAAAGGGCATAACGAAGATAACAACATCAGCTGGGCTGCACCTTCATGACGCAAGCGGTGCGCTTACCGAAAATCTCGTGTAAAACATCTGGGGAACGTGGCAGAAAGCGTGATAGGGAGGGCGCAAGATTCGCACGGCGATGAACGATACCGAGAACATTCAAGTTACGAGGAAGGCTAGCCCCTGGCGTTTCTGCGTCGCGCCCATGATGGATTGGACCGATAGCGAAAAAAGCCTGTTATACGTCAATCGGTTGCAATGGTGTGAGGCGACATGTCGTAATAATATTGTAGTGGCGCGGGCGCATGCCTGTGGGAGAAGTCACGGATAATGGCGGGGATACGATTCAATAGCTGAGTTGGTTGATTTGAAGAATGGGCTCTTTTACCAACTCGCGAGAGGTCGAAATGACCGAACTGCAATCGCATTGCTCTTATCTCTTGCTCTCGCTTCGGCGCCTTGGCCGCTCGTTTTGAACTCGACGCCGATACAATCGCGTACAAGGATGCGAAGACGCTCGCCGTCGTTTTGCGCTTGCAGGCGGTAATGCCCTCGAGGTCACTCACAACTCAGTGTGCCAATCACGCCAATAGGCGCGACTCGACGACATCAAATTTGTTGACATGGCAAGCGCACCTCCGGGCTGACAAGCGCCATGTTCGTATAAGCTATTGAAATTATGGGATAAATTGGTGAACCCAGATGGATTCGAACCCTCGACCCTCTGATTAAAAGGAAGCAGCACTCCTCGGTCACAAAGAGTTGGGAAGCGCCAATAGCATTCACGTAACGCTTGATTTCGCTATCATGTATGTACCCTCTGTCTGCTAATTTCACGAGCAACCTCTGGGAAGCATCGGGAAGCAATCTGGCGCTTCCCATACGCTTCCCAGAATCCCACTAAAGCCCCGATGACGAGTGCTTGGGGACTGACGGGACACCTGACGGGGGACTGTCGCATTACTCCACGACCCGTGCTTCGACGCGGAAGCTCATGCACGCGGCCAAGATCGACGCATCCAGCTTGTGGGGCAGGCGTTTCCATGAGTTGTTCGTCGACACCGTCAATGATCGAGGCGGGTACGACCTCCAGTCCGAGCTGGAGCGCTAGCTCATGCGCCGCGCCGTGGGCATCGCGACGCTGTTCGAGCAGATCGAGGCACAGCTGGCGAGACCATAAAGATCGGGGAGGCGGCAGGTAGCTTGCAAGGCGAAAATAGGAGCCCGAAAAGGATGGCGACCATTGATGCTTCCATGCTTGAGATGAAGATGAGCAGGGTATTTACCCTGATCGAGCCTGGGCCTGTGGTGCTCGTGACGACTTGCGACGAAAAAAAGAACAACATCATGACCATCTCGTGGACCATGGTGCTGGACTTCACTCCGATGTTCGCCATCACGACGGGCGCGTGGAATTATTCCTTCGCAGCCTTGAAGCGAACCAGGGAGTGCGTGATCGCCATTCCCACGGTCGACATGCTGGACCAGTTGGTCGGAATCGGGACGTGCTCAGGGGCTGATACTGACAAGTTCGCCAAGTTCAAGCTGACGGCCGTGCCCGGCAAGCTCGTCAAGGCCCCTTTGATCAAGGAGTGCCTGGCCAATATCGAGTGCAAAGCCGTCGACCTGATTGAGAAACACAACATTGTCGTGCTGCAGGCAGTAGCGGCCTGTGAGAATCCCGCGCGTAAGGAGAGGCGCATGGTTCATGCCGTTGGCGATGGAACTTTTATCGTCGACGGCCGCAGGCTCGACCGAAGGAAGATGATGGCTTCGAAGCTTCCGGCAGGACTCTAGCAGCGCGGCAACCCGGAGGTTTAGAAGAGATGATATGGGCGTTTTCGTCAACGCGGTGCGGTCGGTTTATCGAGGGGCAGTCGGAAACCAGCGACGGTTAGATAGATCCCGAGCAGGAGCGTGAGCGAGCCGGAGATCAGGATGTAGGTCGAGGAAACCCCGCCATACATTGCGACCAGTCTGGTCGACGGAAGAACCAACAACACTACGGCCTTGATCAACGTCAGCCAACTGAGGTGGCGGCTTTGGCCCGAGCGACCATGACCTGCATGGGTGAGATTTGCTGTGGGGGGACAAAGTTTCTCTCGCGTTTCTGTCTTGTCCGCTCTCAGGGTCGAGAATGTGCGCAGCGCGCTTGATCAAGCTCTCCCACGCCGAGCGCCTCTTTGGCCTTTCCTGCCATGGTGGCACGCTGCGCCCGGTCGTGACCGTCATTGGTTTGTTGCGTATCTCTGTGCACGGCTATACTTCTCCTCCACGCAGCATCGAGGAGGAGGAAGTCATGACCGACAATCCATTGGAAATCCCTGAACCCCTCCACGATGCGGCCGAACAGAACCTGAAACAGGCGCACGCCGCGTATGAGCAACTCTTGGATTTCCTGACCAAAACCATGGATGCCTGGATGGTCGCGATGCCTGCAAATCCCGTAGCCGCCAGCTTGCAGGATGTCCAACGCCTTGTCACGGAATTCGCGAAGGAGAATGCCAAGTCTGCTTTCACGTTCGCCGGCAAGATCTGGAGCGCCCGGAGCCTCCAAGAAGTTTTGATGCTTCACACGCAGTTTGCTCAAGAACGGATGCAGGCACTCGTCACTCAGACGCAACTTTTTAGCTTGAGCGGAGAAGCTCTCCAGAAATCAGAGCGCGGCGCGACCGGTGCCGGGGTGGGCGCGACGCCCTCAAATCCCATGGTCACTAGCTTCAAGATCGCCGGCTTCAAGGATGTACAAGACCATAACCGGCCGGATCTTACTCTGGAGGGAAACCCAATGGACTGTCCGCCTCTACCGGAGTCCGTCGACGGCCTGCCAAACATCAGCGGCTCGGAAGACCTTGTCGCCCAAGCGATGGCCCGGAGAGGCCCCTTTTACCTGCCTGAGTCCGGCATCGATTTTGGAAGAATTCGCAGCGCGTTCGCGATCGCGCTTCACATGCACCAGCCGCTGATTCCGGCGGGAGGCGACGATCTCCACACCGCCGGGGTCATCAGCAATCTGAAGCACATGATGAATAATCCGGGTGTCGGCGATAATCACAACGCGGGCGTGTTTCTCTGGTGCTACAAGCGGATGGGGGAATTCATCCCGCAGTTGATGGCTGAAGGAAAGCAGCCGCGGGTGATGTTGGATTACTCGGGCGAGCTTCTTCATGGCCTCCGGGCGATGGGGCTCGATGACGTATTCGACAATCTGAAGCGGATTACGATCGATCCGTCGTATCGGGGCGCCGTGGAGTGGCTCGGGACGGCATGGGGGCACGCGGTTGCGCCGTCCACCCCGGCGCAGGATTTCCGGCTGCATGTGAGAGCGTGGCAGCATCATTTCGCGGCGATTTTCGGCTTCGAGGCGCTAAGCCGCGTGCGCGGTTTTTCGCCTCCGGAGATGGCGCTGCCGAATCATCCGGATGTTGCCTACGAGTTCGTGCGGACGCTGAAGGATTGCGGCTTTCGCTGGGTGATGGTCCAGGAGCATTCCGTGGAGAATCCGGACGGTTCGGGCATCCGCAGCCCGCACGTGCCGCACCGGCTGGTGGCGCGCAACTCGCGCGGCGAGACGCAGTCGATCATCGCGATCATCAAGACGAAAGGAAGCGACACCAAGCTGGTCGCGCAGATGCAGCCCTATTACGAAGCGAAGGGCCTTTCGCGGACGGACCTCGGCGGCCACTCGGTGCCGCCACTCGTTACCCAGATTGCCGATGGCGAGAACGGCGGCGTGATGATGAACGAATTCCCGCCCAAATACATGGATGACACGCGCGGGGCTTCCGGGTCGGATACTCCGGCGGTCAATGTGAGCGAATATCTGGAGTACCTGGACGCCATCGGAGTTCGGGAAGAGCATTTCCCGCAGATCCAACCTGTCATGCAAAAGCGCATCTGGGAGCGATTCCCAGAGCCAACGGGGCCTGAGGCGCTCGAGAAACTGATCGCGGAACTGCGAGAACAGGACGGCCGCTTTCACATGGAAGGCGGAAGCTGGACGAGCAATCTCTCCTGGGTGCGCGGGTACGAGAGCGTGCTTGGCCCGATGGAGAAGGTGAGCGCGCTGTTCGCGGAGAAGACGAAGGGGGTTCCGACGTCCGATCCCAGGTACCGTAACGCGCTGTTCTATCTGCTGACCAGCCAGACGAGTTGCTACCGCTACTGGGGCAGCGGGATCTGGACCGATTACGGCCGTGAACTCGCGCGGCGCACCCATGACATTCTGACGTACGATTTCTGATCGGGGAAGCTCATCGCTCGTTTTCAAGGATTGGAGTGCGCTACCCGCGATCGCCGATCCGGGGCGACGCGCCCACCTCATCCGAATGGCGGCATAGTGAGGTCCCTCAGCCTACCGGTTTCTCCACAGGTTCGCTTTCCGGACCAAGGTAGATCGCTAGACCATGGCCAACCTGGGCGGCTTTTTCCATGGCCTTAACGAACGAGGGCCATTCATCCTTCCGTATCGCTACACAGCCAGCGGAGGCGTCATGTCCGGGATGAATGAATAAGCCTGTCCGCGTGTCCTTGACAAAAGGATCATAGGCATCGCTCAATTGATAACCTGGAATCCATGCGCCTTTCGGAGTCTTGAAGCCGCTAAGCGGTCCAATTTGATAGGTGCCGAACGGCGCGGAGCCGCGACCTCGTCCACCTGAAACAAAATCAAAACTTTTGTCGTTGATCTTAACTTTGCCATGCACCTTGGCGCCGTAGCCCTGCTTTGTCTTTTTTCGGGCTCGCTCGAATGTGCGAGCGGGGAAAATGGAAGGCGGTAAAAAGGATTTAAAAAAGTCAAGAAGCCCTTGCGGAGCGGCTGGTGTCGTGAAGGCTGTGCACAAAGCGATAGCTAAAAGGATACGCAAGGCGGGGGCAACCAAAGGATTGGCTCCTTTCTCTGGAAGTCGTGGTCTTGGCATGAAGAGCGCTTAGACGGCCCAAAGCGAGGAGCCGAAGCCGCGCTAATCACCGATATCGTCATAAGCGCGACTTGCGTGGTGTAGGACGATACCTGGAGCGTAAGCTATTTCGCGCTTGGCTATAGGTACCGCTCACTCTTCGCTAGTTAAATAATGTTCATCTTATACGCTTTTATTTGAAATAATTTGTAGTAATTCTAGTAGATTGTTGTCTATGCTTAGCTGTAAACAGATTAACTAGATATCGCGCATAAGGAGACTTTTTCCTTCTGCACTTGGACAAAACCTCCCGAACTTTCCTTCATTTGCGTTGATCAGCGTGCCCAGATTGCCAGCATCGTCGATCAGCGCAGGAGCGTTCGCAAGTGTCCGGCCGGTCCATTTTCGCGGACTGCGGCAAATCTTCGCTTGGGCGTTGGATCGCGCCGCAATGCGTAGGCCGGCTCTTTTAGATGCTCGTGACAGCGCTCTCAGCGCTGAAGAGATCAAGACGTTTCGGAGAGCCAAGCGCTTGGTATCGAAGTGCGCGTGCAACTCGTTCCAGTCGGGTGCTTCGTCAGCGTGGACCGTCGAGGCGCGGTGGAGGGCGGGAATACACCGAACGCCGGTTCATCATACAGAAGCGCAGTCACGGTGCAGCGCATCGTCTCGGAAGGGGCGCGTGACGCGGGGCATTTCCTCGAAAGCTCGCGCCTTTTACCTTCTACATAGACCAAATATGGCCTCTGGCCGGACAGGCCAAGGCTGAAGCATCACCCGACACTAGGCCTCTTAACCACGGCATGTGAAGCTCATGATTGATAATCAGCTCGCCGTCCTTCGTAAGCCTGCCTACGACGTTGCGGTCATCGTCAAACGCCACTGTGCATTTCGATACAGTGCCGTCCGCCCGGATGACGAAGGCATTCGCGCGGGCGGCATAGCAAACCTCGTAACCCAACTCCCCGGTTTCTGGCCCCTGCTCTAATTGAGGAACCTGGCTTGGACCAAGCCCTGCTTGACTAACGCGAGCCAGTAATCCCTGCAGCGCCGCGTGCTTGTCCTGGCGGCCAGCAAAGAATTCGATCCCTTCCGCACTACCTGCTCCCCAACTCCCTATGTGGTGGAAGTGCAGCTTGAATCGCGGGTCATGACGGACAAAAGTTTCGATAAGCGTGTCGAGAAAACTTGGCTGTTTGACAAGTATAGGCCACGAGGACACATCGAAATGGACCCTGATCAAAACCTCTAAGTCCGTCGAATCCGACGCTTGCATCATGGCAAGCCGTTGCCAAATCGTGTCGAAAGACCCTGTTTTCTGCGCCGATATGCGGCGCGCATCGTGTATCTCGCGGGGCCCATCTAATGTGATTTGGAATGCCGTGATCCCGCGCTGCACCAGCCACTCAAGACGATCCAGGTGCAGCAGTACTGAATTTGTCGTCATTGCTCCTATGAGCTTTACGCCATGCTGCCGGCAGATTTCATAGACGTTCCCGGCTATGTATTTGACCGTATTCCATGCGCCCAGAGGTTCCCCGCCGAAAAATCCGAACTCCAGCCAATCGAGTCCGTCTGCAGCCCTTTGTTCGATGAACCGGACAATACCCTTTGCCACGTCCAACTTCATGTGTCCGAGAGCGAAGGTTTCATAGCAATAGACGCAGCGCAAATTGCATTGCTCAGACGAGTTAACGATAAGCTTAAGGCCGCGATCAGTAACAGCCGCAGCAATCATAGGGGGCAGCTGTAGAGACACGAATTTTCCAACGAATCCAGCGGATTTGTAGCAAACGGCTAGTTAGTGCAACTTGGCCCGCCTGAGTTGTCGGCCACGCGCACCGGTACCGTGGTGGGGCCAACCCCAACCGCCACTTTCCCGTTCGGGCCAACTCGCAAGTCCTCGAACGAAAGCCCCGTTCCTCCACCTATTTGGGTAGCTATTGCAGCGTTTTCCGTTGTTCGGTCTGGAGTCGCCTCAACGTTTGATGTTCCTGCGGCTGCCAAAGCGAGAGCGGCCATTTTTGCTAAGCCGATCATACAACCCCCAAGTTTGATAAACTTTGCACAACAAAAGCGTTACGACTCGTGCAGCCTGTTAGCAAACCAGGTCTTATCTGTCAAATTGGTTAACGGTGGGCAACCGGGGCGCGGCCGCCCAGAGCGCGGCGTGTTCTGTGTCACGGCTGGCATATTAATAATCTAGGCGTCATGGGCCAGCCAAGGCTGAGCTGACGTCACGGAAGCGGGGCGGCGGAGATGCGTTATTTTGCGATTCTGCTTTGTGCGGTTGCCTGGGGTACGGCTCAAGCGGAGGAGCGCCCGGTCCCGCAGCTCGACACCGGCGGCCATACGGCGACAATTGGGAGCGTGGCCTTCACTCCTGGCGGCAAGCAGCTCGTCTCCGCCGCGGAGGACAAAGTGATCCGGGTGTGGGACCTTTCGAGCGGCAAGACCGTCCGCACAATAAGGGGCGAAAGCGCCCTAGGCAGCCTGGGCAAGATTTTTGCGATGGCGCTATCGACGGACGGCAGATGGCTGGCTGTTGGGGGAGATTTCCGGATCTCCACCGGCACAAACCCGCAGGAAGGCGCGCCGACGCAAACAATCCGCCTCTACGATTTCGAGAGCGGCAAACTCGTTGCGCTGCTAAAGGGGCATACCGATGCCGTCCGTTCTCTCGCTTTTTCGCCGGATGGAAGCAAGCTGATATCCGGAAGCAGCGACCAGACGGCGATCATCTGGGACACAGGAGTGCAGTCCGGTGCTCCAGTGCCGGAGCCCAAACAGCTCCACAGGCTCGAGGGGCACAAGGCCGACATCTTCACCGTCGCTTTCAGCCCCGATGGAAGCCGTGCGGTGACCGGATCCTATGACAAAGATTTGAGGCTTTGGCAGGTGTCCGATGGGGCCCAAATCGCGCTAATGGCTGGCCATGGCGATAAAGTCCTGCGTCTTGCCTTCGCCCGAGGCGGGATGATCGCCAGCGGCGATACATCCGGGGCTATCCTGCTCTGGGATGGGCGCGACGGGCGTTTCTTACGCACCCTGGGGAAACAGAAAATTGGCGCGGGCTCGCTGAGTTTCAGCCCCGACAGCAAACTCCTTTTGGCGACTTGCGGGTTTGGCAACTGCTCTGGCCCGCTGGGGCTGGAATACGTCTACGATGTCGCAAGCAGCCGGGTTGTAGCTTCCTATTCTGGGCATGACAATGTTGTGTACGCCAGCGCTTTCAGCCCGGACGGGCTCTGGGTAGCAACCGGCGGGGGCGCCAATAATGAAATCCACCTCTGGGACCCGCATACGGGAGAGCGCCGGCTTGGCTCCGATGGGCAGCCGCTGCGGCTAGGCGGACAAGGGCAGGTGGTGTGGTCGGCCGGTTTTTCTACGGATGGACGGCGCATCGGTTGGGGGAACGTAGACGCGTGTCCGGAGAAGCCTCAATGCTCAAATGAGCAAATCACTTTGCAGCAGGCTTTGACCCTGCCTCTGGGCGGCGATGCTACGCTCGGCGCTCCCGAAGCTCTGACCAGGCCCGCCGCGAGCAGCTTTGGCCGCGCGGCGCTTGAGTTCGACGGCTTGTCCCTTGCGCATCGCGACGGCGGAAACTACGGCTTAAGCGACGCAATACTAGACATTTGGAATGCTGGCCACGTTGTTACCTCCATCACACGAGATGCGAGCAACGGTCTTGGGCACCACAGCTACACTTTCACGCCTGACGGTGAAACGATCATCTCCGCCGGCTCCTTTGGCGTGATCACGGCCTATGATCGCCACGGTAAGGCGGTGGGCGCATTCACCGGCCACGAAGGCAAAGTCTTTACAGCCTTGCCTTCTCCCGATGGGCACTATCTGGTTTCAGGCTCGGCCGATGAGACCGTACGCTTATGGAACCTGACGACCCGGGAACTGCTTGTGAGCCTGTTCCAGGGCAAGGACGGCGAATGGGTGATGTGGACGCCTCAAGGCTTTTTTGCCTCCTCCAGCGCGGGCGCGGAGCTGATCGGCTGGCAGATCAATCATGGCCCGGAGCACGAGGCCGAGTATATTACCGCCGCCCAGCTCCGCAGATCGCTCAACCGGCCGGACGTTGTCGTCAAAGCAATCAAGCTCGCCAGCGCCGAAGAGGCTGTGAAGCAATCGCCCGGCACGAACTTCAAGCTCGGCGAACTGCTGGAGAAGCCCGTCCCGCGTATCCGCATCGTTTCGCCTGCCGCCAACGCGACGCTCGCGGGCGGGGCGGTGCAGCTTGAACTCGCGCTGGAGGAGACGCCTGACCCGGTGACCCTCATCCGCCTTTATATCAACGGTGCGCAGGTTGAGGCGCGCCAGCCGGAGGATGGTCCTGGCTTCAAGGCCGGGCCAATGACCTTCAGCGCACCCCTCGCCAAGGGGTACAACCTGATCCGCGCCGTTGCTGTCAATGAAACTGGCGAGACCTTCGCCGAAATTGCCGTTGACGCGGCAAGCGAAGGCGCCCTCGACAAACGCGGCACGCTCCGCATCCTCGCCATCGGCGTGGACAAATATCCGCGCCTCGGCATGGCCTGCCGGGAACTCGACGGCATCACGCCGGCGAGTTGCGACCTCAGCGCCGCTGTGTCCGATGCCACCGCTTTCGCGAATGCGATGGCCGCCCGGCTTGGGCCGCGGCATCAGAGCACCGTCAGCACCGTGCTGGTCAATGGCGGCAAAAGCGGTGAGCCGACGGCGGGCAGGATCGTGGATGCGCTTGACGAATTGCGCGTCGCTGAGCCCAACGACACCATTTTGTTGTTTGTCTCCGGCCATGGCTTTCATGAAGACCAGGACTACTATTTTGTGCCGACCGATTCGGAATTCGCGCACGGGCGCTTGCGCAAATCCACGGCTGTGCCCTGGGACCGGTTCCAAAGCGTGCTCGAAGGCACGAACGGTCGCCGCTTTCTGTTCCTCGACACCTGCCGTTCCGGCAACCGCTACAGCCAACGGCTCACCAATGAGGCGCACGAGCAGAATATCGTCGTCTACGCCGCCGCCCGTTGGGATCAGGACGCGCTGGAGCGAGGCGACCTCGGGGGCGGCCTGTTCACTTATGCGCTTGTCGAGGGGGTGAAGGGGGCGGCGAAGGACAAGGCGGGCGAAGTCCGTGTAGACGGCTTGCGCGACTATGTGCGGGCGCGCGTGCGGGAACTTGCTCGTCCGCTTGGCTCTGAGCAGGAGCCGCAGTTCGTCAAAGGGCGTGATGCACAGGATTATGTGCTCGCCCCGTGAATCAGTATTCATGCAGGGAACAGATGCATGCGGGCTCGCGTCAGCGAAGGGGAGGACGCCTTCATGGTGCGCGCATTCTGGAACTTGATTACCCCGTCGCTTCCGCCGCCCTCGGTTCGGAACGCGGCTACAGGCATCTCGTTTTTGACCATTAGACCAGCTTGCGTTTGCGTCTAGCTGCCTGGACCCGGATCTTAGGAGAAAGCGCCTTGCCGAGAGGTTAATTGCTATAAGTCATTGATATTGCTATAGAACAAGTCAGACACTGCCGCCGCACCGCACTGACGAAGCCAGCCAATATAGTTAATAGGGGCCACCCGAAACATATTTAACGGACTTTTGCGCGCCCACTTTCGTCCAAAAATACATTTCCTTAACGTGTCGATTTTTGGCATAAAGCTGAGCGTTTTCAGTGGGATAGGCGTCCTGTTCGCCCGGCCGGACGCGGCCGCTCTGATGTTTTGGACCTTTGTGGGCGTGCAAATTCAGGCCGGAAATAAATGCCATTAACCATCGCGGGTTAACGCTTAAGCGGCTTACCATCATGGCGCGCCGGTCGATTGAAAGGCGCCATAGGCTTTTACACCTATCGCTCGATGCTGCGCCGGCTGCCGCTGCCAACGAGCCAGGCCAGCATTGCCAACTGGGTGGTCAACGTGCCGGAGCGGTGCATGGCGCGCGCCAAGTTCCAAAACAACGAATTCGATGGCTTATGACGGACGGGGAAGAAGTCCGCGAACGCAAGCCTCGTTTGGCGACGTTCAGGCAGGCCTGGATTACGACAGTGGGCGCCGCAATTCGTCAACAGTGCGCCCACCCTCCGGAACCAAAGCCACTTGCAACCGGACCTGGTTTGGCCTATTTTCCCGTCAGCTCAAGATCATCTCTGATTAAAGAGTGGGCCCCCCGGTCCGCTCTTTTTCTTTATCTGGCGCTGGTTGTGCTGGAGAACCGGAGTGCATGGAAAAGGACCCGTCATCGGCGGATATTGAAAGCACGGCCCCTGCGGCGCCAACCGAGCGTTTCGTTCGGGAAACAGGCCCTGCAACGGAGATCGCCGCGCTTATTGAGCCCGTCCTTGAGGATATGGGCTTCCGCCTCGTGCGCGTCGTAATGTCCCGTCGCGATGGCGGAACCATCCAGATCATGGCGGACAAGGCCGGCAGTGCAATCAACGTCGATGACTGCGCCAGCATCAGCCGCCGCCTGTCCCCGCTGCTCGATGCGCATGACCCCATCGAGGGCCGCTATTTTCTCGAGGTGTCATCGCCCGGGATCGACCGCATTTTGGTCCGGCCGTCCGATTTCGAGGACTGGGCCGGATTTGAAACCAAGGTAGAGCTGAAAGAGCTCGTAGACGGCCGCCGTCGCTTTCGCGGCATTTTGGAAGGTTACGAGAACGGCGAAATGCTGCTTCAAGTCCAACTCGACGAGAAGAGCGAGCCGCAAACGATCGGGTTGCCGGTCGATCTCATTCATGATGCGAAGCTCGTGCTGACCGACGAACTGATCAGGGCTTCGCTCGCCAAGGCTAAAGCCGCCGGCAAATGGGCCGAGGGCGGTGAAATTGAAGAAGAAGACGTAAAGGATTCGGAGTTGGACGATGGCGCAGATCGGAATTAGCGCGAACCGCCTGGAATTGTTGCAAATCGCGGAAGCTGTCGCGCGCGAGAAGTCTATCGACCGGACGCTCGTGCTTTCTGCGATGGAAGACGCGATTCAGAAGGCGGCGAAATCCCGCTACGGAAGCGAAAACGAGATCCGCGCAGAGATCGATCCGCGAACCGGTGAGATCAAGCTGTCGCGGCTGCTCGAAGTCGTGGAGAAGGTGACCCTCGACGCGACCGAAATCAGTCTGAAGGACGCAAAAAAACGTAATCCGGAAGCGGAGGTGGGTGATTTCATCGCAGAGCCACTGCCGCCTCTCGACTTTGGCCGTGTTGCGGCGCAAAACGCCAAGCAGGTCATCGTGCAAAAGGTGCGCGAGGCCGAACGCGAGCGTCAGCACGAAGAGTATAAGGATCGCGTGGGCGAGATTGTGAGCGGTATCGTGAAACGCGCCGAGTATGGCAACGTCATGATCGACCTGGGCCGGGCCGAGGCGATCATCCGGCGCGACGAACTTTGCCGCGCGAGAACCACAAGCTTGGCGATCGCGTCCGCGCCTATGTGTACGACGTGCGGCGTGAAAACCGAGGGCCGCAAATCTTTCTATCACGCACGCGCCCGGAATTCATGGCGAAGCTGTTCGCGCAAGAGGTGCCGGAAATTTACGACGGAATCGTTGAAATCAAATCGGTGGCGCGCGATCCGGGAAGCAGGGCGAAAATCGCAGTTGTATCGAAGGATACGTCGGTCGATCCGGTCGGCGCGTGCGTCGGCATGCGCGGCAGTCGTGTGCAGGCCGTAGTCAATGAGCTGCAAGGCGAAAAGATCGACATCATCCAGTGGTCGCCGCGACGCCGCGACGTTCATCGTGAATGCGCTCGCGCCTGCGGAAGTGGCCAAGGTTGTGCTCGACGAGGAGTCGGAGCGCATCGAGGTTGTTGTGCCGGACGAGCAGCTCAGCCTCGCCATCGGCCGCAAGGGCCAGAATGTGCGCCTTGCCTCGCAATTGACGGGCTGGGACATCGACATCCTGACGGAAGCCGAGGAGTCGGAGCGCCGCCAGAAGGAATTCGCGGAGCGCACGAATGCCTTCGTCGCCGCGCTCGATGTGGACGAGATGATCGCGCAGCTCCTCGTTTCGGAAGGTTTCACTACCGTTGAGGAACTCGCATATGTGGATCAGCAGGAGGTTGCGAGCATCGAGGGTTTCGACGAGAGCACCGCGGGTGAAATTCAAGAACGCGCTCGTGAATTTCTTGAGCGGCAGGAGGCAGAGCTGACCGAGAAGCGCCGGACGCTTGGCGTCCACGATGAGCTTACAGAAGTCGAGGGCCTGACTACGGCGATGCTCGTTACACTCGGTGAAAACGGGATCAAGACCCTGGAGGATCTTGCCGATTGTGCGACAGATGAGTTGGCCGGATGGCAAGAGCGCGCCCACGGGCAAACGAAGCAGCACCCCGGCATTCTCCAAAGCCATGACCTCAGCAAGTCGGACATCGAGCAGATCATCCTGAATGCCCGGATCAAGGCGGGGTGGATCGAGCCACCCGCACCCGAGGAAGCACAGGATGGTGAAACGGCCGATGTCGAGAGTGAAGGCGGCCAGGATGCAGATCGGGAAGAAAAGGCGCTCTGAGCCTGAGCCAATACTGGAATTTCCGGAAGCGGACACACATATAGCGGAGGACGAACAAAGCGGAAATCCCATCAGAACCTGTATTGTGGAACGCGCGAGAAAGGAAAGGCCTTTTCTCCTGCGCTTCGTGCTTTCGCCGCAAGAGGGGATCGTTCCCGATATCAAGGGGAATCTTCCGGGGCGAGGGGTTTGGGTGACCGCCAGGAAAGAGATCGTAGCCGAAGCGGTGAAACGTCGTGCTTTCCAAAGGGCATTTCGAAAGCCGGTTTCCGTCAGCGATAGCCTTTCTTTAGAAGTGGAACGGCTTTTTAAGCGATCTGCACTAGAACGGTTATCAATCTGTAATAAGGCAGGGTTGTTGGTCGTAGGGTTCTCGAAAGTTGAGGAAGCGCTGAAGCGGCATGAAATCGTAGCTCTTCTTCATGCAGATACCGCCGCCGCCGATGGCAAGGCCAAGCTCGATAGGAAGCTCGAAGCCTTATTTGCAGGAAAAGATTATATCGCGCCGAAAAATTGCTTCACATCCGCCGAAATTAGCTTGGCGGCAGGAAGCATAGGTGTAATACATGCGGGACTTAGAGAAGGCGGGGCAACCCAAGCATTCTTGCAAGCTCTCGATCGTTTAAGCGCCTATTGCGCAGGAGAAGCGGAAGTTGCTTCGCTGCGCCAGGATAGAGAATGAGCGAAACGAAAGAAACGGACCATAAAACGGCGGGCGGCCGCAAGACAATGTCGCTGAATGTAAAACGGACAGTGGAACAAGGCCACATCCGGCAAAACTTCAGTCATGGGCGCTCGAAATCCGTTCTTGTCGAGACCAAGCGGAAGCGCCCCGGTGCCCCGGGTGCAGCGCCTGAAGAGCCGCAACAGCAAAAGCCTGCGCCTCAGAAGCCGGAGCCTCGTGCCTTCCAGAAACCCTCTGAGCAGGGCGGAGACAAGCGTCCTCAGAAGGTGCTCCGCCAGCTTTCGGCAGGCGAGGTGGATGCACGAGCGCGGGCACTGGTCGAGGCGCGCAAGCGGGAAGACGTTGAAAAGCGCGAGCGGGAAATCGAAGAAGTCCGGCTGCGCGAGGAAGCGCAAAAGCGGGCCATTGAGGATCAAAAGCGCCACGCTGAGGAAGAGGCCGCTCGCAAGGTTGCAGAAGAGGCCGAAGAGCAGCGTGCAGCCGAGGCTGCTAAAGAGAACGAGGCGGCCAAGGCGAAAGAGCCAGAGACCGTTGTGCGCGTTCCCGAGCGTCCTATCCCGCAGCGGCCTGCGGAACCACCGCGCCGGGCCGGGCCGGATGTGCGCATCGTGCGTCCTCAGCCCGACGAGCGGCGGCCAATCGCCCGCCAAGGCGAGAATGGCCAGAAAGCCCCGCCGAGAGATGGCTCACCGAGAGATGGCGCACGCGATGGAACCCGTACGCCGGGCCGCGAAGGATTTCGAGGAGACGGCCCCCGTCCAGGCGGCGGCGCGGCGGGAGCTGCGCGGCCGGGTTTCGGAGCGAGACCCGGATCTGGCGCAGGATCGCGGCCTTCGCCCGCGCCGGTTTTGGACGTTACGCGGCCCGAACGGGTTCGTGAGGGCGACGTTGCCCTCCGCGCTCGCCCCGTCGACACCGAAGAAGAGGATCGCCGGGCGAAGCGTGGCGGCTTGCCTGGCAAGGCGCCCGAGCGCGGCGCTGCGCCTGTCAAGAAAGCGGCTGTGGACCAACGCCTTGGCCGTCAGCGGTTGACGCTTTCCAACGCTCTTGATGAGCAACAGCGCGAGAGAAGCCTCGCTTCACTCAAACGTCAGCGGGAACGCCAAAAGCTACAGGCGCTGGGTGGCGCCCGGCAGGAACGGGTCAAGATCCAACGCATGGTGCAATTACCAGAAGCGATCACAATCCAGGAGCTCGCCAACCGCATGGCAGAGCGCGCTGTCGACATCATCAAGTTCCTGATGAAGCAGGGGCAGATGTTGAAAATCAACGACGTGATCGATGCCGACACCGCCGAACTCGTCGCAGCGGAGTTCGGGCATACGGTGAAGCGCGTTTCGGAAGAGGACGTCGAGGAGGGCTTCATTGGCGAAGTCGACGCGGCGGAAGCGCTGAAGCCGCGCGCGCCGGTCGTCACAATTATGGGTCACGTGGACCACGGCAAGACATCATTGCTCGACGCCATTCGTCATGCCAACGTGGTTGCCGGCGAAGCTGGTGGCATCACGCAGCATATCGGCGCTTATCAGGTCACCACGCCCAAAGGCGATCCGATAACGTTCATCGATACTCCCGGCCATGCCGCCTTTACGGCCATGCGAGCCAGGGGTGCGAAAGTGACCGATATCGTCGTGCTCGTGGTAGCCGCCGATGACGGCGTCATGCCGCAGACGGTGGAAGCGATCAATCACGCCAAAGCAGCCGGTGTTCCGATTATCGTCGCGATCAATAAGATCGATAAGCCCGATGCGGATCCCTTGCGCGTTCGGACCGACTTGCTCTCTCACGATATCGTCGTGGAAAGCATGGGCGGTGACACGCTTGAAGTGGAGGTTTCCGCGAAGCAACGGCTCAATCTCGACAAGCTCCTGTCCGCGATTAACTTGCAGGCAGAGGTTCTCGAGCTGATGGCAAATCCCGACCGCCCGGCGGAAGGTATCGTAATCGAGGCCAAACTTGAACGCGGGCGTGGTCCGGTTGGTACCGTTCTCGTTCAGCGTGGAACACTGAAGGTCGGTCAGCTCATCGTGGCAGGCCGTGCCTGGGGCCGCGTCCGGGCCCTGATCGACGACAAGGGTGAGAACGTGGTCACCGCGGGTCCATCCACGCCAGTGGAGGTTCTAGGGCTTGATAGCGCGCCTGAGGCAGGCGATCAACTCGCCGTCGTCGATAACGAAGCCCGCGCCCGTGAATTGACGGAACACCGTGTCCGCAAGCTGCGCGACGTGAGAGCGGTCGGGGCGGGAGCCCGCACGCTTGAGCAAATGATGAAGCAGGCGGCGAAGGGCGGGAAGAAGGAGTTTCTGCTCATCATCAAGGGCGACGTGCAAGGGTCCGTGGAAGCGATCAATGCAGCACTCGAGAAGCTCGGCACGGACGAGGTCGAGGCGCGGATCATTCACTGGGGCGTGGGCGGGATCACGTCCTCCGACGTGGCATTGGCCGAGGCTTCCGGCGCAGTCATCATCGCCTTCAACGTTCGCGCCGATGCCCAGGCCAAGCAGCAGGCTGAGCGCGATGGGATCGAGATCCGCTACTACAACATCATCTACGACCTTGTAGACGATGTGAAAAAAGCGATGTCCGGCCTTCTGGCGCCCATCACCCGCGAAGAGTTTCTTGGCAACGCGGAAATCCTCGAAGTGTTCAACATTTCGAAGGTTGGAAAGGTCGCAGGCTGCCGCGTCACCGACGGCAAGGTCGAACGCGGTGCGAATGTGCGCCTGATCCGCGATCATGTCGTGATCCACGAGGGCAAGCTTTCCACCCTCAAGCGCTTCAAGGACGAGGTTCGTGAGGTGGTTGTTGGTCAGGAATGCGGCATGGCCTTCGAGAATTTCCAGGATATGAAACAGGGCGACGTCATCGAGTGCTTCCGCACGCATATCGAGACGCGCACGCTTTAACAAACGCGCCCACGCTGAGTGTGGGCGCAAATTCTGCTTTGTCCTGCGTCAAGCGGCGCACGCCAAAGTGTTATCAACTAGCCCGAGCGCCGGCGCCCCAAAGCGGCTTGATTTTGGTGTGCCAAGGGATCATTCTCCGGCGCAATCACTAACGCTGCGTTCGCTTTCGTTTTCTCAAGACGTTCCGTAATTGGTGGCGTTTTGAAAGCGCTGTGGCTTTTCATTGGCAGGAGACATGTCAAAAGAAGAACTTCTGGAATTCCCGGGCCTCATAACGGAGCTTCTCCCGAATGCTACATTTCGCGTGAAGCTTGACAACGGCCACGAGATCATTGCGCATACAGCGGGCCGGATGCGAAAGAACCGAATCCGTGTTCTGGCCGGTGACAAAGTCTTAGTCGAGATGACGCCCTATGATCTTACCAAAGGACGCATCACTTATCGCTTCAAATAGGACGGCGGCCGTCCGCCCCTTGAAGCCCGATGATGAGCGTATTTCCTCCATCGGCGTGCGCTCGAGCACGCAGAAGCTGCTTGTGCTTGCCAGCGCCTCGGTGCGTCGGCTTGCGCTACTGGAGCAGATTGGCATCCAGCCCGACGCGCTGCGGCCGGCTTCTATCGATGAGACACCCCGAAAGGGGGAGCAACCCCGTTCCTATGCGCAAAGAATCGCGCGAGCGAAGGCGATCGTCGCCAAGCAGCGCCTGGAACGAGAGCCTCATCTGGCAGGCGCCTTCGTGCTTGCCGCCGACACGGTTGTCGCTGTCAGCCGGAAGATCCTTGGCAAGCCGGAATACCTCAACGAGGCGGCAGAAGCGCTGCAGACGCTTTCAGGGCGCTCTCACCGCGTCTACACATCCATCTGCCTCATCACGGATACGGGCGCAGTGAGACTGCGAACGGTTGAGACGCGCGTCCGCTTCAAGCGCCTTTCAGCCGAAGAGACGGATGCTTATCTCGCTTGCGGCGAGTGGCGCGGAAAGGCTGGCGGCTATGCCATCCAGGGGATCGCCGGGGCTTTCGTGCAGAAGATCGTGGGCTCCTATTCGAATGTGGTTGGTCTGCCGTTGATCGAAGTTGTGCAACTTTTGACCGGCGAAGGGTTTCCCGTGTACTTCAACTGGCTCAATCGGGCGGAAATCGATTCCATTTGAGATGACAGATAAGCCGAAAGTCGTGAGGCCCGAGGCCGAAGTCGCCCCCTTTTGCGTCGTTTGCGGCATCCACCCGCAAGCGGAGAAATACCGACCTTTCTGCTCGAAGCGTTGCGCAGATGTCGACCTTCATCGGTGGCTCGGCGGCGTGTACGCCATCCCGGGAAAACCGGAAGAGGAAGAGGATAAATCCGCACGGCCGGATGACAGCGCGTAGCGGGCACGGGCATTACTCGCCACCGTCCTTCGCGGCCTCTTCAGGAGCAGGCGAAAACAGTTCGGAATAGAGTGCTTGGGCCTCGCTTGGCGGCCCGCGACGATGGCCGACAGCCCGGACTTCAATAATGCGCACTCGGCCATGAAGGCTCGCCGTTAAGACGTCGCCGCATTTGACACTTGTTGCAGCCCTGACCACGCGCTGCCGGTTCACGCGGATGCAGCCCTCCTCGATCAGCTTCGCGGCAAGGCTGCGCGACTTTACGAATCGCGCGTACCAAAGCCACTTATCGAGGCGCTGCTCTTCGGCTGAACTCAAATTCTATAGCCTCGTGCGCTTAATCGGACGCGGGCTCCCGATGATCGTCGCCCCGGAATGCGCTCGGCGCGTATCCGGGGCCGCTATAAATCGAAGCGCATTTTGCGATCCCGGATACGACGCACCTCAGGATTGCGTCGCAACCAATTCCGATTTTGCGCACTCCGCTCTAGAGCTTATCCGCTTTTGATGGAATCAAAAGTGGGCTCTAAATTTTTGTTTTGTCGTGCGTCTTATCGGAAAACTGCTTCGCACTTTTCCGGACGCACTCTAGTCCTGCGTTTGCAGCTGTTTCTCCAACTGCTCCTTGAGCTGGCTCAGTGCGGCGAAAGGCGAATCGGGGTCCACGCCGCCAGCTGAGCGCTTGGGCGCGGCGCTTGCCGCAATCGGCTGCTTGCCATGCGGGCGTGGCGGCCGGGTATCGCGGCCGCGGTCATGCGGGCGCTCATTGCGGTGATGCTGCGGCTTGCTGTGCTGTTGCGTGTTGCCGGCGGGCTTCTGCTCGGCAGTCTCGCCTTTTGCGGCCGGGTTCGCCCCCGCTTGAGGTGCTGAGTGCCGCGCCCTGTCGCGGTTGCGATCACCATCATGCTGCCTGTGGCGCTGCTGCCGATCCTGGTGACCGCCCCGGCCATGGCCCTGCTCATGCCCCGGCCTCTGCTCTCCCTGCCCGGTGGGTGCCTGATCTCGCCGCTCGCCAGCTGGTTGGCGCTGCTCGCCCGCCGCCGCAGCGCTGGGCTGACGGCTGCGGTCGTGATGAGGCCTGTGCCCGCGCTCGCCATCCGGACGGCGGTGATGACGTCTTTCTTCGCCTTCTGGGCGCTCGAATTTCGGCTTTGGTCTCCGAAATCGCCAGACTTCTTCAAATTCAGGTTCAGCGCTTGCGGTCGTAGCACCATCGGCTGTTTCCGGCGTCTCGACGCTCGGCGCCAGCTCTGCGGAGGCTTCTGTCTCCGGACCTGCACTGTCTTCAACCACTGCAAGCGATGAAGCCGCGGCCTCGCTATGCTGCTCCTCGCTTGTCTCGGCCGTAACGGTAGCCTCGGCAGGGGACCCCTCGACTGCTTCTGTTTCGGTTGCGATTTGTGAAGCCGCCGGTTCCTCGGATCCATTCAGCTGGGCTTCTTGAGCAACATTATCGTTGGCCGCCTGTTTGTCCTTCGCCTCTGGCGCAGTTCGCTTGGCTGGGCGCTTCTCCCGGCGGAAGCCGAGAGACTCCAGGATTGCGCCGAGCTCTTCGCCCGAGCATCCCATGATGGACATCATCTCCGGCCTGATCTTGAAGGCCCCGCCGCCAGCCGCCCCGAGCGGCGGCTCGGTGTTGGCTTCCGTGGGCTTCCAGGCCGTCAACGGACGGATGATGTCCGCAAGTCTTTCCAGCATATCGACCCGCACGGCCCGCGGGCCGGTCACGCCGAACCCGGCTGAGCGGTAGAACGAGTTCGGGCAGCGCGGCATTGCGAGGAACGGAAGTCAGGCCCTGACGCGGCGACTCTGAAATCGAGGCGGTCGTGAGATTATGCTCGCTTCCATGCTTCATAAGCCAAAACAACAGGAGGAGGTCTGCCGACGCCGGTTTCAGGAGCAGGGGGAAATAAATATGGTGAGCGCCGAAACGCACGCCGTATTTCCTGAGCTGCGCGCGGCTGTCCTGATCCAGAGATTTGATCTCATCGGCGACCGTGTCACGCTTCAGAACCCCGAAATTCTCGCGCAAGCGAAAAGCGATGCCGCGAGCGAGCCCGGTAATCTCTTCCGCCTTCGCAATCTCGACAAGCGGCTTCAGGCGCACTTCTATGTGGTGGGCAAGCCAGGTTTCGATGCGATTGGTGATGTTCTCCTTGTCGATTGCGGCAAGGTGCTCGTCGGAAAACAGCGTGAAAACCGGCTTGAGCGGGTCTTCGCCCGCGGTAAGCCTGCCAATTTCCTGGTTCTCCCACACGATCTGCCCTTCGCGTGTGAGTGTGAAGGCCGTGTCGGGCGCGGCGGCGAGGCGATCCGAGCGTGCGGCGAGTTCGTGAACGAGCACTTTCGCGGCAGCATTCCGGGCCGCCTTTCCATGGACGCCTGCGGCCGCTAGATCGGGAGTGAAGCAGAAACCTTCGAGCTTGCCGACATAGTGCTTCTCGACGACAACGCGGCCATCCTTTTCGATCTCGGCGAACAGGCTGTCCTTGTCGCGCATGCTCTTCATGAGCACGCTCGTCCGCTTGTCGACGAAGCGCTGGGTCAACTGTTCATGCAAGGCATCCGAGAGCCGGTCCTCGATCTCGCGGGTCTTTGCCTGCCAATGATCCGGGTCCTTCAACCATTCGCGGCGGTTCGAAACGAAAGTCCAGGTCCGGATATGGGCGATGCGGTTCGAAAGCGTGTCGATGTCGCCGTCGATCCGGTCCGCTTGCTCAACTTGGCCCGCGAACCAATCCTCGGGGATTTGGCCCTCCTCGCTCATGATATGCTGATAGAGCGTCGCAACGAGTTCCGCGTGAGTGGCCGGCCCAACTTTCCTGTAATCCGGAACCTGGCAGACTTCCCACAGCCGCCTGACGGCAGCGGGAGCCGTCGCGAGGCCCGCAATGCGGGAATCGCTGCTTGCTGCCTCGAGAGCGTCGAGATCGTCCGCGGACCTCGCCCTTGCAAGGCGCGCGTTATTCGGCACCTGCCGCAAGCTATCCTTAAGGCGGTCGAGGCTGTCGAAATCAAGCTGCGTGCTGCGCCATTGCAGAACTTTGACGGGCTCGAACTCGTGGTTTTCGAGCTTATTCACGAGTTCCTGGTCGAAGGGCTCGACATCGGCGGTGACGCCGAAGGTGCCATCGTTGAGATGGCGCCCCGCGCGGCCGGCGATCTGGCTAAGCTCCGCGGGCGTCAAATCGCGGTGCGTCCGGCCGTCGAACTTGCGCGTCCCGGCGAATGCGATGTGATCCACATCGAGATTGAGGCCCATGCCGATCGCATCGGTTGCGACGAGGAAATCGACTTCGCCCGACTGGTAAAGCGCGACCTGGGCGTTGCGGGTTCGGGGGCTCAGCGCGCCCAGCACCACTGCCGCGCCACCACGTTGCCTGCGGATGAGCTCCGCGATTGCATAGACTTCGTTGGCTGAAAAGGCGACGATCGCCGACCTGCTCTGCAGCCGCGTGATTTTTTTCTGGCCCGAATAGGTCAGCTTCGAGAGCCGCGGCCGGGCGATGAAGTTCGCGCCCGGAATCAACTCGCGGATCGCATCGCTCATGGTTTGAGCGCCGAGAAGTAGTGTTTCGCCCATACCCCGCGAATGGAAAAGACGATCCGTGAACACGTGACCGCGATCGAAATCCGCAGCGAGCTGAATCTCGTCAACCGCGAGGAAATCCACCTCCACGTCACGCGGCATCGCCTCTACGGTGCAGACGTAATAGCGAGGACGATCAGGCTTGATCTTCTCCTCGCCCGTTATGAGCGCCACGTCCCGCGGCCCGATCCGGGCGACAATCTTGTCGTAGATTTCGCGCGCGAGGAGGCGCAGCGGCAATCCTATAAGCCCGCTTTCGTGGCCGAGCATTCGCTCGATCGCGAGGTGCGTCTTGCCTGTATTCGTCGGCCCCAGCACCGCCGTTACATGCCGGGACTGGGAGGGCTTAATGGTAGCCGTCTGCATTGCTGCGCTCATAAGCGGACTTTCTGTAAAAACCGCACGCTTCGTTCAATTCCTCAGGCTTTGGCGCGGTAAACATACGAAGAGGTGCGCCTGCGATCATAGAGCGAGCAAGCCTTACGCGAAGACCGCTCAGCTTCTTATTCACTCGCAATAAAGCCTTGGTTGTTCCCCTCTTCAGTCGGCGAGCGCGTGACGCCCCGCTGGTGTCTGCACATCGAACTTCGCCGTCACCATGGATGCCGTACCCGCGGGCGTCGGCACGTGAATATAATACGGTACTATTAAACCCGCTTCCGGCACTGGGACAAGCCAAACTTCGATCCCTGTGTTCCCTGCCGCGTAATCGTTCTCGGACTTCCCCATTCTGTGCCCGGCGATTGGTACAAAGCGCACGCTGCAAACATAGGCGGTTCCGCGCAGTTTGCCAGCGGATCCGATATTTCGCGTTCCTTTTGGGGATAAGACCAGATCGTAGCGGATTTTCCCATCAAAAATCGGCAATCGCTTGTTGCAGGCTTCACCGCGATTTAATCGCGCCTGCGAAAGAAGAACAATTGCACTGAGCGGATCGACAACATTCTGCAGGTGAGCCGCCGTTATTGGGACGTTGCGGCCTCCAGGATATTGGGGAGGGTTGATGAGAATGTCCTGAACCATCCTTTTCTGAAACCGGAGTTCGACGCTTTCCCGCCTCTCGTTCGTCGCATACTGGAACCTGTAAGTCTGGGGAACAGGGCCATTTGCGGTCATCAGCCCCGAACTTGTCGTCGCGCCCTGCCAGCTGAAAGTGCCAAACAACACGCTGAGTTCCGCGTTTGCCTGCAACGCATATTGTCGCGTCGTGATCGAGGACTTAAGTCTGAAATCGCCGATATGCGCGCCAAGCCAGCTGATCTGGTAAACGGCGTCAACCGTTGAGGCACGCACCGTCAAGTCGCCGGCCTCATCGGGTTTTGCTGACAGCTCTTTCGGCTTCTCGGCTTTGGTTCCTTTTGAGTTCCGCTGGCTTCGGGTGCGCGCCCGATCGACCGGCTTCGCGGGAGCTGGCTTCGATTTCGTCAACGGTGCTTGGGGCTTTTCGGCTTTCGGCTCCGCGGTGGTGACCTCAGGCTTTTCCTTGGCTGCTTCTTCCGCCGGCTTTTTTTCTTCCTCAGGCTTCTTTTCGGCCGGTTGAGGCGCCTTCTCAGCCGGCTTCGCACTCTCTTCGGAGGCAGGGGCGCTTGAGGCGGCGCCTTCACCTTCGCCAAAAGCTTGGGTTGGGTAAAAATCGGCGGACAATATCAGCGAAAGGAGAATTGCAGCAGCGGGATTGACCCAGTTGCCGCGAAGCAACGGACGCTTTGCCATCAACAGGGATCTTCCTTTCGAAGCCGGAGCTTGTCACCTGCTTGCCGGTAGAGGCGGATTTCGTCAATTATGTGTTGCGGTTTTTTACGCAGGACGAAACGGCGAACGGACAGCGACTTGCTTCTCCTGAATATCGGCAATTTATTAAAAAAGTGCAGCCGAGCCGCATGGCAGCCGCGCTATCCGCGGCCTTCGTTGATAAGGGCGAGGGCAAGCTTTGGGTCGAGACGGCCATCATAGAGTGCGCGCCCGGCAATGGCGCCGGCGATGATGGCATAGGCGGGAGAAAGAAGGCTCCTGACATCCTCGATGCCGGCCAGACCGCCCGACGCGATGACAGGGATCGACACCGATCGCGCCAGATCAGCCGTCGCGTCGAGGTTCAGCCCAGTCAGCATGCCGTCGCGGCTGATGTCGGTATAGATGATGGCCGCCACCCCCACATCCTGCAGGCGGCGCGCAAGGTCGGTCGCGTAAAGCTCCGAAGTTTCCGCCCATCCTTGCACAGCGACCCGGCCATCCTTGGCATCGATTCCCACAGCAATTTTGCCCGGAAAGCGGGCGCAGGCGGCCTTGACGAGCGACGGATTGCGCACGGCGGCGGTGCCCAAAATGACGCGGGACACGCCCCGGCTGAGCCAAAGCGAAATGGCTTCGAGCGTGCGGATGCCGCCGCCGAGCTGGACGGGGATGGATACAGCCGCGAGGATAGCCGAAACCGCGTCCGCGTTGACGGAGCGCCCTTCAAAGGCGCCGTTGAGGTCGACAACGTGAAGAGCGGAAAATCCCTGCTCAGCAAACTGGCGCGCCTGATCGGCGGGGTTCTCGTTGAAGACCGTCACCTGGTCCATCAGGCCCTGGCGCAGGCGCACGCATTGACCATCCTTCAGGTCGATAGCCGGGTAGAGGATCATCGATTTATCCCCATTTGATCGCTGGATCGCAAACGTAGTCCCAGCCGCAGCCTGTTGCAACGCGTGACCTCGTCTCAGGGCCGCCACTGCAGGAAATTCGAAATCAGCTTGAGCCCGAGTTTCTGGCTTTTTTCCGGGTGGAACTGGCTTCCCGCGATGTTTCCGCGCGTGACAAGCGCCGTGATCGGGCCGGCGTAATCCGATCGCGCCAGAACGTCCTCGGGGTTCGTCGGCTTGAACTGATAGGAATGCACGAAATAGGCGTGCCACCCGTCAGGGCCATCCGGAATCCCTTCGGTCAAGGCATGGCTTCTCGTGAAAGATAGCGTATTCCAACCCATATGGGGGATTTTCAACGACGGATCGGTGGGCTTGATGAGGTCCACTTCTCCGCCGATCCAGCCGAGACCCCGATGAACGCCGTGCTCCAGTCCGCGATCAGCGAGCATCTGCATGCCCACGCAGATACCGAAGAAGGGGCGGCCGCGCTTCAGCACAGCCTCTTTCAAGGCCTCGATCATGCCCGGCGTATCGTTCAGGCCCCGGTAGCAATCGCCGAACGCGCCAACGCCGGGAAGGACAATGCGGTCCGCGCGAAGAACCGCGTCAGGATCCGAGGTGACGAGAATTTCGCTAAGCGAGCCGCTCTCACGCGCCGCGCGCTCGAAAGCCTTCGCAGCCGAGTGAAGATTGCCGGACTGATAATCGACGATGACAACAGACATGGGCTAAGCCGTCGCCTCCGGCCAAGTGCCTATCGTATGAGCCGTTTGCCAATCCCCGCTTTTCGAACCCATCGGAGGCGCGCCCGGCGCGCTGCCTTTTCCAGCGGCGTGAGGGAGCCAGGCGTCGAAGAACCGGCGCTCGCATTCCAGGCGGTTGCGCCCGGCGACGGAGCCGAGAAGCGCATAGCCCTTCCGCTGCAAGCTCCAGCGCAGGATATCGTTGCCCTCGAAGCCGATAATGAGCGAAACCAGAATATCGACGATCGCCGGAGCCTGAATTTTCAGCCCAAACTGGACGAGCACGGCAGCTAGGCCGGCCATAAAGACAACCGTCAGAATGGCCGCGAGCCAGGCGCGATTGTACAGGAGCCAGAGCGGGCCGAAGAGAAAGCCCCAGATCGTGAAGCCCTCCTTGACGAACTCGATGGTGTCGGCTCGTGCCTCGATTCCATGCGCCGGATGCTCGGGCTCATGCACGGTGTAAATGATCATGGGCGTTTAGCAGCCGGGGCGTCAGCCTCCGAGCTGTCCTTTCGTGGATGGAATTTCGCCTGCCATGTCTTCATCGATAGTGATGGCACTCCGCAAGGCCCGCGCCAAGCCCTTGAAGCAGCTTTCCGCGATATGATGAGCATTTTCGCCGTAGAGCGCCTCGATGTGAAGGGTGATCCCGGCATTCTGGGCGAGAGCCTGGAAGAATTCGCGGAAAAGCTCGGTGTCCATGGCGCCGATTTTCTCGGTGGGAAAGGTGACGCGCCAGATCAGGTAAGGGCGCCCCGAGATGTCGAGCGCCGTCCGCGTCAACGTTTCATCCATCGGCACATAGGCGTGGCTATAGCGCGCGATACCGCGCTTGTCGCCCAGCGCTTTCGCAATCGCCTGCCCGAGCGCGATGCCGCAATCCTCGACGGTGTGATGCTGATCGACATGCAGATCGCCGGTGGCGTGCAAAGAGATGTCGATGCGCGAATGCCGCGAGAGCTGCTCCAGCATATGATCGAAGAAGCCGACGCCGGTGGATATCGAAAAAGCGCCGGTCCCATCCAGGTTGACCTCGACGGCGATCGCGGTCTCTTTGGTTTTCCGTTCAATTCGCGCTTTTCTCAAAGTTCCGCCCTCGCTTGCCGCAGCCGCTTCTTGACGGTTTCGCGGCGCTTTCCATATCCCACGCCATAGAAGCAGGTACGATACATGACGCCTTTTGCGCAATCACTTCAAGACCCAACGGGCTGGCACGGCACGACAATTCTTACCGTTCGCAAGGGCGGGCGCGTGGTGGTGGCCGGCGACGGCCAGGTGACGCTTGGGCAAACCGTCATCAAAGCCAACGCCAAGAAGGTCCGTACGCTCGGCAAGGGCAACGTGATCTCGGGCTTCGCTGGCGCGACAGCCGATGCCTTCACGCTCTTCGAGCGCCTTGAATCGAAGCTTGAGATGTATCCCGAGCAGCTCGTCCGGGCCTGCGTCGATCTCGCCAAGGACTGGCGCACGGACCGCTATTTGCGGCGGCTCGAAGCCATGATGATCGTGGCCGACAAGAACAGCACGCTTGTGCTCACGGGCACTGGCGATGTGCTGGAGCCGGATCGCGCGGTGATGGGCATTGGCTCCGGCGGAAACTACGCGCTCGCTGCGGCGCGCGCGCTTCTTGAAACCGATTTCTCCGCCGAGGAAATCGCCCGCAAGTCCATGGCGATCGCCGCGGATATTTGCGTGTATACGAATAACAACCTGGTTGTCGAAAGCTTGCCTTCAGCGGTTTAACCTACATTTTATGATCATGGCCGGGGCCTCACCGGACCATCCAGAGAGGGCAGGGGCTTGCCTCTGGATAAGGTAAGGCAGGCCCTGGCATCGGGAAAACGACATGACAAACTTCTCCCCGCGGGAAATCGTATCTGAACTGGACCGCTATATCGTCGGCCAGAACGACGCCAAGCGCGCGGTCGCCATCGCGTTGCGCAACCGCTGGCGGCGGCAACAGCTCGACGAGGATATGCGGGAGGAAGTTCTGCCCAAGAACATCCTCATGATCGGCCCGACGGGCGTCGGCAAGACCGAGATCTCCCGGCGGCTGGCTAAGCTTGCCAATGCGCCCTTCCTCAAGGTCGAGGCGACGAAATTCACCGAGGTCGGCTATGTCGGCCGCGACGTGGATCAGATCGTGCGCGATCTCGTGGAGGCGGCCATCGGCCTTGTGCGCGACGGCAAGCGCAAGGAAGTCCGTGCGAAAGCGCATCTGCAGGCGGAGGAGCGCGTCCTGAATGCGCTCGTCGGCGCGAACGCAAGCCCGGCGACAAGGGATAAGTTTCGCAAACAACTGCGCGACGGAGAACTCGACGACAAGGAGATCGATGTCCAGGTCGCCGATTCAGGCGGCATACCGGGGTTCGAAATCCCGGGGATGCCCGGCAGCTCGATCGGGATGATCAATCTCAACGACATGCTCGGCAAGGCTTTCGGCGGCCGTACGAAGACGAGGCGGCTGACCGTGCGAGACTCCTACGAGCTTCTCATCAACGAGGAGTCGGACAAGCTTCTCGACAATGAGCAGGTCATTCAGGAAGCGATCAAGTCGGTCGAGAACAACGGCATCGTCTTCCTGGACGAGATCGACAAGATTTGCGCGCGCTCGGAGCGCATCGGTGCGGATGTCAGCCGCGAGGGCGTGCAGCGCGATCTTCTGCCGCTCATAGAAGGCACGACGGTCGGCACGAAATACGGGCCGGTGAAGACCGATCATATTCTGTTCATCGCATCCGGCGCGTTCCACGTCGCGAAGCCGTCCGATCTGCTGCCGGAGCTGCAAGGCCGCCTGCCGATCCGCGTCGAGTTGCAGGCGCTGACAGGCGACGATTTCCGCCGAATCCTGCGCGAGCCGAAAACAAGCCTGATCAAGCAATATATCGCTCTGCTGGCGACCGAGGGCGTGGAGCTTGAGTTCACCGAGGACGCGATCGACGCCATCGCGGATGTCGCCGTCGAGGTGAACTCGAACGTCGAGAATATCGGCGCGCGCCGGCTCTCGACCGTGATGGAGCGCGTGCTCGACATCATCAGCTTCGAGGCCGCCGACAAGGCGCGCACGAAATTCACCATCGACGCCGAGTTACGTGAAGGCGCAAGTCGGCGATCTGGCGAAGAACGCAGATTTTTCGAAGTTCATCCTCTGATTCCGAGGTTTGCTCGGCGGGAAATCTGACGACAGCGAGTTACTTCTCGAAGTGCAGGGTGGTTGACTTTACGGTGACGACATATCTCGTAATGAGGTCTGGCACCGCGAGTGGCCGATGAATTCAACATCGAAATGGTCTTTCCCCGCGAAGCCGTCTTCAGATCTTTGTACATGATTCCGAGTGCCCGGCATTTTCACCTTGTTGCAAGAGAACCAGGGAGAATGTATCCGGATATCCAGGGAAACTCGAACCTTCGACAATCTCCACTGAGCCGTGCTCTGGTTTCTTGATCAGACGCGTGTCGCCTTGGCCGCGCGTCGAGCAATCGGGCTCCAACGCATAAAAAAAGCCAACCTGCGACTGCTTACCAGGAGCGACGGTGGGCGTGACTGTTTGCGGCGGCCTGGTTTGGCCGTAGCAAGCGGCAGTCGCGAGCAGCGACATGCGGCTACCGCGTGAGAAGAAACTTCATGTTCATCTCCGCGCGCCATCACTTCACTATAACCGAAGACGATACACAAAGTCGCCGCCCCTCGGGTCCAGGACCTCAACCTCAAACGCGTCCTTGCCGATATAGCTGTCCTTGGAGGTATACTCTAATCCGAATGCCTTGGACATGCTCTGGTATTGCAAGCATAGAGAGGACTGTTCTGCTGATATGTCGGAAAACCAAGCCCCTGCTCCAGTTCAACCGACCCGTTTTGAGGCTTCTTGGTCAGCCGGGCATCCACGTCTCCGGCGCCTGAGCAGTCCGGGTTGAGCGCGGCATAAAACCGAATCTGCCACTCCTTCCCGGTCGGGGACAGTGCGTGAGATTGTGAAAGGCGCGATCGTTTGTGCAAGAGCCGGAGCGGCGAGCGCCACAACTGCGGCTGCGATACCAAAGTTAACTTTCATCTTCGACTTCCCTCTTTGACACTGCTTCATGTCTTTTGACGCAGGCGCGCAAGTCATTTGCGTCACCTCCGCCAACGCCCCTTGGAAATGCTTATTTGACTGTCACTGAATACTCCCAAACAACGTCCGCGCCGGTGGGAGTGAAGAATTCTGTCTCGAAGGAGTCTCTTCCGAGATACCCGTCCTTCGAGGTGTAGAACACCTGACGCCCATCACCATTCCTCTATTGCACTCATAACGCTGGTTGGTGATCTCACATTTCGGATAGCCGTAGCCGTCCTCCAATTCCACCAGTCCATTTGAGGGCTGCTTGATGAGACGGCTTTGAACGTCGCCGGTCGTCGTGCAATCGGGGTTTGAGCGATGTAAAAAAGCCGAGTTGCCGTTTGACGCCCGTTGGCACAGTCGAACTTATCGTTATTGCCGGAAAAGTTTGCGCCATCGCAGTTCCAACCGCGCAGACGGCGAGAAACCCAAAAAAGAGCCGGTTGCGCATCGTGCTCCCCGAGAACCCCATCCCTCGCCCGCTGAATATCAGTTTTTTTGAATTACGCAATCAACCTAGCGTTTCTTTGTGAGGCGCGAGGGAGGTTTGCCACAACAGCAGATTGCCTTGGAATAACGCTGGCTAGCGCTTTGCTGTAAAGCTGTGCTGGACTTAATGAGCAATTGCCCGCCTTTGCCGATTGTATTCCAGCCGTTTCCGGGCCAAGTGTTCATGTGCTAAAATCGAACGGCGATCCGGCTGACAAAAAGAGGAGCGCACCGCCATGGAAAAGCTGACACCTGAAGGCGAAAAGATCGTGGCCGCGCTGGCGGAACGTTATGCCATCGGCGTCGACGCGGTGAAAATGATGCTGGACGCCGTGTCGAGGGGCGGCGGGAGCATGGCGCAGTTCAATCTGCCCGAGCTAGGCGGGAACGGTCAGTGGATGCGCGGCGGCATGACGATGGTCGGCGACATGTTCAACAATTCCTTGAAGGCGACCGTCGACAATCTTTGCAACGACCTCTCCAACGCTCTGAATAATCAACCGAATATATTCGCGCCCTTCATGCCGCCGCAGATGCAAGGCCAGAGCCAAAGCCAGGGAAGCGGTGGCACGAGTTTCTGGCAGTCGTCGCAGTCGGGATCGTGGTGGCCGTCCGAACTGGGGAACCCTTCGTCGACGGGATCGCAGAATAATCTCCGCTACGCCTATTTTCCCGGCAGCAACCGGCTCGCCATTGACGATCGCGGGCGCGTCGAGGTGTACGACACCACCGGTTACGACATCGGCGGCTTCGGCCAGCAGCAAAGCGGAGATGCCTCGATAACCTTCACCAGCCCGCGCGGTATTGTTCGCGTCGACAGACTGCCTCGTGTCACGACCGGGACACCCGCTTCACAGGCTCGGCCGCCCGAGGCTCCGCACTCCGGGCAGTCTTCGGTTACTCCGTCCCAGGCAACGCCCTCCACGCAACCTTCCGTAAGCGGCGATTCCGGTTCGATTCTCGGCTTGATCGAGCAGCTTGGCCAGTTGAAGGAGAAGGGCCTTATCACCGAACAGGAGTTTGCCGCGAAAAAGGCTGAACTTCTTAAGCGATTGTAAAAGCGGCGCTTTTGTGTGATAGGTCGCTTCAATTGAAAATTTTAGTGTAAATCACTTTCAACGATAAGTTGCTATCCGTGAGCTTGGCCAATAAGGCCACTTTCATGGAAAGCAAATCAGATGGCGAATCTCTCTCCTTCCACAGTTGCGATCAATACGATTGCGCACTGTCTTGCAAATGCTATGGATGCCTCTGCCGGGCTCGATGCCGTCCTTTCCGAGGACCTTCGCGCTCTCTTGCGCGTCACCGCCGGCGAACTTGATCGCGTCCGCAAGGCCAATCGCAAAGCCGCAGCCGCCGCGAAACGCGCGACCGCCGCGGTGAAAAAATCTGGGTCGAAGCGCTCTCGCAAAGCTCAAACTAAAGCCGAAAAAACTGAAGAGCAGCCGAAGCAAGCAAAGTCAAAAGGCCGCAATCGCAAGGCCGAGGCAGCCAATGGCGTTCTTACGCATTAGCGCAGCGTGCGCAAAATCGGAACCGGTTGCGGCGCATTAACGGTGTGCCGCGGTGTGTTTCGGGCGGCGACCATGGCGACGCCCGCGAGGCGGGATGCGTTAGGAAGCCTTCACCAAACCGGCCCATCGCCATCGTGGACGACGCTCGCCACGCGCGCTTTAGTAAACATTTCGTTCACTGCGGCGAGCCTTCATACTTATGTGGTTAACAGAAGCGCGCCGGAATTATTTCCCCCCGTGTGTTGGTAAAAGAATTCTTTAAGCGGCGCGAAACGGTGGAATGCCGCGCCTACGACCGCACAAAGGGTCGATACCACTAAGACATTGAAATCACTATGTGTTTTATTGTTAACAAATGACCCATTCAATAGAATCTAATGCCGGAATTTTCCCATTTACTGGGACGAGCAAAAGTCCGTTAAATATGTTTTGAAATCGCGAATTAACGCTTACAAAGGCCGGAACTGCACGGCGCAGGTAGAGGCGATGGCGTCTCGTTCTGTCATTTTTCTAAGCATTATCAAGGGCTTGAGCGCGCTTAAGCTGCGTTAACCTGCCGTCAAGGCGATTTCGCTGAAGATCTTTCAGAAGAAGAGATGCCGCCATTTGCAGGGTGCTACAAAATGGACCATGCCGCCCGCGTCCGGTTAAACGCACGATGCTATAGAGCAGGATACTGTAAAAGTGATGTTGGCCATGGTTCGACAGGCTCACCATGAGAAAAATCCGCTGAAAACACGCGACCTCATCTTGAGCCAGTCGAAGGATAAAGCCAAGATTTTGAGCCTTTCAGCAGTCTTCAGCATGACCATGAATAAAGCCGGTCGCAGGCGCTGATCCGTTTCCGAGTCTCAAGGCATGGCACCGGCTTCTTGCTTCAACTGCGCAAGCCAAGCGCCGCGATCGCGAGCGCAACCCAGCCAACCATAAATGAAATGCCGCCAAGCGGCACGATCCCTGCGCTGGAACTCAGGCCCTTCGCGACCTGCATATAAATGCCGCCCGAGAAGCAAAAAATGCCAAGCAGGAAGGCAAGGGCGGCGATTTGCAGAAACCACGTTGCAAAGCGTGCGCGGCGTTCCTCCGATTGCAGCAAAACGATCCCGACCCCGAGCAAGGCCAAAGCGTGAAGACTATGATAATGCTGGCCGGTGCTGAAAATGCGTTTCGCATCGGCGCTTGCGTCGCCAAGCGCGTGCGCGCCAATCGCCCCCGCCGCAACCGCCAGGCCGCCCAGAATCCCCGCGACAAAAATCCAGAAGCGCGCGCTCATGCCCTCTCCTCAAGTGCCGGCGCTCACGCTGGCACAGCTGCCCGGTTCATCCGCTCCATCTCTCTTCGGGTTTTCACCGCCAGATTATTTTCATCAAGATGAACATCGCCATTCTTTACGAAAGACCCGGCCGGGATGGCGCGCCGCACTTTGACGTCATGCGCCAACCCGATGGGAAGTAGATCCTCCGCCAGGGAACGGGACGCCGGCACCAGTTTCCCATAGACGGTGTACCCGCCTTCGCCATCCAAGGATTCGCCCGCTTTCAGATTGCGCTTGGCCACGGCCGCAACATCGGCGCGCCATTCAAGCGGAGCGCCCGTTGCTTCCCCACGCAAAACGGCGTTCAGCACCGAAATCGAAAGCTCAAGCCCGATCATGTGGAATGGCTTGTACATCGCTGCGTAGAGCCCCGTACTGTCCACCTGCAACCCATACTGGCTGAAGCAGGCGGCCGCATATTTATTTGGGGCCTTGAGGAGCACGAACACGCCCCAGCGAAGATCGCGAAACACCGGCCGCCCATCGCGCTCCAGCGACGAGACGACGGCGACCATGCCTTCCCGATCGAGCAAGCCGCCATTCGATTTGGGCCGCAGCACATGGGCAAGATCGTCCACACCGCAAGGTGGAAAGGAAAGGCCATCGAAGGGGACGTCGAGGCCACAGGCGTTCGCGACGGCCGCCATCTCGATGGATGTCTTCGTGCCGTCGAGGAAGGAATTGAACATCTGCGGGTTCATGCCCGCCAGGCTCGCCTGCGCTGGCGTAAGGCCGTAGTGGCTCCAGACTTCGGCGGGCGTCAGCGTGTGATAATTCGGAAGATGCTTCGTGCCCTTGCCTGCGGCGGCAACGATGAAACCGCAGGCGCGCGCCCAGTCGACCATCTCCGCGATGAGGGCGGGTTGGTCGCCATAGGCCATCGAGTAAACCAGGCCCTTTTCCCTCGCACGTGCGGCGAGTAGCGGACCGGCGAGCACGTCGGCCTCCACACTCACCATGACGACGTGCTTTCCTGCGTCGATGGCCGCGAACGCATGGGCGATTGCAGCGCTTGGATTGCCCGTGGCCTCGATGACCACCTCGACATCGTCCCGGGCGCAAGCTTTGAGTACGTCTCTGGTGATGAGGGTCTGCGAGATCCGTTGCGAATCCCACCCGACCGTGCGGCAGGCGGTCCTGGCGCGTTCCATGCTGCGATCCGCGACGAAGGCGACTTCAAGCCCCGCGATGTTGGGAACCTGGGAGAGAAACATTGATCCGAACTTGCCGGCCCCGATAAGCCCAACACGGATAGGTTTGCCTTGAGCCGTCCGCGCCGCAAGCTTCGCAATCAAGCTCATGAAGATCCTCTCATTAAATCAGATGCGCCGCCCTAGACTTCTTCGCTTCGCCGGTTCCGAAGGAAGAGAGCGCCAATGATGCAGGTCACGCCCGCGACAGAAACGGGATACCAAAGACCTGCGTAAACATTGCCTGTCGCTGCGACGATCGCGGTCGCGAGCAAGGGCAGCATTCCTCCGAATACCCCATTCCCGATATGATAGGGAAAAGAGAGCGAAGTGTATCGGACTTTCGGCGGGAAAAGCTCGACCAGGAATGCGGCAATCGGCCCGTATACCATAGTGGCGTAAAGCATCAGCGCGAACAGAGTTGCAAGCGCCACTGGATGATTGATTCGGGACGGGTCGGCAGTTTTTGTTTCGAATATGGGATCGCCACGCGCATCGGTCTGTGGCTCCCCGTTCGCGTATTTCCAGGTCAAGCCCGGGTAGCCGGCGGCAAACAGAGCGCGCTCAAGGATGGCGCTGACGTTGCTCTTATCTTTGTTCGAAACTTCCACCGTCTGGCCGCCGATAGAGATGAAGACAGACTGGGAGCCGGGCATGTTCACTTTGGTGAAGGAGAGACCGGAATTCGTCAGGAAATCCGTAACCTGATCGCAGGCGCTGAACTGCGACCACGGCCCGACGAAGATGTGGAAGTCGCAGGTTGTCTGGTCGAGCCGCAGCGTGATCCGGTTCGCCGCTTGAAACTCGACGAGTGCCGGGTTGATCGCGTTGGATAGAACGTGAAACAAAGGAAAATAGGTGGCGGCCGCGATCAAGCATCCGGCGAGGATGATCTTGAGACGGCCGATTTTGTCGGAAAGCCATCCGAAGACGACGAAGAAGGGAGTTCCGAGCGCCAGCGCTGCGCCCATCAGCAGGTAGGTGGTCAGATAATCGAGATGCAGCGTCATCGTGAGAAAAAACAGAGTATAGAACTGCCCGGTGTACCAGACCACACCTTGGCCTGCCGTTGCGCCTAGCAGCGAGAGCAGGATGAACTTATTGTTGGGCCACTTGAAGAAGCTCTCCCAAACGGGGATTTTGGAGGCGCGTCCCTCGGCCTTCATGCGCAGGAAAACGGGTGTTTCGCGCAATCTGATGCGAATGTAGACCGACAATGCCAGCAGCAAGATCGAGAAGAGGAAGGGGATGCGCCAGCCCCAACGCTCGAAATCGGCGCTTGGAAGTTGCCAGCGGCAGACGCCGATCACGATCAGCGCCAGGAGGAGACCGGACGTTGCCGTTGTCTGGATCCAGCTTGTCGCGTAGCCGCGCCGTCGCGCTGGATTATATTCCGCGACATAAGTTGCCGCTCCACCATATTCCCCGCCCAGGGCCAAGCCCTGCAGGAGACGCAGTGTTACAAGCAGGACGGGAGCGAGCCAACCAAGGTGCTCGAAGGTGGGAAGTAATCCGACCGTGAATGTAGAAAAGCCCATAAAAATGATTGAGATCAGAAAAGTATATTTGCGCCCGGTCAGGTCGCCGAGTTGCCCAAAAAAGACGGCGCCGAAGGGGCGCACGAGAAAACCTGCCGCATAGGTCGCGAAGGCGGCGAGAAGCGCTGCCGTTTCATTGCCGGGCGGGAAGAAAAGCTTGGCGAAAAACGGTGCGAGCACGGCATAGAGATAGAAGTCGTACCACTCGAACACCGTGCCGATCGATGACGCAGCAATGACACGCCGGCGTTCCGCCCGCGATACAAAGAACGGCTCCGTGCGCATCGCTACCCTCGACAAGCCCGTCTTCTCCCGGCGATCTCGTGCCACTTTTGCGGGCATTGCCATTGCTATAGCGGAACGGCAAACATTCGTGTATTAGAAAACAGGATAGCTGCAGCGAATTTTTTGCAGGCGAGAACGGGTTAACTTTAATCGAAAGCGATATGCTTCACGTGCATGCGAAAGTCTTAGCTCTAATGTCTTAGCCCCTTTCAAGAATAGCTGTGATAGATCTTGGGAGCTTTTCGAGCGCCCCGGCGCATCTGGATCCGCCGCTTGGGTCGTTGCTCGGCAGAGTGGCCGCTATGACATTCGTCTTGGGTGTTCTCCTTCCTCGAGAAACGCGTGGCCGCGACATCGTCAGTGAATAAGCCTAAGTACCTCCTTCAAAAACTCGGCCGGGATTTCCCGGCCTTTCTTTTTCGAGTTTCGCAAAGGCGTGCGTGTACCGTTTGCGCAACTTAAAAAAACTGTTACTCTGTGAGGTTAGCAGGGCGGGGGCACAAACAAATCCTGCGGAGACGATGCCGACGGGAGGTCAAGGTTGAGCACCGGAGAGCGGAGGGTTGCTGCCACGGACGGCGCTGGCTTAGGTTCAGCGGCCCTTGACGGCTCAGCAAATTCCGGATTTGGCTCAACTTCACGGACCTGCGAGCCTCACCGCGCGGCCATACCCCCAATCAAGGTGACGGCGCCTTTCCGGAATGGAGCCGTTCCTTTACGGCCAGCAAACGGAGCAGCGGGTGTTCCCGGGGCCATTTACGGCGCGCTCGACCTCGGAACCAACAATTGCCGCCTCCTTGTGGCCCGGCCTTCTCGGCGCGGGTTCTTCGTAATCGATGCCTTTTCCCGCATCATCAAACTCGGCGAGGGCGTCAGCCGTTCCGGCCTCCTGTCGGAAGATGCGATTTCGCGCACGATCGACGCCCTGAAGGTCTGTTCGTCGAAGATGGCGCGAAGGGGAGTGACCCGCTCCCGCCTGGTGGCAACGGAAGCCTGCCGCATCGCAAGAAACGGACCCGACTTCATCGCCCGGGTCAAACGCGAAACGGGGTTGGCCCTCGAAATCATCGGACGCGAGACAGAGGCCCGCCTTGCAGTCTCGGGATGCGCCTCCCTCATCGACAAGCAGAGCGATTACGCGCTTATCTTCGATATCGGTGGCGGCTCATCCGAATTCGTCTGGCTCAACCTCAGGAACGGACGCCGCTCGAAGCGCATTTCGATCGAGGACCGCTTAAGGATTCAGGATTGCATCGAGGCGTGGACGTCCTTGCCGTTCGGCGTCGTTACACTGGCGGAACGCTTCGGCAGCAACCGGGCTGAGGGCTTCCAGTTCGAGGACATGGTGAGTTTCGTTCAGTCGAAGCTCAAGCCTTTCAGCGATGTCAACGGCATTTCCGAAAAGGTGTCGCAGTCTGGCACCCATCTGCTCGGCACCTCGGGCACTGTGACGACCATCGCGGGCGTGTATCTCGGCCTTTCCGAGTATCATCGGGCCAAGGTCGACGGATGCTGGCTTTCAACGGAGAGCATCCGGGACGTCACAAAACGCATCGCTGCCATGAACTGGGAGCAGCGCGCGGCCCAGCCTTGCATCGGAGCAGAACGGGCCGATCTCATCCTTGCCGGTTGCGCCATCATGGAAGCCATGATGAGAGTGTGGCCGGTCAAGTCGTTGCGGGTCGCCGACCGTGGCCTTCGGGAGGGCATCCTGGCAACATTGATTGCCGAAGACGCCATGCGCGAACGCGCCGCTGCGACCTTGAACGGTAAACCAACTCTCGACGGGGTATCTTCACTTCATGACCAAGCAAGAGCCAAATCGGGACCGGTCTTTTAAGGTCAAGCTGAAAAAACTCGCGGCCGCACCACTTCATCCAGGCATTGGCTCGAGCGGCAGCTCAACGATCCTTATGTGGCAGCAGCCAAGCGCGACGGTTATCGCAGCCGCGCTGCTTACAAGCTTGAGGAAATCGCGGACAAATACGGGCTCCTGAAGCCCGGCGATATTGTCGTCGATCTGGGTGCGGCGCCGGGCGGCTGGAGCCAGATTGCCGCAAATCGCGTGAAAGCCGCCGATGGCAAAGGCGCGGTCGTGGCGCTCGATATTCTGACGTTCGACGCCATTCCGGGCGTGACTATCCTGCAGCAGGACTTTAGCGAGCCGAGCGCGGACGAGAAGCTCTTAGCCGCGCTCGCAGGCCGCAGGCCGAATGCGGTCTTATCCGATATGGCGGCGCCGACCACGGGCCACCGGCAGACCGATCATCTGCGCATCATGGGACTGACCGAGGAAGCGCTGGCGTTCGCGGTCCAGGTTCTCGCGCCGGGCGGCACTTTCCTCGCCAAGGTGTTTCAAGGCGGAAGCGAGAAAGAGCTGCTCGACGTTCTGAAGCGCGATTTTGCAAGCGTGCGGCATATCAAGCCGAAGGCAAGCCGAGCCAGAGTCACCCGAACTTTACGTCCTGGCGACCGGATTTCGTGGAAATCAGACCAGCTCTAGAGCGAAGTGCGTAAAATCGGAATCGGTTGCGACGCAATCCTGAGGCAAAGCCTCACCGTCGCGGAACGACGCCTGCGTCGTATCCGGGATCGCAAAAGGCGCTTCGATTTGTAACGGCCCGGATATGCGCCGAGCGCATTCCGGGGCGACGATCATGTCCAATTAAACGAGCGAACTCTAGCGCTGCGGATTAGGCTGCGGCACCGACTCGATAGGTTTGGCTCCATCTTGCGGTGCAGGGGCGGCGGACACGGGTTGGGCCGGTGAGTTCTGCACCGCTTGCGAAATACGCCGCGCAAAAGCGGCATCCGACTTGCCCGAGCTTGAGCTTGCATCGGCACGCTTCGATATTTTCAGCGCTTCTTCCGATTTCGCAATCTGCTCGGGCGAATATTCGCTCGCGTTGCAGGAACAGCCTCGGATGTACACCTTTCTGTTCCGGAAAGCATAAGGCATCGATGCATAGGGGCGTCCGTTCAGGGAAACCATCTGGTCCACGTCCTGATCGGAGCGGTGGTAGAACAACTCGGCGGGAGACGCGCAGAGCGAATGGCATTTGGCTTCGTCTTCCCGGAAATTAGCCTCCGTTGTGTAATTACTGACCGGGAAATAGAACCCGTCGCATTGGCGGACGCACAGCGTGCGGTAAGTTGATGAGCCGCCGCCGTATCCCGGAGCAGGAGGCGGCGCAAGGTGCGACGATGGTGGCTCGTCTGGCGAGGCCTCCTCCTCACGGCTGAAGAAGGAAAAGATCGACGAGTTGTGGCTGCGTTGAGAAGTCGTGTTCGTGTGCATACTGCTCGCCGCAACGGTTACGCGCCAGTTCGGCGACGATATCCTCCCGCCTTCCGCGTGGCGAGTTGCCGCGCATGACCGCATCGCGCTGGGCCTTGAGCTGAGCAAGCGTTGCCTTCGCAGACTGCACCTGCCGGTCGAGATCCACGCATCGCGGCGTGCGGCGGAGCGACCGGCCGAACAGGAACATATCCTCGTAGCAGTCGGATCGGTCCGCATCGGACTGCACGCGATGGAACTGCAAATCCGCCTGCCGCATGTCATCTTCGATGCGGGGAAGCTGGTCCTGCCCGGCGCTGGGAGAGCCGGTGTTCAGCTGCGCTTCGAGTTCCCGGCAGCGCGGATTCATGGACCCAGAGTTCGAAGGAGGCTCGCGCGGAGGTCCCGGAGGGCCGCCCCAGGAAGGCTGGCCGTAGACAGGACGCGGGGGAGGCTGGTCGTAGCTCGACGGGCCATCCCTCGACGGGCCATCCCATGGGCTGCCGCCACCGCCGCCCCATCCCCAGCCTTGGGCACTGGCTTGGTGTGTTCCGACGGTGATAGCCGTCAGCGCGCAAACGATGGTGAGAGCCCGAAGAAGAATTTTCATATCACTCGCCGCCGATCGAAGACCGCCTGGCTACTTGTTCCCCAACGCGAAGTATGAGCCCCACCGCCCGCTGGCGCAACCCGTGCAACGCGATTCAAACAAGTGCCCCTGCGGCATGCGTTCATCATCGGCACAATTTTCTATAAGTCGCGTGCCGTTCGGCTTGACCTCCAACAATTTTGCGGCAATGGTCGGGCGATGAAACAAAATGTTTCGCAAATCACCCGGTGCATTATCAACGCGAGCTAAACAAACGCTGGCGCGGCATCGGATTTTGATTTGAATGATTAGCCCGCCAGCAGGGCAGGGCTATATGGCGCTTAAGCTTTATAATACGCGGACGCGACGCAAAGACGTTTTCGAGCCGCTCGATCCGAAGGCCGTGCGCATGTATGTGTGCGGTCCGACGGTGTACGATTTCGCCCATATCGGCAATGCGCGGCCCCTAATCGTGTTCGACGTGCTGTTCCGGCTTTTGCGACATCTCTATGGGCCGGATCACGTCATCTATGTGCGCAACATCACGGATGTTGACGACAAGATCAATGCTCGCTCCGCCGAGGAAGGCATCCCGATCCGCGAGCTGACCGAGCGCACGGCAGCGCAGTTCCACGCCGATGCTGCGGCGCTGGGAGCCTTGCCGCCCACAATCGAGCCTCGCGCGACCGAGCACATCCCGGAGATGATTGCGCTGATCCAGCGGCTTATCGAGCGTGGACACGCTTACGCGGCGGAAGGGCATGTGCTGTTCGACGTTGCCTCCGATGCCAGCTATGGCGAGCTTGCGCGCCGTTCCACCGACGAGATGCGCGCAGGCGCCCGCGTCGAAGTTGCACCTTATAAGCGCGACCCGATGGATTTCGTGTTGTGGAAGCCGAGCACGGGCGCCGAGCCGGGCTGGGAAAGCCCATGGGGATATGGCCGGCCCGGCTGGCACCTCGAGTGCTCGGCGATGTCCGCGAAGCATTTGGGGAATGTCTTCGACATTCACGGCGGCGGCATCGATCTGCTCTTCCCGCACCATGAAAACGAGGTGGCGCAATCGACCTGCGCGCACGGCACCGAGATCATGGCCAACATCTGGATGCACAACGGGCATCTCCAGGTCGAGGGCCAGAAGATGTCGAAGTCGCTCGGCAATTTCGTCACGATCCACGACATCGTTTCGAAGGGGCGGATGTCTGCGGCTGCCGCTCGCCTGGCGATGCTGTCCACGCATTACCGCCAGCCGATGGACTGGACTGCAGAGAAGGTGCGCGACGCTGGTTCTACTCTTGATAAGTTCACGCGCGAGATCAAGGAGCTGGAAGTGCGCTCCAGCTTCATAGACGAACGGATTTTAGAGCCGTTAATGGACGATCTTAATACTCCCGGCGCTATCGCGAGCTTGCATGAAGTTATAAATGAGATGGTCGACAGCAAATGCGAAAATCAAAAGCATATAGACAGTGTGGTGAACGCGCTCGATCTGCTAGGTTTCAGTGAATTTCGAGACTTCGACGTCAATGCGCTGGCACGCGAACAGGTTTCCATTGACGTGTCGAAAGTGGAAGAACTGAAGAATGCGCGGGTGGCTGCGCGAAAGGCAAAGAACTGGGCGGAGGCCGACCGAATTAGGGACGAGCTTGTCGCGATGGGCATCGCTCTGATGGATGCGAAGAACCCCATTACGGGCGAAATCGAAACCACCTGGAAAATCGCCCGATGAAGGGCTGCAGCAAAGCTAAACCCTCTCCCCTTGCGGGAGAGGGTGGCGGCCGGCAATGCCGGCCGCCGGGTGAGGGGGAAGCCGCTCACCTCACGCACTTGAGCAGGGCTCGACAATTGTGCCAGAACATGACCGATGCCGAGCATGCGCTGTGGCGCATCTTGCGTAACCGGCAGTTCGCGGGCGTGAAGGTCCGGCGTCAGGTTTCCATCGGGCCTTACATCGCGGATTTCGTTTGCTACGACGCGCGTCTCGTCATTGAGGCCGATGGCGGCCAGCACAATGAGTCAAAGGCGGACAACCTCCGGGATGTCTGGTTCGCCGGGCAAGGTTTTCGCGTCTTACGTTTCTGGAACAACGAGATCCTCAGCAACCCTGAGGGCGTCGCCACTATCATCGCTCTGGCTTTGGAAGGCGAAGCCCCCCTCACCCGGCCGCTTTGCGGCCACCCTCTCCCGCAAGGGGAGAGGGTTTAGGAAGCACTTTGGGCCAGTTTCCGGCAAGGGAAGAGGGCCTTTGGATTGGACGAGACATGAAGAAAAAGCGGCTTTATCTGTTCGACACCACGCTCCGCGATGGTGCGCAAACCCTTGGCGTTGACTTCTCGGTGGAAGACAAGCTCTTGATTGCGCAGCGGCTGGACGCTCTCGGCATCGACTATATCGAGGGCGGCTATCCCGGCGCGAACCCGGTCGATACCGCGTTCTTCGATGCGCCGCCGCGCTTGAATGCAAAGCTTGCGGCCTTTGGCATGACGAAGCGGGCAGGGCGATCCATCTCGAACGACCCTGGTTTCCAGGCAGTGGTGCAGGCGAAGGCCGATGCGATCGTCCTCGTCGCGAAGTCGTGGGACTATCACGTCGAAGTCGCGCTCGGCATCACCAACGAAGAAAACCTCGAAGCAATCCGGCAGTCGGTCGAGGCGATCCTTGTGCAAGACAAGGAACCGATCATCGACTGCGAGCACTTCTTCGACGGCTACAAGGCGAACCCGGCATACGCGCTCGCCTGCGCGAGGACGGCTTACCAGGCCGGAGCGCGCTGGGTCGTTCTCTGCGATACGAATGGCGGGACGCTACCGCATGAGGTCGAGGAGATCGTGGCGGCGGTCGCGCGCGAAATCCCTTCCGAGGTCATCGGCATCCACGCGCATAACGACACCGAAAACGGCGTCGCGAACACGCTCGCTGCTGTGCGCGCGGGCGCTTGCCAGATCCATGGCACGCTGAATGGGCTGGGCGAGCGCTGCGGCAACGCGAACCTCACGTCCATCATCCCGACGCTGCTCTTGAAAGAGGGTTACGCATCGCGATTTGAAACGGGCGTCGCTCCGGCGGCACTGCGGACGCTGACGGCGGTCTCGCGTCAGCTCGATGAACTCTTGAACCGGCAGCCGGACAGGCACGCGCCCTATGTCGGCGAATCGGCCTTCGCGCACAAGGGCGGCATTCATGCCTCGGCCGTCGCCAAGGACCCCCGCTGTTACGAGCACGTGCCGCCGGAAAGCGTCGGCAACGCGCGCAAGCTTCTCGTCTCAAATCAGGCCGGGCGAGCGAATATCCTCGCGGAGTTGTCGCGCATCGGCATGGAGGTTGACAAGGACGATCCGCGGCTCGCGATCCTTCTTGAGGAGGTGAAAACGAAGGAGGCTCAAGGCTATGCCTATGAAGCTGCCGACGCTTCCTTCGAGCTTCTTGCTCGCCGCGCCTTCGGCGAGGTGCCGGACTTCTTCGATGTGGAGCGGTTCCGCGTGCTGGTGGAGCGCCGGCATAACGCGAGGGGCGACCTCGTCACGGTCTCCGAGGCCATCGTGAAACTCAAAATCGGGGACCAGCTCATGATGAACGCGGGCGAAGGGAACGGCCCCGTGCATGCGCTCGATCAGGCCCTGCGCAAGGATCTCGGCATTTATCAGCCCTACATCGAGAATGTGGAACTGGTGGATTTCAAGGTGCGTATCCTCACAGGGGGCACGGACGCTGTGACGCGCGTCCTCATCGAGAGCCATGATCGGAGAGCGAGACGCCGATGGTTCACCGTGGGCGTATCGCCGAACATCGTCGACGCGTCCTTCGAGGCGCTCATCGATTCCATTGTCTACAAGCTGTTCAAGGACGGCGTTGCGCCTGCCCCCGTGGCCGGTTCCTGAGCGAAAACGAATGTCATCCCGGAAGCCGCTTGCGGCTATCCGGGATCGTCTGAGGGAAAAGTCCCTGTATTTGTATGCTGCGGCATTTCGGTTGACCTGTTGGATCGATTTGGTCGTGGGCGGATCTTAGGAAAAAGCGCCTTGCCGGGAAGTTAATTCAGTTAAGCTATTGATCTAGAATGAAAAATTAAAAAACGGAATGCGCCGCGGCGGCTGCGAAACAGCCTGCCAAGGTTAACGCGATGGTCCAAAATCATATTTAACGGATTTCTTCGCGCCGCGCTTTTTCGCAAAAAACGCTTGTTCTCGCGCAAATTCAGGCGGGATATGAACCCGGCGCACCGAAATTAACCATACGCCAGTTAATTCGCCCCGCTGCGGCAACGCGATCTTTACCGTACCGAGCCTGAATTGCGCCGCCACCACACAAAGCCCCGGTTTTTGTATACATTGCCTGAGCCTTCCGGCGGAAGATCGGAGCAAGGCGGGGGAAACGCGTAGTCTCGGGTCCGCTGCCCAGAAAACGCTTGAGCGCATATTCCGGGCCATCAAAAGTGAGATTGAGCCGCTCACCTTCTGGCGGAGGCCGAAAGCCGAAGTCTGGGAGATTGACCGGAATTTCTCCTAATTGGGGGGAAGCGCGAGTGGCTCGAACATCGCTCCAGGCTGCTTTGCGGTTGCCGCATCAACAAGATTCTTTAGCCCTCGGGCCGCCAGTCTGGACACTCTTATGCTCAAAGTGGTAGGGCTCCCGAATAACCGCTGGCATGGTACCTCGAGGGCGAGTTGACGGGCCACCGTTTCGCCTAGCGGGGGACCGCGTCGGCGAAAGCTGATTTTAGGAAAACATTTTGCCGCTGGCTTTGGAAGCTTATTCGCTTATTACCCGGAATCGTTCGGCTAAATCATAAAAAAAATTTAGGTATAGAGATTAGAGGCAAATTTAGGATGAGAAGTGATAATTTCGGTTTAGTGCAAGCCGTCTGCATTTGCTTGACATGCTGAGAACACTTGCCGCGCTCGCGGTAGTTATCGCGCATTGGCCACAGCATTTCTATTCCGTGAGCCAGTTTGAGCAGCCCACAGCGGCAGCTCCTTTTTATAGAATTTTGTCTCGGGTTTATGTATATGGACCTTCAGCAGTAACATTTTTTTCTGCCTTTCTGGTTTTATTTTTTATTGGTTATATGCCGATAAAGTCCATAATCGGAAATTGAATTTCAAAAAATATGCACTACTAAGGTTTTCGCGACTGTATCCACTTCATATTTTTACGCTTGCTATTTTGTTGTCCTTGGTACCACTTTTTCGCTGGCTGTTCGGGTTTGAATTTATTTACAGATATAACGATCTTTATCACTTCCTACTGAACATTGGGTTTGTTCAATTCTGGGGTTTCCAATCAGGATTTTCTTGGATGGGCCTAGTTGGTCAATTTCGGTCGAGATTGCTCTCTATATTATATTTTTTGTCGCTTGTAGGCTGCTTCGCCCTGGCTTGATAGCTAACCTCGGGCTTGTTGCATTAGCTTTCGTGTTGTCACCATTTTCCGTCGTTGCGGAGGGTGCAGAAGCATTTTTCACCGGCGGGATTACGTATTTTGTAGTTGTTACTGTGCTTTGTTATCGGAGATATTTAATAATTTTTCCTGCTGCAGCGATTATTCTTATCCTGATTGTTCTAGGTCCACTTTCTAATATGCACCTAATCACTTACTTCAAAGCTGCGGCACATGTTGTCGCTCCGGTAGGTTGGCTAGGAGACTATGTTGTTGCTGGCTTGAAATGGCTCATTCCATTTGCAACCCTTATATTTGTCGCTGCGTTAGTTGAAGCCTCTTTGCCATCTCTAAAGTGGCGACGGCTTTCTGGTATTGGCAATATTAGTTTTGGCACGTACTTGCTTCACTTCCCATTACAGCTTCTATTTATGTCTGCAGCTTTATGGCTTCAGGCGCCCAATGATATCTTTACACGGTCATGGGTTTTTGTTCTATTTTTTACAGCGCTTTTGATACTAGCGTTTGCAAGCTACCGGTGGCTAGAGAAGCCAGCAATGTTCGGGCTGAGAAGCTTTTGGGCAAGTGAAGATCGTGTCAATCCATCTTATGTCAGGATACTTAGAGCAGCCAGTTAACCATTAAGCACTTTGCGGATATCGCGTCGGGAAGCTGGCGGCGTGGCTTTTAGCAGATGCGTCTTTAGCTTGGTAAAGGTCGCTGATTTGGGGGCTCGGTTCAGACGAATGGAATTAGCATCGCCGGCGGGCATGACGGCGGGCTGACCAAGCCGGAACTGCCGCATCTCACGGATCTACCAGCACCGGCTCTGTACACCTTCGATACTCTTGCCTTCACGACATCACTTCTTGCGTCACTAGCGGTTGATACGTGTGTTTTAAGCTGTTTCCCCGAACCGCTTCACAGAGCTCAACCGCCCGGCGTAAAGGGGGTTGCGCACGTCCGGTCTTGAACGCCTGGCTGTCACGATTTCGGCTTCCTCGAACATGGCTCCCGACCTGGGATACTTGTAAACGGAGCGACGCCGTCCCTTCGTTGGCGAGGCCGCGAAGCCATACCTGATGCCCTACTCCTGGCCCGGCTCGCAGGGCGGGATATATTCGCCCCGTGCGAGCGCAGCCTCGCGCACGCATTTATCGGTGACCGGAACGCGGGTCTCGGCCAGCCCGATCCAGGCGCCCACCAGTTCCGGCTCGAAGCCTGCCTCGCGCCGCCCGTCCGCTTCCATCAGCGGACGGCGGATCAGCAAAGGATCGGCCAGCATCAGGCCCAGCGCCTGGTTTTCATTCAAGGCTTCGGGGATCACCTCGCCCGATTTTATGCGAGGCGAGGAGCGATTGAACCACTCGTAGACTGGGCGGCCGGTAAAAAAGCTGCGAAGCCGCTGCGCCCCCCAAGGCTCCGCCAGAAGGTTTCTGACGTCGAGCGTGTGGCCGCTCGCAAGCAGAAGCGCCTTCTGTCTCGCATTGCCTGCGCAGCCGGGCTTTTCCCAGAAAATGATATGCGCCATTGGTCTTCCTCGCTGTCGGCCGTCATCCCGGAAAGCGCTTCGCGCTTATCCGGGATCGCCAAAAACTCAACGTATGCCTGTTACGTTCCCGGATAACGCCTCCGGCGTTCCGGGATGACGACATTCACACAACGGACATGCCTGCCGAGGCTCTCGTGTGGCGCGCGTGCTCGAACGCGATCGCATTCAGCGTCGCGCGGGCGATGCTCCTGCCGCGCTCATCGATCCCCGTCCAGCTTGGGTGCCTGCGCGGATCGATCTCCAAAAGCTTCACGCCCGGCGGAACCTCCGTGCCGTCCCGCACAATACCGCGCACCGCGCCATCCAAAGGCGCAAGGACTGCGGCCCCATCGAGAAATCCGGCGGGAAATCCCTTGTGGATACGGGTCCCAATGGGAACCGCGCTGTTCCACCGGCCTCTCTTCTCCGCATAGACGAAACGCTGCGGCCCGACGCCGCCAAGGAGGCGCGACTTGCCGTTGCAGGAATCGGTGCGGCCAGAGTAAAGGATCGTTCCGCTCTTCGAAGGGTGGGTCTCGATGGCGATATCGCAGTTCTTGCCGACCGCAAATCCTGGGCCGAGCCCCACGGTCAGGCTCGCGAGATGGCGAAGATCCGCAACGGCCTCCCGTTTATGCATGCGGGCATCCACCAGGATATGGATCCCCGACATCGGAATAAGGTCGAGAAGGCCGAGCCGGGTCACCACCACGCAATGGCCTCCGGTGAGCAGGTTTGCGGCCTCGAAGGTGGTTTCGGCGGCTGCTCCGGGCAGGCCATCCACGTCCGCCTTCTCCGCGAAGAGGGCGTCATGAAACGCCATGCGCCGGCGGACAACGGGGGGGAACGGATCGTGCGAGAGAAGCGTGCACCAACCCGCGCGATGCATGTAGACCGCGACCGCCGAGGCGATCTCGTTGGTCCCGAGGATGACGGCAAACGCAGCTCGAAAGCTGCGCGGCGCAGGACGCGGATGCGGCGGCTTATTCATGGGTACCTCCCGCAGTCGAGCGGGCACCGGCTCGTGCCGGGCGCACTCGAAGCAGCGTTTATGGGCTACCTAAACCGGCCTGTTTTCGTTCTTATTCCGCACCGGCCCCATGAGCTTCAGCCCCTCCTCATAGGTGATCTCGGGAAAGCTTTCCTCGAAGGCCAGCGCGGCGTCTGCCACGGCATCGAGCTTTCCAGCCGTGTCGAGCTTCTTCAGCGTACCCTTCTCCAGATACAGGAGCTCGAGGATCTCGTTATAGACGCCCGCTTCGTCGATCGGCAGCACATAGAAGCGCGCGCCGGCGTAAGGCACAGTGTACTTTTTGGAAAGGTCGATATTATTGCAATACAGAAAGTATTTGCCTGACGGTGACAGCGTCTCGCCCAGAACCTCTGCAAGGGGTTTCAGGTATTCGAATGAATGCAAGTAAGCGGTCAAAAAGGGGATGGTTGCTGAGCCTTTCTCGGCTATGGCCATCACCTGTTCCAGTTTCAGCTCCGGGGGCCTCGCCTCGTCGGCCATTTTCGGCGCGAACTTCAACGCGAGGTCGCCGCGAAACCCGAAGCGGCCGGGCTTACGGGTCGGCGATTTCAACACAGGATTGACAAGACGGCCTTCCGCCTCAAGCCGCGCGAATGCCGTCTCGGTTATTTTTGTCATTTCGGTTTTTCCTCATCGTTGCGGACCCAATCCGCCAGTTGGTAAAAGCGTTCTTCGATGTGCTCACGAAGGCTCGCGTCGCTCACGTTCGACTGAAGAGCCTCCCGCATGCATTTCATCCAGGCGTCGCGCTCCTGCGGCCCAATGGCCATGCTGGCATGACGCCCTTTCAAAGCGGGATGGCCACGCAATTCCGAGAACTGCATGGGTCCGCCGAGCAATTCGCTGAAATAGCGCTTCATGACAGATTTTGTCTTAGCGAGATCGTCCGCATGCATCTCGCGTACCGTGCGGGCTTCCGGCGAGGTCTCCATGCGGTGAAAAAATTCTTCCACGATTTTGTCTATGGCGGGTGCGCCGCCGATCTTTGAGAAATATGTCATTGTAGAGCTCGTTTCAGCCATTGAGGGGGTTACTAGCAACCTCCGTACCAAATGGCTCAACCTGAGCTTTGACGCAAGTTTTGCTATATGGGGCTTGGGAAAACCGCTTGATTTGTCGCAATGGCGACAGCTCCTGTCGGACTTCACACAGCGCCGAAATCCTCTTCGATGCTGATGTTCCCGGTAATCTCGGAGTTCTGACGCCGATTGTTCTCGACAAGGGGTCTTGGTGCACGGCGTTCAAAATACCACGCGGCGGGCCGAGCAGGCTGTTTGCTTTCATACATGCCGTGAGCGCATGTCGGCTTTGAAACACGCCTCACTCGGCAGTTTTCGCCGGAAAATCTAAAAAATCATTCATAAACAATAACTTGCTGTGTTGGCACGGCGCTTGCTCAAAGGGGGCTGCGGGTAAGGAATTGCCAGATGCTCCGCCCTCCGAGGATGAGCAGAAGCCCCGCACCACGATAGCGACGGCGCTCGTTGGGCGTTTCGATCACTGGCGATGAGAGGAGTGCGCCCGGCCCTGCCGGCCGGTCGCGAAGTTACGACGACGAATAGGAGATACGCATGGCATTACGCCAGATCGCATTCTACGGAAAGGGGGGCATCGGTAAGTCGACCACCTCCCAGAATACGCTCGCGGCGCTCGCCGAGATGGGGAACAAGATCCTCATCGTCGGCTGCGATCCAAAGGCAGACTCGACCCGCCTTATTCTTCACGCCAAGGCCCAGGACACCATTCTCAGCCTCGCAGCCGAGCAGGGAAGCGTCGAGGACCTCGAACTCGAAGACGTGATGAAGATCGGCTATCGGGGCATCAAGTGCACGGAGTCTGGTGGACCCGAGCCAGGAGTTGGTTGCGCAGGCCGCGGCGTTATCACCGCCATCAACTTCCTCGAAGAGAACGGCGCTTATGAGGATGTCGACTACGTCTCCTACGACGTGCTCGGCGACGTGGTGTGCGGCGGCTTCGCGATGCCAATCCGCGAGAACAAGGCGCAGGAAATCTACATCGTGATGTCCGGCGAGATGATGGCCATGTACGCGGCCAACAACATCGCCAAGGGCATTCTCAAATACGCCAACTCCGGCGGCGTGCGCTTGGGCGGCCTGGTCTGCAATGAGCGTCAGACCGACAAGGAGCTCGAGCTCGCAGAGAACCTCGCCGCCAAGCTCGGCACCAAGCTCATCTACTTCGTGCCGCGCGACAACATCGTGCAGCACGCCGAGCTGCGCCGTATGACGGTGATCGAGTATGCGCCCGACTCCGCGCAAGCCCAGCATTACCGCAATCTTGCGACGAAGGTTCATGCCAATGTCGGCCAGGGCACCATCCCGACCCCGATCACGATGGATGAACTCGAAGACATGCTGATGGAGCACGGCATCCTGAAAGCAGTCGACGAGAGTATCGTCGGCAAGACGGCCGCCGAATTGGCAGCCGAAGCAGCAGCGGCATAAAACGAAGGCCGGACAGGCCATTGATCCGCATCCGACCGGCTCTTCCAAACGAAGAGCCGGCACCGGAGGCAAGAAACTCAGGTTGGAAAGGCTAGCGGCATGAGCCTGGAACTCGAAGAAAACGTTGAAGATATCAAAGCAAGAAACAAGGAACTCGTCGAAGAGGTCCTGAAGGTCTACCCGGACAAGACAGCAAAGCGGCGCGCCAAACACATTGGCAGCTATCAGGAAGGCAAGCCCGACTGCGGCGTGAAGTCCAACATCAAATCGATCCCCGGCGTGATGACCATCCGCGGCTGCGCTTATGCAGGCTCGAAGGGCGTGGTCTGGGGTCCGATCAAGGACATGGTTCACATCAGCCACGGCCCCGTCGGCTGCGGCCAATATTCCTGGGGCTCGCGCCGGAACTACTATGTCGGCCATACGGGCATCGACACGTTCGGCACGATGCAGTTCACCTCCGACTTCCAGGAGAAGGACATCGTCTTCGGCGGCGACAAGAAGCTTTCGAAGCTGATTGACGAAGTCCAGGAGCTGTTCCCGCTCAACAAGGGGATCTCGGTCCAGTCCGAATGCCCGATCGGGCTCATCGGCGACGACATCGAGGCGGTCTCGAAGAGGAAGTCGAAAGAGCACGGCGGCAAGCCGATCGTTCCGGTCCGCTGCGAAGGCTTCCGTGGCGTGTCGCAGTCGCTTGGCCACCATATCGCCAACGACGCCATCCGCGACTGGGTGTTTGATAAGACCGAAGGCAAGCCCGCGCGCTTTGAAAGCACGCCCTACGATGTCGCCATCCTCGCCGACTACAACATCGGCGGCGACGCCTGGGCCTCGCGCATCCTGCTTGAAGAGATGGGCCTGCGCGTGATCGCGCAATGGTCGGGCGACGGCACTATCATGGAGCTGGAATCCTCTCCGAAGGCGAAGCTCAACGTGCTGCACTGCTACCGTTCGATGAACTACATCGCGCGCCACATGGAAGAGAAGTATAATATTCCGTGGGTTGAATATAACTTCTTTGGCCCGACGAAGATCGTGGAATTGCTTCGCAATATCGCCGCGCAATTCGACGACACGATCAAGGCGAACGCAGAGAAGGTCATCGCGAAGTATCAGTCGCTCATGGATGCGGTCATCGCGAAGTACAAGCCGCGCCTCCAGGGCAAGACAGTCATGCTGTATGTCGGCGGCTTACGTCCTCGCCACGTGATCGGCGCTTACGAAGACCTCGGTATGGAAGTCGTCGGCACGGGCTACGAATTCGGGCACAACGACGATTATCAGCGCACCACGCACTACGTCAAAGACGGCACCCTGATCTATGACGACGTGACCGGCTACGAGTTCGAGAAGTTCGTCGAGAAGATCCGGCCCGATCTCGTCGGCTCCGGCATCAAGGAGAAGTACATCTTCCAGAAGATGGGCGTGCCTTTCCGCCAGATGCACTCGTGGGATTATTCCGGCCCGTATCACGGCTATGACGGCTTCGCCATCTTCGCCCGCGACATGGACATGGCGATCAATTCTCCGGTGTTGAAGCTCACCAAGGCGCCCTTCTAGCAAGAATAGCGGCCGCAAAACCCCTCACCCCAGCCCTCTCCCGCAAGGGGAGAGGGAGCAGGTGGCGCTGTTGCAGCGGCGGTCCTTCTCCCCTTGCGGGAGAAGGACAGGATGAGGGGTTTGGCCCAAAGGAATAGAGGACTACGATGACTCAGAATGCAGAAAAAGTCCTGGACCACTTCGAACTATTCCGCGGGGCGGAATACACGGAGATGTTCAAGAACAAGCGTGAGAAATTTGAAGCCGGCACTCCCATGGCTGAAGTGGAGCGCGTCACCGAATGGACCAAGACGGTCGAATATCAAGAGAAGAACTTCGCCCGTGAAGCCCTGACGGTCAACCCTGCCAAGGCCTGCCAACCGCTCGGCGCGGTGTTCGCGGCGGTCGGCTTCGAGGGCACGCTGCCCTTCGTGCATGGCAGCCAAGGTTGCGTCGCTTACTATCGCAGCCACTTCTCGCGTCACTTCAAGGAGCCGACCTCTTGCGTGTCCTCGTCCATGACGGAAGATGCGGCGGTGTTCGGCGGCCTCAACAACATGATCGACGGCTTGGCGAACAGCTATAACATGTACAAGCCGAAGATGATCGCCGTCTCGACGACCTGCATGGCGGAAGTCATCGGCGACGACCTCAACGCCTTCATCAAGACCTCGAAGGAAAAGGGCTCAGTGCCTGCCGACTTCGACGTTCCCTTCGCTCACACGCCTGCGTTCGTCGGCAGCCACATCACCGGCTACGACAACGTCATGAAGGGCATGCTGGAGCACTTCTGGGGCGGCAAGGCTGGCACCCAGCCGAAAGCCGAGCGGCAGCCGAACGGCAAGATCAACTTCTTCGGCGGCTTTGACGGCTACACGGTCGGCAATTTGCGCGAGATCAAGCGCCTCTTCGACGTGATGGGCGTCGAATACACCATCATCGGCGACAACAGCGACGTATGGGATACGCCGACCGATGGCGAGTTCCGCATGTATGACGGCGGCACCACGCTTGAGGATGCGGCGAATGCGGTTCACGCCAAGGCGACGATCTCCATGCAGGAATACTGCACCGAGAAGACCTTGAACTACGCCAAGACCTGGGACCAGGAGACCGTTGCCTTCAATCATCCCATTGGCCTTGCCGGGACCGACAAGTTCCTGATGGAAGTCTCGCGCATTACCGGCAAGCCGATCCCGGATGAGCTGAGGAAGGAACGCGGCCGCCTCGTCGACGCGATGGCGGACTCGAGCGCGCACATCCACGGCAAGAAGTTCGCGATCTACGGCGATCCCGATCTCTGCCTTGGCGTTGCGAGCTTCCTCTTGGAGCTTGGCGCCGAGCCGGTCACGATCCTGTCGACCAATGGCGGCAAGGCCTGGGAAGCGAAGATGCGCGAAGTTCTCGCCAGCTCACCGTTTGGCGCAGGCTGCGAAGTCTACGCGGGCAAGGATCTCTGGCACATGCGTTCGCTGCTCTTCACGCGGCCCGTGGATTTCCTCATCGGAAACACCTACGGCAAATATCTGGAGCGCGACACCAACATCGCCGCTGATCCGCATGGGCTTCCCGATCTTCGACCGCCATCATTGGCACCGTCGTCCGGTCTGGGGCTACCAGGGTGCGCTCAATGTGCTCACCTTGTTCCTCGACAAGATCTTCGACGAGATGGACCGGAACACCAACGGCATTGGCGAGACGGACTACAGCTTCGACATCATCCGCTAAGCGCCGCTGTCATGGCCGGGCTCCTTCTATCGTCATGGCCGCCCTTGAGGCGGCCATCCAGGACAACAAGGAGCTTTTCAATCCATCGCTGGATGGCCGGGTCGGAGCCCGGCCATGACAAGAGGGGGTGCGGCCATGACGCTCAGAGAGACGCTCAAAGATTAGTCCAGGAGACGTGATGACCACGCTGGCGAACAAAATCCAGGATGTCCTCAACGAACCTGGTTGCGGCATCAATCAAGGCAAGTCCGAGAAGGAACGCAAGAAAGGCTGCACCAAGCCATTGCAGCCGGGCGGCGCCGCGGGCGGATGCGCTTTCGACGGCGCGAAAATCGCGCTCCAGCCCATCACCGATGTCGCTCACCTTGTACACGGCCCCATCGCTTGCGAAGGCCATTCCTGGGACAACCGGAACAGCGGCTCATCAGGCTCGAAGCTCTACCGCATGAGCTTCACGACCGACCTGAGCGAGCAGGATGTGATCTTCGGCGGCGAAAAGCGCCTGTGGCGGTCCATCAAGGAAATCATCGAGAAATACAATCCGCCTGCGGTCTTCGTGTATCAGACCTGCGTTCCGGCCATGACCGGCGACCACATCGAAGCGGTCTGCAAGAAGGCGTCGGAGAAGTTCGGTACACCGTGCATTCCCGTGAATGTGCCGGGCTTTGTCGGCGCGAAGACGATCGGCAACAAGCTCGCGGGCGAGGCGCTTCTCGACTACGTCATCGGCACCGAGGAACCCGAATACACCACGCCCTACGACCTCAATATCATCGGCGAATACAATGTGGCCGGAGAGTTGTGGCAGGTGAAGCCGCTCCTCGACGAGCTTGGCGTCCGTATCCTCGCTTGCATCTCGGGCGACGCGAAATATCGCGAGGTGGCAAGCTCGCACCGCGCCAAAGCCGCGATGATGGTCTGCTCGCGCGCCATGATCAACGTCGCGCGCAAGATGGAAGAGCGCTACGGCATCCCCTACTTCGAGGGCTCCTTCTACGGCATCAGCGACATGAGCGACTCGCTGCGCAACATCGCGCTGCTGCTCGTGGAACGCGGCGCGCCGGCTGATCTTATCGCGCGCACCGAAGCTGTAATCGAGCGCGAGGAAAAGAAGGCCTGGGCAGGGATCGCGGCCTATCGCGAACGACTTCAGGGCAAGAAAGTCCTGCTCATCACGGGCGGCGTGAAATCCTGGTCCGTCGTGGCGGCACTGCAAGAAGGCGGCATGGAAATCGCCGGTACGAGCGTCAAGAAATCCACGAAGGAAGACAAGGAGCGGATCAAGGAGATCATGGGCGAGGACGCGCACATGATCGACGATATGAAGCCGCGCGAGATGTACAAGGTTCTGAAAGAGGCGCGCGCCGACATCATGCTTTCGGGCGGGCGTTCGCAGTTCGTCGCGCTGAAAGCGAAGATGCCCTGGATGGACATCAACCAGGAGCGCCACTACGCCTACGCGGGCTATGACGGCATGGTCGCGCTCGTGCGCGAAATCGACAAGGCGCTGTCCAATCCGATCTGGGAGCAGGTTCGTAGCCCTGCGCCGTGGGACGAGGTGAGCTGGGAGCAGCGCGCGGACGAAGCGAATGCCGCGGAAGCTGCCGCGCTCGCCGCCGGTGCGCCTCCTGCGGTCGAAGCGAGTCACGGAGAGCACGTCTGCGTCTGCAAGGAGGTCGATGAGGCCGCCATTGAGGACGCCATCCGCGCAAACAGGCTGACGCGCGTTGAAGAAGTCAGGGCGCTGACCGGGGCTTCTGGCGGCTGCGGAAGCTGCATCCCTCGCATCGCGACGATGCTGGCACGCATCAACGGCGTGGAAGTCTCTTCCGAGGTTTCCGCTCCGGCGAATGGCGTGGTCGAACCTTTCCCAGCAACTCGGGCAGCGTGAGGGCGAGATGGCCAAAGTCGTAACCTCGAAGAAAGCCTGCACCGTCAACCCGCTGAAGATGAGCCAGCCCCTTGGCGGCGCGCTCGCCTTCCTCGGCATCAAGAGCTGCATGCCGCTGCTTCACGGCTCGCAAGGCTGCACCTCTTTCGGGCTCGTGCTTTTCGTGCGCCATTTCCGCGAAGCCATTCCGATGCAGACGACGGCCATGAGCGAGGTTGCGACAGTGCTCGGCGGCTATGAGAATGTGGAGCAGGCGGTCATTACCATCGCCAATCGCGCCAACCCGGCCATCATCGGCATCTGCTCAACCGGCGTCACCGAGATCAAGGGCGACGACGTGGACGGCTTTATCAAGCTCATCCGCCAGAGCCACCCCGAACTCGATCATCTTAAGCTCGTTAACGTTTCAACGCCGGATTTCGTCGGGGCCTTCCAGGACGGTTGGGCGAAAGCCGTTACCCGCATGGTGGAGCAGCTTGTCGACGCACCGCCGCTCGGCGCGGCCCGCGATGCGAAGCGGATCAACGTCCTTCCCGGCTCACATCTCACGCCTGGCGACTTGGACGAGTTGCGCGATATCTTCGAAGCGTTCGGCCTGGAGCCGCTGTTTTTACCTGATCTTTCGGGCTCGCTCGATGGGCACATGCCCGAAGATTTCACACCGACGACGCTGGGCGGCATTTCGATAGAAGACATCGCGAGCATGGGACGCTCCGCCTGGACCATCGCGATCGGCGAGCAGATGCGCGATGCGGCGGTAGCCCTGGAGCAAAAGGCGGGCGTTCCTTTCCGGCTGTTCGACCGGCTGACCGGCCTCGCACCGAATGACGCGTTTATCGCGTTTCTGTCGAAGATCAGTGGCCGCGCGGTGCCGAACAAGTACCGCCGCCAGCGCAGCCAACTTTTGGACGCGATGCTTGATGGGCATTTCTCCTTCGGCAACAAGAAGATCGCTGTTGGCGCGGAGCCGGACCTTCTTTACAGCGTCTCGACTTGGCTCACGGAGATGGGCTGCACAATCGAGGCGGCGGTCACGTCCACACAATCGCCGATGCTTGAAAAAGTACCGACGGACGAGGTGTTGATCGGCGACCTCGAAGATCTCGAGAAACGCGCTGCAGACTGCGACCTGATCGTCACCCACAGCCACGGGCGGCAGATGTCGGAGCGGCTCGGCGTCCCGCTGTTCCGCTACGGCCTGCCGACCTTCGACCGGCTGGGCGCAGCGCATAAGGTTTCGGTCGGCTATCGCGGCACGCGCGACCTCATTTTCGAAATCGGGAACATTTTCATGGCGGAGGTTCACGAACCGACGCCGGACATGTGGCGCAATCCTCGCAGCGAGGAGGATCAGCATGGTGCGCCGGCTACGGCTCATTAGGGCGGTTCGAATAGCGACGAATGCAGACGAGACACAGGAAAGGACCGGCACAGTGAAAATCGCCTTTGCAACCCAGGACCTGAAGCGCGTGGACGCGCATTTCGGCTGGGCCAAGAACATCGCGGTCTATGAGCTTTCCGACGAGGAGTGCAAGCTCGTCCAAGTCTTCCAGTTCGAGGGCGAACTGAAAGAGGACGGCAACGAGAACAAGCTTACCCCCAAGGTTGAGGCGGTTCTGGATTGCGCCATCCTCTACGTCGCCTCCATCGGCGCGTCGGCCGCTGCCCGCATCGTGCAGAAGGGCGTCCACCCCATCAAGGTCAACCAACCCGAAGAGATCGCGGATCTGCTCGCGAAATTGCAGGCGGTGCTGAAAGGCAATCCGCCGCCGTGGCTCCGCAAGGCGCTTCTGAAAGGCAAGGAGCCGAACTTCGATTTCGACGAAGAAGACGAGGGCGCCCATGCCTGAGGCAGCAGTCGAGAAGGCGCCTGTTCCTGACTCGGTTTTTCTGAACGAGCTGATCAAGCAGTGGCGCGCGCAGGACGCGCACGGCGCCTGGGACAAGAAAAGCGATCTCGATCTGATCGCGCCCTACATCATCACGAAGGAGCAGCGGAAGGAGGTTCCCATCATCGGCGACCCCGACCCCGAGACGCTCTGGCGGCTTGAACTCTTCTACAACGCTATCGGCCTCGCCATCGAGCGCGCGACCGGCATCATGGTGTCGCCCATCATGAAGATGCATCACGAAGGCTTCGGCCGCATGGTGCTGACGGCGGGCCGCCTCGTTGTCGTGAACAAACATCTGCGCGACGTCCACCGCTTCGGGTTCGAGACGCTGGAGAAACTCGCGGCGGAAGGCGACAAGCTCGTCCGCGCGGGCGTGGACATGATCGAGAAATTTCCCGAAGTCGCAAAGTATTGAGCGAGGAACGCATGAGCGAAATCGACGCCCTCAAGGCGGAAATCAAGAAACTCTCGGCCAAGGCTACGCAGGCCAAGATGGATCTGCATGACCTGTCCGAGGAATTGCCGGTGAACTGGCGGCAGATCCCCGAAGTAGCGCAGCGCGCGCACGACGCCTACGCGATTCTTGAGAAGAAGCGCGCGCAGTTGAAGCATTTGGAGACCGCGTGAGCCGCGGAGTAGAAGGAGAAGGCGATGGATAGTGAGACGCGCGACGGGAGGGCCTGGGAGCCGGAATTCCTGATCGCGATTGATAGCAAGACCTGCATCGGATGCGGGCGCTGCTTCAAGGTCTGCGGCCGCAACGTCATGACGCTGAAAGGTCTGACGGAAGATGGGGAACTTGTCGCGATCGAGTCCAGCTCCGATGAGGACGACGACGATGACGATGACGAATTCGAGCGCAAGATCATGACCATGGCCGATGCCGGGGCCTGCATCGGCTGCGGGGCGTGTGCGCGCGTCTGTCCGCGGGCGTGCCAGAGCCACTCGAAGGCGCCGCCGCCGCTGGGTTGAGAGCGACCTAGCCGGCGTCATTCCAGAAACGCCCTCGTTCCAGATCACGGATTTTCCGCAACGACCCCGGATAAGCGCCAAATGCTTCGGAGGCGACGCGGGAGGCGACATGACGATTGCAGCGAATTTTAAGGGCGTGCATGCTGGCGTAATGCACGCGGAAGAATTCTACGCTGTCCTGATGGAAGCGCGCTCGCCGGAGTTCGACGAATTCGATGCCCATGTCGTGGCTTCGATCCTTGCAATATCGTTTGGAGAGGCCGTAGAGGAAGGACGGCCTTTTACAGGCGCAACCGGCCTCCCTTACGAGCACCTTAATGACCTTCTCGCGCAGGTTTTTCCGAACGCTGCGCCTTGGCCCATCCTCGCCCCTGCCGGTGAGGTTGAACGGAGCGCCGACGAAGCTTGCCTTCTCGATTTGCTGACAAGCTGCACAACATCTCGCACGGCCTTCGAGGCGCGGCTTGCCGCGATGATCGCGCGGCGCTCGCAACGCCCCAATCACCTCTGGCAGGATCTCGGCCTCAACAGCCGCCGCGACCTAAGCGAGTTGATGACGCGCCATTTCAAGCCGCTGGCGATGCGCAACAAGCAGGATATGAAGTGGAAGAAGTTCTTCTACCGGATTATCTGCGCCGACGCCGCCTACTCGCTCTGCACCGCGCCAAGCTGTGGCGAATGCGACGACTTCGATCACTGCTTCGGCGAGGAGACGGGCAAATCCTTGCTCGCCCGCGCGCGGCGTGGATCTGAATCGGGCGAGGGCCGGACGCGGTCTTGATCCATAGTAGCAGCGAAGTCGCGTGGGGCAAAATGGACGGGGTGCCGTAACGCGGCGGTTTAAGCGGTCTTCCGGGCGAGGAACTGCTCGTAGGCGGCAATTGCGTCGGCGGCATACATCAGGGATGGGCCGCCGCCCATGTAAACCGCCATGCCGAGCGTCTCTTCCACCTCCTGGCGGGAAGCTCCGAGCCTGACCAAGGCTTCCGCGTGAAATCCGATGCAGCCATCGCAATGAGCGGCAACACCGATGGCAAGGGCGATCAACTCCTTCGTTTTCTTGTCGAGCGCTCCGTCGCGCGAGGCCGCCTGCGCCAGGGCCGAAAAGCCAGCCATCGTGTCGGGGATGTCCTTCCGCAATACCTTGAGGTTGGCCGAAATATTGCGGGTGATTTCAATAAAGTCTTTTTCCACGATGGCCTCCTAGAAAGTGCATCAGCTCTTGCGTATATTAGATTGCACTAATATATTGTCAATATGTGGAGAGACACACTTGCCGTCGCAGATGAGATGAAGAGCCATGCCGAAGAGGCGGCGGCTCTCCTGAAGGAATTGGCAAATCCTTCTCGCCTGCTCATCCTTTGTCAACTAATCGGAGAAGAAAAGTCGGTGGGGGAGCTTTGCCGTACTATCGATTTGTCTCAATCCGCGGTCTCGCAGCACTTGGCGAGATTGCGCGAGGCCGGTTTAGTTGATACGGAAAAAAGAGGGCAGATGGTTTATTACCGCCTCTGCAGGATGGAGGCCCACGCCCTGTTGTCGACCCTCTATCTCATCTACTGCAAACGCTAGATAAGTTTAGAGAATATGAATATAAGGAGCTGTCGCATGACGGTCGAAAACATTGATGCCACAACGCTGAAGGATTGGCTCGATGCTGGAAAGGCCGCTCTCGTGGATGTGCGGGAGCCGGCCGAATATGAGGCCGAGCATATCGAAGGGGCAGCGCTAGTTCCTCTCGGCCGGCTTCGGCGTGCAGTGCTTCCCGATCACTCCGGCCGGAAACTCGTCATCATGTGCCGCATGGGCGGGCGTGGACAAGCAGCGTGCCAGAGGCTACGGGCAGAGATGTCCGCACACGAGAGGATTTATCATCTCGAAGGCGGCATCGTGGCCTGGAAACGAGCCGGATTCCCGATTGAGAGGGAGGAACGCCCAGCAGCTTCTTCAAAACCGGCCGCTTCCTCTCGCGGATGGGGCGGCCTGCTCCGCCGGCTGTTTGCAAGGCAGGCGTGACACGGCGGCGCGGGCTACAAAAATGAGCGCGGTGCCGCGGTCCAGCTCATGCGCCAAGAGGCGTTATCGAGCGTGTTTTTTGCGCTATCGCTGACGCTACTTGAGGCGCATGCCCCGATAAACTGGGGCCAAGAGGCGGTTCGGAACAGGGAAAAATACAGGGAAACGTGGATTTGCGGATGAAAACGCCCGGCTCGGAGCTCGCCGGCGCCGATGTTTCGGGCATTCTTGCCCGTCCGCTCACAAAAAATAACAGGGAAGGCCATTTGCAAATAACAGGGAAATGCATCGCCGAAACAGGGAACGTTATCCCCCAGACTTCGATGCAAAATTATCGCTTCAACTCGGCGCCGGTCGCGGCCATTTTGCGTCATTCCACTCGCCGTGGCAAGCATGGCGGCCCGATGGTGATTTCCGCCATTTCCCCGTCGCTGACTTTGAACCCTGGCGGGGCGCTGTTGCGGCCCATGCCACCGCTCACGGTCGAACCCATGCTGGTTTTGGTGAGCCTATCAGAGACAGGATGACGCCGCACGAAGCGCGGAACCTGCTCCTTTCACCACACTGCCTCTGTTCTTTCCCGTTGGCTTGACGCCTCAGAACTAATAAGCGGCCCGCTCTTCAGGTCTCTTCACCTCAATCGTCCTTACCACGGAGGACTTGCAACGTCCTCAATTCGGCGGATCATCAAACGCGCTACACGCCGGGCTGGTTTGGATGACGCTGTTGCAAGAGAGCTGTCAGGCCACTCCATGCGAATTGGCGCAGCTCAAGACATGATGGTCGCAGGCTTCGACGCACTTGCGATCATGCAGGCGGGAGGCTGGAAGTCAGCCAATGTCGTGTTGCGATACGTTGAGCACGCGGCGACCCGGGAATTGCATGAGCGGCGATGGAGGTCGAGCGGTAAGCTTCCGGTCCGCTCAGAATCGTTTTGAAGGGGTTTATGTTTTGGCATGGGAAGACTATCGCGGGGCTATGGCGGTCAGGTGGTGGAGCTTATGGATGCTGAAATAGGCAGCCCAATGGGCATCAGAACACGGGCACAGCGGACTGCTCGATGCGCAGCCGCAGCATGTGATGGATGCTGTCGCGCGTCATGATATCGGCGCGGCGGCCAAGGATGGTGCTTGCGCGCTCCTTTATGTCCATGAGGTCGAATAGATCAAGACGGCCTTTTTGGTAGTCGAAGAAAAGATCGACATCCGAATTCTCGCGAGCCTCATTACGGGCAACCGAGCCGAACAGGAATAGGCGCTCGATGCCCAGCTGTTTAAGCTCCGGCTCGTGTTGCTTCAGGCAGGCGATGGCTTCGTCTCGTTTCATGGGAACAGAGTAGCATGGCCAGAGCCCGAATTCCCATAGGTCTAGAGATGGAGTCCGGGCGATGTGTCCTTTGCTTGCCGTATGGCTTTGCGTTCGCAACCGTGACCCGCGCTACCATTGTTAGCCGCGGCCGGAAGAATTTAAGGCTGGGCCAGACAAATCAGCAAACATCTCAATCAAGCAGCGCGGACTTGCCGTTTCACCTCCAATAGCGGTTGACCGGTTCTAACTAATTAAGTTCCGGAATCGGCCTTGGGCTCCTGTTCCGGCTAGCGAAATGCGGGTCTAACAAACTATCTATCCTGCTACGGCAGTAACGGGCCGGCATGAGAAAATCCGTTGATCATCCGAACTTCGGCTTCGGGCGATCCCAAGCAGCCATGCCCCGTTGCTGACCGCTGCGTGATTTCCGCCATACTCTCGCGCTGCCGGTATGTGGAAAGAGACTTGTCCAGCTTTTTCCGGTCTTTCAGACAAATCTTCGAACAAAAGAAACGCCTTCCCAAAGCGGCCCCTCGAGGTGATCGATACGGGCTTGCCAACCTTCTCTAAGCCAAGCGCCGAAATCAGGTCCGCGATGCGGACGAAGCGCGCTCGCATTTCGGCTGCCAAAGCCTTAAGCTCGGCATCGACGGCAGCATTTAGGGTTTCAACAATCCGAATTCCAAGCTATCGCTTAGCCAGATCCAAATTCATATGCCGCAGCCCTGCTCGGTTTCTGCTCCCGAATTGCCGTGGCGCGCCATCATGGGGGTCGGCAATGTCTATAGGCACAACTACGATAACGTAGCTGAGGAATTTGTCTGGCGCACCGTTCACGAAAGTTTGCCCGCCCTCCTTGCGGCAATCGACGAGGAAATCGCCAAGCTCGATCAACTCGGTTGAAGCCGGTCTCTGAATTTTCGGTCGTGCTGATAAATGACAGAGGTATGCAGCCACTTATTCAGACGATCGTTGCTGCCTCATAAAGACCAGAGACAAAATTTAGCGTTTCATCAAGTCCAGCCGTTAATAATAACGTTTGGACGGTTCAGCCAGGTTCTGGAGAAGGTATTCCCATTTTAACTTATGCGTATGTCTTGAAGAGCGTATTGAGATGTTCATGGCGTGGTTCCATCTGAACAGCTTCAATGGCTCGAATTTTTTCTTCTGAGAGTTTAGCAGTCGCTATGCTGCGCCGAAAATTTCTCAGCTAGACCAACTCTTCATATTCATGGGGGCCGACAAAATAACCCGCGATTTGGCCGTGACTTGTCACGGCAACGGCTTCGCGTTGCGCCTGTAACTTGTAGCGACCAAAGTTCTTAGTGAACTCGGCAGCAGGAACTGTGTCGCCGCGGCGCTCGCTGAGCTTGACCGAATGCAACAAAAATGAGACGACACGCCTCTTCCAGCGAGACGCGTCAACAAAGGGTTGTGCTGATCGAAACGTAATCGCCATCGGCGGCCAGTTCTGGCGCTCTTCCGGACCGCTCGCCTTGCCGCGACGGCCAAGCAATGCAATGCTACGTATATCCCAATTGGATATACGAGGGTCGCGACATGACGGAATCGAAGCTTTTCATCTCCAATCGTAGCCAGGCGGTCCGCCTACCCAAAGCGGTGGCGTTCCCGGACGGCGTCAAAGAAGTGGAAATCCTGAAGGTCGGCCGCGGCCGCCTTGTCATGCCGAAAGGCGAGCGCTGGGACGATCTATTTCGTCACGGCCCGCGCGCGACCCAGGATTTTTTGAGCGAACGCGCTCAGCCGCCGGCAGAGGAGCGCGAAGGTTTCTGATGCTCGCCTATATGCTCGATACTAACATCTGCATCTATGTGATGAAGAACTACCCGGAAGCGTTGCGGGAGAAGTTCAACCTGTTGGCCGAGCAGCTTTGCATCTCGAGCATCACCCTTGGCGAGCTATACTATGGCGCGGAGAAGTCCCAGCGCTGCGCGAACAATCTTGCGGCGATTGCGCACTTTACCGCAAGGCTCGACGTGCTGCCCTTTGGCGAAAAGGCCGCCGCGCATTACGGACAGCTGCGCGCCGAACTCGAGCGGGCTGGCAAGTCTTGCGGCGCGCACGACATGCAGATTGGCGGGCATGCCAGAAGCCAGGGCTTGATTGTGGTGACGAACAATCTGCGTGAATGTGCACGCATGCCCGGCCTTCGCACAGAAAATTGGGTTTAGTGTCGGGCGGACCGGCCCTTCTTCGGCATGGGCTTGTCGGGGGAGGTCCTTGATCCCGATGACCGGCCGCGACGCTGTCCGGGCCGATGCGCTCGTCCGCCAAGTGCCTCGAGTCCTGACTATCGGGAGGGCGGGCGCAATGGCCAAAAAAGGACCCCTCGCTACGCTGGCCCCGTAACAGATCCAACCATAACCGATCGAGTGATGCGCTTTGCCACGCATAAGAACGATTTCAAAGACCGCCAGCGCATTGTGCGAACACTCATAGCTGCGGGGCTCCCTTTTCCTGACGGCCTTGCCGGCCGTATCATCGACGCAATGTCCCAAGCCTGTTTTTTCCGCGTACGCGGCGTTCTCGTCGGCACGGTCGCTTTCCAAACCTATGCGGGATTGCTCGGTGCCAATCTTCGAGGCTCCAGTCTTCAAGAGCCAGGACGCTGACTTTGCACAATTTTGGGGCATCTCAGAAATATCGATGACGAGATGCCTCCAATCCTCGATGTTATCAGGACAATCGATGAGACCTTCGAGGCAATAGCATCGATCTCTGACCCGTTTGTTTCAGTACGATATAAGAATTCATCTGGTTACTTCGTCGACATGCTCATTCCTTATCCTGGCTCGGACATGCACCAGGGTAAGATCGCTCGGATGAAACGTCCTAGGGCGTGTCGTCAGTTGGTGTGAGTCAGTTTTGCCACGGCGGGCTCAAAATCGCGCGATAAGGGCTGGGTTGTCGTCATTCGATATACCCGGTTCACACC
>CAWHIT010000018.1:0-95297 GCA_963829495.1 uncultured Alphaproteobacteria bacterium
GAACCGGAACCTTCTCGACATGGTCGAGAAAGGCACGTTCCGCGAGGATCTCTACTACCGGCTGAACGTGTTTCCGATGACGATCCCGCCGCTTCGCGAACGGGCTAGCGATGTCATTCTCTTGGCCGATCACTTCGTCGCAGCCTACGCCAACGAGACCGGCAAGGACGTAAAGCGCATCTCGACGCCCGCGCTGAACATGCTCATGGCCTATCACTGGCCCGGCAATGTGCGCGAGTTGGAGAACGTCATTGAGCGCTCGGTGATCCTCTCCGAGGATGGCGTCATCCACGGCTATAATTTGCCGCCGTCGCTGCAGACCTCGACCGAGACCGGCACCACGTTCGGCTGCAGCCTCGAAGCGAAGCTGCAGGCGGTCGAATACGAGATGATCATCGAAGCGCTGAAAACGCACAACGGCAACATGACGGAGGCAGCGAAAGACCTCGGCCTAACGCGCCGTATCCTCGGGCTGCGCATGGAAAAGCAGAACATCAACTACAAAACGTTCCGCAAGAAAGAGACCGCGACGTGACAGAGCAGCCGGAGCAGCGCCTATCCGCCAATCAGCGTTACCATCTGATGCTGGCCGACATCGCCATGGCGGCGGCGATCAAGACCTTCGATCCGGATTACGCGATTGCAGGAGGCGAGAAGCATGCGCCCGGCTCTGTGCGCGACGCCTGGCTCGCGCAATGCAGCGACGAAGCCTTGCGGCAGCGCGTGAGCGCCATGGCATCGGCGGGTGTCAACTCGCTGAAGGCGCTGGACGCGGACCGGCTTGCGGCGGTGGCCGAGACTTACGGCATCTCCCTTGCCGATGGTGCGAGTGAAAGCATGGCGGAGCACTTCGAAGCCAAGCGCAACGCCGTGCTCTCCTATAACAGATAGCCCGAGGTTAAAGCGGCGTGATGCCGAAGTCTTTGTAGATCTGATCCTTGGCTTCCATGAATTCCTCCATGGTGAAATCGTAGCCGTGGGAGCGGATGAGAGCCCAGCTCGCGGCTTCATCCTCGCTCAGTTCGTTGATGGCGCGGTGGAAGTCTTTGTCTTCGCGCATGCGGGTGATGTAGGCGATGGCGGATTCTACGGACATTGTTTTCTCCTGATGTTTGGAAGCTGGGCAGCATCGTCATCCCGTACGCAGTGCAGCGCGAAGCGGTGCTCTGCAGATACGGGATCGTCACGAACGCACGCGTATTTTGCGATCCCGTGTCTGCGCAGCGTCACTTCGTGCCGCAGCGCGCACGGGACGACGGTACGTCAGCTTACCTGCTCGGCGGGCTGGAACAACTCGATGCGGTGGCCGTCGGGATCTTCGATGAAAGCGATGATGTTGTCGCCATGGCGCTGGCCCCGCGGCGCGCGCGGCATGGGCACGCCCTCGGCGGCGAGCCGGTTGCAAAGGCGGTTGATGCCCGTGACCTGGATTGCGATGTGGCCGAAGGCATCGCCCTTCGCATAGGCCTCCTCCTGCATCCAGTTGAACACAAGTTCGAGCGCCATCTGCGAGAAGGCGTCGCCATATCCGAGATAGACTTGCGTGAACTGGTTCTTCTTGTGGTCGCGCTGCTCCAGCACCTTCATGCCGAGCAGCCTCGTGTAGAAGTCGATGGAGCGCTCGATGTCGCTCACGCGCAGCATGGCGTGCGCAAGCCGGAAGGAGGACGTATCGATGGGCTCGTCGCTTTGCGGCAGCGTTATGTCGGCGAAGACCTCGGTCAGGGCCGTCTCGATGGGCTTGCCGACATGGGCGTCGATGGCTTCGATGCCGGCATGGCCGAGCTTCGCCGCCGGCATAGGCCCGATCTTGGCCACGAGCAGAACCTTGCAGTCGGCGAGCATGCGGCACACCGTATCGCGCGGGTCTTCTTCCTCGTTCAGGGCGTGGTCTTCGATGTTCCGGCGCGCGATGAGCGCTGCTCCCTCGGCGGTGACATCATAGATGAGGAATTCGCGTGTCTGTCCGAAGTGCAGATTGACGGTCGTCCCGTCGCGGCTCCCGACCGCGATGCGAAGCGAAGGGATTGCAGGGGCAGTTTCAGCGCTTGGGCGCTCGAGCGTTTCGGTTGTCATGGCGTTTTCTCCAGAGGGCGAATTCTGGAAAGACTAATGGCAACCATCGTGCCAGACATCGATTGCATCCCCGATTGTCATGGCCGGGCTTGACCCGACCATCCAGATGGCCCTGAAATCGCAGGAAGTTTCCTGGATGGCCGCCTCAAGGGCGGCCATGACCAACAGGGTGCAGCGGTTTAGACCTCATTTCTTCGGCAGCTTCCAACTGCGCCCTTGGGATAGTAGCCGCACCTCGGCGAACTATTTTTCACGGTTTCGTACGATTTTGAACGGCCGCGTACGGGCGTACATTCGTGAACACCGCGAATTCCAAGCGCTTTAACTGGCCTTAGCGCAGTTTCCCAGGTTTGGCACGCCTCCTGCAATAAGGGGGACAGTCCTCTTCCGTATGCAAGCAAACGGTAAGACAGCCCTCTGAATAGACCAAGGATCTGTAGCCATGCCGATGGTACTTCTGGAATGCGACAAGGATATTCCTGAACGCGAAAAGCACATCTACTTGAAGGTTGACGGCGAAGACACGCGCGACTTCCTTCCCGTCTCCAACGCGCCGACCATTCCCGGAACATTGTCCGAGCGCGGCTGCGCGTTTTGCGGCGCCAAGCTCGTCATCGGCGGCGTCCTCAAAGACACCATCCAGATGATCCACGGCCCCGTCGGCTGCGCCTACGACACCTGGCACACCAAGCGCTATCCGAGCGACAACGGCCATTTCCAGATGAAATACGTCTGGTCGACGGACATGAAGGAAAGCCACATCGTGTTCGGCGGCGACAAGCGGCTCGAAAAGGCGTGCCACGAAGCCTTCGACGAGATGCCGCACATCAATCGCATGATCGTCTACACGACGTGCCCGACGGCGCTGATCGGCGACGACGTGCGCGCGACCGTCAAGAAGGTCATGGCCGACCGCCCCGGCGTCGACATCTTCACCGTGGAATGCCCAGGCTTCTCGGGCGTCTCGCAGTCGAAGGGCCACCACGTCTTGAACATCGGCTGGATCAACGACAAGGTCGGAACCGTCGAGCCGGAGATCACAAGCCCCTACACCATCAACTTCATCGGCGACTACAACATCCAGGGCGACACCCAGCTGCTCGACCAGTATTGGAAGCGCCTCGGCATCCAGGTGATCGCGCACTTCACCGGCAACGCCAATTACGACGATCTGCGCTCCATGCATCGCGCCCAGCTGAACGTCGTCAACTGCGCCCGCTCGGCCGGCTACATCGCCAACGAGCTGAAAAAGCGCTACGGCATCCCGCGCCTCGACGTCGACACCTGGGGCTTCAACTACATGGCGGAAACCATCCGCAAGGTCTCAGCCTTCTTCGGCATCGAGGAGAAGGGCGAGGAGCTGATCGCGGAAGAATACGCGAAGTGGAAGCCGCAGCTCGACTGGTACAAGGAGAGGCTGGCCGGCAAGAAGATGGCCATCTGGACCGGCGGTCCGCGTCTGTGGCACTGGACCAAGGCCGTCGAGGACGATCTCGGCATCAAGGTGGTGGCCATGTCCTCGAAGTTCGGCCATCAGGAAGACTTCGAGAAGGTGATCGCGCGCGGCCAGGAAGGCGCCTACTACGTCGACGACGGCAATGAGCTTGAGTTCTTCGAGATCATCGACCTCGTGAAGCCCGACGTCATCTTCACCGGCCCCCGCGTCGGCGAACTGATGAAGAAGCTGCACATCCCCTACATCAACGGCCACGCCTACCACAACGGCCCGTACATGGGGTTCGAGGGCTTCTTCAACATGGCGCGCGACATCTACAACGCCACCCACAACCCGCTTCTGAAACTCGCCGCCAAAGACATCCGCGGCACGGTTGCAGCCCCCGCTCTGGAGATCGCGGCATGACCACGGAAAAAGTAGACCAACTGTTCGGCTATGTGCAGGAGCGCTGCCTCTGGCAGTTCTTCTCACGCACCTGGGACCGCAAGGAAAACCTCGACGGCATCTTCAGCGCCGCCACAGAGTTCCTGACGGGCAAAACGCCCAAGCGCGAGACGCCGATGGAGAAGCTCTTCTATGCCGACGCCAAGATCATGGTGAAGGACTTCGAGGAGCGCTTTCCCTGGATCAGGCAAGAAAAGCCCGCCGAAATCGTCAAGCTCATCGAGGGCGTCAAGGAGCGCGTCTGGGAAATCAGCATCGACAAGTCGCTGAACGGCGAACTGAACCACTCACTGTATTAGCGCGGAGCCTCCTCAATCGTCATGGCCGGGCTCGACCCGGCCATCCAGAGAGCCTGAAACGCCTCGCTTGTTCACTGGATGGCCCGGTCAAGCCGGGCCATGACAAAGGGGGGCCGCAAAGCAAGATAAGGTAAAACAATGGGTTGCGAAGTCATCAACAAGGATCGGGTCAGCGTCATCAACCCGATATACGATTGCCAGCCGGCCGGCGCGCAGTATGCCGGCATCGGCATCAAGGACTGCATTCCGCTGGTCCATGGCGGCCAGGGCTGCACCATGTTCGTGCGGCTCTTGTTCGCCCAGCACTTCAAGGAGAACTTCGACGTCGCCTCGTCGTCGCTGCACGAGGACTCAGCCGTGTTCGGCGGCCATATGCGCATCGAGGAAGGCCTCATCGTTCTCGCCAAGCGCTATCCGAACCTGCGCGTCATCCCCATGATCACCACCTGCTCGACGGAGGTGATCGGCGACGACTGCGAAGGCGCCATCGTGCGCACGCAGAAGAAGCTCAAGGAGATGTTCCCGAACCGGGAAATCCACATCATGGCGGTGCACACGCCGAGCTTCAAATCGAGCCAGGTCGGCGGCTATGCCGAATGCGTGCTTTCCGTCGTGAAGGGCATCGCGAAGGAAAAGACGAAGCCGTCTGGCAAGCTCAACTTTTTCCCCGGCTGGGTCAATCCGGGCGACCTGATGCTTCTGAAGCATTACGTGAAGGAGCTGGGCGCCGAAGCAACCTTCTTCATGGACACCGAAGACTTCAACTCACCGATGCTTCCCGACAAGTCGATCCACACTCATGGCCGCACCACGGTCGAGGACTTCCAGGACGCGCCGAACGCGCTCGCGAGCGTGTCGCTCGCCCGCTACGAAAGCGACCCGGCGGCCCAGCACCTGAGGAACGCCTTCGACGTGCCGGTCTCGAAGGTTCCAACGCCCTACGGCATCGCCAATACCGACGCGCTGCTCGAGGAACTCTCGCGCGTCACCGGCAAGCCGATCCCGGACAGCCTCGTGCATGAGCGCGGCATCGCCATCGACGCGCTGCAGGATCTGGCCCACATGTTCTTCGCCGGCAAAAAGGTGGCGCTGTTCGGCCATCCCGACCTCGTCATGGGCCTCGCCGAGTTCTGCCTCGAAGTGGAGCTGCAGCCGTCGCTCCTGCTTCTCGGCGACGACAACGGCAAGTACAAGCGCGATCCCCGCATTAAGGCCCTGCAGGAAAAAGCCACCTGGGACATGGAAGTGATCTGCAACGCCGACCTTTGGGAGCTGGAAAAGCGCATCAAGGAGGGCAAGAAGTACGACCTGATCTTCGGGCACTCCAAGGGCCGCTACGTCGCGCTTGACGCCAACATCCCGATGGTCCGCGTCGGCTTCCCGACCTTCGACCGCGCCGGCCTCTATCGCCATCCGACCATGGGCTACAGGGGCGCCATGCTGCTCGGCGAGACCATCGCCAACGCGCTCTTCACGCACATGGAATACACCAAGGACCGCGAGTGGCTCCTCAACACCTGGTAAGACGCCTTTGCAAACGGCGGGGGGAATGCCGCCCCCCGCTTCACGCTCGATGGGGCGGGGACATGCCGCTCCCGCCCCATCCCTTAAGCTTAAGGCGCGAGATGCGTCATCCCGTGCGCGGCGCAGCGCGAAGCGGTGCGATGCAGACACGGGATCGTGGCGCATGTCGGTGTTTATTGCGGTCCCGGATAGCCGCAGGCGGCTTCCGGGGCGACGACTGTCCGGAAGCTTCGGCCCGGCTTTTGCAAGACCTATCGTCAGCCTACGGCCCAACGATTACAATGAGAGACTTCGCCATGGACGCCGCCCATTTACGGATCGCCATCACCACGAACAGCCTTGTGGCCGTGGACGCCAATTTCGCCTCGGCCAAGCAGATGGTTTTCTACGACGTGACCCGCGACGCGTCCGAGTTCGTCGACGTGGTCAAATTCAATCGCTTCGGCAAGAAGGGCCTCGGCGGCGGAGGGGGCGGCGCGGATGGCCGCTGCGTGATGGACGACATGGGCGACGACGACGGCGCGGGCCACGATCCGCTTGTCGAGCGCGTCGAGTCGCTGACCGGCTGCTCGGTAGTGTTCACGCTGGGCCTCAGCGACCTTGCCGCCGTGCGCATCCACAATGAGTGCGTCTTCCCAGTGAAGAGCGCGCAAGTTCGCGACATCGAGGACGTGATCCTCCAACTCCAGCGCCTGATGAGCGGCACTCCGCCGCTATGGCTGCGCCGCGTGCTGCGCGATGCGCAAGGCAATCGCCTGCCGCTCGACGAGCAGGAGATTTGAGCTCCCGCCGTGGCTACTCCTTGGAAGATTTGAGGCGAATAGGCTTGTCCTATCGTCCGAGTTAGGCCGAGGTCGTGTGAAAAGTCGTTCCCGTTGGGAACGGCTAGAATTTTGTTCCTACCACCAGCTGGGGTCATGGCTCGATCGTAAGAGAAATCGATCAGTTTCACTTTCAAAGTACGGATTGAGACTTCGTTGCTTTCTCGCGTCTCACCTTGGCTGATATGATCAACAGCGGTCAGCGCAAAATCATTCTAAGGGACTTTTTCTGCACGGACTTTTCACACGACCTCGGCCCGATTGCGGACATCGGGTTGCTTTCGGAGAGTACCGTTTTCAGGGGATCAGCCGCCGTTCCTCGGGCGGCGAGGTTCGATCAGCGCCTGTCTCCCGGGGGCCACCACATTTCCGACCCTTGCTCTGCTTTGGAGTCCCACAAGCTCGGGTGTGGCCCGGCCGCCGTAAAACCGGCCCGGGTGGGGAGAACGCGTATGCCATCCACAAAACATTCGAGCTGCGCGGGGTAAAACGCAAATGAATCACACCGGACTAACCAAACTCGTGCTGTCTGGATGGATATTCAGGATAGAACCTGGGAACGCGCACGAGGATTTTACTTACAATCATCAAAACCCCCGCGCTAGGATAGAATATTAATTTAATTTGCCATTTGGGGGGCTTCGCCATGTTGGTCCGGTGCAAGCAGTCAGTTCGGTTCATAGTGCTTACCGGGTTTTCATTGGTTTTCGGCGTCGGACTCTTGTCCTCCTCTCGCGCGGCGGACGACACAGCGGCTAATCACTCGCTGAGAAATATTAGCGGAACACATAGGTAAACTCCATGCGGCAAGATCGATTGGCAATACGCATTGATAGGGACGATATTGGCTTCGCTGCGGCGCACTTTACCATTTTTTCGGAGACCGAGCGCGAATGTCTGCACGGTCATAACTTCATTGTAGGCGCCGAAATGGTTGCAGTGCAGGAAGAGAACGGCATGGTTCTTGACTATCGCATATTAAAGACTCGTCTTCGTGAGCTTTGCGCATTGCTCGATGAACGCCTACTTTTGCCAGCCCATTCCCCGCACTTGCTGATTAGTCGCGAGGGAAATAGCGTGGCCTGTCAATTCGGAAATGATCGCTTTCTGCTCCCCGCCCAGGATGTTTTGCTGCTCGAACTCCCTAATATTACGCTTGAAGCCCTCGCTGGTTGGTTTCTCGACCAGTTGCTGAAAACGGAGGGACTGCCCCATGACCAAGTGGCCGAAATCAGTGTCAGCGTAGCCTCTTCTCGCGGTCAGCAAGCCCATCGCCGAACCACGGTGTCATGAGAACCGCGATAGTCTCAGGGGGGAGTTCTGGCATCGGCGCAGCGATATGTAAGCGCTTCCTTGACGAAGCCTGGCAGGTTGTCAGTCTGTCAAGGCGCAAGCCAGCCTTGTCTGACGTGCGCCATGTGGAGATTGATTTGGCGGAGCCTCTCTGGCCCGCCGATTTACTCGAGAATATTGTGGCAAGCCAGGATAACGGACAATTTGCGCTGATACACAACGCAGCCGAGTTTCGCCACGACCAAGCCTTTCGCGTTGATGAAGCCTATCTGCAGAGGGCCTTCAACCTCATGGTGCTGGCTCCTGCGCGCCTGAACCAGCTTATTGCACCGTGTATGGGGCGCGGCTCCGCGATTCTCTACATAGGCTCTACGTTGTCTGAAATTGCTGTCCCGCAAGCGTTCTCCTATGTTGCAATCAAGCACGCTACCATTGGCATGATGCGCGCCACTCAACAAGACTTCAGCGGTGGGCACGTTCACAGCTGCTGTATTTGTCCTGGCGTTACGGCAACCCCAATGGTCCTCGCTAACACTGCGATTAGCGATTCATTCCTCCGTGATCGGGTCTCCTTCGGCCGACTAGTGGCGCCGGAGGAGATTGCTGCCCTTGTCCACTTCTGCGCGGTATCGCCCGCACTGAACGGCGCCGTGCTACACGCCAATCTTGGCCAGATCAATCGTTGAACCTTGGCGTGCGGATGCGGCCAATGAAGATGAGTGAGGCGTCGGCGCGCTCCGGCGCTCCGCCAACGACTTCGCCCGGACCAATGGGAGGGGCGTCCATGAAGGCTTGCTTCCTAATCCTTGAGGCGCTGAGCATCAGGATGTTATGTGAGCTGTCTAAAGTCATGACGCCCCAATCCATCGCCGTTTATGGATTTCATCCATAAGTTACTTATATATTTAGTTGTACGCCTTTTTACAAAACGAACCCAATTTTAACTCCCGGTAAACCTCATCGCATGCAGCGCCGAAGGAAGCGGAAGCGGCGACACAGGGGCATCAGCGCTGGCCGAGGAACCGGCGGCGAAGCTGCCCGATCATCGTAATCGCGGTGACGAGGCCGAGCAGGACAAGGATCAGCGCAGACGCCTCGCGATATTCGAACAGATGGAACGCGGCGATGATTTCGAGGCCGAGGCCGCCAGCGCCCAGAAGCCCCACCGTGGCGGCCGCACGCAGATTGTGCTCCCGGCGATAGAGGATCACGTCCACGAGCCGCGACAGGAGCTACTGCGGAATCGGGAATCGCCAGCGCCCCATGGCAGCCCGCCGCTCTGGCTGCGCCGTGTGCTGGGGCCGAGCACCTCCTTGTTCAGCGAGAAGGTCAGTGTCAGTTTCTGCAGCTCGGGATAGAAGGGCCGATACGCCGGGATCGATTGCCTGCAGTTCCACGCATCGAACAATCCATACAAGGGTCAATGCTGAAGCGACTTACGGAGCGGTCTGTTCAGAAGAATGATCGACACACCTGCGGCGGCGGCCACGCCTGCGATCATGAAGAAGAAGTTGGGTTTCTCCATGCTGCTCCAATAGGAGCCGAGCCAGCCCGCGAGAAAATTGCCAAGAAAGCTTGTGGAAAGCCAAACGCCCATCATCAGGGACATCACACGGACGGGCGCAACTTTCGAAACGAGAGAGAGCCCCACCGGAGAAAGATAAAGCTCCCCAATGGTGATGATCGCGAAGAACGCCAAAAGCCAAAGCCAGCTCGATTTGGCGCCTGGGCCGAGATAGAGAGCCGCCCCAACCATCAGGAGGTAGGCGAGCGCGACTGTAAAGCATCCCATCGCCATCTTGGTCACAGTTGAAGGCTCCCGCCCCCTTCTGGACTGGATCGCCCATAGTTCAACAATGAGCGGCGTGAATGCGAAGATCATGAGCGGGTTGAACGCCTGGAACCACGTCACAGGAATTTCACCCTGCCAGAAAAGCAGGTTGATCGAGCGGTCGGTGTAGCTATCGGCCCATAGCGCGATGGTGTTGCCTTGCTGTTCATAGGTGGCCCAGAACAGCGTATTCGGCAGGAAGAGGACGAGCAGCGCGAAAATCGCGCGCCGCTCCTCGCGACTCATCGGGTTGTGCTCGACGTGCGCAGCCTTGGCCTTTTGAAGCTCGTCCGGCGGCAGCTCCCGAAGCCCGCGCAAGTAGATCAGAAGCCCGATCACCATGCCAACGCCTGCCGCTCCGAACCCGTAATGCCAGCCCCATTTCTCGCCGAGCGTTCCGCAGATGAGCGGGGCCAGGAACGCGCCGATATTGATGCCGACATAAAAGATCGAGTAGGCGCGGTCGCGGCGCGGATCGCCTTCCTTGTAGAGGCCGCCGACCTGGGTCGAGATGTTGGGCTTGAAAAGGCCGTTAGCGAGGATAAGCGTCAGCAGCGCGAAAAGCAGAAACGGCTCGAACGCCATCATGAAGTGGCCAAGCGCCATCAGGCTCGCGCCGATGACGACGGTTTTGCGCTGACCGAGCACGCGGTCGGCAAGCAGCCCTCCAAAAACCGGCGTTAGATAGACAAGCGCCGTGTAGGTTCCATAAATCTGTGAGGCGAAGGGCTGCGCTTCGAGCGGGCCGAAGATCGTTTCAAGGCCGCCTTTCAACGTCATAAGCCCAATCACCTGCCCGGAATGCTCGGGCAGAAGCACATACTTTACGAGGTAGAGCACGAGCAGGGCGCGCATCCCATAATAGGAGAAGCGCTCCCACATCTCGGTCGCAAACAGGAAGGAAAGCCCGCGCGGGTGGCCGAAAAGCTGCTTGGGTTCTACTTCTAAACTTTCGGTTTTGGCTTCCATGGCGATCCCTCGCGATGGGGACTAAGCAGAGTTTGCCTGACGCGCCACCCGATCGCCGCAGCCGTCATCCCGGAAAGGCAAAGCCTTATACGGGATCGTAACAAATTGAATCGCCTGTCTTTCTGCGATCCCGGCTCGCGCTTCGCTTGGCCGGGATGACGAAGTGCGGAGCGAGTGGCATCCGTTGGCAAGATGAGCGAAGGTTGCTTAGCCTTGCGGGAAGAAATAGGCAAGTCGCGTTTTCGGGATCGTCCGTGAGTTCATGCCAGCCGAGAACCAGCCCACAACTGATGAGACAAAAAGATGGAAGCTTCTGAATGAAGGCCTGGCTCCAAACTCATCGCGGGAAGCTTCAGTTCGGCCTTCGCATGACGGTGTCGGCGCTGGCAAGCTATGCGCTCGGGGAAGCTATAGGGCTGGCGCAAACCTATTGGGCGGTGCTGTCGGCTGTGATCGTTATTCAGGGAAGTGTGGGCGGCTCGGTAAAAGCGGGCCTGAACCGGCTGATAGGGACCATCGGCGGAGCATTCTGGGGCGCGGTTGTGGCCGGCCTTATGCCCCATAACACCCCGGCGGCTCTTGGGCTCGCCATGCTGGTCGCCATCGCGCCGCTTTCGGTGGTCACCGCTTTCCGGACGGATTACCGCATCGCCCCAATAACGGCGATCATCGTTCTGATGGGCGCAGCGCTTCAGCAGGCTGCGCCCTTCTCCTCGGCGCTTGAGCGGGTTCTTGAGATCACCCTTGGCAGCGCAGTCGCCGTTGCAGTGGCGCTTTTCATCTTTCCTGCCCGTGCGCACAGCCTTCTGGCGCGGTCCGCCAGTAACGCGGTAGCCGACATGGCCCGCATCATCTCAATGCTGGAAGAAGGTCACTGCGGGGGCGTCGACCGGGCAGCGCTCCTGAAAATTCAGCTCCGCTGCAGCGCTGAAGTCGCGAAAGCGGACGCTCGAGCCGGGGAGGCAAAGGTCGAGCAAGCGAACCGCCTCGCGGATGGCCCCGATCCCGAACCGCTTTCCCGCACATTGCGCCGCCTGCGAAACGAAATGGCGATACTGGCTCGCGCGCTCGTGACTCCTTTTCCCGAGACAGTGCGCGGCCCTTTTGTGAATGAGCTCACCGCCGTGCTCCGTGCGCTTGCCGCGTGGCTTACGGGCATGTCGGAAACGCTGTCATCCGGGAAGGAAGCGCCAAGCCTGCAGGATTTGACAACGGCGCTCGAAAGGTTTCGCGGCGCCGTAGGGGGCGCCGGGCCGGAGTGGTTCGCTTCCGCGACCGAAAAGGAGGATATTCAGCGCGTTTTCGCCCTGCTTTTTGTCTTCGATCAAATGCTTCAGAACCTGCAGGACTTGGCCGACCGTGCGCGAGAATTAAGGGAGAGCGAGTCTCAACGCGACCCTTGATCGCATTTAAGTGAAGTTTTCATCATGTTGACGCTATCCCTGTCTAATCCGCCTCCCGCAAGGCGGAATTAAGCGACTTGTAACCGGAGTTCGGCATTGTGTTGCGTGTATGTGAGGTGTCCGATGGGGCGTATTGTCCGTTTGTTGTTGCTTTGCGCTGCCTTGGGCGGCTGCTCAACGATGACGGGCGGGATTACCTCTATGCCAAGCCTTGGGGGAGGCGGCTCCTCCGACATGCCGCCAAAGACAGCTCCGGCGCCCGCGCCCTCTCAGTCGCAGAGCTCAAGCAGCGGTGGTATCTGGTCGAATTTTTCTTCCGCCTTCAGCTCCGGCGAGCAGCCTGCGCCGCAAACGCCCCAGACAAGTTCCGACGAAGCGACGGGCCTGGACCCGAACGAGGCTCTTCGCCTCGTCAATGAGTATCGGTCTTCAAAGGGGTTACCTGCCCTGACGCTGGATAGCCATGCCACGGTAGCCGCCGAAATTCTCGTCAAGGACATGGCCACGCACGACCATATGTCCCACGTCGGCCCCAAAGGAGCGGATCTTCAGAAACGGCTGACCTTGGCGGGATACCACTACCGTGTCGCGGCGGAAAATGTCGGCGTCGGACAGAGGTCCTTTGCGCAAATCATAGACGGCTGGAAAAATAGTGCGCCTCACAGCCGGAATATGCTCCTCGCCGAGGCGAAGCATATGGGCATCGCCTACGAGTACAAGCCAGACACCAAGTACAAGACTTACTGGACCCTCGTTGTGGCCTCGCCTTAACTAAACCAAGCGCCTGTCGTCGCCAACAAAGCGTGGCTTCTTGGTCGCCTTTGGCCGCAAAGTGGGATCTGGGCCAGTCGCTTCCTGGAAGCCAGCGGCGTTGAAGCTCGCGCTCATGGGACTGAAGGCCCTGTTATCTATCCCGCTGCGTTCCACTTTCTGGAGGGCTTCTTCGATCAAGCTGCAAAGTTCCTGCGACTGCACAGTAAACTCCTGCATCCGATCTTGCGCGAATTGCGTCTGAAGCGCCAAAATCTCAAACACCGTCTGGGCATTGCTGATCTGGCTGGAGAACGCGAACGCGCAATCCGCATTGTCCTTCGCGAATTGCATGGTGCGGCCGTTGACCTTCTTGAAGTCGGCGATCATGGGGTTTGAGGGCATCGCTCCCATCCAAGCGTCCATGGCCTTGGTCACGAAATCCATGAACTGGTCATAGGTGGCATGTGCCTGCTTCAGGTTCTGCTCTGACACCTCACGCAGGCTGTACGGGATTTCGAATGGGTTCTCGGACATCACTTTCCTCCGGGCGCAGGAGCCGTGAGAAGAGAGGAGGTGCGCTATCTCCCTCGCCGCTCTGTTGTTGGTGCGTCGCCGTAAGCCTGATGGTGAGCTCTGTTTAGCTTGTCCATGGCGGCTGCACGCACGTTCGGATCGTTGCTGCGATAGAGAGCAAGGAAAAACGCATCCTGCATAAGGAAATTGATAAGGGCTTTGGCCTTCGCAGCGTCCTCTGCCCTTGGCTTGGGGTCAGCCGGCTTCAAGCGGTCTGGAGTGGTGGGCTGAAGAGAAGTCAGGCCGTCTTGCAAAGTGGGCATCATATCCTCCTTGTTTTGCTTCTATTCCCACGACCCTGGACTAAACGCTAGAATGACCAGGACTTTTCGAAGTCGTGGGACATGATTACGAGTGCCTCGGTCAAGCCGTTCTCGTTCTTGACAAAGTCAGAGAGGAGGGCCTCCGTACGGAATCCCAAGTTTTGGAACACGACTTGAGCCGCCTCCTGACTCGCCGCCATCCGGACCCAAAGTTTTTGCAGCCCTCGGGCCTGCGCGATTGCGAAAATCTTCCCGGCGAGAATTCGGCCAATGCCAAGGTTGCGATGGCCGGCCGAAACGCTCATGCGGATTTCGCCCACATGGCGAAGCCACGGCAGATCTTTGGTCTTGAGATTGCAATAGCCGATCATTTTCACGCCCGCCATCGCGACTACGCCGATGATCTCGCCCGATTGGACATTGTTCATCCAACGCTGGACGGTTTCGTCATTATTCACGTCCACCAGCAAGTAATAATTGTCCTTGCGGGGAAGCGAGCGAAGGAAGTTTGCGAACAGCTCCTTATCTTCTGCTCGCATCGACCGGAACATCACGGGCATGGCATTTTCCTCGCGTGAGAGGATCTCAGTTGCCGCGAAATTGTGCACGACCAAAGCCTCCTGGCTAAATGCATTCATCGCTAATGCCTCGTCTCGCCATATTCCATGGCTTGCAGAGCCCTTGATCGTATGACGACTTCCAGCCTGAGAAGCGCCGTGGCGATGTCACGATAGTGCTTCAGTTCAGGCGTCGGCCGCACCTTCAGCGAAAGCCACTTCGCAAGCGCTCCGTTCTGAAGCGCGGGCGGAGCTTCCACGTCGTCTTTCATGTCGTGGATGGCGAGAAGGATGGCCCGGCGGGTGCAATAAGCACCGCGTATAGCGACCCCGCTGTCCAGGTAATTTTGTAGAGAGGTATGAGCCTTGCCGTGTGCCGCTTTGAGAACTGCCAGCGCGATTTCATCGAATGCTGAAAGCAGGCTGACTTGGAATGGACGCCGGGCTTCAACCCTGGCCAGGCAGGCGTTGTTTTCGTTCACATCAGGGACCCGTTTTTAAGTTTATATTTTTAAGTCTCTCAGACACGTCAGCTTTACGGTGAGCAGCCGCGCGAAGCAGCGCGTGAGTAATTTGCGAGCGTGGGCATGCCCTTAGCAAGTGCACACAAGCTTTCTTCTCATCGGGACTGGCGAAGGTCATTCGATCGAGAACCAAATACAATTCGATCGAGCAAGCTAGCGCATGCCCTTTGATTGAAAGCAAGATTTCAGCTGATTTATATCAAGAATAACCCAGTGTCAGGGGTCCCGCAACTAGGAAAGGATAAGTGAGGCTAAAGAAGAATTTAACATTCGGACATTCGAATTAGTTTTTTTGCGGTGCAGCAAACGTCGGCGGATTTCTCTCGCATAAGCGTACTAAGCCATTGCCGCCATATTATCTGCCTTAGCTTGAGCTAAGGAAACATTGGCCGACTACTGATCTTGCGCTTGCAGCGCGAAAACCACGTTGATGAGACAAACAATAATAATGTCTGCGGGGCGGTGTCCGTTCCGTTTCCGCGGTCCAAAAGTCCGCAAAGCCGGGGGAACTCTGGTTAGGTTCGAAGAAACGGACTTAATGCGAACGCATCGGTCCCATGCTAAAAACTGCGTATCTGCGCAGCAATAATACCCGGATCGATCATGACCTCCACAACCGCTACGGCCTCCCTGCCACAAGGCGTCGCGGCGCTCCGACACGGGCATGCGAGCGCACTCGCCTTCTCGGCGCTTGGCGTAGTTTTCGGCGACATCGGCACCAGCCCGCTCTACACGCTCAAAGTCGTGCTCGGCGCGACGGGCGCGCGGGTCGCGGACCGGGCGATTGTGCTTGGCAGCCTCTCGCTGATTTTCTGGACGCTCATCATCGTGACGACGATCAAGTATGTCGGCGTGGCCATGCGGGTCGATAACCACGGCGAGGGCGGCATCATGGCGTTGATGGCGCTTCTCGGCGGCCGAAAGGGCCTGGGAAGCGGCCGGACCAAGAAGCGAGCGCTTATCGTCACTATCGGCCTCCTTGGTGCGGCGCTCATCTATGGAGACGGGGTGATCACACCCGCCATCTCTGTCTTGTCCGCGCTCGAGGGGCTGTCGATCGTAACCACGAGCCTCGAAGACTATGTTGTTCCAGCCACTGTCCTCATTCTCGTTCTCCTGTTTTTCGTTCAGCCGCAGGGCACAGCGCGCATCGGCAAATTGTTCGGGCCGATTATGGGCATTTGGTTTCTCGCGCTCGGCGGTCTCGGCCTTTGGGGGATCATCCAAAACCCCACGGTGATTTTGGCAATCAATCCCCTGTACGGCCTTAGCTATCTTGCATCCGGGGGGCTGACATCCTTCCTCGTTCTCGGCGCGGTTTTTCTGTGCGTCACCGGTGCGGAGGCGCTTTACGCAGACATGGGTCACTTCGGGCGCGGCCCGATCCGAATGGCCTGGTTCAGCATCGTATTCCCGAGCCTCGTTTTGAATTATGCGGGTCAATCTGCACTCGTGCTGAACGGCTCTCCGATTACCGAAAACAGCTTTTACGCGCTCTGCCCCAGGGTCGCACTCGTCCCCTTCGTCATCCTGGCCACCGCTGCCACGATCATCGCGAGCCAGGCGATCATCACCGGCGCCTTCTCGATGACCCGCCAAGCCATTCAGCTCGGCTGGCTGCCGCGCCTTCGGATCACGCAGACCTCCCCGCTTGGCTATGGGCAAATCTATATCGGCGCCGTGAACTGGATCATGATGGTCATCACCATCGGTCTCACGATCGCTTTCCGGAAATCCGATAATCTCGCCGCCGCTTATGGCATCGCCGTCTCGGGCACAATGCTGATGACCTCGATGCTTCTCTACATCGCCATGGTCGAAAAACTCAACTGGAGCCTGCCTCTGAGCAGGGCCGTGGCCGGATGTTTCATCCTGGTCGACAGCGCATTTCTGGTCGCAAACTCGGCAAAGATGCTGGAAGGCGGTTACATCCCGCTCGCACTTGCGACGATTATTTACGGCTTGATGTGGGTCTGGCATTCCGGGCGCGATGCCGTGCTGCTGGTTCTCAAGTCGAAGTATCAGCGAACCGAAATATTCTTGAGGGACCTCGACACAAGAGGGGTGGCCCGCGTGCCGGGAACGGCCGTTTTCCTGACACGCTCCAAGGAAGGCGTGCCGCCGGTCATGTCCTGGCACGTCAGGCACAACCGTGCCCTTCACGAACGGGTCATGGTAATCAACGTGTCGATCGAGCCGGTGCCGTTCATTCACCCGGCAGATCGTTTCAGCTTCTTCGAGGAAGCGCCAAATTTCTGGCGAGCCACGGTCAATTACGGTTTCATGGAGCGGCCGGCGATCCCCCCGATCCTTGAGGAAGCGAAGCAGTGCGGGCTGCGACCTCGATCTGGATGACGTGACTTACTATGTAGGCCGGGAGACGGTCGTTCCGCGTCCAGACGGCAGTGGGCTTCCGAAGTGGCGGGAGCTCATCTTCGCCGCCATGGAGCGCAACGCCCTTCAGGCGACCGACTTTTTCCGCCTTCCTGTGGACCAGGTGGTGGAGATCGGGCGGCAGGTTGCGATTTAGGCTTTAATTCGGGAGTGGCCATGTGCGGACGTTTCACGCAGGCCTTTACGTGGGCGGAGGTTGTCGCATTCTACTCGCTCATTGACGAGATTGCGCCGTCGCTCTCCGCTTCGTGGAACGTCGCGCCGACCCATAACGCAGGTGTCATCGTTCTCGGAAGGGATGGCTTGCGCTTTCAGCCGATGCGCTGGGGGCTGGTACCATCCTGGGCGAAAGACCCATCCATTGGCTCGAAGCTGATCAACGCGCGATTTGAGACGCTTGGTGAAAAGCCTGCGTTCCGGAAGGCGCTCAAATCGCGGCGGTGCATCGTGCCGATTTCGGGCTTCTACGAGTGGCAGAAGCAGGCTCGCGGCAAGCAGCCATTTTTCATCACGAGCGCGGACGCGGGCAAGCCGCTGACGCTCGCCGGATTATGGGAAGAGTGGAACGGGCTTCTGACGTTCACGGTTGTCACCGTCCCCGCGAACGAAAAGGTTGCTTCGATCCATGACCGGATGCCTGCCATTCTTTCGCTGGAAGAAGCGTTCGCGTGGCTGAAAACCGGCGATACGGCGCTTCTCCAGCCATGCCATTCGGAAGCGCTGGCCACGTGGCCGGTCTCGACCCGCGTCAATTCACCGGCAAACAACGATCCCCGGTTGGCGGAAAAGACCACGCCACTTGCCCCAGGCGCCGAGCGAGTACCTGAGGATAAAGGCGAACAGAAGCCTAGACAGCTTCCCTTACTGCTCTGAGCAAAAGCCGCCAATCTGGCGAACGGATTGCCACTCCGCCTTTCCGAAATCGTAACAGGCGAATGCGGTACTACGCCAACAGTCAGAGCCGGAAGCTGTACTGCTTACTTTTGAGTAAACATCGGCGGTTCAACCGGAACCGGACTCATTATTAAGGGCGTAAATCTCCCCGAGACAGCCCCCGCCGACCGCTCAGATAGCAAAAGACCCCGCCGTGGGGCAGGGTCCTTGTGTTTCAGGAGTGGGATACCCGAAAATCCAAAGCTGTTATTTCGTTGGGTTGGATGGCGCGGCAGGTTCTAAAGCGACAGTAGGTGCCGATGTGGTGGTGCTTATTGAAGTCTTGGTCTTGCCGCCCTGCCAGTAAGCAGAAAACCACGTCGTGTGGGTCAAAATGGCGTAATGCACGAGCAGCGCGATTACAGTGACCGTGCCAAGGAACAAAGGAAGACCGATCTTTGGGGGAACGACCAGCCAAATGCCAGCTTGTCCATCGTCATAAGCCATGTTCAGTTCTCCTGATGGTATGCTTTTAGTGGAGCCAAGGTGAAACGAGGTATGCAAGAACATGCGCGACAACAGCGATCGCACCGAAGGTACGTGTGCCGTTGATCACAAAACCGTGCAATTCCTCAGCCTCGGCCAAGGTCAAGCCTGTCGGATAGACTTTATTTGGATCTGCCATAAGTTACCTTCTAGAAGGGTTTTCCGAGTTCGTCGTGCGAGGCCGGCACGATAGCAAGAATAGCGTAAGCGAGACCTTAGAAGCGTCTGCATATGCTTACTCTCACGTGTGTAAACTCGAGATGACGGAGTGTGGTTGCCTGTGACATTCCAACGCACCTCGCGATCGCTCGCGACATTTTCGATAATCTATTGCAGAAAGCCGGACGAGCCGGACGAGCCGGACGAGCCGGACGAGCCGGACGAGCCGGACGCCGCGATTGCGGAGCATGCCGCGCTTGTCCTCGATGGCGCGGGCTGGCATGACAGCCAAGACCTTGCATGCCGGAGAACATCACGCCGATAATCCCGCCGCCCTACTCGCCGGAACCTAATCCGCAGAGAATTTAGGAATTTGCGCAAGACCTCCGTCAGCTTCTCAGCAAGCCGCTTTTTCCTAAGATTATGGCCCATGCGATGCTGATACAAACGCAAGCTGATCGGGAGCGGATGCCGCCTTTTACAACGGGCATACAAAAAGCTGTTGGCCTGTAAGCCGCGTAGATCAGGCCGTCGCCGCTTCTTGCGCGGGCCGGATTTCGACGCTCGTGCCGCAGCCGCAGGCGCTGGTCTGGTTGGGGTTGTTGAAGACGAAGCCGGATGTCAGCTTGTCGGTTTTGAAGTCCATCTCTGTGCCGAGCAGGTACAGGATCGCGGCCGGCTCGATGAGTATGCGCACGCCCTTGTCCTCGACAACCTCGTCGACTGGGCGCACTTCGCTGGCGTACTCCATCGTATATTCCATACCGGCGCAGCCGCCCTTCTTGACGCCGACGCGCAAGCCAGCAACCGGCTTGTCGGAGCGCGCCATGATCGCCCTCAAGCGCGCGGCCGCCGCATCCGTAAGCGTCAAAACCTTAGGTCTCGCCCTAACCATGATTAGTCTCCCTGCCGTCGTCATGGTCGGGCTTGATCCGCCCATCCAGTCATTCCACCTGCAGATATTGCTCTGGATGGCCGCTTCAAGGGCGGCCATGACCAAAAATCAAAACATGTTCAGCGCCACGCGCGCCTCGTCCGACATGCGGCTGGGATCCCAAGGCGGGTTGAACACGATCTGCACGCGAACGAAGCCCACACCTTCGACCCCACCGACGGCGTTCTCAACCCAGGCCGGCATTTCGCCGGCGACCGGGCAGCCCGGGGCTGTCAGCGTCATCTCCACGTCCACTTCCCGGTCGTCGTTGATATCGATCCTGTAAATGAGACCAAGCTCATAAATATCAACGGGGATCTCGGGATCGTAGACGGTCTTTAAGGCGGCAATGATGCCCTGCGTGATGCGCTCAATCTCCTCTTCAGGGATCGGGTGTTCCTTGAATTCCTTCGCAACCTCAACCGTATGGGCACATGGCTGCGGCAAATCATGGTGCGCGGGCGGCTCCTGCTGACCATCCCAGGGCGCATTCTCGATGGGGGTTTTTCTTTCTTGCATGGTTTCGGTCATCTGAAAAAACGCTCCGCTTTCTGAAGTCCTTCCGCAAGCGCCTCCACTTCGGCGCGCGTATTGTAGAGGCCGAACGAGGCCCGGCAGGTGGATGTGAGCCCGAACCGCGCGAGAAGCGGTTCGGCACAATGAGTGCCGGCACGCACCGCAATGCCTGAGCGGTCGAGGATGGTGGCGACGTCGTGGGCGTGCGCTCCTTCCATCGCAAAGGAAATGATCGCGCCCTTCTCCGCCGCATTGCCGATGAAGCGCAGCGAGTTGATCGGCCTCAGGAGTTCCTCGGCATAGCGTCGGAGATCAGTTTCGTGAGCGCGGATGCGATCCTTGCCGATGCTGTCCATATAATCGAGCGCGGCTGTGAGTGCGGCTGCTTCGGCAATGGGAGGCGTGCCAGCCTCGAAGCGGTACGGTGGATCGTTGTAGCGGACGGTGTCACACGTCACGGTCTCGATCATCTCGCCGCCGCCCTGATAGGGGGGCATGGCTTCGAGATGTTCGCGCTTGCCGTAGAGAGCGCCGATGCCGCTCGGGCCATAAACCTTGTGGCCGGTCATCGCGTAGAAATCGCAGTCGATATCCTGCACATCGATGGGAAGATGAACCGCGCCCTGGCTGCCGTCCACGAGCACGTAAGCGCCATGCGCGTGGGCGATTTTGCAGACCTCCTTCACCGGTGTGATAGTGCCCAGCACGTTCGACATATGCGTGATGGCGACCATCTTGGTGCGAGGCGTGATCGCGGCCTCGAAATCCTCGATCCGAAACTCGCCCTCGTCCGTCACCGGCACCCATTTGATGACAGCGCCGCGCCGTTCGCGATGGAAGTGCCACGGCACGATGTTCGAATGGTGCTCCATGATGGTGAGCACGATCTCGTCGCCGGGGCCGATATGGAGCCCGCCGAAGGATTGCGCCGCGAGGTTTATCGCTTCGGTCGCGTTTTTCGTGAAGATGATTTGCTCATGACTCGGCGCGTTCAGGAACTTTGCCACCCGCTCGCGCGCGCCTTCGTAGGCCGCCGTCGCAGCGTTTGCGAGATAATGCAGGCCACGATGCACGTTCGCATATTCTTCCGTGTAGGACTTCATCAGCGCGTCGAGCACGAGTTTCGGCTTCTGCGCGCTCGCAGCGTTGTCGAGATAGACCAGCGGCTTGCCATGGACCTGAAGCGACAGCGCCGGGAAGTCACGGCGGATCGCTTCCACGTCGTAAGGTCTCGCGGCAATGTCTTTTTCCATCAACGTCATCGATGTATTCCTTTCGGCTTATATGGCCGGGTCAAGCATGGCTGGGGCGGCGGCAAGCCATGCGACGACCTTTTCATCGAGTGCGGACCGCAAAGCCTCGTTTTCGATCCTGTCGAGCGCTTCCCCGACGAAAGCGGCGATCAGCAGAGCGCGCGCCTCCGGTTCGGGGATGCCGCGCGCCCGCAGATAGAACATCATGTCATCGTCAAGCTGGCCTGCCGTCGAACCGTGGCCGCAGACCACATCGTCCGCGAAGATTTCCAACTCCGGCTTTGAATCGAACTCCGCGTCGTCGGACAAGAGCAGCGCATTCGCCATCTGCTTGCCGTCGGTTTTCTGCGCGCCGCGCTCGACGATGACTTTGCCCTGGAAGACTCCGCGCGAGCGGCCGTCGAGCACGGCCTTCACAAGCTCGCGGCTCTCGCAACCGGGCGCGGCGTGATCCACGACGAGCGTGAAATCCGCGTGAGAATGCGAGCTCAAAAGCATCGCGCCGGTGTAATGGCAGCGAGCGTTCGGACCATCGAAGCGGATGCCCGCCTCCGAGCGGAGGACCGCGCCGTCGACCGCCATGTGCGTTGGATCATAGCTTGAGCCTTCGCCAAGGGTGACGGCGGCTGAAGCCAGATGCTTCGCTCCTTTTCCCGCGGTCAACCGGACATGCTTCAGCGATGCCCGCGCGCCGATCGCAAGGCGCGTGTGCGAGATTGCTTGAGCCTGCTCGGCGCCGGCGTGCGTTTCGACAAGCGAAACATCCGCGCCGTCGCCGACGCTGACGGCATGCTGAAGCGCCGACAGATGCTTTCCGCCCTGCGCGATGACAATCACATGAATGGGCTTTTCCAGCTTTGCGCCCGCCGCCACCGAAATGATCGCGCCGTCCGTGGCGAAGACGGTGCTGAGCGCCGCAACGACGTCGCGCTTCGGAAGCGAGAGTTTCGCCACAGCCGCCGCTGAAGCGTCATCCTCTTCGAGAACCTGCCGCAACGTCTCGAAACCTACGTCCGGTGCATTCTGGATGGTGGACAGGTCCGCGCGGAAGCGACCGCCGACAAATACTGCCCGATAGGCATCCAAATGCGCGAGCGATTTGCCGATCGCCGCTTCGACGCTGACATCCGCGGCCGCCTTTGGTTCAAGACCAGAAAGCGGATGAACCTCGGGCATGAGCGCGCGCAGGTCGGTATATTTCCATTCCTCGACGCGTCGATGGGGGACGCCCTGCATGATGAACGCGTCGCGGGCGGCATCTCTCCAGGCTCGGACAGCAGCAGAACGCGCGCCCGCAAGCTTCCCCGAAACATCGGCATAAAGATCGAGGAAGCGCTGCTCGGCCGGCGTCACGGCGGGCCGGATTGTGGTCTGATGGATGGTCATCGCCGCTCCTTAAGCCGCTTCCGAGCGGTACGCGGCGTAACCGGACTCTTCCAGCTCCAAAGCAAGCTCCTTGCCGCCCGAGTGCAGGATCTGCCCGCGCGCCATCACATGCACTTTGTCGGGCACGATATAGTTTAGCAGCCGCTGATAGTGGGTGATGACGAGCATCGCCCGATCCGGCGAGCGCAGCCGGTTCACGCCCTCGGCGGCGATGCGGATGGCGTCGATGTCGAGGCCTGAGTCCGTTTCGTCCAGAACGCAGAGCGTGGGCTGCAACAGCGCCATTTGCAGAACCTCGTGGCGCTTCTTCTCACCGCCGGAAAAGCCCGTGTTTACGGGCCGCTTCAGCATGTCCATGGACATGCTAAGCTTTTCGGCTTCCGTGCGAACTTTTCGCATGAAATCAGGGATCGAAATTTCGCCCTCGCCATGCGCCTTCCGCTGCGAATTCAACGCCGCGCGCAGGAACGTCAGCGAGGCAACGCCCGGAATTTCCATGGGATATTGGAAGGCAAGAAACACGCCCGCATGCGAGCGCTCGTCCGGCGCCATGGCAAGAAGATCCTTGCCATCCCAGGTGACGGAGCCCCCCGTGACCTCATACGCTTCCTTGCCCGCAAGCACGTAAGCCAGCGTGGACTTGCCCGAGCCGTTCGGTCCCATGATCGCGTGGACTTCGCCCTTCGGCACCGTGAGATTGAAGCCGCGCAGGATCTCTTTGCCGTCGATTTCCGCGTGCAGGTCTTTGATTTCAAGCATGTTTTTCTCTACTTCCCGATGTCCTTGGAACCCCAGCGCCACCGCCAAGCCCCGTCCGTCTTCTTCCAGGCAATCCAAACGAAAAGCATCTCCACCGCGACTAATGCGGCGACCCAAGCCAAGACAAGCCCGACGCTGAGATTATCGCTTGTCATCAGAACGGCGATAAAAGCGGCGACGATCAGCATGAACCCGATGACAACGAGCCACCCTTTCTGGTTCGCGGGTGTCGCGCCCAATCCATACCGCCGTGGCTTGAACCAATACGTCATTTGCGCACCAGGATAAGTCCGAGGATGAGCAGAAACGGCAGTGTGACCAGATGCCGAACGGCGGCGGCGTAACCGAACGCTTTTGCGGCGACGGCATAATCGCCGATGGGCACGATCGAAGTGATGAGTAGCGCGATGCCGGTCGCGCCAGGCTTCCGGGCCAACGCAAACCCGATGATGATCAGCCCGAGCGCCAGGTCACGGATGCCGAGCCCTGGCGCCAGCGCGATGTCGGCTAGGTGAGAGGGATCAACCCCGAACATCTGCACGGCGTTGAACGGCGACGTGATGAACCACACCCCGGCGAGGCTGATGAACACTCCCAATAATCCCGCCAGAATCAGAGCCATGTCCGAATTTTGCCTCTGTTACATCTCCGCATATTGCGCGACCCCGATGCCGAAAGACCAGTTCTCTTTCGCTACCTCGACCAGATTGATCAAGATATCTTCTTGTCTCACACCTGGGTTTTTGGTCAGCTTCTCTACAATACTTGCATACAGCGCCTTTTTTTGCTCTATTGTGCGAGTATTATTTACAGTAAGCTGTATAATTAGGAGGTCATCTGAGTGCGCGATGGCAGGATAATTATAGCTATAAAGTATATTTTCTGCGTCATACTCGTCGATCAGCATAAACCTGTCGTCTTCCGGCACACTGAAACTTTCGCGCATGGCGGTATAGATGCCGTCAAGGATTGCACGCTTATACTCCGCCGATTTTCCGCGCCTGAGCGCGACACGTGTTAGAGGCATTGGTTATTCTCCCTTCTTTCCCCAAGCTGGTTTTACCCCACGCTGCCTTCGAGACTGATGGAAATCAGCCTCTGCGTCTCCGCCAGAAACTCCATCGGAAGCTGTTGCAGCACATCACGCACGAAGCCGTTCACAATCAGCGCCACCGCGTCTTCCTCCGACAGGCCGCGCTGCAGGCAATAAAAAAGCTGATCGTCTGAGATTTTCGAGGTGGTCGCCTCGTGTTCGAACTGAGCGCTCGCGTTCTTCGCCTCGATATACGGCACCGTATGTGCGCCGCACTGATCGCCGATCAGCAAGCTGTCGCACTGCGTGAAGTTGCGCGCGTTCGTGGCCCGGCGGTGCGCAGAGACAAGCCCGCGATAGGTGTTGTCGGAGCGGCCCGCCGCGATGCCTTTGGAGATGATGCGGCTCGAGGTGTTCTTGCCGAGATGCACCATCTTCGTTCCGCTATCCACCTGCTGGCGGCCGTTCGAAACGGCGATGGAATAGAATTCGCCCCGGCTGCCGTCGCCGCGCAGGATGCAGCTCGGATATTTCCAGGTGATGGCCGAGCCGGTTTCCACCTGCGTCCAGGAAATCTTGGAGTTGCGGCCGCGGCAATCCCCGCGCTTCGTCACGAAGTTATAAATGCCGCCCTTGCCGTCCTTATCGCCCGGATACCAGTTCTGGACGGTCGAGTATTTGATCTCGGCCTCGTCGAGCGCGATCAGCTCCACGACAGCGGCGTGAAGCTGGTTCTCGTCGCGCATCGGTGCCGTGCAGCCTTCGAGATAGCTCACATAGGCGCCCTTGTCGGCGATGATGAGCGTGCGCTCGAACTGACCGGTGTTCTTCTCGTTGATGCGGAAGTAGGTCGAAAGCTCCATCGGGCAACGGACGCCTTCGGGCACGTACACGAACGAGCCGTCGGAATAGACCGCCGAGTTTAACGTCGCGAAGTAGTTGTCGGTGGTTGGAACCACTGTGCCAAGATATTTGCGCACGAGCTCGGGGTGTTCGCGCACCGCCTCGGAAATAGAGCAGAAAATCACGCCCGCGCGTCCAAGCTCTTCCTTGAAGGTCGTCACAACGGAAACGCTGTCGAACACGGCATCCACTGCGATGCGAGGGCCAGTCACCTTCGCGCCTTCGACGCCAGCCAGCACGGCCTGCTCTTTTAGTGGAATGCCGAGCTTTTCATACATGCGCAGGAGCTCGGGATCGACGTCCGCCAGGCTCTTCGGTCCCTCGGTCGATTTCGGGGCCGAGTAATAATAGAGATCCTCGTAATCGATCTTCGGGTAATGGACGCGCGCCCATGTCGGCTCTTCGAGCGTGCGCCAGCGCCGGTAGGCTTCGAGCCGCCATTCGAGCAGCCACTCGGGCTCACCCTTCTTCGCGGAAATGAAGCGCACGATGTCTTCGCTTAAGCCCTTCGGTGCGCGCACGCTCTCGATATCGGTCGTGAAACCATACTTGTATTTGTCGACATCGATCTCGCGGACCCGCTCAATGGTGTCCTGAACTGGCGTCGCCATGTGTCACTCCTTCCTTTGTCATGGCCGCCCTTGAGGCGGCCATCCAGAGTTTCGTTTTCAGCCTGGATGGCCGGGTCAAGCCCGGCCATGACGCTTAACCTTAAGCCGCCCGGCGCGCCTCACGCCCACGGCAAATCTTCTCCACGGCGGCCAGGAACCGCTCGATATCCACTTCTTCAGTGTTCCAGCCGGTCGAGACGCGGATTGCGTCTTTGCTCAGCCCCGGCGGGACACCCATGGCCGCAAGCACATGAGATCGTTCAACCTTGCCTGACGAACAGGCCGAACCCGAGCTCACGGCTACGCCTTCCAGATCGAAGGCGATTAAAAGTATTTCCGCACTTTTGCCAGGTATTGCAAAGCAGGTCGTATTCGGCAGCCGGTCCGCGTCCTCGCCAAAAATGACCGCATCCGGCACGATGGTTCGCAACCCTTGTTCGAGCTTCGACTGTAAAGCTTCCGCTCGCCTTTTCCAAATCACCTGCTCTTTATCGGCCGCTTCGAGGGCGGCGGCGAGGCCCGCGATACCCACCACGTTCTCCGTGCCCGAGCGGCGCCGGCTCTCCTGGCCGCCTCCCCGGATCAAGGGTGCAGGCTCCGGCCCTGCCCTTTTCCAGATTGCAGCGCCGACGCCCTTTGGCCCGCCGAACTTGTGCGCGGAAAAGAAAAGCGCATCGGCTTCGGCGAGTTCGCTAAGAGGGAGGCGTCCCACGGCCTGTACGGCATCGCACACGACAAAGCCGTTTTTGATTTTTGTCAGAGATACGACATCCGACAAAGGCTGAATGACGCCTGTTTCGTTGTTGGCTGCCTGAACGGCGACAATCGCCGGGGAAGCTAACGCCTCTTCCATTGCACTGATCTCAATGACGCCGTCCCGCGATACGGGGATCACGTCAACATCAGCATCCGGAAAGCGGTGCCCCTTCAAGACGCAAGGGTGCTCGACGCCCGGGAAAGCTAGCCAATACCCCTTCCTCTGCTGCAAAAGCCAATTCGCGGCCTCTGTACCACCGGATGTGAACGTCACAGCCTGCGGCTTTACATCAAAGATGCGGGCCACGGTTTCACGGGCTGTCTCTACAATAGCCCGCGCAACCCGGCCTTCAGCGTGAATGGACGACGGGTTTCCAACGCATTCGATCGCAGCCAGCATGGCCGCGCGCGCTTCAGGCCGAAGCGGCGACGTGGCGTTGTGATCGAGATAGCTGCGGATACTCATGACCCAACCTTTGCCGCCGCTGCAAGTTCGCTCAAGGAAAAGCTCGCGGCCGGCTCCGAGTAGCGTCCATGCAAGACATCTGCCAACGTGGCCGTAGCCAGGAATTGCTCGATGTGAGCGCCGAGCGCATCCCAGAGAAAATGCGTATTGCATCGATGAGCGGCGACGCAGCCGTCGCCCTCGCTCAGGCAACGCGTCATTCTGACCGGCTCATCCACGGCGGCCATGACCTCTCCGACACTGATCGCACCGGCGTCACGGCCGAGAACATACCCGCCGCCCGGGCCTCTCACCGATCGAACGAGGCCGTTGCGCCGCAGCTTCATGAACAGTTGCTCAAGATAGGCCAAGGACAGCTCCAGGCGGCTTGCAATGTCACCGAGCGAAATGGGCCGGGCATCGCTTTGCCTCGCAACTTCGACGATTGCCATGACGGCGTACCGCCCCTTCGTACTAAGCAACATTTTCTTCCTTCTTCGCGCCAAATTTGCACGAAGGCCGTGGAAATTTACGCCTCTGTTATGATATGCCACGTCAGACGCTGCTCCAGGGCGCGCGACGGCTCGAACAAGTCGAGAATTCTTCACTCTGTGTATAGGATTTCCGACTGCAGGAGTCAACTATTAGCTGCACCCTCCCGACTGAATTTGTTCCAAAAGGAGAGGGCCTTTAGGCTCGGCACAAGGGCTATCCGCTCATTCGAGAGCGGCCCGAACACTCAGTCGGACGAGCAAGACAAGGGAGCCGGATCTAACTCCGGAAAATGAGGTTCAAGAATGCCCGAAGTGATCATCAATGGGCCGGCCGGCCGCATCGAGGGACGCTACCATCACGAGGCGTCGCCGGGCGCACCCATCGCCATCATTCTGCACCCCCACCCCCAATTCGGTGGGACGATGAACAATCAAATTGTTTACAGCCTCTATTACACCTACGTGCAGAGGGGCTTTTCGGTTCTCCGCTTCAATTTCCGGGGCGTCGGGCGCAGCCAAGGCATTTTCGATCAGGGGCCGGGCGAATTGTCCGATGCGGCAACGGCTTTGGATTGGCTGCAACTCGCCAATCCGGATGCAAAATCCTGCTGGATCGCGGGGGTCTCCTTCGGCGCGTGGATCGCCATGCAACTCCTGATGCGGCGGCCAGAGATCGACGGCTTCATCTCGGTGGCGCCCCCCGCCAACCTTTACGACTTCAGTTTTCTTGCGCCTTGCCCGTCCTCGGGCCTGATGATCAACGGCGATCGCGACCGCGTTGTGCCTGCACCTTCGGTGAAGACCCTTGTGGACAAGCTCAAGACGCAGAAAGGGATCGTTGTGAGCCACGAAATTGTCCCTGGAGCTAACCATTTCTTCGAAGAGAAGATTGACGACTTGATCGCAGCAGTGGAAAAATACTTGGACAAGCGCTCGCTGGTTACACCGAAACCGTCGCGCAAGGAGAAGGCCCCGCAGGAAACCGAGTTGAAGTAACCGCTCTTCGGGGGTGCCGCAACGGGGATAAAAGCTAGGTTGCGCGAACCAACGTAACCGCGGTGAGAATTTATTAACCGGTTCACGAGAATATGAACGGGCGGATCGTTAATTTGACAGTGGCCCATGCGCCTGAACACATATCCAAAACGCGGTATAAGACCGCAAAGGCAGATGGCGGATCCGCCGTCTAAGAGCCTGCGGCCAAAATCGAGCAAAAGCGCTATGGGCAGCACAATTTTGATCGTCGAGGACAATGAGCTCAATATGAAGCTCTTCCACGATCTGCTTGAGGCGCACGGTTACAAGACGCTGCAAACGCGCAACGGGATCGACGCCATCGCGCTCGCCCGCAAGCATCGCCCCGATCTGATTGTCATGGATATTCAGCTTCCGGAAGTTTCCGGTCTGGATGTCACGAAATGGCTGAAGGAAGACGACAGCTTGCGTCACATTCCGATTGTTGCGGTTACCGCATTCGCGATGAAGGGCGATGAGGAGCGCATACGGGAGGGTGGCTGCGAGGCTTACGTCTCAAAACCCATTTCGGTGTCGCGATTTCTTGAGACAATCCGGCAGTTTCTCCCGTCCACCGCCGCCTGAGCATCTGGGGATAGCGGGGAAAACTTGAGTATCGCGGTCGCTTTTGAAAAAGCGCGCGACCTCCCGAACCTTGTTTACTATAAAATAAAAAGCCGTTGATAAATAAGGGCTTGAGGAATACCCTCATCGGGGACATGAGAATTTTGCCTGTCCAAGTTCGCGGCATGTTAACGAGGATCGTCGCAAAATCTCAGAAGTAAGGCAGAAAGATGTCGATCCGACCTTGCCAAACGGCCATTTTTTCTCATACTTGTATTTAAAAGATACCCTGCGGAGTGCCCGGGTCCGCCGCATCTCCTGGGTCCGTGGGGCATGGGCCGAAGTCTCTACGTTGTCGCAAACGGACGGCTTCGGCATTGCTGTTGGATCACGCCCTCTTGGTCCAATGGCACTACGATCAGCTCCGCATCCTCAATCGGACTTACCCCGCTGCCGATGGACGCGGAGCTGATCATTTTCCGAATTCAGCGATGCGCAGCCTGAAGGGGCGCTGGTGCGCCGCCAGCCTACTTTATTTTGGCTTCTTTGAAGTCGACGTGCTTCTTGACGACGGGGTCGTACTTTTTCAGCACAAGCTTTTCCGTCATATTCCTCGGGTTCTTATTTGTTACGTAATAGTAACCCGTCCCGGCGGAGCTCAACAATTTGATTTTCTGTGTTACTGGCTTAGCCATGGTAGGTTCCGAATATCTCCAATGCAGGCCTGCAAAGTGGCCAACTTGAGGGGGTATGTCAAGCGGGACGCGAGCATAAAATCACTTCAGTTGAAAAGTCACGGGCAACGCGGTCACCTCGCGCCGCTTTCACTTCGTGACCTAAGCAAACTCCGCTCATCCGGCCAACGGATGCGGCCCGCTCTGCATTCGTCATCCCGGCCAAGCGAAGCGCGAGCCGGGATCGTAAAAAGACAGGCGATTCAATTTGTTACGATCCCGGATAAGGCTTCGCCTTTCCGGGATGACAGAGGCGGCGATCCGGTGGCGCGTCAGGCGAAGTCTGCTTAGTCCCGGGCAGGTTTCAGAGCCTTGTTCGCGCTGCAGCGGCCTCGAACCCATGCATCTTGAGCGCCCACTGCAGCCCGACAAGCGCGCCTTTCACAACCGGCAGAAGCGCGAGGCTGAGAACGACCGTTAGCGGCAGCCAAATCGTGAAATGCAGCCATAGCGGCGGCTCATAGAGCAACTCCACTGTCATCAGGAGCGGGAGGATGATGTGGCCGGCGAGGAAGATCGTGAAATAGGGTGGCGCATCATCGGCCCGATGGTGAAACAGCTCTTCGCCACACCTTGTGCAAGCCGGCGAAACTTTCAGATAGGATGAAAACAGCGTCCTTGAGCCGCAGTTTGGACAACAAAACCGGGCGCCCCGGGCAATTGACTTAAGAACGGGCCTGCTGTCGCGCTGAGCAGCGCTGTTCGTCCATTCGACATGTCCGCCGGGAAAAGGGAGGGGTTGCCCCCCGGAATTGTACTCCACCGACCTCAATCTTTCTTTCTTGCTGGCTTCTTGGGCATCTTCGCTGGCTTTCGAGCGACTTTCCCGCCGCGCTTCTTGCCAGCCCTCGCCAGCGCTGGCGAATACCGGCCGTCACTCATCATCTCAAACCGGAGGGCGCCTGCCGCCGGGTTCGCCTCCACAAGCCGCACATCGACGCGATCGCCGAGCCGGAAGCTTTCCCCCGTGCGTTCGCCGACAAGCGCATGATGGTTTTCGACGTGCTTGTAATAATCCCTCCCCAGCGTTGCGATCGGCACAAACCCGTCCGCACCGGTGTCGAGCAGCTTCACGAACAGCCCGAACCGCGTCACGCCCGAAATCCGGGACTTGAACTGCTCACCGACCCTCTCTGCAAGATGCATCGCGATCAGCCTGTCCACGGTCTCGCGCTCCGCCGACATGGCCTTGCGCTCGCTTTGGGAGATCGCTTCGGCGATGGCGTCGAGCTTCGACTTCTCCGCATCCGAAAGGCCGCCTTCGCCGAGCCCGAAAGCACTCACAAGCGCGCGATGCACGATCAGGTCGGCATAGCGCCGGATTGGCGAGGTAAAGTGCGCATACCGGCGCAGATTAAGGCCGAAATGCCCGAGGTTTCCGGGCCTGTACTCCGCCTGCGCCTGCGCCCGCAAAACCACTTCGTTCAGAATTTCCTCGTGCTCCGTGCCGACCGCCTTCGCCAGGACTTTGTTGAACTGACCCGGCCGGTTAAAGCTCGTTTTGGGAGCGTTGATGTCGATGCTGGCCAGGAATTCGCTGAGAGCCACGAGCTTTTCCGACGAGGGCGCGTCGTGCACACGGTAGATCAGCGGCGATTTCTTTGATTCAAGGGCCTCCGCCGCCGCGACGTTTGCCTGGATCATGAATTCCTCGATGAGCCTATGGGCTTCGAGGCGCTCGGGAATGACCACGCGGGACACAAGCCCACGCTCGTCGAGTATAATTTTGCGCTCGGGCAAATCCAGATCGAGGGGCCCGCGCCGGTCGCGTGCTTCCTTGAGTGTTGAGTAAGCCTGCCAAAGCGGCTTCAGGATCGTCTCAAGCAGCGGAGCGGTCTTCGGGTTGGGCTTTCCGTCGATGGCAGCCTGCGCCTGTTGATAGGAAAGCTTGGCCGCCGAGCGCATCATCGCCCTCGCGAAGCGATGCGACAGCTTCTTGCCGTTGCGGTCAAAAAACATGCGCACGGCCAGGCAGGGACGAAGCTCGCCTTCATGCAGCGAGCACAGGCCGTTCGACAGCTTCTCCGGCAGCATCGGCACGACGCGGTCGGGGAAATAGACCGAATTGCCGCGCAAGCTCGCCTCGTGGTCGATTGCCGATCCGGCTCGCACGTAAAAGGACACATCGGCAATCGCGACGATAACGACGCAGCCGCCTTCGTTGGCGGGATCGCTGTCCGGTGCGGCCCAAACGGCGTCGTCGTGATCCTTCGCGTCTTCCGGATCGATGGTGATGAGCGGAACGCGGGTGAGATCCTCCCGGTGCGCCATAGCCGCTTCCGGCAGTTTCTCCAACTCGGCCAGACACTCGTCGCCGAAATGATCGCGCAAGCCGTGATTATGGATCGCGATCAGGCTGACGGCTTTTTCGGCCTTCGGGTGGCCGATACGCTCCGTAATGCGAGCCGATGGCCGATGGGAGCGCAAATCGCGAACCGTGTCGAAGCGCACAAGCTCGCCATCCTCCGCGCCGTCCATCTCCCCGTCCAGAACGGGCCACTCCTTCAGATCCTTTTTGTCGATGGATTCGACGACGAAGCCGCGTCCCGATTGCCTTAGAAGGCCGAGCTGGCGGGGCCTCTCACGCGGAAGCCGCTTTATCGGCGAAGCAAGGAAGGCGAAGCTGTTCTCCTCGCCGTCCGCTTCCCGAAGGCGGGCGAGTACGTGATCGCCGACGCCAATCGCAGGCCCTTCATAGCGCCTCGTAACTTCGAGGAGGATGCGCGGCGGGGCGCCGTCTTCGTCTTCATTCCAGTGAAGCGGAGAGGCAACGAGATCGCCGTTCCGGTCCTGCGTGCGAACCACGATGACGGCGACTTTCGGCAGAGTCTCCTTGCGCATGCCGCGCCGAGCGTCTGCAATGAGGCCGTCGGCGGCAAGTTCCTTGAGCATACGCTTCAGGTCGATGCGGTCAGAGCCTTTGATATCGAAGGCACGGGCGATTTCGCGCCGGCCTATATTGGTGGTCGAGGATCGAATGAATTGAAGAATATCTTCTTTGGTCGGTACTTTCGAGCGCGCAGCCTCCGCGCGCTTCGCTTTCATGTCCATACTGTCTTTCTCGCGCGGCACGGGCTAGGGCGCCTTGCTTGCCGCTTTTGCAGCTGTCTTTTTCGCCGATGTTTTCGGCTTCTTGGCATCGCCTTTCGGCTTGGCGCCGTTGGCTTTTCCGTTTCCGTTTCCGTTCGCCACGGCGGTTTTTGCCGGCCTGGCCTTGCCGCGCGCCTTGGTCTTGGAGCCGCCGCTTTCCATCTTCGCCGCGATGAGCCGGACAGCCTCCTCCATCGTCACAGCCTCTGGGGCGGTGTTCTTGGGGATCGTCGCGTTGACCTTGCCAAACTTTATATAGGGACCGAAACGGCCGGAAAGAACCTCGATCTTGCCTCCAAGCTCGGGATGTTCGCCCAGGACCTTGATCGGTGCCGAGGTTCTGGCAGCCCTGCCTTGGCCTCTGGCATTGCCTTCCGCGATGACCGCGACGGCCCGGTTCAGGCCGATCGTGAAAACCTCGTCCGCGTCGATTTTCTCGTATTTCCCGTCATGCTCGACGTAAGGCCCGTAGCGGCCGAAGCCAGCCATGATCGGCTTTTGCGTCTCAGGATGGATGCCAACCTGCCGAGGCAGAGCCAGAAGCTTCAGCGCATACTCAAGATCGATCGCGGCGGGTTCTGTCTTGGATGGGATCGAGGCACGCTTCGGCTTCTCACCCTCACCGCCCTCGCCGAGCTGGATGTAAGGCCCAAACCTCCCGTTCTTTACACAAACAGCCAAGCCCGTTTCAGGGTCGTTGCCCAGCACCGTGTCCCCTGGGGTTGCAGCGGCTTCGCCGTTTTCGGCATCGCCGGTCTTGAGCTGGCGCGTGAACCGGCATTCGGGGTAGTTCGAGCACCCGATGAAAGCGCCGAACTTGCCGACCTTTAGCGAGAGCTGGCCCAGATTGCACAAGGGGCAGAGCCGAGGATCTGTGCCGTCCTCCTTGGCGGGGAAGATGTGCGGGCCGAGCAGCTCATTCAGCGCGTCGAGAACCTGCGTGACGCGCAGATCCTTGATCTCGTTCACGGCCGCGATGAAGTCGCGCCAGAATTCGCGGAGCAGCGCCTTCCAATCGAGCTGGCCGTCCGAGATCTGATCGAGGCGGTCTTCCAGATAGGCTGTGAAGTCGTACTCGACATAGCGTTTGAAGAAGGCCTCAAGGAAGGTCGTCACCAGGCGGCCTTTGTCCTCGGGCATGAGGCGCTTTTTTTCGAGCTTTACATATTCGCGCTCGCGCAGGAGGCCCATCGTGCTCGCATAGGTGGACGGGCGCCCGATGCCTAAGCGCTCCATCTCGCGGATGAGGGTCGCTTCGGTGTAGCGCGGCGGCGGCTCGGTAAAATGCTGCGTCGCCTTCACACCAGCGTCGCGGAGCTGTTCCCCTTCCTTCAACTTGGGAAGGCGGCCGCCTTCTTCGCTGTCCTCATCGTCTTGGCCTTCCTCGTAAAGCTTGAGGAAGCCATCGAACATCACGACCGAACCTGTCGCCCGCACGCCATACGGCTGGCCGTCGCGGCCTTGCACGGAGATGTCGACCGTGGTGCGCTCGATGTCCGCGCTCGCCATCTGGCTGGCGACGGCCCGCTGCCAGATCAGCTTGTAAAGCCGCGCTTCCTCCGGGTTCAGCCCCTTAAGCTTATCGGGATGGCGGCGGAAGTCGGTTGGGCGGATCGCCTCATGCGCTTCCTGCGCATTCTTCGCCTTAGTCTTGTAGTGGCGCGGGGCGTTTGGCACGTAGCGCTTGCCGAATTGCGCCTCGATCTGGCCGCGGCACTGCGCAATCGCCTCGGGGACGATCTGCACGCCATCCGTTCTCATATAAGTAATGAGACCTACCGTTTCGCCGCCGATATCGATGCCCTCGTAGAGGTGCTGGGCGATCTGCATGGTCTGACGTGGCGACAAACCGAGTTTACGGGAAGCCTCCTGCTGCAGCGACGATGTTGTGAAAGGCGGCGCCGGGTTGCGCTTGTGCTCCTTCGCCTCGATGCTTTCGACGCGGAAAGGCTGCCCGCGAATCGCGTCGCGATAGGCATGCGCCGTGGCTTCGTCCGGAATGTCGAACTTGTCGAGCTTCTTGCCGCTGCGAGCAATGAGACGGGTTTCGAACTCCTCGTTGGCGGCCGTGCGAAGCATGGCCTCGACGGTCCAGTATTCGCGTGTCTTGAAGGCTTCGATCTCCGCCTCGCGGTCCACCACGAGGCGAAGCGCGACCGACTGCACACGGCCTGCGGAGCGCGCACCCGGAAGTTTTCGCCAGAGCACAGGCGAGAGCGTGAAGCCCACGAGATAATCGAGCGCACGGCGCGCCAGATACGCATCCACGAGCGGCTCGTCGATGGCGCGAGGATTGGCCATCGCCGTCAGGATCGTGTCTTTCGTGACGGCGTTGAACACGACGCGTTCCACCGCAACGCCGGTCAGGGCGCGCTTCTGCTCCAGAATTTTGAGAAGATGCCAGGAGATGGCCTCGCCTTCACGATCAGGGTCGGTTGCGAGGATAAGGCGGCTGGCGCCTTTGACCGCCTTGGCGATCTCGTTCACAACCTTCTGCGAGTCGGACTCCACCTGCCATGACATTTCAAAATCGTTGTCCGGCAGAACGGAGCCATCCTTGGCTGGCAGATCGCGGACATGGCCGTAGGATGCGATGACCTTGTAGTCCGCGCCCAGATATTTGTTGATAGTTTTCGCCTTCGCGGCGCTTTCGACAATGACGATGTTCATACAGAAGCGTTCTAATCCGTTGGGCCGAAGCCGGAAGGGCTAAAGGTCGGTTGAGAATGACCATTCCTAAAATGCAGCGTTCGAGGTAGAAAATTTTAGAACCGCACCGGCCGTGCTTCCGAGAGAAGATGGCGCGCGCTTCGATTTTTCTTCCTAAGCCGCTGACATATAAGTGGCTTTTTTAAACTTGAGCTACCCAGGCCAATCTCTGCAACCCCGCACTCTCTGAAAACCCTTTCCAGGGAAACTCGATACCATCACCCTCTCCTGGACTTGGGTTTCGGTCTGTATTGCTCATTCGAACCGAATAAATCAAGCTCGAAGCGCATTCGCCGGGGTGCCTCGTGCGCGCCGCGATCAAATCATTGACGCATGGGGCGTGTTTGCCGGGAGCGGCAAATGCGTTACATTTACACCATGAACATGCGACCTTTTCAGGACACGCCTCGGGACCGGACAACGCAAGCAGCGGAGGGAATGCTGCGGCGCCGCTTTACCGTGGAAGAGCTGGAGGCCATGGTTGCGGCCGGAATTCTCGGCGAGGACGAGCGGATCGAGCTGATCGGCGGGGAGGTCGTGCCGATGTCGCCAAAAGGCAATAGCCACGAAGTCTTGAAGCACGCGCTCATTCATTATTGGGCAAGGCGCGTGCCCGAGAGGCTTACTTTCACCACGGAAACGACGTTCCGTTTGACGCCTGACACCTACCTGGAGCCGGACTTTATCTTTTTTGAGAGCAAAATACGCCTCAAGGATCTGAACGCGGAGAATGCACTTTTTGTCGTCGAAATCGCCAACTCCAGCTTTGCCTACGACATGGGCCGCAAGGCGGCGCTGTATGCAAGCTTTGGCATCCCTGAGCTTTGGGTCATTCATGCGGTGCGGCTTGAAACGCGCATTCACCGAAAGCCGTCGCTGACGGGCTATCAATCCATGATCGACCTGCCGTCCGACCAGCTGCTTGTTCCGGCTTGCTCGGAGGAACTGGCGGTCACGCTTTCGAACCTGAAGCTGAATTAGCGCAGCGTGCGCAAAATCGGAACCGGTTGCGACGCAATTGTTCTTAACGGCTGGGACTGTGCCGCAGTACATTTCGGGCGGCGATCATGGCGACGCCCGCGAGACGGTGGGAGGCTTCACCAAACCGGCCATCGCCATCGTGGACGACGCTCGCCACGCGCGGTTTTGTAAACATTTCGTTCACTGCGGCGAGCCTTCATACTTATGTGGTTAACAGAAGAGCGCCGGAATTATTTCCCGCCGTGTGTTGGTAAAGAATCTCTTTATTCGCCGCGAAACGGAGGAATGCCGCGCCTACGACCGGACAAAGGGAGGCTACTGTAAGCTACTGAAATTGCTATAGTTTTTATTGTTAACAAGTTACCCATTAAATAGAATCTAATGCCGGAATTTTTCCCTTTACTGGGACGAGCAAAAGTCCGTTAAATATATTTTGAAATCGCGAATTAACGCTTGCGAAGGCCGGAACTACACGGCGCAAGCAGCGGCGATGGCGTCCAGCTCTGTACTTTTTCCTAGGTTTATCAATGGCTTGAACGCGCTTAAGCTGCGTTAACCTGGCATCAAGGCGATTTCGCTGAAGATCTCTCAGAAGAAGGAATGCGGAGACAAGCGTCAGATGCCGCCATTTGCAGGATGCTACAAAATGGACCACGACCGCGTCCGGTTAAACGCCCGATGCCCTAGCCGATACTTCACCAGCTTCCGCAATCGCGTCATAGACGGCGTCCAGCTCTTCCGGCGTGGTGCAGTAGGGCGGCATGACATAAACCGTATTGCCGAGCGGGCGCAGAAGAAGGCCACGGCCCAGGAAAAAATCGAAAAGCTGCGGCGCAATGTTTGAGAGATATCCGGCTTGCCGCACCTTGAAATCGACAGCGGTGATCGTCCCAACCTGCCGGATATTCTCAAAGCGGTCATCGCTCGCTAACGACACAAGGCGTGCCGACTGGGCTGCCGCGAGGGATGCGATGCGTTCGCGAACGGGTTCCTTTGCCCAAACATCCAGATTGGCGACGGCGGCGGCGCAGGCGATCGGGTTCGCGGTGTAGGAGCTTGAGTGGTAGAACATACGGGCGCGGTCGGGCGCATAATGCGCTTCGAAAACTTGCGGCTTGCAAAGCGTGACCGCGAGCGGGATCGCTCCGCCCGTCAAGCCTTTGGCGAGGCACATGATATCAGGCGAAATGCCCGCTTGCTCGGAGGCAAACAGCGTTCCCGTCCGCCCGAAGCCCGTCATGACCTCGTCTGCGATGAATAAAACGCCAAAAGCCTCGCAAATGCGCTTCAACTCGCGCAACGCGGACGCCGAATAGATCAGCATGCCACCCGCCCCGAGGATCAGCGGCTCTAAAATCAGGGCGGCAGGCGGGTCGCGGCTGGCAGATCGCTTCGAAGGCATCCAGGGTCGCCTGCTCGGCGCCCGCGCTGGGAAAGGGGATGCGCTCCACCTCGAACAGAAGCGGCTCGTAAGGCGCGTTGAACACGCCGCGCGCGCCCACCGACATGCAGCCTATGGTGTCGCCATGGTAGCCATGTTCGAGCGCCACGATGCGAGAGCGCGGCTCGCCCCGATTGCGGAAAAACCCGAGCGCCATCTTGAGCGCGACTTCGACCGAGGTTGAGCCGCTATCGGAGAAGAAGACGTGAGACAGGCCCGGCGGGGTGATGGCGAGAAGCCGCCGCGCGACCTCTTCCGCCGGCTCGTGCGTGAAGCCCGCGAAGATGACCTGATCGAGCACGCCAGCCTGCTTCTGGATGGCTTCGACAATGGGCGGATGGTTGTGCCCGTGGGTGATGACCCACCAGGAGGAAACTGCGTCCAAGATCCGCGTGCCGTCCGCCGCCGTGAGCCACGCGCCGTTGGCCGATGCGATCTTTGTCATTACGGGTTGGAGCGCGTGCTGCGTGAAGGGGTGCCAGATGGGCGATCTAGGCCGCTCCATGACGCCCTCCTCGTGAAAAGCGGACAAGTCAAAGTTGGCGCGGAAAGCTGCGGCCAAGTGCGCTTTATCCAAGGGTTCGACAAGGGGCAAGCGGCCAAGGCGGCGAACGAAACCGAATGAAACGATGGTGCTTTCCGCCTCTTCCGCCGCATCGCCGATGAAGGCGATGCCATGGAGGCGAATTTGTCGCTTCGCCAACGCTTCCAGCGACAGCAAGGTATGATTGATCGTGCCGAGGTCAGTGCGCGCGCAGAGGATCACCGGCAGCCCCCAGGATGCGAACTGATCGATTTGCAAACGATTGACCGACAGGGGGACGAGCAAGCCACCCGCTCCCTCGATCACAAGCGGCCTCGCGCCCCACGGGAGGGGCAGCCGCGCGGGTTTTATTTCGAGACCCTCGCTCGCGGCGGCGAGATGTGGGGAAGCTGGCAGCGTGAGCCGGTAAGCTTCCGGCAGAATGCGCTCCGGGGCGAGGCCAGAGAGGCGGCGCACCACATCGCTGTCGGTATCGCCCTCAAGTCCGGCCTGGATCGGCTTCCAATAATAGCCCCTCAGCGCGCCAGCCAGAGCCGCGCTGAACACGGTCTTGCCGATCCCGGTGTCCGTGCCGGTTACGATAAAGCCGGCGCTCATGGCTCCAGTCGTTCAAGCTCGAACCGGAGCGCGTCGATCATCTCGCTGACAAGCTCCTGGCTTGCATGCAAAGTGAGCGCAATGCGGAGGCGCGCCTTTCCTTCGGGTACCGTCGGCGGCCGGATCGCTCGGATGTCGTAACCGTAGCCGCGCATGGCGGACGCCAAGGCCGTCGCGCGCTTGTCCGATCCGACGATGACGGGGATGATCTGCGAGCCGCTCGGCTTCACTCCGCAACGTGCCTCGATCGTTTTGTTTGTAAACTCGATCAAGGCCGCAAGCTGCTCGCGGCGTTGCGGCTCTTCGCTGCAAAGCTGTAGCGCGGCACGAACCGACGCTGCGATGATCGGTGAAGGCGCGGTCGAGAAAATGAATGGCCGAGAGTAGTTCACCATGAAATCGCGCATGATCTTCGGGGCGCAGATGAGGGCGCCGGAGGTGCCGAGCGCTTTCCCGCAGGTGTGAAGCGAAATGACGTTGGGCTGGCCTTCGAGCAAAGCGCCGAGGCCGCATCCATCCGGCCCGAAAACGCCCGTCGCGTGCGCCTCATCGATGACGAGGATACCGTCGTGGCGGTCGGCGATGGCGGCAAGGTCTTCAAGCGGGGCGCGGTCGCCGTCCATGCTGTACAGGCTCTCGACGGCGATCCAGGGGCGACCCTTATTCCCGGCCGCTCTCCAGGCGCGGATCTTTTCTTCGACGGCATTGGCGTCGTTGTGCGCGGCATCCACCATCTCAGCCCGCCCGGCGCGCATGCCGTCGTGGGCGCTGGCGTGAATGAGCGCGTCGTGGACGACAAGGTCGCCGCGCTGGGGCAACGCCGCGAAGAGCGCGTAGTTCGCTGAGAAGCCGCTACTGAAATAAAGAGCCGTCTCTGAGCCGAAGAACGCCGCGGCATCCGCCTCCAGGCTTTCATGTTCCGAGTAGTTGCCGCGCAGGAGGCGCGACCCGCCCGCGCCCACAGCGACGCCACGGTCAAGCGCCTGCCGCACCGCCTCCTTCATCTCAAGCGAATCGGCGAGCGCGAGATAGTCGTTGGAGGTGAAGTCGTAGCCCGCCGGCAGAGCAAGCTGCCTCAGCCGCCCGCGCTCTTCGAGGCTGGCTAACGCGTCTTCATAGGGCTTCAGCATGAGCTTCTGCCGACTCTTCAAGCGGCATGGGCGAGAGGCCTAGCTTCGATAAAAGCGCCGCATCCTTGTCCTCGCCCGGGTTTTCGGCTGTCAAGAGCGTGTCTCCCATGAAGATCGAGTTCGCGCCCGCGAAGAAGCAGAGCGCCTGAAGCTCGTCGCTCATCTCGGACCTCCCCGCCGACAGCCGCACCATGGATCGCGGCATCATGATGCGGGCCAGCGCGACGGTGCGCACGAAGGCGATCGGGTCGAGCGGCGCCGCTTTCTCGAGCGGCGTGCCATCGATCGGGATCAGGAGGTTGATCGGGACGCTTTCGGGATGCTGCGGCAAGTTTGCCAGCGTTACCAGCATGTCGACCCGATCCGTAGGCTCCTCACCCATGCCGAGGATACCGCCGCAGCAGACCTTGATGCCAGCGCCTCGCACGTGGTCCAGCGTCTCCAGGCGATCGGCAAAAGATCTCGTCGTGATGATCTTGCTGTAATGGCGCTCGGACGTATCGATGTTGTGATTGTAATAGTCGAGGCCCGCAAATTTGAGGCGCTCGGCGTCGCGGCTCGTGAGCATGCCGAGCGTCATGCAGGTTTCCATGCCGAGCGCTTTCACGCCGCGAACCATCGCGCAGAGCACATCGAGATCGCGCTGCTTGGGGCTTCGCCAGGCGGCGCCCATGCAATAGCGGGTTGCGCCCGACGCCTTCGCCTTCCGCGCCTCGGCGATGACGCGCTCGACTTCCATAAGCTTCGAGGCGGACAAGCCTGTGCTGTAATGGGAGGATTGGCTGCAATAGGCGCAATCTTCAGCGCAGCCGCCCGTCTTCACACTCAACAGGCGGCTCAGCTGGATCTTGTTCGGATCGAAATGGCGGCGATGAACGGTCTGGGCCTGGAAAAGAAGATCGTTAAAAGGCTGGCTGTAGATCGTTTCCGCCTGTGCACGCGTCCAATCGTGCCGTTCGTCGATATGTTTCGACACGGTCAGCCAAACTCCTCCGTTGAGACCGCACAGTTTGTAGACTGCCTTCCGGGATAGCGCAACAACCCGGGCTGTTACCCGAGCCTTAATGAGACCAAAGGGCAATCAGGAAGCGATTTTGAGAGAGACGCTTTCCGGCTGGCGCTTTTGAAGCATCGCCATATCCAAGATGACGCGCTCGGCGGGCAAATGAACCGAGACTGTCGTCCCCCGGCGCGGCGCGCTTTCGATATCGAGCGTTCCCCCATGCATTTCCGTCAGCCTTACGGCCAGCGGAAGTCCCAGACCCGCCCCTGCGAACCTGCGAGAAAGGCTGTTGTCGACCTGACGGAAAAGTTCGAGCGCTTGCCTGATCTCGTCGCCAGTCATTCCTATCCCAGTGTCGCGGATCGAAAGACACAGGCCACCTCCCGGCTCCGCGTCGGCGGCGATATCGACGCGCCCGCCGGGAGGGGTAAATTTGATCGCGTTCGACAGAAGATTGATGAGGATCTGCTTCAGCTTGTGTTTGTCACCGTTAACCGAGACGCCAAGGTCCTGGCTTGGTCCACTGAGTTGAATACCGGCAGAAGCGGCCTGCTGCTCAACGGTGATCAGGCACCTTTGGATGATCGTGGACACCTTCACGCGCTCTTCGTGCAGTTTAAGCTTTCCCGCCTCTATTCTTGTGACATCAAGAATGTCGTTGACGATGGTCAGGAGGTGGGCGCCTGAGCGGTGAATATCGGCTGCGTAGGCCGCATAGCGGTCGACGTCCTTGCCGAGAAGCTTATCGCGAATGATTTCGGAAAATCCGAGAATGGCGTTCAGGGGCGTACGCAATTCGTGGCTCATATTGGCGAGAAAGACGGACTTCGCCTCGTTCGCCGCCTCTGCACGACGCTTCGCCCGCACAAGCTCGATATTTGTTTTTCGCAGCTTGATGCGCTCTTCAGCCAGTTCTTCGCTGATCGAGAGCAAGGCGGCGTGCTCGTCCCGGACCTTTTCGCTTTCCTGGTCGAGCGCGATGGCGTTCGCCACGCGGCTTGAGATTTCGCGGTTGAGCATGAACATCATGATCAAGGGAAGGCTCAGTGCCGCGATCCCAAGGCCTATTACGATTTTCGCTTGCTGGTTCGCGGCGGCGAGCACTTCCGCGCGGCTGAGCCCAACCATGACGATCAAGGGGTAATCCGACAGTTTTCGCCAGTGGTAAAGGCGTGCTTTTCCATCAGCGGGGCTTGAGGTGCTGAACTCACCGGAGCCGGCCGCTTTCTCGCTGTTGAGCGTCTCTACGTTTGCCTCCCTGGCTCCGAAGCCTTCGTTATCGACGCCCTTTGCAGCCGTGTAGCGCGCGAGATCCACTCCGTCCGTCCGCAGGAGGTCGATTGACGTCGCTTCTCCAAGCCGAATCTTCTCATGCAGGGCGGTCATGGCGTCGGGCGCGAGTGCAAACAAAACAACACCGGCAAACCGTCCGTCGGGTGCGTTAAGCCGGCGAGCGACGGGAATGATCATGCGCCTGGACATCTTCCCCGGCACCGGGCGGCCAATAAAAAGGCCCAGGTTGGGGTCGTCACGCAGCGCCGTAAAGTAGTCGCGCTCGGAGTAGGAAACCGGATTTGGGTCGTGTTTGACCGTCGTGTCCGTGACCTTGCCGTCCGCATCCAAGATGACAATGTCCACGGCGGGGGTCATGAGCCCTGGAATCGAACTTTTCCACTGTTCGAGGCTGAACGCGGCCCCATCTGCCTCGATCCTGCGCTTCAAAGCCGCAGTGGCGTTCGAAACAGCGTTGAGAGTGCCCTCGACCTGCTCCTCGAACCCAGCCGACAGATTTGCGGCTTCCGTACGAGCACGGCCAATGGCGGCGTCGCGCTGGTTGAGAACCGCTTCAGCAACAAGGGCGCAAATGGCGACCATTATTGCTGCGCTGAAGGCGGTGATTCGGCGCTTGAAGATCTCGCCGGTTTTGCGCCGGGAGTGGTCGTCTGAGTGAAATCGCGTCGCTTGATGCACAGAATACCCAAACTTCTGAGAGTGGGAATTGTCAGTTCACATACAAGTCATTATCGTTAGACTTGTCGCTAATGGCGTAGCGTTACGATAATCCTTTCCGGCGATAGATGTATAGTGCATAATTTTTATGGTTTTGGAGCTAAACAGAGCCGAAATCTTATTGTTCCATGAATGCCTATTGCCGAATTTTATTAAAAATGAAAGTCGTTATCTTTTTGTATTCTTGAGCTTAACTTTAATGGAGTAAATAAGTCAGCACACTGTGCTTGCGCTTGTGAAGCTCGCGCTTAGCGAAGGTCGCCGAAGCGTGCTCGCTTGTGTGCTCGAACCCCGCTCGGTGCGAACGGCTATTGAGGTCGTTCAGAGCCGGTTGTTTGATTATGATCAAGCTCGCGCGTCCTGCGTCAGTTTGCCTGTGTTTCGCCCATAGATTGTAAGATCGGCGTGGTTTCCGGTACGCCCTTCGCGGGTATTAGCGCCGATGCCGCTTCAACTTCGGGCATTAAATCGTTCATTCACCCGTATTTGGCGGCAAAAAATTACCCCGTTTGCGCATATCCCACAGCTAAAAATTGCATACGAGCTCTTCTGTCCTGCGCGCACCCAGATGTCTGCTCCTTGACGTCTTGCTCAAGTACAAGCTAGGCTCTTTCGAGGTCACCAAGCTTTGGACGGGGACGTCTTCTGGGATGTCACATTCGGTCGCGGCCACCCGCCAATTCAGAACAAACTCACCAGCAGTTGCAACAGAGCGGTGCAACCTTGAGCTACGGCTTGCTTTGCTACCGCTCATTCTCGGAGCGGTGACCTTGCGATAAGGACCGGAAAACGGCCAAGGACGACCAGCAACTTAAGGACAAGGACGACCCATGGAAGACAACGGCAAGAAGACCTCACGGCGTGAAATCCTCAAGCTCGGCGCTTTGGGCCTCGGCGCGGTCGGCGCGATGAGCCTGGCCGGCAGCGCGAATGCGCAGCAGGTCGCGAAAAAGGCCGCGCAGAAAGCGGTCATGTACCAGCAGACCCCGAAAGACGGCAAGCAATGCAGCGGATGCCAGCATTTCGAGGCTCCCTCTTCCTGCCGGATCGTCGATGGCGAGATCAATCCGAACGGCTATTGCATTCTCTTCGCTAAGAAGCCGGCATAGTTATCCAGTTATCTATCTATATTGAGGCGGCCCCAACCTTGGAGCCGCCTTACTCATTCTGGCCTTCTTTCAAGGAAGGCATATTTCTGATTGGCGCGCCCCGCATGCCTGGGGTTGGAACTTTTCCAAATGGTAACTACGCGCCGCCTTGACTCCCGCATGCTTCAGGGTAGTGTCGCATCGCGATGATTTGGCTGATATTTGCAGTGCTGACGGCAGGCGTGATCGTGGGCATAACCCGCAAGCTTCGCCGTGCGCCAACATCACAGGATACTCGCGCCTCCGAGATCGAAGCCTACGCGTTGCAGCTTCAGGAACTCGACCGTGAGGAAGAGCGCGGAACGCTTGGCGAAGACGAGGCCAAGCTGACACGGGCGGAGGTCGCTCGGCGGCTCTTGAGAGCGAACCGGCAAGGCGCCGGAACCGCGCGCGAAAAAGCGAAATTCCTGAATGCAGCCGTTCCCGCCATTGCCGTCGCGGTGCTGCTCTCGCTCGGGACTATCGGCACCTACGTCTATTATGGAAAGCCCGGGCTTTCCGATCAGCCGTTGGAAGCGCGTCTGAATGCTCCCCTCGGAGAGCAGACCGCCGATGTCCAGGTCGCCAACATGGAGCGCCGCCTGAGGCAGAACCCTGCGGACGTGACTGGCTGGGCGGCTCTTGCCTCAATTTATTTCAAGAGTGGCCTCTTCGAAAAAGCGGCGGACACCTATCAAAGAGGGATAGACGCAGGCGGCGAAACCGAAGGCATGTATCTCGGCCTCGCGGAGTCGCTGACTTTTGCGAATGATGGCTTCATTTCGGATCAGGCCAATCAAGCGCTGCACGAAGCGTTGAAGCGCAACCCGAACTCGCTGCGCGGCCGTTTCTGGAGCGCGCTCCTCGCCGAACAGGACGGCAAGAAAGCAGACGCGGAGAAGATTTACCGCGACCTGCTTGCGGGACAACTCCATCCGACTTTGAGAAATGTCGTGATGCAGCGTCTGCAAGCGCTCACAGCGGCGGCGGACAACAATACCGCGCCTGAAGAAAACAAGAGTACCGATCAAAGTGCCTCGGCGGAGCGCGGCGAGGAACAGAAGATGATCCGCGGCATGGTCGAAAGGCTTGCCGAGCGGCTCAAAACGGATAAGTCGGATCTGCAAGGGTGGCTGATGCTCATCCGGTCTTACGCTGTCCTGAAGGACACAGACAAGGCGAAGGGCGCGATGATCGCAGCGCGCGAGCAATTCGCCTCGGATGTAAGCGCGCTTGAGCAGATTGACGCGATTACAAAGGAGCTGAGCTTCGCATTTGCGGGCGGAAACGCGAGCGCCCCTCAGCAGGAAAGCGCTGTCCCGCAGCAGCCTGCGGCCATCCCGATTGAGGGCGAGCAGGGCAAAATGATCCGCGGCATGGTGGAGCGGCTTGCCGAGCGGCTGAAAGAGAATAAATCGGATCTTGCAGGGTGGTTGAGGCTGATCCGCTCCTACGCCGTGCTGAAGGAGACGGACAAGGCGCAGGACGCCGCGGCGACAGCCAGACAGGAATTTGCATCCGACGCCAAGGCACTAGAACAGATCGATGCGCTCACCCAGGGGTTGGGGCTGGTTATGCCGAGCGCTAGTGGAGGGCCGCCGAAATCATGACGCGAAAGCAACGCCGTGCGGTTGTCATTGTCGTCGGGCTTGCCTTGATCGGGCTCGCCTCCACGCTCGTTTTGAGTGCGCTCAAAACTCAAGTCACGTTTTTCATGAGCCCCGAGGAAGTTGAGAAGAATGTACCGAAGCCTGGAACGCGGTTCCGGCTTGGCGGGCTTGTGAAGACAGGTAGCATCCGGCATGAGGGCGATGCGGTCACCGCATTCACGGTCACGGACAATGCTGCGTCGCTGGCTGTGACTTATAAAGGCATCCTTCCCGACCTGTTCCGCGAAGGTCAAGGCGTGGTGGCGGAAGGAAAGATCGGCGCGGATGGCGTGTTCGTGGCCGATACGGTGCTTGCCAAGCACGACGAGAAATACATGCCGCCCGAGGTGGCCGCGGCGCTCAAGAAAAATGGCCGCTGGCAGGAGCAGGGCGGCCAGCAAAAAGCCCCGGGCACCTGAAGGCTTAGGAGTTAGAAGCCGTGATCGTTGAATTGGGCCACTTCGCCCTGATCCTCGCGTTGTTCGTTGCGCTCATCCAGTTCGGTGCCCCTATGATCGGGCTTCGCACGCGGGATTCGCGGCTCATGGCGATGGCCGACGCCTCGGCCCCCATTCTTTTCGCACTGATCGCGGGCTCTTTCCTTGCGTTGATCTGGGCGCATGTCGCGTCCGATTTTTCGGTGGCGAACGTCTACGAGAACTCCCACTCCGCAAAGCCGCTTCTCTACAAAATCTCAGGTGTTTGGGGCAACCACGAAGGCTCGATGCTTCTGTGGGTGCTGATCCTGTCGGCTTTCGGCGCGGCTGTCTGGCTTTTTGGCGCAAACCTGCCCCTCGATCTTCGGTCCGCCGTGCTGGCAATTCAGGGCGCGATTTCGGCGACGTTTGTACTTTTCATCATCGCGACCTCGAATCCTTTCCTCCGAATCGCGCAGCCGCCGATCGAAGGGCAAGGGCTGAACCCGATCCTTCAGGACCCGGCGCTCGCGATCCATCCGCCGCTGCTCTACACGGGGTATGTCGGGTTCTCGATGGCCTTTTCCTTCGCCATCGCCGCGCTGCTGCTTGGCCGCATCGATTCCGCGTGGGCGCGTTGGGTGCGGCCCTGGACGCTCGCGGCCTGGATCTTCCTCACCATCGGCATCGCGGTGGGCTCCTGGTGGGCCTACTACACACTGGGCTGGGGCGGCTGGTGGTTCTGGGATCCGGTTGAGAACGCATCGCTCATGCCGTGGCTCACAGGCACGGCGCTGCTCCATTCCGCCGTCGTGATGGAAAAGCGGGACAGCTTGAAAGCTTGGACAGTTCTACTTGCGATCCTCACCTTCAGCTTCAGCCTGCTGGGGACGTTCCTCGTCCGGTCCGGCGTGCTGACGTCGGTGCACTCCTTCGCCTCGGACCCCGCGCGCGGCGTCTTTATCCTTGTGATTGTCAGCACCTTTACAGCGGGCGGCCTGGCTTTGTTCGCCTGGCGTGCGAGCGCACTTTCGGGTAGCACTGCCTTCTCCATCATTTCCCGCGAGAGCAGCCTCGTCCTCAACAACCTGCTACTGACGGTGTCCTGCGGGATCGTGCTTGTCGGAACGCTTTATCCGATGGCGCTCGAAGCCTTGACGGGAGACAAAATCTCGGTCGGCGGCCCGTTCTTCAATTCAACGGTGGTCTGGATTTTCATGCCGCTTCTGCTTGCTGTTCCCTTCGGCATATTCCTCGCCTGGAAGCGCGGCAGCCTGGGTGAAGCGGCAAAGCGGCTAAGCGTCGCCGCCATCATAGCGGTGATCGCGGGCGGAGCCGCAATCGCATTTGGCGCGGACGGAAAGCAGTCGCTCGCGATTGCGCTCGGAGCGTGGGTTCTCGCGGGCTCCGTCTGGGAAGTGTTGTGGCGGGCGCGTTTCATGTCCGCGCCCTTATCGGAGACCGCGCGCCGGATCTGGAACATGCGCCGCGGGCAATTCGGCGCAACGCTTGGGCATATCGGCCTTGCCGTCACGGTTATCGGGATCGCGGGAGCGACCGCTTGGAATGTCGAGCGGCTCGCCGTGCTGAAAATCGGCGACACCATCGATCTCGGCAGCTATCAGCTCACCTTCAAGAAGGTGTACGAGCAGGCCGGCCCGAACTACGCCGAGTTCGCGGGCGATTTCGATTTGAAGAGCGGCGACAGCCTGATCGGGACCATCACAACGTCGAAACGGAAATACGATGCGCCGCCGCAAGTCACCACAGCGGCCGGAATTTCGCCCCGGCCAATGGGCGACGTTTACGTCGTTCTCGGCAACGAAGAAAAGGGCGCATACTCAATCCGGGCTTACTACCATCCCTTTGTCCGTTGGATTTGGGGCGGAGCGCTCATCATGTTTCTGGGCGGTTTGGTCTCGTTGCTCGACCGCAGGCTGAGGATCGGCCTGCCGCAGAGAGCCACGAAAGCGCCGTTTCCCTCGGCGCCCGCACCGGCGGAGTAGAACATGCGCTCGCCTATCCACGCCTTGATCGTCGGTTTTCTCTTCGCGCTTTGCGCAGGATCAGCCCTCGCGGTAGACCCGCAGGAGCAACTCAAAGATCCGCTTCTTGAAGCGCGCGCCAGAGAAATTTCGGCAGAGCTTCGCTGCCTCGTCTGCCAGAACCAGTCGATCGACGATTCCGACGCCTCACTCGCCAAGGATTTGCGGCTCCTCGTAAGGCAACAGCTCCAAAAGGGCGAGAGCAACAAGCAGGTGATCGACTACATCGTGGCGCGCTACGGTGAGTTCGTGCTTCTGAACCCGAGGCTTCACTGGAATACGCTGCTCTTATGGTTCGCGCCGATAGTGCTCGTCGCTGGGCGGAATTCTCCTGGCTGCCCGCGTCGTCGTAAGGCGTCCGCAGCCCGAGACCGCAAGCGCTCGACCGCTTACGCCCGAGGAGCAGGCCGAGTTGGAGTCGGTGTTTTCTTCAAGGGCAGACAAGCCCGTCTCGAAGTAGTCCAGGGCCCAATTCCCGCCTTGGGACCATCTACTTTTTCCACGGTAATTTGATTGGCTGGACTGGACCCTTAGCGCCGAAGCACGCTTATGTGCGGATCGGCGCAAGTATCTGGTTCGTGTGATGGGCACTTTTCGGGTTTCAGTCTTTTTCATTGCCGCGCTCATGGGCGCCGGTCTCGCAGCCGCTTTTTGGGCCATCGAAGACAGCGATGCGAAGCAAGCGGAAAAGTCCGCCGCGACCCCATCCGTTTTCGGCGATTGGCGCGCGGATCGTCCTGGCCTTCGGCACCGGATAACGCTCGAAGATTTGCCGCCACCCTACGCAACACGATCCGCCAGCAACGGCCCTCGTGAAGCAAAGCGCCCAGCGGACGCAAAACCCCGCGTGCCGGATGGGTTCACGGTCAACCTATTTGCCGAAGGCCTCGATCAGCCCCGCACGCTCCGGTCCGCTCCGAACGGGGACATCTTCGTCGCGGAGTCGGCGGCAGGCAACGTGCGGGTCCTGAGGCCCAGCGCCGACGGAAGCTCCGCGGCGAAGATCGCCACCTATGCGAGCGACCTGTCCGCGCCTTTCGGCATCGCTTTCTACCCGGCAGGGCCAGACCCCACATGGCTCTATATCGCCGAGAACAACCGCGTCATCCGTTTTGCGTATGCCAATGGCGATCTCGCGCCGCGGTCCGCGCCGGAGGTTATCGTGGACAAACTCGCTCCAACCTCCGGAGGCCACGTTACGCGCGATGTGGCCTTCTCGAAGGATGGGACGCGCATGTTCGTCTCGGTCGGCTCGGAATCGAACGACGCGGAAGACATGCGCAAGAAAAGCCCGGAGGAGATCAAAAGGTGGGAAGCCGAGCACGGCGTTGGAGCAGCGTGGGGCTCGGAGGAGAGCCGCGCCAATGTGCTAGTCTTCACCCCCGAAGGGAAAAGACCGGCGGACGTTCGCGACCGGCATTCGCAACTGCGTTGGCCTTGCGGTTCACCCCGAAAGCGGCGAACTCTATTGCTCGACGAACGAGCGCGACGGCCTCGGCGACAATCTCGTGCCCGATTACGTGACCCGCGTCCGTGAAGGGGATTTCTTCGGCTGGCCCTGGCGCTACATGGGCGACCACGAAGATCCGCGTTGGAGGGGCGCAAGGCCGGACCTCGCCGGCAAAGTAAAGAACCCTGATGTCCTGATCCAGCCACATTCCGCTCCGCTCGGGATGACGTTCTATACCGGCACCGCGTTTCCATCCGACTATCGCGGCTCGGCGTTCGTCGCGTTCCACGGCTCTTGGAATCGCTCACTCCGCACGGGCTACAAGGTCGTCCGCATCATCATGCGCGATGGCCAACCGGCCGGCGAATACGAGGATTTCCTCACCGGCTTCGTCATTGACAAGAATCGCGTCTGGGGCCGTCCCGTGGGCGTTGTCACGGCGAAAGACGGGTCCCTTTTGGTGAGCGAGGACGCGAACGGCACGATCTGGCGAATTTCCGTGAGCAACCCCCAACGCGATTCGCCATGAGCGTGTTCGCCTTTTTCTGCGTGCAGGAGCTTTCTGATTTGTCCATGCGCTCACCGGGTGCGGGAATCATTTAGCAGAAGGCCGTCGAATCAGCAGCTTCCCGCTGCGAAAGAGCGATTTTTTGAGTTTGTGAAAGGCATTTATCCCGTTAATCTGCTGTTAATACACGCTACAGTTGCAATATAAAAGTTAGAATAACTACTAATAGTAGAAAAATAGAAGTATTTTCGCAACACTCCTCTCAGTTCTCGGTCTCCTGTGTAACTTCACCCGCCGGGAAGACGGCGAATCACGTTAGCTCTGCTGCAGTGGATCTCGGAATGCCGAGTATCTCTGGATTAATCGGTAGGGGTTGCGTCTGCGTTTCTGGGCAATTTAGGGGAATGACTATGAAAAAGACACTTGCAGTCGCAGCAATTGCTGCTTTGGCTGGTGTGGCTGGAGCAGCTAACGCCGCCGATATGTACTCTCCCGCGGGTGGGATGAAAGACACTTACGTCGCTCCGGTGACGACCTGGACGGGCTTCTACATCGGTGCGCATGTCGGTGGTTTCTGGGCCGACATCAAAGACGGCGACAATGGGTACTACGACAGCTATTACAACGACAACTGGAACAACAACCCGGTCAACTACGGCTGGAACAACAACAACAGCGGCGTCTTCGGCGGCGGCACGGTTGGTTATAACTACCAGTCCGGCGCATTTGTGTTCGGCGTCGAAGCCGACTTTGGCGGCGCTGGCTTGACCGGCAACTGGAATGACGGTGTTGCCTCTGGGAAATACGGAAATATGTGGGCGAAGGACGACGGCAGCTTCTATGCTGACGTGACTGGCCGTCTCGGCTTTGCAGCCGGCCCGGCGCTGTTCTACGTCAAAGGCGGTTGGGCTTACCTCGACGACAATGCCTCCTTCGGCGGTTACGGCTCCTCACTGGGGGGGGTAACTGGTCGGCGGCGAATTCGAATGGCCTCGATGGATGGGTCATCGGCGGCGGTATCGAATATATGTGGAGCCCAAATTGGAGCGTCAAGGCTGAATACCTGCATTTCGATTTCGGCCGGGAACAATTTTTCTTGGACCGATTACTGCAGCAAGACGTGGAACTTCAACCACGACCTGAGCGTCAACTCCTTCAAGGTCGGCCTGAACTACCACTTCAACACTGTCTACGCACCTCTGAAGTAGACTTGCGCCCTATATTGGCCAGCGAAGCGGCTCGTGTAAACGAGCCGTTTTGCTTTTTAAGGCTATAAAGAACAGCTGTTCGAAGTGCATCGCCCGATCCAAGCAATGCGATAGAATAAAATCGAGTTCCGAGGGTGCCTTTAGATTTTGTCATGAATTGTATTTTCAACTTTTCATTGATTTCTGGAGTGTTTTGGTCACATGCCTCGGGTTTTTCTGGCCTGAATCCTTGTAAAAAGGTTTTTGCGACCACGAATCACGCTAGCTATAGCCATGTGGATTTATGACCCTTCGTCTGGGTCTCTTTCTTTCAACAGGTAAGTGTTGCGTCTGCGTTTCTGGGCAATCTAGGGGAATCGCTATGAAGAAGATACTTGCAGTCGCCGCTGTTGCGGCTTTTGCTGGTGTGGCTGGTGCAGCTAACGCCGCAGATATGTACGCTCCCTCGCGCGGCGGCTTGAAGGACACCTACGTCGCGCCGGTAACGACCTGGACGGGCTTCTACCTCGGTGCGCATGTCGGCGGCGCGTGGGGCGACCTCGAGCAACAATTACAATTACAATGAGACTATTATAGGCAGGATGGCGGCACCGGCGGATCATATCTGACGGCTGGAAGAACTACGAATGACGGCGTGTTCGGCGGCGGCACGGTCGGCTACAACTACCAGACCGGCGCTTTCGTGTTCGGTTTCGAAGCCGATTTCGGCGGCGTTGGCCTCACTGGCACCAACTATTACAGCGTGCCATCAGGGAACAACTACTGGAACAAGCAGGACGGCAGCTTCTATGCTGACGTGACGGGCCGTCTCGGCTTTGCAGCTGGCCCTGCTTTGTTCTATGCCAAAGGCGGTTGGGCTTATCTCGATGACGCGAGTTCCTTCGGCTTCGGCAAACTCGTCGGCAACTCGTGGTATACGGACAGTTCGCTCGATGGCTGGACGATCGGCGGCGGTATCGAATATATGTGGAGCCCGAACTGGAGCGTCAAAGCCGAATATCTGTATTTCGACTTCGGCAAGCTGAACCACAATGGATCCTGGACAACCTTACTGGCAACTGCGATGGCACGTGCGGACCTTCACCGACCACTTCGACAGCTCAGTTGACCGTCAACACCTTCAAGGTTGGCATCAACTACCACTTCAACACTGTCTACGCGCCTCTGAAGTAGATTTGAGCCTTATTTTGGCCAGCGAAGCGGCTCGCGAAAGCGGGCCGTTTTGCTTTTGCGGGCTGCGAAACAAATGAAATCGCGTCACCGCTGTCCAGGAACTTGATTACCCCGCTATCTCCGCCTAGTAAGCCTTAGGCGCCTTACAATCGACTGGCACGCCATTACGGTAAGCCGCTTATGCGTTAACCCGTGATGGTTAATGGCATTTATTTCCGGCCTGAATTTGCGCCCCCCAAAGGTCCAAAACATCAGAGCGGCCGCGTCCGGCCGGGCGAACAGGCCTCCTATCCCATTGAAAATACTCAACTTTATGCCAAAAATAGACACGTTAAGGAAATGTATTTTTGGACGAAAGTGGGCGCGCAAAAGTCCGTTAAATATGTTTCGGGCGGGGCGTATTAACTATATTCGCTGGCTTCGTCAGTGCGGTGTGGCGGCAGTGTCTGACATTTCATATAGCGATATCAATGGCTTATAGCCATTAACCTCTCGGCAAGGCGCTTTCTCCTAAGATCCGGGAACAGGCAGCCAAACGCAAACGCAAGTTGGTCTAATGGTCAAAAACGAGATGCCGCCTTTCGCAACGGTCAAACAAAAAGCCAGTTGGCCTGTAGCCGGATTCCGAATTGAGGGCGGCGGAAGCAACGGGGTTATCAAGTCCAAGAAAGTTAACAAAAGGTTAAAATCCTTAACCTCGCACGCTTAAGTGTACATGCATCGCCAGTACGACCGGAGGTGGTTTTTTTTGAGATATTCGCGCCACACTCTTCTGGTTTTCTAGGTTGAATAGTCAATAAATGGCTTTGAAGACCACGAATCAGTCTAGCTTGACGCACGTGGTCCTGCTTCCTTTAACCGGTGAGCGTTGCGTGTGCGTTATCTGGTCAATCTGGGAAATGACTATGAAGAAGACACTTGCTGCCGCGACGATCGCGGCCCTCGTTGGCGCAGCTGGCGCAGCTAACGCCTCGGATATATATCCTTCCTCAGGTCCCTGGAAGGGCGGTCCGTCCTATTATGTTCCGCCTGTGACCTGGACCGGTTTCTATATTGGTGGTCATGTCGGTGGTGCTTGGGGCGGCAACAGCTTCAGCGAAACCGACGGATACAATTACTTCGCCGGGAACGGCTTTGGCGGGAACAACAGCGGCGTGTTCGGCGGCGGCACTCTCGGCTATAACTTCCAGGCGGGCTCATTCGTGCTCGGCTTCGAAGCCGATTTCGGCGGCGCGGGCCTGACCAATAGCTGGAATAATTCCGCATATCATGCTGCTGGAACCGGTGGTTATCTTTGGTCGAAGGACGACGCCAGCTTTTACGCCGACGTAACTGGCCGTCTCGGCTATGCGGCTGGCCCGGCTCTGTTCTACATCAAAGGCGGTTGGGCCTACCTCGATAACAACACCCAAGTCGGTGGTTATTACGCCCCCGCTGTTGGAGGACCTGTTGCATGGTCTACCAGCTCGAGTGGGCTTGACGGATGGACCGCTGGCGGTGGTATCGAATATCTGTTCGCCCCTTGCTGGAGCGTTAAGGCAGAATATTTGTATTTCGATTTCAGCGGGAACAACTATAGCTGGGCCAATCCTGCTCTAGGCAAGACGTACGGCTGGGAGCGCGACTACACCGTCGACTCCTTCAAAGTTGGCGTCAACTACCACTTCGGAAACGTTTACGCCCCTCTGAAATAGGCGCTGCCTGTTCTGGCTGGTGAAATGGCTCGCACGAGCAAGCCGTTTCGCCTTTCTCCGCCGCTGAGCCTCGGGGGCGGAGCACCTATCTGGCCGCGTTTCCCGGCCTATAGTCATGGCCGGGCTTGACCCGGCCATCCATCGGCTAGTTTCCTGGATGGCCGCCTCAAGGGCGGCCATGACTAGGGAGGTTAGAATAGTCGTGCTGACGCGCCACCCGCACTCGCCACACCAGTGACAGCCGCTGTGGCCGCGACTGCACGTTTCTTCTTTTGATGATTTCCCGAAATTAGGGCAAGCCTCAACGAGAGGGAATTCAGAAGCAAATCGAGCACATATAGAAAACGGACCCGCGAAAGCGGGCCTTTTTGTTTTCTTGATTACCCCGCTGTTTCCGCTGATAGAAGAAGGTCTGAAAACACGGGCGACTTCGTGCCAAGGTCATGGCCGGGCTTGACCCGGCCATCCAGTCACTAAACTGAAGTGCCTTATATTCTTCTGGATGGCTGCCTCAGGGGCGGCCATGACGATGGAATTAGCGGAAACACCGGGGTAATCACGTTTGTTTTTGCTTATCGCCATTACGGGACGTGAATTCAGGTGATAACAGACGGCAAAGTATAGCCGTAGCAATTTAGCAACATTCAGATGCTTGTTCACGGCTTGCCCCACGCTGGCGCCGTGCATAATCGCGAATCAAGCTAAGTATAACAGATACGGGGATTCTCTATCGGCCCGGCCTGAGCGATCGGTTGGCGTTGGCAATTTTGGGAATTGGAACATGCACAAGACACTCACCGCCACGGCAATCGTTGCGCTGCTCGGCGTGGCTAGCGCGGCCAACGCCGCCGACATTTACACTCCTGGCTACAAGGATGGCCCTGTCGTCGCCTATTCGACCTGGACGGGCTACTATATCGGCGGTCACATTGGCGGCGCCTGGAGCACGGCTGATTTTAGCGACATCAACCACGTCATCAGTCCCAATGATATATCGTTCAACGCTGATGCAACCGGTTTAGTCGGCGGAGGTCAGATCGGCTACGCCTATCAGCTCGGCAACCTCGTTATTGGCCCCGAAGTTGACATCGGTGGTATGGATCTCAGCCACTCGACGACCGAAGTGGGCGGCGGCCTGGGAGCGGTCAGCAGGGTCACCTCGGGCTATTACTTCGACATTACCGGCCGGGCTGGCTATACGTGGGGCCCGACCCTCCTTTATATCAAAGGCGGTTATGCTTACTACGACGGCAGCCAGACGGTGTCCGATAATACCCCGAGTTCCTACACGCACGGTGGCCTGAGCGGATGGACGGGCGGTGGCGGCGTCGAATACCTGATCAATCCCGCCTGGAGCCTCAAGGCCGAATATCTCTATTTCGAATTCAACACCAATCAGATTACAACGCCGGATAGCTACCTTTGGAACGACCGTTTCACCGCGCAATCATTCAAGGTCGGCTTCAACTACCATTTCTGCGGGGCGTACCAGCCTTTGAAGTAAGCCTGCCCTCTCCCTTCCTTTCCGGCAAGGCGGCCCGTTAGCGGGCCGTTTTGCTTTCTTTGGGCGCGACATCAGATTCGATTTGCAGCATTGGCTTTGCCGCATTACCTCTTGTAGGCTTATAATTTTTTAGGGGAGTCGGAAGTGCTCAACCGTCAATCCATCCGTGTTATGCCCTTTGCCGCGCTCATTGCAGCCACGCTCATGCTATCCGGATGCGGGGTCAATACAATCCCGACATACGAGCAGCAAGCCAAGGCGAAGTGGTCGGAGATCCAGAATCAATATAAGCGCCGGGCCGATCTCATTCCGAACCTTGTCGAGTCTGTTAAGGGGTTCGCAGATCAGGAGAAATCGGTGTTGACCGGCGTCACCGAGGCGCGTGCGAAGGCAACGCAGGCGCAGATCACCCTGCCGCCGGATGTTCTCACCAATCCCGAGGCGATGAAAAAGTACGCGGAGGCGCAGAACCAGCTCACCGGCGCGCTTCGGCAGTTGCTTGCGGTGTCCGAGCGCTATCCCGACATCAAGTCCGGGCAAAACTTCCTGGCTTTGCAGAGCCAGCTTGAAGGGACCGAGAACCGCATCGCCATCGCCCGGCGCGATTATATCGGGGCGGTCCAACAGTATAATACCGAGTTGAATACGTTCCCCGGCCGGATCTGGAAATCTATTCTCTACTCGAACGCAAAGGATATGGCGACGTTCGAAGTTGCGCCGCAGGAGCTGGAGACGCCGAAGGTCGATTTCGGTCCGCGCAAGTCTTAGTGGCGGGGCATTATATGCTTTCCGCCTCACCCCTCACCCCGCCTTCTCCCCATGGGAGAGGAAGCCTATGGGCTTTGCAACACCGTCCCTTTTCCCGGCGGGAGAAGGACGGCGCGAGGGGTTTTTCGTTGTCGATTAAGCGCTTCGCCGCCGTTTTTTGGGTGCTGCTTGCCGTCGTCGTCTTTGCGCAGGCGGCGAGGGCGGATCTGAAATTCCCGCCTTTGACGGGGCGCATCGTCGACAACGCGAACCTTCTGACGCCCGAGGATAGGGCGGCGATTGAAAGCGACCTCCAGGCGCTGGAAGCTAAATCCAGCGACCAACTCGTGGTTTACACCACCAATTCTCTGCAAGGCTATCCCGTCGAAGACTACGGGTATCAGCTTGGCCGCGCCTGGGGCATAGGGCAGAAGGGTACGAACAACGGCGTTATTCTCATCATAGCGCCGAACGACCGTAAGGTGCGCATCGAGGTTGGCCGCGGGCTCGAGCCGCAGCTGACCGATGCGCTTTCGAAGCTCATCATCCAGAATGCGATCCTGCCGCGTTTCAAGCGTGGCGAGTTCTCGGCTGGTGTCAAGGCAGGCGTGCAGGACATCCGGGACGTGCTGCTGGGGGACGCCGAAGCCGTTAAAGAGCGCGCTGCCGCGAGGCCGGCAAAGCGCGACGCAGGGGACAACGAACAGCTGATTACGCTTGTCTTTATTATCGCGATCTTTCTTTTCGTGCTCTGGGTGCAATCGCAACAGGGAGGTCCGCCGATGTCAGGGGGACCGTACGTCCGCCGAGGCGGCTATAGCGGCGCCCATCTTCATCCCCGGAGACTGGTCCGGGGGCGGACGTGGCGGCGGCGGCGGGGGAGGCGGCTGGTCGGGCGGTGGCGGTGATTTCGGTGGCGGCGGCGCATCTGGAGATTGGTAGGGAGCGGCTATCGTGATTTCGGAAACAGAAAAGCTGGACGTCGAGAACGCCATCACCAAGGCGGAGAATAAGACGTCGGCGGAGATTGTTGCGGTGATCGCGCGCGCTAGCGCTGGATATTATTATGTGCCCTACATGTGGGGTGCTCTCATTGCACTTGCCGTGCCGTGGCCGCTCATCCACTGGACGTGGATGCCGGTGCAATCCATCTACATCATCCAGCTCGCGGTCTTCGCCGGGCTCACCCTCATCCTTCATTATCCCGGTTTGCGGTACTCGCTCGTTCCGCGGGGCGTCATGCGAAACCGTGCGCATCAACGGGCCATGCAACAATTCTTCGCGCAGGACATCTACACAACGACGGGCCATACGGGAGTTCTTCTTTTCATCTCCGTGGCTGAGCGCTATGCGGAAATCGTGGTCGATTCCGAAGTCCACCAGAAGGTGCCGGACGAGGAATGGAAAATGATCATAGATCAGCTGACAGCCGATATCGGTCACGGCCGTCCCGTAAAGGGCCTGATTGAAGCCATAGGTCGGATCGGAGAGCACCTTGCAACGCATTTCCCCCCCTCTGCGGCGAAAGAGAACCTTTTACCGAACCACCTCGTTATGCTAGACGCAGAATAAAATTCCTTATTAACGGCTCTCTGGAAACCGCAAAGCGTCCTGCACGTGCGCCGCATTCGCGATAGGCGCTGTCTTGGCTTTGGACCTGCGATCCTTACCTGCCACCCCCTGAGCGGTCTGGCGTGACAGCCAAGCCCGAACCGAGGACTGAACCATGGATGCTGCTACCCTGGGCTTCGGCGCGACTTTCGCCTCGCTCGCCACGCGCGAGGGGCTGATCTCGCTCGACAAGCGTTTCCTTGAACAGGTCGCGGCGCAGGACCCGGCCTTGCACGAGAGCCTGCTCGCTGCCCGCGCAGCCCCGGATGCGCTGGAAGACAAGGCCGAGAGCCATCTCATTACTTCGCTCGGGCCGATCCTGGACGACTTCGTCGCCGAATTGTTTGGAATTCAAGACGCCCTCGATGAGGTGGTGGCCCAGACCAAGCACCTCGACCCCGTCCATTCCTGTAAGCGGCTGTTCGTGCAAAGGCAGGCCGTCAAGAAATACGCCGATCCATCCGCCTTCGACGGCGCTGCGCTGCGCGCGGAGCTTGAACAGATGATGGGCGAGAGGCTGACGGAGGTTTCCTTCGCAACCCATGTCGACGCCTGGGAGCGCAACGAACGCAAGGAATGGCTGGACACGGCGCTGCGCTATGCCGCATGGGCGACGCTTACGCCTGAGGGTCGCGCATTTCACGAGGGCGGGACGCTATTCCGCGTGCCTCACAAGATCGACTTCCAGCGGTTGGTTCCGACGACCACCATCGAGCGCAATGGCGTGACGATGCTGTGCCTTCCCGAGCATGAATGGCGCTCGCGCGACGGCTTCGCCCTCACCGACCAAGGCATGACGGGCCAGCAGGCGCTGGACCAGATAAACTACTGCATCTGGTGCCACAACCAGGGCAAGGATTCCTGCCGCAAAGGGCTGAAGGATCGCAAAACGGGAGCGTTCCAGAAGTCGCCTTTCGGCGTGACCCTCGCCGGTTGCCCGCTGGACGAAAAGATCAGCGAAATGCATACGCTGCGCGCGCAGGGGCATGTTCTCGGAGCCTTCGCCACCATTGCGGTGGATAATCCCATGCTGGCGGCCACCGGCCACCGCATCTGCAACGACTGCATGAAGGCCTGCATCTACCAGAAGCAGGAGCCGGTCGACATTCCGCAGGCGGAAACGGCGATCCTGAAGGATGTGCTGGGCCTGCCCTGGGGCTTCGAGATCTATTCGCTGCTCACGCGTTGGAATCCGCTCGACATTCGCCGCCCGCTGCCGCTCCCCGATTCCGAAGCGCAAGGTTCTGATCGTCGGCTTGGGACCGGCCGGCTTCACGCTCGCGCATCACCTCATGAACGATGGCCATACGGTAGTAGCCATCGACGGCTTGAAGCTCGAGCCCCTGGACATCGACCCCTGCGACCCGGTGCGCGACGTCGAAACGCTTTATGAGAACCTCGACGACCGCGTGATGGCGGGCTTTGGCGGCGTGGCCGAATACGGCATCACCGTCCGGTGGAACAAGAATTACCTGAAGCTGATCCGCATCCTTCTGGAACGCCGCTCGCAATTCGCAGCGTTCGGCGGCGTGCGCTTCGGCGGCGGCGCGACGGTTACCATGGATGATGCCTGGGCGATGGGCTTCGATCACGTCGCCCTTTGCATGGGCGCGGGGCGGCCGACCGTCATCGATATGCCGAACAATTTGGCGCGAGGCGTGCGCGAGGCGAGCGATTTCCTGATGGGCCTGCAGCTTACGGGCGCGGCCAAAATGTCGTCCATCGCGAACCTGCAGATCCGCCTGCCTGTTGTGGTCATCGGCGGCGGGCTTACCGCGATCGACACCGGTACGGAGAGCCTTTCCTATTATGTCCGTCAGGTCGAGAAGTTTGCCGCGCGCTATCATGCTCTTGCGGCCGAGCGCGGCGAGGATGCGGTGCGCGCGTCCTGGACGGAGGAAGAGACTGAGATCGCCGAGGAGTTTCTCACGCACGCGAAAGCTCTGCGTGCCGAGCGCGAAAAAGCAGCCTTGGAAGGCCGCGCGCCTCATTTCGCCGAGCTTCTCGACTTCTGGGGCGGCGCAACCATCGCCTATCGCAGAAAGCTGACGGAAAGCCCCTCCTACACGCTGAACCACGAGGAAGTTGCGAAAGCGATGGAGGAAGGCGTGCGTTTCGCCGAGAGTCTTTCGCCGGTCGCGGTTGAGGTTGACCGTTTCAAGTATGCGGCAGGCCTGCGCTGCAAGAAGGCGGACGGAACCGAGGTTGTGCTGCCGGCGCGCGCCATTCTGATTGCCGCCGGAACCCAGCCCAATACCGTGCTGGCGCGCGAGGACAAGCGCGTCAAGCTCGACGGCAAATACTTCCAGGCCGTGGACGAGGCTGGCAATCCGGTGACGCCAGCGCGCGCGCTGTGCAAGCCGGACGTTGATCACGTCCTCATGCACCGCGGCGATGATGGCCGCTTCATCAGTTACTTCGGCGATTTGCACCCGAGCTTCTTCGGCAACGTCGTGAAGGCCATGGGCAGCGCGAAGCGCGGCTATCCGCTCATCAGCCGCGTGCTGGCGCAAAGAGAGGCGGCGTCTGCGATTTCGGGAGCCGAGCTGATCGCCCAATGCCGCGATCAATTGCAGGCGCGTGTGCACGCCGTGAACCGGCTCACGCCGACCATCGTTGAAGTTGTGCTCAAGGCGCCAGCCCAGTCGCGGGCCTTCCATCCCGGCCAGTTCTACCGTCTGCAAAACTACGAAATGTCATCGCAACGCCTTGAGGAGCCGGGCGTCCCGCCTACGCTCTTAACAATGGAAGGTCTGGCGATGACGGGCGCATGGACCGACAAGGAGCGCGGGCTTATTTCGATCATCGCGCTGGAGATGGGCGGCAGCTCCAATCTCTGCGCCACGCTGCAGCCCGGCCAGAACGTGGTCCTGATGGGTCCGACCGGCAGTCCAACCGAAATTCACGCCAACAGCACCGTTGCGCTTGTCGGCGGAGGTCTCGGCAATGCCGTGCTGTTCTCCATCGGAGCAGCGTTGCGAGCGGCGGGCAGCCGGGTGATCTATTTCGCCGGTTACAAGGCGATGCAGGATCGCTACAAGGTCGAGGAGATCGAGCGCGCCGCCGACGTTATCGTGTGGTGTTGCGATGAGGCCCCCGGCTTCAAGCCCACGCGCCCGCAGGACAAGACCATCGTCGGCAATATCGTGCAGGCGATGGCGGAGTACGGTTCAGGCCGCCTCGGCGAGCAGGCCGTGCCGCTGAATGAGGCCGAGCATGTGGTTGTCATCGGCTCGGATCGGATGATGCAGGCTGTCGGCATGGCTCGGCACGCGCTTCTGCAGCCCTTCCTGAAGCCGGGTCATACCGCCATCGGCAGCATCAACTCTCCGATGCAGTGCATGATGAAGGAAGTCTGCGCACAGTGCCTGCAGGCGCACATCGATCCGGTGACGGGTGCGCGGACGGTGATCTTCTCCTGCTTCAACCAGGACCAGCCGCTCGACCGCGTCGATTTCCCGGCTCTGAATGAGCGTCTTCGGCAGAACAGCCTGCCCGAGAAGCTGACGAGGCTGTGGATCGCTCGCGCCTTGAAGAAGCTCAACGCGGCGCAAGCAATCGCAGCGGAATAGCGCGGCGGCGCATTTTCAGCGCCGCCTCACATCCGGTAACAAAATTCTAGAGTGCGTCCGGAAAAGTGCGAAGCGGTTTTCCGATAAAGACGCATGATGAAACAAAAACTTAGAGCCCGCTTTTTATTCTATCAAAAGCGGATAGGCTCTAGCAGGCTGCTGAAAAAGGTTTTTCGGCTTTCGCCGACACGCTCTAGGATCGAGCTGAATGCCGATTGAGCATATCCGCCTCGGTTCAGCTCGGCCACATACCTCATTTCGCAGGCTTGTGGCAGTCAGCTTCGGAGTTTTTCAGCAGCCTGCTAGAGCGGAGCGCGCACAATCGGAATCGGTTGCGACGCAATCCTGATGCAAAGCTTGGCATCCCAAAATGTGTTTCGGCGTGCAATAAGGCCCCCGTCAGCGGGGTAATCGGCGTCCAAACGGGACCCCACTGACGATTGGGTCCACAAAGCCCCTGGCGGAAGCTTGGGGGCTGCGTTTGGGATGCTGGTTGTGGAGACGATAGCGAAGATCCGGCGCGCATTTTTCATCGAGAAGAAGCCGATCAAGGCGATCAGCCGGGATCTGAAGCTGTCTCGAAGGACGGTGCGCAAGGCGATCCGGTCGGAGACGACGGAGTTCCACTACGAGCGCAGCGTTCAGCCGATGCCGAAGCTTGGCGCGTGGCGGGATCAGCTGGATGAGCTTCTGGCGGCGAACGAGGCGAAGGCGCGGCGGGAGCGGCTTACGCTGGTGCGGATTTTCGAGACGCTGCGCGATGTTGGGTTTGATGGCAGCTACGATGCGGTGCGGCGCTACGCCAAGAGCTGGCGGAAAGCGCGCGGGGCCGCTTCAGCGCAAGCCTATGTTCCGCTGACGTTTGCGCCCGGCGAAGCCTACCAGTTCGACTGGAGCCACGAGACCGTTGTGATCAACGGCATCACCATGGTGGTGAAAGCCGCGCATATGCGGCTGTGCCATAGCCGGATGCCGTTCGTGCGGGTCTATCCGCGCGAGAGCCAGGAGATGGTTTTCGACGCCCATTCCAGCGCGTTTGCCTTCTTCAAGGGCGCCTGCACGCGGGGCATCTACGACAATATGAAGACGGCGGTGGAGACGGTGTTCCTGGGCAAGGAGCGCCAGTTCAATCGGCGCTTTTTGCAGATGTGCAGCCATTATCTGGTGGAGCCGACGGCGTGCACGCCGGCATCGGGCTGGGAGAAGGGGCAGGTCGAGAACCAGGTGGGCTTGATCCGTGAACGCTTCTTCACGCCAAGAGTGCGGGTGAAGAGCTTCGCCGAACTGAATGCGTGGCTCCTCGACCGCTGTGTGGCCTACGCCAAGGCGCACAAACATCCCGAGTTCAAGGACCAGACCATCTGGCAAGCATTCGAGGCGGAGCGGTCGAGCCTGATTGCCGTTCCCGGCCGCTTCGACGGCTTTCACGCCGTCATGGCCTCGGTGTCGAAGACCTGCCTCGTCTCCTTCGACAGGAACAAATACTCGGTCTCCTCCCGGGCTGTTGGTCGCCCGGTCGAGGTTCAGGCTTACGCCGATCGCATCGTCATCCGGCAGGATGGCGCCATTGTTGGCGAGCATGCTCGCTCCTTTGGGCGCGGCCAGACCATCTATGACCCCTGGCATTACGTGCCGGTCTTGACCAGAAAACCTGGAGCGCTCCGGAACGGTGCACCGTTCAAGAACTGGGTGCTGCCATCATCGCTGGACCATGTGCGGCGCAAACTGCGCGGCTCCGATGATGGCGACCGGCAGATGGTCGCGATCCTGGCCTCGGCGCTGGACGACGGGCTTCCGGCGGTGGAGGCCGCCTGCGCGGAAGCCCTGAGCCAGGGCGTCCACTCGTCCAGCGTGATCCTGAACATCCTGGCGCGCAAGAAAGACACCGGACCCGCATTGACCATCGCCACGCCGGAAGCGCTGCGCCTCAAGCACGCGCCTGCCGCCGATTGCGCCCGCTACGACAGTTTGAGGAGGGACAGTTCATGGAACGGACCGACATTCTCGCCCTGATGGGTGAGCTGAAGCTCTACGGCATGCGCGCCGCCTACGATGAGGTGATGGCGTCCGGGATCAAGCGTCAGCACGAACCGCCGCGCATCGTTGGCGATCTTCTGAAGGCCGAAATCGCCGAGAAGCAGGCGCGATCGATCAAGTATCAGATGACCATCGCCAAACTGCCGCTGGCCAAGGACCTCGACGGCTTCGCGTTCGACGGCACGCCCATCAACGAGGCGCTGGTGCGCGATCTGTCGAACGGCGGCTTTCTGGCCGAGCAGCGCAATGCCGTCCTGATCGGCGGAACGGGCACTGGCAAAAGCCATCTCGCCATCGCGATCGCCAGGGCCTGCATCCGCGGCGGCGCCCGAGGGCGTTTCTACAACGTGGTCGATCTCGTCCCGCGTCCGATTAAACGAAACGCACAGATACTCTAATCGGAGTTGGATAAAGCGCTCGGATCCACCGTTGCTGAAGATGAGTCGCCCCCACCGAGTGTCCCGCCTCATCCTGTCCATCTCCCGCGAGGAGAGAAAGGACGCTGTTGCGGGCGCGTTTGGCGAGCTTAAAGAAAGCGCGGCGTTCGCTCTTTGTAGGCGAGATAGGCATCGCCATAAGCCCGCTGCAGCCAGGGCTCCTCGGTGAAAGGCATGACAACGTAAACCAGGATCGCAAGCCCGCACAGGATCGCGGTGTGCATCTCGCCGTTAGCGAGCGCGGTGCCGAAATAGCCCAGAATGGAAGCCACATATTGCGGGTTGCGGCTATACCGGTAAAGACCCTTGGTCACCAAGCCTTCCTCGGCGCCGTAAGTGTTTTCGATGCCAAGGTGGAAATAGCCATAGATCGTAACGCCGAAGCCGACGGCGACGCAGAGAAGCCCGATTGCGAAGCGCCACACCTCACCATCCTGCGGCCAATGCGCCGTGAGGACCGCGTAAAGCAGCGTCATGCTGAGGCCGCCGCGGAACAGCGGCCAGAACGTGTAGTGCTGCCAGCTCTTCGTCGAGGGCGTTGGCCAAAGCTTGATCGAGCTTGAAAAGACCGTCAGCAGAAGCAGCACATTCAAAGTGAGGAGCGCGGCAAAAGCCACATCAAAGACGAGATGCGTTAAAAGCAACATCGGAATACCGGTTACAAAAACTGCCAAGCCCACGCCCTGGGCAACTCCATTAGCTCTCACAGGGGGGGAGCGCGGGTCAAGCCCGCTGGCCTAGGATAAAAAGCCGCTACTACGGAGCCGAAGCATATTTGTCGGTGGCGGTCACAATCTCATGGACGATGCCAGGCTCGGTCATCGCGTGCCCGGAGTCGGGGACAATGCGCAGCTCGGCTTGTGGCCAAGCCTTGGCCAGATCCCAGGCGTTCTTGAGCGGCGTGACCACATCGTAGCGGCCATGAATGATAGTGCCGGGGACATGCGCAATCCGGCCCGCATCCTCGATCAGCTGGTTGTCGCTGCGGAAGAAGCCCTTGTTCATGAAGTAATGGCACTCGATCCGCGCGAAGGCGAGCGCATAGCTTTCGCTGCCGAACCTCTGCACGCGCTCCTGGTCATGGAACAGCGAAAGCGTGGTGCCCTCCCACATACTCCAGGCCCGCGCCGCCGCCAGCTCCATTTCGCGATTGCCCGACGTCAGGCGGCGGTGGAAGGCTTCGACCATGTTGCCGCGCTCGGCGGGAAGGATCGCAGCGGCGTAATGTTCGTAAGCGTCCGGGAAAATCCAGCTGCAGCCTTCCTGATAGAACCAGTCGAGCTCTGCCTGTCGCAGCAGAAAAATCCCGCGCAAGAGCATCTCGGTGACGCGCTCCGGGTGCGTCTCCGCATAAGCCAGCGACAGCGTCGAGCCCCAGGAGCCCCCGCAAAGCTGCCACGCCGCGACGCCGAGATGCTCGCGCAAGCGCTCCATGTCGGCGACGAGATCCCAGGTTGTGTTTTCCTCAAGGCACGCATGCGGGAGTTGAACGCCCGCAGCCGCGCTGGTCGAAAAGGATGATCCTGTAGCGAGCCGGATCGTGATAACGCCGCATGGCCGGATTGCAGCCGCCGCCGGGGCCGCCATGCACCATCAGCGCAGGCTTGCCCGTGGGCGAGCCGCACTCCTCGAAATAAATGTCGTGCTTGTCTGAAACTTTAAGCCAGCCCGTCCTATAGGGGTCGATCTCCGGGAAAAGCTGTCTGCGATCACCCGTAGAGCCGGCTTTGGCTGCGTGCAGGAAGTCATGGCGCATTAAAAAGGCCTCGAGGCATTGCTCCCAAGAAAGCTATCTTCTCGGGATATAGTAATCTAACGTCGCGCAAGCGAATGAATGCAAGCTCGGTTATGCTTTGCTGAAAGGCTTGGCCCGCGCGGCTAAACGCAGCATGCGCGATTGAAGCGTTTCCCCGGCCGGCACGCGCAGCTCATCCACTGCCTCCAAGGCGGCTTGGTCGGGCGCTTTTGAAACCAAGCTGACAACGATTGCGACGACGAAACTGACGGGAACGCCAAGAGCTGCCGCCGTCAGCGCGTCGATCCCGAAAAGCGGCGTTCCCCCCGCACGCAAATACAGCGCGGTAACGGCAAAGCCGGAAACCAGCCCGGCGAAAGCGCCCATCGCTGTCAATCGCCGCCACCACACGCTTAAAACAAGGACGGCGAAGAATGTCCCGGAGCTGAGTGAAAAGGCTGCGATCGCCCACCGTAGCGGATCCGCCGCCAGGTTCTGCATGATGATGAAGGCCAGCACAGCGAAGAGGAGCATCGACAGGCGCGCCACCAGAAGGCGCCGTCCCGGAGAGGCCGTCTTATTCAAGGTGCCATGATATACGTCGTCGCTCACCGTGTTGGCGGCGGCGACGAGATGGCCCGCGGCGCAGGCCGAGAGCGCGGCAAGGGCGGATGCCGCGGCAAGACCGAAGAAAACCCTTGGCAGATTTCCAGCCATCGGCAGGATGAGCGCAAGGCTGTCCCGGTGAAATGTCACGCGCTGCGCAGCGGCGTTGAACGTATCGAATTGGTTGGCGGGCAGATTTATCAGCCCAAGCTGCTGAAGCGTCCGCGCCCATGCCGGCAAATCGGAAGCAGGCACGCCGATAAGCGCCTCGACCGCCATCGCTTTCGTAAAGAAGGCATAAGCCGGTATCGTTAGCACCACGAATCCAGCGATCGCAGTGACCCAGCCCAGAGACCGGCGGCTGGCCAGAATGCTAGGCGTCATGCTCAGCCTTGGCAGGAATGCGGGGTGCGCCGCCACCCCCGTCGCCAGGCAGAACACCAGGAGCAGGAAATCCATCGGCCTTAATGCGCTGAAAGCGCGCTCGACCGGACGCACAACGGGCTGCGCTCCCGGTTTCGGGAGGACCTCGCTCAGCGGCTGAGGTTGTGTAACGGTAACGATGCCTTTCGCCTGTTCGCGGGCCTTTATTTCTTCAAGCTGGCTTCCATAGGTCAGCTGGGGGAGAGGCAGGTTCGTCCGAATAACGGAAACCGCAATGAGCGGGGCGAGAATGCCAAGAAGGACGACAAACTGCACACACTGCGTCCATGTGGCGGAACGCATGCCGCCGAGGAACACTGTGAGCAAAACGCTAGCAACCACCAGAACCGAGAAAAACGTCGTTGGCGAAAGATTGAGGCCGAGCGCCTGGGGTAGCGGCAGGAAGTAGCCGATGAGTTTGCCGCCGAGCGCCGCTTCCGCGACGATGATAATGAGGCACGGCACGAGCGCCAGGATCGCGGCCGCGAGGCGCAAGCCCTTGTGCCCAAACCTGAGGTGAAAGAAGCCGGGCAGCGTATTCGCCCCTGCCTTTCTCAAATACGGGACGAACAAGACCCCCGTCAGGGCAAGACCTGCGAAACACCCGACCGGGATTGCAATCGCGTCGATCCCGAGGAAAAAGAGGCTGCCGATGCTGCCCAGAAGGATGCTGCCGCCGAAAATCATCGAGTTGTAGGCAAGCGCATTGTAGAAGGGCGGCACACGCTGGCCCGCCAGCAGAAAATCGTCGGCGTTGATGGTGCGCGTCATAAAGCCGATGGCGATATAAAAGAGCGCGGGCGTAACGATGATGAGCTCATCGATCGTCGGCACCGACAGGCCAAGCTGCTCCAAAACGATAAGCATCACAACCAGGCAGGTGTAGGCGCTTGCGAAGATCGCGAAGCTCGAACCGAGCTTTGGATTGATGACCGGCGTGCTGTAATTAAGCGTCATGTCAGAATTGGATCGTCATGTTGTAGGTGCGGTCGCTTCGCTGCTGCCCACCGAAGAAGCCATAAATGAGGATCGCAAGGCCCAGGATTGATGCATTGCCAACAAGAAAGTACCCAAGGGGGAAGCGCAGGAACCTGTAAGCGTTCAGCCCTGGCATGAAAAGCGGAAGAAGGAGCATCAGTCCTGCGATGACGAGGATCATCCCAAGTGTCAGCCGCCGAATGCGCCTCCAATAGGCTTGCTTAATGTCGTCTTCAGACATACCTTTGGAATCTCAAGTAAACTTTGATTGAGTTTCGGGAATCGATCCTGTTATCCTACTCTAGTCCCGGAATGAGACAAGGGTTGCCCCATCTGGCGGCGGCGCATATTCATAAGCGGACGAGGACAGCGCGCATGAAGAGACTCCCCATTCCTGTGAGAACGCAATGACCGCCCATCATGTCATCATTGCGGACGATCATCCGCTTTTCCGCGATGCTTTGAAGCAAACGCTGGCAACCTCGCTTCCGGGCATCGGCGTCACGGAGATGGGATCGGTCGAAAAGCTGCTCGACGCGCTCGCTGCGAATCCGAGTGTCGATCTTGTCTTGCTCGACCTGAAGATGCCGGGGGAGAAGGGCGCTGCGTCCCTCTCGGGCCTGACGGGCTTGATGTATCTAAGAAGCCAACATCCCGAAATCCCGGTCGTTATCGTTTCGGCGAGCGACAATCCCAGCATGGTCCGGCGCTGCGCCAACCTTGGCGCGGCGGGTTTCATTTCGAAATCCCTGCCGGTCGACAAAATCCGCCTGGCCGTGAAAACCGTCCTCGAGGGCGGCGTCTGGTTCTCCGACGACATGCATAGGGAAGCCGGTGACGAACTTGGCGATCTCGCCGCGAGACTTGCAACGCTGACGCCGCAACAGGTTCGCGTTCTGTCGATGCTCGGGCAGGGGTTGCTGAACAAGCAGATTGCTTACGAGTTGAGCGTCTCCGAAGCGACCGTAAAGGCGCACGTCTCGGCGATCCTGCAAAAGCTCGGAGTTGATAGCCGCACGCAGGCCGTTATCGCCGTGAACCGCATCGCCGCTCTGGATGAGCACGCCGACGAACCGGGGATGTAAAGCACCGCGGTGGAAGGGCGAAATGTTGAGGTGGGGCGATTTGAGACATTCCGCCCCGAAGTTATAGCGGCTTGACCTCCAGATGCGGAAATCTCACGTACGCTACGAGGGCACGCATCAAATGCTTAGATCCGTACGGGCACTGTGTTGAACGCCGCGACCAAATCATGCTCGCAGTAGGGTTTCAAAACGCGAGGGACGTGTTCAAACCCGTGGAATGCATGGCTGTAGGCGGTGCAGAAAACGAAGGGAATTCCGCGCTCTTGAAGTTCGGCGGCAATGCAAAGGGATAGTTCACCGTTGAGGTTGAGATCGAGCATCACGCAATCGAGCCCCGGCTGTCGGATTTTATCTTTGGCGGCGGCAACTGAGTAGGCTGTTCCTGCAACAATCCCACCAAGACACTCCACCATGTCGTTAGCCGCCATCGCGACCACGCAGTCATCCTCGACAATGAGGACGCGCGCTCCTTGAAGATGCATGTTACGACCGTGCTTCTGATGCCGCGCTTATCGGCAATTTTAGTTATTGTCGGTCAGTGCGTATTGATGTTTCCGTTCTCCAGAAGAGCAACAGGTATGCTCGGTGATTTGTTCATACGGGGATAGGTTCGGAATATACTTATAGCGAAGGTTAAACTAGTATCTAACAATAACGATCGACGCGTGTCGTAATATTAAAGATACATTGAAAAACACTTATATTTTTCTAATAAAGTCGGCATAGCACTAACTAGCTATAGGTCAAATCGGCTGAAATTGGCGATGCAGCAACTGCAAAATGGCCGTGGCTCAGAGACTGATGCATTTCGCCAATCGCCACCTCCGCGTTTACCGATGCAGCCGACAAATCAATTCGGAGACTGACGCGGCGAGAGGTTGAGTTTCATCGGGAGAGCGGCTGGCAGACGCCTTGCGCTGAGCGCCCCGTTTTAAGCCGTTTTTCGGCGAGCGTTTTCTGCTGGGGGATGCCGGCGCTCCACAAGGTGGCCGCGATCAGATGTCCCGCCGTAATCAGCACGGCGAGATAGGGCGGAAGGGCTTGGAATAGTCCCGCGCAAAAGGCGGCAAGAGCGGGAAGGGTGATAACGCCGCTCAGTGTCGCCGGATTGCGTTGCAGCAGCGTCGTCGCGCAAACGATAAATTCCCTGGCGCTTCGTGCTTCGAAGCGCGGGCCAATCGCCGGTTCGCCTTGTTTGCAGCGGTATTCGACCCAGGCAGCGGCCAGATAGAGCACGCCGCCTGCGATGATGGAATATGAGGCGAGCGCAGCGCCGGCGGCAATGTAGGCGGCAGAGGCAGCCGCGCTAAACCACGCCGCACGTTTGATGATCCTGTTCCTGCGCTGAATGGCGCGATCGAGGTGCTCGGTGTGAAGCGGAACCATGGGCGCTTGCGGCTGCACGATAGCGGGTCCCGCGCCAAGACATGCGATTTCGGCCGCGAGCCAGAGGAAAAGAGCGAGGGCGACGCCCGCTTCGCCCAGAGGTACGGATTCCCTCGAGATGGCGTCGGCGATGGTTGCCGAGGCAGAGCTTGCGGTGAGCGCGATTTCTGTGGCCGAGGACAGCATGAGCGCGTGTGTGCGCGCTACGACGGGCAGCCGAAATGCATAGAGGCCGCGTCGGGGCAGGAGGTTCGCTTGGTGTTGTTTTCGGCTCTGCATAGGATAGACATGACAAACACAAGGTTATCTCGCATGCTAGGCATGCAAGGTCTGTTGATTCTCGTTTTCCTGAATTATATATTGGCAGGAATGCGCAGAAAGAGGCCAACATGACTTTTCATGCGAGCGCAACGGTTTCCGCTAATGCCTAATATTGTTGCTTGGGTGACGCTTTTCAAGTCTGATTATTTGCGACACTTTTGCAGGGGGTATTAACGCGCCGTCAATCTTCGCATGGCGAGGAAACGTCGAGTTAAATTCCTGTAGCGGATCATGCGCTTGGCGCATGGGTCGCGAGGAGCCGGACCGCGGTTGTGGAACCGGCGGCGTGCGAGCGGAGGGAGCAGATTTGGCGGACCCGTTACCACGCCGGGATGCGCTTGCGATCCTACCCCAATAAACGGGAATCGAGTTGTTGCTCCACAGCCGCGTTGACGGCGGGGTCTTCAGCGCAAAACGCGACGCGCCTGACCGAGGGGGGACGGCCAGCGTTATCCGCGGGCCGGCCGAGTATGCTTATGGCCTTGCTTTGGCGCCGCTCACCTCGGTGGTAAACTCGTTGGCCTGACGGGTATAAGCCTGCATCTGCGACTGTACATGCCTGCTTTGAATTTGCAGCATTTCCGGCAAGGTCGCCGCGTTGGCCAACTCATCGGCCAGCGAAAAACTGGCATCGACATTCTGCCGGGCGAACTTCAAGGCTCGCTCCTGAGCCTGGATTAGTCCCTGCAACGCCGGGTTCGACGGGATCAGCGCCGTCATCATCTCCTGCGCCTTTTGCGCCGAGTCCATAAGCTGGTTGTATCCGGCTCGCGCCTGATCAATGTTCTTCGCAACGATTTCGCGGATCGCCTGCGGAACCGCGGCTTGCATATTATCAGTCATTAGGTTTTCCTTTGTGGTGCTGCCAGCCACGCTACTGTTTGAGAAAATATATTTTCGAGCAGCCTTAATTCATAGTACTGGCGCAAATATACAATATATAAATAAATGATGAGATTACAACGGTGAATGGTTTTTATTTTTGATATGCAAATAAATATTTGCTGAGAAAAAATGGTGGTATATTTTATATTTATAAAAAGTGTTTTCGACTTATCCTGTTGGCCCGAGGCTGAAGAAATCTGGCGATGCATCTAGCCGCAAGACAGCCCCGCGGGCGGTTGTTCGTCCTACTCCCGCTCATCCCCACAAGGCGCTAAAATATGGGTGTCATTTCTTGATGGCGCCGCCTTGGGGGTTTGCGGCGCGCTCATATATTTTTTACAGCACCTCTACATCGATTATTAATAGCAACTTGCAAACCAGTTACTATTAACAACTGCGTTTGCCATACTTAGAACTGATGCGTCTAAAGCTGAACTTATCATGAAGACCTCCTGCCCCCGAGTTATAGGCAGGGAGCAGACTCGCTGGATAGCGGCCGCCAATGAAGAGGCAAAATCCTCGCGCCGCAGCGAAGAAGAGCTGAGAAGGAGCCAAGGAAATGAAACCCGTAAAAGCTCGATGGGCCGCCGTGGCCGCGCTGGCCATCATTTTGACGGCGCCCTCTGCGGGGGCCGAAACGCTCAAGAACATCGTATTGGTCCACGGCGCCTGGGTGGATGCCTCGGGATGGAAGGCCGTCTACGAGCATCTCATCGGCAAGGGCTTCAACGTTACAATGGTCCAGGAACCGGAAATCTCGTTTGCTGATGACGTTACTGCAGTGAAGCGAGTTCTTGACCTTCAAGACGGCCCCACACTTCTCGTCGGCCATAGCTATGGCGGCTCAATCATCACTGAGGCAGGTGTTCATCCAAACGTCGGCCTCGTATATGTCGCCGCGCACGCCCCTGATGTTGGAGAAGACGAGGGCTCGCTATCTCAATCCGGCAGACTTTCACAAGCTGTTCGCGCCCGACCTGCCCCGTCAGCACGCTGAATTTGAAGCGCGCTCACAGGTCCTTGCCTCTGCCCAGGTTTTCAGTACGCCGCTGACGGCAGCCGCCTGGAAGACGAAGCCGAGTTGGGGAATCGTCGCGGAGAGTGAACGCTGGTACTACCAGCGAGCCAAGAGCCACACGACTGAAATCAGGGGCGCGAGCCACTCGGTGTACGAGTCTCACCCAGGGGAAGTGGCGGCGGTCATCGAAAACCTGCCCGGGACGCCCAAAAGGACGCCACACGGAGCGCCAAAAAATAGAGTGTGAAAGTTTCCGCCAGTTGAGAGCGCGCGTCTCCCGCGCGCTTCGCCCGATATGCGCAAATTTTAGCGCCTATGCGCTCATCCGGCCGCTGTCGGCCTCGGCGGGCGCGACGGCTCTATGTCGCGATACTTCCCTGGCAAAAGCCTGCGGCGATATTATCATCCAGAATTCGCTGCTTATATGCTTTTTTCCATCATTGTCGTCGCGCGGCGTCGACCCCGTAAGTCGCGCATACCCGTTTTTGAGGATTGAGAATGTCTATCATGAAGCGCCGCCCCAATTCGGTTGTCGTTGCGATTTTGGCTTTGGTCGCGTTCGTTCTGTTGCTCGCAGGGCGTCAGGATGGCATCAGGCCCTGGGACAGGGATGTCGCCTTCGAGGCGGGCGCAGGCGGCTATACCGCCGAAGGCAGCGTCAGAGACTACAAGAGCGTCGTCCAATTCAACCCGGACGCGCTGAAGGAAGCCTCGATTCTCCTGACGCTCAACATGCGCAGCACTTCGACCGGGTATAGCGCCGCGGACGAGGTGGCCCTGTCGGAAGCGTTTCTCGATGCGGAGCGCTATCCGACCGCCGAGTTGACGGCGCGCGGCGCCAACCCAAATGGCGCCGGCAAATACCTCATGGATGCGCAACTGACTTTGAAAGGCGTAACGAAGCCCGTGCCTCTGCGTCTCCTTGTCGAGATTAAGGAGGGGGCGCCTGTCGTGAGGGGCGCGGTAACTGTCAACCGCCTCGATTTCGGCGTGGGGGAGGAAACCTATAGGGGGGTTGCCCTCGACAAAGAGATGAAACTGAAATTCTCCCTGGTGGGCGAGAAGCCCGGTGATGCGATCAGCCCGCCGAAACCTGGAGTTGTTGAGGTTAAGTAGCGCCGTATCTGCGTGCGATTTCATGCGCGGGTATCAGTGTGCGCTCGAAAAACGCACGAACTCGGCCTCGAATGGAAAAGGCACCAGTACAGCCCGAGGCAAGTTCGCCCCATTTGCCGCACGCCTTTAGCGAACTTGCCTCGGATAAGCTGTACCCGCCTTATCCGCGGGAAGTCCTGTCAGCGCCAGCAGCAAATGGGTCAGGACTTCCCGCGGGGCGTACTCGGCGGCGTTTTTTTAGCTCTGCCATGCTTTCGCGGTCTCGGCCGCGAAGTCCCGGTAGGAGCGGGGCGTGTGTCCAAGAAGCTCGGTCATCCGGGCGACGGCTTCGGGGCTGGCCTTCATCCCATGCCGCTGTTGGCGGGCGAACATGAGCCGAATGTCGCGGGCCATCCAGGCCGGCGCGAAGGCTGCGACCTGCTTCTCCAAAGCAGCCAGATCATCGCCGCCATAGCGAATTTCCCGGCCCAGGATCTCGGACCAGATTCGGGCGACGGCATCTCCGGTGAGGGCATCCGGGCCGACAAGTTCGATCGTCTCGCGCGGCAGAGGCGTGGCCGCGTTCTCTCGCTCCAGCAGGCGAGCGGCGGCGACCTCCGCGATGTCGCGCACGTCCACCATCGAGAAGCCCTTGCTCCCGATCGGCTGCGGATAGACGCCATGCCCCATGATCGCATCTTTCATGGCGGCGTCATTCTGCATGAAGTAGTTTGGACGGAGAATGGTGGCTGGCAGATCGCAATCCTCGATCATGCGCTCCACCGTGTATTTTCCGGCGAAATGCGGGACATCCGTGAAGAGGTCGGCGTAGAAGACGGAGAGATAAACAATACCTTTGATGCCTTCTTCGCGGGCGAGGCTAAGGGTGAGAAGCGCCTGGGTGAGTTCATCGGGCGTGACGGCGTTCAACAGGAACAGCGTGCTCGCCTGCGCGATGGCCTTTCGGACCGCTTCGATATCCATGAGGTCGGCCTTCACCGAAGTCACGCCGCTCGGGAAACTGGCCTTTTCGGGTGAGCGCGCGAGGGCGTGAACCTTTGCGCCTTTGGCGGCAAGATTGGCGACGACGCGCGATCCGATGGCGCCTGTGCTGCCGGTTACGAGAATGGTCATGGAGATACTCCTCGTCAGTCAAAAATCGCCCTGGTATACGCTTCATCAAACGCAGTAGCGGGTAATACGGATCCGAACCGGCAAACGAATATCGGGAGCCTATAATCATCGCTCCCAGCAAGAAGCGGAGTTGCAGGCGTGACGAACATCACCATCCATTCCCCGGCCTTGAGCGTTGAAATCGGGCCGCTGGGCGCGGAACTCCAACGCATCCGCGACACTGCAGGCCGGGATTACCTGCACGATGGCGCAAGCTTCTGGAGCAGCCGCGCGCCGCTCTTGTTTCCTATTGTGGGCGCGCTCAAAGACAACACCCATGTCCTGGATGGCACCGCCTATTATATGCAGAGACATGGCTTCGCGCGGAACTCCCTATTCGAGGCGGTTGAGACCTCCGCGGATCGGGCGCGGTTCCGCCTGGCAGACAGCGAGGCTACAAGAGCCGAATATCCCTACAAGTTTATTCTGGAGACAGAATACGCGCTCACCGGCGCGAAGCTGACGACGGCGGTGACGGTGACGAATGCGGACACAAAGCCCATCCCGGTGGCCTTCGGCTTCCATCCGGCTTTTAAATGGCCGCTGCCCGGCGCGGGGGCCAAGCTCGATCAGGTTATCGATTTCGCGGCCGATGAGCCGGGCCCGCTGACGCGCATCAACGCGGACGGCCTTATCGCACGCCAACTGGCGAGCCCGATCAAGGGCCGCAGGCTCTTGCTGGCAGACGAGCTTTTCGAGGATGACGCGTTGATCTTCCTGAACCTGAACAGCCGCTCGCTCCGGTTCGGGCCTGCGAACGGCGGCTCACCCGCCCTCAACGTCGCTTTCGAGAGCATGCCGCATCTCGGCATCTGGACAAAACCCGGCGCGCCGTATCTTTGCATCGAGCCTTGGTCCGGCTACGCGAGCCCCGCTGAATTTTCCGGTCCCCTGACGGAGAAGCCGGGCTCATCAAACCTTCAGCCAGGCAACATCAATACTTTCACAATGAGCATCGAACTGATTTGAAGCAGATTGCAAAGGCATGTTGAGAACCTGCTAAGCACAAGATTCGCTCTTGCTTGCCCGGGTAGCATCGAACGAGCGAACGTGTTCGAAGCAGTTTCTAAGGTCCAAGCACCTTGCCCGATCCAAATCCCATCACCCTATCGACCGTAGACCGTCTGGCGCCTTTGACCTTGCAACTCGCGCGCTCCGGCCTTCAATCGCTGCTCCGGAACGGAGATGTGGTCCAGGCGCGGGTTGTCGCCATGCTTACAAAGGATGTGGCGCAGCTAGAGATCCTCGGCAAGACAATCGATGTCAGCACGTCTCAGGCGCTCAAGGCCGGGGCAACCATCAGCGTCGCGATCAACCGGACCGGCCGCAGCCTTGAACTGGTCATCCGGCGGGACACAAACGACGCTCGCGCGGCGCCAACGCCGCAATCCGCCGGCGTCGCCGGGCGGGGCTACGTCGCGCCAAGCGAAACAACCGGTAGTTTACAGGCTGTGCTGGCCTCGATCGAAGATCGGGTTCTGGCCGCTCAGGCCGCGATCAACGAAGCGGTGCCGAGCGCCGAAACAAATCTCCAGAGCGCCAACATCGCCTCGGCACCGTCGGCCACTCAACTGGCGATGAAGGTGGCGAATTTCGCAGCCGGCATTGCTTCTCAGCAACCGCAAGCGGAAATTCAGGCAAGCTACGAACAGGAAACAAAGTTTGCGACTCCCGCTTCTGGCCAAGATCATGGCCCGTCTAGCCGCAGCCTTGAACTGGTCATTCGGCCGAATACCGATGGCACCCCTCCAGCACCGCCTCCGCAACTTTTGGGCTTTGCACGCGGCTACGTGATACTGGGCAAAACATCCGAGATTTTGCAGCCGGGGGCGGCTTCGATTGAAGATCCGCTTCTTGCGGCGCGGGCCGCGATGAATGAAGCGGTGCTAAGCGAAACGAGTTCGCAAAGCACCAGCGTCGCCTCGGCCCCGCCCAGCCTCAGACAGGTACACGCGGCGTATTCTGAAACTGGCTTTGCGCCTCAGGCGCAGATGCAAGCGGAGATTCGGGCGCGCTACGAGCTGGCGAGGCCTTTAGCCCCCGAAGTCGGCGAGCAGGGTGATCCGAGCGCCCCGTCTTCGGCTGACGAAGCGTCACCGCTCGCTCAGCAGCAGGCGCTCTCTTCTCCCGCGCCGGATCAGCGGGCTCCGAATTCCGCTTTTGCAATACAAGTCCCGTTTCAACTCCCGCAAATGCAGCAGCCCATACTGATGCGGATCGAGGAGGAGGATGAAAACGAGGCACGGCGAGGGGGACGTGGATCAGCCAAGCGATGGACGGTCAACTTCTCGCTCGATGCGGGAACCCTTGGCCCTGTTCATGTGAGCATCGGCCTTTCCGCCAGCGCCTTGAGCGTACGGCTGTCGAGCGGCGCGGCTGAATCCGCTTCCCTTCTCGGCGCTTGGCTCCCGGAACTCAAAACCGCTCTTGAGCAGGCCGATTTCGCGGTCGAGGACCTCTCGGCCGCGAGGGCCGCCTGATATGACGAGGCCTTTTTGGTGATTGAAAAAGATGAGGGGCAACCGCGCCAGAAGATCGCCGTGGCTCTCCAATACCAGCTGGGAATTGATGCCGCTCCGCGCGTGACTGCGAAAGGAAAGGGCGAGGTCGCCGGCAAGATTGTCGAACTTGCCGAAGCCGCGGGCGTTCACGTCGAGCATAATGAGCCCCTGGCGCAATCGCTGTCGCAGCTTGAGCTCGATCAGAAGATTCCGAAGGAACTTTACCGCGCGGTGGCCGAGGTGATCGGGTTCATCCTCAGAAAGGCAGGAAAAGCCTGACTTCCGCCCTCAAGCGCCCTGCATCACCGCAGCCCTCACCGCGATGAACTGGCATGCTGCGCCGCCGAGCACGAAGATGTGCCAGATCACATTGTGGAAGAGCAGCCGCTCCATCAGGTGGAACGCAACGCCCAGCGTGTAGACGATGCCGCCCGCGACCAGCAGGGCGAGCGCCTGAACTCGGCAATGCGGCAATTATGGAATTCAGCGCGAGCACCACGATCCAGCCTTGGAAGAGATAGAGCACGACCGAAATTCTATCGAAGCGCCTCGGAAAGCGGAGCTTGATGACGATGCCCACAGCGGCAATAGCCCACACGGCTGCGAGCAGGGCATGTCCCACCGCGCCTCCGACCACGAGCGCGAAGGGCGTATAGCTGCCTGCGATCATGACGAAGATCGCCGCGTGGTCCAGAGCGCCGCAAAATCTCTTTCACGCCGGCATGGGAGACGAGATTGTAGGCTGCGGACGCGGCAAACATGCCGATCATCCCAATGCTGTAGACGATCAGGCCGATAATGAGCGCGAAGGGCAGAGTGCCGACCGCGCCGATCAGCAGCAGAACGGCGGCCGCCAGGCTGAAAAGCAAGCTCACGGCGTGGACGCAAGCATCCGCAATGCGCTCGAGGCGCGTATAGGACGGAAAAATGTGATGCAGGTGGTTCATCCCCGGCCGGTTCCCTCATACGGGCCAGCAATAGGGCCGTCCTCTACTCTAATGTTTCATCTCGTCGGCGGCAATACGTGCGCGAAAGCGGCTCAGGCCGTACGCGACAATACCCGCCACGATGGGAATGCTGATGCCCATGACGAGTTCCGGGTTCACCTCGAAACCGCCTGCGTGGGCCGCCTTTGCGGCGTAACCGACGAGACCGACGATGTAATAGGTGATGGCGGCGACAGATAAGCCCTCGACGGTTTCCTGTAAGCGAAGCTGCAGCTTGGCGCGGCGATCCATCGAGGCAAGCACGGCCTGGTTTTGTTGCTCCAATGTGACGTCAACCTTTGTCGAAAGCATATTCATCGCTCGCGACACACGGGTCGACAATGCCTCCTGACGCGCAGTGCTGGCGGCGCAGGTGCTCATCGCCGGTTCAAGACGGCGCTCGGTGAACTCCTGAAAAAGCTGCAAACCTTGTATCCGCTCCTCCCGCAGTTCCAAGATACGCCGCTGCACGATGTCATAATAGGCTGCCGCCGCGCTGAAACGATACGCGCTCGCGGCACGCCGGCTTTCGATTTCCGCTTCGAGCTTCGTCAGGCGATCGAGAAGCACAGGCTCGTCCTTCTCCCCCGACTGCACCATTGAGGAGGCAATCTCAACAAGCTCGCCTTCCCAGGAGCTTAGGAGTGGCGCGAGTTCGTGCGCGAAGGGCAACGCGAGCAACGCCATCATGCGGTAGCTGTCGATCTCGACCAGCCGCTGCACGAGGCGCCCCGCCTGTCTCGGAGTAAGAGAGACATCCTGGACAAGGATGCGGCTAAAACCGTCGCGGTGGATACGAAAATCGGTGAAGGCGCGGGCAGCGCCGCTCGAAACCGAGGAACCCACAAGGGTGTTACCGTCGAAATAGCGCGCGGAGATTTCGTCGACCTTTGGAAGGGAGGAATTCGTCGACCGGGTAACCATGATGTTGGCCGCAACGAGAAGCTTGCCCGGCAAGCTTGCGATCCACTCGGAAGGCACCACGCTAATCGGGGGATCGGAGAAAGGCGGGCTCTCCTCCTTTGCGACGATGAACTTGTACCGTGTGAACTCGCTATGCCGCTCCCATTTGACGCGGAATGGGCCGAGATCGGCGCTGTAATGATTGTCGCCCTCCACGGGCAGCGGCGCATCGAACCGTTCCGCCAGTTCGCGAACACTAGCTCCGCTACCTTGCCGCGCGGCTTCGTCCGTCAGGAGCGCCAGATAGGAAATCGAGCACGGCGCGCGCAGTTCTTCGGGCGGACGGGCGTGAACCTCGTCATTCAATTTCTGCCGCAGGGGATGATTCGCCGGAAGGATCATACCATGTGTCTGTTCCATCGGCGGCGATCCGTCAAGCCTTCGTCGAAACTTCGCACGCTCGTGGGGCGGCTTTCGATAATTTGAGAAAAACGTGAATGTGTGCAAGCCCGAACTTATGGCGCTGGTATTAGTCTTCCCTTATGTGAGCTGTGTCCTCTCCTCTCCACTCCAGACAGTTGAAACATGAAACTTCTTCGCATCCTCGCCGTGCCTGTCGCGCTGTTTTGTATCGGAGCTGGGCTGTGGCAGCTTGAAAGCATGACGGCGGGCCTCTCGATATCGCGCACCACCGTGGGGAAGACGCCTGTCACGGTGTTCCGGCCCGAAAGCGCTGCACAGGCCCCGGTTATCGTAATCGCCCACGGGTTCGCGGGCTCGCAGCAACTCATGCAGCCTTTCGCCGCCACACTCGCTCGCAACGGCTTCATCGCCGTGACCTTCGACTGCCTCGGGCATGGCCATAATCCGCAGCCCATGACCGGCGACGTCACGAAGGTGGAAGAAGGCCCCACCCCCGCACTCGTAAGAGAGTTCGGGCGGGTGGCGGCATTCGCGCAGAGCCTTCCCGGCAGCGATGGCCGCATTGCGGTGCTTGGGCATTCCATGGCGAGTGACATCGTGATCCGCTATGCCCAGGCGCATCCGGAAGTGGCGGCGACGGTGGCCGTGTCCATGTTCTCTCCGGTTGTCACGCCGACGAGCCCGCGCAATCTCGCGGTCATCGTTGGCGACAACGAGCCGGGCAAGCTCAAGGACGAGGGGCGCCGTGTGGTGAGCATGGTTTCCGGCGGCACGCCTGACCCCGGCGTGACCTATGGCAGCTTCGCCGAAGGCACTGCGCGCCGCGTTTCCTTCTCGCCCGGCGTCGAGCATATCGGTGTGCTCTACAGCCCCGAGAGCATGGCGCAGGCGCGCGACTGGCTCGATAAGGTCTTCGGACGGAGCGGCAACGGATATCGCGACGAACGCGGGCCGGCGCTCGGCCTTCTCTTTTTCGGGCTGACGCTGCTCGGTTGGCCGCTTGCGGGGCTTCTTCCGCGCGTGACACTTCCTCCGGCAGGTGCGGGCCTGCCGTGGAGGAGGCTGCTGCCGGTTGCCATCGCCCCTGCAATCCTCACGCCGCTGATCCTATGGAAAATGCCGACGCATTTCCTGCCGATTCTGCTAGGCGATTACATCACCATTCACTTCGCGATTTATGGAGCGCTTACGCTTGCGGGGCTTTGGATCGTCTCTCGCCTCGGCAACCATCACAACAAAGTCGTTTCGTCGACAAGTTATGGGAAGTTCGTGGCCGCCGCTATTCTTGTAACCGCCTACTGCATTTTTGCCTTCGGAGTGCCTCTCGACCGGTACGTGCTGTCTTTCTCGCCGATCCCGGAGCGCCTTCCTCTCATTCTGGCGGTGCTCGGCGGCACCCTGACGTTTTTCCTCGCCGATGAATGGCTCACGCGAGGGCAGGGCGCGGCCCGAGGAGGCTATCCGGTGACCAAGGTTCTCTTCCTTATCTCGCTGGCCATAGCGGTTGCGCTGAACTTCAAGAAGCTGTTCTTCCTGATCCTCATCATCCCGATCATCCTGATCTTTTTCATCATATACGGCTTCTTTAGCGGCTGGGTGAACCGGCGGACCGGAAATCCTCTTGTCGGCGGAACCGCGACCGCGCTTGCCTTCGCCTGGGCCATCGCGGTCACCTTTCCACTCCTCAGCCAGTAAGGAAAATCATAAACTCTCGGGATAACGCCTGCTTTTTCGGGTGAAATCGCTTATCTCTGTACTCGAATAAACAGCGGACATTTCAATGAAGCATCATTTCTTGGCCCCGGCTGCCCTCGTATTTCTTGCCGCGAGCATAACCGTCCTGCCCGCGCCGAGTGCTTCTCATGCACAACTCGCCCCTGCAAAGGGTGTTCAGCTTGCAGCGCACCGGGCGGTTTATGACCTGACGCTCGAAAAAACGGGGGCGGGCTCCAATGTCAGCGACATCCGGGGCCAGCTTATTTACGACTTCAGCGGGTCGGAATGCCAGGGGTACACGCTCAACACGCGTCTCGTTACAGAGATATTCGATCGCGAAGGCAAACCCAGCACCACCGACATCCGCTCCGAAAGCCAGGAGGATGCGGACGGGCGGCATTTCCGGTTTAACACCTCTCAATTTGTCAACGACAAGCTGAGCGAGAGCACGAAGGGGTTCGCTGTACGTCCTCCCCGCTCGCGCGACATCGTCAATGTGGAGCTCGAAAAGCCGAAGAGGAGTACCTTTACCCTGTCCGGCAACATCTATTTCCCGACGCAGCATTCACTCACCATTTTGAAGGCCGCGATGGCCGGCGAAACCCGCATTCAGGCCGATATTTATGACGGGTCTGAAAAAGGCACGAAAATCTATGAAACGACAACGGTCATTGGCGCGCCGCTAGAGCTGGCAGCGAACTCGCAACTGCCCGTCGTCAAGAACTCGGAAGAGCTGGACTCGATCCAATCCTGGCCCGTGGTCGTCAGCTATTACGACCAGGGTCCGAAAAAGGACGGCCTCCCAAGCTACGAAGTGTCATTTCGTATGTACGCGAATGGGGTGAGCCGGAAGCTGAAACTGGATTACGGCACCTTCTCGTTGAATGGGGAGCTGACGGAGATCGAGTTTTCGAAGACGAAACCGTGCCCTTGAAAATTGCTACGGTTTCGATGCGGCTCGCTCCGCACTTCGTCATCTTGGCCAAGCGAAGCGCGAGCCGGGATCGCAGAAAGACAGGCGATTTAATTTGTTACGATCCCGGATAAGGCTTTGCCTTTCCGGGATGACGGCTGCGGCGATCCGGTGGCGCGTCAGGCAAACTCTGCTTTAATTAGCGAGCTTCGGTGAGCAACTGGCGCGATAGCGTGTGTTGACGTCCAAGAGCGATCAGCGGATCGCCGGGGAGCTTCCGGTTTTGTGAAACGCGCCTTGAACATGGCGTCTCGCTTCCCTGCGCTACTTATGGCGCTGTACGCCTTTATAGTTGGATCGAAACGGCGCAACAATGGTGGAGGGTGCGAAGAACGCTTTGCAGCTCTTTCGCCTTGCCGGTTGATGGCTGGGGAACCTGGATTCGAACCAAGACTAGCGGAGTCAGAGTCCGCTGTTCTACCATTAAACTATTCCCCAAAACCCGGCGGGCGAATACGGGCGCCCAGCGTGATCTGCGGAGGGAGAATGCGGCAGTTTTTGCGCCGCCGCAAGTCTTAGTTACACACAAGGCCGCGCGCACTGGCCCGCACGCTTACGCCGAAGGTGGAATGGCGCAACGTGTCAGCTTGTTTGCGGCCTGCCCATAGAATACATACAAGTGCGCGATTGTGTGGAAGCACGCAAAAATGGTGCAGTGCTAGTGGGGCGGAAACGATGGCGGAAAAACTCGCGGTTCTCTTCGTGTGTCTCGGCAACATCTGTCGCTCGCCGCTGGCCGAGGCGGCGTTCCGGCGCGAATTGAAAGCCATCGGCCTCGAGGTGGAATCCGACTCGGCAGGCACAGGCGACTGGCATATCGGCGAGGCTCCCGACCGTCGCGCACAGGCGGTCGCGAAAAAGAATGGCATCGACATCAGCGGCTATCGCGCACGGCTTATCACGCCGGAGGATTTCCGGCGCTTCAGCCACATCGTGGCGCTCGACCGCAAAAATCTTGCCGTGCTCAAAGCCATGCGTCCCGCCGATGCAACCGCGGAGCTGAGCCTGCTCCTCGACCATGTCGAAGGCCGGCAGGGGCAGCCCGTGGGCGATCCGTATTACGGCGAGGAGGACGGCTTCGACGCCACCTGGGCGGATGTGACCGAAGGCGCGAAGGCTCTGGCGCGGCACATCTCGGCGCGGGGATGAAAGTGCTCGCCGAAACCGCGGCGGCGTTGCTGGGCAGCACGCTGCGTAGCACGAAAGCGGTTCACGGCGGCTGTCTATCCCAGATTGTGCTCATTACGCTCAGCGATGGGCGCGAGGCGATCGTCAAAGGCGGCGGCGCTGCGCGTATAGAGGCTACCATGCTTCGGGCAATCGCGGCCAGTGGCGCTCCCGCTCCCGAAGTTCTCGCGGCCGGCGACGGTATTCTCGTCATGGAGGCTATGCCGTCGGACGGCGGCCTCTCGAGCGCATGGGAAAGCCTCGGGATTGCGCTCGCAAAGCTTCACGCGGCTAAGGGCGGCGCGTGCGGATGGCCGGACGATTACGCGTTCGGTTCCGTCGCCATCGAAAACGGGCGGATGAAAAGTTGGCCAAGCTTCTGGGCCGAACGCAGGCTGCTGCCGAATTGCTCCCACGTTTCGTCCACTCTCGCCCGCCGCATCGAGGCTCTCGCCGCCGATCTCCCGAACCGCTTGCCGGAACTGGCCGCTCCCTCTTTGCTCCATGGAGATCTGTGGGGCGGAAACATCCTCGCCTCAGGCAACAGGGTTACCGCGTTTATCGATCCGGCCTGCTATTATGGCCACGGCGAGGTCGACATCGCGATGCTGAACCTTTTCGATGGACCCTCAACTGCCTTCTACGAAGCCTACGACGCCCTTGAGCCAGGCTGGAAGGAGCGTCTGATCATTTATCAGCTCTGGCCCGCTCTCGTGCATTTGCGACTCTTCGGCAGCGGTTACAGGCCTATGGCCGAACGCCTTCTATCGCAAGCTGGCGTTTAACAATCACCCACTAGCGCAGCGTGCCCAAAACCGGAAGCGGTTGCGACGCAATTGTTCTTACCGGCTTGGGACTGCATTTCGGGCGGCGAACATGGCGACGCCCGCGAGGCGGGATGCGTCAGGAAGCCTTCAGCAGACCGCCGTCGCCATCGTGGACGACGCTCGCCACGCGCGGTTTTATAAACATTTCGTTCACTGCGGCGAGCCTTCATACTTATGTGGTTAACAGAAGCGCGCCGGAATTACTTCCCGCCGTGGGTTGGTAAAAAATCTCTTTATTCGGCGCGAAATGGAGGAATGCCGCGCCTAAGGCCGGACAAAGGGAGCCTACTATAAGCCATTGAAACTGCTACAGTTTTTATTGTTAACAAATGACCCATTCAATAGAATCTAATGCCGGAATTTTTCCCTTTACTGGGACGCGCAAAAGTCCGTTAAATATGTTTCAAGATCGCAAATTAACGCTTGCGAAGAGCCGGAATGCACGGCGCAGGCAGCGGCGATGGCGTCCCGTTCTGCCATTTTTTTAAAGCATTATCAAGGGCTTGAGCGCGCCTAAGCTGCGTTAACCTAGCATCAAGGCGATTTCGCCGAAGATCTTTCAGAAGAAGGAATGCCGCCATTTGCAGGGTGCTACAAAATGGACCATGCCGCCCGCGTCCGGTTAAACGCCCGCAAGGCCATAAAGAAACCCGCCATCTGAGGATGTGGACACTAAATTTATGCAACCCGTTTCATGCCCAGAGGGTTGGCCGAAAAGCTGGTGGCTTCGCTCATCTGGCCAACGGATGCGGCTGGCTCCGCACTTCGTCATCCCGGGCAAGCGAAGCGCGAGCCGGGATCGCAAAAAGACAGGCGATTCAATTTGTTACGATCCGGGACAAGGCTTCGCCTTTCCGGGAAGACGGAGGCAGCAATCCGTTGGCACGTCCGGCGAACTCACTACGAGACCCGCCACCGGCATGGCTGGCGCCTAACCTCGGTCTTTGACAGTAACGCCGTTCGTCAGCCTGAGGCCGCGCGTGATCCAAAGCGGCGACCTCGCAGCCGGTCGGTCCGTTCGTACACTTGTTATCCGCTCAGGATCAGCCCCGGAGGCAAAGCCTCGCCAAACAAACTGACACGTTCCGTGCGCTCGATCGGCATCGCCTTCCTCAGCCGGCCGGTTTTGACCGGCGCGATTCCGCATTTCTCGAGCTTGTCGGCGATCTTATTGCGCAGTGATTTCGGCAGATCGAGACGCCGGTCGTCAACGGCCCGGGCGGCGCGCAGAAACAGCACCTGCGCCTCTGCGAATTCCGGGTCCTTCCAATCGAACGCACGAAGCGCCTCGTAAGCCTGTTCCACGAGCGTCGGCGGCGCGACGCTTTCCGGTCCGGAGTAAAATGGAGTGCGGTTGAGAAGCAATCCCAGTGCTGCAAGATAGGGCGCACAGTGCTTTCGCTGGGACGCGAGGTCCACGGCCATCTCGATGAAGCGCTCGACGAGCTCCGTCTTGAGTTCATGGCCGAGCCGTTCGAAAGATCCCGCCATGCGAATGAGTTCGGGAGGGCACACTTTCCCTTCGCGAATCTTATCGATTTCCGTTGCGAGCACACTTTCCTGCCGCTCTTGGCTGAGGCCGCCAGCCACGCGCCTCCATAGGATGTACTCCTGAAGCTTGGTTCGCTTGCCCGGAAAACTCAATCCGGCGCTGATGATGCGCCACAGAGCGTCGATGCGGCTCTCGTCCATCGCAACGCCAAAGCCGGGGCGCAGGAAAAAGCCGGCGAGTATGAGCCACGCCTCCTCATGATCGACCGAGATCGCCCGGCTCGCCTGGCACGCCTCCAGGGTCGTCCAGAGGCCGCGAACGAGGATCCCGTTCCAATCGCCCTTGGAGCGTCCGAGGCTCTGCTCCAGGCTCTGAAAAAGCCGCGCCGCGGTTAATTTGTCACGCTTGGCGAGAGGCTCAGTGAATGCGGTTTTGATCCGTTCTCCCGCGCCAGCGAGAGTGTCCGGGGCGGCGCTCACTTCTGCCTGTCCATCCGATGCAGTCTCGCCGGTTTGCGCGGGACGGCCGCTCTCATGCGGGCGCAAATTGAATTCGAGCGGCCAGCGTTGCCGGATCCCGGGCGCGAGGCTGCGGCATGACACCTGTAAGAGACCCAGCTCATTCACTTTGGCGTTCAACGTGACGGGAATCGTGCGGGGGAGTTCGCCACGCGCCGGCTGCGCGACTGTCGCGATCGTCTCGAGCGGCGGCAAGGCATGGAATAGCTCGGGATCGAAGTCGACGATGTCGCCGGCCTTTTTGTCGCCGTGACGGGTCGATGTGTGGATTTGGAAGCTCACTGGCCTGTTGATGCGCAGCTTCAGATCAAGGCCCGAGAGTTCAAACATCTCTCCAGACGGGGCACCGCTCGGAAGAATGCAGACGAGCGAGCGCGTTTTGGCCTCGTCCCCGGATTTGCTGTAGGCCACCTCTCTGCGTGTTTCAAGAAAGACCGCTCGCGGGGCGCCCGCCTCGATGCGGCTGGCTTTGAAGTGCATGAGCTTGCCGAAATAGGCCGCGCCGCGCGCAACCGCGAGATCGAGCTCTGCATTCTCCAACACCTCTGGCCGGTAGCCCTCCTGCCAGAGCCCGATTTGCTCGCAAAGCCTGTCGCGCAGACGCTGGGGAAAGAGTGAGCTGCCGTTGCAGAGCACAGCATCGACGCGGGGACGGCCATGCAGGAATCCGGCGAGATGCCGGGTAACCGCGCTGTCGAAGGCATAGGGGAGCCCCCATTCCCTTACCGCGCCGAGCGCCCGCCTGGGCCGGTCGGTTGCCCTGCAGCCGGGGAAAAATCCGCTGAGGACCAGTTCCTCCAGTTCCATGCGCGTCAGCTGCGCAGAAAGCGAGCCGGCGATGAGCCTCGAGCCGCGCGCGGGAACCGAAACCGTGAAGACTTCATCCGGAGCGCCTTCGTGGCCCAGCACGCTTTCTTTCAGGCTCCGGCACCGGGCCACGAGGTGATCCCACTGCCCGGCGGAAAGGCGGCCCTCGCCCGCTGCGAGGCGCGGCTCGATGAGGTGCGCGATTGCGAGATCGATATTGTCGCCACCGAGTAAAATGTGGTCGCTCACCGCGACCCGCTTGATCCTCGGATCACGGCTGCCGTCGGGCGGGCTCAGTTCGAACAGGCTGAAATCCGAAGTACCGCCGCCCACGTCGATTACCAAGACATGGTGAACGCCATTCTGCCAATCCGGCAGCGGATCATTGCGGCGCTCTTGCTGTTCCAGCCACCGGTAGAACGCCGCCTGCGGCTCCTCGATGAGACGCGTGTGATCTGGAAAGCCCGCTTCCTGCACGGCCGCAAGCGTGAGCCGCTGCGCCGCTGCATCAAAGGAGGCGGGAACGGTGATGGTTATCTCCTGGGTGTCGAACTGGAAGCCCGGGCCCTGCCCCGCAAACCGGGCATCCCACGCTGCACGAAGGTGTTTTAGGATCAGCGCCGACGCGAAAACGGGAGAAATCTTCTCTTGCTGAGTCAGCTCATCCGATCCCCACGGCAAAAATGGCGCCGAGCGATCGGCGGCGTGATGACATAGCCAGGACTTCGCGGAATGGGCGACGCGCCCAGGCGTTTCGCTGGCCTTTCGCTGGGCGAGCCGCCCGACAACCCACTCGCCGCAACTGAGGCCACGGCCGCGGATTTGCGCGGCGACTGCCTCTTCCGGCAAATAGAGGAAAGACGGAAGCGTGGAAGAATCCGTCGCCGTGGACGCCGTATCCCATTGCGGGATCGCAAGAACTTCCGATCCGCCTTCCTCCGTGAGCGGTGAAAACGCTAATGCGGAGTTGCTGGTGCCAAGATCGATGCCGATACTGAATTTGGCCTGTGCCATCACCTAACCACACCAAAAAGCTAAGCAAACCTCGGATCTCGCCAACGCACCGTCATCCCGGCCAAACCTCGTGCGAGCCGGGAGCGTAAAAGAGGGATGTTTCCGCCAATCCCGTCGTCATGGCCGCCCTTGGAGGCGGCCATCCAGAAAAATACAAGGTATTCCAAGTTAAACTGGATGGCCGGGTCAAGCCCGGCCATGACGACGAAATCGGCGGAAACATCCGGGTAATCAAGTTCCGGGATGACAGCGGCGGCCATCTGTTGGCGTGGGTGGCAAATTTGCTGGCGTGAGACACGCATCGGCGGTGTTCAAACTATTCCGTTCTGACCTGGAATTCGACCTTCCACTTGCGATCCGATTTCGTATGCTTCATCCAAAGCTCAAGATTGCCAAGCTCCGTGACAACCGCGTTCATCTGCACCGGAACGGGCTGTCCCGCCGGAATGTCCTCCACCACAGGCAGATCGACTTCGAGAAGGCTGATTTCGAGCAGCTCACGTTCGGCATCGGGTAGAATCTGCCCGGCCTTGTCACCGCTTCTCACCTCCGACGTGAAGAACCTGAATTCCGCAGGTTGCCCGGTGACGAGAGCCAGGGTCTGTCCTTCGATCAGAACTTCGGTCCCTTCCTCCATCCCCTGCGGAACCACGCACAGCGCTTTCAGAGGCGGACTGAAGCCCGGTACCGCGGGCATCGATGTCTCCAGGCCGATGTAGTAAGACCGGGCGGCGCCAGCCTTGATGCGGATGCCTTTTCCCGTGATCCGGTTGGCCCCGTAGAACGATGCCCCCTTGGCGACTGCCAAATCTGGCTGATATCCGGCCAGTTCGCGAACGGATTTGCCGTCATTCCAGTCTGCCAGGAGATCGAGCACACGCCGGCGGATCGGAGCGGCCTTGAAGACGCCGCCGTTGAACAAGACCGCCGTGGGCGCCAGAAACGGCTTTGCACGGGCCTCGGCACTAACCAGGGAGGATAGCGCCTGACTGGATTTCACGTTTTCCAGGCTGCGCACGAGAAAGCGGGCTAGATGCTTGCTGATAACTGGATCGGAGGCGTAAGGAAGGCCGAACTCTTGCAATCCAGCCCGCCGCGTCTTTTTCGGCAGATCCTCAATCCCTGTCTTGGCGAAGAAGCCGTCCAGGATCACCTGCTCAAGCGTCGGCCGATCAAGCTTCGTCGAGACGGTTCCGCCAAGCAGGCTGGAGCCGCGTGACGGAACAGCGATTGGCACTTCGGCCGTGGTTTCGTCTTCGAGCATCGCCACCTTTGCCTTCCCGGCGGCATGAACAAGTGCCAGAAACTGCATATCAATGATGGACTTGCCGTCCGCCTCCAGCTGAGCACGCAGCGTGTATGCAAGCGCCAAATCCATATTGTCGCCGCCGAGCAGGATATGTTCGCCGACGCTGATGCGGTCGAGGTTCAGATGCCCCGCATTGTCCGATACGGCGATAAGGCTGAAGTCCGCCGTCCCTCCTCCGACATCGCAGACCAAAACGATGTCGCCGGGGCGAACCTGGGTACGCCACCCTTTCCCAGCCTGCGCAGCCCATGCGTAGAAAGCGGCGAGTGGTTCCTCTAGCAGAACGGCTTTGCCGAGGCCGGCAGCTTCCGCCGCCTCCGCGGTCAGGTTTCTTGCCACATCATCGAAGGAAGCGGGCACTGTCAGCACCACCAATCCGTCCGATAGGGCAATATTCTTGCCCTGGCTCTGCATCGCGTGGCCGAAACTTTCCCTGATATGTTCAAGATAGCGGCGCGAGCACTCGAATGGGGACAGTTTCCCTTCCTCGATCTCCGACTTCCAGGGAAGGTTCCGCTGCCGGGGGTCGATATGCGGGTTCGACAGCCACGACTTCGCAGAGGTAACGAGGCGATCTGGAACAAGGGCGCCGTGGTCACTCGCGAAATGGCCAATAATCGCGCCATCGCCGCCCGCAGTCTTCCACGGTAACGGAAACGCATCTTTGGGGAACTCTTTGGGATGCGGTATATAAAGCGCGGAAGGCAGTGTCGGCTTTTCACCAATCTGATTGGGTCCCAGTATCTGGGTGAGTTCAATAATTTCTGCCGGCCCGCCGTCAACGTCCGCCATAGCGATCGCGCTGTTGCTTGTCCCGAGGTCGATGCCAAGACTGAATTGATGATTCATGAAAACAACCACATTGCTGATGCTAAAGACGATTACTTAGGCCCGGAAATCGGCGTGGCCGGACAGACCGCGGCCACTTCAGCAGCCTATTTTAGCTCAATTTCGGAGGGAGCAATTGCAGGCAGCCTGCCGTCACCGGTTCTCAACAGGCGGGGCAGCTTCACCCAGTCTGCTTTCCATCCATGATGGACGAGCACTCCTGAAAACGGCGCCTCGCCTCTGATTTTGCCGACAAGACGGTATTCGTCCGGAGCATAACCGGCGGGTACGGTGACTTTCGATCCTTCGCTCTCCTCACGCACCGGGCGTATTCCGAAATGCTCCAATAAGACGGCCTTGCACCCTTCGTGCAGGACACGCGCGGCAGCGCCGACCTGCGCGTCGCTGTAACCCTTGATGTCGTCCATCAGGAAATCGACCAGGCGGCCTTTCTCCTGAAGAATCGCGAGGAAATTGACAACCTCGGCGTTCGATTGATTTGGCGATGGCTTTGCAGGGGCGGCGCTTGCTGTTTCGGCGGCCGGCCGGCGGGCTTCGGCCTTTGGACGAGCGAGGATGGCAGCTAAGAGAAGAAGGGTCGCCACAAAAATCGCGAGTGCTACGACAGCTAAAGCCGCCTCGCCAGCATACAGCTCCAACGCGGCGTTCAAAAACGCCAGCACGACAAGAACGATGGAAATAGGGATAATGAGTTTTCGCATTGCTCTCGAACTTTCTCCGTTTAGGTTTCCCTGAACCGCCGTGCCCAACAACGATAACGGCTTTTGTGTATTGCGGCGCAATCGCACCAAGCGGCGGGCTGACGCGTTATAGGCGCACTTGCGATAATCCTCTTCGACTTTTTGAGATCGAGACGAGACGAAATGAATTCGGAAGTTGCGATTATACCAGCGCTGCCAGGGCTCATAAAGTGGACAAGGTCACGCTTCCTGACCGCCAGCGGTGCCGAGCGCGACCCGCTGCATGTAACTCCATCGCCCAGGAGTTCATTACCTTCCTCAACGCCGTGGAGCGAAAGGCCGACAGGTTGGCGATGGCGCGCTTCCACGGGAAGCGCTCTCGATTGAAGAGGCCGGGCGCCGGCTGAGTATTTTCCAACTCTACGAGGTCTCGATCCCCATCGCTTAAGATGTAGCTCCGATACTCATTTGAGTTTTGCGATGCGCGATATTTCCAAAGGACGTTTTGGAGTGCCGATGGAGTTGGACGATCGGCAAGCCTCACTCTCCGAGGCGATTCTGACAGAAATCCCACGTCTGCGAGTCTATGCGCGGATGATGACGAATGACGTTCCAAGCGCCAACCGGATGATCGAAGAAACGCTGCAACACGCTCTCTCAAATATCGAGCGCCTTCGCGCATGCAAAGACTTGCGTATCCACCTTTTCATGATCCTCAGGGCCATTCTCGTTGCCGATGAAACGGCTCTGGGCAAATTCAAAGGGCCTTTCCGGATTGAGAATGGACATCTTGAGACGCCGCTCAGCGTCGCAACAGCTCTTCTCTGCCTCACCTTTGAGGGCCGCGAGGCTGTCGTCTTACGAGCCGGTTTGAGACTGTCCCGAGTGGAAGCTGCGACAATCATTGGCTGCGAGTTGCACATATACAACGCACGGGTTCGCAGAGGTCTCACGCGCCTTGCGGAACTTCTGCCGCTGGACGTGCTTGCGAAGGCGCTTAGCGATGCCGTGGCCTGCCGCGCGTGCTCTGGGGTTAATGGGGCTCTCGAACTCCAAGAAAAGTACTTGCACTAAATCACGCAGGCGCAGCGCGTTCCCGGATTACAGATAAGCACCGAGGTACGCTTAAGCGCCATCCATCAGACCGCGACTTCTCGCCCACGGCGGAGAAGAGAGCCTCAAAAACCCTCGGCGCAGACGAAAGGGCCTGGCGCGGCGCGTCGATTGTTCGCGGCATTACTGCAAAGAGTGATAAGTCTATTCAATCGTGCTGGCACGATCGCGTGCCGCGGAGGAAGCCATGTCGGGAAGGTGCCCTAAGTGTGGACGAGTCGTGACCATTCTCATGGAGCCGATCCGAGCCAGGGAGGAAGCGTCGGGACGAACCTGCCCATCTGTACAGTTTCTCTGTGGCGAATGCCGGACCATCCTTGGCGTATCCCTGGACCCGGATTGGCAGGCACAGATCGTGGCGGGACAGCTGAGAAGCGTTGGTTCGACTTCCGAAAGCGAGAAGTAACGCTTCGTCACGTAGCGCTCGAACGTGGTTTCTTGAAAACACCTTTGCCTGCGGCCTTGATGTCTTTCTCAGCCTGCTTCGCCGCCGCATCTTCGGCTTCCTTCGCCAAGCGCAGCTGGCGCAGCCTAGCTGTTTTATTCGCCCGCTCGCGCGCTGCGGCATCGATCTCCTGGTTCAGGCCCTGCTCACGCTTTTGAATTTGGGCGTAGCGTTCTTCGGCTTTCGACCGGGCTATGGCCATTTTCTGGACTTCATTCGTGCGGCACGTGCCGAGAAATTTATAAATATGATTGGCAACTTGTCAGCTAAATCCCGATTAGGGTCTTCTGCGGAATAACTAGAAGAACACAACGGGTGACTAACAATACCGCACAGCGAGGAAGATTGAGTTGCCCGGCTCGTTTCAATTTTATATCGTTGACGGTATTCCTATTACAAGTCCTTAGGTATTTTACATGTAGAAAAATCCTGTACTTCGTCCAAAAAAACAGTTGCAATTCTTCTCAATGTGGCCTTCTTCATTTTCCACATGGGTTGGCATGGCTGGGATTAAGAAAAAAAATATAGGGCCCCGGGTGCCGCCTCGCTCGTTTTAATTTGGCGCGCCACCCCCATGTGCGTTAGAACCGCTGGAAGAAAGCGAGATCATGTGCAGGTTATTTCCGAGGACATCCTCAAAGAACTCCTAAGTGTCGAAGGCCGCTACATCGAGTGGGAGTGGGATACCCGCACGCTGACAAACGACTATATCACCATGCGCGAACCTGACGGCTTGCAAGTCGCGATCAGAAATAATGGCGGACGTAGCCGTAACCTCAAGGTGCCGCTCCGGGCTCTGGAGGAGCTTATACAGGAACAACTCGTTTCTGAAGACCCATCAAGAAAAGTTACTGGTTTCCGGCTCTACCGCATCAATGCCGAAGGGCGGAAACGCGGCAGCCGCGAATATTTAACTGGTTTTGCGGCGATCAAGCAGATAGCGGTTCTCTTGCCAATTCAATCTTTCAACCTCGCGCCGTTATTGGACGGCCGCCAACAAAAAGGGCGCTCCAGCGTGCAAGCTCCGATCCAGATTAACTTTGAAGGCGTCCTGCGCTCCGATGTGATCGAAGGCTGCATCCGCCAGGAGTGGGAGAATTTAAACGATATCGGCGCGCCCATAAAGTCTTCGATTATTGTCGTTACTCAACCGCGCGCCAAGCATTTTTCCGGGGACCCGGCCGGCTCCGGGTTCATCTTACGGTTGAAGGCGGCCCCGATATCAACGTCAATCACGATCCAGGCGCGGGAAGACGCCACGACGCCATGCAGGTAGCCGTCCGCGACACCTTCCGGATTGTGAGGCGGCGCTTGGAGGATTCGATGCGCAGAAGGAACTCCCTTTCATAGGGACGCTGGAAGATGGGGCGAGCCGATTGAGGAGCGCCTCTTGTAAAATCTAAATCAGACTATATTTGCAATAGATGCAGAAATTAAAGTATGCGCTCTTCTGATGTAAGAGTTTCTTCTGATTATATCCGATGAAACTGAACATACAGAAAGGTTGGTATTATGAGTGCAGCTGTCAAATCTGTTCACCAAAATAAGTCTGACATTCTGGAAACCGCGAAACATTCTGGCTCTCTCAAGAGATTTGTCGCTGCGGTAGAAGCTGCAGCCCTGGCTGATATGCTAAAGGGGACAGGCCCCTTTACGGTTTTCGCCCCTTCCGATCAAGCGTTCGAAAGCCTTCCCTCTGGAACGCTGGAGCACTTGCTTAAGCCGGAGCATCGCACCGAACTTGTCCATGTTTTGAAGAACCACGTTGTTTCAGGCGAGCTTTTGTCAGAAGCGACTAGAGGCAAGAAATTCTCCCGGAAATCCCTTGCTGGCGTCGAGTTGACGATCGACGGGCATGACAACATCAAGGTGAATAAGGCTCATATCAACACGGCCGACATTGGTGCGTCGAATGGCGTCATTCACGTTATCGACGCAGTTCTCGTGCCACCAAAGGCGTAGTTCGTCGGGAGACGAGAGAAAAATGCTAGAAAGGCGGCCCTCCTAGCCGCCTTTTTGGCGTAAC
>CAWHIT010000019.1:0-12841 GCA_963829495.1 uncultured Alphaproteobacteria bacterium
GAAGTATCTTCAACGCTGGAATTTATTGAGGATCGAACACCAGCTTCGCTTTCAGGCACGGCAGAACAAAATCAAGAAATGCGCGCAGCTTTTGCGGAATAAGGCTACCACCCGTGTAGACGAGGTGGACAGGCAGCGGGGTTGGCTCATGGTCGCGCATAAGAAGTGTCAAACTCCGCTCGGCAATGGCTTTCGACACTTGATAACACAAGAGCCGGGTTATCCCGAGGCCGGCAATCGCGGCGTCGGCTGCGGCCTCGGCCGTATTGACTGCAAGGCGCGATTGAACAGGATATTTCTCGGTTCGCTTGCCAAGCTTGAAGGTCCATTCGTCCGGCGCGTGAAGCGCCAGGAAGGTGACGCAGTCATGCGCGGACAGCTCACGGGGATGGGACGGCGTTCCTCGTTCCTTGAGGTATGCGGGACTTGCGACGACGACATGGCGAATTTCCCCGGCCCTGACCGCAATGATGCCGCTGTCGGGCAACTCCCCGATGCGCAGCGCGATGTCGACCTGCTCGTCGAGCAGATGGGCGATTAAATCGGCTAGCCTGAGTTCGATGTGGACCTCGGGATAGGCCTTCAGAAAATCGACAATGATGGGCGTAAGATAGAGACGGCCGAACACGATCGGAGCGCCCACCACAAGTCCGCCTTTTGGCGCGCGGTATTCGCCGGAGACCTGGCGTTCTGCTTCGCCGAGTTCGTCGAGCAGGCGTCGGCAGGACGCAAAGTACTGCTGGCCATTTTCAGTCAATGAAACATTGCGGGTCGAGCGCACCAGCAGCTGCACGCTCAGCTGCTCCTCAAGCTCTGAAACCTTGCGGCTGACAGTGGCAAGCGGCATGCCGAGCTTGCGCGACGCGGCCGAGAAACCGCCAGCTTCAACCACGGCGACGAACGCTGACATCAACTCAAAGCGATCCATGAGCTTTCCGTAATTTGGAATAGTCTGTCTCGACATTGCCAGATATTCGGCAATTTCGAAAGGGCGTACATTTCCCCTCATGAGCCGAACCCCAAGGCACTCAAACGAAAAAGGAAAAAACCGATTATGAAAGTCTTAATGAGCTCAGCCCTTGCCGCAGCTATCGCCGTCTCTATCGGAACCGCCGCTGTCTACGCGAAAGAACCCGCTGGTTACGCTACTGCGGCGCACCGCTTGCACCATGAACGTGCGACGCGGTTTGAGGGCCACTTCGCAAGCCAGCCATACCTTAATGTGTGGGGGTCGCGCGTGTACCTCGACCGCCCTGGATATTGATCGGCCGAAGGACGCGGTGCAAATTTGAATTACGCAATAGCTTCAATACGCTCACCAATTACCTCAATGAGGTCGCCAAGACCCCAATCGACCTCCCCGTGGTTGCGTTGCGCAAAGCGTGATCACAGGCCGACGGCCGCCGGACCATAGCTTGGCCGGCGCCCACACCCCCTTTGATGGGGAACCAGCACACCAAACTTGAACGACGGAGAACGATCATGAAGCTGCGCTTTGTCACAAGGCGTGTCCACGCCTATCTCGACTACCCGGTTGCTCTAGCCCTGATCGGATTGCCGCTGATCTTGGGACTTGGAGAGGCCAACCCCGCTGCGAAATGGCTGTCCATCGCAACAGGCATTGCCGCCTTCGTTCTTACACTCCTGACCGATCACGAGACCGGAGTCATCCGCGTCCTTCCTTACTGGTTCCATGTTGCCGTGGATCGTCTGGTTGGGCTGGTGTTCATCGCGGCGCCGTTCGTGCTCGGCTTTAGCGGGCTGGATGCGATTTATTACTGGGGTTTCGGCGCGACCGTGTTGATTGTAACATTCATCCTCAACGCGCCGGAGCAGAACAGCCTCAAACTTGCAGCTGCTTGAGGCGGCGGGCTTGACGAATGCAGCGGCGGCACCACCGCCGCTGCATTCAACGAAAACAAACAAATTACTGAGATTGAGAATGCTTCGAACTAGACAGATCTACGATCCGGTTGAGCCCGAAGATGGCTTCCGGATCCTCGTGGATCGGCTGTGGCCGCGCGGACTGAAGCACGAGAACGCAGCTTTTGACGAATGGTTAAAACTCATTGCTCCGTCAAATGAACTGCGGACTTGGTACGGGCATCGTCCAGAGCGCTGGACTGAGTTCGAGGCACGCTATCAAGTCGAGCTCACTTCCGCGGAAGCGGTCCGTGAACTTGGACGTCTCCGCGAAATATCTGCATGGAGGACACTCACGCTACTCACTGCCACGCGTGCGATCGAGACTAGTCACCTTGCTGTTCTGCGGGAGCTTCTGGCGTAGCCGCTGACGGACCATTGCGGCGTGGTGGGTGGATACGAGCCTTGAGGGTCCGAGACAATTCTTGTTGTGTGATCGAAATGGCAGAGATGGGGCAAGGGCGGGATGGTGTCAGCGTATTCGGATGCCCGCAGTGAGATGCAATAGCCGAAGTGGCCCGCATGGGATCGCGAGCAAACCGGCAAGACCACCGTCCCCGACGCCCGAACAGGTAGAGGGTGTTCGTCTCGCTTTGAGGCAGGCTGAGCTTCGCCAGTTCGCAAGCGATGCAAGCGTTGAGCGACTTCTGTACCGGCCCCGGGGGAAATAAACTCATAAAAAACCCCTAGCAGCGTTGTGGGGTCTGCTAGGGGTCGTACTGCAGGTGCCTTGAACTGAGCTAAAATCAGGTCAAACACAATCCCCGAACGAGGGGACACTTTCAACACGAAAGCGCGGACGCCACACCCTTGGCGGTCCCGCTTTTCCCTTTTCACAGGGGAAGGCGTGAAGCGGCCCGCGATCCCAGCTTGAGACCCGGTGCTGGAAACGCTACGTCTGACGCATGGCTGACGATACGATTCTCGCACCCCCGCCCATTGAGCCGATCAAGCTGAAGGATGCGCTTGAAGAGCGCTACTTCGTCTACGCGCTCTCGACGATCCTGCACCGCGCACTGCCCGATGCCCGCGACGGGCTGAAGCCCGTGCACCGGCGCGTGCTTTACGCGATGCGGCAGCTCCGGCTCGACCCCGGCACAGGCTTCAAGAAGTGCGCGCGCGTCGTGGGCGACGTCATCGGTAAATACCACCCGCACGGCGATCAGTCCGTCTACGACGCCTTGGTGCGGCTCGCGCAGAGCTTCGCGCAGCGCTATCCGCTGGTCGACGGGCAGGGCAATTTCGGCAATATCGACGGCGATAACGCGGCGGCGATGCGCTACACCGAGGCGCGCATGACCGCGATCGCGGCGGCGCTGCTCGACGGGATCGACGAGGATACCGTCGATTTCCGCGAGACCTATGACGGCGAGGAAAACGAGCCGGTGGTGCTTCCCGCCGCGTTCCCGAACCTGCTCGCGAACGGCTCCAGCGGCATCGCCGTCGGCATGGCGACGAGCATTCCGCCGCATAATGTCGAGGAGATCTGCGATGCGGCGCTGTACCTCGTCCGGCACCCGCGTGCGAGCGTCGAAACGCTCTTGAGTTTTCTCAACGGGCCGGACTTTCCGACGGGCGGAATCCTTGTGGACGATCAGGCCGGGCTCGTTGAAGCCTACAAGACCGGGCGCGGCTCCTTCCGGCTGCGTGCGCGCTGGCATGTCGAGGACACGGGGCGCGGCACCTATCAGATTGTCGTCACCGAAGTGCCGTACGGCGTGCAGAAGTCGCGGCTCATCGAGAAGATGGCCGACCTGTTGCAGGCCAAAAAGCTGCCGCTGCTCGGCGACGTGGATGACGAGTCCGCCGAGGACATCCGCATCGTCATCGAGCCGAAGTCACGCAACGTCGATGCGGCGCTGCTCATGGAACAGCTTTTCAGGCTGACGGAGCTTGAGGCGCGCGTTCCGCTCAATATGACGGTGCTGTCGAAGGGGCAGATCCCGCAGGTGATGGGCCTTGTCCAGGTGCTGCAGGAGTGGCTCGATCACCGCAAGGTGGTGCTGCGCCGCCGCTCCGAGCACCGGCTGAAGCAGATCGAGCACCGGCTCGAAGTGCTCGACGGCTTCTTGATCGCCTATCTCAATCTCGACGAGGTGATCCGCATCATCCGCAACGAGGATGAGCCGAAGCCCGTGATGATGGCGCGGTTCAACCTCAGCGATGTGCAGGCCGAGGCGATCCTCAATATGCGGCTGCGGTCTCTGCGCAAGCTCGAAGAGATCGAGATCAAGACCGAGCATGGAAAATTCTCGGAGGAGCGCAAGGCGCTGATCGAACTTTTGGGCTCGGACGACAAGCAATGGGACAAGATCTCAAGCGAGATCAAGGATATCAAGAAGCGGTTCGGCAAGGGGACGAAGGACGGCAAGCGCAAGACGGAGTTTGCCTCGCTGCCTCAGATCGACGTGTCGGTCGAAGATGCGCTGATCGAGAAAGAGCCGGTTACGATCGTCCTGTCGGAGAAGGGGTGGATTCGCGCGCTGAAAGGGCACGACGCCGATCTCTCCAAGCTCACCTTTAAGACCGACGACACGCTGAAATACGCGATCAAGGCGCAAACGACCGATAAGCTCGTGCTCTTCGCCACCAATGGCAAGTTCTACACGCTCGATGTTAACGCGCTGCCCGGTGGTCGGGGCCAGGGCGAACCGGTCCGGCTCATGATCGATTTCGACGAGGCCGACGAGATCCTGGAAGGTTTCGTGCACAAGACCGGGCGGAAGCTGCTCGTGGCCTCGAATATCGGCAATGGTTTCGTCGTGCCGGAAGAGGAGGTCGTCGCGCAGACCCGGAAGGGCAAGCAAATCCTGAACCTGGCCGAAGGCGAGCGCGCAGCGTTATGCCGGCCCGCCGAGGGCGATTCTGTTGCGGTTCTGGGCGAGAATCGCCGCCTCCTTGTCTTCCCGCTCGCCGAACTGAACGAGATGACGCGCGGCCGCGGCGTGCGCCTGCAGAAATACAAGGATAGCGGCCTTTCCGACGTTCAGGTGTTTGACAGCGCATCAGGACTGAAGGTGGGTGAAACCTCGGGGCGGGTAAAAGTCGTGAGCGAGCTTGCCGAGCATCGAGGCGCGCGCGCTCAGGCCGGATCGACGGCGCCGAAGAGCTTGCCAAAAACCAATCGATTCGGTTGGCTTGGCTTCGAGAAGGAATAGCGATTCGCGTTTCGGCAACGCAAATCGGCCATTCTTCCCTGGAAACCTCGCTCTAAAGGCGATTCGCATTGTTAATCGGCTGCCTTGTATATGTGGGTTGCGGGAAGTAAAGGGTGGGTAGGAATGATGAGAAGCGGGCTTGCTGCCGCTTCAGCAGCAATCTACGCAGTTGTTTGCGCGGGGGCGCCTGCTCGCGCCGTGGACGTGGACTTCTCGTTGAAAGACGATTTGCCCCCATCGGCGTGGATTGTCGAGGTTGGCGGTTACGGCGTTTTTGAACCCACCTATCTGGGGTCGAAGTTCTACAACTTCGGGATCAAGCCGCTGGTCGGCTTCCATCAGGCCGGCGATAGGGAATGGCTTTCCTTTCCGAACGACGCTTTCGATTATAACGTTTATGAAACCCAAGATTTTCGGGCAGGTCCGGCTGGCAACCTTACCTTGCAGAGCCGCCTCCACGGGGAGGACATCGACCTGCGGCTTGGCAAGGCGGACGTCGACCTGCAGGGCGGCGTATTCGCGGAGTATTATCCCGTCAATTACATCCGCACGCGGGTGGAAGTCCTGCAGGGGATAACGGGAAATACCGGCTTGGCCCTTAATCTTGCCGCCGATTACATCTGGCGTCCGGCAGCCGATTGGACGCTGACCTTCGGCCCTCGCGCCCAGGTTGTGAGCGATCAATATGCTTCGGACTATTTCTCGACGCAGATCGCTTTCAGAAACAACAACTATTACGTTCCTTATCACGCCGAGGGGGGACTTCTGACCTCCGGGGCGGAGTTGACCGGCAAGTATGATTTGACGGCGCAAATCACGACGAAGTTTTACATCGATTACAATCAGCTTATGGGGGACGCTGCCGACAGCCCGCGAGTAAGTCTCAGGGGAAGCGCCGAGCAGGTCGTCTTTGGGATGGGCGCAACCTACAAATTCGCCGTTCAACCGTAGCTTGCGGAGATCTACCGTCACCGGGCCGCCATCATGCCCGGGATGGATGCTAAAATGCAACTTTCTTCATTCTTTGTGCTGTAAATTCGAAAATAGAGCGAGCCAAATCAACGTCATTCGTTCATTTTCTTCGCAATCAACATTGCAAAGGCAAGTAGCTATGGTGGGATTTCGACAAGCTGCTGTGTGTCTTGCGTTTCTAGGAGTATCGGCAGGGGCCGCACAGGCTGGAGGTCTGTGGGGTGATAATCCCATCTCTTTGAAGGATGGCCCTAGTGGCGGATATTGGGTGGTTACAATCGGCGGGTACGGGGCATTAGAGCCCTCGTTTCCAGGCTCGAAGGATTACTCGGGCACCGGCCGGATAATTTTCGACGTGTACCGCGCCGGTGACAGGCAGTGGCTCACGCTTCCGAACGATGCTGCCAGCATTACCCTTTTCGAGGTCGGTAATTTCAGGGCTGGCGCCGCGGCCGACTACATATCCGGCCGATATCAAAACAATGGCAACGCGGTCCAGGGACTGCACGACATCAACTACACCGTCGAGCTTGGCGGATTTGCCGAGTTCTATCCGGTGCCATTCGTCCGCACGCGTGTCGAACTGCTTCAGGGGGTGACAGGCGCAGACGGTTTCGCCGCCAACCTTATGGCGGACTTCATCTGGAAGCCCGGTCCCCAATGGTTGTTCACGGTGGGGCCAAGGCTGAAATTCGTCGACAATCAATATAACTCGGCTTTCTTCTCGATTAATTCGCTCGATTCATCCCGCTCAGGCATGTACGGCTTGCAGCCGTTGCCCGTCTTTGACGCGAAGGGCGGCCTCTATTCGGCGGGCGTCGACGCGACCGTCCGCTATAACCTCACCGAGTGCATCTCTCTCAGGGCGTTCGCCGAGTACAACAGGCTCGAGGGCGACGCCGCAGACAATCCGTTGGTGCAGAATTGGGGCTCCGCGGACCAGTGGCAGGTTGGCATCGGCGCGGCCTACAAGTTTAACTTTGCTTTCTGAGTAGCCTCCTTAACTTTGGGTCTCGCTTCCGAATGTCGCGGCGAGGCCCTTTTTTTTGCGCCGATGCGGCCGGGCTTTGTGCGAATCGCGGCGCGAAACCAGATCGCGCGAACAGAGTTATCTCCGAAAACGGAAGAGCGCTTATGATTCGCGTCGGCATTGGTGGATGGACTTTCGAACCATGGCGGGGGACATTTTACCCGCCCAAACTGCCGTATGCGCGAGAGTTGGCGTTCGCCAGCCGCGCGCTCACCACCATCGAAGTCAACGGTACTTTCTACCGCACACAAAAACCCGACACCTTTCGCAAATGGGCCGAGGAGACGCCGGACGGCTTCGTGTTCTCTGTCAAAGCGCCGCGCTACGCCGTAAGCAAGCGCGTGCTGGCCGAGGCTGGCCCTTCGATTGAGCGCTTTGCCGAAAGCGGGCTCGAACAACTGGGCGATAAGCTCGGGCCGATCCTGTGGCAGTTCGCGCCGACGAAGAAGTTCGACGCTGCGGATATGGCTGCCTTCCTCGCGCTGCTGCCGCGCGAGGTGAAAGGCACTCGTCTGCGCCATGCACTTGAGGCCCGCCACGCAAGTTTCGAGACGCCCGAGTTTACCGAGTTGGCGGTGAAGGCCGGGGCTGCGATTGTGCTCGCGGATTCTGAGGACTATCCGCTGATCGAGGAGCAGACGGCGGATTTCTCATATGCCCGGCTGATGAAATCTCGCTCGGATGAGGAGACTGGCTATCCGGCGAATGAGTTGGATGCGTGGCGGAAACGGGCGCAGGGCTGGAGCAAGGGAGGCCGCGATGTTTTCGTCTATTTCATCGATGGAGCGAAGGAGCGAGGCCCCGCCGCGGCGGCGGCTTTCCTCGGAGGATTGTAGCGCTGTTCAGCAAGTTATTTAGTTAAGCAAATAGCTTATTACGTTTCTGCCCGAGGCAACGCCGAGCACGATGGAAAGCTCTCCTTTTCGCAAGTGCGTCTCGCACCTGCGGCAAAAACGCCTAAAACTTACGCCAAGCTTGACGAGCTGCCGGTTTGGGAGAAGACTAAGGTTAACAAAGGTTAACTAACGCACCTAAGCTTCTGGCGAGGGCCTATATGCTAGAAGCTTACAAAGAGCTTACTTCGAGCAGAAGTAAGATGCCCCTGGTTGTGTCAAACCGGGGGTTCTTTGTTTTCTGAATTTCCCATAAAACCGTCCCCTTTAGCCCGCAATTTGCAGCCTTTATTCCTCGCAGGTACGCGAAAAGTACTGCAGAGCGACTGGATATGTTCACGTTGGAGAATCCTACGCTATCGCAGAGTTTGCATGGGGCTCATCTGATCAACCGATCGCCTCAATCCGATCAGCAAAAATCTGGATAAGATGAAATCGCGCCCCGTTGCAGATTGCGGGGTCGATGGTGATGCGATTTTGCGGTGTGTCGGTCATTACAGGAATTTAGCACTTTCTCGAACCCACAAAAAGCCGACCCTGGATGCCGATGATGACCATGTCGAACTCCGAGGCAAACTAAATATTGTTGGCTATTGTGATATTTTTTGAGGCTGTATATATAGTTTTTTAATACTGTGGGGGGATTCGGTTATGGTGTGGTGGCAGGAATTAGCTGCCTTCGTCAGCGCTGGCTTCGGAGGTATGTTTGCCTGGGAAAAGGCGCACTCGATTGTTGGAACCATCGCTGCTGCTGTTTCGATTGCCATCGCGGTAAGACAGTTGCTCAAGAGACGCACCACTCAGCGGGAGTTGGATGTCAAATCAATCCGGCTCGGCATTGTCGAACAAGAATTAGATACGAAAACCAAGCAATTGCAGGCCGCAGAGAAAGAAATAAATTCGAAGCAGGCAAAACTAAATAAAATTGCGAAAGCTGCACACTCACTTGAGGAAAACATTTGGGAATTAGGTCCCAAAGAAAATCCACCCTGGTTTAACCAGCTATGGCCCAGATTTCCACGCCGAATAATAACCCTAGCTAATTTTAAAGGCGGTGTTGGAAAAACGACCATCTCTGTAAATCTAGCAATTGCTCTGTCCAAACGGGGCTATCGCGTTCTGATCATTGATCTCGATTATCAAGGCTCGCTTGACGGCCGCTTTGACATCGGAAGGGTAGACTATTCAGAAGGATCGGGAGCAAATGCGCTTCTTCTTCCAGACGGCCGCCTGTTCGATACGGCTACGCTCCATATACTGAATGGGCAATTTAGTGGAATTTCGGTAGTTCCAGCCTTTTTCGGGCTTGCATCCCTTGAAAACAAGTTGATGCTTCAGTGGCTTCTTGGGAGGTGCGATGATGACATCCGTTTTCGAATCGCTAACAAGTTGCTTACTTCGGAGGTGACGAGTCGTTTCGATGTTATCATTATAGATACGCCGCCGCGTCTCTCGGCGGGCACCGTGAATGCGTTATGTGTATCTACTGACGTTCTTATTCCAACGGTTGTCGATAGGCCATCAACTGAAACTGTCTTGGGTTTTGCTCATACTGTAAGGAAATTTCAGAAATCCTGCAATCCCCGCCTCGAAATCTGCGGGGTCGTTCCCTCACTTACGTCCAAAGCCGTGCTAACTGACATCGAGAATGCCATGCTTGCTGAGCTGAATAAGCGGTTGGCCAACGAAGGTTTCTCATTCAAAGTCCTGCCTGTAAATGTCCCCCGCAAAACAATGGGAGCGGTCTTGACTGGGTTAAACCAGCTCTATTTTGCTGATAATAACTGCAAGCAAGTGTTTGATAATTTAGTGACATCGCTTAACCTGCCGGCGCCTGCGGGTGCTACAAGAGGTCGATATGAAAATAGCGGAATTAGCGTCAGCGCTTGAGGAACTCGGAACCGTTTATCGTCACGCCTCGAAAAATGAACCGAAGCCCTGCATAACGCAGGTGCTTGCTCTCCTGAAGGGCAAGGAGCATCTGCAGCTTTCAGAGCTAAGAGCTGCGGCGTTGACTAAGAAGATTGCTAGTCCGAAGCCGTCTAATGCCGCAAAGGCATCTAAGTTCGGCCAGGATATCCACGTCAATCGCTTCTTAGATGCAAAGACTGAAGCCGCATTTGAGGCCGCGCTTGACGAACTCAAAAGGGCGAAGCCAACGAATGATAACCTGACCAGTCTCCTAGCAGCATATACGGGGATTCCAATAAAGAAGGGTCGCAAAAAAGAAGACCTGTATAATGCGCTTCAGAGAGCTTTCAAAGCTGAGTTGAGGCACGAGGCGAGAGCCGAAATCAGCCGGAACACTCTTCCGATCTGAGATTGCATTTCACTCTGCGACCCGCGCCGCAGCGCTCGGCGCGCGATTCGCGGGGCGGCGCTTAGCAGATCGCGGAGCGCCCTTCGCGATATCCTCTGGCCGGCCCGCGGCGCCACGACGCATCCGCCGCCGTCGTCGCCTTCCGGCGCAAGGTCGATAAATTCGGAAGCCCATCACTCCGCAGCGACAGGCTGGAGCTTATAGACCTTGGCTTCCTTGGCCGCCGCGCGGACGTCGCCACTTCTGAGCGCCAGCCTCACCGCATCAAGCTTTTGCAAGTCCGAAGGCGAGAGATAAGGCGACCACTCGTGATCGTCATAAAGCAGTTCAACCGGAACCTCCGCAACGAAGTCGCCTTCCTTAACGAGTTCGACGCTTTTCTTGGTTCTCATGTCTTGCCTCCGAAGCGTTTCATCCCACAGGTTTAGATAGGGCGATAGCAGGTAATCAATACGGACTTTTGGCTCGACCGTTCCTTATCGCAATCCGCACAGCGCATGGAGCTCCGAAGCGTTTCATCCCAAAGGTATAGGATCAGGGCGATAGCAGGTACTCGTCCGTTTCTTTTCGCAGTCCCCACAGCGCATGGAGGGACGCGCCGCGCGGATCGAGCTGGAGCACGAGTGGCCCGCATAGTAATCGGGATAATCCTCTATCACTTCGCCCGATGATACACCTTCGACCAGGTCTTGCGCCAGCAGGCCTTCCTCGGTCGCCTCTTTAAGCGCATGACGCGAGAAGACATAGTTGCGGATGAAACCAGGGCAACGATGCGGTCAAAAGTCTGGCTTGTCATAGTCTACTCCGCAGCCTTAGCCGCAGCGCTCGGCGCGCGCTTCGCCGGGCGGCGCTTTAAGAGATCGCCCAAGAACTTCCCAGTGTAGCTCTCCGGCGCCTTCGCGATGTCCTCCGGGCGGCCCTCGGCCACGACGCGACCGCCGCCGTCGCCACCCTCCGGCCCAAGGTCGATCACCCAGTCCGCCGTCTTGATCACCTCGAGGTTGTGCTCGATCACGGCCACGGTGTTGCCCGCGTCCACAAGCTGGTGCAGCACCTCCAGCAGCTTCGCCACATCGTGGAAGTGCAGCCCGGTCGTCGGCTCATCGAGGATGTACAGCGTCTTGCCGGTCGCGCGCTTCGACAGCTCCTTCGACAGCTTGACGCGCTGCGCCTCGCCGCCGGATAGCGTCGTCGCCTGCTGGCCCACCTTGATGTAGCCGAGGCCCACGCGCTGCAGCGTCTCCATCTTGTCGCGCACGGCGGGCACGGCCTTGAAGAACTCCGCCGCCTCGTCCACCGTCATCTCCAGCACGTCGGCGATGGACTTGCCCTTGAACTTGATGTCCAGCGTTTCGCGATTGTAGCGGTGGCCCTTGCAGACCTGTCGGCTCATAATTTACAAGTCTTCTGGCTTCAGCCCTGTTCTCCTGGCGATTTTGCTTAGCATAACCGGACCTATCTCCGCGTCGTCATGGAAAGCAAAAGTGATGTCTGTCCAGCCCTCCCGGCACAGTGTCCGGTGCGAGCCCGATTGACGTTTGACTTCCCAGCCTCGGCGAAGCAGAGCAGCGAGAACGCGCCGCGCTTTCGCCGCAGCGAACCGGCTCATTCAGCCGCGACCGCGAATGAGAACTCAAGCGGTTGCGCCTCTCCGTGGTCAAGCTGCTCGGCTATGACGCGCAAGGCAAGCGCTTCGGCCTTCGCCATCGCCTCACGCTGAGTTGCGCCGTAGCAAAGCACGCCTGGAAGCTCCGGCACCTCCGCGATCCAGCGGCCATCGTCTTCACGGTCTGTTTCGATTGTGAATTTCATGCTGTTTCTCGCTTCTCAGGGAGACGGCCTAACTTCGAATTCTTGCTCGCGGCCTTAGAAATCCTGCTTCCGCAGAGCCAATTTCAACACATCCTCCAGCGAGAGGTAATATCACCACGCCGTTGTCTGCAACTAAAGCTCAGCATTATAGGGTGAGGCGGAAATAATGGAGATACAATATGCATTTTGGTTTTCAGGCAAGTGATAGCTTTAATACGTCAATATGGCTGGCGTCTCCCGCTTGGAAATTATCGGTAGATCTGCTTGGGCTGCCGTTGCCTTCGCAACTTTTGCTATGACGCTCTCGGGTCCCGCGGCAGCCAACTCAGATGATGTCCTTTTGGAGTGCTCTTTCATCAAGCCGGATTCTATGAAAGGGGATCGGGCCAAGATAATCGCGGACGGAGCGGGCATCACAGAAACATTTTATCAAAAAAATAGCGGATACGTTCGATCTTACACTACCAATGAGAAAGACAGCAAATACGAGAGCTATTATAGAAAGAATAGCTTCGAGATATCATGGGGGAAGACATAATTTTTGGGTAATGAACCTAAGACATTTGAAAACTTCATTGATCGGAAGTCTTATATTCTTAAACACACCATGCCGTATTCCCCAACGCAAGACGAGGTTGCGTTGTGTACAGAGGCAAAATAGCTCCAAGCTACTCCGCCGCCTTCACCGCGGGCGCGCGTTTCGGGGGGCGGCGCTTTAACAGATCACCGAGAA
>CAWHIT010000020.1:0-33556 GCA_963829495.1 uncultured Alphaproteobacteria bacterium
CGCGACGCCGCGCCGATCCGCGCCGACGCGCGCGCGCGACGCCGACGCGAACGCCGTCGACGACGACGCGCGGTGATGATGCCATGTGATGTGATGACTGTGATGATGTGATGTTTGCACGGCGCTGAGGCTCGCGCTTTATTTCGGCAATTCGCCGGAGTTCTGGCTGAACCTTCAGGGACCCATTACGATTTGAAAATGGCGCGGAAAGAGCTTCCGCCTGAAGTTGCAAAGGAGATTGCAGCAAGAAGAGCGGCTTGAGCAGGTGATCAAACGCTCGTACCATTTGCGGGTACAGCAGAAACCGGACATCACCAAACGAATAGGTGACCGAGACGATCGAGTTGCCACAATTCACCCTTGTAGTCTGGCATTATAACCTCCAGCGAGCGCCAGAACTTTCGTGAGTGATTATGCGCCAAAATATGGCAGGCTTCGTGTGCGATCACGTAATCAACGAGTGACATAGGCGCCATGATAAGCCGCCAGTTGAGGCGTATTCGGCCCCGGCGCATCGCAACTGCCCCAGCGCTTAGATTGATCGACCACATAGATCGGCGGCGTCTGGATGCCCAGAGAGGACGCGATAAACCTCGCACGCTTCAGGAAATGGATTTCGCAGTTTTTCTTTTACGGTGACGACACAGTGACGATTTTTGGAGAGTGACGATTTTGCCAGAAGCGGCTAAGTCTTTGATTTTATTGGCGTCCCCGACAGGATTTGAACCTGTGACCCCCAGATTAGGAATTTGGTGCTCTATCCTGCTGAGCTACGAGGACATCCGCTCCCATTAGAACGCGCTTTCGAGAAACGTCAACAGGTGTTTGGGTCCCTTGGACGCGGGGTAGTGGCTTTTCGCGACTTCCTGGTGGCAGCCTTTTGGCTTGAGCGCGAGACTCTCAGTCCTTAAAGAGGACGGGATGTTGGCCTCCCCCGCCTCGCAATCGCCGGAGCACTGCCTTCGAGCCGCGCTCGTGTTAGTCCTGTTGTTTTCCGTGATCTCCCCTGCTCACGGTGAGCACCAAAGGGCTGTTGACGAAGGGGGTTGCAAGCTTGAACCCGGGGGCGAAAGTACAGTTCTGGCGATAGCCGGCCCGCAGACGCTTCATCTCGCTGATGGGCGCTTCATCCAACTCGCGGAAATCCTGACCCCGTCAACTTTTGGCAGGGCAGGCTCCGATCCATCCTCGGACGCTACGGCTTATTTGCGTTCGACGGCTCTCGGACGGAAGGTCGAGTTGAGATTTGGCGGGAACCAACGCGACCGTTATGGCGAAACCATCGCGCATGTTTTCGTGGCCGGCGATCCACCCTTTTGGTTGCAGGAAGGCCTCGTAAGCGCCGGGCTCGCTCTGGCGTTTCCGCAGGCCGATAATCATGCCTGCTTCCGACAACTCGCCTCTATGGAAGAGAAAGCCAGAAGTAAGAACCGTGGTTACTGGGGACTTGCGCTATTGAAGGTTTTGCCAGCTCATGACACTCGCTCCATTCTGAATTTATGCAAACTTATCAGATCATTGAGGGCAGTGTCACTTATGTTACGCATGCAGGCGGGCGCATGATTATTAACTTTAACGAAGACAGCAGAACTAGCTTCCGCGCTATCATCGACACTACAGCGCAGAAGATTATCGAACAAAATCTTGATGTCTGGGAAGGACAGCGAATTCGCGTTCGGGGGTGGGTCGAGCGTAGGAAAGGGCCAACGATCACCGTGACTCAGCCGGAACAGATCGAACTGCTCCGGCATCAACCAGTCGATTCCGCTACACAAAAGAACTTCGATAAATGATAAACGCTTGTAGCGCTTATGCGGCTTCTTTCTTGTTGTCCTGTTCTTCCGGTTTCCCGTCATGCTTCCGCTGAAGACGTCCGCCTTTGGTCAAGGCTTCAGCGACCTTCTGGACGGCGATGGACTCATCCACATCCTGTGCAGCGGCAATTTCGCGTGCCATCCGATCCAAAGCTGCTTCATAAAGCTGACGCTCCGAATAGGACTGCTCAGGTTGTGTATCGGAACGATACAGATCACGAACAACCTCGGCGATAGTGATAAGATCACCAGAATTTATCTTCGCTTCGTACTCTTGTGCGCGCCGACTCCACATGGTGCGTTTCACACGAGCCCGGCCACGAAGTGTATCCAACGCGCGAGACAAAACAGCGTCGTCGGAAAGCTTTCGCATGCCGGCGCTTTGACTTTTTGAAGTGGGCACGCGCAGCGTCATCTTGTCTTTTTCAAAGTTGATGACAAAAAGCTCAAGCTTGCAACCAGCGATCTCCTGTTCTTCGATCGCAATAATACGCCCAACACCATGCGTCGGATAAACCACGTACTGGCTGGTCTCGAAGCCAAAGCGCCGTTGGCTATTATTTTTCTCAGGCATACTCGCTCTCACTTTTGTTTGTCTCGGCTCGATGATACTCATCTCAATCTGGTACGGTCTTCGCCTCGTAGCGTTACCGGGAATAAATAATCGTCCAGCCCGCAAGGAGCCGATTCAAGCTATGCCTGAATAGTGATACGTTAGCAGACGGTTTGATCGACGCCTGCTTTATGGTCCTCGCTGAAGCTGTCTAAGAATCAACCTCTGCGCGTGAAGCTATTTTCACTGACCCTTAAATATTATCAAAATGCGCCAATTTTAGGAAGCTTTCAAAGAGGTTAATCCCCGGGAATTTGCGGAATTCCCTTTATTCTTAAGGGTAGTGTTAACAAAGCAACGGTTAGCACGATGGAGTTGTACGGACCACGGTCTGAACTTTGACCCTAAATCCGGGTGCGGGACGCTCCAGCAATACATTGCGGCGAAAGCGATAAATCCGAGCGGGCCGGCCTCCGGTGCGGGCGGCCGTCTGTCCGGTGGGCTCCACAAGTCCAGCGTTTTCGACGAGTCGCCTGAAGTTCTGCTTGTGCAGATAGCTTCCAAGAATGGCTTCCACAACCCGCTGGAGATCGAAGAGCGTGAAGGTTTCCGGCATCAGTTCGAAAATGACCGGTCTGTATTTGAGTTTGCCGCGAAGCCTGCTCATAGCAGTGGCCAGGATGCGGCGGTGATCGAACATCATCTGCCTTCCGAGCTGTGGCAGCCCTGACCAGTCTTTCGCCGCCGCGCGACCATCGCGCGCAGCCTCGGCAATCAATCCGGCCTCATACATAAGTTCATAACGATCCAGCACCTTCTCGTCGTCCCAAGGGACGGAATGACCAAAGCACATGCGAAACCGGTCCATACGGGCCAGCGGCCGGCGCGGGGCGCCGCTTGTTTCGGGCCGCGCGGCCCACTCCTCGAGCCTCGGCTCAATCTCCTGTGCCAGAATTCCGGGCTTGCCATTCCGCCAATCTTCCCAAGGAAGGTGGGCATACCAGGCGCTCCACTTAACCCCGCCGGTCCGGGGAGCTTCTTCGTTGCGGGTGAGAGCCAGATAGCCGATCGAAACGACGTGAAGCCCTTCGTCCCCCGGCCGGGCGTGTCGCCCTCGGTCACCAAAGGTATATAGTTGTTCTACGTAGCCCAGATCAACGCCGGTCTGATCCCTTACCCAATCGCGAAGCCCGATTTCCAAAGTTCGATGCTTCAGGGGCGTGAACAACCCGAAGGGCAGGGCAGGCAGCGAGCCGGTAGCTTGCACTGTGAGGATTTGCGGCTCCCCACCAATCATGGATACGATGGCGGCGTTCAGGCCAATCTCAACCGCTGCAGCTTCCTCGGTCGGCACGGCAAAAACGCCCGCCCTTTCCGCGGTCCTCGCCGGTGTGAGAACGTCCTCGGTTGTCATGACAGCCTATCGATACTGAACCTCGCCGCACCAAGTCTTCCGGCCGTGGCAACAAGAAAAACAGGCTTTTCTCGGCACCTTAGCGCGCCGGGCCTATCTTATAGTAACGATGCCGGCCGCCGATGCCGGGAGTAAAGCAGGCTGCTTGATATGAAAGTTCAAGCAGCGAAAACCAAAGGCAAACGCGAAAAACTGTGCACTTTTAAGGACGCCTTGCCACAAAAAGGCCGGACAAACAGCCTCATGCGGCTACGAATTCAAGCCAGGCCCCGGACCGGGCTTGCGCTCAGGCTCTTTAGATCTCTTCCTGTGGCTTCAGTATCTGCCGGCCACGATATTTGCCAGACTTGAGGTCGATATGGTGGGGACGGCGCAATTCGCCCGAATCCTTGTCCTCGACATAAGTCGGCGCTACCAGCGCATCTGCCGACCGACGATTGCCGCGCTTCATGGGCGACGTTTTTCTTTTGGGAACTGCCATCTTCGTAACTCCGAATAAAAAACGAAAAACACCTCCTCGGCCCTTGTCCGAAAGGTGCGTTTTCGGGCGAGTGTTCTGTCCCGCCAGATATACATGCGGTTTTTCCGGTTGGCTAGGTGTTGTTTACGTTTCCTCAGCGCGCCGCTTCTGCGCTCTCTTGCCGCCACGTCTGCGCAAGCGATTCCGCCTTTTTGCGTTCTTCCGGCCTGAGCGACATGACGAGGAAATCCAGTCTCAGGTCGCTCTCCCCTGCCGCCCGCGCGAGGAGATGCCATTTGCTGGCCTCGATGCGATCGGGCGCGACGCCAAATCCGGCGGAGTAGGCTCTGGCGAGCCGGTTTTGGGCAACCGGATTTCCGCGCTCCGCTGCAATCCGTAAGAGCTTTACAGCCGCCGCCTCATCTTTTTTCACGCCCTTGCCGTTTGCGAGCATGATCGCATATTCAACCTGCGCGTCGGCGTGGCCCGCATCCGCAGCCTTTGCGAGCAGTGCTACCGCCTTAACATCGTCCTTCGCGACACCGGTGCCGCTGCGATAGAGGGCGGAGAGATCGTAGGCTGCTTGCGCATGATCTTTCTCGGCAGCCTTCTGAAGCCAGAAGGCTGCTCTTTGCATATCCTGCGGTCGCGCCCAGCCCTCCACATAGGATTGCGCCAGATTGTAAGCTGCGAGCGCGTGGCCTTGTGATGCGGCGGCTTCGAAAAAGTCGGCAGCCTTCTTTTTGTCTTTCTTGATCCCCCGCCCCTCCGCCAGCATGACGCCAAGGCGGAATTGTGCGTGCATATCGCCTCCCACGGCCCCTTTTGTGAACCATTCCGCGGCTTTTATATAATCCTGCTTAACGCCGAGGCTCTGTTCGTACATGTCGCCAATGAGCGTTTCCGCCTGATGCTCCCCTCGCGCGGCACTATCCGTTGCGAGCCGCATTGCAAGGGCGTAGTTCCCTGCGTCGTAGGCCGCGTAAGCCGGATCATTGATCATCGCGGGGGCTTCGCTTGCCGCCCATCCGGTTTTCGGAGGCGGCGGCGGCTTTTGTGCGGCCCTGCACGGCCAAGCGTTGCTCGCCGTCACGCCTATGATAAGTGTCATCGCCAGAAAAAGCCTTGGCAGAATCATCTTCGCCTCTTGCGCCAGGAAAACTCAACTCTGGCTTTGCAAGCCGAACTCTGTTGCAAAAGTAAGGCTATCTCCGGGGCGTTCGGTTTCGTGGAGGATAACGAAGTCGGCGCGTGCTTTTGCAAGAGTGGACCGATCGGGATGGTTCTTGCCGCAGAAGAGCGCGCTGGGCACGCCTGTGATCTCATCCCACCAGGAAGACAACTCGGCGGCCTTGACCAGGTTCTCGGGAGAAGATGCATCGAAGGCGATAAAGTCGGCGCCGGCCTCCGCACTCTCCATGGCCGTGTGCCGGCTCAAGCCGCATGCGGCGCCGATGATCGACTTCAGAGCCAAGTTCCCTCCGAACGTTAGACACGCCGGAGCCTGGCGTCGAGAGATAGACGCCACTCGCGCCCATCTCACGTGTTTTATGAACGGCGTCGACGAAGAGTACCGCAAGCTGAACGGTTTGCGCATTGGCGAGAAGGTTCGCCAGCGCGCCGGTCGAAGGGCCTTGAAGGATCAGAGCGGCTGGCTTGAACCGCTCGATGTATTCCGCCAGCCTTTCCGCCCACTCTGCTTCCAGAGCAGGGGGAATTATCGTTACGAGCCCGCAAGGCTTTGTCATTCATGGCCTAAAGCAGCTTGCTGAGCGCAACAGCCGTATCAGACATGCGGCAGGAGAATCCCCACTCATTGTCGTACCAGGACAGAACGCGCACAAGGCGATCGTTAACGATCTGGGTCTGCGACAGGTCGAAGTTCGAAGAGTGCGGATTGTGATTGAAGTCGATGGAGACAAGCTTATCCTTCACCACCGACAGAATACCCTTCATCTCCTGCGCTGCGGCGCGCTCCATTGCCTGATTGATCTCGGCTACGCTCGTCTCGCGGCCTGGAATGAAGCAAAGGTCGACAACCGATACATTTGGCGTCGGAACCCGAATGGCTGTTCCGTCCAGCTTGCCCGCAAGTTCCGGCAGCACAAGGCCAACGGCTTTCGCTGCGCCCGTCGTTGTCGGGATCATTGAAAGGGCGGCCGCTCTAGCGCGCCGCAAATCCTTGTGCGGAAGGTCGAGAATGCGCTGGTCGTTGGTATAGGAGTGGATCGTCGTCATATAACCTTGTGCCAGGCCGCACAAATCGTTGATGACCTTGGCGACGGGTGCGAGGCAATTTGTTGTGCACGATGCGTTCGAAACCACCTCGTGCTTCGGCTCGAGCTTGTCATGATTGACGCCGTAAACGACCGTCAGATCCGCGCCCTTTGATGGCGCCGAGACAAGCACTTTCTTCGCGCCAGCTTTCAAGTGCGCGACGGCCTTTTCCTTATCCGAAAAGATGCCGGTGCACTCCATGACGACGTCAATGTTCATGTCGCGCCAGGGGAGCTTCGAAGGATCACGCTCTGCTAAGACTTTGATTGAACCATAGCCGACATCAAACGTATCGCCGCTGACTTTGACTTCGCCACGAAAAGGCCCATGAACCGAATCGTACTTCAACAGGTAAACGTTCGTATCCACGTCGCCAACGTCGTTAATGGCGACTACGGTTACGTCCTTCCGATTGTTTTCGACAATGGCCCGGAGCACATTGCGGCCAATACGGCCAAAGCCGTTGATTGCTACCCTGACAGTCATATTGTTTTATCCGCTGGAAACGAGGTTCGCGCCCTTTGCATTTTTGCGGGGTAACCTTGACCGGATACGCCGCGAAACGCAAGAGGCAAGCGTTCTACATGGGCCGAATCAGTCTTTCACTGCGTCTCGAGTGGGACCATCCGAGTAACGTTCGCACCACTTCCCTTCCAGCACAGGTATTCAAAGATCGCCCATTGTCCAAAATCATGCGTTTCGTGTTACCGGCGCGGCACGCCTCCTCATTTTTACAGAGAATGTTTGAGAAAAATTCGCCGTTAACCTTCCAGTTACACGAATAACCAAAGATAAAGGCTGCCCAACGCCGTTAACACTTCTTAAGGGAATGCCATGCCTAACCCATATCTTACGTACGCGCTGGCCGCTCTGAGCTTCGGGCTTGCCCTCGCGTTTTTCCGCGTCAGCGATGAAAATAGCGAACTCAGCCGCACCAAGATTGTAGTCGAAATGAAGCTTGCAACTGCGGAAGAGGAAGCGAAGTCCTTCCGCGAAAAATATACAGCGGAAGCGAAAGCGCGCGAGTTCGCTGAAGCGGCTCAGACCTTGGCTGAAACGTCAGAGCGCGCGATTCGTTCGCAACTTGCGCATGAAACGAAGGCCCGTCAGGCGGCAGAGAAAGGCCTGGAAGAGGCGGAGCATTCGAGACAATCTGTGGAAGCCGCGCTTTCCGCTACCCAGGAAGAGGTCCGCGTTTTGAATACGAAGCTCGTCGAAGCCAGCGCGGCGAAAGAGCAGGCTGAGCGGAAAACTGACGCTGCCAAAGACAAGGGAGAAGCGGCTGCGGCCGACGCAAAAGAGTCGGTCGGGCCTGGCGCGGATGCAACGCCTGCGGTTGCTCCAACTGGCGCAATGACCGCCGGCTCATGGCCGGTAGCCAGCGGTCCTGGTGGTCTTTCTTCGGGCTTTTCTAAGCAACCCGCCAGCCGCAAGTTGAAGTGTGTAGCAAGCGTTGGAAAGTTACGTGCTGAGCGTCAGCAAATGTGTAATGGGGCCTTTTCAGGCCCCTTCTTGTTTCGCGCATGCGCATCGAATGCGGGTGTTTTTTTCCCGGAATAGTGTTAGAGCGAGAACCTATGAAATCCCGCAGACTAGGGGTCTTGTCATGCATTTCTGGTCCACAGTTCTAGCCGTCGTCGCAACCGCCGCGATAGCACTCCTGGCCGCATTTTTCATCGCCGGTCCGGAACGGATTTGGGCTCTGTTCGGTCCGCCGGATCTTGGCCCTGTTAGCTTCGAGACGCTTAAGCGGCGGTCATCGCCGAATGATTTGCTTGCCTGCTCGCAGGATATTTGCACCGCAAAGAGCGATGTGACGCCACCCGTTTTTGCCGTGAGCGCTCCAGAGCTTGAAAAGGCATTTGCAAAGGTAATCGCGTCTGAGCCGAGTGTGGAGCACGTGGGCTCCGACGACGGCGGCTTGACCCAGCGTTATGTTCAACGCACGAAGATTATGCGCTTTCCCGACACCATCGTCGTGCGCTTTATCGATCTGGGCGATGGGCGATCGACAATCGCACTTTATAGCCGCTCACAGCTTGGGGAGAGCGATTTTGGAGTAAACCACGCCCGCATTGAGCGCTGGCTGGAGAAGCTGACGAAGAAAGCGCCGCCTGTGAAGACGGCGTAAGGAGGCTCGCTACTTTAGAGCCAAGCGTTCCTTTAGCGTCTGCAGGCGCTCAAGCCGGTCCCAAGCCGAAATGCGGCGCCCATCTTCTGGCGCTTCATCGAAGGCTTGTTGGGCCTGCGCGATTTCATCGTTGAGGATATCGCCGGTCAGGTCTGGGAGAGGAATAGCATATTCCGCAAGAACTACGGTCCGTTCCGGGCCGACGTCGGCGAAACCGCTACGCAGGAAATATTGCTTCTCGACGTCCTTCGCCCGCGTGGTCAGAATGCCTGGGCGCAGCTTCATGATCATAAGCGCGCGGCCTGGCATGGCGGCAAGGTCGCCTTCCTGGCCAGGGAGAACGGCGTCGGAAAGATCGGCGGAGACGATCGTTTGTTCCGGCGAAATGAGTTCAAAGTGAAATGTGTCGGCCATCTGAGTCCGCTCTCGGCTTAAGTCTTGGGGAAACCGATATCCGGACCCGTGGCGTTGCGTTGCGCAATCGCCACGAGACCGAAAGTGTAAAGGCTATGCCGCCGCGGCAAGCTCCTCGGCCTTCTTGATCGCTTCTTCGATCGTGCCGACCATGTAGAAGGCCTGCTCGGGAAGATGGTCATACTCGCCCTCGCACAGCCCCTTGAAGCCTTTCACGGTATCCTTGACATCCACGAGAACGCCCGGCTTGCCGGTGAAGACTTCCGCGACGTGGAAGGGTTGCGACAGGAACCGCTCGATCTTGCGGGCGCGCGCGACGATGCGCTTATCCTCTTCGGAAAGCTCGTCCATTCCGAGGATCGCGATGATGTCTTGGAGGGCCTTGTAGCGTTGCAGAATCGACTGGACCTTTCGCGCCACCTGATAGTGCTCCTCACCAACGATGCGCGGCTCGAGGGCGCGGCTCGTCGAGTCGAGGGGGTCAACGGCAGGGTAAATGCCTTTTTCAGCGATGGAACGTGAGAGCACGGTCGTCGCATCCAAGTGCGCGAAAGACGTTGCCGGCGCAGGGTCGGTCAAGTCGTCGGCGGGCACATAGATCGCCTGCACGGACGTAATCGATCCCTTCTGTGTGGATGTAATGCGTTCCTGCAAGGCACCCATGTCGGTGGCGAGTGTCGGCTGATAGCCCACAGCCGAGGGGATGCGGCCGAGAAGAGCGGAAACCTCAGAGCCGGCCTGCGTAAAGCGGAAGATGTTGTCCACAAAGAACAGCACGTCCTGGCCCTGATCGCGGAAATACTCCGCGACGGTCAAGCCGGCCAGGCCGACACGAGCGCGCGCTCCGGGTGGCTCGTTCATCTGGCCAAAGATCAGCGCGCATTTCGAACCCTTCGACGAGCCGTTGTGCTCATGGGGATCGACGTTGACGTGAGACTCGAATCATTTCCCAGTAAAGGTCGTTGCCTTCGCGCGTGCGCTCGCCCACGCCAGCGAACACCGAGTAGCCACCGTGGGCTTTCGCGATGTTGTTGATCAGTTCCTGGATGAGCACGGTCTTGCCCACGCCCGCACCGCCGAACAGTCCGACCTTGCCGCCCTTGGAATATGGCGCGAGCAGATCTACAACCTTGATGCCCGTAACCAAAACTTCGACCTCGGTTGATTGATCGACAAAGGAAGGCGCGGGCGCATGAATTGGGCGGCGCTGGTTCGACTTGATCGGCCCAGCCTCGTCAATCGGTTCGCCGATCACGTTCATGATGCGGCCGAGTGTTTCTTCACCAACCGGCACTGCGATGGATTTGCCCGTGTCGGTTACCTCCTGACCGCGGACGAGGCCTTCGGTCGAATCCATGGCGATAGTGCGCACCGTGTTTTCGCCGAGGTGCTGCGCCACTTCCAGAACGAGGCGGTTGCCGCGGTTTTGCGTCTCAAGCGCATTCAAGATCGCTGGCAGCGGTCCATCAAATTGAACGTCCACAACAGCGCCTGTAACCTGCCGTACCCGGCCGACTCGTCTATCGCTCATCTCTTTCTTCCCCAAAACCGGTCATGTGCATCAATTGGCGGCGCGCTTACTATGTCCCCTCTCTTCGCGGGGACCCCCGCTATACCGCCTCCGCTCCCGATATGATCTCGATCAGTTCCTTGGTAATCATCGCCTGCCGCGCGCGGTTATATGCCAGCGTATAGCGATCGACCATGTCGCCCGCATTGCGCGTTGCATTGTCCATTGCCGTCATCTGCGAAGCGTAGAAGCCGGCGTTGTTTTCCAGAAGCGCGCTGTAGATCTTGGTCGCAAGGTTTCGCGGCAACAGATCCTGCAGGATTTCCGCCTCATCTGGTTCGAACTCAACCATTGCATCCGCAGGGGGCAGCTCAACCGGAATCAGCTGAGTAGCTTTTGGCTTCTGGGTGATGATGTTCTGGAATTGCGAGAAAAAGAGCGTCGCGACGTCGAACTCGCCATGCTCGAAACGCTTGAGGATCCGCTGCGAGATGTCGACCGCGTTAACGTAGCCAATCTGCCTGACGCTGCGTAGGTTGACGTGCTCGACCATGAATTTTTCGTAGTCGCGGCGGAGCTGATCAGCCCCCTTCCGGCCTATGGTCATGATTGTGACCGTCTTGCCTTCGGCTTGCAGCCGGCGAATGTGGTCTCGGGCGAGGCGTACAATGTTCGAATTGAACGCGCCCGCAAGACCACGCTCGCCAGTCGCGACCACGACAAGATGAGTCGCATCGCTGCCAGTCCCGGTCATAAGCTTGGCAATGGCGCTCGGCGGCACCAGACGTCCGCCGAAGCGATCCAAAATCTTCTCGAGCTGCTCGGCGTAAGGCCGGGCAGCTTCTGCTTGGTCCTGCGCACGGCGAAGCTTCGCGGCGGCCACCATCTGCATGGCCTTCGTGATTTTCCGCGTCGCCTTAACCGACGAGATGCGGCCCCTAAGGTCTTTCAGGCTCGGCATGGTGCTCTCCGAAGCCTGAGGTTACGCCGCAAAGCGTTTGGAAAATGTCGTCAGGATGTCCTTGAGCTTCTGCTCGGTGTCGGGCGTGAGCTGCTTCGAGGTGCGGATGGCATCGAGAACGTCCTTATGGTCGGTGCGCATCAGCGTCAGAAACTCGCGCTCAAATTCACTCACAGCAGCAACCGGGATCGGATCGAGGAAGCCGCGCGTACCCGCGAATATTACCACGACCTGCTCCTCCACTTTGAGCGGAGAGAATTGCGGCTGCTTCAGAAGCTCCGTCAGACGCGATCCGCGTGCGAGAAGCCGCTGGGTCGCCGCGTCGAGGTCCGAGCCGAACTGCGCGAAGGCCGCCATTTCGCGGTACTGCGCCAGCTCGCCTTTGATTGCGCCGGCGACCTGCTTCATCGCCTTCACCTGGGCGGCGGAGCCCACGCGCGACACGGAGATACCGACGTTCACCGCTGGCCTGATGCCTTGATAGAAGAGGTCGGTCTCAAGGAAGATCTGGCCGTCCGTAATGGAGATCACGTTGGTCGGGATGTAGGCGGAAACGTCGTTCGCCTGCGTCTCGACGACAGGAAGGGCCGTCAGGGAGCCGGAGCCGTGATCCTTATTCAGTTTCGCGGCGCGCTCGAGCAGCCGGGAGTGAAGGTAAAACACGTCGCCCGGATAGGCTTCGCGTCCCGGCGGACGGCGAAGGAGGAGCGACATCTGGCGATAGGCAACGGCCTGTTTGGAAAGATCGTCGTAGATAATCAAAGCATGCATGCCATTGTCGCGGAAGTATTCTCCCATTGCGCAACCTGAATAGGGCGCAATGAACTGCATGGGAGCCGGGTCCGAAGCAGTGGCGGCGACCACGATTGAATATTCGAGCGCGCCGTTTTCTTCCAAGACCTTCACAAATTGCGCGACGGTCGAGCGCTTCTGGCCCACAGCCACATAAATGCAGTAGAGCTTCTGGCTTTCGTCGCCCGTCGCATTCACCGACTTCTGGTTCAGGATCGCGTCCAGAGCAACAGCCGTCTTGCCGGTTTGACGGTCGCCAATGATCAGCTCGCGCTGGCCACGCCCGATGGGGATCAAAGCGTCGATCGCCTTGATGCCGGTCTGCATCGGCTCCTTCACGCTCTCGCGGGGAAGGATGCCCGGCGCTTTCACGTCGACGCGACGCTTCTCAGTGGATTGGATCGGTCCCTTTCCGTCAATCGGGTTGCCTAGACCATCGACAACACGGCCGAGAAGCCCTTTGCCGACGGGAACCTCCACGATCGCGCCCGTCCGCTTGACGGTGTCGCCTTCTTTGATGCTCCTGTCGTCGCCGAAGATAACGACGCCAACGTTGTCAGCTGCGAGGTTCAGCGCCATTCCGCGTACGCCACCGGGGAACTCGACCATTTCGCCGGCTTGCACATTATCGAGACCGTAAACGCGCGCAATGCCGTCTCCAACCGACAGCACCTGCCCAATCTCGGAGACTTCTGCTTCCTGTCCGAAATTCTTGATCTGCTCTCTCAGGATCGAGGAGATTTCGGACGGACGGATTTCCATAAGCTCCATCAGCTGGCCTCTTTCATAACCTTTTCGAGGTTCTTGAGTTTTGTACGTAAAGAAGTGTCGATCATCTGGCTGCCGACGCGCACAATAAGCCCCCCAAGAAGCTTGGGATCGACCGTCGCGGTCAGCCTCGGTGTCTTACCGAGTTTCTGCCGAAGCGTATCCGCCAAATCCTGAGTTTGAGCTTTTGTCAGAGGTGCTGCGGAAAGGACCTCGGCTTCTACCTCGCCGCGAGCCTTGGCGCAGGTGGATTTGTAAGCCTTAATGACGTTCTCGACAGCAAAGAGGCGGCGATTCTTCGCCAGCAGGAGGAGAAAATCGCGCGTAAGCCCGGCAATGCCAGCTGGCTTGAGAACGGCGGAAAGCGCTTTCTCCTGCTCTACCGCGGAAAACATTGGGCTCAAAACGAAACGGCGCAAATCGGCGCTGTCGCGCAACAAACCCAGAAACTGGTCGAGCGAGCGCTCAATATTGTCAACGGAATTGCTCTCGCGGGCGAGATCGAACAAAGCTCCCGCGTAACGCTCCGCCACTGTTGATTTAGGGCCGCCGTTAGCCAAAACGTTCTCTCCAACAGTCAAAAAGCCGCTGAAACGCGGGCGCGTTATAGCGTGCTTTCGTATCAAGCTTCCAATGTCCGGAGTTAAGCCCGGCTTATGCCTGGAGCGCTTCTAACATAGTCTTTTGCTGCAATGCAACCCGCTGCGGCGATTTGCAAGCTCGTTATTCCTGCTTGTTAGCACAATTGCTTAAGGGACGAGCAGCGTACGAAATTCTTCGATCACTGCGCGGTAAGCCTCGCGCTTGAAGCCGACGATTTCGTCCAGAACCTCGCTTGCGGTAGCCCAACGCCATGCGTCGAACTCGGGTTTGTGGCCTTCGGGCGTGAGATTGATTTCCTGCTCTTCGCCTGTAAACCGCAAGGCGAACCACTTTTGCTCCTGCCCGCGAAATTTCCCTTTCATCGCCTTGCCGACAGCCTCTGGAGGCAGATCGTACTGAATCCAGCTTTTCGATTCTGCGATGATGCTGGCGCTTGAGACGCCGGTCTCTTCGTAAAGCTCGCGAAATGCAGCGACCTTCGGATCTTCACCCTTATCGATCCCGCCCTGCGGCATCTGCCATCGCTGCTGGAATTCCTGGGAGACAAGATCCTCGAAGCGTCGGCCGATCCAGATTCGACCCTTGGCGTTCAGGAGCATGATGCCGACGCAGGGGCGGTAAGGAAGCGTATTGGGGTCTATGAGAGGCATTTTCGATCCATTTTTGCAACATGGTCAAATTCAGCGCGGCCGCGCCGGGAAATCACGTGAGGGCATCTGAGCGAAAGCGGCCGGCTATCTGCGAAGCTGGGCCTCGGATGCGGCACCGGGGCGGTCACCAAACTCTACGGGCGGTCTGTCGGGCATCGCCTGCGCTTTTCCGGCCTCTGCGCGTCCGTCCGGCGCTGGAGCAGACTCCTCTCCGTCAGCTGCTGACGATTGAACGGGAGGGGGGGCAACGGGCATTTGACGCGCATCGATGGGAAGAACGAATTTCATATCATACTCGTGACCCGGATCGGAGGCGGCGAAATAAGCGATAACAGCGCCGAAGATCGAGAAAAATAGTCCTGCAACTATCAGAAGGGTTTTCATCATTCACTCCGTCCGGGCGTTGCCAATGAAAAAAGGCTCATGTCCTTTGACATGAGCCTTTTATAGGGTCGTAATATTCGGTGCGAAAGTCTAATTTGGCACTTCCGCAGCCTGAGCCGCGGCCGGCGCGGAGGCATTCTCCAGCTTCTTCGTGCTCTCGATCTTCTTTCCATGAAGGAGATCAATTGCTGCTTTGAGTTGAACGTCCTTTTCTTTCTCTTTCGGGACGTAGGAAATGCTGCCTTTCGCCTCAGGGGCGCTATCATTCTTAAGGTGACCGCGCAGGCTTGCTTCACCCTTTGGCGTGAAGGCCGACATTTGCGCCTTCAAATCGTCCGGCAATTCGGGCTCGACGACGTAGTCAGGCCCGATTCCGGTGGCCTGAATCGAGCGGCCTGATGGCGTGTAATAGCGGGCGGTCGTGAGCCTCAGGCCGCCATTGGCTCCGAGCGGGATCATGGTTTGAACCGAGCCCTTGCCGAAGGACCGCGTGCCGACGACTTCCGCACGTTTATGGTCCTGCAGCGCCCCCGCGACGATCTCCGAAGCCGAAGCGGACCCGCCGTTGATGAGCACCACGAGCTGTTTTCCGTCGGTGATGTCTCCCGGCTTGGCGTTCGCCCGGCTGCTCTCGCTGGCGTTGCGGCCTTTGGTCAGAACGATGGCGCCCTTGTCGAGGAAAGCATCCGACACGGCGATCGCCTGGTCGAGCAGACCGCCCGGGTTATTCCTGAGGTCAATGATATAGCCCTTAAGCTTGGGACCGATGGTCTTCTTCAGGTCGTCGATGGCCTGCTTCATGTACTCGTAGGTGTGCTCGCTCTGGAATGTCTTGATCTTGATCCAGCCGACATCATCCTCGGCGCTGTACTTCACCGGATTGATGCGAACGATATCACGGACAACTTTCACCTGGACTGGTGCTGTCACTCCCTTGCGAAGGATCGTCAGCATGATCGGCGAATCTACCGGTCCGCGCATCTTCTCGACGGCTTCGTTCAGGCTCAGCCCCTGAATGGACTTACCATCCAGATGAGTAATGTAATCACCTGCCATGACGCCAGCCCGGTCAGCGGGGGTATTGTCGATCGGAGCGATAACCTTAACAACGCCGTCTTCCATGGTGACTTCGATGCCGAGCCCGCCAAACTCGCCGCGGGTCTGTACCTGCATGTCCTGGAATTCTTTCGGCGTGAGGTAGCTCGAATGCGGATCGAGACCTTGCAGCATGCCGTTAATGGCGTTTTCGATCAGCTTGGTGTCGTCAGGCTTTTCAACATACTCTGCGCGGACGCGCTCCAATACCTCTCCAAAAAGGTCGAGCTGCTTATAAATCTCCGCATTTGCCGCAACGGCCTGATCCCGGCGCGTGGATTGCAATATGAATATGCTGGCCGTGCAAACCAGCATGATGAGGAAGGCACCGAGCGCCAGTTCCGATTTGCGCATGTATCTCTCTAACCTTTTCCTCCCGAAGACCACCACGGTTCGGGATCAATCGACTGCTGATCTCTACGAAACTCGACGTAGAGGGTAGGGCGTTTGGGTGACCTCTCGACAGTATGGGCTTCGGCTCCCATGGCTGCAATAGGTTCGCCGGCAAGAACGTATTGACCTTGTTGCGCTTCGATCCTGTCCATGCCTGCTAGAACAACATGATATCCTCCACCGGGATTGATAATCAAGAGTTGACCATAGGACCGGAAAGGACCCGCATACAAAACCAAGCCATCGCACGGGGAAATAACTTGCGCGTCTGCCCGTGTCTCGAGATGAATTCCCTTCGATGGCGTTCCATCCTGGTCCGATTGCCCAAAACTCACGAGAATCTTCCCTTGAACAGGTAACGGCAAGAGTCCTTGAGAATTCGCAAACGGAATTGACGGTTGCAGGCGGCCGGGTTGCAGCATGGCCACTTTTGCCGCATCGAGCGAGACTTCAAGCCCTTTATTGTCCCCTTTCGAAGCGAAATCCGGTTTCTTAGCGGCCTCTGCGTCGAGAACTGGGAGCATCTCCTCCAGGCTTCTGATTCCGGCCATGTTGATTTTCGAGGCGCTCTTAAGGTTCTCTGCCGTTGCAGCGATGGCTTCGAGGTGACTGCGATTCTCCTTGATAAGCTGGTCGATCTGCCCCTTGAGGCGGCTCATATGGGCCAGCTCGTTCTTGCGGCGCTGCTCTTGAAGTTCGGTCTCTTTCTGATCTGCTTCCAGAGTCTCGAACCTCATCCGAAAGCTGGCTTGCGAGCTTCTCAATATTTCCATAAAAAGTTGCAAGCACCATGCCGCTCCGGATCATTTTCAAAGCGTCGCTCGTGTGCGTGATCAAAAGCGGCGGCGGTTCTCGGCTCATGCCTTGCATCAGGGCAAAAAGCGTCGACATCTGCGCGCTTTTTTCTTCCAGTTTTTCCCGCTGTTCTTTTACCCTGACGCGGGTTGCAGCGAGCCGTTCTTCAATTTCTGTAAGGAGCTTCTCCGACAACCGAAGAGCATGGGCCGTTTCGATACGCCTCGACCGCATCCTGGCGCGGTTCATAGTAAGCGTTGCTTTATCTCTGGACAGTTCCTGCTGCTGGGCCTGAATTTCGGCAAGCCTCAACTTGCGCCGGATATAAAGCTCACGGGCCTGTTCGGCATCAATTTTTGCCTCTACCGAACCTTCCTTGCCGGTACGCCGCTTGGGATTGATGCGGTTCTGAACGCCTCTCTCGTGCCGGTAACTTGCCTTCGGCGCTTCATTCTGGTGGAGGCGAACCACCCCGGAAGCGGAATCTTTAGAGAAGAACTGAGCCTTGCTCGCAGTCGTGAGCATTCCGAGAACAAGCAGAAGGAACCCTATGGCGGCAGGGAAGCGCAGATGCCGTGACGATAGGCGGTAAGTTTTCATTCTCTCGACGACCCTACAGCCGCTCAAAGCGCCTCAACGTGAAATGCTTCCATGACCCGGCTTTTGCCGGGGTTACCGTCTGAAAAGGCTGCAAGGTCTGTGCCACAGGCGGAAATGGAAGCTCTCCTCAGAACGATATCTTTTAGACAAATCGATGACTAAATCGACTTCCGGATGAGATCTTTCCGCAAAGTCTCCGGCTTGGCTTTTCAAGCGATCGTGAGGCGTGGTTCGATGGATTTTGGCGGTTCAACCAGATACAACGCACTTGCAGGTCGCCCCATCTTGAGCCCCCAGGAGAACATTGTCATGGCCATAACCCCAGGAAGCCCGCTGCCCCAAGCGAAGTTCAAGATCATGACAGAGACCGGCCCGTCGGAAATTTCGACGAATGACCTTTTCAAAGGCAAAAAGGCTGTTCTTTTTGCAGTGCCGGGAGCGTTTACTCCAACCTGCAGCAACATGCATTTGCCTGGCTTTTTGCAACACGCGGCCGATTTCAAGGCGAAGGGCGTCGATGTCATCGCATGTACGGCTGTGAACGACGTGTTCGTCATGGACGCCTGGTCGAAGGCGAGCGGGGCGAAGGGCATGATAACTTTTCTCTCGGACGGCAATGGGGATTTCGCGAAAGCGATCGGGCTCGAATTGGATGGCGCGCCGATCGGCTTTGGCATCCGCTCGAGGCGCTACGCCATGCTGCTTGAGGACGGCGTCGTGAAGGCTCTTCACGTCGAGGACAAACCCGGCACGGCGATTGAAAGCAGCGCCGAGCGGCTTCTCCGCGACCTATAGGGTCTCGCCGGGCGGTAGGGCGGCATCTGAGCCGCCACGCCTGATGATTTCCTCTTGCTCGGCGATTCCGCGCTGGGCAAGAGCGTCAGCTCTCTCGTTTTCTGGATGGCCGGCGTGGCCGCGAACCCAGTGCCAATTCACCTTGTGGCGCTGGCGCGCGGCGTCGAGGCGCTGCCAGAGATCGGCATTCTTGACGGGCTTCTTCTGGGCGGTCTTCCAGCCGTTCGACTTCCATCCGCCGATCCACTCGGTGATGCCGTTACGCAAATATTGTGAATCCGTGTGCAGGTCGACGGGGCAGCCCCGCTTCAGCGTTTCGAGCGCGGCAATCGCCGCCATCAACTCCATGCGATTGTTGGTTGTGAGCGGCTCCCCGCCATGAATTTCGCGCTCGCGCCCTTTGTAAATTAAAACAGCGCCCCAACCCCCGGGCCCTGGATTCCCCTTGCAGCCGCCGTCCGTATAGATCGTCACGGCGTCTCCCTGTTCGCGCGCGCTGTCAGAGACCATAGGCGCCAGGCGTCTGAACGCCGTTGTGGAATGTGAGCTTCCGCCAATACTCCATGGGGTCCTTCCGTTTCACGAATGCCGTGTCGGGCGTGTTGTACCAATCGTAGAGGCGGGTCAGGAAAAAGCGTACGGCCGCACCGCGCGCCAGGATGGGCAGGGCCGAAATCTCCTCCGGCTCAAGCCGCCGGACGGAATTGTAGCCGTTGAAGAGCGCCTTCGCTTTCGTCACGTTGAATGCGCCATCGAGTTCGAAACACCAACAGTTCATGCAGATCGCGAGATCGTAGGCAAGCAAATCGTTGCAGGCGAAATAAAAATCGATCACCCCGGAAACGGCGTCGTTCAAGAACAGGACATTGTCGGGAAAGAGATCGGCGTGAATAACGCCACGCGGAAGGTCTTTGGGCCACTGCCCGGACAGGGTGTCGAGCGAACGCGCCAACTGGGCGGACATTCCGGGGGCGAGTTTGTCCGCGACGCCACCGACCGAGACAAAGAGCTTGGCCCAGCCCGAAAGTGAAAGCGCGTTTTCCCGCCTCAGGGCGAAGGTCCGTCCGGCTTCGTGAAGAGCAGCGAGCGCGGCGCCGACCGCCCGGCAATGCGCCGGCTTTGGCTTCTGCAAAGAGTATCCTGGCAGGAAAGTGACGATAGCGGCGGGTTTGCTCGCGAGTGTTTGAAGAACGCGGCCTTCGCGGTCGTGAACGGGCGTGGGGCACATCACGCCGCTTTGGGCGAGGTGTTCCATAAGGCCGAGAAAGAAGGGAAGGTCCTGTGCCGAGACGCGCTTCTCGTAAATGGTCAGGATGAACTGGCCGTCGCCGGTGCCGAGAAAAAAATTGCTGTTCTCGACGCCCTCCGCAATTCCCTTGAAGGCAGTGAGGGAGCCAATATCATATCTTTCGAGGAGCGCGTATAACTCCTCGGTCGTAACTTCCGTATAGACCGCCATGCTTTACTGCGCGGCAGCCTGTTGAAGCGCCCGCGGGATCTTGAAGATCACATCCTCGGTGGCCGTTCTGACCACCTCCACCCTTACGTCGTAACGAGCTTTGAACTGCTCGATGATCTCCTCCACGAGGATTTCGGGCGCGGAGGCGCCGGCGGTAAGCCCCAAGACCTTGATATGCTGAAGGTTCTCCCAGGGAATTTCCGCGGCTTTTTGCACAAGCATGGCCTTCGGACAGCCGGAGCGGTAGGCCACCTCCACAAGCCGCTTGGAGTTTGAACTGTTCGGAGCGCCGACAACCAGGATGGCGTCGCACCTGTCGGCGATTGCCTTCACGGCGCGCTGCCGGTTCGTCGTGGCGTAGCAGATGTCGTCTTTATGAGGCCCCTGAATGAGGGGGAAGCGCGCCTTGAGCGCCTTGACCATTTCTATGGTGTCGTCGATCGACAGCGTGGTCTGCGTAATATAGGCGAGCCTCGAAGGATCGCGGGGCGTGAAGGCGTCCACATCCTTCACTTTTTCGATGAGCGTCACCGCGTCTTCAGGAAGCTGGCCGAGAGTGCCGATAACCTCGGGATGCCCCGAATGGCCAATCAGGATAATCTCAAGGCCGTTCTCGAAATGCCGCTCCGCCTCGACGTGAACCTTGGAGACGAGGGGACAGGTGGCGTCGAGATAAAAGAACTTCCGTTTTGCCGCTTCTTCCGGAACCGATTTCGGTACACCGTGGGCTGAGAATATGACCGGCGCATCGGTGTTCGGAATCTCGCTCAGTTCCTCGACAAAAACTGCGCCTTTGGCTTCCAGGCTTTCGACAACGGTGCGGTTGTGAACGATTTCGTGGCGCACATAGACGGGAGCCCCAAACTTCTCGATGGCCATTTCCACGATCTGGATTGCCCGGTCGACGCCCGCGCAAAATCCCCTAGGCGCGGCGAGCAACACATCGAGGTGTGGTTTTGTCGTCATAGGGGCCATCTCCAAGACTTCGCAATCGCAAAAGGCGTGCGGAACTCCGCAAAAAGGTCAAATTTGCCAGGGATGGGGAGCAACTAGGCTTGCGGCCCTCTCTCCGGCTGGCTAGGGTCCCCGAGCGTGTTCAAATTCAAGGCCTTCTTGTAGCAATAATGAGCGCGATGAACCATAAAAAAGCAACGCTACTCAAAGTCGCGGCGGCCTTGAATCCATCGAAATCTTGGTGATCGGAAATGAAGGGCCAAATGAGGGAATTGTTACCGGCAGCCTTCAAACTGCTGAGCTTTGGCTGTCTTGCGGCGGCGTCAAGCGGCTGCACGGGACCTTCGACCGGCGGGAGGCCCGAGAGTTCGTATACTCCGGTCATCACCGAGGACAGCATGCTGACCGCGGCTCGAACCAACTCCGATAGTCCGATCGAAATGGCTGCCGCCAACGGCTGCCCTCCTCTGCAGGTTGAAGGCGGCCAGCGCTATGTCACGATTTACGAGGGCAACCGGGTTGGCGATGGGGCTTCGGTCATCCATCGCGGAGAGATCACCAAGACGGCGCGCGAATGCCAGGCCACCACGGGCGTGGTGCAGGTGAAGTATGGCATAGCGGGGCGCGTTCTCCTCGGACCGAAAGGCAAGCCTGGGACGGTTACTCTGCCGGCGACGATGCAAGTTCTGGACAAGGCCAGGAACAAGGTGAAGTCGGAGCCGGTCTCCGTCACCGTCACGATCACCAGGGAAAATCCGCTCTCCTACTTCTCCGTCGTGCGCGATGTGACCATACCGGTAAAGGACGGCACGGCGCCGCAGGATTACACGATTTCCATCGCCTTCGAGAAGAAGGGCTCCGGAGCCGCATAGAGGGGCGGATAATAAGCCCCGCCGCGGCGTCGGAGTTGTCATACCGCAACTTGATTACCCCGCTATCTCCGCCACCCTCGATTCGGAACCCGGCTAGCTTTTTGTAGGACCGTTGCGGAAGGCGGCATCTCGTTTTTGACCATTAGACCAACTTGCGTTTGCGTCTGGCTGCCTGAGCCCGGATCTTAGCAAGAAGCGCCTTGCCGAGAGGTTAATTGCTATAAGCCATTGATAATATGAAAGAAAAAGTCAGACACTGCCGCCGCACCGCACTGACGAAGCCAGCGAATAGAGTTAATACGCGCCACCCGAAACATATTTAACGGACTTTTGCGCGCCCACTTTCGTCCAAAAATACATTTCCTTAATGTGTCGATTTTTGGCATAAAGCTGATCTTTTTCAACGGGATAGGCGGCCTGCTCGCCCGGCCGGACGCGGCCGCCCTGATGCTTTGGACCTTTGGGGAGCGCAAATTCAGGCCGGAAATAAATGCTGTTAACCATCGCGGGTTAACGCCTAAGCGGCTTACCACAATGGCGCGCCGGTCGATTGTAAGGCGCCATAGGCTTACAAGGCGGACATAGCGGGGCAATCAAGTTCCGGAAAGGCGATTGCACGGTTTGACGCCGACGCGCTGCTGCTTTTAGCTCTGCTGAGCACCTTGGTTCCGGTTCGAGACGTATCCGCCCAGCCACGCTAGCGTCATAAAGGGCTGGTCTCTTTTCCTCGCATGGTTTCTTGTAGAGTTAGCGTACAGAGTACGGCAGCCGGGCGTGAGAGAACGGGCGGAGTGCCGTCTTCGGTCCTCGCGATCCTTGTGGTTATCGCAGCCTTGGTAACGAACGGGGTAGCGAACCCGCCCGCGGCGTGCGCACAAAGCGGTCCCGTCATCGGGCAAATCCGGGTGACCGGCAATCAGCGCCTCGAAGCCGAAACCGTCAAACATTACCTGACTTTCAAAGCCGGGGAGCGCTACGACGCCGGAAAGGCGGACGAGAGCGTCAAGGCGCTGTTCGCAACCGGGCTTTTCCGCGATGTGCATATCAAGCTCGAAGGAAGCGCGGTCGTCGTTTCCGTCGCGGAAGCTCAGCTCGTTAAACAGGTAGCATTCGAGGGAGCCAAGGAAGTCTCCTCGGACACGCTTGCGAAAGAGGTTCAGCTGAAGGCAGCCGGACTTTACACGGCGGCTCGCGCCCGGGCGGACATGCAGCGGATTCTCGAGGTGTATCGCCGGCAGGGCTATTACGGTGCGCAGGTCGAAGCCAAGATCATCGAACTCGACCACAATCGCGTCGATCTCGTTTATGAAATCCGGGAAGGCGCGGTGACGAAAGTCGCCGGGATCAATTTCATCGGGAACGCCTCCTTCAGCGACGCCGAATTACGGGGCGCGATAACGACGACGGAATCGGGGCTTCTCGATTTCCTGAAGCCGACCTCGATCTACGATCCAGACCGCCTCAACCTCGACCGCGAACTTTTGCGGCGCTTCTATCTGAGGAACGGTTTCGCCGACATGCGCGTGGTGTCCGCCGGGGCGGACGCCGACCAGGAGAAAAAGGGCTTCTTCCTTACCTTCGTTGTCGAAGAGGGGCCGCGCTACACTTTTGGTTCGATCGACATGGAACTGACGCTCAGGTCGCTGAACGCGGAAGCGCTGCGAAAGCGCGTCCACGGGAATCCCGGAGACATCTATAACGCGGACCTTATTGAAAAAAGCACAGAGGCGTTGACGGCGGCCGCCGCCGAGCAGGGGGAGCCCTTCGGCCAGATACGCCCGAGAATAGACCGCGATCCAAAAACGCGGACAATCTCCGTCGTCTACGCCGTCGAGCGTGGCCCGCGCGAATATATCGAGCGCATCGACTTCACAGGCAATTTCACGACCAGGGATGAGGTGATCCGCCGCGAATTCCGGATTGCCGAGGGCGATGCCTACAACAAAGTGATGGTCGAGCAGGCCAAGCAGCGCCTGATGAAAACCGGCTTCTTCAAGGACGTCAAGATAGCGAAGGAGAAAGGGTCTACGCCCGACCGCACGGTTCTGAACGTCGCCTTGGAAGAGCAGCAGACGGGCGAGCTTTCCTTCGCGGTGGGATATTCAACCGCCGCCGGCATCATCGGCGATGTCACCTACACCGAACGCAACCTGATGGGAACCGGCCAGTATTTGCAGGTGAAGCTCGAGGGAAGCGTTTCGGGGACTGAAGGATTGACGGTAAGTTGGACCGAGCCCCGCTTCCTGGATCATAATGTTTCCTTCGGCGTGGACGCCTTCATCAAGAATTCCGACTACACGCAGGCCTCAGGTTACACCGTTGCGGGCTACGAGGATTTCAGGGTCGGCGGCGGGCTCCGCTTTGGCGTTCCGATTACGGACGAGTTTTCCGTCGGCTTCAACTACACCTTGATGCTGGACGACGTTTATAACCTCGACCCGAATGCGTCCCTCGCCGTGAAGCAGATCGCAGGCACGGCTCTCGTCTCCTCGGTCGGCTACAACCTGATCTACGACACACGAGACAATAAGAAGAGGCCCACGCGCGGCTTCTACTTCAAGGAAACCCAGGACTTCGCGGGGGCGGGCGGAGACGTCAATTACATTCGCTCCACGGCCGAGATGAGGGCCTATTATCCCGTTACCCAGGAGATAACTCTGGCGGCGCGAACGACCGGCGGCACCATCATGGGCTGGGGCGGACAGGGTGTGCGCGTCGTGGACGCGTTCTATAAGGGAGGCGAAACCATCCCCGGTTTTCAGCCAGCGGGCCTCGGCCCTCGCGATGCGACAACGGGCGATGCGCTGGGAGCCACAACCTTCTATTCGGCTACAACCGAGCTGCGTTTTCCGCTTCCTTTCTTGCCGCAGGACCTCGGCCTCAGCGGCGCGGTCTACACGGCGGCGGGCAGTGCTTTCGGGACGGATGCGCAGAAATTCGCCGCCGCTTATGCGGCCCAGCACGGCACCACGAACAACCTCGTCATCTCCGATTCGTCAGCTCTGCGCTCTTCCGTCGGCACAAGCCTCATCTGGGATTCGCCCGTAGGTCCATTACGCGCCGATTATTCTTATGTCACGAGCAAAGCCGCGTCCGACAAGACACAGGCTTTCGGATTCGGATACGCCGGGTGGTGACCCCTCCGCCATCCTCCCTGCCATGCGACCTTTTCTGGATTGCCAAGCGGTTACACCGTTCAGTATCTCGTTATCACAAGATAAGCTCAGGATAGGACTCTAATAATTTGTCACAAAAACGTCACACATATAATTGAATAGGCCTAATATATTAGGATGATACATGTTTAGTACTTACGTGATATAACGCGTGCTACAAGCTTTGTTCTGTGCATAGGTTCAAGCTTGATAAAGAGCAACGTAACGACGAGAAAAACGGGAGATACTTGAACGCTGTTCCATTGGGCATAATCTGGAACTAGGTTCCTTTTAATACGGAACGTGCGAATAGTGCCCCGGAAAAAGTAGATGGGATTTATTAGATTTTCCCGCAATTAGGAGACCAAACATGAGATCCTTCCTAACAGTAATCGGCGCCGCTTTACTTGTTCTGTCCTATGTCACAATATCGGATGCGAGACCGCATGCCAAATGGCTGGGTCCCACGCAGAGCGGGGCGGACTACAATCGGTCGGACTACGATTCTTCGCGCGACGGGGATAGTTCCTGCTTTAGTCGTTACACGGGACTTCCTGATCAGTATGCATGCAGCTCACACGGCGGTTAAAGCGACGCACTCAACCGCGCCTCTAAGGCGCGGTTTCGCGAAACAACAGACGAACAATCGGTTGGCTAAACTGGCCTATGGAGGCTCATATGCATTCCATAATCGCGACTGTTGTTGCCTTTTCCACTACCTTAATTGGAACTGTTGCGGTGGTTCAGGCACAAGAGATACCGGAAACTTTTCTGACTGTCGGCGATCGACTCCAAGACGGACCTGCGGTGCGGTCTAGGGATTACTTCAACCAAATTGCAAGCGGGCCATACATCAACCGGGTCCCGAATTGCACCGTGTTGGGACATCAAATCGATCCTTGTGATTGACGTCAGGCTACCCCCGGCTTCAGGCCGGGGGTTAACGGTCCCGGCGGTGCTGCGGCATACATATTCTTCAAGCGAGACTTTCCGCTTCCGACCAGCTGTACGCATGCATGTCGAAACACAGCGTCATCGGTCGGCGCGAGTTTGGTTTGGGATTCGCCCGTCGGACATTTATGCGCGGATTACTCTTTCGTCCTGAGCAAGGTCCTGAGCAAGGCAGCTTCCGACAAGACACAGGCTTTCGGATTCGGATACGCCGGGTGGTGATGAAGGTCGCGCCGCGAAAGGCTGCGGAACGGGCAGAGTGTGCCGCGAGCGCCGCATCTCTTTACACAGGTTTCGCAATTCAAGCTTTTATTACCTCGTGCAGGTTGACAGGGCGCGCCGGGCAGGCGACTTAAAGCGTGCTGAGCGATGCAAGCGGGAGAGACCAGCCACGCTGGCGCCGAAGGAGCAACCGCCCCGGAAACTCTCAGGCAAAAGGACCGCACGCAGACAGCACTCTGGAAAGCAGCCGCGCAAATTGCGCGTCTCACCGAAGGGGTAGGCCCGGAAAGCCCGGGTGAAATCTCTCAGGTCCCGTGACAGAGGGGGCGCATTGCCGCGAAAGCGGAGCGCCTTAACGTCACGGAATCGACCATGAGCGAAGCTGAAATCTTCATCAAGTCTGTCCCGCCTGAACCGAGTCTTCGCGTGACGCCGCTCAACGCGCTCCATCGCGAGCTCGGCGCCAAGCTCGTACCCTTCGCGGGCTATCAAATGCCGCTTCAATATTCGGGCGGCATCGTCAAGGAGCATCTTCACGTCCGCAGTGCGGCGGGCTTCTTCGATGTCTCGCATATGGGGCAGGCGCGCCTGAAAGGGCCAGATTTCGCCGCCGCAGCCGCTGCGCTTGAACAGCTTGTCCCCGGCGATGTGCTCGGTCTTAAGCCGGGGCAAATCCGTTACACACAGCTTCTCAACGAAAGCGGCGGCATAATCGACGATCTGATGGTGACGCGCGACGCAGACGGCGAGGGGATCTCGCTCGTTGTCAACGCGTCCCGGAAGGAAATCAATCTCGCCCGCATCGCGGAGCGGCTGCCTGTGAGTATGTGGCTTGAGCCAGAGCCGGACCTTGCGCTTTTCGCGCTGCAGGGTCCGCAAGCCGCAACCGTGCTTTCGCGCTTGATACCGGGCGTCGAGGCGCTCGGCTTCATGACGTGCGGCGCGTTCCGCACGCAGTCGCGGCCCGTCGCTGTTTCCCGCTCCGGCTACACCGGCGAAGACGGTTTTGAAATCTCGGTCGCGGCTGACGATGCCGAAGGCTTGGCTCGCAACATACTCGCCGAGCCAGAAGTCTTACCTATAGGGCTCGGAGCGCGCGATACATTGCGCCTTGAGGCGGGCCTTCCCCTTTACGGTCAGGACATGGACGAGGCGGTGTCGCCGGTCGAGGCAGGACTGACTTTCTCGATTGGAAAGCGCCGCCGTGCCGAAGGCGGCTTTCCCGGCGCTGAGCGCATTTTGCGGGAACTGGCCGACGGGCCATCGCGCATCCGGGCCGGGCTTAAGCTTGAAGGACGCTCTGCCGCCCGCCACGGGATGCAAATTCGAGATGCCGCTGGCAATTCCGTAGGGGAGATAACAAGCGGGGCGTTCACTCCATCCGCCGCTGCTGCTATTGCGATGGGCTACATTCCCGCGGCCTTGAGCAAGCTTGGCACGCCGCTTGCGATAGAAATTCGCAGTGCCGCCATCCCGGCTCACGTCACGAGCATGCCCTTCGTTCCTCACCGTTACGTCCGCAAAGCATAAAACTAAAGGTCAGAAATCATGGCGCTCACAAAATATACCGAAGATCACGAATACATTATTGTTGAAGGCAGCGTCGGGACTGTTGGCGTCACGAGTTATGCCCAGGAAAAGCTTGGCGACGTCACATTTGTCGAGCTTCCGGCGACGGGCGAAAAAGTCAAACAGGGAAATCCCATCGCGGTCGTCGAGTCCGTGAAGGCGGCAAGCGACATCTATGCGCCAGTGAGCGGCGCTATCACAGAAGTCAACGCCGTGCTCAACGATAAGCCGGAACTCATCAACCAGGATGCCGAGGGAACGGGCTGGATACTCAAAATCCAGATCGACGACGCCGAGGAGCTGGACAAGCTCATGGATCGCGATGCCTACCTCGCTTACGCCAAGTCGGAGGGCTGATGCGCTATCTTCCTCATACCGATGCTGACCGCCGCGCCATGCTCGGCAGGATCGGCGCAGCAAATATCGATGCCCTGTTCGCGGATGTACCGGCCTCGAAACTGCGGGATGAGTTGCCTGATCTGCCGCGCAGGCAGAGCGAGATGGCCGTCGAGCGCGCGCTTTCGGCGATGGCGGCGCGTAATATTTCGGCCGGTTCAGTTCCGTTCTTCGCGGGCTGCGGCGCGTATAAGCATCACATTCCGGCAACGGTCGATTATGTGATCCAGCGCTCGGAGTTCATGACGGCGTACACGCCTTACCAGCCCGAGATCGCGCAAGGCACACTGCAATATCTGTTCGAGTTCCAGACCCAGGTTGCGGCTCTGACCGGCATGGAGATCGCGAACGCCTCGATGTATGACGGCTCGACGGCGGCCGCCGAGGCGGTGCTGATGGCGCATCGGTTGACGAAGCGCAAGAAGGCGGTGCTGACAGGCGGCCTGCATCCGCATTATCGCGCGGTGATCGAGACCGTGTCTCATCATTCCGGCTTTCAGGTCGATGCCGCGGCGGCGGATCCGGCGACCACGTTCGATGCGCTCTGCGATGCCGACACATCCTGCATCGTGGTGCAGATGCCCGATGTCTTCGGGCGCGTGAGCGACCTTTCGGCCCTGGCGGCAAAGGCGCATGAATGCGGGGCTTTGCTGGTTGTCGCCGTGACCGAGGCGGTCTCGTTCGGCGCGCTGAAATCGCCGGGCGCGATGGGGGCCGACATTGTTGTGGCTGAGGGCCAGTCCATCGGGAACGGCCTGAATTTCGGCGGGCCTTATCTGGGGCTGCTCGCCTGCCGCCGGAAGTTTGTACGCCAGATGCCGGGCCGGTTGTGCGGCGAAACCGTTGACGAAGATGGACGCCGGGGTTTTGTGTTGACCATGTCGACGCGCGAGCAGCATATCCGCCGGGAAAAAGCGACGAGCAACATCTGCACGAACTCCGGGCTTTGTGCGCTCGCCTTCTCGGCGCACCTGACACTTCTCGGCGAGGCGGGCCTAAGAAAGCTCGCCGCGCTCAATCATGGGAACGCCGTCGCGCTTGCGAAGGCCCTGGCAGAAGTTCCGGGCGTCGAAGTGATCACGCCTGCCTTCTTCAACGAGTTCACGATCAACACGCCGAAGCCAAGCGGCGTGGTGATCGACGCGCTTGCGGATCGCGGCATCATCGGCGGCGTTCCCGCCGCGCGCCTGTGGCCGGGCGACACAGCGCTTCAGGATTTGATCGTCGTCGCGGCGACGGAAGTGACAACCCCCAATGATATTGCCGCCTACAAGGCCGCACTTAATGAGGTGCTTCATGGTTGAGATGCCGAAAGACTTTTCGTTGGACCATGCGGAGCCAGCTGGCGAAGTTCACACCTTCACGGGCAACCGAGGTCTTGCGATTGAGGAGCCGCTCATTTTCGAAATCGGCTCGTCTGAGACGAGCGGAGTCGATTTCGACGCCCCTCAGGAAACCGAAACCCGTCTTGGCGGGCTGGAGCGGAGCGAGCCAATCGGTCTGCCGGGCCTTTCGGAGCCGCAGGCCATTCGCCACTATGTGCGGCTCTCACAGAAGAACTATTCCATCGACACCGGCATCTTTCCGCTCGGCTCCTGCACCATGAAGCATAATCCGCGCCTGAACGAGAAGGTGGCGCGGCTTCCTGGCTTTGCGGACATTCATCCGCTGCAGCCGGAAAAGACGGTGCAGGGTGCGCTCGCCCTTATGACCGAGCTAAGCCGCTGGCTGATTGAGCTGACTGGAATGCAGGCGGTCGCGCTCTCACCGAAGGCGGGCGCGCATGGCGAGATGTGCGGCATGATGGCGATCCGCGCGGCGATCGAAGCGCGCGGCGAAACTGCAACCCGGCGCAAGGTGCTCGTCCCAGAATTGGCCCACGGCACGAACCCGGCCACGGCGGCGCTTCTCGGCTTCACCGTGCGCGCGGTCGAAGCTCGTGAAGACGGGAGCGTCAGCGCGGAGACCGTACGCGCGCGGCTAGGGCCAGATGTCGCGGCGATGATGCTGACGAATCCCAACACCTGCGGGCTGTTCGAGCCCGAGATCGCCGAGATTGCGGCGGCCCTTCACGAGGCGGGCGCCTATCTCTACTGCGATGGGGCCAACTTCAACGCCATCGCTGGCAAGGTCCGGCCGGGTGATCTCGGCGTGGACGCGATGCACATCAACCTGCATAAGACGTTCTCCACGCCTCATGGCGGCGGCGGTCCAGGCGCGGGGCCGGTGGTTCTGTCGGAGGCGCTGGCGTCATTCGCGCCCTTGCCCTTCGTCAGGAAGGATGGCGACGGCTATCGGCTTGTTGAAGAGGCTGAAGATGCGCCGGAAACCGCGCCCTTGGGAAGGTTGACAGCCTTTCACGGGCAAATGGGCATGTTCGTGCGCGCGCTCGCTTATATGATGAGCCATGGCGCGGACGGCATCCGGCAGGCATCCGAGGACGCCGTTCTGAATGCCAACTATGTGCGGGCGTGCCTGAGCGATGTTCTTTCCTATCCTTTTGGCGACCGCGCCTGCATGCACGAAGCACTGTTCGACGACAGCTTCCTGAAGGGCACGCACGTCTCCACGCTCGACTTTGCGAAGGCGCTCATTGATGAGGGCTTTCATCCGATGACGGTCTATTTCCCGCTCGTCGTCTCGGGCGCGATGCTTGTGGAGCCGACCGAGTCTGAATCGAAGCAGAGCCTCGATCAATTCATCGGAGCCATAAGGAAGCTTGCGGAGGCTGCGAAAACGGGCGATCAAGCGCGCTTTTCAAATGCGCCCCGCTTCGCTCCCAGGAAACGCCTCAACGAAACGCGAGCGGCCCGCGATCCGATCCTCACCTACAAACCCGCTTTTCCCGCACCAGCGGAGTAACCCAAGTGCGTCACCCCGGAAACGCCGCAGGCATTATCCGGGGCCGTAACATATTGGGCCATCAGGTCTTTTGCGATCCCGGATACGACGCAGGCGTCGCTCCGGGATGACGTTTTAGCGGCGACGCGTGTACTCACGACTCGAGTCCTGCAAAGAGACGGGTGTCGCCCGAGGCTCGCCAGAGAAAAGCTGCTTCATTCCGGGCTTCAAATATTTCGCAAAAACCGTATAGGGAATTGTGACGTGAAAGTCGCTTCCTGCGTAGGGGCCTTCCAGGGCAGGGGGGAAGTGGATCGTCAGCCCAGCCGCTTTCCCCATTTTCGTCGAAGGGCATAGCGTGAACCGTTCATAGACGCCGAGATCGGGCTTCGTCAGGTCGAGAAGAGTGTCGCTCTCTTCCTCTTCGCCGGTCTCCTCCTTTAAATCGGCGCGCGCATAATTCGCCATCGCTTCGAGTGTGTTGGAGCGGTCGGCAGCCCCCTCGACGATATCGGAAAGCGCCAATTCCTTGCCTGCGCTTTTGTCGAAATTGACCGTGCGAAACGTGATCGCGGGTCGCGCGTCGCCCTGCGTCACATTCGCTACCTCAAGGTAGCTCACGAGAGAAGGGGTTCGGAACTGCTCCAGATAACTGACCGCGTCGGTGTAAGGCTTCCACTCTCCTTCAATCGGCTTTGCATTTGCTTCCTGCTCCGCGTTTTTCAGGAATTCGGCCATTTCACTTTTTGCGCGCACGGCAAGAAGGGCGAAAAGCTCCTCATCCCAGCGCTTCATATGCAGGGGGAATGACGTCTTCGCGTAGCCGAACTTGCTCTCCTGCTTGAACGCCACGACCCGGCTCGCGTTGGAGCTTACGATAGAATAGCCAACGCAAAGTAAGATCGCCCAAAAGCAAAGCGCGGCGGGGGAAGTGGCCAGTTTCAGCGCCTTCATGGCGGCTATCCTGGCTTGCGCACAACGGCGCGGATGATCGCGGCCTTGCCGCTGTGCCGATGGCCTTCGGCAAGTTCCACCACCGCCTCTTCAAGGTGAAGGATAGAGGTTCCGGCGAAATCCTCCACGAGCTTGGCCTTGGAGTAGAGCATGTCAGCCGTCTTCGGGCCGCCCGAGCGATGTATTTTTTGCAGTTCAAGTTGTTCCGGGCGGAAGGCCTCCAGGATAAGGATGCCACCCGGCTTCAACGCTTCCAGCATGGCGCGGTGCATTCGTGGCCGGTCGCTGTCGAAGAAATGGATGTAGAGCGCGGCGACGATGTCGTATGAGTTGTGCGGCCAAACCCAGGTGAGAAGATCGGCAAGCGTCGCGTTGATTTCGACGCCGCGTTCCTTCGCGAGATTCCTCGCTTTCGCAACGCCCAGCGGAGAGACATCGACCGTATCGACGATCAATCCTTGCTCCGCGAGCCATACGCCATTGCGGCCTTCGCCGTCGCCCGGAACAAGCGCGCGCAGGCCCAGGCTTGAGGTGATGCACCTGCGACACGAGAAACTCGTTCGGAGCCGTCCCAAAAGCGAAGTCTTCGCCCTTATAGCGTTCATCCCAGAATGCAGCCTGATCGTTCATTACTTAAGCCTATGCTCTAGCCGCGCCACGAGATCCATGCGCTCGTGCAGAATAGCAACAATCAAGGCAGGGGCATTCTGTCTCGGTAAACAAAATACATAGTGGCTCTCACAGTGCGCCATGCGCAGAGCCGGATACAATTCGCTCATGTTTTTGAAGGGTTTCTGATCGCTAGCGAGAGCTTGGATGCACTCGCGCAGTTTGGCGGCGTATTTCTTAGCCTGGCTTCTCCCCAATTCTTGCGGGTATAGCGAAGTATCTCCCGCAGTTCGGCTTCCGCCGCGGGATGAAAAACATAAGGCGGCCTTCACGCTGCCCCGCTCCGCGCCAAGCTCTTCCTCAACAATTTCATCGAAAGTCTTGCTCGGAAACCGCGCCGGCGGAGCTTTCGGCGATCCGCGCTCGATGAGGGTCTTCAATTCCGCCCACGCTGCTTCGTCGTCCCTCTCGGGCGGAAACAACTTCTCAAGCGCATATTGCCGGATGGTCTTGCCCTCAAGCGCGGCCATGGCTTTGAGCGCTTTGTGCTGCTGCTCGGTGATGTCGATGGTCAGGCGGCTCATGGCAATCCCCTCTGGTGGAAACGGCTCCCACATTATTACAAATGTGGGCGCCAAGCTGCACAAGTACGAAATTGCGATGGACTTTCCGAGACGGCGGCTGACGATTTTATTCTGCAGCCTGCTTCACATAACCAAGATGCGCATTCAGTTTGCCGAGCAGATCCGCTGCCGCATCCGCGATATTGGTGCCGGGGCCGAAAATCGCAATCGCGCCCGCCTTATAGAGCGCGGGGTAATCGCCGGGCGGGATAACGCCGCCAGCCACGACGAGAATGTCCGGGCGGCCCTGCTTTTCCAATTCCTGCCTAAGTTCGGGAACCAGTGTCAGGTGACCGGCCGCGAGCGAAGATACGCCGACGATGTGCACGTCGTTTTCAACGGCTTGCCGCGCGACTTCAGCCGGGGTTGCGAACAGCGCGCCGATATCGACATCGAAGCCGAGGTCGGCGAAGGCCGATGCGATGACCTTTTGCCCACGGTCGTGCCCATCCTGGCCGACCTTCGCGACGATGATGCGCGGACGGCGGCCATCGTCCTTCTCGAAGGCTTCGCACATCGCAATGACCCGGCGCACTTTGTCG
>CAWHIT010000021.1:0-9145 GCA_963829495.1 uncultured Alphaproteobacteria bacterium
ATTACTTAATTTTTCTGTCGCACGAATAAGCTATGTATTTCTCCGTTCTGTTGCAAATAGTACGGAGCCGATACATGGCCTCGATCGCTGAACCCCGCGTCGATCTAGCGAAGCTCGCGGAACGCCTTCGAAGCGCCGCTGACGTTCTCAGAAGTCTTCCTGTCGATCACGCGCGACTTCCTGAAGAGCTGGAAGCTCTTCGCGAGGAAATAAGCGTCGTCGCAGCACAGCTTCGGAGAAAGTGAACCGGGGTTCAAGCTGCCGGCCGTACTTCCTTTCTGGTGATCGACCGTGCCGACTACACCTGCCACCAGCGTGCGCCTGTGGGCATGGTCGGCTCAACGATGTCATGGATCAAGCCGACGTCTTTTGCCTGCTGCGGATTGAGCGTCGTTCCGGCCTGCATCATTTCCAGCACTTTATCCGCCGTGAGGCGGCCGTTGGTACCGTCGGCGATCGCGTCGGCCATCATCCGCTGATATTCTTGCAGCCAGCGTGCGGTATCCGCGATAACGGAAAGCGCCACGTCATCCTTGTTAGGGAACGACCATGACAACTGCCGAAATTGAAACGCGGATCGTGCGCACGCGTACCGCTGCTTTCCCGCCAGGAAAATCATGAGGGCAGGGGACTTATCGCACCGGTGTTGAGCGTCTCAAGTTCGATCGGCATGCTGCGTATCTCGTTGTACGCGGCGAACGATGCGGTGATGTTCCCGCCGCCGCCTGAAATCATAAGGCGCAGCTTGTCCCAATTATGCGCGCTGTCGGAAACGACGTCGCGACAGGTGCGTATCAAGGCGGTCGCGGTATCGAACGTGACTGGTTTGCAGAACGAGACATAGACCATCGTCATTGCGGCAGCCTTTTGTGTGGAGGGATCCGATCCGCTATTCGCAGAAAGAGACTGTGAAAGAGGGCGCGCAAAGGATATCTGAAAAAGTGCATGTTTGCGAGTTGACGGCTCGCGCTGGCGGCCGCAAGCCGCGGTTGGAGCGAGTGGTCGTGAGGCGGTTTCCGGATTACGATTGCGCGGGGATAATTCGAAGCCAAGGTTGGAGGGGTGGTTGTGGTGGGGGAGTGAGATTTGCCGGGTTGGGTCGGGAGCTGACCTGCCGGTTTTCTTGCGATCCAATGCGCGCCAAAGGCGGCTTCGGCATCTGAATGCGGTCTTCTCCGAACAGCCGAAACAGTCCCGCCCTTCACTCTATCGCTGATCCGTGCTTCCGGCAAAGCTTGACCGCTGAAAGCCCCGCCTGATGCTCTTCAAAATCCCTATAATCGGCTCTTCTGAAAACAGGCTCCGCTTCATGCCGTACTCCTCACCTAAAACCCGGGGGCATTTTCGGGAAGCAAGTCAGCACCTTTAATCCCGCCCGAAGAAATGCTAATATAATTGATGAAATCGTAGACTTTTCCGAAAGGAAACTGCGATGGCATCTAGCAACGTTTACTTCAAAACCGAGGCTGAAGCTAAGCAAGCAGCGGTAGAGTCTCTCAAGAAACAGACTGAAATTCCAGACGATCTGGCGCGCTCGCTCAGCGAGAAATATATCCATATCGATCGCAAGAACTTGGCAGATGACCCTAGCCTGCTCCGAAGGAGCCACGCCCGTTCTTATCTTTCGATGGGCGATCCGCAATGACGATTTGTTCTCACTTTCCACTTTCGTGTCCCTCGTAAAAGGAGCGGCAAAATTTGTGGGCGCCAGTAATGTGCATGATCCGACGGCGTTGTCCGCGCTTATAATGAGCGGCTTTGCCGACATGTACGACACCTTTCGAGCGATTCTCGGAAAAGGAGCGCATCTTAAGCGTCGATTTGGTTAGGGCGTGTTGCTGTGGCGGCCGTTCTTAAGTCGTGCAGGGGGTTATTGAGCGAAGGGGCGAGATGATCGCCGTTTACACGGCCTCCTTCGAACTGGGCGGATTTATGGGCGCGAAAGCGCACAAACATCGAAAGCCCCCGCCACGGCGAGCGGGGACTCGTGAATGGGATAAACTGGAAATCAAGGGGAACACTCGGCAATCCTGGGCGATTCTCCATTCTCCCAGCAATTCGCGTTTTATTGCGGCAGGCTTCACCCAGAACGGGGCTGAAATGTTTCGCCGGATAAAGGAAGGAATCAATGCGTAGGTTCACAATCGCTGCCGCAGTTCTGGGCTTGGCCGTGCTCAGCGGTGTCGCCGATGCTAGGGTTAAGCTGAAGGTTGCTTGCGGGGCAGATCTCGAAAAGTTCTGCAAGGACGTGAAAAAAGGCGAGGGCCGCAAAGCTTGTCTTCGCAGTCACGAGGCTGAGCTGCAGCCTAGTTGCGCCGACGAGCTGAAAGCGCGCGACGCAGCGAAAGCAGCGAAGAAGTCCGCGACCGAATGAAGGCCGAGCGGATGAAGCTCCATCGCGATGGGGCTTTATGAATATACCGGATCAGCGGCTGGCTGCGTTTGCGAGGATGCGGCAGCAATCTCGAGTTCGAAAATAGGGCGAAGTCTCCAATCAAATCCCGGCGTGCAAGCCATGGCGTTTGCTCCCCACGTGACTTACGCGTTATGATCGTCCTCAATGACCGGTAGAGTTCGCTCCGAAAGGCTGCTCACCTCACGAGCTAAGTTTTGCAGCCTTCCGCTGATCTCTACTGTGTCGGTCTTGACGATTTGATCCTCCGTAAGATCGAGTATCAAGGCCTCCATTTTCTCCATCTCCGTCTGTCAAAACATTTGTGCCGTTTCGGAGACAACGAGCGGGAGCTTAACCTTGTTCCATGCTTGAGATTAAAAGTTCAGTTTTGCGGGCCCAGAGCCGCGCACCCGCGCTTCCCAGTGGTTCGCGATACGTCGCATTTTCGCATCACGACCTTGGACACGTCTACGTGGTGGGATAACTCGAAGCCAAGGTTGGAGCGGGTGGTTGTAGCGGGGGAGTGAGATGCGGATAGGGCCGTGCTGCCCGTGGTGTGCCCTAATCCCGGGATACGATCTCCTTAACACTGACGACATAAAAATCGTTTCCGCTGAGGATCAGCGTCACTTGGCTGTATCCTGTTCCGTCGGATGTCTTTTTTCCGTCAGAAACTCTGTAGGTATATTTGAAGGATACTCGATATTTTTCGTCGCTAACCCGAGAAATCTGTAGCGTGTTCGGCACCAGCTCATAGTTCCGGAACGGCCACTTCTGTACATACTTCTCGGACTCTTGGATCGCAAACTGTTTGGACACTAGGCCTTTGTCGAAATAGTCCACCCGATCTGCGAAATGGTACTGGCCTGGAAGGTGCTCGTTGACAATGAACGCCTCTATCCGTTTTTGCATGTAATTTTCGGAAGGCGCATTGAGTAACTTGACCGGCGGGGTAGTCGGGTTTGGCTTAGGCAAGGATGGACCTGATGTCGGTTCTTGCTTCCACGGCAGCAAACGCCGCATTTCACCTAGATCGCATTCCGCGGGGTCGGTGTTGTCATAACGGAGCATCGAGAGCTCGTTGCTCGACCTTAGTCTCACGAGATAGTGACAAGCCATCGAGCGCTCACGGTAAGCGATAACGTAATAACCTGCGTTTTCCCATTTTATGTCGCCTCGTCCCCATCTCGAATGGAGGACGAAGTGGTCGGGTAGAATGAAGATTGTCGTCGTCGTTCCCGGTACGTCCCAATTTCCCATTAAGTCTGACACGGGATCCGTGGCGTTTTGTGACGCGGAAGGCGCTACTGCTGCTAGTAGTGCGCATACTATGAAAAAAAGTTGTGAGCGTATTCGCCTCATTTTTATGTCTCGCTCTTGATCCTTTTCTTTTTATCAAGAATAGATATCGTGCTGCCAAAAACAGCGTATACGAAACTAGTGTATCTTTCGTGCAGGACATGACACCAGAACGCGAATGAGCCCGGCGGCTTACCTGTGCCACGAATCCGACCCGCTTAGTTTTAGGTCAGCGGCATTCGCCTTCCAAACGAATAACGCATATGAGTTTGAATAAGGCGTTGGGCAAAGCGACCCGTGCTTTCACCGCGCTGCGGCTAAATGAAGGGTAAGAGCGGGGTGAGTGGCATGCGCGCGTTGGTAGTTCTGGCTGGGCTGATCGGCGCAGTGCTGATTTATTCTCCCGCATTCGCCTGGGGCGACGTGGGCCACCGCGTTATCTGCCAAATCGCGTATGGGGAGTTGAAACCTGAGATCAAAGCGCGCGTCGATGCCCTGGTTGCGATCGACCCCAAGTTCCGCACGTTTGCACACGGCTGCACATGGCCGGATGTGTTTCCGCGTCAAAGGTCGCCCGAGCATTACGCTGACCTGCCGCGCTCGGCGAAGGGCATCGAGGTTGCGCACCCGTGCCCGGTGGCCGATCGCTGCGTCGTCTCTGCCATCTTGAACGATACGCGCGATCTTGCCTTGAGCCTCGATGTGAGCGATCAGCTTCGGCTTCTTAAAAGCCTCGGGCATTGGGTGGGGGACATCCATCAGCCTTTGCACGTCTCGTTTGACGACGACCGCGGCGGGGACTTGGTTGCGATCGAAGGTTCATGCCGGCTCAATCTTCATGCTGTATGGGACAATTGCATTATCGAGAAAAAGATCGGGCTCGATTATGCGGACATCGCCGCGAAGCTCCGTGCTGAGATTACGGACAAAGACCGGGCGCGCTGGGTACCATCGATCATCGACACGGCCGCCGTTGTTGCATGGGCCAATGAGTTCCTCCGCCATTGCTGAAAGGCCGGAGGTGCAATACTGCGTGCAAAAGGAAGACGCATGCTGGTATGCCACGGATCAAGAGCAGTACCGGGGCGGAACTCAACGAGTTGTCACGGTTGATGATGCCTATCTAACCGCACAAGCCGCGACGGTTCGGGAGCGGCTCAAGATGGCGGGCGTGAGGTTGGGCGCGATATTAAACACTGCGCTCATGCCAGGTTGAAAATAGCCGTTTGGGGCGCAGAAAGAAATTGCTCTCGCGGTAGGCCGCTGCGTTGCGGGCGGCGTTGCATTCTGAACCGTCAAGGCAAGCCGATAGCCCCGATTGAGAATAAGACTGACGCCTTATTCGTGCAGGCCGGGCGCCTCATGGCCCGTGCGTGCGACATATTCAGTATAGCCGCCGTTATAGCTATGCACGCCTTCGGGGGTCAGTTCGAGCACGCGATTGGAGAGGCCTGCGAGAAAATGCCGATCATGCGAGACGAAGAGCATGGTGCCCTCATATTGCGCCAGCGCCGTGATCAGCATCTCTTTTGTCGCCATGTCGAGATGGTTGGTCGGTTCGTCGAGCACGAGGAAATTCGGCGGATCGAACAGCATGATCGCCATCGCCAGCCGCGCCTTCTCGCCGCCTGACAGCACCCGGCATTTCTTTTCGACGTCATCGCCGGAAAACCCGAAACAGCCCGCGAGCGTCCGCAGCGTGCCTTGCCCCGCTTGTGGGAACTCATCTTCGAGGGACTGGAAAATCGTGGCATCGCCGTCGAGCAATTCCATCGCATGCTGGGCAAAATAGCCCATCTTCACGCTGCCGCCGATCGTCACCGAACCCTGATCGGGCTTGCTCACGCCGGCCACCAGTTTCAAGAGCGTCGATTTGCCGGCGCCATTGACGCCCATCACGCACCAGCGCTCTTTGCGCCGGATCATGAAATCCAGCCCTTCATAGATTGCCTTGCTTCCATAGCGCTTGTGCACAGTCTTGAGCGACACGACATCGTTGCCGGAGCGCGGCGCGGGTGGAAAATCGAACAGAACGGTCTGGCGACGCCGCGGCGGCTCGACGCGATCGATCTTTTCGAGCTTCTTGACCCGGCTCTGCACCTGCGCGGCATGCGAGGCGCGCGCCTTGAACCGTTCGATGAACTTGATCTCTTTGGCCAGCATCGCCTGCTGGCGTTCAAATTGCGCTTGTTGCTGCTTCTCGCTCTGCTCGCGCTGCTTCGCGTAGAACTCATAATCGCCCGAATAGGTGATGAGCGAGCCGCCGTCAATTTCGATAATCTTATTGACGATGCGATTCATGAACTCGCGATCGTGCGAGGTCATCAAGAGCGCGCCATCATAGCTCTTGAGAAACTGCTCGAGCCAGATCAGGCTTTCAAGATCGAGATGGTTGCTTGGCTCGTCGAGCAGCATGGTGTCAGGCCGCATCAGCAGGATCCGCGCCAGAGCAACGCGCATCTTCCAGCCGCCCGAAAGCTTGCCGACATCGCCATCCATCATGTCCTGGCTGAAGCTTAAGCCACCGAGCACCTCGCGAGCGCGGCTCTCAAGCGCGTAGCCGTCGAGTTCCTCGTACCGGTGCTGAACTTCGCCATATCGCTCAATGATCGCGTCCATCTCGTCGGCGCGCTCGGGATCGGCCATAGCAGCCTCAAGCTCCTTGAGCTCGGCCGCAACAGCGCTGACCGGTCCGGCGCCGTTCATGACCTCGGTCACGGCGCTATGCCCCGACATGTCGCCGACATCCTGATTGAAAAAGCCGATCGTCATGCCGCGATCGACCGTCAGCTGGCCCTCGTCCGGCTCATCCTGGCCGGTGATCAGTCGGAACAGCGTCGTCTTGCCGGCTCCGTTAGGCCCGACAAGGCCGGCCTTCTCGCCTTTCTGGAGAGAGGCCGAAGCCTCGATGAACAGAAGATGATTGCCATTCTGCTTGCTGATGTTTTCGAGACGAACCATGACCACCGGGATGCTGCGGAAGTTTGGTGCCCTTATGCCACGGGAGAGCCCCGGCGCCAGCTCGAAATAAGCCGCCACGCGACAATGGGCCTGGCGATATGCGTCAAACAGGGCAATGGGGTCGCCGCGATTGTTGGTAATGTGAACGGTTATGTATTCATTGGTACCGACGCGATTTGTATTGGTTTTCTCGTTTCCGAGTTGTGCGTATATGCGCATATGGTTGCGATTGTTATTGCTCGTAACGTATCGACCGGCCGTGGCTTTCGCCTTCACGGCATACTCGTCGCAGCGCTGGCTCTAGCAGCCTGTCGGACTGGGCTCTGGGAGCAGCGGCGCATGATAGCGCCTGGTGCAGCGGGGCTGTGGCGTCCAGGCCAGCACAGGCGGATGAACAGCCCCTCAGGCGGCCTTCAGGGCGAACATCCGCTTCACATTCCAAGCCATAGTCACAAGGCTCCACTCGCCGCGCACATTTTCGAGCCCGCGCAAGAGAAACTGGCGGAATCCGAGCGCGGACTTGATGATGCCGAAGACCGGCTCGGGCGTGCATTTGCGCTTGGCGTAGAGCGCTTTGCCTTCGGGCGTTCGCAGGCGGTGAGCCATGGCTTCAACAGGGGTTGGATTTTCGGCGCGGGCGGCGCGCCGGAAAAGCGTTCGCTCAAGGAGGAATGATGCGAATCCCGGCCCATGGCGAGCAGCGGATTGATCCCTGCCGCCTCGCACGCCTTTACGTTGGCCTCGCTGAAGTAACCGTTGTCGCCGAGCAGCGTTTCGGCCTTGCCCAACTCTTCGGGCAGGGCGCGTGTCTTGGCGAGCATCGGTTCGAGCTCACGCTTATCGTTCGGCGCCTGTGTCACGCCGCTGGCGACGACCAGGAGGCTGCCTTCCGCCACAGCGGCTTGGGCGTTGTAGCATTGCTCGAAGCCGCCGCCTGAAACCGGCATGATGCGCGACTCCTCGTCCGTCAGATTGACCTGATCGCTTGGCAGCGGCCCCTCCGCCGGCGGCGCGGGCGGTTTGCCGCCAGGCTTTTTGCCCGTGGCCTTCTCCTTGGCCGCGCGGGCCGCAAGCTTGGCTTCGTGCCGATACCGACAAGTTCGCTAAGTTCAAGCTGACGGCCGTGCCCGGCAAGCTCGTCAAGGCCCCTTTGATTAAGGAGTGTCTGGCTAACATCGAGTGCAAAGTCGTCGACCTGATCGAGAAGCACAACGTCGTCGTGCTGGAAGCGGCTGCGGCCTATGAGGATTTGCGCGTGACGAGAAGCGGACGGTTTACGCGGTTGGCGACGGGACTTTCATTGTCGATGGCCGCAAGCTCGACCGAAGAAAGATGATGGCATCCAAACTCCCGGCAGGAATATAAGTAGGCCCCGGGAAGGGAAAGCCTATCGTCGCAGCAACCGACAAGAGCGGTGAAGCGTTGTACGTGACATAACGACTAACTTACCTGGGGGGAAGATGCAGATCAAAGATAAAATCGCCATTGTGACGGGCGCTTCGGGCGGCATCGGTCTTGCTGTTGCCAAACAGCTTGCTCAAGGCGGGGCCAAGGTTGTGCTGGCGGCCCGGTCTGCGGATAAGCTCAAGCAGCTCGAAAAGGAAATTCCGGGGTCGTTTGCCGTTCCGACGGACATGCTTAAGCAAGAAGACATTCGTCAGCTCGTTCAGGAAACCGAGCAAAAATTCGGGCGGATCGATATTCTGATCAACAATGCGGGGCAGGGTCTGCTCTCGCCGGTGGCGTCGGTCGATCTCAAGGATTACCGTGAGATCATGGAGCTGAATGTCTTTGCAGTGCTTGAAGCGATGCAGGCGGTTATCCCGATCATGCGCAAGCAGGGAGGCGGTACGATCCTAAATGTCAGCTCTCTCGTCTCCAAGAACTACTTCCCCAAGCTCGGTGGTTACGCGTCAACCAAATATGCGCTCAACGCGCTCTCGCTGACCGCACGCGAGGAACTGGCGAGCGATAACATCGTCGTCAGTGTCTTCCATCCCAAAATGACAGCAACCGAATTCGGGCAGAATGCGCGAGGCGAGAAATATCATTCGGCTGCCGGGCGTCCCGGCATGACAGTCGACACGGCGGAGGCCGTAGCCGAAAAGATGATCCACGTCATCGAGTCCGGGGAAGCGGAGGCTCAAATGTAGATGCGCCTCACCGACGCTGATACGCCAGAGGTAAGAGTAGGGAATTGACAAGACCGGCGTTTCCTAACACGGCTCAAGCGCACAGGTCCGATGTTCAAGTGAAGGCAGAGGTGGAGTGGCAGCCGCTAATACTCTGATTTATCAAGTGGAGACCGGAAACCGGCGACGGTTAGATAAATCCCGAGCAGGAGCGTGAGCGAGCCGGAGAGCAGGATATAGGTCGGAGAAACTCCGCCATACAAGGCTACGAGTGTGAGACGGAAGAACCAACAAAAACACAGCCTTGATAAGGCCAGCCGAGCAGCGTTATGATGACGGTAAGTGGGCCTCCCGACCA
>CAWHIT010000022.1:0-58507 GCA_963829495.1 uncultured Alphaproteobacteria bacterium
ACCTAGAATAATTCCGTTCCAATCATCGTCTTAACATGATGCCTACAAAAAGTTGCCTTAGTTCTCTTATATGATCGTTGGTTGTTTCAGAAATAGATTATTCTATCTCAGGTGGTTATTTTGAATTCATCAATGAAGTTTTTTGGACGCCTTAAATATACCACAATTCAAACACCCTCGTAAGTGCTTGGGTGAGGAAGCTCATGGCAAGCAGTGAGTTCGACAAGGCTAAGGGTTCAAGCCTAGAAAAGAACCTTTCGCTTGAGACGCATCTTCGCAAAAGGGCCGAAGTTCTGGATACGCTTGTCCCGAATAAAAAACGGATGCCGCAAGCATCATGGCTCGACAGTGTGCCCGTAAGTGGAGATCCGCTGGGCGAAAATGCCTTCTCGCAGGGGCACATGGACGACCGGAGCCCCGATTTCGAGAGGGATCGGCGGCTCCAAAGCGTCGGAAAAGCATGTTCGCTTCTATGCTGCGTTATTTCGCTGTGGCCATAGTTTGCGGTGGCATTTCAGGAGCCGTCTTACTTTATGTGATCTTATACTATTATAGCCCTCAGCAGCCTGAAGCAAACAATGCGCTCCCCTATTCCTCTGTGCGCGCTACGGTTTCAACAAATGATGAGGTTGCGAACCGTCCTCCGCGCGATCACCAGGCATCACCAGCTGCCCCGGATACTGTTCCCAAGCTACCAAGCCAACCGGAGGCGCTTTTGCGCCAGCCCGCGCCACAGAGTGCATCTTTAGAAGCGGGCGATGCAGCAGGCCCGTCTCCGGCTGACGTGGTTACAAAGCCGAAGGAGCCCCCCGTCGCGGCCAAGACGGCTGCCATAGCCCCTTTAGCGGAGGTTGCGCCCATGCCGGCGCGAGTCCCCGGCCGGCAAGAGGATCAAGACGCGAAGCCTGCCGAAAGTGGTAAGCCCGCTCCAAGCGCCGCGGGGCGGGATACCCAGCTTGCGAAGCTCCCTGCAGATCAAGAGGAGAAGATGCTGAAGCGGGCATCTACCCTCATGAGCCAGAATGACATCGCGGGTGCGCGCCTGATTTTCCAGTATTTGGCGAATCACGGGAGCGCTGGCGGCGCGTTCGCGCTTGCTGAGAGCTTCGATCCGAAGAAATGGGCCACCCGTCGCGTTACTGGCATGTCGCCGGATGCAAACTTGGCCCGCTCTTGGTACGCGCGCGCGGCCGAATTGGGAAGCAAGGAAGCCGTTGCCATGCTTCGCAAGGAGAAACCCTAGTACGCCCTGCGGGAAGTCCTGACCCTTTTGCTGCTGGCGCTGCAGGACTTCCCGCGGATAAGGCGTACTAGCAACTTATTGATTCTAGTACAGCTTATCCGAGGCAAGCTCGCTAAAGCGCGTGCGGCAAATGGGGGCGAACTTGCCTCGGGCTGTACTAGTCCTGCAGCGAAGCACCAAGCCAAATTCAACGAGGGTTAGCATGAGATATTCGTCGCCTAAAATTGCAAGGGTAAAGGCCGCTCATTGGCTGGTGAGCATTCTCGTGGCCGTTCTTTGCCTCGTCGGCTGGTTGGACACGGCGTCGGCGCAGTTCAAGACCCAGACCCAGGTCCTCGAACAGAAAAAGAGAGAGGCCAACGACATTTCGGCGGCAATCATAGTGTCAGGACTTTCGTGCACCTGCGCTCGCTTTGCCGAAGATATGCGCAATGTGATCAACGATCTCAGGCCGGACGGCATCCGCGTATTACCGGTTCTCGGGGTTGGAGGTTTGCAGAACCTGAAAGATGTCCTCTTCCTCAAAGGGATCGATATGGGCATCGTGGATCAGGATAATCTCGCCCTTCTGAAGCAGAGGGATCCGCGCCTTTTCTCCGATATCGAGCAGCGCGTGCACTATATCACGAAGCTGTATAATGCGGAGCTTCACGTCCTCGCCAGAAACGACATCAAGTCTCTCCTCGATCTCAAGGGCAGAAGGGTCAACTTCAACGTCAAAGAGCATCAGACGGAGGTTACGGGCGACCACCTCTTTTCGATGCTGAACATCCACGTCGAAAAGACCAACTACGATAATGATGAAGCGATCCGGCGTTTGATGAATGGCGAACTGGCTGCCATGATGATCGTTTCGGGCGCTCCCCAAGCTGGGCTCGCCAGGATCAGGAAAGAGGACGGCCTCCATTTTGTTCCCGTGGATCAGGACAGTCTGCCCGGCATAGATTTCACGCCTGTGATCACGGAATATCTCCCGGCCGAGTTTACAAGCAAGACCTATCCAAATCTCGTACCGGAGGGGACATCGGTTCCAACAATCGCCAACCGCGCTCTTCTCGTTTCTTATGCGTGGCCGGAAGGCTCTGCGCGGTACAACAGGATTGCGAAGTTCGTGAATGAGTTCTTCGGCAAGATCGACGAATTCCACTCCCCTGCCAGACATCCGAAGTGGAGCGAAATCAATCTCTGGGCCGATATTCCGGGCTGGACGAGATTTAAGCCTGCAGCTCAATGGCTCGCTTCACACCAGCAGCTGGCACATGTTGGAACGCAGCTTGCGAAAGACCAATCAGAAAACGTGCAGCAGACCATTGGTAACATGCTTGCGAATACAAGCGGCCGCGATCTGAGCCCGAGCGAAAAAGAGGCGCTGATCAACCGTATAAGACAATACCTGGAAAGCAACCAGACAGCGCGCTAAAAGCGGCTGCGTAAAATCGGGATCGGTTCCGACGCACTCCTGAGAGCTTGTCATGCCGGAACGACGCCTGCGTCCTATCCGGTATCGCAAAAGGCGCTTCGATTTGTAACGGCCCCGGATATGCGCCGGGGCGCATTCCGGGGCGACGATCATCGGGAGGCCCCGCGTCCAAGTAAACGCATGATATTCTAGGACATCATGGGCGATATGGTCCATTTTGTAGCATCCTGCAAATGGCGGCATCTCTTCTTCTGAAAGATCTTCAGCGAAATCGCCTTGATGCCAGGTTAACGCAGCTTAGGCGAGCTCAAGCCATTGATAAATATGGGAAAACGCACAGAACGGCACGCTATCGCCGCTGCCTGCGCCGCGTAGTTCCGGCCTTCGCAAGCGTTAATCCGCGATCCTAAAACATATTTAACGGACTTTTGCTCGTCCCAGTAAATGGGAAAATTCCCGCATTAGATTCTATTTAATGGGTAATTTGTTAACAATAAAACCCATAGCAATTTCAGTGACTTATGGTATCCGCCCTTTGTGCGTTCGTAGGCGCGGCTTTCCTCCGTTTCGCGCCGAATAAAGAACTTTTTTACCAACACTCGGTGGGAAATAATTCCGGCGCGCTTCTGTTAACCACATAAGTATGAAGGCTCTCCGCAGTGAACGAAATGTTTACAAAACGCGCCGTGGCGAGCGTCGTCAACGATGGCCGGTCTGGCGAAGCTTCCTAACGCATCCCGCCTCGGGGCGTCGCCATGATCGCCGCCCGAAATGCATCGCGGCACGGTCCCTGCCGTTAAGAGAAATTGCGTCGCAACCGGTTCCGATTTTCCGCACGCTGCGCTAGAACAGAAGGCATCGACGCGGTGGCCGGTTATCTTCCAAGGATTCGGCCACCGCGACCTGCATTGTATGCCGCCGCATTTTTTGGAAAATATCGGCTTTGAGGCCGACGCTGAAGCGGTAATGCTTCGCCGCCACAAAAAACATCGTCCCACAAGCGGCAAATTTCGCTCCGGGAGAACCGATCGGCCGACAATGCCAAGCGGTCACCTCCTCAGCTTGCCGCCATCAAAAATGTTGAGTAATCCGAGCACTGCCCCGAAGCAGAGTTTGCCTTACGCGCCACTGGATTGCCGCCGCCGTCTTCCCGGAAAGGCGACGCCTTATCGGGATCGTAACAGATTGAATTGCTGGCCTTTTTGCGATCCCGGCTCGCGCTTCGCTTGGCCGGGATGACGAAGTGCGGAGCGAGCCGCATCCGTGGCCAGAGGAGCGAAGCCATCGTTCTATGGCCCAAACAAATACATGATCAACGAGTGTGCGGGGCAAGACGCCCAAAAATATGTTGATTATTCTGTGGCGGTATACCGTTTGCCCCATGCTAAATAGCATTAGCAAGTGACGTCTAAATCTATGCTTTTCACCACTCGCTTCGCTCCGAGCCCTACCGGTTATCTGCATCTCGGCCATGCTTATTCGGCGCTTTTTGCTTATCACGCTGCGCAGGCTGAAGGGGGGCGGTTTTTGCTGAGGATTGAGGACATCGATCCCGTGCGGTGCAGGCCGGAATTTACCGAGGCGCTGCTTGAGGATTTGCGCTGGCTGGAGCTGACCTGGGAAGAGCCGGTGCGGCGCCAATCGGAGCACATGGAGGATTATGCGGCAGCACTGGCGAAGCTTCGGGAGATGGGTTTGCTGTACCCCTGCTTTTGCACCCGCCGCGAGATCGAGAAAGAGGTGATGGCCTCCGCGACAGCGCCCCATTTGGCCCTTCAAGGGCCGGACGGTCCGGTGTATCCGGGGACATGCCGCAATCTCGATCCAGGCGAATGGGCGCAACGGTTGGCCCGGAACGAGGGGGCGAACTGGCGGCTGGATGTCGCAAAAGCGCTTGAAATGACGGGGCCGTTATACTGGAATGACCGCGCCGCTGGCCGGGTGAAGGCGGCTCCGCTGGAGTTCGGCGATGTGGTGCTGGCCCGCAAGGATGTGCCCGCAAGCTATCACCTCAGCGTCACCGTGGACGATCGCCTCCAGCGCGTCACTCTTGTCACGCGCGGCAAGGATCTCTTCCGCACCACAGACATTCACAGGCTGCTGCAGGCGCTTTTGGGCGTTACTACGCCCGACTATCACCATCATGAACTCATGACGGACGCCACCGGGCGGCGCTTCGCCAAAAGGGACAGGGACGTGACGCTGCGAGTTCTCCGCGCGGCCGGAAAAACGGCGGCCGAGGTAAGGCAGATGGCATTCCGCTCATTGGAGATGCGGCCCCACAGCCGGTAGAAAACATGCAACAGCGCCGAGCCAAGCTCGAAAAAGTGATGTTGCCCACGGTTCGGACGGCTCACCATAAGGTTTACTCATTGAAAACACTCGGCATCATCCTGAGCCTGTCAAAAGCCAAGTTTTCATGCTGCTGGTCTTCTAAGGCGCAGATCACTCGCGAACGACGCGGAAGCCGTTGGTGTAATAGCGAACATCGTAATCGTACTTGAAACGCGCCGAGGACCGCACGAAGCGAGTATCATTATTGAATGAACCGCCACGCAAAACCCGCTCACGGCAATTCGGTTTATTGAAAGCGGAGCCGTCGGCCGGAGCGCCGCCGTAACTTTCGTTCCAACAGTCCTCGACCCATTCGGCCGCATTGCCCGCCATGTCGAAAAGGCCGAACCCGTTCGCCGGGAAGGTGCCCGTATCGACAGTCTTGCCGAGAGCGATGGCATTGCATCCAGCGCAGTTGGCGTGGTCCTTCTCCAGTGCGGCGCCCCAGGCATACGCAGTCCTGGTGCCGGCGCGCGCCGCATATTCCCACTCCGCCTCTGTAGGCAGCCGGTAGGCATGGCCTGTTTTCGCGGACAGCCAGGCGAGATAGGCCTTGGCATCGTTCCAGTCGATATCGGTGACCGGGCGAAGGCCCCGGCCCAGCCCTCGATCCGCCGGGCGGTATTGGCATCCGCCCTCATTCACGCACGCGTCCCATTCGTCGAACGTGACTTCGCGCCGGCCAATGTAGAACGGCTTCCGGATCGCGACGTGATGAACCGGGCGCTCGAACGTGAACCCGTCCATCGCCCCCATCTCGAAAGACCCCGGGGGAATGGGGACCATTTCAGGACATACGTCGCAGTCGCGGATCGGCGTGGCGGGGAGACTTGGGGGCGCCGGACTGCCTGACACCGCAGCCATCGCACTTCGCATCGGCGGTTGCTGCGGCTTGTCGGCCTGAAGCTGCGCAAGCCGAGCCCGAGCCATCGCCGAGAATTTTCCGTCGGGATATGAATCCAGGTAAATCTGGAAATCACTCGGCGCATTGCTGTTTTTGATCGTGTCCCAGAAGCCCATTTCGACGGCCTCCGAACCCTGTGTCGCGGCGTTGCCTGCCGCTTCACTGGCAAGAATGACAAGGCTTTTCGGAGGAGGTGAAGATTGCCAGACCAGCTGTTTTTTGCGACTGGCGCGCGTCAAGGCGGAGCGCGTTTCGTTGACAACGGCATCGAAACCGAGACCCGGCGTTCTCATGGCCTTGGCGAGTTCCGGGGCAAAGGCATTCGTTGCCGCGACCTTCCCCGGGGCAGCGGCATAGATGACGCTGATGCCTGGCAAAGGCTCCTGAGCCGCAAGCCCCTGAGCGCGGCTCGAAATTCGGCGTCCCCATGGATTGTCGCGGCTTGCGTCGATGATGACGGCGCTGCCCGGCGAACGCGCAACGATGATAGGATCGAGAAGGAGATCCATATCGAAGGCTTCCGCCCGGATATCCGCCTCGGACGCAATGGGTGAAATCGATCGCGATCAGGAAGTTGCGATCCTGATATTGAACGGCATAACCGGAATAGTATACGACCGCTACAGCGCCCTTCGTCAATTTTTCGGCGAAAATCCGCACTGCTGCCGCCATGCCGGCTTTGCCGGCATTTTCCGCATAAACGACATCGAAGCCGCCTTGCCGCAAGACATCTGCGATGGCCCGCGCGTCGCTTGCGGCATTAGCAACAGGGGCTTCAGCGTAGGCCTCATTGCCAATGACAAGAGCAACGCGAGGCTGGTCCGCCGCGAACGCTACGCCTCCGCACGTTAAGCAAGCCGCAACGAGCAAAAATACCGGCAATATCAGTCTTACAAAGCCAATTGGCGTCATCTGTCCCCCTTAGCCTGTGTCTAGCGGACATACACCGTAATCTTCTTCGACATAACTGGAGGCATATGGGGGACATGCGCATGGTCGCCAACGACGAGCTGAAGCGTATGCGTGCCCGGAGGTAATGTTACGACGACTTCCGTCTGCCCATTGCCAAGATGAATGTGATTGTAATCGGAAGGGATGGGTTGATCGGTTTGGGGCAGGTCCGTGTCGATGAGCAAGTGATGATGGCCTGTGCCTTCCTTCACGACGCCAGCGGGCGCAACCCCCATCCCTCTCAACCCGATGCGGACCGTAAATCTTTGCGGAACCCGAATACCGTCGATGGGATAATGAAAATAGACTTCGGCATCCTCAGGGGCCTTAAGCCGGCCTCTTTCTTCTCCCGCTAAAGCATGCCCAAGAGGCCAGGAAAGAAAAAGGGCGAGAGCAACACTGAAGATGGCTTGGACCGTCTTACGCAAATGCTCTCTCCTTTCAATAGCGCTGGCTCGCCTTTGCAACATGCCGCGACAAATGTCTGTGCTGCCTTTTCGACGAAGGCTGGGAATGGGCGACTCTGGGAAAGCCTACAGTCACATGGATCTGCTCCGATATGACCGGCGGATCATGAGGGACGTGCTGCTCGTCCGCCAGAACCAGTTGAAGCGTATGCGGGCCGGGCGTAAGCGTTATCTTTTTCTCTGTCTGTCCCGCGCCGAAATGAAGGTGATTGGGATCATTCGGAATCGGCTGGTCGAGAACCGGAGTTTCGGCATCGATGATAAGATGATGATGTCCCGTATCAGGCTTCATCACCCCGGCTGGCGCCACTCCCATATTGGCGAGGCCAAAGCGAATGGTCGAGTTTGGGTAGATGAGGTCCCCGTCATGGGGATAGACGAAGTAGACTTTCGCATCCGGAGGCGAAGGGCGCCTGCCCGGTTTCGCGACCGCCTCGCTGGCGACGCCAACGGCGCTCTCTTCGACGTAAACCCGCACAACATTAGACATCACCGGCGGATCGTGGGGCACATGCTGATGATCGGCGAGGAGGAGTTGCAGCGTATGCTCGCCGGGCGTCAGCGTGAGTTCCACCGATGTTTGCCCACGGCCAAAATGCAAATGATTGGGATCGCTCGGGATCTCATGATCGAGCGGGGGAAGGGGCGTGTCGATGAGCAGATGATGGTGGCCGCTATTCGGTGTTGTGGTTCCCGCGGGAGCCAAATCCATCCCTGAAATCCCGAACTTGATGACGGACCTCACAGGCAGCCTGGCGCCATCCTCAAGGCCGATGAAGAATACCTTCGCATCACCCGGCGCGGGCGTTCGCGTGCGCTCAACCGTGGCCGCGTCGACCTGCACATGAAGAACCTCCGAGAATACCGGCGGATCGTGCGGCACATGCCTGTAATCGCCAAGGAGAAGCTGCAAAGTATGTTCGCCCGGCGTCAGCGAAAGTTCGACTTCGGTTTGCCCCTTCCCGAAGTGCAGGTGATTGAAGTCGGAGGGTATCTCCTGATCCAGAGGAGGCAGGCCAGTGTCGATGAGAAGATGGAAATGACCCGTGTTGGGCCGCTCATCGCCCGCAGGAGCGATCTCGATCCCGCTAGCCCCGAAGCGGATAATCGACCTTGCCGGGATTTTCGCGCCATCCTTCAAATCAGGGAAGAAGAGCTTGGCATCGTGTGGAGCGGGGACGCGTCTCAGGTTCTCTGAGTGGCTTGCAGTCGCAGCAAGAACGCATATCAAAATGAATGACAGAGCACGCATCGACGCTTGGAACATATTCACTCTTGGCTGGGTGCGGGGTAGTATAGTGAATGCTATGTAGAACGTATAGACTTCGGTGGGGCCGCGCATCCTCCAGGAGGAATATTAGCTCATAGGATGAACAGGCTCCCTCAACGACGCAATCAAGTCTCAATTAAACTAGACATACCGCCACACCCTCGTCAAGGTGGCAATCATCGGTGCCGCAGCGAAACCTATAGATGAAGCTTGCCCAGAGGCTTTAACGTTCATGTGATCGAATATTTGGGGTGAACGCATTTGCCGTGCGGCGCGCCGTATTTTATTGTTGCGGGTGTGCTGCTATCGCAGCGATCGATAAGAGCGACGGGTAGGATGGCGCGGACCCTGGTAGCCGTCTTCTTTGCAGTTATGCTGGCTTCGAGCCTCGCCCAGGCTTCCGAAAGGCGCATCGCTCTTGTGATCGGAAACTCCTCTTACAAGTCAGCGGGGACGCTGCCCAACACCCTTAATGATGCAGACTTAATTTCCGCGGCTCTGAAAGGCATTGGATTTGAGGTTCTGGACGGCCGGAACCTGCATAAGGAAGAGATGGGCAAGCTTCTCGGACGCTTTGCGAAAACGGTGCAGGGTGCCGATGCCGGGCTTGTCTATTATGCCGGCCACGGCCTGCAATTCGACGGGCTGAACTATCTTCTGCCCATAGACGCGGAAATCGAGGATGAGTTCGGCCTTCGATTCGAAGGAATGCGTGTCGACGACGTCATTGCAACCCTGCAATACACGGGCGGCCCTAGAATACTCGTCCTGGACGCGTGCCGGAACAATCCGTTCGCAGCCCGGCTCTCCCGCAAGCCTGGCACACGGGGCATTTCAGCTCCTGGCGGCCTTGCACCGATCAAGCAAACTCAGGGGATGCTGATTGCGTATGCTACCCAGGCAAATGACGTTGCGACCGATGGCGAGGGCAGAGACAGTCCATTCACGGAAGCGCTGGCGCGCGAGATCAAGCGCCCAGGCCAAGAAATAGCGACCGTTTTTCGAAACGTACAAAAGCAAGTCTACGCGGCGACGAAGGGACAGCAAATCCCGGAATTATCGATCTCTTTGCTCGGAGATTTCTACCTCAACACCGGCGAAACGGACGTGGAAGCCTGGAGGAAAGTAAGCCTGAGCATTGATCGGCGAGAGCTGAATGCCTTCATCACGACCTACCCGCAAAGCAGTTGGGCGGAAGTTGCCCGCATGCGGATCCAGGAGCTTGCCGAGAAGGAGCGCTTTATCCAGGAGTCGGCTGAACGCGAGAAGCTCATTCGTGAACTGGACGGACGGGCACAGGCGCTTAGCGCGAAGATCAAGGAAGCCGAGGAGAAACGTCTCGAGGCGAAAGCGGAACTAGAGACCAAGGCACGCAACCCTGCTCAGGAGACAACCACGAACGCGAAAGCGGAGGCGCGCTCGGAACGGGAACGCCTCGCCGCCACGGTCCACGAGCAGGAAAATCTGGTGCAGACGCTTTCGGCGGAAAGACAACGGATCGAGGCGGAGCGGAAGGCGTCCGAGGAGCGTTTGAGGACGGAGCCTCCGGCGCCAAGCCCCCCGCAGGACAAGAGTGCTTCACTGAGCGGTGGCAACGAGCCTGCGAGTCAGCCGCCACCTATCGCTCCAAGACCACGCAACGCAACTAAATATCCTGCGGTGAAATGCAGCGACATCATCGCGCGTCTGCAACTCGGGGACCAAACCGAGCCAGACCTCAATGCGCTCAAGCAATGCCAGCGGTAAGAGCCCTGCTTCCTCGATTGCTAAAAGTTTCGGGAGTTCGTCGATGACATCAAAACTTGTCGCGGGAATAGGCTTCATCAAGTTGATCTTCATCGCGACTTTGGCTGCAGCTTACGCGCAGACGGCTGCGCCGCCGAGTGCTCCGCCGCCTCTCCTTCCATTTGACGACGCTTTGCTAAAGGCAGCGGAGACATTGTTGTCCAAGGCGATTTTGCCGCCTGGCGAGGAAAAGCTCGATCTGGTGATAGATCCGTTGATCGACGGCATAAGCGGCGCCCAGTCGGCGGCCACCCATCACATGGAGAAGCGCCTGGTGGAGTTCATCCAGAGCAAATATCCCCGCTTCCGGATCCTCCCTTTCACGAAAGAATCGCTGGCGAAGTCTCCGATTGTGCTTGTCGGCACGTTGCGGGCCATCAACAACGCAGGCGTGCAGACCGCCCCCAAGGACGCTTACTGGATCTGTCTCAGGCTTGCGGATTTGCGCACGAAGAAGATTGTCGCGAATGGTGGCGCGCGGGCCAAGCCGGAAGGGGTCGACGTCACGCCCACCCTTGCTTATGCGGACAACCCGGTTTGGGCCAATGACCCCGCGACAACCGCCTACATAAAGACCTGCCAGGAGACAAAGGCTGGCGACCCTCTGAGCCCTGCCTATGTCGAGAGCATTAGCGCCGCAGCCCTGATCAGCGATGCCATCGCGGAGTACGACGTCAAGCATTATAGGGTGGCGCTTGCGTTTTATAGAACAGCGCTCGGGGAGCCCGGCGGCGGTCAGCTCCGGGTGTATAATGGGGTCTATCTCGCAAACTGGCGGATGAACCGCCTTTCAGACGCCGCGGAATCCTTCGGAAGCCTTGTCGATTTCAGCCTCAAGGCGAATAAGCTTGCGGTCCGTTTCCTGTTCAAACCGGGCTCCACACTGTTCCTCGATGATCGCGCGATCACCGGGCCATATTCCATGTGGCTCAAGGAGATAGCGAATCGTGTCGATCAGGAGAACTTGTGCCTCGAGGTTGTCGGGCACACATCGCCGACAGGACCGGCTCAGGTCAATGAGCGGCTTTCCGTTTTGCGTGCTCAAAGGATCAAGGAACTGTTGGAGACTAGCCAGCCTCGTCTCGGCGAACGGCTGGTTGCGACCGGGGTGGGGTCTCGCGAAAACCTGATCGGAACGGCCAAGGACGACGCGAGCGACGCCCTTGACCGGCGCGTCGAATTTAAGGTTCTCAAGTGCGGATAGGACGCGAGAACGTGCTGAGGTTCTCGTAATTTTCTCCTCGGGCGGCTTTCGTGCACCTGACGTAAATTTTTCAGTCCGCCATCGCTAAACAAAGGATCGTCTGCGTCGAGTTCCGCCGCCCGGAGCGCGTCGGCACTCGTGAAACGGCTATGGCGCTTCCCCGCCGGTGGAAGGAGCGGTCCCCGGCATCATAATCTTCCGTTGCCGACCGCGAGCCATTGGACAGGTGAGAGCGCTGGACGTGATCGCTTTCCGAAAGCTGCAGGCTTCCTCGCATAGGATAAAACTTTGCATAGGTTCGTGAAGTAAGCTTCGAACTCGGGCACAAACGGCTAGGGAGCGACCCCTCTTTGCCGGCAAGCAGCAGCCGGGGGTCCGTAAATGTCATGAAGCAGGAAAACTCCGGGTCCGCGGGTCTGTTGGCGGCAATTGTCAACTCGTCCTTCGACGCGATGATAGGTGAGACGCTCGAGGGAAGGGTCACGAGCTGGAATCCGGCGGCAACCAAGCTTTTCGGCTACCATGCCAACGAGATAATCGGCGAACCTATTCGCCGGCTGATTCCCGCCGACCGGCAGAATGAAGAAGACCAAGTTCTCGCAAGGATCAAAGCTGGCGAGCGGGTCGAATCCTATGAGACAGTCCGTCTTCACAAAAACGGCGTTCCCGTCGATGTTCTCTCAGCAGTCTCGCCCATCTTTGGCCCGGACGGAAACATTGTCGGCGCCTCAAAAATCGTCCGCGACGTCACCGCGCAAAAGAAAGCGTCGCAGCAAAGCGACGAATGTTTGCGCCAAGTTCGTGGAACAGGCTCCGGCGGCCATTGCCATGTTTGATCGCAACATGCGCTATCTGGCCTGCAGCCGCCGTTGGCTCGTATATCATGGAAGCAACGAGCAAAGCGTTGTAGGCCGTTACCATTACGAGGTTTTCCCGGAAGTCTCCGAGCGTTGGAAAGAGCTCCACCGGCGGAGCGTGGCAGGCGAGACCGTGCGCTCAGAGGAAGACGCCTTTCGACGCGCCGACGGGGGTACGCACTGGGTACGCTATGAAATGCTGCCCTGGCTGACGAACGATCAGGCCGTTGGCGGCATCACAATCATCGCTGAGGACGTGACCGAGAGGGTCGAGGCCGTGAGCGCCTTGCGCGAGAGCGAATTGCGAACGCGTTTGGCTCACGAGGCGGCCAAAGCCGGGACCTGGGAGTTGAGGCTGTCGGACAACCGCAGTCAGTGGTCCGAAAACATATGGCACTTGTACGGGCTGAAACCCGGGGAATGCACGCCTTCTTTTGAAGCCTGGGCGTCATCGATCCACCCTACAGATCGCGAACGCGCCAAAAAGGCGCTTAGGGATGCTGTGGCAACCAGTCAGGAGTACGAAGTTCAATGGCGCGTGAACCTGCCGGAAGGCGAACCCGAGCGCTGGCTGCTTTCGCGAGGCAGGCCGAATGCAGGCGCAAACGGAGATCCGGAGCGCTACATCGGCGTTGTCATCGACATCACCGAACGAAAGCGGGCTGAGGAGGCTCTGCGAAAAGCCGAAAAGGCCGAAAGACAAGAGCGCGAAGAGTTGGAAGCGATCCTAGCCGCGATCCCGGCCCCGGTGCTTATCGCGAAGGACGCTAAATGTGAATATATGACCGGCAATCCGGCAGCCTATGAGCTCCACCGCGTCCCTCCAGGAGCTAACCTTTCCAAATCGGCGCCGCTTGGACAGGCCCCAGCCAACTTTGAGATCTTTCAAAATGGGCGGCGTTTGCCGCCAGAGCAACTTCCTATCAGGAAGGCCGCCGCCAAGCGCGCATTTTCCGGGGAGGAGATCGAGCTCCGGTTCGTTGAGGGCGACAGCAAATATCTGTTGGGCAACGCCTTGCCTTTATTCGATGACGCAGGGGAGGTTCGCGGCGCCGTCGCCGCCTTCGCAGATGTCACAGAGTTGAAGCGCACGGAAGCGGCGCTGCGCGAACGCGAAGAGCTATTGCGCTCGATCATCGAGAACGTCCCCGTCCCGATCATGCTGTCGAAGGAGGATCGAACGATCCTCCTTATAAACCCGGCCCTCACAGAACTTACCGGCTACACGGCTTCCGACATCCCAACGCGGGATAAGTGGGAGGCATTGGCCTTTCGCAACGAGGCTCGCAGGGTCGAGGAGGATGTTCGACATACATTTGAGAGCGGTCTTCCCTTGGATCTCGGTGACCATTGGGTCCACACAAAGTCTGGCGAGAAGCGCCTTTGGTCAGTCACAAGGGCGCAAGCGGGGCGGGATGCTTCTGGCGAGCGGCTCCTCGTCGGCGTGGCGCTTGACATCACGGAGCGCAGGAAGAGCGAAGAGGAGGCTCTGGCAACCAAATCGAAGTTGGAAGCCGCGCTCTCGGCCATGAGGGACGCTGTTTTCATTTTAGATGCGGAAAGCCGCTTCATTCATTTCAATGAAGCTTTTGCCAAGTTCCACAAATTCAAATCGAAAGAGGATTGCGCCCAGGTACTTTCCGAGTATCCGGACATTTTGAGTTTTTTCCTGCCGGGCGGCAAATGGGTGCCCCCGGAGGAATGGCCTTCCCAAAGAGCGCTCCGCGGTGAGACAGCGACGGAAGCTGAATACATCGTCAAGCGGCGAGATGGTCAAGCCTACCTAGGAAGCTACAATTTCGCTCCCATTCGCGACAAGAACTGCCACATTACCGGGGCGGTTGTCTCAGTTCGCGACATCACCGATCAAAAATGCGCTGAGAACAGGCTGCGTGAGAGCGAAGCGCGGCTCAGCTCGATTATCGACACGGCGGCCGACAGCATTGTTGTCATCGACGAGAAGGGAATCATCCAGTCAGCGAACCGCGCGACGGAAAGCATCTTCGGCTACAGTCCGGAAGAACTCGCCGGGCGTCAAATCGGCATCCTGATGGCGACAAATATAGCGGCGCAGCACGATCGCTATCTCAAAGGCTTCTCGGGAAGGGGCGGCATCAGACAGGTCGGGGGGAAACGCAAGGACGGCACGATGGTCCCAATCGACGGGGCGGTTACGGAATGGCGGGACGGCGAAGGCCGGCGTTTCTTTACCGGCATCATGCGCGACATTACCGAGCGCAAACGCAACGAGCAGGCGCTGGCAAACGCGCGGCGTCTCGAAGCCGTGGGACAACTCGCGGGCGGGGTCGCGCACGATTTCAACAACCTTCTGCACGTCATCTCGGGCAATCTGGAAATCGCCCAGGATCTCATCGACGATGAAACAACGCGGAGCTTCCTTGAGCGCGCGCGGAACGCCGCCGAAAAGGGAAGCGCCTTGAATGGGCGGCTCTTGTCCCTTGCCCGCAAACGCGCGCTTAAGCTGGAGCGCCTCGATCTCAACGATCGGGTCCTGGAAACCGCAAAACTTCTTGCGAGCACGGTCGGAGAGCACATTTCGATCGCGACCGATCTCGCCGTTGGCCTTTGGATGACGATTGCGGACCCGGGCGAAATCGACAGCGCGATCTTAAATCTAGCCGCGAATGCGCGCGATGCGATGCCGGGCGGCGGTACCGTCCGCATTTCGACCTCGAACGTCACGCTCGATGCGGCAGCGGCAAAACTGCACCGGGAAGCTGTGCCAGGAGACTATGTCCGGCTCGCGATCGCCGATAATGGCGTCGGTATGCCTGAAGAGGTCATCGATAAAGCGACAGAGGCATTCTTCACCACCAAGGGACCTGGGGCGGGGACCGGCCTTGGGCTTACGAGCGTGGCGAGCTTCGCCGGTCAAGCGGGCGGGTTCATGTCGATTGAAAGCGCGCCGGGGCAAGGATGCGCGGTCAGCATCTACCTGCCTCGCACAACGAGGGGATCGGCGGCGCGCGGCGCTTTGTCGAGTGGAAGCCCGCTCGGTCGCGGTCAACTCATTCTGGTTGTCGAAGATGATGATGAAGTCCGCGAAGTGACGCTTAAGCGGCTCGAAGCGCTTGGCTATGCCGCCATGGAAGCAAGAACGGGTCCGGAAGCCCTGGAGCAGCTCAAGGTGCAAGGGGGGGTGCGGCTTGTGCTGAGCGATGTCGTCATGCCGGGGGGCATGTCGGGCTATGACGTGGCGCGTTGGGTTTCGTCGAACAAGCCAGACGTCAAAGTCATCATGTGCTCTGGTTATAACGACGGAGATCGGGGCATTGACGCTCAACGGGAGGTCGATGGCGTCATCACTCTTGGCAAACCCTACACCCGGGACCAACTCGCGCGCGCTCTAAGCAACGCGCTCGCGCCCTGAGATAAAGTTTGCCTCGGCTGTACTTCCCCCTGCCCTCAGTTCGGGCGGAGAGCTTCCCTCCCGCGCCCCGTCTGCAACCGGGCGCGACCAGTTGCCTGAAATTGGTCCTTTCTCGGTAAGGCAAATCAAACCGGGACCGTGCATTATGTTCAGGCCAAGCTCTTTTTTCGGACACAACTCAAGCTGGGTTTACTGGCCGGGGTGGAGCAGCACTAGAACGGACCTAGAGACAAGAACAGCCCAACCATGAGCTTTGGGAGCGGCACAAGCACCGGACCAAAAATCCTTGCCGTTGACGACGAGGCGTTCAACCTCGACCTCATGGAGCATCATTTGGGCCGCGCACGCTACCGGGTCGTGCGGGCTGAAGACGGTCTAATCGCCTTACAAAAGCTCGAGGAGAATCCCAGCATTGCTTTGGTCGTCCTCGACAGGATGATGCCGAACCTCGGGGGCATGGAGTTCCTGCAACGCGTCAAAGCCGACATACGCTTTCAGGACATCCCTGTGGTCATGCAGACAGCCGCGGCAGCGGCAGATCAGGTGGTGCAGGGTATCGAGGCGGGCGTTTATTACTATCTGACAAAGCCCTACGACCGCGCAATGCTGCTCGGCATCGTGCGTGCTGCCCTGCAAGACGCAGCGACCAAGAAAAAGCTGAAAGAGAAGGTTTGCGCCTGCGACCGGGGCCTTGGACTGATGGATGAGGCACGCTTTCGCTTTCAAACGGCTGAGGAGGCCGCGGACCTTGCCTCCTATATCGCCAGTTGTTTTCCAAAGCCCGAGACTGCGGTCGTCGGGTTGCATGAATTGCTGCTCAACGCTGTTGAGCATGGCAATCTCGGCATTACCTACTCCGAAAAAACCAAACTTCTCCAGAACTCCAGCTGGAAGGAAGAGATCGAGCGAAGGCTCGGCCTGCCGGAATATCGAAAGAAGTTCGCCACCCTCACTTTTGAGGCGACGCAAGCGGCGCTTGTTGTTCACATCAAGGATGCAGGCAGTGGGTTCGACTGGAAGAATTATTTGGACTTCTCTGCCGATCGAGCGACGGATCTGCACGGCCGGGGGATTGCGGCCTCACGAGCACTATCCTTTGACAGCCTCGAATATCTAGGGACGGGAAATGAAGTCAGATGCATCGTAAAGCTGAACTCGGAAACGGCCCCTCACAAGCCAAATTGAGCGCGAAAGTCGAACAAGACCGCGTCTCGATGCACAGGTGAGCCGCAAACGCATCCCGGAGGCCGCCTCCCGCGCCTACAGCCCCGCCACGCACGCTGTCGAAGAGCCCCGCTTCTTCTGCCCCTACCCTCATGACTGGGCGAGCTTTTCCTCCCACTCCAGGTTTTCGCCGGTGACGCGGCCCTTCTTGTAGGCCATGGCCAGGAGGTTCTTCCGGCCGGTCTGAACAGCTTTAAGCCGCATGCCCATAGCAGCGAGTTCGTCCTCGATCACATCGCGTTTGACGGGCACCAGATCCCGCCCACCGCTGGCGCGGAAGGCCGCGGCGCGTTCCGCCTTGAGCCTGTCGAGCTTGGCGCAGATGCCGTGACCGAGGCCTGCTTGAAACGACGTCGTGGCGCTGCGGCGCTTGGCGGACGGGTGCTGGTCATAAAGCTCGCTTCGCTTGAATTGAGCCGTTTCGGTTTCGAACGCCTCCTCGATCTTCTCGTAGAGATAGCGCGCGCCCGCGACGTCGGCGGGCAGGCCGAAATAAATGTGCCGGATATGCCCCTGCAGGGTCGTTTCGAACCATGTGCGGCAATCGCAGAAACCGGCGATCGCGCCCGCGCATTCGTCGAGGGGCGACCGGCGGCGGCGGTTGGTCTCAATGCCTTCGCCCGCGCAGCTTTGCGCCTTCATGTCGATCTCGCTCAGCGTCAAACCGTACTGGTCGAGCAGTTCAGCGACCTTCCCCGCGGCCAGCAGGGCTTCCGCCTCGGTGCAGCCCTGTTCCACGGTTTTGCTGCGCAACGCCTGGATGCGGGATAAAACCTTGTCCAGTTCCTCGCGATTGCCCTTATTGGTCTTGGCACTCCCGGTGAGTTTCGCGCGACGGCACATTTCCTCGAAATGCGCGATGGCATCCGCCGGAATTTCTCCCCTTCCCCCGCCTTCCCTCAGTATTGCGGCGAGGCTGTCCAGGGTTTCACACGACGTGCGGATTCCTGCGCTCGCCCGCCGATGGACGGTTTCCAGCTGAAGGGAAAGAATGCGGTCATAGGCTGCAGCGATGCGCGCCTTCCCCATTTGATGCGCATGATAGCCGGCGCGGTGCACCTCCAGCACGGGTTCCTCGTAAGCCTCGGACCGGATCAGTTGCAAGGCATCGGCGTCTGGCTCTGGAAGCTGGCTCTCTTGAGCCCATTCCGCCGCCAGGGCATGAAGCGGGCCGTCCGAGGCGTCGAAGGGAAACTCGTCTTCGTCCTCGTCCAAGAAGTCGAGTTTCACGCCGTCCAAGGGGTCGCCATGCCGGACAAAGTGTTCGTAGAGCGCCTCGGCGCAGCGGAGTGGCTTTTTCAAGCCGCGCCCTTTGTCCATGAAGGGAGCCGCCACGGCCATCATGTCATCGTCGAGCGGCGTCACTGGTCCAACGGTCACGTGCACGTCCTGGTAAAGACAGGTGCGCCGCGCCCACCGGCCGCCATGCGCCATTGGCGATTCCGGATCGAAGAGCGTCAGCCTTTCGTCGCTGACAAGATCGGTGGCGGCGAGCAGCCCGCCGCCGCGGTCCTCGGTGATTTCAAGAAGGCGAAAGGACGTCTGGCGCAGGAGATTTGCCGCTTCCATCTCTGCGCCGCCGACTTTGCCGGTGCGGATGGCGCGGTCGATCGCGGTGTGGCCGCCCATGGACGGCGTAAAAAGAAGCGCGTCGATTGCATAGCCCGCGGCATCCATGGCGCGCAACGGCAGGTCGGGGGCGTCCCGCAATCCGTGAAGAAAATCCGCGGCCTTGGCCTGAATCTTCGCGGGAACCACGCACTCCATCGCCTTCTTGCCGACGGCGTGAAGATCGCCGTGCAGCTTTCGCAGTCGATCGATAAAGAGCGAATCCGATCCGTTGGCCGTTGGCTTACCTTGTTTCACAATGTTTCAGTCCCCTGAGATGCTCTCCGCGATGAGCCTGTCCGGAAATTGCTTACCAGCCAGGGCATGCCTTGGAAACTCTCCGGGGGCGTCAGCATCGTGGCGGCATAGTCTTGCCTGTGGATTGTCATGTCCTCAGGATCGAGGGCGCCGATGCGCATACTGAAGTCGCAGCTCGAGCAGGCGATCGCCACAGCAAGAAGCTGCCCGAGCGACCCGACAAGAGCCGCCATGCGTTCGGCGAGTGTGCTCTCCGCCCATGTGTTCCAGGCCCCAACCGTTTCGTCCCAATTTATGCCCCGCCCTCACCAAAAATAAAAAATCTGGCATGCCCTGTTAACGCGGCCCAGTCCCGGCCACCCGCCGGGATTTGGGCGTCACAGTTTCGTGTATCGATCGCGCTTCTGCTTAGAGCGTTGTTGTCTTCCTTTGTTACTAATGCGCCGCCCCTGCACATTCACTGGAAGGATTCGCCATGCATAAAAATCACGGACCTGTTGATTACGGCGATTATCTTCACCTCAATACCTTTCTCGACGCGCAAGAACCGTTGAGTAAAAAGTATGGAGATGAATGCCATGATGAAATGCTTTTTATCGTCGTCCATCAATCCTATGAGCTGTGGTTCAAACATATTTTACATGAAATGAGAGCGATCATTCGTGCCTGGGACCGCGAGTTTGTGCCGGAATCCGAGCTTTTCTCGATCAATCATAAACTGGAACGAATTATAAAAATTCAGGGTCTCTTTCTGCAGCACCTTGAAATATTGGAAACCATGACTCCCATGGAGTTTCTGGAATTTCGTGAGTTATTGATTCCCGCCTCCGGCTTTCAAAGTGTTCAGTTTCGGGAAATTGAGATTCGCATGGGTCTAAGCACCCACGCCCGCCAAGGCGTTGACCGCGAGTACTTTATGGGAAGACTCAAGGAAACGGATCGTCAAAAATTGCTGGCGGTGGAAAAGGAAGCCTCGCTGATCGAAATTTTGGAGAGATGGCTGGAGCGCATGCCTTTTACCAATAGCCGACAATTTAACTTTTGGCGGGCTTACCAAAAAGCAGTGCAAGAAATGCTGATGTCGGATCGTACTACAATTGAAAACAATCTCGCTTCACTCTCAGAACGCGAGAAACAAATTCAGTTGGAGAACAACCGTACCATCGAAGTGACCTTTCAAAGTCTTTTTGACGAGGAGCAATACAAGGCGACCCAAGAGTCTGAAGCTGCGCCGGATATCGCAAAAAGCCACTTTGAATGCGCTTTTCATAATGCTCTACCGGCAGGAGCCCGTTCTTTCCTACCCGTTTCAAGTCTTAAATGCTCTCACGACGATCGATGAAAACTTTACCAATTGGCGTTTCCGGCATTCCCTCCTCGTGCACCGGATGTTGGGGACCAAGATTGGAACAGGTGGCTCTTCTGGTCACCAATACTTGCGAAAGGCAACAGACACGAACCATGTCTTTGTGGATCTGTTCAACCTTGCCACGTTTATCATTCCGCGATCGCAGCTGCCGCAGCTTCCGGAAGGCATCAAAGAAACATTGCAGTTTCAGCGATGCTAAAAATGCAATCTTGGCATCTGGTATCTTTCTACAGAAGTATTGTTCATTTTGAGATAGGGCAGCAATTCCTGCTCCACCAGCCGCCTGGCCAGGCCCATATTCAAATCTTGCTCCAACTCAAGCTCATCGCAGAGTTGATGCAAAAGGCGCTCTTGAATTTGCCCCGCTTCTCTCGCCAATGCATAAGGAATGAGCGTGTAGGCGATCATTCCATAGCGCGATCGATAGATGTCCGACATTTCATTTTCGATCCTCGCCTCGATCTTCTTCATAAGTAGAAATCGGGCATCGCCGACCTTGTCTCGCATTTCAACGAAATTCTCGAGAGCCATGTCGGCGATGGCGTTGGCATTGGGCCTTTGCGATCGATCGTATTCGGTCAGCGCCAGGGCCCAGTCATCTTGGGAAGCGGCCAAATACTTGTCCAGATAAACGCAGTCCTCAAAGCCAAGGTTCATGCCTTGGCCAAAAAAGGAACGATGGCATGGGCCGCATCGCCGAGAAGGGCCACGGAATCCCGGTAGATCGCAGGGTGCCGACCGCACCGTCCCCAACTTGCCTTGCGGATGACAGAGAAAATCGTGGACAGCATTTGGCATCAAATCATAGGCGTCGGGAAATTCGTCCCGCAAAAAGGACCGCACTTGCTGTTCGGTTTTCAACGCCTCGAAACTCGGTCCGGCTCCACGGGACGGCAGGTAAATCGTCACTGTGAAACTGCCGTCTGAATTGGGCAGGGCCATCAACATGTGCGTCCCGCGCGGCCAGATGTGAAGGACATTTTCCTGCAGCGGTGACCTGCCATCTGCCAGAGCGGGCATAAAAAGCTCTTTGTAATCGGATGAAAGAAACTCGGTTTTATCTTGATAGGAAGCGCCCAATACTGCCTTCATGCTTTCCCTGAGAACCGACCCCGCCCCATCCGTCCCTAACAAGATATCGTAGTCCAAGGCAGCAAGTCCGCGATTTTGCGCTGGCAGGCTAAACTTGACCTCTTTCTCGCGCAAATCGGTCGACGGATCGACGGTGGCCTCAAACAGGATACGAATGCCGTGCCGCTCGCATGCTTTCAGCAAGTAGCGATTCAGATCTCCGCGTGATACCGCATAATTGCACTCGGAGGTGTCGCGGCCATAGGGCTGATAGGCTGGCGCCCCGATTTTACCGTAAATCATTCGGCCGGTCACGGGCACCGTCATTAGCAAAACATCTTGCAACAGGCCCGCCTTTTCGAGCGCGTTCAGTCCGCGCGAGGTCACGACCAGATTAATCGAGCGGCCGCCCGCGTTTGCTTGCGGGTTCCCTCGGCGGATATCAGGGCGTTTTTCCAATAACGTCACCTCATATCCCCGCCTTTTCATCATGATGGCAACCAAGGAACCAACCAGTCCCCCGCCCGCAACGACAATACTTTTCAGTGCAAGGCCTCCTTAAAAGCTTCAGACAACTGGTAAACATCCACAAAGGAATTATAAAGTGGAACGGGCGTGATGCGAAGAATATCGGGTTCACGAAAGTCCAGGACCACGTCATTTTTATTTAACAAGGCAAGCAAGGGCTTGGCGTTCGCGCAGGCGTCGCCCGGCTTGCTTTTCAACCGCACACACAGCATGGACCCGCGCGAACCAGCGGGCGGCGTCACCACGTCGAGCGCCGCCCCGCATTTCCGTCGGATCAACCACTCGAGATAGCCGGTCAAACGATCGCCTTTCTTCCGCAGTTCAGGCATGGTGGCTCGATCAAAAAGCTCCATGGAAGCCCGCAGACTGGCCAGTTGGAAAATGGGTGGGTTGCTCAGTTGCCAGGCTTCGGCGGTGTTCAAGGGTGAAAACTGAGGCCCCATTTGGAAGCGCGTCGTTTTATCGTGACCCCACCAGCCCTCAAAACGAGGCAGCTCTTTTTTCGCCAGATGATTTTCATGAATGAAAGCGCCGGCAATCCCTCCGGGACCCGCATTCAAATACTTGTAGGAACACCAGACCGCGAAATCCACACCCCAAGCGTGCAGATCCATTTTTAGATTGCCGGCTCCATGGGCCAAATTAAATCCCACCTCGGCACCAACTTGATGGCCCGCCTGCACCACCGGTTCGAAAGGAAAACACTGGCCAGAAAGATAGTTGCAATTGCCAAGCAGGACCAATGCCAGCGAGTCGCCCAGAGCCCGGATTTGCTCCTCGATTTCTTCGGGCTCCACGGTCAACCGCCCCGGCCGGGCTTTGAGCTCGACCACCGCGTCGCGCGGATCATAACCGTGGAATCGAGCTTGTGAGTTGACCGCGTATCTATCCGAAGGAAAGCAATTATTCTCAATCAATACTTTAAATCGCTTCGCAGTCGGCCGGTAAAAGCTGACCATCAGCAAATGCAAGTTGACCGTGAGCGTGTTCATCGCCACGACTTCGCAGTCCTTGGCTCCCACGAGACGGGCAAAGCTCGCCGTTATGTTCTCATGATAGGGCAACCAAGGATGCCTGGCGTAAAGATGCCCTTCTACGGCAAGCTTGCCCCAATCGGAGAGTTCCTCCTCGATGTATTGCCGGGCTTTTTTGGGCATGAGCCCCAGGGAGTGCCCGGCGAAATAGAGTTGATCTTCCCCGCTTCGGCTCCTGGGGAATACGAACTCCCCGCGATACGGTCTTAAGATGTCCTCATGATCAAGATATTCAGCGCCTTTAAGACTGTCTTGTTGCGGGGAAAAACTCATGGCCGGATGCTCACCTGTACACTGGGGAAATGGGGAACCTCGAGTCGGATCCGCATCCCCGGCTCAAGCGCGACCGCCGCGGTGGCGGCCCCCGCCAGGACAATGCAATTTTTGGGTAAGAAAAGTTGGCGCTCGGCCAGGAGTTGGCATAGGTGGATAATCGAAACCACCGGGTCACCCGAGATGTCTTTCGAGTTTCCTTCTTGCGCGAGCCGGTCATTGACAAACATTTGCATGGGCAAATTTCGCAGATCGAAATCACGAAAATCCTGGACCCAGCCGCCCAGGACAAAATGCGACGAAGAGGAGTTATCGGCGATGACATCCTCCATGGAAAAGTATTTGAAGTGCTGGTAACGGGAATCCAATATTTCCATGCAGGCGCACACCGCCCCGGCCGCTTCTAGGACTTGTTCCCGATTGGGGTTTTCGGGCAATTCCCTTTCGATCAGGAAAGCCACCTCGGGTTCAATCTTGGGATGAATGCTCCCGGAAAGCGAAAAGTCGCCCCGAACCTCCATTTGATCAGTCAAAACTCCATACAGCGGAGAGTTCAGATTCATCTGCTTTCGCTTGGCCTCGGAAGTCAGTCCCATTTTAAAGCCAACCAACCGTTCGCCTCGGGCAACGCGAAATTCGATCCCCTTTTCCTGAATGGCATAGGCCTCGGAGCGACCCCATCCCTCGATTTGAGTGCTGAGTTGTGCGACGGGGGTCGCATGAACACGAGCTTCACTTAATACATTTGACCACGTCAGAAACTCTTGTTGTTCCATCACATTCCTTTGCTCTGTGGCGGCGTATTGTGAACATCATGGACTATCGAATTTGCTGTGTAATGGCGTATTGTGAAGCTCATGGACTATCAAATTTACGATATCTCGCCTCTTATAACCCCCGAGATCGCTGTTTTCCCGGGTGATACCGAGTTTCGCAGCCGTGTTTTGCTGGACATGAAGAATGGCGACAACTTGACCTTGTCTTCAATGACCACCACCGTGCATCTTGGGGCTCACGCGGATGCTCCGAGTCATTACTCCCGCCTGGGTCCCTCTATTGCCGAGAGGGACCTGTCCCTTTACCTGGGGCCGGCTCAAGTTATCGAAGTCGAACGGGTCGCGCAAAAGAGAATTTCAGTCGCGGATCTGGGCTCGATAAGCATTCAAGCGCCCCGCGTGCTTTTCAAAACCCGTTCTTTCCCCCATCCCAACCGATGGGCTTCGGATTTCATGGCTCTGTCTCCTGAGCTCATCAATTTTCTGGCGGAAAAACAGGTGGTTTTGGTGGGAGTGGATACCCCCTCGGTTGATCTGGCTGATGACAAATACTTGATCTCTCATCAAGCCATACTGAAGCACGACATGGCAGTGCTTGAAGGCATCGTATTGGAAGAGGTGAAACCTGGACTTTACGATCTGATCGCCCTTCCCCTCAAAATAATGAATGCCGACGCAAGTCCAGTCCGGGCCATTTTGCTGGACAAAGGAGGTGGAGCGAGGTGAGAACATCGGTTCTTGCCCCGTCGTGAGCAATGGAGAAAGAAAATTTTATCGGCAGCGAATTCGTTCCTCCGCTCCGAGGGAGGTACTTGGAGAATGTGAATCCTTCTCTTGGTCTAACCTATTCTTTGGTGCCCGACTCGGATGCCACGGACATCGAGGCAGCGGTCCAGGTTGCGGCTCAGGCGTTTCCCTCGTGGTCGCAAACCACGGTGCAAAGAAGAGCTGAGTATCTTCGGCTGATTGCAAAAGGGATTCGCAGTCGTCTCGATACCTTGGCAAGGGCCGAAACCATTGATAATGGCAAAGCCTTCTCACTGGCAAGGACAGTGGATATTCCACGCAGCGCGATGAATTTTGAATTCTTTGCGGACGCGATCACTGAGTTTCATGGTGAGGTTTTCCAAACCAGCACGGAGATCTCAAATGTAGTCGACTACTCGCCGCTAGGTGTAGTGGCCTGTATTTCCCCGTGGAACCTGCCGCTGCTGCTGCTGACATGGAAAATTGCTCCGGCTTTGGCCGCGGGTAATACGGTGGTCGCGAAGCCGTCTGAAGTGACGCCCATGACGGCAATGCTTCTAGGGGAGATCATCCAAGAGGCGGGTTTGCCCCCTGGAGTAATCAATATTGTGCATGGCACGGGGGTGGAGGCGGGCGCACCGCTCGTGACCCATCCTCAAATCAAGGCCGTGTCTTTTACCGGGAGCACAGCGACAGGTCGCATGATCGCCGAGGCGGCCGCAAAGAGCTTCAAGAAAATCTCGTTGGAGATGGGAGGAAAAAATCCAAATATTATTTTCGATGACGTGGATTTGGAGCGGACATGGGCAGCCACCTTGCGCTCTTCCTTTTCAAATCAAGGACAGATTTGCCTGTGTGGATCGCGAATATTTGTTCATAGGGCTATTTATGAGGAATTCCGCACGGGCTTCTTGAGTCGAATAAAGCAGCTCAAAGTCGGTGATCCGCTGGATCAAACGACGGATATCGGCGCCCTTGTTTCGAAACCTCATTTTGAAAAGGTGATGTCGTATGTCGACATCGCAAAAAAAGAAGGCGGCCGGGTTCTCTGCGGCGGAGAGAAGCTCAACCTCGGTGGCAAGTTGACGAATGGCTATTTCATGGCGCCCACGCTCATCGAGGGCCTGCCGAGCGAATCCATTGTTAATCAGGAAGAAATTTTTGGTCCGGTCGCGACCTTGATACCCTTTTCCACCGAGGACGAGGTCATCTGCATGGCGAACTCCACCCGCTACGGCCTTGCAGCCTCCCTGTGGACCCAGGACGTCTCCAGGGCAAAACGGGTAGCGAGACAACTGGAAGCGGGGGTCGTTTGGATCAACTGTTGGAATGAGCGCGATCTGCGCACACCTTTCGGAGGTGTCAAGGAATCCGGCTTGGGGCGTGAAGGCGGCGACTACGCCTTGAAGTTTTTTAGCGAAGTGAAAAACATATGCTTGATGAGCGGCGGACGCTCAGGCGGAACGGCGGAAAGTCAGGAGAAGAATAAATGAATGCCGACGATGGGCCAAAGACCGCGACCCGGCATTTCTTTAAGTCTGATGTGCCAGAGCCAGTGGGCTTGTATCTATACGCCAAACGCGTTGGCTCTTTGCTCTTTTTATCAGGTGTTGGTCCGCGCGTGCGTGGCACAAAAGATATTCCAGGGGTCGAGCTTTCTCCCTATGGACAAATCCTCTCCTACGATATCGAAATCCAGTGCCACAATGTTTTTAGAAACGTGAAAAGCATCCTCGAAGAAGCTGGCTCGTCTTGGGACCGGATTATCGACGTGACGGTGTTCTTGACGAACATGAAAGACGATTTTGAAACGTACAATAAAATTTGGGCTGACTATTTCAAAGACAATCCACCTTGCCGGACGACCGTGGAAGTCAATTGCTTGCCAACGCCCATTGCAATCGAGCTGAAGTGTATCGCCACGATCGAGTGAGGCCATTCCATGCCGGAGAGAACTTCTGAGTCTCAACCCAAGATTTACGAACCCTTTAATCTCAAGACGTGGATTGAGGACAATCGCTCCCTGTTGCGCCCACCCGTGGGCAATAAAATGTTGTGGCAAGACCGGGAGTTCATTGTCATGGCCGTTGGTGGCCCAAACGCGAGGACTGATTTTCACGTCAACCAAAGCGAGGAGTTCTTTTATCAAATCGAAGGCGACATGATCCTCAAGGTGATTGACGATGGAAGAATGCGTGATATCCGAGTTCGCGCTGGCGATGTGTTTTTGCTGCCGCCAAAGACCCCGCATTCACCGCAGCGGCCCGCCCACACCGTTGGCCTTGTGATCGAGCGCCGACGGCGCTTCGCTCCGTCTCCCGGCGGTCTTCCCTCCGAAACGGAACTCGATGCCTTGCAGTGGTACTGCGAGAAATGCAACCACCTTGTTTACGAAGAAAAGTTTTTTCTAACGAACATTGAAACCCAGTTCAGCGCTGTTTTTGAGAGGTATTACAACAGCGCACATGTCATTTGTAAGCAGTGTGGCCATAGAAACGGACGCAACTGGGATGCTGAAAGTTGATATTCATACCCATATTCTTCCGCCCGAGATTCCAAAATTCAGCGAAATGTTTGGATATACGGGTTTCATACAGTTAAGAAAAAATCCAGGTTGCTCCCACGCCGACATGGTCAGCGACACGGGTCAATTTTTTCGCCGGGTCGAACCCAACAGCTATGATCCCCACGCCCGCTTACGGGAATGCGACAGTTATGGCGTGACAGTGCAGGTCTTGTCCACGGTTCCCGTCATGTTCTCTTATTGGGCGAGAGCGAAGGATGGCCTTGTCCTGTCGCAAATGCTGAACGATCACATCGCCGAGGTGGTTGACCGGCATCCCAAACGATTTATTGGCCTGGGGACGTTGCCGATGCAGGATCCCGGTCTGGCTTGCCGGGAAATCAAGCGAGCGAGGGAAGAGCTTAAACTCTGTGGTTTCCAAATCGGTTCGAACATCAATCAATTGAATTTATCTGACCCGCAATTTTTCCCGGTCTATAAAAAATTGGAAGAAACGGGTTCTGCCTTGTTTGTGCATCCTTGGGAGATGATGGGTGAAAAACAAACCCAGAAGTATTGGTTGCCATGGCTGGTGGGTATGCCCGCCGAAACGTCGCGCGCGATCTGCTCCATGATCTTCGGGGGGATTTTTCAGAGGTTTCCAAGCTTAAGGGTCGCTTTCGCCCACGGTGGCGGCGCCTTCCCGATCACAGCGGGCCGCGTTCAGCATGGTTTTGATGTGAGGCCGGATTTGTGCGCCGTTGATTGTCGCGTGCCCCCTCGAGAGTATCTGGGGCATTTTTATATCGATAGCCTTGTCCATGATCCGGACGTTTTGAAGTTCCTGATCAAAAAGATCGGCGCGAACAAAATTTGCTTAGGGACGGACTATCCCTTCCCGTTAGGGGAACTCCAACCCGGTCGCGTGGTGGAAGAGGCCCAGCTCGATGCTAAAACCCGCGAAGCTATTTATCATCAATCCGCCCTCGATTGGCTGGGATTGAAGAAAGAAGCGTTTATCTGACATGACTGGGACAACGGCTGCTCCCCCAAGGACTCGGGCAAGCCACCGTGTGATTGACCCTGACTCCCGGGTGTCTTTAACCTGGACTGCGCCGCCAAGAGCGCGCACCCTGCTCTCGATCGTGGGCCGGATGCATCGCGAGCCGGTCCGCTCGCCGCAATGTGATCGCGAGGTCGGTCATGACAGCGCCTGCCGGGCGGGCGGGCATTTCGATAGCAAGGAGGCCTTGGTCGAAGCGGCGCTGGACAGCGCTTTTGCTCAGTTTCTCAAGGTCTTGCAGGAGGGCGAGCCGGAAGACGCGGTCTCGGCTTATTGTTCGCTCTATCTGTCAGACGATCACAAAAACCACCCAGGCCTGGGCTGCCCGGTTGCGGCGGTCGGGCCGCAGGTGGCGCGGATGCCCGAGAGCCTGAAGGCTGCTTTCGGTGCTGGCGTGAAGCGCATCGTCGCCGCGCTTGCGCGCGTCATGAAAGGATCCGCCAAGGCCAAAGAAGCTGCTGCCTTCCGTGAATTCAGCATGCTGGCGGGCGCGATGGTGATTGCGAGGGACTCCGATGGTGAAACCTCGCGCGCGGTGTTGAACGCTTGCAGGAGAAATCCGGAGCGCGTGCAGCGACACAAAGCCAATCAGAAGGCCTGAAGGTTCTTCGGCAACAAGACGAGAAACTTGAATTTGCCGCCGAGCCAATGACTTGAAATAAGCGTTCGAGATAAGAGGAGCCCCCATGAAGCTTTACGTTTTGCCCGGCAGTTGTGCGCTCGCCTGTCACATTGCGCTCGAATGGGCGGCTGCAGAGTACGAGTTAGAGGTTTTGACACGCGACGCGCTGCGAAGCGAGCGGTATGCGTCGGTAAACCCCAAAGCCAAAGTGCCTGCCTTGGTGCTCGACGGGGGCGAGGTCATCACCGAAGCCCAGGCCGTCCTCCTCCTGAGTGCAGACCTATACCCTGATTCAAGGCTTGCTCCGCCTGCGTCGGACTTGGTCGGCCGCGCGAAACTGAATGAGGTCTTAAGCGAACTTACGAGCGAAGTGCATCCCGCCTTTGGGCCGCTGTTCGTACCCTCCCGTCATGTTGTCGAGCCGGCCTGCGAAGATGCAGTGATGATGGCGGCATTGGCGCGGGTGGATAGTTGCTTTGTCCGTCTCAACGAGGCCTTGAATGGACAAGACTGGCTTCTCAAGAAGTGCAGCGTCGCCGACCCCTACCTCTTCGCGATGTCCCGATGGCTGAAGATGACGCCCAAGCCGGTCGAAGCGTATCCGGCCGTGGCGCGCCACTACGCGCGAATGATGGAAGACCCCGGCGTACGGCGGGCGATGGCGGCGGAGGGCCTGTCAGCTTAAGTCTTGGCGCAATGCAGCTTAGCCGCGACTGAAAGCCGAGATTCGTCAGCCTTGATTGACGAAATATCTTCACGAACTATCGGCGGAGTCGCCGGTAGTCTTTACGATTTCCTCAATCTTTTGCGTTTCCGCGACGGCAACTCTGTTCACCAGATATCTCTTTTCCACCGTTGCGAGAGCAACGCCGGAGAGGGGCGAACGCTGGTCGCTGTACGACAAGACCTCCGCGTGCGCGTTGCCCAAGCCCGAGCGACAGCCTGCAACTGGGCGGTCATTTGCACCATCCTCCAGTCCAATTGGTGGAACGAGACGGCGTCGGCAACACTTTCGACCTTTCGAGACCACCTCCCATTCTACCGTAAAGGACAATCCGATGCCGACCTCGATGCCACGGAACGAGCCCTTCAGCGCAAGCCGCAATACCGCTCCCGCGTACTGGATGTACAACATCCTGTGGGTTCCCTTGATCGAGGGCCATCATTCGGGCGGCTCCTATTCCGTGATCGAGCAGTGGATGCGTAAAGGCTCCGGCGCGCTCGTACCCCATGTCCACAACTTTTGCGATGAGTGGTTTTACGTCATGGAAGGCGCTCTCGAATTCGCCGTCGATGGAAAGAAGATTGCGTCCAAGTCCGGCGACAGCCTCTGGGTGCCGCGCGGCGCCGTGCACAGCTTTGTGGTTACGACCGATATTTGCCACGTTCTGAATGGATATACGCCCGGCGGCTTCGAGCAAGTAATCAAGCATCTGGCCGTTCCGGCAAAGACCCGCGAGCTGCCGCCTGCAGACCTCCCTCCGCCGGACGAGAGAACCTTGCGCTTGATTTTCAATAATTACTGGACGTGCGAGGCCGGTGCTGGCTGGGAGCAAACCAATGACGATCCGCGCGGCGCCTTCGGGCAGCATGCTTCAAGATGAGCGGCAGTTCGACCGTCTGGGCGCGCGGGACACCGTTCTGCCCCGAATGCGTCACGGGCAAAAACTCTTCATGAAGGAACGCGCCGCTCGCTCAATCTCATGATCGCTTCTTCCTAGCGAACACCGGCCTGCACTCCGGTTGCTCAAGAAGGTGAGCGCAAGAGAAGAGCCTTCCCTGCGATCATGCAGTTGATGGCGTTGTCACACGCTGTTTGAGCCGGGGACCGGCAAAATCCAGAAAGGCGCGCACTTTCAATGGCAGGAGCCCCTGTCCGCTATAGATGAGATGCACCGGCAAGGGCGCAGGTTCGAAGTCGTTGAGCGCAATCGTGAGCGTTCCGGAACGGACGGGGCTATCGACCTGATACGACAGAACGCGCGTAATCCCGATTGAGGCGACCGCGGCGTCGATGGCCGCTTCGGCGGTGTTGACGGTGAGCCGCGAGTTGATCCGGACCGGCAAGTCGCCCGCCGCGCCCGGGAAAATCCAGACATTGGGGGCCGCCAATCCATCGAAGGTGACGCAGTCGTGAGCGCTGAGATCGGAAGGGATCAGCGGCGTTCCGTGCTCGCGAAAATAGGCTGGGCTCGCGCAAACAACACGGCGTATCGAGCCGACACGGGTGACCAAGAGGCTGCTGTCGGGAAGGCTGCCAATCCGCACAGCCAAATCCACACGCTCCTCGGTCATGTTGACGACGCGGTCGGAAAGCATGAGCCGGACCTTGATCTCCGGATAGGCTTTCAAGAAGTCCACCGTCACCGGTACAACATGCAACCGGCCGAACACGATCGAGGCGCTGATCGTGAGGTCGCCTCGCGGTGCGCTGTACTCGCCCGAAGCGGTGCGCTCGGCTTCCTCGACCTCCTCAAGAATGCGTTTGCAGGCGGCAACGTAAGACCGGCCTGCATCGGTGAGCGTGAGTTGGCGGCTCGTGCGGTTGACGAGCTTCGTTCTGAGATGCGCTTCCAGATCCGCGACTTTCCGGCTGACCGTGGCCAGCGGCATGCCGAGCTTGCGGGAAGCTGCGGAGAGGCTGCCGCCTTCGACGGCTGCGAGGAGCGTTGCCATGGCGTCGAGGCGGTCCATTCCAGATTCCCATTTTATGAGAGGATAACTTCAATACATAGCGGCTGCTCACGTTCAGTGGAAGTCTCTACATTGCAGTCATCGGCCAGGACCGGCCTCCAGGAATAAGGAAAACCGCCATGCCACGCATCCCCACCCCGGCCACGATCGCCGACGCTCCCGTCGCTTCGCAGCCTTTGCTCGAAGCCGTCAGGAAGCAGCTCGGCGTCGCCCCGAACCTGTTCCGCCTCGTCTCTAACAGCCCGGCCGCGCTCGAAGGTTACCTCGGCCTTTCCACGGCGCTCGGCAAAGGCAAGGTCCCCGCCGCCACCCGTGAGCGCATCGCGCTGGCCGTGGCCGAGGTCAATGGCTGCGATTATTGCCTGTCGGCGCACACTTATCTCGGCAAGAACCTCGCGAAGCTCGACGACGCCGAGATCACGGCGAACCGAAGCGGTGCCTCGAACGATCCCAAAGCCGATGCCGCCGTGCGCTTCGCCGCCAAGGTAACCCGCGAACGCGGTCATGTCAGCGAAGACGACCTCCGCGCCGTGAAGCTCGCGGGCTACGACGACGCGCAGGTGATCGAGATCGTGCTGCACGTCGCCCTCAACACATGGACGAACTACATCAACGAAGTCGCCAAGACCGAGATCGATTTCCCCAAGGTCTCCGCCCGCAAGGCCGCCTGACTACAGCCGGTCCCGCCCCGCGGGACCCATTCACTCCCCAATTCCACAATCCAAAATCAAGGTGACACAGATGAAACTCTCCTCCTATCGCGCCGCGCCGCTGGCGGCTGGAGTCGCTTTCGCGGCTTTCCTTTCCCCTGGTCATGGCGGGCAGGTTCGCGCGGAGCCAGCGCAAGCGGTCTACACATCCCCCCGGACGTCAGAGCAGGTGACGTATGGCAGCATCAAAGTGGATGGCCTTACCATCGCCTACCGCGAGGCGGGCGATCAGTCGAAGCCCAAGCTGGTGCTGCTTCATGGTTTCCCGGCATCGTCGCACCAGTACCGCGACCTGATCCCGGCGCTCGCGGATCGCTTCCACGTCATTGCTCCCGACTACCAAGGCTTCGGCAACAGCGATGCGCCGGATCCGGCCAAGTATGCCTATACCTTCGACAACCTCGCCCGGACGGTGGAGAACTTTCTCGCGGCCAAGGGCTTCGACCACTACGGCCTTTTTGTCCAGGACTACGGCGGCCCGGTCGGCTTCCGTCTCGCGGGGCGCCATCCCGAGGCTCTGGATTGGCTCATCGTCCAGAACTCGAACGCCTATGAGGAAGGCTTCACCAAGGCATGGGACGGCTTGCGGGGCGCGCTCTGGAAGACACGTTCGGCTGAGACGGAAATGCCGCTCGAAGGCTTCCTGACCCATGATGCGATCAAGAGCTTCTATCTGCATGGGGCGGCAAACCCCGATCTGGTCAGCCCCGACAACTGGGAGTCCGATTACGGCTTCATGCAGCGGCCGCACAGTGTGCGGATGAACCTCGACCTGTTCTACGACTACCGGAACAACGTCGCGCTCTATCCGGAGTGGCAGAGGTTTTTGCGCGACCGGCAGCCAAAGACCCTGATCTTCTGGGGACAGGACGATGTGTTCTTCACCCGCGAAGGCGGCGAGGCATATCTGCGCGATCTGCCCAAAGCCGAGATGCATAGGCTTGGCGCCGGCCACTTCGCGGTCGAGGGCAACGTCGATGTCATCGCCAGCGCCATGAAGCGCTTCTACGACGGCAAAGTCGCCGCGCAGAAATAAGCAACAGCCCGGAAAGCCCTTGTCCCGCAATGGGACAAGGGCAGCCGTTCAAACTCCCCCGTTAACACCCTCACCATAGGACAATGGCCATGACCGTCTCTCCAAAAACCATCCTTATAACCGGCGCCTCGACTGGCTTCGGCCGCGACACTTCTGAGACCCTCGCCAAGGCGGGACACCAAGTCTTCGCCTCCATGCGCGCCATCGCAGACAAAAACAAAGCACACGCCGAAGCCCTGGCCGCGCAAGGTATTGAGGCCATCGAACTCGATGTGACGAGCGAAGCCTCCGTCGATAGCGCGGTTGCTGCTGTCATCGCCAGGGCGGGCCGGATCGACGCGCTCGTCAACAACGCAGGGGTTGCATCGGCGGGCGTTACCGAAGCGTTCTCGCCCGATCAAGCCGCAGCCTTGTTCGACACCAACGTGATCGGCATCCTGCGCACGATGCGCGCTGTCCTGCCCGGCATGCGCGAGAACGGCGATGGACTGATCGTCAATATCAGCTCGATCCTTGGCCGCGTCACCTTTCCGTTCTTCGGCATATATGGAGCGTCGAAATTCGCGGTCGAGGCGCTGACGGACAGCTATCGCTATGAACTCTCACAGCTTGGCGTCGACGTGGCGCTGATCCAGCCGAGCGCCTACCCGACGAACATGTATGCCAGCGTTAAGCAACCATCGGATGCCGTTCGAGCGTCTCAATATGGGCCCACCGGCGAAATTCCGGCGGCAATGTTCGGGCACTTCATGAACACTTTTCAGGCCGCGGACGCCCCAAATCCGCACGACGTGGCGTTGGCGGTTGAGAAGTTGATTGCCCTGCCGAAGGGGCAGCGCCCAGCCCGCACCATCGTCGGGGCTCCGTTCGGAGCCGATGCGGTAAACGCGCAAACCGCCACAGTTCAAGCCGCGGTTGTTCAAGGTCTCGGCCTCGGACATCTCGAACGGGGCGATGTTCCCGCCGCCGGCGTCTGACGCCGGCAGGCAGCGCCGTTGCCGTTTGCAAGGAAACAGCGGCGCTGCCTCGAAGTGTTTGATCGATGCACCAAGGAGACTCACGTCATGGCCACCGAACCCAACTTGCCGTCCGCGCCTTCTATGAGGCACTCGGGCGCGGCGATGCGCCAGCCCTCCAGGCCCTTTTCGCCAATACGATCGCTTGGACCGAAGCCGAACGCTTTCCTTACTTCGGTGGCACATGGACTTCGTTCGGCGAAGTCATCGAAAATCTGCTCGTGCCGCTGAGCCGGGAGTGGGACGGCTTTTCGGCCACCAGCCGTCACTTGATTGCCGAGGGGGACGAGGTTGCCGCGTTCGGCGCGTATGGCGGTGTTCATAAAGCCACCGGCAAGCAGCTTTCCGCTCCCTTTGTCCATCACTGGACGGTCGCCGGCGGCAAGATAACGAGCTTCACCCAGTACACCGATACCGCGAAGGTTATCGAAGCCACCGAGGCTTAGCGGATCGAGGAATACTCGAAGTCCGTAGGCTAAACCATCTGCCGCCGCCAATCGCCAGATCATCCCGATGAGGAGACCCACGATGTCACGCCCGCCCTTGCCGCCGTTCACAGCAGAGACCGCCGCGCAGAAGGCGCGACTTGCCGAGGATGCCTGGAACTCCCGCGATCCGGCGCGCGTCGCGCTTGCCTACACGCCGGACAGCCGCTGGCGGAACCGCGCCAAGTTTGTCGAAGGCCGCGAAGCGATCGAAGCCTTCCTTGCCCGCAAATGGACCCGCGAACTCGACTATCGCCTCATCAAAGAGGTCTGGGCTTTCCAGGAGAACCGCATCGCCGTCCGCTTTGCCTACGAATGGCGCGACGATAGCGGAAACTGGTTCCGCAGTTACGGCAACGAGAATTGGGAGTTCGATGGGGAAGGGCTGATGCGCCTTCGCATCGCCAGCATTAACGACCTGCCCATCAAGGAAAGCGACCGCAAATTCCACTGGCCGCAGGGCCGGCGCCCGGACGGGCATCCCGGCTTGAGCTATCTCGGTATGTAAGGAGGCTCCCATGGAAAACGCCCAAATCTATTCGAGCGACGTGGCTTTCACGCCTGCCGTCAAGGCAATCCAGACCCGGAAGGGCTCGCGCCGGGGTTATGCCCGCATGGAGGAAGGGGGCTCCTGGGAGACCACGATAACATCCGAACTTGCGGCCTTCATCGCGGAGCAAACGAGTGTCTTCTTGGCGACCGCAAACAAGGAGGGCCAGCCCTATATCCAGCATCGCGGCGGCCCCAAAGGCTTTCTGCGCGTGCTCGACGAGAAAACGATTGGCTTCACCGACTTTTCGGGCAACCGGCAATATATCAGCCAGGGAAACCTTGCAGAAAATCCAAAAGCCCATCTCTTTCTCATCGACTATGCCCGTCGGCGGCGGATCAAGATTTGGGGCGAGGCGCGCGTCGTCGAGGGCGACGCAGACCTGATGGTGAAACTCATGCCTGAAAACTACAAGGCGCGCCCGGAGCAAGTCATCCTCTTCACCGTCTCCGCCTGGGATGCGAACTGCCCCCAGCACATCCCGCAGCGCCTTGAAGCCGCCGATGTGGCGGCGGCCCTTGCCGAACGCGACGCCCGCATCGCGACGTTGGAAGCCGAGATCGAACGGCTGAAGCAGGCCGCGATCGCTAAAACAGACTGATCCCAAAAACATAACGCCCGCCAAATACGCCACAATCCGAAGACAAGTGGCAGAAAGCGATGGGCCATAATTCTAAACTTCCTCGAGAGAAGCGTGGCTCTTGCTGCGACGATTGCCGGGTCTATCAGAACCGTCGCTGTGTTCGCGAAAGAACCACCGGCTGGTTACCGGACTGCGGCGCAGCGCTTGCATCAAAAACGTGCGGCGCCGTTTGCGAGCCACGACCACCCACAGGCAAGCCAGCCATACCTCTACGTGTGGAATGTCCGAGATGGGTTAAGGGCTCCCGGTGCGAATTTCCCAAGTTACCGCAATAGCTTATCTGCGGACCGCTTGCTCATGGAAGCTCCGGGCCACAACCGGCCATGTCCAAGGTTCTCGGACGGGCGGCCTTTAGTGGCCGCCCCATTGGGAAGGTCAAAACGGCGCCGTCCTTTTGGTTTAAAGACGATCCGATGATCCGATTTTCTGTCAAAGCGCACTTGAAGGGAAGCTCCGGCGGTATCGTGCCGCCGGAGAAATTTTTATTGTCAGGCCTTTGAAAGATTAGCCAGCTCAGTCTTAAGCGTATCAATTGCGGGCTTAGCCTCCCCGCTCAAGTAATTAATCTCTTTCATGATCCTGTCGAGAAGCTTGTTCAACTCGGACATCCTCGCCGAGACGGCGTCCGAAACCGATTTCCTTGCTTCGGCGGAAAGCTGCTGGGCAGCGAATTTCAGCTGGGCCAAGCGGTTGGAAACGTCCCGGATCTCACTCACAGCGGCCTGTGCGGAAGCCGGGTCGCTGACTTTTGGAAGCGCTACCCGAAGCCGCTCGATATTGGTCTCGATGTCGTTTTCAAGCGTTGCCGCGGTGACCTGAGCCGTTTCCTTGGCTGTTGACGCAGCGGCAATCTCGGCTGTCACCTTGGCTGGAGCCTGCTGCGCGGCGGTCGTTGTGCTTTGATTGATCTCTTGAGCCGTCTTGGTTTCCTCGGGCTTCTGCAGGAAATAAACTGTGGCGGCAACAATGAGAAGGGCCGGAAACAGCCATCGGGCCCTGTCCTGCCTCACCGACTTGCCTGCCGAGGCGCTTTCGTAATTTGGGGTGGCTGCGGCCGTGGCTTGGCGAACGGGAGGACGGGGCTCAATATCCGGCAAAAAGCCAGCTGGCATCGCTCTCTCAATATCGCCTTTCTGGCTGGCAAGTAATTTAGCAAGACCAAAGTTGTTCAGATTGTGCCTTGCCTGCTCACGCTTCAGAAAGCCCAAAACGACCGGCACAAGAAAGCTGAGAAGCTTTTTTGCCGATCCCAGGTCAAAACCGGCATATCTCGCGAGCATGGAGCTCAGTGTTTCAAGGGCGCTGCCTCCAAGAACGGAAGAGCCGATATTCCAGCCGGATCCGAGCACGTTCTTGCTTGAGTCCAGCAAGCCTTTCACGACGTCTCCGCTGCTACCCGCGAGTTTATCGACTTGCGATATTGCCCTGCTGAGCTTTTGAACGCCGTCGTAACCGGACGCCGTATCTGCGAGCCGAGCCAGAATGCCGGGAATGGCCGCGGTTATCCCTTTTTGTGCCGCCGGCTGCTCCAAGCCGAGGCTGGACGCCAATTTTCCCATAACCTCCGGGGAAAGGGATTGCATAACCACCGAGACAAGATTTGTCGCCATCAGGAAGCCTCTTTAATTTTTACGCAAACAAGAAGGAATGCAAGTAATCAACAGCGCCAGGGAAAAGGTTTGATTCTGCCCATGCTTCGAAAGGAGGCGTGCCTTCTCCGCAGAAGCACGCCTCAGAGCCAACTTGGTGCTAAGCCGCTTTCTTAAAAGCCTCGAGCGCTTTATGGTTTGCCTTGTCGAACGCGACCCGGCTTTCCTCGAGGGCGGTTTTCAAGGCTGCCCAGGATTGCTCCCCAGCCTTGAGGTTTGTTTCCAGCTTGCATTTTGCAGCGTCTGCGTCTCCCTGCAAACGGCAAAGCTCTACGTCCAGTTCCTGCTTCTTCGCTGCGGCAAAGGTGGCGGCCTTGCCGCGTAATTTGCTGATCGTCTCCTCCCAAGCTTTGCGTTGCGCTTCGGCACGAGCCTTGAAAGTTGCCTGCTGCTGCTCCACGATAGGCCGCGCGTGTTTTAGATAGTCTTGGACAGCGGTTTCGAAGGAGGCCCAATTCGCCTCCAAAGCACTCTTGGTCTTTGCCCAAGCAGCCTCGCTTTCATGTTGCTGCTTGCTGATCGCCTCCTGAAAAGCCGCGCGTTGCGCCTGGATGTCCGCGACCGCTTTTTCAGCCTGCTTTTTGGCGTCGGCCTTTAAAGTAGCAAGGCGGATTTCAATCGATGTCGAAGTTGCATCCATTTCATCGAGGCGCTGTTTCATCCAGTTTGACCAGTGATGCGCATAAGGATCTGCTGTCATTCTGTACTCCTCCTGAACCACTACGTTAGGGTGTGCGTTCTGAAAAACTATTTCGTTGACGTATATCAAAAGCCGGGAAGCCGTGTTAGTAAAGCCTAAGCTAGACAATAGTTTCAATGACTCGAAAACAGACATTTATCGGTTTATCGGCGATACACTTCAGAGCTTTTTACGCCAAGGTCTAAGAGACGGTTGCCTTATTCTCTACAGGCACTCCAAAAACCTTTAAAAAAAGTGTATACCTTAAAAATCAAGCCCGGCCTCTCCACTCATTCCTTAAAGCGGCCGGGTCTGCTCTACCGTTTAACAAAATAGAGAAGGAAAATGCTATGGCTACTGCCGCACCCAAAATTGCAGAGCACCACAAGAGCGCTGCCGAGCATCACGAAGCGGCCGCGCAACACCATCGTGAAGCGGCCAAACACCACGAAGCCGGGACGACCGAAAAAGCTGCCCACCACGCGGTAGCGGCACTCGGCCATGCCAAGCATGCCGAGCACCACACTACGGAAGCGGCCAAAGGCCACGCCGAGCATCACGCCAAAAGCAAAAAGTAACCTCGCCTGCGAGACCGGCGCCAGGCGCCGGTCTATCCGTCGATTGAAGGGCGAGGTGGTTGATGGTGGTCTGGCCTGCTTGCTATTCGAGGGTGATGCCGTGAACGACCATGGTTCGAATATGGCCGCGCCGCGTCAGGCCATAACGAAGTTCGTGGCCGCGATTTTTGAGGATTACGAGCACGCCGAACAGGGGGAGCAGGCGCTTCTAAGCCTTAAGCGCGAGGGGACCCTCTCGGTTTTCGGGATGGCGGTTGTCGCAAGGGGCGCCGCGGGACAACTCTCGATGATCGAGGCTCCGAATGGCCCTTCAACGGAAGCCTTAACCGAGCTTTTGTCAAAATTGAGCGCCGCGCTCTCTGCGCTTCTCGGTCAGCCTCTGGGGCTTATGACCGACCGATTTAGGGAGCTGGGGCGACCTCGTAGACTTTGGCGTCACCAAGAATTTCATCCAGACACTTGCGAATGCTCTCCTTCCTGGGAAGGCCGCAGTCATCGCGGAGATCGAAGAGGATTGGATAACCCCACTGGATCTACGCGTCGAAGAAATCGGCGGCCGCGTCATGCGAACATGGCGCTCAGAGTCTGATGTTGCAGGACGGGCAGACACTCATCAAGATTAGGTGAGCGAGCGATGGAATGCCCGTCCCAGCGAAAGTTCGCCAGCATTCCGATGATTGACTCTGGCAGGGGAGGTCCACGGCCTTGGGATCCGCCGACTCGGAAAGCAAGAATGGAGGAGGTCGCATATGGATGAGAGACGCGCGCAGCTTCGTTCGATTACTCAAGGTGCGGCCGCGACGGTGAATAAAAAGCTAGGCGACCTCTGGCGGTTCTTTATGCTGCGCGGGGTTCTTGCCACAATACTTGGGATTTGCGTTCTTTTTTGGCCGAGCCGCAGCCTCGCGATCTTGATAACGCTCGTGGGTGTTTTCATTCTGGCCGACGGCGTAACCGGTCTCGCAGGCGCGCTCCGCAATTGGGCGGGGAGCGAAACTCTTCTGCAACCGGTAGCAAGCCTTGTGATTGCCCCGGTTCTTTTGTTCTGGCCGGAGGCCTCCCTTGGAGTGCTCCTGGTTGTTTTCGGTGCCTGGGCGTGGGCATTTGGTGTAAGTCAGATCCTGGAGGCGCGAAAGATTCCAAAGGAAAGCGAAGACCGCGTTTTAGCTTTATCTCTCGGCGGCATCGCTTCCGCGATCGGGATCATCCTTATGATCTGGCCTGCAACGGGCGTAGTAGCGATCTCCTGGGTCATCGCCATCGCCGCATTTCTCATCGCCGCTTTGTTGTTCTTCCTGGCGCGACGAACGAAACGGCTCAACAATCGTTTACAGGCAGCACGTGCGAAACGTGCAGCTGGAGCATCTTGAGGCCGTACCTTCCGCGATCTCGGTGGCAAAGCAGTCGGACGCCTTTATGACTGCCGCTGCCGCCAGGCTAGCCAAACCGCTGCATGATCTCCGGGGGTCAGGTGCGGGATTGCTTGGGCTTTTTTGGAGAAGACCGCATTTGGATCCATTAGCCGCTATGGCGCACGTGGGATCCCGCCACGGCAGCTTTCGACCCGCCACAGACTTCGCCCAAACGTCGGCGGAGCCATCCGCGTTTGCTTAGCTGGCCTGCCGTTAGAGAATGAACTTCGAGAGATCGGCGTTCTTCGCCAGGTCGCCGACTTGCGCCTGCACGTAACTGGCGTCGATGGTGAACTTCGTGCGCGCCTTGTCGGAGGCCTCGAAGCTGATGGTGTCGAGCACGCGCTCCATCACGGTCGAAAGCCGCCGCGCGCCCGATATTCTCCACGTTCGAATTCACTTCGACGGCGATATCCGCGATCGCGTCGATCGCGTCCTCGGTAAACTCCAGCTCGACGCCTTCGGTCGCGAGAAGAGCGATGTATTGCTTGATCAGGCTCGTTTTCGGCTCGCGCAGGATGCGGCGGAAGTCCTCGCCGGTCAGCGCCTGCAATTCCACCCTGATCGGCAGGCGGCCTTGCAACTCCGGCAGCAGGTCGGACGGCTTCGCAACGTGGAACGCGCCGGACGCAATGAAGAGAACATGGTCGGTTTTCACCGGCCCGTATTTCGTGCCAACTGTCGTGCCTTCGATGAGCGGCAGAAGATCGCGCTGCACGCCCTCGCGGCTGACATCCGCGCCGATTCGCTCCGAACGCGCGCAGATCTTGTCGATCTCGTCCAGAAAAACGATGCCGTTGTTCTCGACCGACTTGATCGCTTCCTGAACGACCTGCTCGTTGTCGAGAAGCTTGTCGGACTCCTCGTTAATGAGAACCTCGTAGGACTCTCGAACGGAGAGCCGCCTCGTCTTCGTACGGCCACCGAAAGCCTTGCCGAGCATATCGTTGAGATTGATCATGCCGATCGAGCTGCCTGGCATCCCTGGGATTTCGAAGCCTGGAATGCCGCCGCCTGAATCGGCGACCTGAACCTCGATCTCCTTGTCGTCGAGTTCGCCGTCGCGCAGTTGTTTGCGAAACTTATCCTTCGTCGCGGGGCTCGCGTTCGGACCGACCAGCGCATTCAAGAACTCGCTCCTCGGCCTGCAGATGCGCCTTCGCGCGAACTTCCTTCCGCTTGCCATCGCGCACAAGGCCGATCGCCGCCTCCACAAGATCACGCACGATCTGATCCACGTCGCGGCCGACATAGCCGACCTCGGTGAATTTGGTCGCCTCCACTTTAAGGAAAGGCGCATTGGCGAGCTTGGCGAGCCGGCGCGAAATCTCGGTCTTGCCGACGCCCGTCGGGCCGATCATGAGAATGTTCTTCGGCAAAACTTCCTCCCGCATATCCTCGTCGAGCTGCTGCCGGCGCCAGCGGTTGCGCAAGGCGATGGCGACGGCGCGCTTGGCGTCGTTCTGGCCGACGATATAGCGGTCCAATTCAGATACGATTTCCCGCGGGGAGAAGTTTGTCATGTCGTTTTCCCGATGGCATGGCCGTCCTTCGCGCGCTCAAGTGCGGCCATGATGATAAAACTTGTAGGTTAGACCGCTGAAGGCAAGCTTTCGACAACGAGGTTGTTATTCGTATACACGCAAATATCCGCAGCTATGGCCATGGACTTGCGGGCTATTTCTTCGGCGGAGAAATCGGTCTCAAGAAGAGCGCGCGCCGCGGCCAAGGCATAATTGCCGCCAGAGCCGATGCCCATCACGGCCCGATCCGGCTCCAGCACATCGCCGGTGCCGGTGAGCACGAGCGTCGAGTTCTTGTCGGCCACGATCATCATGGCTTCGAGCCGCCGCAAATAGCGGTCGGTGCGCCAGTCTTTCGCGAGATCCACGCAGGCCCGAACGAGTTGCTCGGGATACATTTCAAGCTTGGACTCGAGGCGCTCGAACAAGGTAAAGGCGTCGGCGGTCGCGCCTGCAAAGCCGGAGATCACGTTGCCCTTGCCAAGGGTCCGCACCTTCTTCGCGTTGGCTTTGATAACGGTCTGGCCAAGCGATACCTGGCCGTCTCCGGCCACAACCACCCGACCGCCTTTGCGGACAGTAAGAATTGTCGTGCCGTGCCAGCCCGTGGAGTCTTGAAGAGATTGCGCAAAAGGCGTCATGTATCGTACCTGCTTGTATGGCGTGGGATATGGAAAGCGTCGCGGAACCGTCAAGAAGCGGCTGCGGGCAAGCGAGGACTGAACCTTGAGAAAAGCGCGAATTGAACGGAAAATAAAAGAGACCGTGATCGCCGTCGAGGTCAACCTGGACGGCGCTGGCGTTTTCCCGGTATCCACCGCGCCGGGTTTTTCGACCATACTGGCGTTCGCGCAAAATGCCGGGATCACCCTTCACATTGATGCGCTCGACATCGAAAATGCTCATCATATGGCGGAAAGCTGCTTCAAGGGCTTGGCGCGCGCGCTTAGGAGTGCCATCACTGTCAATGAAGAGATGGCAGGCAAAATTCCATCCACGAAAGGACAGCTTGGGGGCTTTCGCTCCGGCTGCTAATTGCCCATGATCATTTTCACCGTGCATGAGCCGCAGCATCCGTCACGCAACATCGACGCACGAGCCGACAGCATCGTGTTCGTCAAGGAGGGCTTCACAATCTGGGGCTTTCTCTTCGGTCCGCTCTGGCTTCTTTACAATCGGCTTTGGCTCGCATTCGTTCTGACTGTCATCTTTATGGCTGGCCTCGCCGCGCTGCTCGTCCAGTTCGGGCTGAAGGACCAGTCTCTGGTGATCGTCGATGTCCTGGTCTCGCTCATCATCGGATTTGAGGGCAACGATATCCTGCGCTGGAGCTTGCAGCGCAAGGGCTACGCCCTCCTCGGGTCCGTCGCAGGGCGTAGCCGCCTGGAATGCGAGCGCCGCTTCTTCGACGCCTGGCTTCCCCACGCCGCGGGAAAAGGCAGCACTCCGGCCGCGCCCCCGGCGGATTTGAAAGGCGGCGACTGGCCGACGGCGCATCCGATTGGCACTTGGCCGGAGGCGTCGGCATAGCCCATGTCTGTTGTCATCGTCGATTACCAATCCGGCAATCTTCACTCGGCTGCTAAGGCTTTCGAGCGCGCGGCGCGTGAAAGCGGCCTGCCTTGCGAAATTCTGGTCACCGCAGACCCTGACGCGGTTCTTCGCGCGGACCGCATTGTCCTTCCCGGCGTCGGCGCGTTCGGCGACTGCTACCGGGGCCTGAACGAGACGCCTGGAATGATCGAGGCCTTGAAAGAGGCCGTTCTTAAGCGCGGCAGGCCTTTCTTCGGCATCTGCGTGGGCATGCAAATGCTTGCGGATCGCGGGCTGGAGCACGGCGTTCACCAGGGTCTCGGCTGGATCGGCGGAGAAGTGGGCCTCATCAGGCCCTCCGATCCGTCGCTGAAAATCCCCCACATGGGCTGGAATACGCTGTCTTTCACGAGAAGCCACGCCTTGACCGAGGGAATTCCGGATGGCCCTGACGGGTGGCACGCCTATTTCGTTCATTCCTACCAGTTCGAGCCGACGAACCCTGAGGACGTGCTGGCGCACTCCGATTACGGCGGCCCGATCACCGCGATGGTCGCGCGCGGCAACATCGCGGGGAGCCAGTTCCACCCGGAGAAAAGCCAGAAACTTGGGCTTAAGCTAATCTCGAATTTCTTGCAGTGGCGGCCTTAACCTGAGACGAGGTCACGCGTTGCGCCAGCCTGCGGCTGGGACTACGCTTGGCGACCGTTTCGCCATCAATTGGGGATAAATCGATGATCCTCTACCCGGCTATCGACCTGAAGGATGGTCAATGCGTGCGATTGCGCCAGGGCCTCATGGACCAGGCGACGGTTTTCAACGAGAACCCCGCGGATCAGGCGCGCCAGTTTGCTGAGCAGGGGTTCTCCGCCCTTCACGTTGTCGACCTCAACGGCGCCTTCGAAGGCCGCTCCGTCAACGCGGATGCGGTTTCGGCGATCCTCTCGGCTGTATCAATCCCTGTCCAGCTCGGCGGCGGCATCCGCACGCTCGAAGCCATTTCGCTGTGGCTCAGCCGGGGCGTGTCGCGCGTCATTTTGGGGACAGCCGCGGTGCGCAATCCCTCGCTGGTGAAGGCCGCCTGCGCCCGCTTTCCGGGCAAGATCGCCGTCGGCATCGATGCCAAGGATGGCCGGGTCGCTGTGGAAGGATGGGCGGAGACTTCGGAGCTTTACGCGACCGATCTTGCACGCCGCCTGCAGGATGTCGGGGTCGCGGCCATCATTTACACCGACATCGCCCGTGATGGCATGCTGACGGGCCTCAACCTTGACGCAACAGCCGATTTGGCGCGATCGGTGTCGATCCCGGTCATCGCGTCGGGCGGCTTGGCCGGCATCGAGGACATAAAGCGCCTTGTTTCTCCGGCCTACGCGATCATCGCCGGCGCCATTGCAGGACGCGCACTCTATGACGGCCGTCTCAACTCCAAGCTCGCCCTCGATCTGATAAGCGAAGGCCGCGGATAACGCGGCTGACGGCACTTTTTTAATAAATTGCTCATATTGAAAAAATTGAAAAAATGAGTCGTTGTTCCTTCGCCGTTTCGGTCTGCGTCACAATCCAGTAACACATAATTGACGAAATCCGCCTCTACCGGCAAGTAGGCGACAAGCTCCGGCTTCGAAAGGAAGATCCTCGTTGATGGCAAAGTGTCCGTTGCTTGGCGGCAACTGGGTCAGTTCCCCTGCCGCAATTCTCCTTTCGCTCATATTGTCCACCGGTTTTTACGCAACCCGCGCTTTTGCGGAGGGTGAAGGCGTCGCCTCAGGAACCCCTGCCACCGAGAGTGCGAAGCCGGCCGAAAAGACGCCTCAGCCGGCAGAAATAAAGCCTGAGGAAGGCAAAAAGCCGGCGGAAGAAACAGCCAAAGCAAAGCCCGAAATCATCGCGGCAGAGCCGAAAGCCGAAAAGCCTCAGGCGCCAGTCGCGGAATCAAAGCCAGCGCCTGCAAAGCCGGTCGAATCACAGGCGCACGCGAAGCCCGCGGAATCAAAAGAGACCAAAGCAGCGGCCAAGGCCGAGAAACCGAAAGAACCTTCATCGAAAACCGAGGACGCCGGAGACTTGGCGGTGCGCGCTTCCACGGTTGACGCCGTTTACCAGATCAGCTGGCTCGGCGCGCATATCGGCGATTTCAGAATCAAGTCCTCGATAACGACGCGGCAATATGCGTTACAGGCGAATGCGGAACTCAGCGTGTTATTCGGCACTTTCAGCTGGCAGGCCGCGACGACAAGCTCGGGGCTGATGACGGCAAACGGCCCTGTTCCGCAGAATTACCGGTTCCAGTATGCGACGAGCGACAGGCGGGAAAGCATCGAACTCCGTTTTCAGAAAAGGATGGTGCAGGACATTCTTATCAATCCCCCTCAACATCCAGGCGCGCGGAGCGTGCCAATAACCGCGGCTCATTTGCAGAACATTGTCGATCCCTTGAGTGCCATTGTCCTTCTTTCGCAAGCGCGGCTGAACCGCGGCGAGGCCTGCAACAAGCGCCTGCCGATTTTTGACGGGAAAATCCGCTATGATCTGATCTTGTCCCCAAAAGGCACGCGAAATGTCGGATCCGCTGGCAATCTGCGCGGAACCGCTTATGTTTGCAATGTGCGCTTTGTACCAATCGCCGGGCACAAAATGGGGAGCGATTACGCATCTGGGAACACAGGCATCGAAGTTTGGCTTGTCCCAGTGCCGGAAGCGGGTTTAATAGTACCGTATTATATTCATGTGCCGACGCCCGCGGGGACGGCATCCATGGTGACGGCGAAGTTCGATGTGCAGACACCAGCGGGGCGTCACGCGCTCGCCGACTGACGAGGGGAACAACCGAGGCTCTATTGCGAGTGGATAAGAAGCTGAGCGGTCTTTGTTGCGGAAGACTTGTTCGCTCTATGATCGCAGGCGCACCTCTTCGTACGTTTACCGCGCCAAAGCCTGAAGAATTGAACGAAGCGTGCGGTTTTTACAGAAAGTCCGCTAATGAGCGCAGCAATGCAGACGGCTACCATCAAGCCCTCCCAGTCCCGGCATGTAACGGCGGTGCTGGGGCCGACAAATACAGGCAAGACGCACCTCGCGATCGAGCGAATGCTCGGTCACGAAAGCGGGCTGATCGGCTTGCCGCTGCGGTTGCTCGCGCGTGAAATCTACGACAAGATCGTCGCCCGGATCGGGCCGCGGGACGTGGCGCTCATCACGGGCGAGGAAAAGATCAAGCCTGAGCGCCCTCGCTATTATGTCTGCACAGTCGAGGCGATGCCGCGCGATGTGGAGGTGGATTTCCTGGCGGTTGATGAGATTCAGCTCGCGGCGGATCCCGATCGCGGCCACGTGTTCACGGATCGTCTTTTCCACGCGCGAGGCATAAGCGAGACGCTGCTCCTCGGCGCGCAGACCATGAGCGATGCGATCCGCGAATTGATCCCGGGCGCCAATTTCATTGCCCGCCCCCGGCTCTCGAAGCTGACTTATTCGGGCCAGAAGAAAATCACGCGGCTGCAGAGCCGGACAGCGATTGTTGCCTTTTCGGCCAACGACGTCTACGCGATCGCGGAACTCATCCGCAGGCAGCGCGGCGGAGCAGCAGTCGTGCTCGGCGCCCTCAGCCCCCGGACGCGCAACGCCCAGGTCGCCCTTTACCAGGCGGGCGAAGTCGATTTCCTCGTTGCGACCGACGCGATCGGCATGGGCCTCAATCTCGATGTGGATCACATCGCTTTTGCCGGGTCACGCAAGTTCGACGGGCGGACGCACCGTGATCTGATGCCCGCCGAACTTGCCCAGATCGCAGGCCGCGCAGGGCGGCACCTCAACGACGGCACCTTTGGCGTCACCGGCGATGTGGAGCCCTTCGACCAGGAACTCGTCAACAAGCTCGAAAACCACGATTTTGAGCCCGTTAAAGTGCTTCAGTGGCGCAACACACAGCTTGATTTCGACAGCGTCGACCGCCTCAAGGACAGCCTGCGCCAGGTGCCGAACAACGCGCGCCTTGTCCGTGCGAGAACCGCCGACGATTTCGAAGTGCTCGAACTCGCGAGCAACGATCCTCGCATCGCCGCTCTCGCCTCGGGTCCCGCCGCGGTCAAACGGCTCTGGGAGGTCTGCCAGGTTCCGGACTACAGGAAAGTTGCGCCGAACTCTCATGCCGAAATCGTGGCGACGCTCTACAAATTCATCATGAGCGAGGAAGGGCTCATTCCAGAGGATTGGTTCGCGAGCCAGGTCGAACAGGCCGACCGCACCGACGGCGACATTGACACGCTGTCGAGCCGCATCGCCCACATCCGGACCTGGACCTTCGTTTCCAACCGCCGCGAATGGCTGAAAGACCCTGATAATTGGCAGGCGAAGACACGCGAGGTCGAAGACCGGCTATCGGATGCGCTGCATGAACAGTTGACCCTGCGGTTCGTCGATAAGCGGACGAGCGTGCTCATGAAGAGCATGCGCGATAAGGAGAGCCTCTTCGCGGAGATCGAGAAGGACGGCCGCGTTGTCGTCGAGAAGCATTATGTCGGCAAGCTCGAGGGGTTCTGCTTCACTCCTGACGTGGCGGCCGCAGGCGTCCATGGAAAGGCCGCTCGCAACGCAGCCGCGAAGGTGCTCGTTCACGAACTAGCCGCGCGCTCGGACCGCCTGGCGGCCGCGCCCGACACCGCCTTCACCCTCACACGCGAAGGGCAAATCGTCTGGGAGAACCAGGAGATTGGCAGGCTCGCCGCGGGCGAGGACCCGCTGAAGCCGAATTTCACGCTCTTTTCTGACGAACACCTTGCCGCAATCGACAAGGAAAACATCACCGCGCGCATCGAAACCTGGCTCGCGCACCACATCGAAGTGCGCCTCAAGCCACTTGTCGAGATTGCGAAGGCGGAAGAGATTACCGGGCTGGCTCGCGGCATCGCTTTCCGCTTGCGCGAGAATTTCGGAGTTCTGAAGCGCGACTCGGTTGCCGAGGAGGTCAAGTCTCTCGATCAGGACAGCCGCGCTCAACTTCGGAAATACGGCGTGCGCTTCGGCGCGCATCACATTTATTTCCCCCTGCTCTTGAAACCCGCGGCGGCAGACCTCCTCTTGCTGTTCTGGCTTTTGAAGCATGGAAGCGAGCACAATCTCACGCCTGCGTCGATTTCCGAAGCTCCGCGCCAAGGTCTGACTTCCGTGCCCCGCAACGCCGCTCTACCCGACGTGTTCTATCGCGCAGCCGGGTTCGGCGTGACCGGCCCACGTGCTGTGCGCGTCGACATGCTGGAGAGGCTTGCGGACATCATCCGTCCGTTGACGGCCTGGAAGCCCACGGAAGCCAACACCGAGCCGCCACTGGGAGCGGCTGGCGGCGGCGCCTTCAAGATCAGGCCGGAGATGATGTCCATCATGGGGTGCTCGGGCGAGGAACTTGGTGCGATCCTGGAGTCTCTAGGTTTCCGCCGGGAAAAGCGCCCAGCCAGACGGCCTGCGGCGCCAGACAACGCACAGCCCGCCAATGACAATGTTGCGCAGGCGGCCCAGCTGAATGGGTCGCAGGAACCGGCTGCGTTGCAGGTCGCAACCGAAGTGCAAGTTTCGGAATCGGAGGAAGCGGCTCCAGCCGAGAGCGCCGTGACGGCCGAGCCCCTTGATCGCGAGCCTAGCGAGGCCGCGGCTCCATTGATTGCAGCGGCTGAAGACGCGACGGCTGAAGACGCAACGGCTGTTGAAGGAGAAATCTCCGCAGAGCCCGCGCCTGTGATGGCCGGCACCGAGACGCCGCAGGCAGCTGATGGTGCTCTGTCCACGGACGCGGAACCTGACTTTGAAGAAGTCTGGCGGTTCCGGAGACCGAAGCCAAAATTCGATCGCCCTGAAGGCGAAAGCGAAAGGCGTCATAACCGCCGTCCGGGCGGCGAGCGGGATCGCGAACGCGGGCACAGGCCTCATCAGGACCGTGGCCGTAATCCGGTTGCCGGACCGGGACCGGCAGGCGAAATCCGGCAGGCGCACGGCGGAGAACAGCAGAAGGATCCAGTAGTCGCCGGGCATCGAGAGCACAGGCACGGGAACGACCAGGGCCAAAATCGGGGCGGTCACCAGGATAGAAATCGCCACAGGCAGCATGATGGTGATCGCAACCGCGACCGAACGCGGCAGCCAGCGACCGAAGCAACTGCGAACCTGACCGCCAAAGCTGGGACTGCCGAGCAGAAGCCGATCGGCAGCACGCAACAGCACAACAAACCGTCGCAGCATAACCGCAATGAGCGTCCGCATGATCGGAGCCGCGACAGCCGGCCGCCCCGGCAGCAGGGCAAGCAGCCGATCGCGGCAAGCGCTGCGCCCAAGCGTGCGGCCGGCGGCGTGGACCCCGATTCGCCCTTCGCCGCACTGAGCCAGCTCAAGGAGCGTCTGGAGAAGCAGTTGCAAACACAGGATTAGAGTTTGAGTTCATCTGAAGAGCAGCGCCTCGATAAGTGGCTTTGGTGTGCGCGGATCGTAAAATCGCGCAGCTTGGCCGCGAAGCTGATCGAGGAAGGCTGCATTCGCGTGAACAGGCAGCGCGTGGTCAAGGCAGCAACAAGCGTCAAATGTGGCGACGTCTTGACGGCCAGCCTTCAAGGTGGGGTGCGCATCATTGAAATCCGCGCCACCGGCCACCGTCGCGGCCCCCCAAGCGAAGCCCAGGCACTTTATTCCGATTTGCTCTCGCGCCTGACCCCGCAGAAGATTGATGGCGAGTAACGCCATCTCCTCGCCCCTACGCTTCGTCGCCCACCCGTGCGGACTCGTCCTCTTCCTCGTCGGGTTTTCCGGGGATGGCATAAACGCCGCCAAGCCAACGATGAAGGTCGACATCGGCGCAGCGCTTCGAGCAGAAAGGGCGATATTTCTCGGTTTGCGGGTGGATGCCGCAAATGACACATAGGGAGGCGCTTTCGGCCTTGGGCTTCGCGTCTCTTGGCTGAGCTGTCATCTCAAATGGAATCGATTTCCGCGCGATTGAGCCAGTTGAAGTACACAGGAAACCCTTCGCCGGTCAAAAGTTGCACAACTTCTATCAGTGGCAGGCCGACCACGTTCGAATAGGAGCCAACGATTTTCTGCACGAATGCCCCGGCGATCCCCTGGATGGCATAGCCGCCGGCCTTTCCACGCCACTCGCCGCAGGCGAGGTAAGCATCCGTCTCTTCGACTGAAAGGCGCTTGAAGCGGACACGCGTCTCAACCGTTCGCATCCTTACTGCGCCCGTATCCGTGATAAGGCAAATGGACGTGTAGACGCGATGAGAGCGCCCTGAAAGGGTCTGCAACGCTTCTGCTGCTTCGTTGAGATATTCGGGCTTGCCGAGGATCTTTCGGCTGACGGCGACAACGGTATCAGCGGCGAGCACGAAGGCGCCAGCCAGATGAGGCTCGCGTTCCAGGCGCTGCTTGGCGACGATCGCCTTTTCGCGCGCAATCCTTTGCGCATAGGAACGGGGTTGCTCCCCCTTTCGCGGCGTCTCATCGATCGAAGCCGGCCGGAGCGCATCGGGTTGGATGCCAATCTGCTCCAAGAGCGCAAGCCGCCGTACCGAGGCGCTGGCGAGCACAAGGAGCTTTTGCGCGCTCGATCGCACGCCGGCGGAGGATATACGCTCATCATCAGGCTTCAAGGGGCGGACAGCCGCCGTCCTATTTGAAGCGATAAGTGATGCGTCCTTTTGTAAGATCATAGGGCGTCATCTCAACTAGGACTTTGTCACCGGCCAGAACACGGATTCGGTTCTTTCGCATCCGGCCAGCTGTATGCGCAATGATCTCATGGCCGTTGTCAAGCTTTACGCGAAATGTCGCATTCGGGAGAAGCTCCGTTATGAGGCCGGGAAATTCCAGAAGTTCTTCTTTTGACATGTCTCCTGCCAATGAAAAGCCGCTGCGCTTCCAAAACGCCACCAGTGACGGAACGTCTTGAGAAAACGAAAGCGAACGCAGCGTTGGTGAATGCGCCGGAGAATGATCCCTTGGCACGCCAAAATCAAGCCGCTTCGGCGCGCCGGCGCTTGGGCCGGTTGAAAACGCTTTGGCGTGCGCTGCTTGACGCAGGACAAAGCGGAATGTGCGCCCACACTCAGCGTGGGCGCGTTTGTTAAAGTGTGCGCGTCTCGATATGCGTGCGGAAGCACTCGATGACGTCGCCCTGCTTCATATCCTGGAAATTCTCGAAGGCCATGCCGCATTCCTGACCAACAACCACTTCACGGACCTCGTCCTTGAAGCGCTTGAGGGTGGAAAGCTTGCCCTCGTGGATCACCACGTGATCGCGGATCAGGCGCACATTCGCCCCGCGCTCGACCTTGCCGTCCGTGACACGGCAACCCGCGACCTTGCCGACCTTCGAGATGTTGAACACTTCGAGGATCTCGGCATTGCCCAGGAACTCTTCGCGCGTAATGGGCGCGAGAAGGCCGGACATCGCTTTTTTCACATCGTCGACGAGGTCGTAGATGATGTTGTAGTAACGGATCTCGATCCCGTCGCGCTCAGCCTGCTGCTTGGCCTGCGCATCAGCGCGGACGTTGAACGCGATGATGACCGCGCCGGAAGCCTCGGCCAAAGCCACGTCGGAGGACGTGATCCCGCCCACGCCCCAGTGGATGATTCGCGCCTCGACTTCGTCCGTGCCGAGCTTCTCAAGCGCTGCATTGATCGCTTCGACCGAGCCTTGAACGTCGCCCTTGATGATGAGCAGGAACTCCTTCTTCCCGCCCTTCGTCGCCTGCTTCATCATCTGCTCGAGCGAACTGCGGGCACCGGCCCCGACCGCTCTCACATCGCGAAGCTTGCGGACACGGTACTCAGTCAATTCGCGGGCGCGGGCTTCGTTATCGACGACGGCAAGCTGATCGCCTGCATCGGGCGCGCTATCAAGCCCCAGAACCTCCACAGGCGTGGATGGACCCGCGGTGGCCACGTTTTCACCCTTGTCGTCGATCAGGGCGCGGACGCGACCCCAGGCGCGGCCTGCCACGATGAGTTGGCCGACTTTAAGTAATCCGCGCTGAACGAGAACGGTGCCAACCGGACCACGCCCGCGCTCGAGCTTGGCCTCGATGACTATGCCTTCGGCAGGCCTGTCGGGGTTCGCCGTCAGCTCAAGAACCTCGGCCTGCAGTTAAATCGCGGACAACAGCTTGTCGAGATTGAGCCGCTGCTTTGCGGAGACCTCAACTTCTAGCGTGTCGCCGCCCATGCTTTCCACGACGATATCGTGGGAGAGCAAGTCGGTCCGAACGCGCAAGGGATCCGCATCGGGCTTATCGATCTTATTGATCGCAACGATAATCGGAACACCGGCTGCTTTGGCGTGATTGATAGCTTCCACCGTCTGCGGCATGACGCCGTCATCGGCGGCAACCACGAGCACGACGATATCGGTCACTTTCGCTCCCCGGGCCCGCATGGCCGTAAAGGCGGCATGGCCAGGAGTATCGATGAAAGTTACCGGATCGCCGTTCGGCGTGGTGACCTGATAAGCGCCGATGTGTTGCGTAATGCCACCAGCTTCGCCCGCAACCACGTTGGCCTGACGGATGGCATCGAGCAGCGACGTCTTGCCGTGATCGACGTGCCCCATAATTGTGACAACAGGTGCGCGTGGCTTCAGGGTTTCGGCGGCATCGGTCTCGCCAATGAAGCCCTCCTCAACGTCCTCTTCCGAAACGCGCTTTACCGTGTGACCGAATTCCGCTGCGACGAGTTCCGCCGTGTCGGCATCGATCACGTCGTTGATCTTCAACATCTGCCCCTGCTTCATCAGGAACTTGATGATGTCAACCGAACGTTCGGCCATGCGGTTGGCGAGTTCTTGAATGGTGATGGCTTCCGGCAACTGCACCATGCGCTGGATCTTAACCCGTTCCTGCCGCGCGCCGCCCAATGCCTGAAGCTTTTGGCGTTCCCGCTGGCGTTTGAGAGAGGCGAGGCTTCGTTCTCGCTGTTGCTCGTCGAGCGCGTTGGAAAGTGTCAAGCGCTGACGGCCAAGGCGCTGGTCAACGGCCGCTTTCTTGACCGGCGACGCAGCACGTTCCGGCGCTTTTCCTGGCAATGCCCCACGCTTTGCGCGACGATCTTCTTCGTCGGCATCAGCCGTACGGGCCTTGAGGGTCAGTTCCCCCTCACGCATCCGCTCAGGTCGGCCACCGATCTCCAGAACCGGCGCAGGAGAAGGAGCAGGTCGGGGACCGCCAGCCGCCGGCCGGCCGCCCGGACGAGCGCCCGTCGGAGTTCCGGGACGCGGACCATCGGCTCTGCCCCCTTCTCGCGCGGGTGCACGAGTTCCCTCGCGTGCGCCATCTCTCGCAGGGCCTCTCTGGCCATTTTCGCCTTGGCGCGCCATGGGCCGCCGTTCCTCAGGCTGAGGACGGACGATGCGCACGTCCGGTCCCGCCCGGCGCGGGGGTTCCACAGGCCGCTCTCGGACCGGCCGTTCGGGAACACGCTCAACAACGGCCTCTTCCGGTTTCGCCTTAACGGGCTCTTCCTCTTTCGCCTTTGCGGCCTCCGCCGCACGCTGCCGTTCGGCCTCTTCCGTAACCTTGCGGGCGGCCTCTTCCTCGGAGCGGCGCTTTTGATCCTCTACGGCGCGCTTTTGCGCTTCCTCGTGGAGCCGGACTTCTTCGATCTCCCGCTCACGCTTTTCGATATCTTCGCGCTTGCGTGCCTCGACGAGCGCGCGGGCGCGTGCATCCACCTCCCCCGCCGAAAGCTGCCGGAGCACTTTCTGCTGCCGCTTATCCCCGGCTGCCTGCTCGGGTGACGGTTTCTGGAAGGCTCGAGGCTCCGGCTTCTGTGGCGCGGGCTTCTGCTGTTGCGGCTCCTCGAGCGCCGTGCCGGGGGAACCCGAGCGCTTGCGCTTGGTCTCGACAAGAACGGATTTCGAGCGCCCATGGCTAAAGTTCTGGCGGATGTGGCCTTGCTCCACCGTCCGCTTCACGTTCAGCGACATTGTCTTGCGGCCGCCCGCCGTTTTATGGTCCGTTTCTTTCGTTTCGCTCATTCTCTATCCTGGCGCAACGAAGCAACTTCTGCTTCCCCTGCGCAATAGGCACTTAAACGATCGAGAGCTTGCAAGAATGCGCGGGTAGCCCCGCCTTCTCTTAGTCCCGCATGTATTACACCTATGCTTCCTGCCGCCAAGCTAATTTCGGCGGATGTGAAGCAATTTTTTGGCGCGATGTATTCTTTTCCTGCAAATAAGGCTTCGAGCTTCCTATCAAGCTTGGCCTTTCCATCGGCTGCCGCGGTATCCGCATGAAGAAGAGCCACAATTTCACGCCGCCTCAGCGCTTCTTCGATTTTTGAGAATCCTACGACCAACAACCCTGCCTTATTACAAATCGATAACCGTTCTAGCGCAGATCGCTTAAAAAGCCGTTCCACTTCTAAAGAAAGGCTATTGCTTACAAAAACCGGCTTTCGAAACGCCCTTTGGAAAGCCCGCCGCTTCACTGCTTCGGCTACACTCTCTTTCCTGGCGGTCACCCAAACCCCTCGCCCCGGAAGATTTCCCTTGATATCGGGAGCGACCTCTTCTTGCGGCGAAAGCACAAAACGTAGGAGAGAAGGCTTTTCCTTTCTCGCGCGTTCCGCAATACAGGTTCTGATGGGATGTGCGCCGTGCTCGCCCTCCGTTATGTGGGTGTCCGCTTCCAGAAAATCCAGTATGGGCTCAGGCTCCGGACGCCTTCTCTTCGCGATCTGCATCCTCGCCGCCTTCACTCTCGACATCGGCCGCTTCACCCTCTTGCGCCTCTTCGGCCGCGGGCGGCTCGATCCACCCCGCCTTGATCCGGGCATTCAGGATGATCTGTTCGATATCCGATTTGCTGAGGTCGTAGCTTTGGAGAATGCCTGGGTGCTGTTTCGTTTGCCCGTGGGCGCGCTCCTGCCATCCGGCCAATTCATCGGTCGCGCAATCCGCCAGATCCTCCAAGGTCTTGATCCCGTTTTCACCGAGCGTGACGAGCATCGCCGTGGTCAGGCCCTCGAGCTCCGTAAGCTCGTCGTGAACGCCAAGCTCACGGCGTCTCTCGGTCAGTTCGGCTTCATGCCGCTCAAGAAATTCACGAGCGCGTTCCTGGATCTCGCCTGCCGTGTTTTCGTCAAAACCCTCGATGCTCGCAACCTCATGCTGGTCCACATAGGCGAGTTCCTCGACCGTGGTGAAGCCCTCGGACACGAGAAGCTGCGCGATCATCTCGTCCACATCGAGCGCGGCGACGAAGGCGTTCGTGCGTTCGGCGAATTCCTTCTGGCGGCGCTCCAACTCCTCGGCTTCCGTCAGAATGTCGATATCCCAGCCCGTCAATTGCGATGCCAGGCGGACATTCTGACCTTTGCGGCCGATGGCCAGGCTCAACTGCTCATCCGGCACGACGACCTCGATCCGCTCGGATTCCTCGTCGAGCACAACCTTGGCCACCTCAGCAGGCGCGAGCGCGTTCACGATAAAGGTTGCGGGGTCCGGCGACCATTGGATGATATCGATCTTTTCGCCCTGCAACTCGTTCACAACGGCCTGAACACGGCTGCCGCGCATGCCGACGCAGGCGCCGACCGGATCGACCGACGTATCTTTCGAGACGACTGCGATTTTCGCCCGGCTTCCGGGATCGCGCGCCACCGATTTGATCTCGACAATTCCGTCGTAAATTTCCGGCACCTCTTGCGCGAACAGCTTCGCCATGAATTCCGGGCGTGTACGCGATAGAAAGATTTGCGGACCGCGATTCTCGCGCCGCACGTCGTAGACATAGGCCCGGACGCGGTCGCCAAGCTTGTGGTTCTCGCGCGGCAGCGTCTCGTCGCGCCGGATGATCGCCTCGGCCCGGCCCAGGTCGATCATCACGTTGCCATACTCGGCGCGTTTCACGATGCCGCTCACAATCTCGCCTACGCGATCCTTATACTCTTCGTGCTGACGCTCGCGTTCGGCCTCGCGCACCTTCTGCACAATGACCTGCTTGGCGTTTTGCGCCGCAACACGGCCAAAGTCGAGAGGCGGCAGTGGCTCTGCGATGAAATCACCCACCTCCGCCTCCGGATTACGTTTTTTCGCGTCCTTCAGGCTGATTTCGGTCGCGTCCTGCGTCACTTTCTCCACAACTTCAAGGAGCCGCGACAGTTTGATCTCACCAGTACGCGGATCGATCTCCGCGCGGATCTCGTTTTCGCTTCCGTAGCGGGATTTCGCCGCCTTCTGGATTGCGTCTTCCATTGCAGAAAGCACGAGCGTCCGGTCGATCGACTTTTCGCGCGCGACAGCCTCCGCGATTTGCAACAATTCCAGGCGGTTCGCGCTAATTCCGATCTGCGCCATCGTCCAACTCCGAATCCTTTACGTCGTCTTCTTCAATTTCGCCGCCTTCGGCCCATTTGCCGGCGGTCTTAGCCTTTGCGAGCGAAGCCCTGATGAGTTCGTCGGTCAGCACAAGTTTCGCATCGAGAATGAGTTCGACCGGCAACCCGATCGTTTGCGGCTCGCTTTCCTCATCGAGCCGGACTTGCAACAGCATTTCGCCGTTTTCGTAGCCCTCCAAGAGACCCCGAAAGCGGCGGCGGCCGTCGATAAGCTCCTTCAGCTCCACCTTGGTTTCGAAGCCGGCCCAATCCTCGAAATCGGACGGCCGGACCAGAATGCGATCAATCCCTGGCGACGAAACCTCGAGAAAATACCGGCCCTCGATGGGATCGTGAGCGTCGAGCAGCGGCGACAAACGCCGGCTGATGCTGGCGCAGTCATCGACGTTGATCGCGCCGCCAGCCTTGTCCGCCATAATCTGGATCGTTCCGCCATCGCGCCGGGACATCAAGACGCGCACGAGGCGAAAACCCATATCCTCAAGAACCGGCTCAATGAGCACAGCGATCTCCGCAGCCGGACCCGTCTCCCGAACGAAGCGTTCGGTGGGCGCCGCAGAGGCTGTGCCTTCCATATTGGCCAATGGGTTCTTTTCCATGCACTCCGGTTCTCCAACGCAGCCTGCGCCAGATAAAGAAAAAGAGCGGACCGGCCGGCCCACTCTTTAATCCGAGATGATCTTGAGCTGACGGGAAAGTAGGCCAAACCCCGTCCGGTTGCAAGAGACTTCCGGTCTAAAGGCGGCGGCTTGTTGACGAATTGCGGCGCCGATCTGACGCAATCTCAGCCTGCCCGGGCGGCGTGAGCTTCGCAGGCTTTCCCCGTCCGTCATAAGCCATCAAATTCGTTGTTCTGAAATTCGGCTCGCGCCGTCCGTTCGCTTGGCAGCGGGCGCAGCATCGAGCGGTAGGTGTAGCAGTCGCTGACAATCATCCAGCCCTCGCGGACGCTTTGGACCCCAAACTCTTGCGCCGATTGGCGTTTCTGGATGGGCAGGTGCGACGGAAGCTTGAGAATACTATCACCGTTGCCGGCGCAAATGGTTTCGCGCCGCCGTTAGCGCATGAAAGGAAAGCTGTTCCTCAATCTGCGCGTGGAAGATTTGATCGGGGGGAAAGAAACGAGGGCCCTTAAGCCATTGATTAATTGGAGGCCACGCCCGGAATCGAACCGGGGTACGCGGATTTGACCGGGGTACGCGGATTTGCAGTCAGCTGTTTAGCCTAAGAAAAACAGGGGCTTAGACTTCGAATTTTTTGTCTACGGCTTCGATAGACTTCAATGCGATAGCAGCATTTTGTCTACACGGTATACAGCACTCTTTTTGCACTATTGAACGCAGCGGAGTAGGCAGAAGGCGGCGGCGCGCCGCCAAGCAAGTCGAACGCCTCGCTCGGAAAAGCGAGGCGTCCGGCGGTCAGGCTAGCTGCGCTTGGGGCGCTGCCAGACCAGGCTGTACTTGTCGCCTTCGTCATCGGCGAAAAGAGATGCGTAGAACGGCAGAAGGCAGGGCCGGATCGTCGAACTTCAGCGAGATGTAGTCTCTCCCTGCATCCGAGGTCTTTTCCCAGCCGGCGCCCACTTCGCTTCCGGCGGAGTAGAGCCGGTATTGAGGAGCGCCGTCTCCGCTGGGGTCAATCGAGACGATCTCCACTTCGGTGTTGACGGTCAGGGTGCGCACGCGCCCTTTGTAGCCGTGTTCCGTCTTGGAGAAGG
>CAWHIT010000023.1:0-110372 GCA_963829495.1 uncultured Alphaproteobacteria bacterium
AGCTAATTTTAAAGGCGGTGTTGGAAAAACGACCATCTCTGTAAATCTAGCAATTGCTCTGTCCAAACGGGGCTATCGCGTTCTGATCATTGATCTCGATTATCAAGGCTCGCTTGACGGCCGCTTTGACATCGGAAGGGTAGACTATTCGGAAGGATCGGGAGCAAATGCGCTTCTTCTTCCAGACGGCCGCCTGTTCGATACGGCTACGCTCCATATACTGAATGGGCAATTTAGTGGAATTTCGGTAGTTCCAGCCTTTTTCGGGCTTGCATCCCTTGAAAACAAGTTGATGCTTCAGTGGCTTCTTGGGAGGTGCGATGATGACATCCGTTTTCGAATCGCTAACAAGTTGCTTACTTCGGAGGTGACGAGTCGTTTCGATGTTATCATTATAGATACGCCGCCGCGTCTCTCGGCGGGCACCGTGAATGCGTTATGTGTATCTACTGACGTTCTTATTCCAACGGTTGTCGATAGGCCATCAACTGAAACTGTCGTGGGTTTTGCTCATACTGTAAGGAAATTTCAGAAATCCTGCAATCCCCGCCTCGAAATCTGCGGGGTCGTTCCCTCACTTACGTCCAAAGCCGTGCTAACTGACATCGAGAATGCCATGCTTGCTGAGCTGAATAAGCGGTTGGCCAACGAAGGTTTCTCATTCAAAGTCCTGCCTGTAAATGTCCCCCGCAAAACAATGGGAGCGGTCTTGACTGGGTTAAACCAGCTCTATTTTGCTGATAATAACTGCAAGCAAGTGTTTGATAATTTAGTGACATCGCTTAACCTGCCGGCGCCTGCGGGTGCTACAAGAGGTCGATATGAAAATAGCGGAATTAGCGTCAGCGCTTGAGGAACTCGGAACCGTTTATCGTCACGCCTCGAAAAATGAACCGAAGCCCTGCATAACGCAGGTGCTTGCTCTCCTGAAGGGCAAGGAGCATCTGCAGCTTTCAGAGCTAAGAGCTGCGGCGTTGACTAAGAAGATTGCTAGTCCGAAGCCGTCTAATGCCGCAAAGGCATCTAAGTTCGGCCAGGATATCCACCTCAATCGCTTCTTAGATGCAAAGACTGAAGCCGCATTTGAGGCCGCGCTTGACGAACTCAAAAGGGCGAAGCCAACGAATGATAACCTGACCAGTCTCCTAGCAGCATATACGGGGATTCCAATAACGAAGGGTCGCAAAAAAGAAGACCTGTATAATGCGCTCCAGAGAGCTTTCAAAGCTGAGTTGAGGCACGAGGCGAGAGCCGAAATCAGCCGGAACATTCTTCCGATCTGAGATTGCTCTCACTCGGCAGCCTTAGCCGCAGCGCTCGGCGCGCGTTTCGCGGGGCGGCGCTTCAACAGATCGCCCAGAAACTTGCCGGTATAGCTCTCGGGCGCCTTCGCGATGTCCTCCGGGCGGCCCTCGGCCACGACGCGCCCGCCGCCGTCGCCGCCCTCCGGCCCAAGGTCGATCACCCAGTCCGCCGTCTTGATCACCTCGAGATTGTGCTCGATCACGGCCACGGTGTTGCCCGCGTCCACAAGCTGGTGCAGCACCTCCAGAAGCTTCGCCACATCGTGGAAGTGCAGCCCGGTCGTCGGCTCGTCGAGGATGTACAGCGTCTTGCCGGTCGCGCGCTTCGACAGCTCCTTCGACAGCTTCACGCGCTGCGCCTCGCCGCCGGATAGCGTCGTCGCCTGCTGGCCCACCTTGATGTAGCCGAGGCCCACGCGCTGCAGCGTCTCCATCTTGTCGCGCACGGCGGGCACGGCCTTGAAGAACTCGGCCGCCTCGTCCACCGTCATCTCCAGCACGTCGGCGATGGACTTGCCCTTGAACTTGATGTCCAGCGTCTCGCGATTGTAGCGGTGGCCCTTGCAGACGTCGCAGGTGACGTAGACGTCGGGCAGGAAGTGCATCTCGATCTTGATGAGGCCGTCGCCCTGGCAGGCCTCGCAGCGCCCGCCTTTGACGTTGAAGGAGAAGCGGCCGGGAAGGTAGCCGCGCGCCTTGGCGTCGGGCAGGCCGGAATACCAGTCGCGGATCGGGCCGAAAGCGCCGGTGTAGGTCGCGGGGTTCGAGCGCGGCGTGCGGCCGATGGGCGACTGGTCGATATCGATGACCTTGTCGAGGAATTCGATGCCGTCGAGCGCGTCGAAGGGCGCAGGCGTTTCTCCGCCGCCCTGGAGCCGGCGCTGCGTGGCTTTCCAGATCGTTTCGATCAGGAGCGTGGACTTGCCGCCGCCCGATACGCCGGTCACGGCGGTGAAGCAGCCGAGCGGAATGGAGGCGGTGACGTCCTTCAGGTTGTTGCCGCGCGCGCCGCGCACCGTGAGCTGGCGGCGATTGTCGATCTTGCGCCGCGCCGTGGGCAGCGGAATGGCGCGCTTGCCGGTGAGATATTGCCCCGTCAGGCTTTCCGGGTTCGCCATGATGTCTTTCGGCGTGCCCTCCGCGATGATCTCGCCGCCATGCACGCCGGCGCCGGGGCCGATGTCGACGACATGGTCGGCCAGCAGGATCGCTTCCTCGTCATGCTCCACGACCAGCACCGAATTGCCGAGATCGCGCAGGTGCTTCAGCGTTTCGAGTAGCCGCGCGTTGTCGCGCTGATGCAGGCCGATGGACGGCTCATCCAGCACGTAAAGCACGCCTGTCAGCCCAGACCCGATCTGCGAGGCGAGCCGGATGCGCTGGCTCTCGCCGCCCGACAGCGTGCCGGAATTGCGGCTGAGCGCGAGATAATCGAGGCCGACATCGTTCAGGAAGCGCAGCCGCTCGCGGATCTCCTTCAGGACGCGCGTGGCGATCTCGTTCTGCTTGCCGGTGAGCTTGCCCGGCAGCTCGCCGAACCACTCGTTCGCCGCCCGGATCGAAAGCCGCGACGCCTCGCCGATATGCTTGCCGTCGATCTTCACCGCGAGCGACTGCGGCTTCAGGCGGAAGCCCTTGCACTCCTCGCACGGCGCGTCGGACTGGTAGCGCGACAGCTCCTCGCGCACCCACTGGCTGTCCGTCTCCTTCCAGCGCCGCTCGATGTTCGTGATGACGCCTTCGAAGGCCTTGCGCGTCGTGTAGGTGCGCATCCCGTCGTCATAGGTGAACGCGATGGGCTCGCCGCCCGAGCCGAACAGGATCACATCCTGCACCTTTTTCGGCAGCTTGCTCCAGGGCGTCTCCATCGGGACGTTGAAGTGGTTCGCGATGGCTTCGAGCGTCTGCGTGTAATAGGGCGAGGTATTGCCGGTGCGCGCCCAGGGCACAATCGCGCCCTTGCGCAGGCTCAGCGACTGGTCGGGCACGACAAGCGCGGACTCGAATTTCAGCTCGGTGCCGAGGCCATCGCATTTCGGGCAGGCGCCGAAGGGATTGTTGAAGGAGAACAGCCGCGGCTCGATCTCGTCGATGGTGAAGCCGGAGACCGGGCAGGCGAAGCGCTGCGAGAAGGTGATGCGCTCCGGTTCGGGGGCTTTTGCTTGTTCGGCCTTCTTTTTCTTGTCATGGCCCGGCTTGACCGGGCCATCCAGGACGGCGGACTCGGCGCTGGCTTCTCTGGATTGCCGGGTCAAGCCCGGCAATGACGAAGAAGGCGCATCCGCAAACTCGACGATGGCGATGCCGTCCGCCAGTTCCAGCGCCGTCTCGAAGCTGTCCGCAAGCCGCGCCGCAATGTCGGCCCGCACCACGATGCGGTCCACCACCACGTCGATGTCGTGCTTGATCTTCTTGTCGAGCGCGGGCACGTCCGCGATCTCGTAGAACTTGCCGTCTACCTTCACGCGCTGGAAGCCGCGCTTCTGCAGATCGGCGAACTCCTTGCGGTATTCGCCCTTGCGGCCACGGATCATCGGCGCGAGCAGATAAAGCCGCGCCCCCTCGGGCAGCGCCAGCACACGGTCCACCATCTGGCTCACCGTCTGGCTCTCGATGGGAAGCCCCGTCGCGGGCGAATAGGGCACGCCGACGCGCGCCCAGAGCAGGCGCATATAGTCGTAAATCTCGGTGACGGTACCCACGGTGGAGCGCGGGTTGCGGCTGGTCGTCTTCTGCTCGATGGAGATGGCCGGCGACAGCCCGTCGATGAGGTCCACATCGGGCTTCTGCATCATCTCCAGAAACTGGCGCGCATAGGCCGACAGGCTCTCGACATAGCGGCGCTGGCCCTCGGCATAGATCGTGTCGAAGGCGAGGCTCGACTTGCCCGAGCCCGACAGGCCCGTGATGACCACGAGCTTCTCGCGCGGAATGTCGAGCGAAATGTTCTTGAGATTGTGCTCGCGCGCGCCGCGCACCGTGATATGTGTTTGTGCCAAAAGCTTACCTGCCCCACTTTGCGCCGCAGGGGTTACTACGCACCTTTACCTTAGGGCGATCATGGCAAAATTAAAGCCCGGCGCTCGCGTTACGCCCAGCATTCTGGCTGCCGTGGCGGACTTCCGCGGCTCAAGATGCCGGATGAAACGCATCCACTTTGATGTTCTCGGCGGCGGCGCGAGCTTGCGCCAAATCGTAATTCAGCTGCATCCGCATGAGATGTTCCATCTTCGGTCCAAACGCTTTTTCGATGCGCAGAGCCATTTCTGCCGTCAGCGATGTGCGGCCGTTGAGCATATTGGAAAGCGCTTGCCGAGTGACGCCCAGAGCCTTTGCGGCCTGCGTGACATTGAGGTTGAGGGGAGCAAGCACATCCTCTCGAATGATCTCGCCGGGATGGCACGGGTTCTTCATTGTCATCTTCACACTCTCAATGATAGTCGAGCTCAATGATAGTCGAGCAAATCGACATCGAAGGCATCGCCATTCTTAAAACGGAAGATCAGCCGCCAATTGCCGCTAATTGCAATGCTCCAAAAGCCCTCGAGATCGCCCTTCAGCGAGTGCAGCCCCCAGCCTGGGTAAGCTCAATCTTCTGCTGTATCGAGCGCCGCCAAAAGTCTTCGAAGCTTGTTAACCTGGTCGGCGGGCAAGCCACGCCGTTCATCATCATGAAAGAGCCTCGCAAGCGGTTTGTGACGAATTGAGCGGATTGGCATGCCATTACGAATAGAAATATAGTGCGTTCCCTGTCAATTGACAATTGACACTCTTTTCTTATTGCGCACAGTCACCCCAAAGTGAATGGAGCAACAGGTATTACGACGAAGCCAGGGCAGGCTTTACCCACATAAAGTGAAACGGCCGCCTTGGTTGTGTGTCCTTTCAATATGAGGGTACACTTGCCGCCACCGCGGACGCCCCCTTTCCGCTACCCGATTGAGAAAGTCCCGACTTGATACCCGCCCGGAAGCTCATTCCGTTGATCGTCGCTTGCGGCCTGTTCATGGAGAACCTGGATTCCACGGTGCTCTCCACCTCGCTGCCGGCCATCGCGGCGAGCCTTCATGAGGATCCGATTTCGCTGAAGCTGGCGCTGACGAGCTATCTCCTCAGCCTCGCGGTGTTCATCCCGATCAGCGGCTGGGTCGCGGACAAATATGGCGCGCGCACCGTATTCATGGCGGCGATTATGGTCTTTACCGCCGGCTCCATGCTCTGCGGGCTTTCGAGCAGCCTGCCGGAATTTGTGCTTTTCCGCATCGTGCAAGGCCTTGGCGGCGCGATGATGGTGCCCGTGGGGCGGCTCGTCATCCTTCGAAGCGTGCCCAAATCGGAGCTGATCTCGGCGCTGGCCTGGCTCACCATCCCTGCGCTGCTCGGCCCCGTGATCGGACCGCCACTCGGCGGCTTCATCACCACCTATTTCAACTGGCGCTGGATCTTCTATGTGAACGTGCCCATCGGCGCGCTGGGCCTCGTCCTCACCTGGAACTTCATCACAAACGTCATGGAGGCGGACACGCCGCCGCTCGACAGGACCGGCTTCGCGCTGTCGGGACTCGGCCTTTCAGCCTTCGTGTTCGGACTGGCGGTGCTGGGCGAGAACGCGGGCTCGCTCACGCTCGGCTTCCTTTTGACGGCGGTCGGCCTCGCCATATGCGCCCTCTACGTTTGGCACGCGCGGCGCATCGAAAACCCCGTCATCGACTTGCGGCTGCTTCGCATCCCGACCTTCCGGGCGGCCGTGATCGGAGCCTCCTTCTTTCGCATCGGGGTGGGCGCGGTGCCATTCCTGCTGCCGCTGATGCTGCAGTTGAGCTTCGGCCTGTCGCCATTCCAATCGGGGTCGATCACGTTTGCAGCGTCGGCAGGAGCGCTGGTGATGAAGGCAACCGCGGCTCCGATCATCCGGCGGTTCGGCTTCCGCAACGTGCTGATCGTCAACGCGGGCATCAGCTCGGCTTTTCTGGCGGCCACGGGCTTTTTCACGGCGGAAACGGCTCACGCCATCATCATCGCCACGCTTCTCGCGGGCGGTTTCTTCCGCTCGCTCGAATTCACGGCGATCAATGCGATGGCCTACGCGGACATCGAGCAGCGTGACATGAGCCGCGCCACCAGTTTCGCTAGTGTCTCGCAGCAGGTTTCGCTTTCGCTCGGGGTGGCGTTGGGCGCTTTGATCCTGCAGGCGGCGCGGGGAGTTCGCGGCGAAACTGCGATCACTCAATCCGACTTTGCCCTCGCCTTCTGGATCGTTGCTGCAATAAGCGCGCTGTCGGTTCTGTCCTTTCTGCGTCTGCCAGCAGGAGCGGGCGCGGATCTGGCGAATGGAGAGCCAGGGTCTGCTGCAGTCACCGCTCCGGCTACCGCAGCAAACCCGCGAGCTGAAGCAACGGTCCCCTGACGGAACGCGGCGCGAAATGTGACGCGCATTCTGCGATCGCTCACTTATTTTTAATCCCCTTATGGCACGCTCTGGTTGTAGGGCATCAATTCATCCTCCCCAAGCATGAACGTGCCAAATGAGCGAGACAGGCGTCTCCCTTCCGGCTCTGCCCCTAGCGCCCGGAGGGAGACGCTGCCCCTCTTGAAATCCGGGCTCGCTAAACAAATCGGGATTTATCGCCCGAACCAGCTGGTTCCGACAAACGCCCCCCAAGAATAAGGTGCAGATCAGGCTATCGTACGCCTCGGCACGCTAAAGACTTCACCGAAGCCGTCACCACCTTCCTTTCATGGGCCTCGTATAATAAAGAATAACCCAGCCCCAGGCCACTCCAGCCAGTAGAAGCGCCAGCCCCAAATATCCAAGGATAAGTGAAAGCATATCCTTTAATCCCGTTTTTCGTTGTAGCACTTTCTTCATGCCACAACCCGGGAGTTTTGCACGCTAAGGTAGCATTTACTATGAATCCGGGTACTTGACAGAAACGCGCTTCATCGAAGTGGGCGGCCTTGCCGGCAATATGAACTAGGAGGCCGAGGCTTACTGGATCGCTTCGTGACGGCTGCAACGCCGGAGAAGCCTGATTATAATTCCAGATGTTTGTACATGTGGCGGAGCGCTTCCTCATCCATAACAGTTGTGAACGGATAGGTGTCTTTGAGCGCCATTGCACGGACGGCCGCAGGCCTCTTGCTGATGTCGTCGTGATGCCGCTTCAGATGCGGAAACTTCTCCCACGCGTGCTCTCCCAGGATGAAGGGCACCATGCGCGACCACCCCCAAAGGCTCATGTCGGCGATCGTATAGCTGTAGCTGACGAGGTGGCGGCGATTCTTGAGCCGCGCATCAAGGATCGCATAGTGGCGCTCGGCTTCATAAAGGTAGCGCTTTTGAGCATAAGGGACCTTTTCGGGCGCGTAATGCACAAAGTGGACGGCCTGTCCGCTAAATGGCCCGACGCCAGTCCCCACGAACATGAGCCACGACAAAAGCTCGCCGCGCGCCGCCAACGTATGCTGCGGCAGGAATTTGCCTGTCTTCTCCGCGAGATAAAGCAGGATTGCGTTGCTGTCGAAGATCGGCTCCCCTTCATCGACGATGACCGGCACCTTGCCATTCGGGTTGAGCGCAAGGAAATCGTCGTTTAACTGCTGGCCGCGGCGCGTATCGACCGGAATCGCCTCATAGGGCAGGCCCGCCTCTTCAAGAAAGAGGGCGACCTTGGTCGGGTTGGGCGAGCCATTAAAATAGAACTTCAACATCTGAGCCTCCGGCTTGAACGAATGATGGGTGAGCCGTGGCCTGGTTGCCGAAGCTCGGTTGCGAGCGATTGATATTTGTCATGCAAATCGTTTCACAATATGCAGATGGAAAATAGAATTCAGGGCCGGCGGCGGGCCATTCGATAAGAAGCGTGGACCTAAATCCAGCGCACCTGTTTTTCTGTGCTTATAGACTTATGAAAGGCCCCGTCATGATCGAACTCTATTACTGGACGACGCCCAACGGCCATAAGATCACGATGTTTCTGGAGGAAACGGGCCTGCCCTACACGATCGTGCCGGTGAAGATCGGCGCGGGCGAGCAGTTCAAGCCTGAGTTCCTGGCCATATCGCCCAACAACCGCATTCCGGCCATCATCGACCGCGAACCGGAAGGCGGCGGCGCGCCCATCCCGGTCTTCGAGTCCGGCGCCATCCTGCTTTATCTTGCGGACAAGACCAAACGCTTCGTCCCCTCCGACCTGCGCGGGCGCGTCGAGGTGTTGCAATGGCTGTTCTGGCAGGTGGCCGGGCTGGGACCGATGGCCGGCCAGAACCATCACTTCAGCCACTATGCCCACGAGAAGATCCCCTACGCCATCGAGCGCTACGTCAAGGAGACCAACCGCCTCTACGGCGTGCTCAATAAGCGCCTAGCGGACAGGCCCTTCGTGGCGGGCGATTACTCCATCGCGGACATGGCCGCCTATCCCTGGATTGTTCCGCATGAACGCCAGGGCCAGAACCTGGACGAGTTCCCGCACCTGAAGCGCTGGTTCGAGGAGATCAAGGCACGCCCCGCTACGGTTCGGGCGTATGAGCGCGCGAAGGCGGTCAACACGGAGCCGACGATGAGCGAGGAGGCGAAAAAGGTCCTCTTCGGACAAACAGCGGCGGTTGTGAAAAGCTGAGTGGAGTTGGCCGTGATCGCCTTCGCACCGGACATAAAAAGATGTCTATCTCGGCAAAGGGGCGACCGCACTGTCTCGGTGGGCAACAAGCCGTGTGTGGTCTTTTTTTGGACTGAGGTTGTTGAGGCTTGGACGCATATTTAAATCAACTCCATGAGCTTTCTTGAGGATAATGCCTCGTTCGAGGAATGGCTGCGCACCCAGTGCGATGTGTACGAGCCCGATCTCAGCTACAAACACAAGCGCATGAAGCGCGACGCGTTCACCTTCTTGCGCGCGACCTATTTTCGCTGGGCAAAAGGAATTGAGGGCGTTTGCAGTGAGTTGAAAGACACCCCCGCGATTCTCTCTGCGGGCGATCTTCATCTTGAGAACTTCGGCACTTGGCGGGATGCCGAAGGCCGATTGGTCTGGGGTATCAATGACCTGGACGAGGCAGCCGTCATTCCATACGCCTACGATCTTGTCCGCCTTGCGGCCAGCGCACGACTGGCGCGGGACGCCAAAGATGTTGAAGAAGGGGGCCTCGCTCCGTTCGTTAAGCTGGGTAACACCGAAGCTGCGGCCGCCATCCTTGCCGGGTACCGTGAAGGATTGAAGTCGCCGCGTCCCACCTTACTGGATGATCAGGAAACGTGGCTTCGGCCCTATGTGGCTTGCTCCGACGAGCAGCGGACCAGGTTCTGGAATAGCAAGATCGATCCCTTGCCGGACGAGCGGCCGCCTGCGGATGTGATGTCAGGCTTTGCCGCTGCGCTTCCGAAAGAGGCGTCCGTTATCCGAACCATGCGTCGGCCCAAACAGGGCGGCGGCAGCCTGGGCCGGCCGCGTTTTGTTGCTGTCGCCAACTGGCGTGGCGGGCGTATTGTCCGAGAAGCCAAAGCTATTGTGCCGTCTGCCTGGGACTGGGCCCATGGCAATGCGAAAGCTGCGATTCGCTTCGAAGACTTGTCCAACGGCCCTTATCGCTCACCCGATCCGTGGCTTCGGATGAATGGGCGCTATATCTTTCGCCGCCTCGCAGCCAACGCTCGCAAGGTCGATCTTGCGCAAAATGCAGACAGCGATACGTCCAGTGTGAAAGAAGCGAACGCGCTTAAGCTCTTGCAAGCGATGGGCTTCGATGTTGGCGCCATTCACGCAACGGGCGCTCAGGCCGAGGCAATTACCCAAGATCTAGACGCGCGTAATCCGTCCTGGCTGTATACCGCCGCTGAGACCGCGGTGCATTGGGTGAAAGAGGATTATGACAGTTGGTGTAATTATTAGGGGTGCATCACGTTTTCAGCCGATAGCCGGTCCTGAAGATGCGCCATACGGCGAGCATGCAGGCCACGAGGAAGAACGCCGTCATGGCGAGGCTGAGCCGCACGCTCACATCGGCGATATTGAAGAAGCTCCAGCGAAAGCCGCTCACGAGGTAGACGACCGGGTTGAACAGCGTCACCGTCTGCCAGGCGGGCGGGAGCACGTGAATGGAGTAGAAAGTTCCGCCGAGAAAGGTGAGGGGCGTGACCACAAGCAGCGGAATGATCTGGAGCTTCTCGAAATTGTCGGCCCAGATGCCGATCAGGAAGCCGAACAGGCTGAAGGTGAAGGCCGTGAGCACCAGGAAGGTTATCATCCAGAACGGATGCGCGATCTGAAGCGGTACAAAGAAGCCCGCCGTGGCGAGAATGATCAAGCCAAGGATGATGGATTTGCTTGCCGCCGCGCCGACATAGCCCATCACGATCTCGGTGGATGAAATGGGCGCCGACAGAATTTCGTAAATCGTGCCGATGAAGCGCGGGAAGTAGATGCCGAACGAGGCGTTCGCGATGCTGTTCGTGAGCAGCGTCAGCATGATCAGCCCCGGCACGATGAACGCGCCGTAGCTGACGCCCTGAATGTCGGTGATGCGCGAGCCGATCGCCGAGCCGAACACCACGAAATAAAGCGCCGTCGAGATGACGGGCGATATGACGCTTTGCATCAGCGTGCGGCGCATGCGCGCCATCTCGAAGGTGTAGATTGCGAGGACGCCGCGCCAGTTCATTTTCCGCTCACAAGGCCAACAAAAATATCTTCGAGAGAACTTTGCGTCGTGTTCAGGTCCTTGAACCGGATGCCTGCTTTGTAGAGGTCGTTCAGCAGCGCCGTGATCCCGGTTCGTTCGGCATGGCTGTCGTAAGTATAGACGAGTTGGTGGCCATCCGAGATGAGCGCCAGGTGATGGGCCGAAAGCTCCGGAGGCAGAGCGTCCACCTTGTGTTGCAGGTCGAGCGTGAGCTGCTTCCGTCCAAGCTTGCGGATCAGTTCGTCCTTCTGCTCCACGAGAATCAGCTCGCCTTTGTTGATGACGCCGATCCTGCCCGCCATCTCCTCCGCCTCCTCGATGTAATGCGTGGTGAGGATAACGGTGACGCCGGAGGCGCTGAGCTCGCGGATGAGCTCCCACATGCCTTTGCGGAGTTCCACATCGACGCCTGCGGTCGGCTCGTCGAGGAACAGGATTTGCGGCTCGTGCGCGAGCGCTTTCGCAATCATGACGCGGCGTTTCATGCCGCCGGAAAGGGTGAGAATCCTGCTCTTCCTGCGATCAAACAGGGAGAGATCCTTCAGCACCTTCTCGATGTGGGCAGGGTTTGGGGGCTTGCCGAACAAGCCGCGTGTGAAGGAAACTGTGGACCAGACGGTTTCGAACGTGTCCGTCGTCAGTTCCTGCGGCACGAGGCCGATTTTCTCGCGGGCGCCCCGGTAGTCCTTGACGTTGTCGTAACCATCGACGGTCACTGTCCCGCTGGATGCGTTGACGGTGCCGCAAATGATGCCGATGAGCGTCGTCTTGCCAGCGCCGTTCGGCCCCAGAAGCGCGAAGATCTCGCCGGGATAAATGTCGAGGCTTACGCCTTTCAGCGCTTGGAGCCCGGAGGCATAGGTTTTCGTGACGTTTGAAACGGAGATGATGGGGTGCATTCAGGTGCTGGAAAAAGGCTTGAGCTGGGCTTTGCGCAATGCCGCTCTAAAGAACAGAAAATATCGGGCGTGTCATCCTGCAAGACCGATACGCCACGACACGCATCGAAATTCGGACAAACAGCCCATAAAAAACAGCTTTATGATCGCCAAGCAGCCTTGACCTTCAAGAGTCCTGTGTTCGTGACCTTGAGCGGTTTCGCCCGGCCTTTAGTAAGCGCCCGGCACCACCGTCGAGTGTGCCGCCGATATGTTCAGCACCGCGAAGGCAATGCTCAAAATCAACATGGCGCTCATGAGCGCTGCGATGGAAGCGTAAGTAAATTTCACCAGTCATCCCCTTAATTTGATCGCGAACGTGAATTCACCTATCCTGGTTGTTCAAGACACCAGAGCCAAAACATACCGACGCTTCGGCGGGAAGATTTCCCGCTCGCCGGAGGCCTACTTGATTGTGGCTGTTCCACCCTTTCTTACCTGATTTGTCCTTTCTGAGCCCTAAAAACTTCCCGTCGGATTTCGGGGTTTTATTGCCAATAAGTCTCATTACTCGGAGAGCGTTGCCTCTTAGGCACAAATGCCGCAGTCGAGGCCGGTCGGCCCTTTTCCGGCCGGTCATCTCTATCGAGCTATAATGCTGGGGAGGGGAATAGGTAGCAGAGAACAGACCGCGGCCACCGATCACTTTTGCGTATGAATGAAAGCGTATCCGGGCGCGGCCGGTGTTATTTCAAGATAAGGCCGAGCTTCACGAGGCGGGCGCGGACGCCGCCTTCCTGCCTGCCGAGCGCGGCGGCCATGGCCTTCACGGTCTCGCCCCGCTTGTGCCGCGCTGAAATATCCGCGTCCTCCTCGGAGGTCCACTTCTTACCGGCGTTGGCGATCCGGCCGTTCGCGGCGGCGGCCACAGGTTTCGCTTGCGAGGCCGGAAGCCCCTTCATGTCCCTGAGATGAGCCTGGTGAAGCGCTTCGGTCTTGGCCATCCCTGTGGCGGTGAGGCGCTCCTGTTCCTCGTCTGAAGAGCGGCGGAAATCGCCATCCTTTGCCAGTGCCTCGGGGTGCACGCGGAGTGCGCGCTCATTCCAGCCGAGCAGGTGCAGGCCACTCAGGCTTCGCACGCGCGAAAGAGCGACATAGCCCTGGCCATATTCGAAAGCGTTCGACAAATCCATTACGGCCGCGTCGAGCGACATGCCCTGGCTCTTGTGCACGGTAATCGCCCAGGCGAGGCGCAGCGGAACCTGTTCGATCCCGGCCTTGAAAGCATCGTCTTCGGCGACCTTCCATTCCGCGGGCTTCACGAAGACGGTCGAGCCGCCTTTCGTGACCACGACGGGAAAGCCATCTTCGCGCGCAAACTCAGTGACCTCGCCGAGGGTGCCGTTCACGAAGCGGCCTTCGGGATCGTTTTTGGTGAACATCACGCTCGCGCCAACCTTCAGGTCCAGCCGCTCGGGCGAAAGGCAGCCGCGCTTGAGGCCCTCCGCGAGAAGCTTGTCACCCATCGAGGTCATGAGGAAGCTTCGGGCTTCGCCCGGCAGCTTCACAAGCTCCGCCTGATTGATGCGGTCGACGTCCATGTTGTGGGTGAAGAGCCGCGTGATGCTTCCCGGCAGGCTGTCCATCTTGAGCTTGCGGCTTGTGAGGATTTCGCGATGATCCTGGCCAAAACGGTTGGAGCGGATCGCGCCAAGAAGTGACGAGAACCCGGCGTCGGTCTGGCGGTGCTGTTCCGTCAAGTAGCAGATCGAAGGATCGAGGTCGCGCCAGGCGCGAGAGGCGTAAGCGAAGGGCGAGCGGTCATGTTCGTCCTGGCTTTCCATCTCCGCGCCCGGGTGCTCGTCGCGGCGAATGACCGGCGGAAGCTGGAAGAAGTCGCCGACAAAAACCGCCTGCAGGCCGCCGAACGGATCATTCGATTTCCGAACGAACTGGCAAACCTGGCTGACTGCGGACAAGGTCTGTCCCGACAGCATCGAGACCTCGTCGATGATGAGGACGCGCGTCTTCTTGATCCGGTCGGTGACACGGCGGCTTTTCGCGATCACATCCATGTCGGAGCGCGTAACCTGCGACCGCGTGCCGATCCCGCTCCATGCGTGCACCGTCATCCCGCCGAGCTGAGCCGCGGCGATGCCCGTCGATGCCGTTACAGCAACCGGTATGCTCTCGCGCCGCAAGTAGCCAACGAAGCGGGATGCCACGTAGCTTTTGCCGCTTCCCGGCTCGCCTGTCAGAAACACGCTCGCGCCGGCTTTCAGGATCTGCAGAGCTTCGTCTTGTTTCATAAGCTACCGTTGCCGCCCCGTATTGCTCAGGCGCAACAATAGGAGAACAAAAATGCCGGCAACAAGTCTCGCGCGAAAAGCGCCCCCAGAATTCGCCTTCGAGGGGGTCTAACGCGGAGGTTGCCTGACGCGCCACCGGATCGCCGCCGCCGTCATCCCGGAAAGGCGAAGCCTTATCCGGGATCGCAACAATTTAAATCGCCGGTCTTTTTACGATCCCGGCTCGCGCTTCGCTTGGCCGGGATGACGAAGAGCGGAGCGAGGCGCATCCGTTGGCCGGATGAGCGAAGTTTGCTAGCTACAGTGCGGAAACAGGCCCTCGGGCTTAGCGGACATGGCCGTTGGGCGCCCAGCTGTTCTGACCCGCGTGGGCGCTGGCTACGGGGTTCGCGCCTTCCTGGCTCGCAAGCTTATCGCTCGCTTGCTTCAGGTCGAGCCACTCCGTGTGCATGACATCCACGCTTCCGTCCTTCATGTCTTCCTTCTCAGCCTTTGCGGATGCGACCCATGTCCCGGTCATCGTCGCCTTCTCAGGCGGGGTGCGGAACGCATCGGCCCGCGCAATCAATTCCGGGTTCGGCTGATAGTTCGTGTTGGAGACGACGTGGACGACCTTAAAACCGTCTTTCTCAAGCTGCGTGAGAATCCCATCCAGCGCCTCGGCCGTCGGCTTCTTGATGTCGTGGAAAAGGATGATCCCTTTGCCAAGCTGCTTGATCCGGCTCAGCACATTGCTGGTGATGCGTGCAGAAGTTGCTCCGGGCTCCGTGTCGCCTGAGATCACATCGACAGACCAGATGCTGATGTTGCGGCTGGCGAGATAGGCTGCGGTTTCAGGTGTGTCTCTCAACCCAGGGAACCGGAAGAAGGGCGCGATCGGCTTGCCGAGCGCCTGGCTGACAGCGGCAAAGCCCTTCTCGATCTCAAGTTTTGCGTCATCCGCCGGCATCAGGTGCATGGCGCGCGGATGGGACCATGTGTGAGACCCGATGGTGTGCCCTTTCTGGTCCAATTCCTTGAGGAGCTTGGGGTTCTCCTGCGCCATCCGCCCGACAGAGAAGAATGTCGCCTTCACGCAGTGCTTTTGAAGCGTGTCGAGCACCGTTTGCGTGTTGGCTGCGAGCGGCCCGTCATCGAAAGTGAGGACGACCTCGTGGTCGCGGAGGTTCAAGGTCCGGCTTTGGGATTTGTTCGAAGCGTCGTTGAGAGCCGTCCCATAAATCGGGCCATGCATCAATTCGGCAGCCACGATCCTCGAAAGGTGGGACAGCTTGGGATCGTAGGCGCAATCAGCATCGTCGGCGAGCACCTCGCATGAGACCGCTCCCAGGAGTAAAAGCGCAAGCACAAACCTCATCACAGACACCCATCTCCAGAAGGGAAGCGGCACTATAGACTCGAAGCTAGTGTGTTTCGAAGGCCAAACAACGACACCGCCCCGGATTGCCGGTCTCCTGTTGATTCGAGGCTACAGCCGAGCATCCGTCAGGAGGAGGGACCGAGTTTCTGTGTCAGATTCTCGAATTCACGTCTTAAATTTTCGTTGCGAAAGATTTGCTCGAAGCCGGGATGATCCAATCTTTGCACAGATTCAAACGACGTCCGCGCTTCATCCATGAGCGTTTTTAACTGGAAACTTTCCTCTACAGTTTCATAAGTATTATCTGCGACCCGCAAATCGAAAAGAGTCCTGTCTCTCGCCTGCGCCAGTAGCCGCCTTTGATTCTGCAGGTAGTCGCGATAGAAGGTTGACACACGCCGTGAGATTTCCTGCGCCTTCACATTGGCTTCCAGCGCCTTGAGCTGATCGTCCCGGCCGGCCGATTGCAACAGCTCTCGCGTTTTTGCGGCTGTCTGGTTGATGTTGCTTATGATGTCGCTGAGGCGCGCTTGATAAACCTTGTCGATGCGTCCGATCAGCATGTCCTGGGCCTGGACCAGCATCGCAAAAAGCGCCGCGTGCATGGCGAAGTAGCGGCGCGCAGATTTCAGGTCTTCGTTCGATTGCTTCACGAGCGTTCCGAGCCTCTGGTCCGCGACCTTTGCGACCTCAAAGGCCGTCATGAGTTTCAGGAGGTCGTCGCCGAGCACGCCGTCAAGAAGGAGATCGAGCTGATCTTGCGAAAGCAGCACCCCCGCGGCCGTGAGACTTTTGCCGATCTCCTGCTTGATGCGAAGGATTTCGGCTTCGCGTTTCTTGATATCCGCCTCAAGGGCCGTCATCGACTTCTCGATGGACTCTTTCGTTTCACTGAAGAAGCTCGGCAGCAGCCCGGATTGCGGAGCCTCGAGGCGTTTTTCGCGGAGCGTTGCCATGCGTTCCCGGTCGGCCACGACTTCCTCCCGGTTTTTCCGGATGTCCTCTTGAAGCTTGAGAATAGGGGCATCCGTGACAACAGCGAGCGCGCTGTCGAGCAGATCGCGGACTTCCTTTTCCCGCTCCTCGCGCGTTTCCGTCCACACGGGCTCGAACAGAAATCTTGTCGCGCGGGGGCGCGGTTTTTGCCGACTCGCGCGCGGCCGCGGCCCGCTTCAGAATTTTGTCGATGGAGGCGAGCAGGGCTTGCGACTGCAGTCCGCTCGCGTCGAGCGGCGTTTGCCGCGTTTGCGGAGCCGCTGTGCTGGAAGGGGAAGCGGACGGCGCCGCCACCGGCTTGGACTGGATTTCCTCCGCCCGCAGCGAGAGCGCCTGCAGCGACAGAGCCAGGAACAAAAGTCCGAAACGCACGCACGCTTGCTCGAAAGGCATCGTTCCCTGCTCCACTATTCAGCCACAAGGATCCGTTAATCAATGTAGAGTGCAAATCAAAATTTCCAAGCAATCCACGCTTTTAGGCGAGTTTCGTGTCCCTGTAGCCTACAGGTTGAGTAGCCCTTTGGAGAACGGGCAGTGAAGAAAAAGCGCCGCAATGTACCTTTTCTGTTCAGCGTCTCTGCTGCCGTTGTCTTCGCTGCTGTGACTGCGTCTTTGGCGATGGCGAGGGACGAGCCACCCAAGACCTGGAAAGTGTCCAGAGCCGCACACCTTCGCGGCGCGCCCTCCAGCCAATCGCCGGTGGTAGCATCAGTCCCCAAAGACGCCGTGGTTGCCTCCTTCCAGCCCTGCGCGAAAGGCTGGTGCGCCGTCGAGTATAAAGCCATACGGGGCTGGATTTACGATGTCTTCATTGTCGAAGTGCCCGCCAAAGAGGCCGGCGCGGGAACACCTTCCTTGCAGCCCGTGGCGCGAGCCAGCCTGCAAAAGCCGCCCCCAGCATCTGCCCCCGTTGCTGCGCCAAAGGAGGGTTTGCGCCTCTCTTATCGCTTGATCGGCCTCAAAGCCGAAGAAAGCCTTCTGCTGCGAGAGGGGCCAGTGGATAGCGCGCGGGTGGTCGGAGCGCTTCCGTCATCGGCGACCGGCGTCGCCGGGTTGGAGACGTGCGTACGCCGATGGTGTTTGATCGAGCATGGCGGCGTGAGGGGATACATTCAAAGCCGCTTTCTGGGCCGCATGGAAATACCACCCGCCCCGAAATACGGCGTCGAAGGTGACTCGCATGTAAAGGTCTTCAGCTTCGGAAGCCCTGACGCCGACGTCGTGGGCGAGATCCCATTCTATGCCCGCGGGATTGTGCCCGTTGGCAATTGCAATGCCGAATGGTGTCACGTCCGCTATCTCGGCCTGGTGGGGTTCGTCGACACCCGCCGTCTGCGTTCCGAGCCCTATCCCGAAGGATAACCGCGCGACGCGCTTGCACCAGCGGCAATCCCACTTTGGATGAGCGGCGCTTTTTGCTTGCGGCAGTCATGAGAGCATTCTAACGAGGAAGCCAAGACAGGATTGGCCGATTTTGCCAGTCAAAGTTGCTGATCAACCTCTAGCTAGAGCTCGTCGTGCATTATGGCCACAGACCAGTTTGCTGACTCGGATCAGACGGCTAGCTTCGACGAGAACAAGCTCAAAGAACAAAGGGAAAAGGCGCGCCGCTTCCGCAAACGGTTGCAGGCGCGTGAGGCATTTATACTTCCGGAGATTTGGGATGTCGTGTCCGCCCGTGTGATGGCGGACGCTGGTTTCGACCTGATCGGAATGTCTCCCGAACTCGATCGCCTGGGCGCAGGGCCTGATGCCGCATGAGCGGCTCACGCTCGGCGAGTTGGTTGGAGCGGCGCAGAAAATCACAAGCAACTTCGCCGTACCGGTCAACGCGGATCTGGAAGGCATCGTGGGACGGCCGGTTGAGGAGATCGCGGGCGCGGTCGAGGCTGTGGTCTCGGCGGGCTGCGTCGGGGTCGTCATCGGCGACGGCGGACGAGGCGGCGCGCACGGCATCGCATCCATGCAGGAGATGGCTGCGGCGATCAGGAGCGCGAAAGCGGCAGCCCTCGAAGCCAGGGTTCCCGCGGTGATTACCGCAAGGACCGAGGCATTTCTTCTCGAACCTCCGACGCACTCGCCTTTCGAGACAGCTGTCGAGCGGGCTGAAGTTTATTTCGCCGCGGGCGCCGACTGCATATCAGTGCCCGGCGCTCAGCATATCCAGATTATCGAGCGGCTTTCGGCGCAGATCGATGGGCCGTTGTGCATCACGATCAGCCTTACGCCAGCGCCGGATTTGAAGACCTTTTCCAGGGCGGGCGCATCCTGCATCGCGCTTGGCTCCGCTCTCATGCGCTCTTTGCTGGGCATGCTCCGGTTCAAAGCGGAAGAGATTTTGGCTTTCGGCCATTTCAGCAATCTCGATAAGGCCATTCCTGTCAATTCATTGAACAGTTTACTGCGTTAGAAAAGAAAGCGATTTGCGGCCGCAATGTTTTACTTATCAAAGATTGTCTGGGCATTTTTTCAACCTTCCACCCTCATAGCGATTGTGCTCGTGGCCGGCCTTTTCATGGCTGCCCGCGGCAAACGCTCGGGGCTGACGGTGCTTTTCTGCGGTGTTGCCCTGTATTTGATCGCCGGTTTTTCTCCACTGGCCAACTGGCTGCTTATTCCTCTTGAAGACCGCGCCCGGATCGGGATGGAGGAACCCGTCGACGAGGCGGCCGGGATCATCGTCCTTGGGGGCGCCATTTCGGGCGCCCAGGACTTAGGCGACAGGCGGCCGATCTTGAATGAGGCGGCCGATCGCATGATCGAAGCGGTTCGCCTTGCGCAGCAATATCCCGCCCTGCCGGTCATCTTTTCTGGCGGGAATGGCGAATTTTTCCCAGGCAGCAAACAGGAACCGGAGGCCGAGCTTGCCCGAAGGTTCTTCGCGGGCTTTAAGATAACGCCGCCCCGGCTCCGGCTGGAGGATCGTTCACGCAATACGCTTGAGAACGCGGTTTTCACGGCCAAGCTGGTGCAGCCTCAACCCGATCAGCGCTGGATCCTCGTCACCTCCGCTTCCCATATGCCCAGGGCAAGAGCCTTGTTCGAAGCGCAGGGATTTCGCATCATTCCGCAGGCGGGAGATTTTCGTACCAGCGGGCCTGAGGATTTTTGGCAGGTTTTTGGGAAGCCTTCCGATGGGTTGCGGCGGCTGGATATAGCCGCAAAGGAATGGGTGGGGCTCCTGGTATCGTGGCTTCGGGGAGACATCGCTTGGCCGCAGGGGCGTGACGATAATTCCACGCCGCGTCACCTTGCGCGAGGAGCTTCGTGACTTCTCAGACTGCGTTGTCCCTATTCTTGGCGCGCTTGGTCGCGCCGCAGTCAGGCATCCAAGCCCCAGATCAGACTTGTTTGCGGCCGTGACAACAAAAAAGGCATATCGGCCACAATTGCGTTCTTAAGACCGGGATAATGTATAATCGCTTAATTTCTGCAGCCTGACGCCAGATAGCCGAGCCAGGTTTCGCCTCATGATTGCACACGACCCAAGCTTGGTGGTCCTTTCGACGACAATCGCAATCCTTGGGGCCTTTACGGCGTGTGTGATGATGTCCAATCTGGGCGCGCTGAGCCGGGGCGAAAGGCGAGGGCGGCTTCTTATGGCATCGGTGGCCCTTGGCGGATCGCTATGGGTGATGCAATTCGTCGGGCTGCTTTCGCTCGAAGCGCCTCTGAATTTCCTGCAAAATCCGATGTTGCTTGCATCCTCGGCCGCCAGCCGCTCTTGTGGGCTCTACGGCCTCGCTCCTTCTGGTTGGCGGGCGCAAAGGCGCTTATCGCGCCCGTCGCCCTATCGCAATAGCGGTCCTGGCGGCCACAATCGCCGCTACGAACTATTTGGGCATCGCCGCCATCGCCGGGCGCGGCCTGACCTTTTTGTGGTTTCTGGCTCTTGTCAGCATCGCGGTTTCGGTTCAGGTGGCGGCCATCGTGCTTTGGTTTCTCTTCCGGCGCCGCGGGGTCATTCTCACGCTCGCCGGTTCGATCTTTCTGGGGCTTTGCCTTTCTGCGAGCCATTATCTGGCGGTTGCCTCCACGCAAAATCTTGAGCAGACCCTCCTCACCATACCCGTTTCCGACAATGCGATTTCGGAGCGGTATCTGGCCTGGTCGGCGACCATCATGATGTACCTGGTCTGCAGCATATGCCTGTGCATTTTTGTCATCGGCCAGTTCAGGGACGAAACCGACTGAGCAAACACTCCAGGCATCATGAATGGATGCCTCCCCGGACACGTGGCCAGCAGACACGGGCCGTACGCGGATTGCGGGCGATGGTCCATTTTGTATGGCATCCTGCAAATGGCGGCATGCGGTTTGTCAACTTGTCCCTGACGCTTGTCACCGCATTCCTTGTTCTGAAAGATCTTCAGCGAAATCGCCTTGATGCCAGGTTAACGCAGCTCAAGTCCTTGATAATGCTTGGAAAAATACAAACGAGATGCCATCGCCGCTGCCTGCGCCGTGCAGTTCCGGCTCTTCGCAAGCGTTAATTTGCGATCTTGAAACATATTTAACGGACTTTTGCTCGTCCCAGTAAATGGGAAAATTCCAGCATTAGATTTTATTTAATGGGTAACTTGTTAACAATAAAAAATATAGCAATCTCAGTGCCTTATGGTATCCGCCCTTTGTCCGGCCGTAGGCGCGGCATTCCTCCATTTCGCGCCGCTTAAAGAAGTTATTTACCAACACACGGTGGGAAGTAATTCCGGCGCGCTTCTGTTAACCAGCAATTGTATTAAGGCTCGACGCAGCGAACGAAATGTTTACGAAAATGCGCGTGGCGAGGACGCTGCGCTAGGGTGTGGGCTTTAAGCGGCGGCGACCGACGAAGATCGTGGCCAGACACACGAGCGCAACCGCGCCGAAAGCATCCAGCGCCACATCTTGGAATTGGCCCGTTCGGTCGGGCAAGAAGCTTTGATGCAATTCGTCCAGTGCAGCGACGAATGTCGCACAGAGGATCGCAAGCGCGGCATTGGTCATGGGAGGCGTGGATTTCAGGGTACGAGAAAATGCGCGAAAGCAGAGATAGCCAAGGACCCCGTACCCCAGGAAGTGCCCGCCTTTCCGCAAAATGTGATGAAACAGATCGAAGCGCGCCGGATCAACCTGACCAAACAGCCAGAAAGCCAGCTTTTCCAAGAAGCCCCCCGTATTCGCTGCCGAGCCAAATGAAGATTTCAAGAGCGATGATTGCGCTCCAGAGTATGACAGGCAGCCAGGCAGCAAGCACAGAGCGGTTTCGTTTCAAGTTCTTATTTCTCCGACATTGAGTTGCCGGTAACCGTCGAACAGCTTGCTCTGCCGCCGGCCATCTAAGGCTAAGCAGACTCCGCTCATCCGGCCAACGGATGCGGCCCGCTCTGCATTCGTCATCCCGGCCAAGCGAAGCGCGAGCCGGGATCGTAAAAAGACAGGCGATTCAATTTGTTACGATCCCGGATAAGGCTTCGCCTTTCCGGGATGACAGAGGCGGCGATCCGGTGGCGCGTCAGGCGAAGTCTGCTTAGTTCGACACCGGCATTGCGGCCGACCCACTGGGAATGAAACGAGTTGCATATTTATATCCACATCCGCAGATAGATAGTTTCTTTCTAATGCATAACAATCTCGACAGGCTTGTTTTCTCCGGCGGCAACTGTGAAAGCGCCGGCATATTGCCGCTCGCCATGCTGGGCCGCCACCCTATACTCGCCCGCGGCCAGAATATGGGTCGGGAAGGCGCCCGCACTTTCCTTGATAACATCGCCGCCCGCGTTGTAGATGGTCCATCTCGTATCCGCTTGGGCTTCTCCCCCCGATCGCTGAACGAGCTTGAACGTCACCTTGCCTGCATCATGGTCGACCCCCGCCTCTGTGATCTTGCCCGGCTCGATGACAACGTCGGTCGAGATCGCCGAGTTCGCATCGCCGTAGGTGCTCACGATGTGATACACGCCGCTGTTCAAGCGCAAGACAACCCCTGGATGAAGCTCTGCGAATATCTTTTGCCGGTTCCCGGCTTGATCCTGCGTGTCTGAGTAGATTTCGAATTTCAGGAGGTTGTCCTGCGTAATAGGCGCGCGCGCGAGTGTCGCCGTCAGCCGAAGGCCGCCAGCGTTAACGACGAAGTCTTCATTGGCGGGTTTTTCAGGCCACACGCCGATCTTCTTTGTCAGGTTCGCGCGCCCGTAAGCGATGTTGACCAGATACTCGCCGGGCTTCAACTCGATCGTCGGTCTCAACTCCCGCAGGGTGGTGAGAAGCTTATAGTTGCCGTCGCTCCCAGCGCGCCCCTGGAAAATGCGCCAGACGATGCCGGACGTCATGGGCGCGCTGCCTTCACTCAGATAGGCCGTGAACGTAATCGCAGCCGGCGGACCGGAGGTTGGCGGAACGGGCCTCGCTTCAGCTTGCTCTTCGGCGCCGGGCTCGACGGGGATGCCTGCTCCGTCGCCCTCGACGGGGATGTCCTCGCCATCGGCGGGCATCTGCCCCTTTATCATCTTTGGCGCTGCTTCGGCCTGGGGTGCGAAATGCTCTCCTGCCCAGAGAAAGAAGGCGGCCCCGAGCACGATGGCGCGAACAAGGATTGCATACCTTACCCCGCGCATCAGGTCCCCCAGGCGAAACGAGTCTCAGAAAGCACCAGCCGAGCCGCAATGTAGGAAGGGGCTTCGATTAAAATGAGGCGAAGTCGGCTACTCCTGGAATTTTGCGGACTGGACCTCGCCGGCCACCACCGTAATCGCAGCCTGCTTGGGTGGCGCGGTGTCTCCCTTTTCACGGCATTCCACGTCGTAACGCCCGGCCTTGAGGATGAACCGGATGTCGGAGCCGGCGGCGCGCCCGATCGGGCCAAGCGCGCGATCCGAACCAGTTTCGTAGACAGCGCAAATCTTATCGGCTTTGCCGGTCGGGAGACTGAGCTTCGCCTCACCCGCGTTCAGGATCACATTCTGCGATGTGAGTTGTCCGGCCTTCACTGTGACAACGCTCTCTTCTCGCGCATTGCCGTAGATCGTTTCGAGGCGATAGCTGCCGGCTGGAAGCTGCAATCTGTTCGAGGAGCCGGAGAACCTCAGCACGGTCTTCTGGTCTGAAGCAGCCGGGGAGAGCCGATGCCAGGCTGCCACGAGTTCGGGAGAACCTTCTTTGGCGAGGGTCTTGATCTCAAGTGTGCCCACGTTCAACGCCATGCGGACCACCGAAACTTTTCCGGCTATGACCTTTACTGATGCGTCAAGCGTCGCCGCACTCGAAAAAGCGGACAGCACATAGTCCCCCGCATTGAGATGGAAAAGTGCAGGGGCTCCGCTTGAACGGCCCGGTTCTTCGCGACCGGCCGACGTCGTTTGAGAAACGATAAAGAATGCGTTTTCGACAGGCGGCCCATTCGGCGCTTGCTGCGCCTCGGCCACGATGGTGCCCGCATCGAGCGGAATCGTCATCTCTACCTTCTCAGCGCCGAGCGTGAACTCTCCGGTTGCCGTGGCAAGGCCGTAAGCCACTTTTACGCCATACCGGCCTTCGGGCAGTTTAGCCTTCGCCTGCCCTCCGCCGCCAACCCAAAGGGGTGCTTCGGCGAGGCGGGCCTGTCCCGTGGGCGTGATCTGAACTTTGTAAATCTCCCAAGTGACTCCGGACTCGAGCGGCGGCATGCCGGATATAAGCGTGGCGGAAAGCACGACGTTCGGCTCGGGCTGCGGGGGAAGCGCCGGCTTCTCTTCCGGCTCCTTCTGCACGGGTTGGTCCGCGGGAGGGGGCGGACTTGCCGGGGAAGCCGCCGGCTGTTCGGGCGCATTCGAATCAGTGCCAGCGCTCGCGACATTTGTAGATGCTGCGACGGTAGATGCTGCGATGGCAGCCACTGGCTGTCCGGCTGTTTTTGCGGCGCCGAGCGCTTCCCGCAAGCTGCGTTCGAGATCGGCGCCGTTCTTCACCGCTGTGAACGCGCCGCCCATCGTCTTCGCCGCGCAGGTGAAGTTCGCCGCAACCTGTTCGCTCATGTTCAGGCCAAGGACCGTCAGCTTGGCATTCGGGTAACGGCCATGAATCCGTCCGGCGGCACCGCAGACATCGCCAACGCAATCGTCTCCTGTTCCAGCGACCAGAACGGCAGATACGGGCTTTGCTTCCGACGGGACGGCCGATTTGAGGGCTGCCTGCAAGGCGTCCATGGCGGGCGCCCGCGCCGCTTTCGGCTGAAGAGCGCTCAGCGCCTTGTCCAGCTTGCCAAGAGCGCCACCGGCAGGTTGAAGCGGAACCAGTTCGCCGATGTCCTCGCACTTCTTTTGTGGAACCGTGCCGAAAGTCCAGAGAGCGAACGAATTCGCCGGGTCCATCCGGCTCACAGCGCCGCTAAGGCCGGTTTTTGCCCAGTCCAATTTGCGCTTTTGGCCCAGATTCGCGCTCATCTGGGCAGTGCCGTCCAGAATGACAACCGTGCGGACGTCCTCGGCCTGGCATGGGAATGCAAATCTGCAAAAGGCAAATGTGACCAGAATGACTGTGCTGAGTATCCTCATTCTCGTTGACCTTTGCGGCCCTGAAACCTTGAGGGATTTAAGTCGGACCGGCCTGTCCGGTCAACCAAGAGCCTAAAAACGAAACTGTTCCGCGAGGATGCGCTCCTCAAGAGCGTGCCCCGGATCGAAGAGAAGCTTGAGACCGATGCTGCGTTCCTCCCGAACGAGGACTTTGAGCACGTCCCGGAACTCGGCATGATCGGCGACCGCGCTAACGGGCCGCTTATCGGCCTCCATAACCGCAATCCTGACTTGCGCCTTGTTCGACAGGAGCGCGCCGCGCCAGCGCCTGGGTCGAAACGGGCTTATCGGGGTGAGCGCGAGAAGACGCGCTTTCAAGGGCAGGATCGGCCCCCCGACGGAGAGGTTATAGGCCGTGCTTCCCGCCGGCGTCGAAACGAGCACGCCGTCGCAAATGAGTTCGCTGAGGCGCTCCTTGCCATCAACCACAATCGCCAGCCGCGCGCTTTGCGCCGTTTGGCGGAACAGATGCACTTCGTTGATGGCAAGCGCGTTCAGTTGCTCGCCGGCCACATTTTCGGCCTGCATCTTCAGCGGGTGGATGATGCTGAGCTTCGCGTGGGATACGCGCTCGATGAGGTCATCGTCCTTGTACTCATTCATCAGGAAGCCGACAGAGCCGCGGTGCATGCCGTAAATGGGAATCTCCATCCCCATGAAACGGTGGAGCGTTTGCAGCATCAGCCCATCGCCGCCGAGCGCGATGATCACGCTGGCCGAAGCCGGCTCGGCCGCCCCATAGCGCTTTGTAAGCTGCTTTAGTGCCGCTTGCGCTTCAGGCGCGGGGCTTGCAACGAAACCAAGACGAACCTTATCAGCAAAGACGGCCGTCTGAGCAGGGGTCGGCCTTATCTCGGCCATGGTAAATCCCGAGCTTTGGCGTCCGGCAAATCGGACAGAGCACAGATGATGCACATTCGAGGGAAACCATGGACCAGGATGCCGACATGATCGTTCTATATACCACATTCCCGAACGAAAAGGAGGCAAGGAAAGTGGGCGGTGCACTCGTTGAAGAGAAGCTTGCCGCCTGCGTCAATATTTTTCCTGGGATGGTTTCAATCTATCGGTGGGAGGGCGCCATCGAAAACGGGAACGAGGTGGCAATGCTCGTCAAGACAAGAAAAGAGCTGGAGTCCCAAGTGCTGGAAGCCCTGGCGGCGAAGCATCCTTATACCGTTCCCGCACTTATCGTGTTTGAGCCTCGCCGGGTTGCGGCATCCTATCTTGAGTGGCTGCGCAACGAAACTGCCTCTTAGCCTTGGGAATTCGAGACTAAAATAAGGCCGCCCTCGCCGCCACTGATGCTTTTCCGCAACGGATTCACAGGCTCCTCGAAAAAACACTAAAAATTCCAAGCGCTTGAGCCATAAATCAATAAACTTGCATTCACAGGGGTTAGAAATCATCTTAGAGGCGTTAGGCGGGAGAGAGTCATGGGCAGGCAAATAAAGTTGAAGGGGGCGGCACTGGCGTGTTGCATCGCCTTGTCGCTTGCCCAGCAGATCACTGGAGCATGGGCTTTTTCAACGGAGCCTGTACCGGCTCCACCGGCAAGCATGCAGGCGAATCCGCCCTCTCAGTTCACCCAGCCGGGCATATCCGGACAGGTTCCGCAGTTCGACCTCAACGACTCGATGTCGGTTGGAAAGTCGCAAGGGACGGATGTAACGATACCGGGGCTGGGGACGATTGGCACTCTTCCGAAGCTGGATTTCGGGCTTGAGTTGCTTTATGGCCCCAAGAATGGGCCGGAAGCTTTCCAGCTCGATCAGCATGCGCCCGACGGCGATATGCAGATTAAGGGCACGCTAAGCCACAAATTTTAAACCGCGACCCACGTGAGTTCGCCTGGATGAGCCTGCGCCCGAAAAGCAATGTCAGGCTCGTCGCGGCGGCGGCGGTTCATATTTTGACCGCAACCGGGGGTGTGCTCGGTCTTCTTTCCCTCCTGTCCGCAAGCGATGGCCATTGGGCGGTCGCTTTCGCTTGGCTAGGCGCTGCCTTGATCGTGGACGGTGTTGACGGACCGCTCGCGCGCTTGGTCGACGTCAAGCGCGTTCTGCCGCGTTTCTCTGGAGAAGAGCTCGACCACCTGGTCGATTACCTGACCTATGTTACGGTGCCGGCCTTTATGGTCGCGCGCGCGGAAATCGTGCCGGAAAGCCTGCGGCTGATATTAGCCTCAGTCATTATGCTCGTTTCACTTTATCACTTCTCCGATACGGAAAGTAAGACGGCCGAGGGCTACTTCGTAGGGTTCCCCGCCATTTGGAATGTCGTTGTGCTTTATTGCTTTGTGCTGGATCTTGCGCCCGCCTTTTCCGCCCTGGTCATCGCAATTTGCGCGATCTTCACTTTCATACCGCTTTACTGGGTTCATCCGCTCCGGGTGAGACGGCTGCGGATGCTGACTTTCGCCGTTGTTTCAGCATGGGGCGCGGCTGCTGTGAGCGCGATCCTTCACGGCTTCCCGGGATCTCCTGCTCAGGGCGTCATCTTCGTTTTGGCTGCGATCTATGCCGTTGCTATCGGCGTAAGCGCGGGCTGGAAGCGGCCACGCTTTACGTCCGTGAATTGAGACACCTCTCCAGATAGAAGGCCGCGCTGCGGCTGGGCTTTACATGGACCTGCTCTTCGATCCGGCCACGTGGGCGAGCCTCCTCACTCTGACGGTTTTGGAGGTCGTGCTTGGCATCGACAACATTGTCGTCCTGTCGATCCTCACGCACGCGCTTCCTGAGAGAGAAGCGCAACGGGCCAGGGCGGTCGGGCTTGGTCTGGCGCTTGGTTTGCGTCTCGCCTTGCTGTCGGCGATCAGCTGGATCACCCGCCTTACCTATCCCGTCTTCAGCGTTGCAGGACAGGATTTCTCCTGGCGCGACCTGATTTTGATTGGCGGCGGCCTGTTCTTGATGGTGAAGGCCACTCAGGAAATCCACGCCGAGATAGAGGGCCGGGAAGGTCCGTCCGATGCGGCCAGGCTTAAGACGAGTTTCGGTGCGGTGATATCGCAAATCGCTGTCATGGACCTCGTCTTCTCGCTGGATTCGATCATCACGGCGGTCGGGCTCGCCCGTGACATCGAGGTCATGGTGGCTGCGATCTGCATCTCCATCGGCATCATGTACGCGGCGGCCGGGCCTGTCGGAGGGTTCATCAAGCGCCATCCGACAACGAAAATGCTCGGCTTGTGCTTCTTGATCCTGATCGGCGTCGCGCTCGTCGCAGACGGCTTCGGCCTTCACATTCCGCGCGGATATATCTATTTCGCGATGGCGTTCGCAGCCGTCGTCGAGGCGGTGAACGTCTGGGCAAAAGGCTCCGCAAGGCAACGAATTCAGGCATCCGCCCCAGACAGGGGATCGGCGGACATCGCAAATCCATCATCGGGCGCGCTGAAGCCAGAGCCGCTGATAACCAAAGAAGCCGTATCCTCCCACGCACGCAAAATGAAGGCGCAGCGCCGGAAAAGCCGCCGAAAGTAGCTCTTGGCGCCCTTTTGTCACCATGAATAAGGCCATCTTCGGACTTTGGCCCTGATTTCGTCCATAAGCGCCGGTAGCGAGAGCCTTGTGAAGGCTTAACCGGAAGGAAATCATGCGCGCCCTGCTTATCTCCGCCTTGGCGGCGCTTACGATTGCGGCTGCAGCCACAAGATGCGCGGCTGAGCAGGTTACCTTGGATTACCTAGGCCTTGAGCTATCGGCCAATCTTGAAGTGGCGCCGGGCAAATCGGTGAAGAACGAGGTGGTTCTGCTGGTGCACGACACGCTTGGCCACGAGCGCATGGAGTTGATGGCGGCCCTGCAGGACAGCCTGCGCGATCAGGGGATCAGCTCGCTCGCCATAACGCTTGGGCTCGGCATGGATAAGCGCCACGGCATGTTCGATTGCGCCATGGAGCAGGATCACCGCCACGAGGACGCCATCGACGAGATCGCGAACTGGGTCCAGTGGCTGAAAGAAAAGGGCGCGACCTCCATCACAGTGGCAGGTCAGGGGCGTGGCGCCAATCAGGTTGCGCTTTATGCCATCAACCGGCTCGATAAGACCGTGAAGCGGGCCGTCCTCATGTCGCCTTTGATGCAGAGCGAAGAGAAGGCCGAGGCAGACTATCGCGCGCGTTTCGGGCAGTCGTTGCGGCAGGAATTGGCGAAGGCCGAGGAGCTCGTCGCCAGCGAGCGCGGCAATCTCTTTGTCGATGTGCCGGGATTCCTGACTTGCGCGAAGCCGCGGGTGACGGCGGGCTCCTTCGCGAACTATTACGGGGTCAACGCCAAGTTCAAGACAACGAACCTGCTGCAAAGCATCAAAGTCCCCGTATTGGTCGCGGTGGGCGACGCCGACCCTGTCCTGAGCGATGTGAAGGCTGCCGAACCGGAGTTTGCGAGCCTCAAGACTGTGACGCTCGCCGTCATTCCAGGTGCGGATCAGGACTTCCGAGACATGGGAGCCGATGACCTCGCCCGGAAAATCAAGGAGTTTATCGGCCACAAGCTGCAGGGCTAGGCAAGCTTCGCTCATCTGGCCAACCAATGCGGCTGGCTCCGCACTTCGTCATCCCGGCCAAGCGAAGCGCGAGCCGGGATCGCAAAAAGGTAGGCGATTTAATTTGTTATGACCCCAGATGAGGCTTTGCCTTTCCGGGACATGATTACCCAGCTGTTTCAGCCAGCAGAAGAAGGCATGAAAACATTGGCGAATTTTCGCTCCAACGTCATGGCCGGGCCATGCCCTCTGGCTTGACCCGAGGGTTGACCCGGCCTTCCAGTCATAACTTGGAATACCTTTTGTTTTACTGGATGCCCGCCTCCAAGGGCGGCATGACGACGGAATTGGCCGAACATCCGGGTAAATCAAGTTCCAGGATGACGATGGCGGCAATTCGTTGGCGCTCCCGGCGAACTCACGGCCAACTCACTGGGAATGAAACGGGTTGCGGACATTTATATCCACATCCGCAGATAGCGAGTTTCTTTCTAGTTCGCCACCGGCCTTTGGCCGACCCGCCCTGGATGAAACTTTTGGCGGTGCCGCGTCTCGGTCCGCGTCTGCTCCGGTCACCCGGCCTCGTTGCGGCCCGGTTAGTTTCGCTTTAGGCGGCGAGCATAGCCCTAATAAAGTTCAATTCCGCACATAGGAGCCTGGAGCGTCCTCAATCGGTGTAACAACACCGCCGCCTGGCGGAGGCGGCGTAATTTGCGCGCCTGACATCGAAGACAGCCACTTCTTAAAGTCGGGCCACCACGACCCTGGATGTTCAACGGCCCTTGCAACGAAGGCGTCGATCGTGGGCAGGACTTTCGCGTCGCCCTCCTCCAGAATCCAATACTGGTATTTTTTCCTGGCGGGCGGGTTGATCACGCCTGCAATATGCCCCGATCCGGCCAGAACGAAACGGACCGGGCCACCAAAGAGCTTGGCGCCGTTCAGAACCGACTGCGCAGGGGCGATGTGGTCCTCCTTCGCGGCTACATCGTAGATGGGAGCCGTTATCTTGCTGAGGTCGAGGGTCACTCCGCCCAGCTTCAAAAGCCCCTGCGCCAGGGTGTTTTTCATGTAGAACTCGCGCAGGTAGAAACTGTGATTGGCAGCCGGCATCCGCGTCGAATCCGAGTTCCAGTAGAGGAGGTCGAACGGAAAGGGCTGCTTGCCAAGCAGGTAATTGTTGACGACGTATGGCCAGATCAGATCTTTCGGACGCAGCGCGTTGAACGTCGCCGCCATCTGAGCGCCATCGAGGAATCCTTTTTCCGCCATAAGGTCCTCAAGCGCCTTCAGCTGCTCGTCGTCGATGAAGACGAGAAGATCGCCCGCTTTCGTGAAGTCGGTCTGGGCCGTGAAAAGGGTCGCCGAATTGATGCGGTGGTCTTCTTTCGCTGCCATGTAGGCAAGGGTGCACGAGAGCAGCGTCCCACCGACGCAATAGCCGAGAGTGTTCGTATGTGGCTGGCCTGTTATGCGCAGAACAGCGCCGACGGCCTCCACAACCCCCTCGACCATGTAGTCTTCGAAGGTTTTCGAAGCGAGCTGTTCATCGGGGTTTACCCAAGAAATCACAAAGACGGTGAAACCCTGGTCGACCATCCACTTTATGAAGGACTTGGGAGGCGTGAGGTCCAGGATATAGAACTTGTTGATCCACGGCGGCACGATAAGCATCGGCACTTCGTGGACAGTCTGGGTCGTCGGTGTGTATTGGATGAGCTGCAGCAGATCGTTCTGATAGACCACCTTCCCAGGCGTCACCGCGAGATTCTTGCCCACTTCGAAGGCCGACATGTCGGTTTGCCGGACGCGAAGAAGTTCACCCGAGTGATCGAGGTCTTCCAGGAGGTGGGCCATGCCCTGAGAGAGATTTTTTGCGCCGCTCGATACCGTGGCGCGGATTACTTCCGGGTTTGTGAATGGGAAGTTTGAAGGCGAGAGCGCGCTCACGATCTGGTTCAGATAAAATTCCGCGCGATGCTTGACGTGTGCATCGACCGTCGTCGCATTGTGAACCATGTCTTCGGCCCACTTGCCGCCGAGCAGATAGGCCTGCTTCAGGAAATCGAAGAAGGCGTTTTCTTTCCATTCCTTGTCGCTGAAACGCGGGTCATGCCCCGAAGGCTCGATCATGGGCTCGACCTTTTCGCCGAGAAAGCGCTTGTAGGTGCGGCCCCAAAGCTCGACCATGTCCTCGCTGAGCTTTGCCTGCGCGTCGGCATAGGCTTTCGGATCGTTCATCCAATACTGGATGATGGGAGCAAATAATTTCCCGGAGTCCGACATGCCGTTCGCGACCGTGAACGCGCCCTTGCGCTTGTCCTTGCTCTCCACGATTTTCGAGATGACCAAGCCGGTTGCTTCGACCGATCGCATGAGGTTGGTGACGAACTCCTCCGGCGACTGCAAACCGGGCAAAGCCTCCGCCGCGCTGATCGCCTTTTCTGGCTTTTCCTGCTTTTCAGCCAGAGGGCGTTTTTCCGATATTCCGCGCTTATCAGACATTCGGCGCTTCCTCGTTTCCAACCCGAGAGGTTATTAAGTGCTTCTCGCCCGGGAAACGGCCCGAGCGTAGCGAGATCCTATTACACCAATATAACACTTTTGGCGTTGTTTGATGAGAGGGTCGGTCGCTTCTCTTTTTAATAGCGGCGAAGGAGAGCGACAAGCTTGCCTTGGATTTTCACCCGGTCCGGGCCGAAAATGCGCGTCTCGAAGGCGGGATTGGCCGGCTCGAGGGCAATAGATTGTCCTCTTTTGCGGAGCCGCTTGAGCGTCGCTTCTTCCTCGTCGATGAGGGCAACCACGATCTCTCCGCTTTCCGCCGTTGGCGTTCTTTTCAGGATGACGGTATCGCCCTCCTGGATGCCAGCATCGATCATGGAGTCGCCGCGAACCTCGAGTGCGAAGTGCTCGCCCTGGGAAAGGAAGTCCGGCGGCATCACGAGCATGCGGCTGTGATCCTCGATGGCGGAGCGCGGAACGCCTGCCGCGATCCGCCCCATGACTGGAACCTCGATGCCGCCGTCTTCACGGTCACGGATGAAAGCTGCCTGCGGGCTTTCCTCGAAAGACGAGCGCTTCGTCCCTTCGATCACCGTCGGCATGAACCCTACGCCGCGGCGCTTCTCAGCGTCGAACACGTTACGCGCACGCTCGGGCATCTTTGTCACTTCTATTGCGCGGGCACGGTGGGGAAGGCGCCTTATGAAACCGCGCTCCTCAAGCGCCATGATGAGGCGGTGGATGCCCGACTTCGACTTGAGATCCAGCGCCTCTTTCATCTCGTCAAACGAGGGTGGAACGCCAGTTGCCTCGATGCGCTCGTTGATAAAGAGAAGAAGTTGCTTTTGCTTTGGCGTCAGCATGACAGCCCCAAAAATGTGCCGAACTCACTTGTACAAACCAAGAACAGCAATAAGCGTTCTCTTTGCGTTCCGCAAGGCAAAAACACCTGTGCGGCGGCTGCTGTTAGAAGTCGAGTGGGATAACCGGCACGAGCGATCCTGCGGGAAGGGCTGGGCCTCGGGCGGGCCGCACGAGAAGGCAGTCGGCATTTGCGAACGCATTCATAAGCGAGCTGTCCTGCTCGCTAATGGGTGCGACCCCGCCCTCGGTAAGACACGCCCGCATGTAATGCTCACGCTCACCGTTCGCCGCAACGGCCACGGCAAGGCGCACCTCATGCCATTCCTTCCCCTTGCGGCGGCCAAGGAAGCGGTCGAGCAGCGGCTTCAGGAAAACGCGCGCGCAGATTATGGCGGAGGCCGGGTTGCCGGGCATGCTCAGGATGCGCTGCTTGCCGAGAAAGCCGAACATGACGGGCTTGCCTGGGCGCATGGCGACTTTCAGCACCTGGAACTGCGCGCCCATTCCCTCCAGTGTGCTGCGAACGAGATCGTGCTCGCCGACGGAAGCGCCGCCGATGGTCAGGAGAACATCCGCCTCGCGCGCGTCGCGAACGCGAGCGGCGAGGCTTTCCTTGCTATCCCGCGCGAGGTCAAGCAGCAGCGGTTCCCCGCCCCAACCTGCGATGGCGGCCTTCATGCCTGCGGGGATCGATGAAATGATCTGGTTCGCAGCCGGCGATTGCCCAGGCTCGACAAGTTCGTCGCCATTCGCCAGCACGGCAACGACCGGCTTCCGCCTCACCGCGACCGTCGCGTGGTTCATGGCGGCGGCCAGCATGAGCTGCCGGCTGGCGAGTTTCGTCCCGGCCGTGAGCAGAACTTCGCCTTCCGAGAAATCATTGCCACGTGGGCGGATATGTTGGCCGGCACGCCAAGGTTGGAGGATTTCCACTTGGCTTTCGCCCGTGGCCCTGGTGTTCTCCTGAATGACGACGGTGTCGGCACCGGCCGGGACCGGCGCGCCGGTGAAGATGCGGACGGCTTCGCCAGCCCCGATCCGCCCGTCAAAGCCGTGGCCCGCTGCGGATGTGCCAATCACTTTGAGATTAGCAGGGCTGGAAGCGATATCTGCGACGCGCACGGCGTAGCCATCCATGGCCGAGGCCGGGAACGGCGGCTGTGTCAGCCTCGCGCTCAGGTCTTCGGCAAGCACGCGTTCTGCAGCCTCGAAGATCGAGACGGGTTCGGAGGCCAGAGGCTCGACGCCGCTCACGATGCGCGCTTGCGCGTCCGCCACCGGCATCAAGGTCATGGGCGGCTCTCGCTATCGGTTGCTGCGTGAAAGTCGCCGGATTTGCCGCCGGTTTTGGACAGGAGGCGAATGCCTTCGATACGCATGGCTTTGTCCCGGGCTTTCAGCATGTCGTATAGCGTAAGGGAAGCCACCGCGACGGCGGTCAGCGCTTCCATCTCGACGCCGGTCTGGCCAAACGCTTTCGCCATCGCTTCGACCCTGACGCCCGGCGTCTCAGGCGACAGCTCAAAATCCACGCTCACCTTGCTCAGCGCAAGTTGATGACAGAGGGGGATGAGATCCTGCGTGCGCTTCGCGGCCATGATGCCGGCAATGCGGGCGGCGGCGAGGACGTCACCCTTCGGGGCGTCCCCCTCCTCAATAAGGCGCAGCGTGCCGCGCTCCATCACCACAAAGCCTTCGGCGATTGCGACCCGCTCCGTGACCGCCTTGCCGGCCACATCGACCATGGACGCCTCGCCCTTGGCATTGATGTGGGACAGGTCGCTCATGCGCTCGCGGCCAGCCTTTCCCGCTCGATTGCGGGTGACAGCAGGGCACGCGTTGCGCTTTCAATATCCTGCTGCTTCATAAGGCTTTCCCCGACTAGGAAGGCGCTCGCTCCGCTGCGCGTCAGCCGCTCGATGTCGGCGGGCGAGAAAATTCCGCTCTCCGAGACAATAATGCGGCCAGGCGGAATCAGTTGCGCAAGCTTCTCGGTCGTTTCGAGATGCGTCTCGAAGGTATTCAGATCGCGATTGTTGATGCCGATGAGCCAGGCGTTCAGCAGCAGCGCGCGATCGAGCTCTTCCTGGTTGTGAACTTCCACAAGCACCGACATGTCCAGGTCCCGCGCTGCGGAGAAGAGCTCGCCCGCAAGTCCATCCGAGGTACAAGCCATGATGATGAGGATGCAGTCGGCGCCCATGACGCGCGCCTCGGGCACCTGATAGGGATCGACCATGAAATCCTTGCGAAGCACCGGCAGGCGTGTCGCCGCTCGCGCCGCGATCAGCGCCTCCCGCGAGCCTTTGAAGGATGGGCCATCGGTTAGAACCGAGAGACAGGCGGCGCCGCCGCGTTCATAGGCTTTTGCGATGGCGGCTGGATCGAAATCCTCGCGGATCAGACCGCGCGAAGGGCTTGCCTTCTTTACTTCCGCGATGAGCCCAGGCTCCGCGCGCGCCCACCTTCTCGAAAGCGCGCCGAAAAAGTCGCGTAAACACGGCGCCGGAGGCAGCCCTCTGCTCGAGCTCGGGCAAGGGCGTTTTCGCCTTGGCTGCTGCGACTTCTTCCTTCTTATAGGCGACAATGCGGTCGAGAATGCTCATAGCGCCACCGTTTCTTCTAATGCTTTTAGGTACGGGTTATGGCGCCCATCAGATCGCAGAACACCACAATCGCTCAAGCGTTTTCCGCCCAAACATTAGAAGATTACAATTTAACATTACTTTTCGGCTCCCGCCAATTCTGGTTGCGCGGAGGCGGCACTGTGCTCGCCGCTATCAGGGAGTCGAGCGCTTTTTCGGCGCGGCCTTCATCGATCGAAGCGGCGGCAAGACGCACGCCTTCCTTCAATGTCCCGGCTCTTCCCGCGATAATGAAAGCGGCGGCGGCATTCAAGAGCACGATGTCCCGGAACGGCCCGGCTTTCCCGCGCAGTAGGTCCCGCATTGCAAGGGCGCAGTCCTCTGGCGATCCGCCTTCAAGGTCTGACGGACGCGCTGTCGGGCAAGCCTGCGTCGCGGGGATGAACCTCGAAAGAAGAGATGCGGCCGTCTTTCAACTCGACGACGCGGCTCATTCCGGTCGTGGACAACTCGTCCATGCCGTCGGCCCCGTGAACGGCCCATACATGCTCCGCGCCGCCCCGCTTCAGCACCTCCGCCATCGGCAGGAGCCACTGCTCGGAATAAGCGCCGATGAGCTGGCGTTTCGCGCCTGCGGGGTTGAGAAGCGGCCCGAGCAGGTTGAAAATCGTGCGCAGTTTGAGCCCCTGGCGCACCGAGGCCGCGTGGCGCATCGCCGGGTGGTGTGTGGGCGCCCAGAGAAAGGCCAGCCCGGCGCGCGCGAAGCAATGCGGGATTCGCTCGCAAGGCATCTTGATCGTGACGCCCAGCTTCTCGAGCACGTCCGCCGCGCCGGATTTCGACGAAACCGCTCGATTTCCATGCTTGGCCACCGGCACGCCAGCGCCGGCCAGCACGAATGAGGTCGCGGTGGAGATGTTGAACGTGCCCTTCGCGTCGCCGCCCGTGCCAACGATGTCGATGGCGCCTTCGGGAGCAGTCACAGGCACCATGAGCGTCCTCATGGCAGAGACCGCGCCCGCGATTTCGTCCACCGTTTCGCCGCGCGCCTTCAAGGCCACGAGAAAACCGGCCAGTTCAATCTCGGAAACGGCCCCCTGCATGATGCAGATGAACGCCTCCCGCGCCTCATGCCTCGGAGAGGCAGGCGCCTGAAGCGGCCTTCTCGAAATGTGGGCGGAACGCGGCGGAGAGATCCGGCTTATTGGGCATCGACTGGCTCAAGCGACGGCCGCGCGCCCGGACGCGGGCTCAATCGCAGGCAAAATCAGGCCCTGTTTTCGCGGCGACCACCGAATCCCCGCCAGCGTCAGGAAATTTGCGAGGATCGCGTGGCCGTTCTCGCTCGCGATGCTTTCCGGGTGGAATTGCACGCCAAAGACCGGCTCGCTTCGATGCTCCAGCGCCATGATGAGGCCGTCGGATGTGCGCGCCGTCACCGCGAGGCAGGCCGGCAGGGTGTCCGCCTCGACAATCAGCGAATGGTAGCGCGTCGCCTCGAAGGCGTTCGGCAATCCGCGGAAAAGGCTCGTCCCCTCGTGGTAGATTTTCGAAAGCTTGCCGTGCATCAGCACCGGCGCGCGGATCACGCGGCCGCCAAAAGCCTGCCCGATGGTCTGGTGGCCGAGGCAAACGCCCAGCAGCGGAATGCGCCCTTTATTATCTTTGCACGAGGTCGAGGCAAATGCCCGCCTCGTTCGGCGTGCACGGACCTGGCGACATGACGATCGCCTCGGGCTTCTCCTCCATCACCGCCGCGGCCGTCTTCTCGTCATTGCGGTAGACGCGCACATCGACGCCGAGATCGCCGAAATAATGAACGAGGTTGTAGGTAAAGCTGTCGTAGTTGTCGATGATCGTAATCATTATTGTTTTCCTCGGCCCGCAGGCGGAAGCGTATTCGGCGTCATGTAAAGCGCGACACGGCCGGTTGCGGGCTGCAGGTCCTTCCAGACGCTTTTCATCAAACTCTAAGGTCACGACAGCCGCCGTTGGCAATTTATCCTTGAGTTGCTGCCGCTCCCTTCCGCTTACCGCGAGCATGACTGCAAGGTCTTGCATGCCCGGGATTGTGGCCGACGATCATGACGTGGTCCACATCCTCCGGCAGTTCTTTCAGAACATCGAGAATGGTTTGTGCGCTCGCCTCGTACAGCCTCTTGTCGAAGCGTATTTTCGGCGGATTGTCCCAGGCCTCGGCCGAGGCCAGCGTCAGCGTCTGGCGCGTCCGCACGGAAGGCGAGCACAAAATCAGATCTGGCCGCAGATGGTGTCGCGCATGGCCGCGCCCATCTTCGGCGCCGCCTTCAACCCGCGGTCCGCAAGGGGACGGTCGAAGTCGTCGATGCGCGGATTGTCCTTTTCGCCGGACTTGGCATGGCGAAAGAGCGTTACCGTCTTCATGACACCCTCACCCGCTCTCACGGCCTATTGGCCGCGGCTTGCCTGACCGGCAAACCGCACCGCCTCCTCGGCAGCCCGGAACAGCGCCCGCGCCTTGTTCTCGCACTCTGCCTGCTCGGAGGCCGGAACGGAGTCCGCGACGATGCCGGCGCCGGCCTGAACATACATCATGCCATCTTTCACGATTGCCGTGCGAAGCGCAATGCATGTATCCATCTCGCCATTAGCGGCGAAGTATCCGATGCAGCCTGCATAGATGCCGCGCTTTTCGGTTCAAGCTCGTCGATGATTTCCATGGCGCGGACTTTCGGCGCGCCCGATACGGTGCCTGCCGGGAAACCCGCCATGAGCGCGTCGATGGAATCGTGTTTCGCGTCGAGCCGCCCGGTCACGTTCGAGACGATGTGCATGACCTGGCTGTAATATTCGAGGAAGAAGCTGTCGGTGACGCGCACCGTAGACGTTTCGGCGACACGGCCCACATCGTTGCGGCCGAGATCGAGCAGCATCAGATGTTCGGCGCGCTCCTTCGTGTCGGCCAGAAGCTCGGCGGCGAGGCGCTTGTCCTCCTCCGGCGTCGCGCCTCTGGGCCGCGTGCCTGCGATCGGCCTGATCGTGACCTCACCCTCGCGCACGCGCACCAGGATTTCAGGGCTCGATCCCGCGACAGCAAAATCCCCGAAGTTCAGGAAATAGAGGAACGGCGCAGGATTGATCCGTCGCAGGGCGCGGTAGAGCGCGAAGGGCTGCAGATCGAAACGCGTCGCGAACCGTTGCGAGAGCACGACCTGGAAAATGTCGCCCGCGCCGATGTACTCCTTCGAGCGCGTCACCATGGCCATGTAATCTTCCGGCGCCATGTTCGATGTCGCCGACGCGAATACGGCGTCGAAGTCGTTCACGGAGGAAGCGTGCGCGCTTTTCGTTTCGAGCGATGTCCTGGATCTGCGTCAGCCGGTCGATGGCGCGGGAATAGGCGGTTTCGGCCGGGATGTTCTTTTGCGGCCGGACGGTGGTCACGATCGTCATCTCGTCCTTCACGGCGTCGAAGATGACCATGATCGTGGGCCGCATCAGGAGCGCATCGGGCACGCCGATGGGGTCGGGTTTCTCCGCGGGCAGCCGCTCCACGAGGCGCACCGTGTCATAGCCGAGGTAGCCGAACACGCCTGCCGACATGGGAGGCAGGTGTTCGGGGATATCGACGCGGGATGAATTGAGCAGCGCCCGAAGCGCGCTGAGGGTGCCGCCCTCGCAGGGGCGAAACGCCGAGGCATCCTCAAGCGGCGCAGTGTTGATCTCGGCGCAATTTCCGTATGCGCGCCACAGAATGTCGGGATCGAGACCGATGATGGAATAGCGGCCGCGGACCGCGCCGCCCTCGACCGATTCGAGGAGAAAGGAATAGGGGCGGTCTGCTGCGAGTTTCAGCATTGCCGCCACCGGCGTCTCAAGGTCTGCGACCAGGCGCAGTGAAACGAGCTGGGCCTCACCGGCGCCATAGCGCGCGGAGAACTCGGAAGACGAAGGTTCGACCTTCATTGGATTTGCGATCTCGTAAAGTTGCGTGTCTCTCTTGGCTCATCAAAGCAGAAGAGACACGCCATCGAAATCTATTCACCGCCTTCATAGGAGCCCCCTGCGACGGCGGAGAAGTTCTTCTGATCGATAGTCACGCCGGCGGTCTTCATGATGCCGCCCAGATATTCGGAGTAGTTATCCTCGGCGATTTGTGTTGCGAGTTGCTGCTCAAGGCCACGGGCCTGGAGCTCGTTGAGCGGCGGAGGCAGCGTGATCTTCTCGACCTCGAACACGACACGCGACTCGCCTTCGGAGGCTGACCCCGCGCCATGCTCGGCAAGCGTGAAGGCCTGCGCAATAGCAGCCGGCGGGATACCCTCTTCCTGTCCTTCGCGCTTCAGCGGCTTGGTTGTCTTGACCTCGGCGCCGACGCTTTTCGCGACTTCGGCGATGGGCTCGCTGCGGTTGAGGCGTGCCACAAGATCGCGAGCCTTCTCGGCCAGCTTGCTTTGGATCTGCTCCCTGCGCCAGGCTGCCTCAACATCCGCCTTCACCTCGTCGAACGGCTTCTGTCTTGGCTTCACGATGTCCTGCACTTCGTACCAGGCATAGCCTCCGCTGGGCACACGAAGCGCTTCGTTTTCAACCCCGACATCGGACTTGAAGGCTGCCTCGACCAGCGTTGCGACCGGAACGCCGGGTAGTTCGACCGGTTTGCCGTCGGCGCCTTTGCCCGTGCGGTCAAACGTGACTTCCTCAAGCGGCAGGTTCAGCTTCTTCGCACTGTCAGCGAGCACGACGCCAGTGGCGCGGTCCTCTTCAAAGGCCTTGATGAGCTTGGTATTTTCCGCCGTGGCGCGAGCCTTCACAAGGTCGGCGCGGATTTGATCTTTGACCTGGTCGAAGCTCTTTTCCTCACCGGGGACGACCTCCAGCACGCGCATGATGACGGTCGAGAGCGGGCCATCGGCCGGCCTGCTGGTCCACCCTTTGTCGGTTGTGAAGGCCTCTTCAATGATGGCCGGGCTGGTGGCGAATTTCTGCGAGAATTCCTTTTTGGACACGAGCCCGATATCGAGTCTCGGGCTGCTTGAAGCCCTGCGGCCTTGGCTACGTCGAGGAAGTCCTTCCCGGCTTTCAGCTCCTGGTAAGCAGCGTCGGCTGCCGCTCTCGTTTTGAAGGGAATGAGCTCGATCTTCCGCCGCTCGGGAACTGCGTAATTGGCTGCCTTGGCAGCATATTCAGCCTTGAGGTCGTCTTCGGAAACGTTGATTTTGCTCGCGACACCCTGCGGCGTAATCGCGAGCACGGCGACCTTTCGGAATTCCGGCGCCATGAATTGCATCTTGCGCTCGTCATAGAAGCTTTTCAGCGTCTCTTCCGAGGGGGCCTCGATTGTGCCCTGCCGCATCGGCGCGAAGGGTAAAGTAGGCAAGCGTCCGCTGCTCGTTGCTGTATCTGTTGTAGGCTTCCAGCAATGCTTTTGGAAGAACGCCGCTCTTGTCGAAAATGCCCTGAACTTGCCGCCGGATCAGATCGCCCTTGTATTCCTGCTCGAAAAAGGGAGCGCTATAGCCGATCTGCTGCAAAAACTGTTCATATTTCTTCGGGCTGAAGGTTCCGGGAGGGTCCTGGAACATCGGCGTGCTCGTGATGGCTTGCCGCAAGCCCGCCTCCGACAAGCCGAGCCCGAGATTCTGGGCCTCGAGATCGACTGCTGCATCCTGGATCAGCCCTTGCAAGACGCGGTTGGGCAAACCGAATGCCTTGGCTTCCTGTGGAGAAATCCGGCGCCCGGCCCTTTGGCTCAGGTTCTCCACCACTCTTTGATAGGCGCGGCGGAATTGCTCCGGAGTGATCGCCTCGGAGCCGACTTTCGCGACGGTCTGCTGCCGGTAGCGGTCAAAATAATTCGTTCTGCCGCCCATGCTGATCGCAAATGCGCCAATGAGAATGGCGAACAGGATGAAAGCAAACACTTTCCGCAGCAATTTCATCATAGGGAGTAGGCGTCCTTACACGCTTAGATAAAGCGGGTCTTGATTCCGGCGGGCATTTCTTGCAGGGTCCGCGGGAGCGTAATTTAGAGAATAAAAACGAGCGCGCAATATTAAGATTTGCGAAGATAGGACGCTTCAACAAATTCGTGGGCGAAGCCGCCCCGGTGAGGGAGATAGAATGACCGGAACAAAACTTTATGTCGCAGGCAACTGGAAAATGAACGGCTTGCAGGCCGACCTCAAGGAGATTGAGGCGGTCAAGGCCGGGGTTGAGTCTTCTGGCCCCGATGTCGCAATTTTTCCGCCTGCCACACTTTTAAATCAGGCGGCTTCGCTGGCTAAAGGGTCGCCGGTCGAAATCGGCGCGCAGGACTGCCATGCGCAGGCGAAGGGAGCTTTCACGGGCGATCTGTCGGCGCCGATCCTGAAGGATGCCGGGGCGACGGCCGTCATCGTCGGCCACAGCGAGAGGCGGAGCGGCCATGGCGAAACGAGCCGCGATGTGCAGGCAAAGGCGGCCGCGGGGTTGAAGGCGGGGCTGAAAGTCATCGTCTGCATCGGCGAAACCAAAGGCGAGCGCCTAGCGGGGCTTGCTCCCGAGGTCTGCGCGCGGCAAGTGGCGGGAAGCCTTCCGCCAGAGAGCACGCCGGATACGGTCATCGTCGCCTATGAACCCGTTTGGGCGATCGGCACCGGCTTATCTCCCACGATACCGGACATCACCGCCATCCACGAAGTCGTGCGCCGCGAGCTTCATAAGCGCTTTCCCGGAAGCGAAGGCCAGCATTGGCGTGTGCTTTATGGAGGTTCGGTCACGGCGAGCAACGCCGCATCGATTTTCGAGAGCCACGAGGTGGATGGCGTGCTCGTCGGCGGCGCCAGTTTGAACGCTCCTTCTTTCCTCGCTATCATCGCCGCCGCGAAGGCAGTCGAAATCGAGGTAAGCTTGATATGAAACGCACTGCGCCTGCTCATTTCCGGTTCTATCGATTCGCATCCTGTGCGCTTGCTTTGAGCGCTTCTGCTTTTCTTTCGGTTTGTGCAGGCGCAGCGTCATTGGACAAGAATACCTGTGCGAAACTCGCACAGGAGGTCCAGAACCTGAAGTCGCTCGACGTGGACAAGCTCATGGAGAATGGGCCGGCCTGGGCGGCAAATCACCTTTCTCCTGGGGATCTCGGGCTCGTCAGGCAGTATATCGACCTCGACGAGCAGATGAGGTTCCGCTGCTCCGCGCCGGGTTCACTCGTGCATCTAAAGCATCTTGAGGATGAAGAAGAGGATAACGGAGTGAAGGCGGCCGATGACGGCGGCGGCGCTGGCTCCGCGCAAGCCGCAAACAACCGCAACGAAAGCGCTCCCGCCAAGCCAGCCAAACCTAAAGCCGCCAAGGCGCCCGAGAAGGCGAAGCGGCCGGCCGAGGCCAGTTCTGCAGGCTCCCGGTAGCAGCCCAAGAGTTTGACGGCTTGACTTGCCGCTGAAACCAGTCATGTATTGCGAGAGCTTCCCCCGAATTTTGACCGGTTGAGAGTCTATGACCACCATCCTTATCGTTATTTACATCACGGCCGCGGTGTCGATGATCGTGCTCATCCTTCTTCAAAGGTCTGAAGGCGGCGCGCTCGGCATAGGAGGCGGCGGGGGCGGCTTCGTATCCGGCCGGGGCGCGGCAAATTTCATGACGCGGGCGACGGCAATTCTGGCCACGATCTTCTTCATAACAGCAATTCTACTCGGCATCCTGGGACATCGGCAGCAGCCATCGTCAGCCGTGGTCGGCGGCCCTGCGAAGGCGCCCGCGGGGGAGAGTGCAGCCTGCCTCGGAGCCCGCGCCGGTGGAGCAAGCGCCGAGCAACCTTCCCGCGCTCAGGCTTCCGAAGCTCAAGCCGGAGACGGCTCCTCAAGCGCCAAGCGCGGCAGAGCCCGCTCCCGCAGCGCCAGCAGTTCCTGCTCTGCCACAGCTTCCGCAATCGCAGTAAGCGGATTGAAAAAACGGCCGGAAGGTCCGGCCGCCTTCATGCTATCGTTGAAAACCGCGAGCTTGCCCTTTCGCTTTGGCTGGTAAAGCATTACCTTTTGAGTCCATGGCGCGATACATCTTTATTACCGGCGGCGTGGTTTCCTCATTAGGTAAGGGTTTGGCATCGGCGGCGCTTGGCGCGTTGCTGAAGGCGCGGGGATATTCCGTGCGGCTTCGCAAGCTCGATCCCTACCTCAATGTCGATCCAGGAACGATGAGCCCCTATCAGCACGGCGAGGTTTTCGTTACCGACGACGGCGCGGAAACCGATCTCGATCTGGGTCATTACGAGCGCTTCACCGGCGTTTCCGCGCGGCGCGACGACAACATCACAACGGGCCGGATCTACCAGAACGTATTGTCCGCCGAGAGGCGCGGCGACTATCTGGGCGGCACCGTGCAGGTCGTTCCCCACGTGACCAACGCCATCAAGGACTTCATCCTCACAGGCAACGAGGGGGCCGACTTCGTTCTTGTGGAAATCGGCGGCACCGTCGGCGACATCGAGGGGCTCCCTTTTTTCGAAGCGATCCGCCAGCTCGGCAACGAGCTTCCGCGCAGGCGCGCGATCTTCATCCACCTGACGCTCCTGCCCTTCATCAAGGCGGCGGGAGAGCTGAAGACAAAGCCGACACAGCACTCCGTGAAGGAGCTGCGCTCCATCGGCATCCAGCCCGACATCCTTCTTTGCCGCTCGGAATACTCAATTCCAAAAAGCGACAGGGCCAAGATCGCGCTGTTCTGTAACGTCCGCGAAAGCGCTGTGATCCAGGCCCTCGATTCTCACAACATCTACGATGTTCCCCTTGCCTATCATGCCGAGGGCCTCGACCGGGAGGTTTTGGCGGCGTTCGGTATTGACGATGCGCCCGAGCCTTCCCTGGACATCTGGCGGAAAATCTCTCATCGCATCGCGCATCCCGATGGCGACGTCTCGATCGCAATCGTCGGAAAATACACGAACCTCAAGGATGCCTATAAGTCGCTGATGGAGGCCTTGACCCACGGCGGCATAAGTCAGGGCGTCCGCGTCAACATCAGCTGGCTCGACGCGGAGCTTTTCGAGAAGGGCGATCCTGGCGCGCACCTCGAAAACATTCACGGCATCATCGTGCCGGGCGGCTTTGGCGAGCGCGGCGCCGAGGGAAAGATCGAGGCGGCGCGATATGCCCGCGTGAGGAAGGTGCCCTATCTCGGCATCTGCTTCGGCATGCAAATGGCGGTGGTCGAGGTGGCGCGGCATGTCGCCGGGATCAACGGCGCCAGTTCAACCGAGTTCGGCCCCGCCGCCGAGCCGGTCGTCGGCCTGATGACGGAGTGGATAGCCGGCGCCACGGCCCAGCAGCGCAGCGCTACGTGCGACAAGGGCGGCACCATGCGGCTCGGAGCCTTTGAGGCGGTGCTCGCGGAGGGCAGCCAGGTCGCGCGCATCTATGGCCAGGAGCGGATCAGCGAACGCCATCGCCATCGCTACGAGGTGAACATCACCTACCGCGAGCGGCTGGAGGGAGCGGGGTTGCGCTTCTCAGGCATGTCGCCGGACAAGAAGCTGCCGGAAATCATCGAGATCCCGAGCCACCCGTGGTTTATCGGCGTGCAGTTTCACCCGGAGTTGAAGTCGCGGCCCTTCGATCCCCATCCGCTTTTCGCGTCCTTCGTCGGCGCGGCTGTCAATCAGAGCAGGCTCGTTTAGGATGTCCGTCAAACCAAACTCCATCGTGGAGGTCGCGGGGCGTTCGCATCGGCAACGCCCTGCCGCTCGCGCTTTTCGCTGGTCCATGCCAGCTTGAAAGCCGGGCACACGCCCTCGAAATGGCGTCTGCGCTGAAAGAGATCGCCGCGCGCCTCGGCATCGGCCTTGTATTACAAAACATCCTTCGACAAGGCGAACCGCACCAGCGCCAAGAGCGCGCGAGGAATCGGCCTTAAGGCGGCGCTCCCTATCTTCGCGGAGATTCGCGAGACGCTTGGGCTTCCGGTTGTCACCGACGTTCACGACGCATCGCAATGCGCGCCTGTGGCGGAAGTGGTGGACGTGCTGCAAATCCCAGCCTTTCTGTGCAGGCAGACCGATTTGCTCATCGCCGCCGCCGAAACCGGGCGCGTGGTGAAGATCAAGAAAGGGCAGTTTCTCGCGCCCTGGGACATGAAGAACGTCGTCGCCAAGGTGCTTGCGGCTGGCAACCCCAATGTGATGGTCACAGAGCGCGGCGTCAGCTTCGGCTACAATACGCTCGTATCCGATATGCGTGCGCTGCCGATCCTCGCCGAAACCGGGTGCCCCGTCGTCTTCGACGCGACCCACTCGGTGCAGCAGCCGGGCGGGCAGGGTACAGCGAGCGGCGGCGAGCGCCGCTTTGTGCCGGTGCTGGCCCGCGCGGCGGTTGCGGTCGGCGTCGCGGCTGTGTTTATCGAAACGCATCAAGATCCCGATCGCGCACCGTCCGACGGGCCGAACATGGTGCCGCTTTCATCGCTTGAGGCGCTGTTGCGGGAGCTGATCGCCTTCGACAAGCTTGCGAAGGCGAGGACGGGCGGCTGCTGAGCCCTCCTCAATGAGCGACTGTTGTTTTCGGCGCCGTTGATGCTGTTTCCTTGCCGCGCGGAGCCCTGATGATCGTGATGGACATCGGCGGCAACGCGACGCTGAGCGGCTTGCTCGGTTTCCGACCTCATCTGGGCGGGAGGATGCGAAAATGCGGGGTGTCCGTCGTCCTTGTTCGCTTTCCAGCGATATTGACCCGGCGAATATTGGAAAATCTCATGAGGGCCGGGCCACCCGCTTTGCGCTGAGCCGCTGCCTTCGAATGCGGCCGAGATTGTTTGTGTCCGCACGGGGTCCTTGTTGAGAATCGAGGAGCGCCCAAAGGTCATCGGGGCGGCGAACCGCATAGGCCGCAAGAGTTGCGCTGATCCTTCGACGTCCCGATGCGCACTGGATAAAGCGCGTGAACCGCATCGGCCGCCCCGAAGAACTCCTTTGTTAAGAGCTGCGCCCCGTAATAGGCTGGCAACTTCCAGCTGCTCTGGCCGCCCGACCTCTCCTCAAGCATCATGAGATTGCCCCAGGTTTCGCACTTAGCCCCGTCCAGGATGGGCTCGTTCGGCTCGATGCCATAAAGATAGGCTGCCTTAACCCCGGCCATGAACCATTGCAGCACGATCTCCGCATTGAGCAGCGCGGCGGGCAGCTCGACCTCCGCCTGCCCGGCAAAGGAAGAGTAGCCATATTCGGTGATAATCCAGGGAATGTCCTTCGGTACGCCATCCTGCTCAAGGCGCTGGAGCGTCTGGGCGATCAGCGCGGGGTGACGCACAAGTTGCTGCGGTGGCTTCTCCTCGCAAATATCGTCGAACGGGTACCACTCGAAAGAGAAAAAGCCGAGATCGGCCGTCCGGTTGCGGCTTCTCAGATAGGACAGGAAACGGCCCATCCAGGAGGTCTTTCCATCGTTGTCCGGGATGCTGTTCCAGCCATCGATCTCGGATTGAAATCCGGGTCCGCCCAAGGTGATACCGGGGTTTTCCCTTCGGATGGCGTCGGCAAACTGCGTGAACAGCGCGCCGTAATGCTCGGGTGAGATGTTCTGGCCGTCCGGTTCCTCGCCGAGTTCCACCTGCCTGACATCGTAGCCGCGCGCTTTCAGGAAACGCACCTCCGCTGCCACATTGTCCGGGCGTGTCGTAGAGAAGACCGGCCGGCATCAGGATCGGCCTTCCATGCGCAAGGCCGGACGCCATCAAGCGATCGATGCCGGGCTGTTCGATATCGGGGTCGCGATCTGTCGCGCGATGCCAGGGGTCCGTCGAGGAGGTCACGATTTCGGTCTGCTTCTTCCCATCCGCGGCGTGCGTCATCGCATCGGCGAGACCGCCATTGCCATCGAGAACGCCTGCATAAAGCTCGCTGATGGCAAAGCCGAGCTTGTCGCGAACATCCGTTGAGGCCGCCGGAGCAGTTCCCGACGCCTTCTTGAGAAGGATGCGAATGTAGTTCGTTTTGATCGGAGTGTCGCTCAGCCGAAGCAGGGCATCGCCGCCCGCCCGCCCCGGTGATCTGGCCCTTTGGGAAGGTGCGCCACCGGCCCCGGAGCATATCCTTATAATATTCGGCCGGCCCGCCCTCCCAATACTGAACCTCGTAATCGATCGCGTAGGGCTCGGCCCAAAGGATGCGCAGCCCGTCGATGGGCACGTCTTTCCTGAAGTTGATCAGAACCCACTGGGGATAGAGCGCGTTGTCTTCGCCCGTGTAAAACGCGTCAAGGTAAGGGTTGCTTTTCCAGAAGCTTTCCGGATCGCCGTCGGAAAGGCGGGAATAGCCGTCGTGATTGGCCTGATCCTTCGTATTGCCCCGGCGCGGAAGCTTGTAGCCGTTGGACACCATGATCGGCTTTTCGGATGTGGCGCTGGAGGTCCAATAGCCTTGAGCGTGCTCCGGCTCGCTCCAGGTCCCTCCCTCATTCCAATGCCACACCTCGCCGCCAAGCTCGGTGCGAAGCCGATAGGCGAGGCTATAGAACGGAGCTTCACGCAGTTCCTTCACCGTCTCAGGCTTGAACGCGCGCTCGGCTCTCTCCGCGGTGACGTCCATCGATGCCTCCTCCAAGCGCCTCTGCGGGCGTGACCGTGACGCCGGGCTTGTCAGCCTCGATCACGAAGGTGACAGTCTCCGCGGCGTGCGCCGGGAGGGCCATCGCGGCGATCACCAATGAAATAACCAGATAAGAAAACGCCGTGCCTCGCACCGCTCACCTGTGCCCCGTCTCAAAGTTGCTTCAGCTTTGCAGCAGCTGGCTGCGGCCGATAAAAAGGCCGCGCCCTTTCAGAGCGCGGTCCGAAAACTCTCCGTTACTGTCGTCTAGGTGCTCCGCGCAAGCGTGAGAGAGATCAGGATTTCCCGGGCAGCTTTTCGTTCGCCTCGACTGCGCTTGAAATCTCCTGCTTTTCCTTATCGTTGCAGGCCACGGGAGAGGGAATGGCCGCGTTCGGCTTATCCGCATCGATGGCTTCCACCTTTCCCAGCAGAAGCTGCACGGTGAAGAGATGGAGGGTATTGATGTACTGAAGCTGGCTTTCCGTCCACCGTCCCGTCTGCCTTTCCCGCAGGAGAATGGCGTCCCGATTGGCGATCACGAGGTCTTGCAACTCGCACTTGTGCGCTCGCGCCGTGAGGTGCGCTTCCCGTATGATCTCCCTGGCGTCAGCATCGGGTATGACGATCTTGGATGGGTCGGATTTATCGATCTCGACAACCTTGTTGTCGCTTTGAACGATCCGCGTCGGCAGCGACTGCCAGGCGAGAGCCTTCAGTGTTTTTAGCGTCTTCTCGCTCACGTCCGTCCTTGGCGTCGGCGTTTGCGCAACCGCAGCCGACGCACAAAGGAGCGTGAGAGCCAGACAAAAGGATCGAAGAACCATACCGGCCTGAATTCTAAAGGTGAACCATAGTGCCGGGATTGCAAGCTTACGCTCAAAACCCGACGCGACTACTGCAACCAGAAAAACCGGGCGATAGAATGGCTAGGTTGTATCGGTTTCAGGGCGAACCTGTGCCCGGCCAAGGACCGCGGCGCAGGTTGGCAATTATGCCACGCAAGGTGCGCACCTCCTGCTCGGTCGGCGCCATGCGCGTGAACATGGTCCTGATATTGTTGACCATGGTTTCGCGCTTATCGGGGCGGGAACAGGAACCCGCAATGATCGAGTTCACGCTCGAGATGCTCGAAAAGGGCAAGGAGTTCATGCCGTTCGGCCGGGCGGCTCGCCTTGAAGCGCTGTCCGGCGCCCTGCGGCGCATCGGGAAGCTGCCGCCCGAGCGAGTCGGGGTTGACGAGTTTGCGCCACTCATAAGCGAACAGCAGAACGGATTGCGCCAGATTCAGCGACGCGAATTCTGGATCGACGGGGGCCGTGACGATCACGTCGGCAAGCGCGACCTCGGCATTCTCAAGGCCCGTCCGTTCCTTGCCGAACAGAACGCCACAACGAAGACCGGCCTCCTCCTGCCTGAAGATCGACGCCGCCGCCCCATCCGGCGCAAGCACCGGCTTCGCAAGGAAACGGCTCCGCGCTGTGGTGGCGGCGAGAAAATTCAGATCCGCGATGGCGTCCGCAACCGAATCATAGAGGGTCGCCGCATCGATGATCTCGACGGCGAGCGCAGCGGAGGCCCGCGCGGCCTCGTTCGGCCACCCGTCGCGCGGCTTCACGAGCCGCAACTCCCGCAGCCCGAAATTCGCCATGGCGCGGGCCGCCGCGCCGATGTTTTCGCCAAGCTGCGGCTCGACAAGAATAATTGCTGGTCCCGCAAAAGCTGCGGCTGGGATGGACATTCGGGTAGCTAAGCGATCCCGGTGTTTTCCTGTCAAGCGGCAAGGCGGGATCGGCGGCCTTTGCCGGGCGCTAAATGTTCACGTGATTGATCACCCAGGCGCCTGCCGCCGCTGCGGCGCCAGCGAGCAAGATGGGCGGAAGGGTGCGAACGAAAACCGTGAGCAGCGTCACCAACGCCGAGAGCGCCTTTTCACCGGCCTCCAACAACTCGCGTCCGGCGCGATAGAGAAGATAGACGACAACGGCTCCTGTAACCGCCAGGACGACAGCTTTCCACCAGGGCAAAGCGCCGAGCTGGTTCCAGGGGACCGCCAGGATTTGCGCGACCGACCACTGCCATATCATCTGGATGAAGTTGAAGATTGCTGACATCGCCTGCTTCAGAAACTGAAGCAGCTGGTTGAGAATCTGCATCTGTGCCCCGTCCCGTCATTTTTAGTGTATGCCCAACGCATAACGAGCCGGCCACGAGCCGGCTCCCGCCCGGCTCGGATCATGCTTTGGCTTCGCAGCGCTGTCCAGCGGTTCAGGGCCACCGCCGATGGAGCCCGCGCTATGTCTCGCGGTTAACGGTTCGTTCGCAGCGCCGAGGGTTAATCTGAAGCTGGTTAACGGGAGCGCGGCCGATTTATTTCCGGTCCAATTTACACTTGATTAGGCTTAACCATTCGTTGAGCCGGCGCAGAACGAGGCCTACCAGGGCGGTAGACAGGTGGTTCCAACGCTTTGAAAGTAAATAGCTTTTTTACCCCCGACCGACCCCATTAAATAGAATTTAATGCCGGAATTTTGGCATTAAATGGGCTCTGAAAAGTCCGTTAAATATAATCCCGATTCCCGGGTTAACCATCACCGTGCCGAAGCCAGCCAGCCGCGTTCCCCTGGACGCCGTCCGTTCTTAAAATTGACTAGTAATATCAATAGCTTATTCCATTAACGTCCCGGCAAGGCGCTTTCTCATACAATCCTCACTCAAAGAAAATCCGTGACGTAAACGCAAACGGGACGCCAATCCGGGAATGAAGTGAGGTCCAATGTGCATGCAGAAAGGCATACCGAGGCCCGCGTCCGCTTAAGCGCACGACGCTTTAGCCGATCAAGCCCGGCAGTAGCATCGCGATGCCCGGAAGCAGGCAGATCAGCACAATCGCAACCGCCATCAGGATCACGAACGGCAGCGTCCCCCACATGACCTCGGAGAGAGAGATGTCGGGCGCAATGTTCCTGATCACAAAGAGGTTCAGGCCGACGGGCGGGTGGATGAGGCCCATCTCCATGACGATGGTCATGACGACGCCGAACCAGATCAGATCGAAGCCCGCGGCCTTGATCGGCGGCAGAATGATCGGCGCTGTCATCAGGATGATTGAGACCGGCGGGAGGAAAAAGCCGAGCACTACGATAAGCAACAGGACGGCGGAGAGCAGACCCCATTTCGAGAGGCCGAGCGAGGTCAGCCAGACGGCCGCGCTTTGCGAGATGTGCAGATAGCTCATCACATAAGCGTAGAGCAGCGAGAACCCGACGATGAGGAGCAGCATCGAGCTTTCGCGCATCGTGCCGGTGAGGATCGGCATGAGCCGGGAGGGACGCCAGACGCCATACATGACGCCGATCACGATGAGCGCGAGGATCGCCCCGACGCCAGCCGTTTCCGACGGCGTCGCAAGCCCGGCGTAGAGGACGATCATGACGCCCGCGAGGATCGTCACGAAGGGCGTCACCCAGGCCAGCATGGCGAGCTTCTCGCGAAGCGTGTAGCGCTCCTCTTCGAGGATCGCCGTTGGCTTGCCGCCGCGCGCCACGATAGACCGCGCTTCCTTGCGCTCCTGGCTGTAACGAAACGCGGCATAAGCGGCGAACAGCACGATCAGGAGCAGGCCCGGCCCGATGCCGGCAAGGAACAGCTTGCCCAGCGAAACTTCAGCGGCAACGGCGTAGAGCAGCATGGTGACGGACGGCGGCAGGAGAATGCCGAGGGTGCCCCCGGCCGCGATGATTCCCGACGCAAGGCCGGGCGAGTAGCCGCGCTTGCGCATCTCGGGAATGCCTGCCGAGCCGATCGCCGAGCATGTCGCCGGCGACGATCCGGCCATCGCCGCGAAAAGTCCGCATGCCAGGGTATTCGCGATGCCAAGGCCGCCGGGGATGCGATGAAGCCAGGCATGCAGCGCGGTATAAAGGTCGCGTCCCGCAGCGGACCGGCCTATCGCCGCTCCCTTCAGGATGAAAAGCGGGATTGCCAGCAGAATGACATTCGCGAATTCCTCGTAGACATTCTGCGCGATGGTCTTGACCGAGGCGCGCGGCATGAACAGGATCATGAAGGCGGTCGCCACCGTGCCAAGCGCGAACGCAATCGGCATGCCGGAAAACATGGCGATAAGAGTTGCCGCGCAATAGGCGATTCCGATCTCGGCGGGCGTAAAGCCAGAGAAGAGAGGGGTGACAGGCCTCTGCCAGAGGAGGAGCGCGGCCACCGTGGCAATCGCGGCTAGCGAGCGCGAGCGCGGATTTCTCGCCGACTTGCAGCGCGAGTTCGCAGGCGAGAAGGGCGAGCCCAAGGGTCATGATAGCGTACGGAATCCACAGTGGCGGGGCCCAGGTGGATTGTGAAACATGCCCCTCGCTCCAGGCCTCCCACAGCAGCGCTCCCGATTTCCACGCGATGAATGCCACAAAGACCAGCGAAAGCGTGTCGGTCAGCAACGGTCCGCCACGCTCGGCGCGCTTTCCGGCATGAACGAATCAAGAACCTCGATGCCGATATGGCCTCGCCGCGCCTGCACAGCCGCCGCCGACAAGAAGACCGCTCCGGCGACGAGGAAAATCTCCATTTCGTCTTGCCACTCGATGCCGCGCTCAAGCACGTGGGCTGCAACCACGCCGCCGGTCAAAACTGCGCTTGCGATCACAAGCGCGATGGAGCTGAGATTGAAAAGGAGATCGACAAGGCGGCGAAACGCGCTCGCGATGGCGGTTCCGCCGGCAGTTGCCAGCAACGATTGGTCCTGCAGCGACGCGCGCCAGACCCCAACTCCTGGCGCCATCAGGCGACGGACCTGGCGCTCGCAAGAAGCTCGGCAGCCTCGGCCGATTTCGAGGCGAAATCCTTCCAGGCGCTGTCCTCGGCGATGGCGCGCCATTTTGCGATGTCGTCGGCGGTCAGATCGACGACTGTCGCTCCCTTCTCGGCGTAGACCTTGGCCACGCCCCCATCATCCTTCTTGGCTTCGATCGCGCCGAACCACTCCATCTCCTGGCCGACATCCGTGATGGCTTTTTGCTGCTCGGGCGAAAGCGAGTCGAAAACGTCCTTGGACATCAGCAGCGGCTCGCACATGAACCAGATCGCCCCGCCGCGCGCCGTCGTGAGCGCCTTGGCAAGTTCCTCAAGCCGGAAGGAAATCAGGCTCGTCGACGAGGTCATCGCCGCATCGAGCGCGCCCGTCTGCATGCCGAGGTAGATTTCGTTCGAAGGCATGGTCGAGACTTTCGCCCCGGCGGCGGCAAGCATGAGGTCCATCTCCCGGCTGCCGCCCGCGGATTTTCACGCCCTTCGTGTCGTCGGGAACTTTGATGGGCGCCGCCGTGGAAGCAATGCCACCGGCCTGCCAAATCCAGCTGATGAATTTGACGCCTTTCTCTTCAGCGATGCGCGACAGAGATTTTCCGATTGGCGCGTCTTTCCATTTCGCGCCCTGCTCGTAGGTGGTGACGAGGCAGGGCATGAGGCCGAGGTTCATTGCCGGAACTTCCCCTCCGGCATAGGCGAGCGGATACAGGGATAGATCGAGCGCGCCCTTCCTCAAGGCCGAGAACTGCGCGTTTGTCTTCATCAGGGACGAGCCGGGGTAAATCTCGAATTTCAGCGCCCCGCCCGTTCGCTCCTCAACTCCCGCCGCGAATTTGCGGCAAAGCCGGTCGCGGAAGTCACCTTGATCGATCGAGCCGCCTGGAAATTGATGCGATATCTTGAGTGTCCGCGCCGTCTGCGCCCTCAGCACACTTGGCGCGCCGAAAGACAAGGCGACTCCCCCCACGAAGGCTCGTCTTGAAATCATGGCTTTCTCCAGATCCGTTTCGGCGTCCCCACCAGTTTCTATAGCACCCAAGCTTCCGGTAAAGGGACTTATTCATTGTAGAAGAACTCATTCCTTGAGGCGAAAGCTGGGCGCAGCCCCGGTCTTGCGTGTAGCCCAGGACACGATTTCGCAACCATTCCGCCATAGGTTTTTCATGGTAGAACTCCAGCTTGACAAGACTTGGCGGAGGGCTGTCGCAGAGGGATGATTTTCATGCGTTCATTAACACTCTTACAGCCCGAGGCAAGTTCGCATCCAATAGCCGCGAGCGTTCAAGCGAACCCACCTCGGATAAGCTGTACTGAGAATCAATAGGTTGCTAGAACGCCTTATCCGTGGGAAAGACCCCGCGAGCTTGCTGCAAATGGGGCGGGATTTCCGGCGGGGCGTACTGGCGTGCTTCGGATTGGCGTTTGCGCTGAGCGGGGCGCCAGCTTCCGCCATCGAGATCCAGCCGGAGACACCAGCTGTGCAGGCGAGCGCTGTAACGCTTGCGGGAGTCCGTTGCGGGCGCTGGCGCATTTATTGCCAAGAGAGATATCAGGCAGGCGGCTGGCGCTACCGGCGATGCCTTGCATTGCACGCCTGCATCCGTTGAAGAAGCAAGCGCACACACCAAATTCGGCTGCCGGCTTTGCAGCCCCATCTTGCGTCGGGGCTGATGGTCTTTCGTGGTACAAAGGCTCAAGCGCAAGGGTTCCGATTGCGTTCCCTCAGGCAAATCCGGCAATATACCGCTTTTAGAGCCTGTTAGCGTTCGATCTGCTTGGGTTGTCGCGGCCTTGATTGGAAACGAGAGCGTCAGATTGACTGTGGCCCGGCCCCCCATGATAGGCCTGAACCCTGTCCTGAATGAAGCTTGGCCGGAGCATCGACACACGGATCTGCCACATGCCGTCCTTTTCGCATGCAAATTCAACGCGATAAGGTCGCCGATGGCCGCGGCAATCCTGCGCCATCTTGTGGGCACGCGGATTTACGTGCGTTCGGCCGGGGTCCGGCCAGGCGAGATCGACCCGTTTGCGATTGCGGTCATGGACGAGATCGGGATCGACATGACCCGCCATCAGCCCAAATCCATCGAGGACCTGGAAGACACCTCCTTCGACCTCATCGTGACGCTGGCCCCGGAAGCTCATCACAAGGCGCTCGAACTCACGCGCACTATGGCGGTGGACGTGGAATATTGGCCGACGCTCGAGCCCTCAGCCACCGCAGGCAACCGCGAGCAGATCATGCAATCCTACAGGGTGGTGCGTGACCAGCTTTTCGAGCGCATCAAAACCCGGTTCGGGCTCGCAGGCGCGCCGCAGGCTTGAATGCAGACGTCCGATTCATCCGCTTGGGTTCGGGAGCGGCTGTGGCGGTTTTCTCGCGATCCTATGCGCTCCAAGTCGGCTCATGGATCCTAATGCTGTCTTCTTCAACAAAGATGCCTTTCCGGGAGCTGCATCTAGCGGAGGTCGCCCGTGGATTGTTGATTTCGGCAGCCCTTTATTAGAGGCGTGCCGCTGTGACCCCAAGCTCTACCCGGCCCACTTTTTGGGTTAGCTCAGACGAAAGGCTGGGACTCTCGGTTATGCGGTCCGCTCGTCCAACAGCTATGGACGTCACGACACTTTCATTATGGCATGGTGCCACTGGATTTAAAAAGGAATATACTTGAGCCCGTGGATAAAGCCGGGAGCCATTCGGCGAGCGAATAGGGGGCGATCGTGTATTGGATCTATGATTATCCGATTTGGGCCGTCTGGCTGTTGTTTTGCGGCGTGTTCGTCGCCTTCACCTGGATCGGCACGTTTCTGACGCGCAAGACGGTTCATTCCTGGCTTCACCGGGACAAGCGCTCGAATGACATGATCGGCCTCGCGCTGTCGAGCTTCTTTGTGCTCTACGGGCTCTTGCTCGGCCTTCTTGCGGTCGCCACGTACCAGAATTATGCCACCGTCGGCGATATCGTCGACAAGGAAGCCTCCAGCCTGGCCGCGGTCTATCGCAATGTCAGCGGTTATCCGCAGCCGATCCGCGGTCAGTTGCAGGATCGGCTGCGCGAGTACACTCGCTACACAATCGAGGAAGGCTGGGAACAACAGCGCAACGGGATCGCCCCGAGGGGGCAGTCCGCACGATCCGGCCTGTTCGTCAGAACCTTGTTGTCCTTCGAGCCAAGCACCAAAAGCGAGGAGATCATCCACGCCGAAACGCTTCGGGAGAGCGCCCAGAGAATTCAATTCAGCCGCTCGCGGCTTGCCAACGTCACCACTGGGCTGCCCCCCGTGCTTTGGTGGGTGGTCGTCTTTGGCGCTGTTATGAACATCGTTCTGATCTGGATGCAGGACATGGAAATCCATGTTCATCTCATCCTGGGCGCGGTCCTCGCGTCTATTCTCGCCACGGTCATTTTCCTCATCGCCGAACTCGACAATCCATTTCGGGGCGTCGTCGCCGTCGGCCCGGATTCGATCGAGCGCGTTTACGAGGACGTGATGAAACCGAAGCAGTCCGGGACCCAGGAGGAAGCAATGGCGATGCTCGCGAAGGCAGTCGCTGCTGTGAAAGCGGACAAGACCAAAGCGCTTGCGACTTTCAACAAGGGAGAAGGTGCATTTCTTGACGGCGACTTGTATCCATTTTGCTTCAATGTGAGCGACGGAAAGGAAGTGGCCAACGTTAATCAGCCGAAATTGCTCGGCCAGAGCGTCATGGACTTGAAGGACTTCACCGGCAAGGCCTATGGCCTGGAACTCTTCGATGCGGTGAAAAAGCCGGAGGGTGAAATAACCGAGGTCAGCTACATGTTCTTAAAGCCAGGTTCAGACCAGGAGCCCTCACCGAAGGTAGCCCTGGTAACAAGAGCGGGAGATTTGGGCTGCGCTGTCGGCTATTATAAGTGACCAGCCTTGATGCAGGCCAGCCCAGGACAACGCACGCTTGAAAGATGCGCAGAGGGCTTGCTCACCAGGAGCATCGGCGCTCCCGGCAGTCTTGAGGGGGAAGCTCCAATTTGCGTTCAGCCCGTTCTGGAGCTGCGGCGGTGCGCAATTTCTGGTTATGGCCCACCTTCACCGTCTCAGTCTCAAATCCGAGGTAGTCCGCAAAGCGATCAGAGAGCGGGCGCAACGATGTAACAAGATTTCTAATACCACTTAGACTGCTTTCTGCCTGTTGGGTGCATTCAACCAGGAGTTTTAGAGGGCGGGGAACGTTGCTTGCTCAAAGATGTGGCGAGGGGCGATTTCAGCGGAGGCGCGAGCCTTAACGGATCGCGCCGCGCTTGCTAAATTTGCGGCATGCAAGCTTTCGCCGCCCTTCTCGACCGGCTTTACTACACCCACTCCAATCTCGACAAAGCCGCGGTCCTGACGAACTACCTGCGCCGCACGCCCGACCCGGATCGCGGCTTCGCGGTGGGCGTTATCGCGGGCACGCTCACCTTCGAGCTGTTCAAGCGCGCGCTCGTTCGCGACCTCGTGGCCGAGCGCGTCGATCCGGTCCTGCTGGCGCTGTCCTACGATTATGTGGGCGAAATGTCGGAGACGGTGGCGCATATCTGGCCGCGCAATCCTCACAGCGTTATCCTGAACCGGCTGCCGCCGCTGCACGAGGTGATCCACGAGTTTCAGACCCGCGACAAGCCGCAAATCCGCGACTATCTCGCAATGCTTCTCGACAACATGACCGCGACCGAGCGCTGGGCGCTGCTGAAGCTCGGCACGAGCACGCTTCGCATCGGCATGTCGGCGCGCTCGGTGAAGCATGTGCTCGCGGATTTCGGCGGCGTGAGCGTCGGCGAGATCGAGGAGGTCTGGCACGCACAGCAGCCGCCTTATCTCGATCTTTTCGCCTGGCTCGAAAAGCGCGGGCCGAAGCCCGACTCGAAGGATGCGGTGACGTTCCACCCCGTCATGCTCGCGCATCCGCTGGAGGACGCGGATCTGCCTGGCATCACGCCGGATGCCTTCCTCGCGGAATGGAAATTTGACGGCATCCGCGTGCAGATCGTCTCGACGCCGGGCGGCAAGGCGCTGTTCTCGCGCAGCGGCGACGACATTTCCGGCGCGTTCCCTGACGTGGTGGCGCGCGTGAATTTCCACGCCGTGCTCGATGGCGAACTGATCGTGAAGTCGGGCGAGGAGATCGCGAGCTTCAATCACCTGCAACAGCGGCTCAATCGCAAATCCCCGACCCGAAGCTGATGGCGAAATATCCGGGCCATCTCATCCTCTACGATATGCTTGCCGTCGAAGGGCGAGACCTGCGCCCGCTGCCGCTGACGGAGCGGAAGGCCGAAATGGCGCGCTGGTTCGAGGCTGCCCAGCCGCTCGGCGCCGAGCTTGCACAGCCGCTCGCGTTCAGAACTCCGGGCGAATTGCAGGCGCTGCGAGCCGAAGCCGCGAAACTCGCATCCCCGCACATCGAAGGGCTGATGCTGAAGCGCCTCAACTCGCCCTATGTCCCTGGCCGCCCCAAAGGCCAGTGGTACAAGTGGAAGCGCGATCCGATGCTGGTCGACGCCGTCGTGATGTACGCCCAGCGCGGCACCGGCAGGCGCTCATCGTTCTATTCCGATTACACCTTCGGCCTTTGGCACAACGGCGAGCTTTCGCCCATCGGCAAGGCCTATTTCGGCTTCACGGACGAGGAGCTGCGCGAACTCGACAAGTGGGTGCGCCATCACACGGTGAACCGCTTCGGCCCGGTTCGCGAGGTGGAGAAGACGCTCGTGTTCGAGGTGGCGTTCGACGCGGTGCACCGCTCGACGCGGCACAAGTCCGGCGTAGCACTGCGCTTCCCGCGCATCAACCGCATCCGCTGGGACAAGCCCGCGCGCGATGCGGACGAGCTTGCGGGCCTCGCGAAGTGGCTGGATTAGCCTTTCCTGAAACAGCTTCAGAATGTTCAGGAGCAAGCCGGGAGGATTAAGCGCCAGACTGCCTTCGCGTATGATAACCGGCTTCGCTAATCCGCTGCCTTCCCGGCGATGGTGGATGATTGCCTGTTCTTCCCAATCTGCAATTAAGTAGTGTTCAATCGACGGTACGTTGAAGTAGCCAGCCAGCTTTACGGTCAGGTCTTTGCGCGCGGTTGACGGCGACAAGACCTCGGCGACGATGACAGGTTCAGGCACGACGATGTCGGCCTTCGCCATACGGCCGGAGAAGACGACGACATCCGGTTCGAACGCCGTGTGCGCGCCAGTCTTGACCGCCATGCCTTGGGTTCCGACAAACAAGGGCAAGTTTGCTTCCCGGATCGCCGCATAGAACAGGCGATACAGCGCCATGACCACTTCCTGGTGGCCCCAAGTTTGTGCTTGCTGCATCTGCGGCACCCCGTCGAACAGCTCCCAGTGCTTTTCAGGGCGTGCCACCGCCCAAGCAAGGAACTCTTCCGCCGTCATCAGCTTTTGCGCAAGCGCTGTCATGGGACAAATTTAACATCGCGGGTGAAGGTGAACAAGAAGCGCCGCGCACCTCGGGGCGAATAAGTGGCGCTGCAGCAGTTGCCGCTCGCGACTAACCCACAATGTCTGCGTCGCCTTTCAGCGCCAGTTCCAGGAGCGCGGCGGGATGGCGGGCGGTGAGGCCGAGGCCGTCGTGGATTTGCTTGCGGCAGGAGTAGGCCGTCGCCGCCACGATCGCGTCGCGGCCAGCCTTGCGGATCGCGGGAAACAGCGAGAGTTCCGCCATGGCGAGCGAGGCTTCGAGCGTGTCGGGGGTCATGCCGGTGATGCCGTTCAGCCCGCAGCAGGAGGGCGGGGCGGCGCTTACCACCAGTTGAGGGATCAGTTTCAACGCCGTCTGTGCCGCATTTTCGAGCCCGAGCGCGCGCTCATGGCAATGCGAATGGAGCACCAGCTCTGCTTCTATGGGCTTGAGAGGCAAGGGCGCGTTGCCGGTCGCAATCCGCGCGGCAAGGAACTCCTCGAACAGAAAAATTGGAGGGGTTTGCGGCGCAGGCAAGCCGAGCGACGCGTATTCGTCGCGCATCATGAGAACGCAGGACGGTTCAAGGCCCACCACCGGGATGCCCTTGTCGGCGAATGCCGCGAGCGCCTTCGTCATCCGCTGAGCTTCGCGGCGTGCTCCTTCGATATAGCCCGCGTCGTAATAGGTGCGGCCGCAGCAGAGAGGCCGGTCGCCTTCATCGGCGAACGCCACCACGGCGTACCCCGCCGCATTGAGGACATGCGCCGCCGCCCGAAGGTTGGCGGGTTCGAACGAGCGGTTGAACGTATCGGCGAAAATCGCGACCAAGCCCGCGGGGCCGGGCTCCGCCTTCCCAGGCGCCTTGAACCGCCGCCCCGACCATCTCGGCCAGGGCCGGTCCGCCGCCAGCCCGAAACGGGCCTCGGTCCAGCGCGCGAGTGCTGGCACAAGGTCGCGTATCGCGAGGAATAAGCGCCAGCGCGCTGCCCGGTCCGTATATTCCGGAAGCCGGGCAAAAAGATCGGCTGCGCGCGACCCGTGCCCCGCCGCGTTGGCGGCGGCGAGCGCTTCGACTTTCAGTTTCGGGATGTCGATGCCGAAAGGGCAAGCAACTGTGCAAGCCTTGCAGGACACGCAAAGGCGCATCGCCTCAAGCATCGGCTTCGAAGCGAGCGCGCCCTCGCCAAGCTGGCCCGAAAGCGCAAGCCGCATCACGTTGGCGCGCCCCCTCGGGCTGTCGCGCTCGTCATGGGTGATGGCGTGGGATGGGCAGGTAAAGCCGTGCTCCGCCGAGCGGCAATGGCCGAGGCCCGAGCAGCGGTGCGCATGCTCCAGGGCGGGCGAGGCGCCGTTACCCCAGGAAAGCGCCGCTGGAGCCACGCGATGTTTGCTTTCCAGCGCCGTCCGCAGGAACGCCTCGTCGTCGAAGCGTGGCGCGCGCAGAACCTTCCCCGGATTGAGCACATAGCCTGGATCGAGCTGAGCCTTGAGATCCTTGAAGAGAGCAATGGCTTCCGGCCCGAGCACCCGTTCCAACGCCTCGCTCCGCGCGAGGCCGAGGCCGTGGCCCGATGCCAGCACACCCTCATGCGCGCGAAGCAGCTCCGACATCTCATCCGCAAGCGTCCGCATGCGCTCGCGGTCGCCTGTGTGGCGGAGATCGAGCATGGGGCGCACCTGAAGACAGCCCCGCCCGGCCTGACCGTAAATCGCGGTCTGCGCGCCGTATTTCGCAAGAAGCGCCTCAAGTTCGGTCCCGTAAGCGGCGAGACGGTGAAGCGGAACGGCGCCGTCCTCCAGAAAGGCCAAAGGCTGCGCCGGCGACTTCAGCGTCCACGCCCGTGTCAGTGCCTCCCGGCGCAATCGCCAAAGCGCTGCCCTGGCGTTCTCGCCGAGAATTTCGATGACGCTGAACTTGCCCCTGTCCGCCTCAGCGACAAGATCGGCAAGCGCTTTCAACTCCCTTGTGTTGTCCACGGGATTGTCTTCGTCGAACTCAACGATCAGCAGAGCCTCGGGCTCGCCCCGAAGCAGCCGCGCAGCCTGGGAATCGGAATTCGCCTGCGCCACAAAGCCAAGCATCGTCTTGTCGAGCACCTCGATGGCGGCTGGATTCAGATGCACGATTTTGGGGACGAGACGAAGCGCGCGGCCAAGATCGGTGAAGCGGCACAGGCCAAGCGCGCGGTTCTGCGGCCGTTTCGTAAGCTTCAGCTCGATCGTGGTCGCGATGGCGAGCGTGCCTTCGGACCCAGCCAGCAGCCGGGCCAGATTCTGATTTTCTGAATAGCGAAGCAGCGTGCGCAGGTCATAAGCTTCCGGCTCCGGCGTGCCGGGAGGGCGCGCTGGCCAGAGCCTCGCGATTGCCTTTTCGTGCACCTCGCCGAACTGCAAAAGATCGAGCAGGCGGTCGCGCCCCGGAAAGGGCGGCGTTTCGGTCTCCGCGACAGATCGAAAGAGAACGCGCTGCCCGTCTGCGACTAAGGCATCGGCGGACAGGACGTTATCGCGCATCGAGCCATGCCGCATCGCGCGCATACCGCTGGAATTGTTGCCCAGCATCCCGCCGATGGTGGCTTGGGCGGCGGATGCGATATCGACCGGAAACACGAGATCGTGCGTTTCAAGCGCAGCGTTCAAGGTGGCGGGCGAGCATCCTGGTTCGACCAGGCACCGGCGGTTCTCCGCGTCGATTTCAACGATGCCTGTCAGGTATTTCGAGAAATCGAGAATGATGCCTTCGCCGAGTGCTTGCCCCGCCGTCGATGTCCCGCCCCCGCGCGCGATGACAGAGAGGCCTTCCTCCCGAGCCATCTCGACGACGATGGCCACATCCTTCGGGCTCTTGGGGCAGACCACGCCGGCGGGAAAACACTGATACATGGATGCATCGGTCGCATAGCGCCCCCGGGTGAAGAGGTCGCTTGCGGCGTCGCCTTCGATCTCATGCGCAAGCCTGTCCCAGAACGCGGGGCCTGCTCTTCGGATTGCCATTTTCCCTCGGGTGCGGGCGGTGAGAGACCCATCGCCGGCAAGGCTAGGGACGGCCCATCATCAAGCCGCAGACCATGGCGCAGAGTCCCTTGTTGCGCAACGGGCGGGTGCGCCATTTCACCTTAGTAAATCGGCAAATGGGAGGCGGAAAGTCTCACTCCGGTGACGATCCAGGCCACACAGCAATTGCCACAACGCAACTTACGTCAATAGCACGCGCGCCATTGCCTGCAACTGCCGTCTGGCTGCTCGGTTTCGCACGGACGGCAGCGCGACCTCGGCACAGGAGCCGGGGTGGGGACTTGGACAAATCCAGGTTTGAATTCGCCTGTTCCCCCTTCTGATCGCAATTCGTGGCACCGGCGGCCTTGGATTCTCCACAGGGCTTCTCCGGCGGCATACTGCACGCTGCCCGCCCAATGCGAACAGAGGCTCTGCAGGAGGGGCACCGCGCCTTCTGCCCGGGCGCCAGCCTCGCCAAGCGCTTGGAGATAAAGTCCTGGCACACTGCGGTGTACCTGCAATTCCTCCTGTATGATGTCGATGAGGGTCGAAATGACGTCAGGCTCCGGGGCTGGGCTGATCTTCAGGATGCTGTCGGCGATTGCCACGCGTGTCCTTGGATGTATGGCCGTATTTTCAAGCTGGTTCCTCAAAGCGGGAAGTGCGTCTGAGCAGGGTGGGCCACATTTTGCCAACGCATTCGCTGCGTAGAACTTGTAATTGTCGTCTAAATCGCCGAGTTGCTCGATCCATTGGCTCGCTGGCTTGCCGCTGATGATAGGCTCCGCAACAGCCCTGTTGCCAGTGAGACCTATAAGAATGAGCGCTACCGCTAAAATCGCTTGTTGTCGCAGGGTCATCAGAAAACTCCATCGACGGTAAAAGACGAAAAGGATATCAGACAGCCCCTCCCGCCAACAATAGAGCTGGTGTGCACTGCCGCAAACTTTGTTGAAGATGGCTCGGGGGCGATTTGACGGCGGAAAGGGCGCAGCATTGGAACAGTTGGGCTTGCTGGCGTGCGTGAAGCTCTCGAGGCAGATGGCCGTTGGTGTGCCAAGCAGCAGTTAACCAGTGATGGTTAATTTCGGCGCGAACGGATTTATTTCCGGTCTGAATATACTTAAAAAGTCGTTCATTTGGCGCAGAACGAGGAGCGCCCCGCCTTAGACCCGGACGCAGAAAATCGGCTTCAACCCTTTGAAAATGATTAGTTTTCTGTTTTTGAGCGAGCGCCCATTAAATGGAATTTAATGACGGAATTTTTCCCTTTACTGGGACGCGATAAAGTCCGTTAAATATGTTTTGCACCACCCCTGTTAACAATGCTGGCGCCTCTCGCAGCCGCGCTGCCGGGTTGGCGATGCCATCTCCTCCTGAATTTTTCTTAGCGAAATCAATTGCTTATCGTCGTTAACGCCTCGGAAAGGCGCTTTTTCCTAAGATCTCCGGGCCAAGCTAAACCGCTTTTCCATGATGCGAACAAATGCACACAAAAAGCCGTTTGGATCAAAACCCGGAACTCGGTGAAATGGTGAAGCGAGTAGTGCAATAATGTTGAAAAAGCTTATTCTTTATGTTGAAGGTCGGGCGTACATTCATGGTTGAGACTGTCATGCATCGCGATCCAATCATTCCACTCATTGCGGCCAGGAAGCAATGCGAGGCCATGCTGGCCTCCTCCAAATCATCATGGCGCAAGCGTGTGGCCGCAGCGTTCACGCGCGGCCGGCTTGAACGCCGATTGCTTCGGCGGCGGCCCATCACGAACGAGGGTGCCCTCGCATCCCTCGAATTGATCTTGCTCACGCTGAAAAGCTACCCCGATAAGGATCAGGGCTTGCAACTCATAAGCTCGCTAGCAGTGGGTGTGCATTCGCAGTTCCAACGGGATGCTTCACGAACGCCGAAGCTTGCGCATAACAGGCGCAGGAAAGGCTCCTGCCCGCGGGCCGTTCAGCCTAAGGGCGGCCAAAAGCAGAGCGTCCGCTCAGAAGCGCGGCAGCGCCCCGTACCCCTCAAAGTCGAACGAGCGGGTACATATCAAATATCATTCGAATTTACTTCATGCTGGTCGTAAGCAGCCGGTGGCGAAGCGGCGGTCTCGAGTCTGGACAAGACGGGAGGTGGTGGGTGGTGGGCGCGGTAGGACTTGAACCTACAACCAGACGGTTATGAGCCGTCGGCTCTGACCATTGAGCTACACGCCCACAAATCGGCTACGAAACCTTAACGCGAACGCCGCCATTCTGCCGAAGGAATTCACGACGTTTTAGAGATTGCAATACTTAGCGGGAAACTGACAATGAGAAAAGACGTCCTTGCAAAGGCTTTGGCCTTTCTCCTCATTTTATCAAGCGAAGCACACTCACAAATGCAAAATCAATCCGCTCCCGCTCTGAAAGGTCCTACCATCCAGATCACCGGGATGGGAAGCGTCCAGGCAAAACCCGATACGGCTTCGATCAGCATCGGGGTTAGCACGGAAGATGGAAATGCGCAAAACGCCGTATCGCGCAACAATGCGGCGACGGCGAAGGTCATCTCCGAACTCGATGGCGCCGCGATCGAGAAGAAGGATCTGAAAACCTCGAATTTCTCGGTCTATCCGCAATACCGGACCGAGGGCACGGACAAGCATCAGGTCGTGACATACCGGGCGTCGAATACGGTGACGGTTACCGTCCGCGACCTGGACAAGGTGGGCGACATCCTGACCAGGGCCGTCACTGCCGGTTCCAACCAGATCAGCGGGCCAAACTTCTCGGTCTCGGAGCCGGAGAAGTATCTGAGCGAGGCACGGAAAAAAGCGGTGGAGAATGCCATGGCGAAAGCCAGCGTCTATGCGAGCGCGGCCGGGCTGAAGCTTGGTGCGATCCTCTCGATGGTCGAGGAAGGTGCCGCAGTGCCAGGCTATGCTCCGCGTTCAGCCTCTTTTGCAGCGTCGGGCGCTCCTGTCCCGGTTGAGGCGGGCGAGGAAAGCCTGCAGGCGCGCATACTCCTCATCGTCGAACTGAAGTCTTGAGCGTTAGGCAAACTTCGCTACGCTTCGTCGTCCCGGCCAAGCGAAGCGCGAGCCGGGATCGCAAAAAGATTACCCGGATGTTTCCGCCAGCAGAAGAAGCCATGAAAACATTGGCGAATTTTCGCTCCACTGTCATGGCCGGGCTCGACCCGGCCATCCAGTCATAACTTGGAATACGCTGTATTTTTCTGGATGGCCGCCTCCAAGGGCGGCCATGACGACGGAATTGGCGGAAACATCCGGGTAATCAAGTTCCGGGATGGCGGTCCTAGCTTCCGCCGAACAAAAGATGCCACAGCGCTGGGACCAGGATCGAGGTCGCAAGAGCATTCAACCCCATGCCAAGCCCTGAAAATGCGCCCGCGATCTCGTTGACCTGAAGCGCGCGGGCAGTGCCGATGCCGTGAGAGGCAACGCCCATGGCGAGACCTCTGGCGGCCCAATCCGTGATCCCGAGCCTGTTCATGAGTGGCGGACCGAGCATCGCGCCAATAATGCCGGTCAGGATGACCAGGGCCGCCGTGAGCGATGGCAATCCGCCAAGCTGCTCGGCGATGCCCATGGCGACGGGCGTGGTCACCGATTTCGGCGCGATCGAACTGATCGAACTCGCGAGCGCCGCCGAGGCGCCACACGATGCCAATCGCACTCAGCGCCGCAGTCAATGAACCCGCGAGGAGGCTCGCCAGGATCGCCAGCCCCGAGCGCCGCACTCTCTCCACCTGCCGGTAGAGGGGCACGGCCAGCGCCACTGTCGCCGGGCCGAGCAGGAAATGCACGAACTGCGCGCCCTGGAAATAGGTCTGGTAGCTCGTCCCCGTCACGAGCAGGATCGAGACGACGATCACAACCGCGATCAGGACCGGATTGAACAGCGGATTGAAGCGCTGCCGCCGGTAAACGAGATAACCGGCGCGATAGGCGACAAGAGTGAGCGCAAGATGCAAGAGCGGACTCGCCGCAAGATAGACCCAGATGTCACGGAGATTAGTCACGAAGCCGCTCCTCGAGGGTCTTGGCGGGCCGTCTTGAGAGGCGAGCCATTAGCAACGCGGTTACGGCGATGGTCAAAAGCGTGCTCACGATGAGCGCCACGCCGAGCGGGAGCCAATCGCCTGCAAGAAGCTTGAAATGCAGCATCACGCCGGTGCCCGCGGGCACGAACAGCAGCGAGAGGTTCGAGAGAAGGCCATCGGCGGTCTTGCCGAGGTCATCGGGGACACGGCCATTCCAGACCAGGGCGGCGAAGAGCAGAGCCATACCGCAGACCGGCCCCGGTATCGGCAAATGCGTGAGTGCCGCAAGCACTTCGCCCGCCAGCTGGCACACGATGAGAACAGTGATCCACTCGACCATGAGCATTCTGCCTTTGTCCGTTTCTTTGCGGGCAAGCGTAAGCACGCTTTTTCACAGGTCTTCAAAAGGAAAAATGATAAGGACAGCGCGATCATCGCATAAAAAGCCGTTATCTAAGGCGAGGACGTGTCGCGAAACGGCGTGCGATCGTAAAGGGACTTGAAGTTGCATGAACGGGCAGGAAACGCGTGCGCTCCATGAGATGGGCCGGGACGCCTGGAACGACTGGGCTTCGCAGATCTTGAAGTCGAAGGCGAATTTCCAGGAAGCAGGCGCCTTTTCCCTGAATTGGTACGGCGAGGCCGACAACGACGAAACGCGCCTATGGCTGAAGGTCGCGACCGCCGATTTATCGAGCGAGCACTTCGAAGACGAGATCGACTTCGAAGGGTTCATCTTTCCTGGCGTGGTCAATCTTTCCGGCGCGGTTTTCGATCGGCCGGTTTCCTTCGCCGGAGCCGAATTTCAGCTTCCGGCCAACTTCGGCCATGCGCATTTCCACGCGGACGCGAATTTCAAGGCGGCGAAATTTTCAGGCCAGGCCATTTTTGACGATGCCGTCTTTGACGGGGTCGCGGACTTCGAGCGCTCCGAGTTCATCAAGGAGAAAAACGGACCTCTGACTCATAGTGTGCGCTTCCAGCGGGCGCGCTTCATGGGCAAGGCGGATTTCCGCTCCTCGGTCATGATCGGCAGCGCCGATTTCTCAAAGGCGCAGTTTGCGGGCACGGCGCGCTTCGACGAGACCCGCTTCACGGCGGACTCTGTTTTCGAGGGTGCGGTTTTCTCCGCGCCCGCTGGCTTCAATGCGTGCCAGTTCTTCGGTACAGCGGCCTTCAGGGAGAGCCAGTTCACGGGCGAAGCCCGTTTCGCCGAGGCGGCGTTCAAGGGCGAGTGCCAGTTTGAGCGCGGCCAGTTTTGGAACGACGTTTCGTTCCGCGAAGCGCACTTCGATAACAACGCGCTCTTCACCGACATGCGGGTGGAGGGGACATCCCGGTTCAAGAGCGCGAAATTCGCGATGGAGGCAAATTTTCTCGATGCCCGCTTCAGCGGCAATGCCGATTTTTCGGGCGCGGACTTCGGCGGCTCCACGATTTTCCGGTCTACGCATTATGCTCAGGGCGCGTCGTGGGAGGCCTGCCGCTTCTTGAATGGCGCCGACTTTTCCGGCGTAACCCTGGGCAAAGTCTCCAGCTTCAAGGAGAGCCAGTTCGAAGGCGATGCGCTTTTTCGGGAGGCGCATTTCGACGCCTCGGTCTCCCTGGCTGGCGCTCATTTCAAGGCAAACGCCGACTTTTCCGCCCTGCAAAGCAAAGCCGCTTTCGTATTGGCCAACACCAGCTTCGCGGTCATGCCGAACTTCATTGAGGCGAGCCTTCTCGATCCGCCCCGCTTCGACAACATGGCGATCGCCGACCCGGTAAAGCGCTTCCACAAATGGACGGAGGCGGCCGTTTCGGATCCAAGGCGATACCTGAAATTCATGAAGGTCAGCGCAGATCCGGATGCCTCCGCGAAATACCGCTGCCTCAAGAAGCTGGCCTTCGAGGCGCAGGAGCTTGCGGGGGAGCAGGAGTTCTTCGCGCAAGAGCTCCGCTGCCGGCGCTTCTGGCTCGACAAGCCGTTCGGGCGAGGCGCGGCGCGCTTCTGGTTCGGCTGGGTCTACGGCGGCGTCTCGGATTTCGGCCGGTCGCTCGTCCGGCCCTTTCTGCTTTGGCTTTCCTCCATTTTCGTGTTCGCGATTTACTACTACGCCGAGGGTGCCAGCGCGGCTTGGACCCGCTGTGTTGTTGGCGCCTCCGACCCGATTTCGGAGGCGCTCTATCTTTCCTTCCGGAACGCATTCCTGAAAGTGGATTGGAACGACGCGGTCAACGCAAGGCGGGCTCTCGGCTGTCTCTACGGCGTCGAGTTTGGCGCAACGCCGGTTCTGCCGCCCAGCGTCGCTGCCGTGTCGCTTGTTCAGGTCTTTGTAAGCGCAGGCTTCATTCTTCTGTTTCTGCTGGCGCTCCGCAATTTGCTCAGGCTTCGGTAAAGCTCTCCCCCGAGAGTTCCGCAACGCTTCAGCTGTGATAGTGTATGAAGCGTGCCGGATGAGGAAAGGTCATGAAGATCGCAATCGCTACCAAGAATTGGCAAACCGTGAGCGGGCACGCCGGGAAGGCGCGATACTGGCTGCTCTACGATCTGCAGCCCGGGAAAGCCGGCGCGCCATTGCCGCCCCCTGCGCGCATCGAGCTTACGAACGATCAGGTCTTGCACTACTTCCAGGACGACGGCCCCCACCCGCTGGACGGCGTCGAAATCGTGGTGGCGGGCAGCGCCGGTGACGGCTTCGTCCGGCACATGAAAAATCGGGGTGCCGACGTGTTGCTTACGGGCGAGACCGATCCATCGGCCGCGCTGACGCGCATCCTCGCCGGAGAGCCTTTGCCGGATCAGCGCTTCGACATCACCACAACCTTGTGCAAGCTGCGCGATCTGTTCTCGCAACATTAACAGGCCGCCGACGCATAAAACTGGCCTTCACCTCGTTACGGAGAGCGTCCCTATCTTCGCAAGAAAGGGCGTGATCGGCGGGGCCACGCTTCAAAATTTCAGCCACGATGCGGAGCCGCTCCGCAAGTTCCACCAGATCAGCCTTCGCGTCCGCAGGACGTGCAAACGGATTGCTGCCGCCGTCATCCCGGAAAGGCGAAGCCTTATCCGGGATCGTAACAAATTGAATTGCCTGTCTTTTTGCGATCCCGGCTCGCGCTTCGCTTGGCCGGGACGACGTAGTGCGGAGCGAGCCGCATCCGTTGGCCAGATTATCGGAGTTTGCTTAGCAACACTAATAATCACGCGTTCGCGTAAGGTGGTCGGCCCTTCCGAAAGGAGACACCTTTTTGCCGAAGAGGAACTGCCCTCTCTTAAGCGTGCTTGGATGGCGCCGGGAGCTTCAGCAGAGGCAAACGCCGCGAATTTCCTTTCAGCCACCGGGGCGCTTTGGTAACACAAATCCTGCCTTTCGATAGACCCTCCCTCCCGGCCCAAGGCCCTAAAGCACCTCATGACGCCATTTCAAATAATCGCCGCCGTTGTCACGCTCAGCGCGGTAGGGGCTTACATCAATAATAGATATTTCAGGTTCCCTCAGACCATCGGACTGATGGCGTTCTCTTTCGCCGTCTCATTGATCACGATCATCCTGAGCCGGACTGGAATTGCGCACTTCGAGGCCATCGGGGAGTTTGTCAGGGGAATCGATTTCTCTGAAGTGCTCTTGCACGGCATGCTGTCGTTCCTGCTGTTCGCAGGCGCCATGCATATCAATCTCGAAGACTTGAAAAACGTTCGCTGGTCCGTTGGCGTTATGGCAACCCTTGGGGTCATCGCCGCGACGTTTATCACCGGAACCCTGGTGTGGCAGGCCTCCCGCCTCGTGGGACTCGAATTGCCCTACGTGTACGCCTTGCTGTTTGGCGCTCTCATATCGCCGACCGACCCAATCGCGGTGCTGGCGATCCTGAAAAACTTCGGAATTTCGAGACAGACCTACACCAGGATCGGCGCGGAAAGCTTGTTCAACGACGGCGTTGGCGTCGTCCTGTTCCTTACGATCCTCCAACTTGCGAACAGCGCCGAAGAGCTGAATTTCACCGAAGCTGCCGGGCTTTTTCTGCGGGAGGCGCTGGGTGGCGCGCTGTTCGGCATTGTTTGCGGTTGGATTGTTTATCGGCTGCTGCGGCCGATAGACGATTACAAGGTTGAGGTTCTCCTCACGCTTGCCCTTGCGACGGGCGGTTACGCCGCCGCCGAGGAGCTGGTTCACGTCTCTGCCCCTATCTTCATGGTCACCGCGGGGCTGATCGTGGGCAATCATGGCCGGAACTTTGGCATGTCCGATGAAAGCCGCGAGCGCCTGGATGTCTTCTGGGAGTTGGTCGATGAGGTGCTCAACGCCGTTCTTTTTATCCTGATCGGATTGGAGATCGTGGTGATCAGCGTGGCCGTCCCGCACGTCATTCTCGGAATCCTTGCAATCCTCGCTGTTCTTGCCGGGCGTCTTCTTAGTGTTGGCATCCCGGCCGCGCTGGTGGGCCTGCTGAAGGGGCCGGAGAAGGGGACTATTGCTCTTTTGACATGGGGCGGGCTGCGGGGCGGCCTCTCCATAGCGATGGCCCTGTCGCTTCCCGCCGGTCCGCAGAAGGATATCATCCTTCCGATCACTTACATCGTGGTGTTGTTCTCGATCCTGGTTCAGGGGCTGACGTTCAAGTCGGCGCTACCCCTTCTTCTCCGGCTTCCTTAGCTCGGGCGCGGTGGCCTTTCGGCTGCTGCTGCCGGCCTGCTTCTCTGCCTCTTTCGTGGCGTCGGAGACTTCTCGCCTTCGGAACGGGTTGCGCGCCGGAACAATGGCGAGCCCCAGGGCTTCGGCGGCCTTTTTCGCCGACTCGGCGTTCATCTCAGTGCCCGGAAGCGGCTGCGCCAGCAGCCCTTCTTGAGCTTTCAGCATGACCTCCTTCCAGACTTCAGCCGGAAGCGAGCCGCCCGTGACGCTGCGCATGGGGCTCGCGTTGTCGTTCCCCAGCCAGACGCCGCCAACCCACTGCGCGGTGTAGCCGATAAACCACGCGTCCTTGAAGCTTTGCGTCGTGCCGGTTTTGCCCCCCGCGGGATAGGTATCGAGCGATGCGCCGTGGCCCGTACCGCCAGCCACGACCGAGTTCATCATGTCGTTCATGGCGCTGATCGCGCGCGGGCTGACGATGGGGGCGGCGGCGTCTTTCGCCCGTTCGAAGAGGATGTGCCCCTGATCGTCCCTGATCCGCTCGACCACGCGCGGCACAACGGCAAATCCGCCATTGGCGAAGACGGCGAAGGCTGAGGTCATTTCGAGAAGTGTCGTTTCCGATGTCCCGAGCGCAAGCGTGTGGCCCACATTGCGAACGGAGCGGACGCCAAGCCGGTTCGCGACTTCCACGACGCGGTCGGGGCCGACCGACTCCGTCAAACGGACGGCAGCCACATTGCTGGAGTGGGTCAACGCGGTCCGCAGAGTGATTTTTCCCCGGTATGTGCCGCCGAAATTGGTCGGCTTCCATCCATCCGTCTCAATCGGGCTGTCTTCGATCTGAGTGTCCGGCGTATAGCCGCTTTCGATTGCGGCAAGGTAGATGAACGGCTTGAACGCCGAGCCCGGTTGCCGCATCGCCCGAACCGCGCGATTGAACTGACTGTCGGCGTGATTGCGGCCGCCGATCATCACCCGGACCGCGCCATCGGGAGACAAGAGGAGAATGGCTGCCTCGGTCGCACGCGCGGTCCGGCCCTTCGTCCGCATGACATCCTCGACGGCTATCCGGGCAACAGACTGAAGGCCTGCATCGATGGTCGTCTCCACGATCAGATTGCGGTCGGTTTCGGCGACCAGCATCGGTGCCACCTCGGCTACCCAGTCGGCGACGAAGCCGAAGCCCTGCTTCGATGGCGGCGATTGGAGCTGCGCGGGATGTGCGAGCGCCTCAGCATATTGGTTGATGTCGATCTGATCGGTTTCCGCCAGGATGCGGAGGATCTCTTTCGCGCGCGCTCGCGAGCGGTCCATATTGGCGGTTGGCGAGAAATAGGACGGCGCTTTGATCAGTCCCGCGAGCAGTGCAGCTTCAGAGAGCGTCAGTTCCTGCGGGGCTTTCGCGAAGTAGGAATGCGACGCTGCTGCAATGCCATAGTTGCCGCCGCCGAAATAGACGCGATTGAGGTAGAGTTCCAGAATATCCTGTTTCGTGAAGCGGCTTTCGAGCCAGAGCGCGAGAATGAACTCCTCGGCTTTCCGGCCCCAGGTGCGCTTCGGTTCAAGGAACAGGTTTTTCACGAGCTGCTGCGTGATCGTAGAGCCGCCCTGGACGACCTCGCCCGAGCGCCAGTTCCTGCCGGCGGCGCGCAAGAGGCCTATCGGATCGAGGCCGAAATGATAGAAGAACCGGCGGTCCTCCGTCGCGAGCACCGCTTTGATCACGACCGGCGGGATGTCCTTATAAGGAATATAGGCGCGCTGCATGCCCCTTTCGCCGATATATTCACCACCGCGCGCCAGGATGGTCAGGCTCGGCGGCAGCCGCAGAATCATGGCCTGCCGGGCCTGTTTCGGACTGGGGAGCACGCTGGCGTAATAGGCGATAATGCTGGTGAGCGTGAGCCCGACCCAGACAAAAGCGACGAGGAGCCAGGGTATCAGGCGGAGAAGCGGCTGCTGAGCGTTGCGCCGAGATTCGGCGAGCGGAGATTTCGTGGCGACCCATATGAAGGAGGCGCGAAGGGCGCGCCAGGCTACTGTAATGAGGTCACTCAACAGGGCGCTTGCGATGCGGCCCGCGCATAGTGCGATGAAGCGAAGGTGTCCGGCTATCGCTGCTCCGAGCCGAGCAACAAGGATTGCGGCCTCCCTCGCACGCCACTCGGTCACTCAACGCCTCACAAACACACGTCGCCGCGCTGCCCGCACGGCTGCCCAACCTGAAACTTATCAGAATCGAATTAGCGAACGATTAATCCATCTGCCACGACAAGCTTTGCTCATCTGGCCAACGGATTTTCATCCCGGACGCCGCACGCTCCGCGTCCGTCATCCCGGCCGAGCGAAGCGCGAGCCGGGATCGCAAAAAGGTGGGTGTTTCAATCTGTTAAGTTCCCGGATCAGGCTTCGCCTTTCCGGGACTTGACTACCCCGTATCTCCGCCTCGTCAGCCTACAGTTCGGCTTATTCGAACTGTAAGCTAGTAGTCCCCACGACGTAAGCCATGATCATGGTCAATGGATCGTTGCCGCGCCGAAAAGGCGTTAACGAGTGGATGGTTAATTTCGGCGCGCCTGATTTATTTCTGGTTCAAATACGCTTGATTAAGCTTAAGGAGGCGTTTATCCCGCGCCGAACGACGCTACGGGCGGCGGTAGGCAGGCGGTTCTAACGCATTGAAGTTGATTAGCTTTTTTGCCATCGACCAACCCCGTTAGATGGAATTTAATGCCGGAATTTTTCCCTTTACTGGGACGCGATAAAGCCGGTTAAATATGTTGTGGCCGCCCATGTTAACCATCACCCGGCCCCTTGCAGCGGCGGTGCGCCGGTTGGCTGCGCCGTCCCTTTCGTAGTTTTCCTATGAAATTCAAGGTGTTACCGAGCTTAACTCCTCGGTAAGGCGCTTTTTCTTAGACTCTCAGGCGATGCGGACGCCGAACGAAAGCGCAGGCGGGAAATTCAAGCGAAATGGACCATTGCAACGTGCACACCAAAAGTTAGCTGGGTTGGAAGTCCCGTGCGGCGGGCAAGTCGGGGGGAAACAACGGGGTAATCAAGTTCCGGGATGACGGCAGCGGCGATCCGGTGGCACGTCCGGCAAACTCTGGTCTCACCTGGCGTAAGCGCTCCATTCGGGATTTCCTTGTGCACTAACTGCCAACTGTGCCAGTTGAGGGCATTGCGGACCGAAATTGCATTGATCTCACCGATTCGGATCGTGCTTTAGTAGGCTGCGCCTCACATAAATACAAAAATCAGCTGAATTGCTCTTGCTTTGGCGTGAAGTTTTTGTTTTTGGTGAGCAGCCGAGCTTCTGTGCAAATGACTTACCGTGAAAAATCGGGTGGAGAAAAGCCTTTTACCCTTTCGTAAGCGGAAATCATGATGGTAGAGAGCCACTACCACCCCGAAATACACAACAATACGGTATCGGCAGGATTGGGCGCATATTTCTGTATCTTGGTTCTGTGCCCTCGATAACGATCTGGAGCAAGAATATGGAAAACTATGAACTCGATCTCACTTCGCTAACCGCCGATATCGTGTCGGCTTATGTGGCTCATAATGCGATTAGTGGTGAGAAACTTCCGGACTTCATCGGTTCTGTCTATGTCGCTTTGAGCAGGGCGTCCACGCAAGGCGTCGAACCGCCGAAAGAGGAATTGAAACCCGCCGTATCCATCAAGAAGTCGGTGACGCCCGATTACATCATTTGTCTTGAAGACGGCAAGAAGTTTAAATCGCTCAAGCGGCACTTGCGCAGCCAGTATGACATGTCTCCCGAAGAGTACCGGGAAAAATGGGGGCTGCCGCACGATTATCCCATGGTCGCTCCGGCCTATGCTGCCGCGCGTTCCGACCTGGCCAAAAACATGGGACTGGGCCGCAGCAAAGCGGCTGCGGAAGCTGAGCCTGTGGTCGTTGCCGCGCCCGCGCTGGCAGAGAAACCCGGGAAGGCCGGCGGCAAACAACCGCGGAAAGCCAGCAAAGCCTCGCAGAAGTAGTCGCTGAGATAGCTCGCGCGACCGTCCGGCATGCGGCCAAGGGCATGGCCAGGGAGGAAGGGCGCGTCGCTATGGTGCTCACAGTCCCGTCCATCCTCGCAGAATAACAAAAAGCTATCTCACAAAGGCTGGGCTCACGGCGATCCATCGCAAAACGCCGAGGCCCAAGCCCGTGTGTAAAAGCACTAAAGTTGAAGAGCGCGCCGCCCTAGAGCATGTCGTCACCTGAACAGGCTGTGCCGCGCTTCCCGATTATCAGGACATTTCACTCAGCCCTTTTCATTGCGCCAGCTCATCTGGCCAACGGATGCGGCTGGCTCCGCACTCCCGTCATCCCGGCCAAGCGAAGCGCGAGCCGGGATCGCAAAAATGCAGACGTTTCAATGCGAACCCGGATAAGGCTTTGCCTTTCCAGGAAGACGGCGGCAGCGATTTATTGGCACGTCCGGCGAACTCTGCTAGGAGCATGTGGAAGCCCCTGATATTCGCGAAAGCCATAGACGACTAACCACAGCGGCGCTTCAGAACAACTGAAACGCCGCTCCGACGTCGAGCCCTCACACAGAGAAACAATCCGGGTACGGCACGATCACCTTCGGGGCGCCGGCATCGTTTATGCGCCACCCGTTCCCCGGCTCGCATCCTTCCATGGAGCGCTATCATGCTGATGATTTTCGATTGTGACGGCGTTGTCGTCGATTCCATGCACTTGCACACGGAGGTGGAATCCGAAGCCTATCAATCCATTGGCATCGACATATCGCCGAAAGAACTTGCGCTGCGTTTTTCCGGCGTCGGCGACGCCGAGGTCTACCGCATACTTTCGCAGGAAACCGGACGCGCCATTCCGCATGATATTGCTGTTCAGATCGAACGGCGCAAAAGGGAAGTTTTCAGTCAGCGTCTCAAGCCGGTTGCCGGAATCCGTGAAGCTTTGGCGGCGATTGAGAACACGCCGCGATGCATCGCATCGGGGACCGGCGTCGATTTGTTATATTATTTGCTCGGGATAGCGGGGCTCTATGACCTGTTCGCTCCTCACATCTACTCAACCGAAATGGTCCTTAGAGGAAAGCCATTTCCCGACCTCTTCCTGCATGCGGCGAGGGAACTGGGGGATGCTCCTGAGACCTGCCTTGTGATCGAGGACGGCGTCCCAGGCGTGCAGGCCGGACGCGCAGCCGGCATGCGCGTGCTTGGCTTTATTGGCGGCAGCCACTGCGACCATGATCACGAAGATCGCCTCAAGGCTGCCGGCGCCGAACTTGTTTTTTCGGATATGCGCGAATTGCCAGCCCTGATCAAGCAGTTCGACAGGAAATAGCAGGAAAGGGTCGCCGCCGCCGTCATCCAAGCCGAGCGAAGCGCGACCTGGGATCACCCAGGCGCTTGAATTTTGCTACGATCTCGGACAAGGCTTCGCCTTTGCGGGAATAACGAAGCACGGAGCGAGCGGCGTCGCGGATGACAATCCGTTGGCCAGATGAACGAAGTTCGCTTAGGCTCCGGCCCATGCTCGATACTGCGGCGCATTTCACAGAGGGCGGGGCGCGATTACAGCCCATACGGCTCGGCCGGGTAACGCTTCAGAGCCCGGTTGTGCTTGCGCCGATGTCCGGGGTCACCGACCGGCCCTTCCGCAGCATCGTCAGGAAATTCGGGGCTGATCTGGTTGTGACCGAGATGCTCGCCAGCAAGGCAGTCGTTCGCGAGCACCGTAAGACGCTGAGAATGTCGGAGCGGGAGGCCGGCGAAGGGCTTCTGGCGGTGCAACTGGCGGGCCGCGAGCCCGAAATCATGGCCGAAGCCGCCCGTCTCGCCGAGGATCGCGGCGCCGACATCATCGACCTCAATTTCGGCTGCCCGGTCAAAAAGGTGGTCAGAGACCTGGTGGGCGCGGCACTGATGCGCGACGAGGCGCATGCGGCGAAAATTTTCGAGGCGGTGGTCGCCGCGGTAAAGCTGCCGGTGACACTCAAGATGAGGATGGGGTGGAGCCCGGACCACCTCAACGCGCCGCATCTCGCAAAAATAGCGCAAGCGTGCGGGATCGGCATGATCACCGTGCATGGCCGCACACGCTGCCAGTTCTACGGCGGCGAAGCCAACTGGAGCTTTGTGCGGCAGGTCAAAGAAGCGGTTTCCATTCCTGTCGTGGTGAACGGCGATATTCGCAGCCCGGCCGATGCGGCGCGGGCGTTGGCGCTGTCTGGGGCCGATGGCGTGATGATCGGGCGCGGGGCTTATGGACGGCCGTGGATCATCGCGCAGGTGGTGGCATTCTTACGCGGGACAGCGCAGGGCGAGCCGGATACGCGCGCTCAGCTCGAAACGGTGATGGAGCACTTCGAGGCGATTCTGGCCCATTACGGCGAGCGCGCGGGCGTGAGGATCGCACGAAAGCATCTCGGCTGGTACAGCGCGGGGCTGGTGGAGGCTGCCGAGTTCCGCCGCGCGGTTAACGGGGCCGACGAAGCGGCAGTGGTGCGCGGGTTGATCCGCGCGTTTTGGGGTCCGACGATTTGAGCTCGCTTTCCGCTGAACGCCAGGATCAAGACCATTGCAACGGGATTCCGCTAACCTTTCGGACAGTAGAGCTCGTAAAGCGTCTCCAACACTCGGCGCGCTTGATCGCTTGCGATCGCGTAGAAAATGGTCTGGCCCTGCCGCCTTGTGCTGACGAGCCTGTCCTTGCGCAAAAGCGCCAGGTGCTGCGAGACTGTGGACTCGCGCGCTTGCAAAAGCTCGGCGAGTTCGCCCACGGATCTCTCACCTCCGATCAGCTGGCACATGATCATCAGCCGGGATTTGTTTCCCAGCGCCTGGAGGAGATCCACGGCCACGTCGGCGGCTTGCGACATTTTTTCAATCTTCATCTTCATATTATCGTAGATACGAAGCCTTGAACTTTCTGTATGTCACATCTAGTATCCGTTTGGAAAAAGAAAAGCGGCCATCAGGCGGCGCAGGCGGCTAAAAACCGCAGGAATCTGGAGGTTTTCTATGTTTCTGACCCGCAGGGCTCGGCCTCCGCGCGCGGCGGCCCTCGTCATCGGGCTCTTGCAAATTCCCGCCTTCCTCATTGCCGCAACCGCGCTCGGGGCTTTTTCGGCCAGGGCGCAGGACGTGTTCGAGGTCAGGGAAAGCGCCATTGACGACCCGAAGGCCGTGTTCGCAACCGTCCGCAGCACCGACGAGATCAACGCCCGCGTCCGCACAGGAGGCACCATCACATCGCTCGCCATCAAACGCGGCAGCGAAGTGAAGCCCGGCGATGTGCTCGCAACCGTGGCGGATGACAAGCTGGCTCTGAGGATGAAGTCGCTCGACGCGCAGATCATCGGCTTGCGCTCGCGAGCGGAAACAGCGAAAGCCGAGGCGCAGCGGCAGGAGCAGCTTGCGCAGCGCGGCTTTGCAGCGGGCGCCAAGCTCGATGAAGCGCGCACCGCTTTGGAGGTCGCTTCGAATGCGCTGAAGTCGGCCGAGGCGGAGCGCGCCGTCATCACGCGACAGGTCGAGGAAGGCGATGTGCTGGCGCCCGCGCAAGGCCGCATCCTGACCATCCCCGTAACTGTCGGCGCGGTCGTCATGCCGGGCGAAACCATCGCCAAGATCGCCGCCAATGCCTACGTTTTGCGCCTTGAGCTGCCGGAGCGGCATGCGCGCTTCATCAAGACCGGCGACCCTGTGATCATCGGCGGGCGTGAACTTGCGGCGAGCGATGCGCCGCTCGGAAAAGGCGTGATCTCGCTGGTCTATCCGGAACTGCAGGATGGCCGCGTGATCGCCGACGCGCAGGCCGATGGGCTCGGCAAATACTTCGTCGGCGAGCGCGTTCTCGTCTGGATTTCAGCGGGCAAACGCCAAACGATCGTGGTTCCGCGCGACTACATCTTCCGGCATTTCGGCCTCGACTATGCGCGGATCAAGCAGGATGACGGCAAGACCATCGACGTTGTTGTGCAGCCCGGTCAGCCAGCGCGACTCGAAGGCAAGGATGATGGGATCGAGGTGCTCGCTGGCCTGAAACCCGGAGACAGGCTGGTGCGGCCATGAAGCTCGGCATCTCAGGCAACCTGACGAAGGCGTTCATCGCGTCGCCGCTGACGCCGCTTATTCTGCTCTCCGCCTTGATGCTGGGCAGCATCGCGCTGGTTCAGCTTCCGCGCGAGGAGGAGCCGCAAATCTCGGTGCCGATGGTCGACATCCAGGTTCGCGCGGATGGGCTCAAGGCGCAGGACGCGGCAAGGCTCGTGACGGAGCCGCTCGAAACCATCGTGAAGGCGATCAACGGCGTCGAACACGTTTACAGCCAGACCAACGACGACCAGGTGCTGGTGACAGCTCGCTTCCTCGTGGGCACGAAATCGGACGAAGCCATTTTGCGCGTGCATGAGAAAGTGCGCGCCAATATGGACCGCATCCCCATCGGTATTCCGGAGCCCTTGATCGTCGAGCGCGGAATTGACGATGTCGCAATCGTCAGTCTGACGCTCGCGCCGAAGCCCGAGGCCGCCGAACGCTGGACCGACAACTCGCTTTATCACCTCGCCGAGAATTTGCGGATCGAACTTTCAAAGATCGACAATGTCGGCCTCACTTATATCGTTGGCGGCCGGCCCGACCAGATCCGCATCGAGCCCGACCCCGAGAAGCTTTCGCTTTACGGCGTGACCCTGGCGCAGCTCGTGGACAAAGTGCGCTCAGCAAATCGGTCTTTCCTCGCTGGCCAGATCCGCGAATCCGGCAAAGCGGTTCCGGTTGTGGCGGGCCAGACGCTTCAGGGCGTTCCCGACATCGGGCTTCTGCTTCTGACGACGCGGGACGCGCGGCCGGTTTATGTAAAAGACGTTGCGAAAATCGTTGTCGGTGGAAAGCCGCTTGAGCAGCAAAGCTGGCAGTTCGCCAAAGACAAGAACGGCGAACTGGCGCGCGTTCCCGCGGTCTCGATTGCCATCGCCAAGAGAGCAGGGGCGAATGCCGTCGACATCGCCTCGAACCTCGTCGCAAGGCTTGAGCAGCTGCGCGGCGCCGCCTTGCCGGAGGACATCGACGTCCAGGTCACCCGCAACTATGGCGCCACGGCCAGCGAAAAAGCGGACGAGCTTCTGTTCCATCTCGGCCTCGCGACGGTCTCCATTGTGGCGCTCATCGTGTTCGCCATCGGCTGGCGCGAAGGCATCGTGGTGGCAATCGTCATCCCGACAACGATCCTGCTCACGCTGTTTGCCTCCTGGATCATGGGCTACACCATCAACCGGGTGAGCTTGTTCGCGCTGATTTTCTCCATCGGTATTCTCGTCGACGACGCGATTGTAGTGATCGAAAACATCGCGCGACATTGGGACATGGATAGCCAGAAGAGCCGTGTTCAGGCAGCGATCGAGGCGGTCGCCGAGGTTGGCAATCCGACGATCGTGGCGACGCTGACGGTGGTGGTCGCGCTTCTGCCCATGCTATTCGTCTCGGGTCTTATGGGGCCATATATGAGCCCCATCCCGGCAAACGCGTCGGCGGCGATGATCCTATCCTTCTTCGTAGCCGTGATGGTGACGCCGTGGCTGATGATGAAGATTGCGCGGAAGCAGTCCGAGCCGCACGCGCATGAGCATGGCGGAGGCTTCCTGGCGCGCGTCTACATTGCGGTGGCAAAACCCATCCTGCGCAGCCGCAAGCGCTCGCTCATCTTCCTCCTGGGCGTCGGTGTGGCGACGCTCGCCTCGCTGATGCTGTTCTGGACCAAGTCGGTCACGGTGAAGCTTCTGCCCTTCGACAATAAGTCGGAGGTGCAGGTTGTCATCGATCTGCCGAAAGGGGCTTCGCTTGAGGAAACCGAGCGCGTGCTTCAGGCAGCGGCGGGAAGGCTGAAGGACCTGCCCGAGCTGGTTTCGATCCAGTCGAACGCAGGCACGGCGACGCCCTTCAACTTCAATGGCCTCGTCCGGCACTATTACCTGCGGAGCGGGCCGGAGCAGGGAGATCTGCAGCTCAATTTCACGCCGAAGTCCGAGCGCTCGCGCACCAGCCATGAAATCGCACTCGAAGTCCGCGAGAAACTTAGCGGCCTCGACATGCCAAAGGGGACGGCCTTGAAGGTCGTCGAAGTGCCGCCTGGACCGCCCGTGCTTTCAACGCTTCTGGCCGAGGTCTATGGACCCGATCCCGAAACGCGGCGGGCGACAGCGACAAAGCTCAAGGAAGTCTTCGAGAGCATCCCCTTTATCGTCGATGTGGACGACAGCTTCCGAGTACCCGCCGAAAGGCTTCGCGTTTCCATCGACCAGGACAAGCTCGAATTCTTCCGCGTCGAGCAGAAGGATGTCTACGACACGATCCAGGCTTATCTCTCCGGCGTGCCGGTCGGCTACTCGTATCGTGGCGAAGGCCGTCATCCGGTCGAGATCGCCATCGCTTTGCCGAAGAAGGAACTCTCACTCTCGCAGCACACACTCTCTACGCCCGTCCCAGCGAACGCGATCCCCGGCAATCGCTCTATCGTCGAACTCGGCGATGTGGTGAGCCTGAAGAAGGAGCGCGCCTCGTTCCCGATCTTCCGCCACAATGGAAGGCCCGCGGAGATGGTAACGGCTGAACTGGCAGGCAGCTACGAGGCGCCGATCTACGGCATGCTTGCGGTTCGCGACGCTATTGCCAAGGCGGACTGGGCACCAGGCCAGAAGCCTCAGATCGTTCTGCATGGCCAGCCCAATGACGACTCCAAGCCCATCCTCCTGTGGGACGGCGAATGGGAAGTGACCTACGTCACCTTCCGGGATATGGGCGCGGCTTTTGGCATCGCCATTCTCGGCATCTACTTCATCGTCGTTGGCCAGTTCCGCTCGTTCAAGCTGCCGCTCGTGATCCTCACGCCGGTGCCGCTGACGCTGATAGGCATCATGATCGGGCACTGGATGTTCAGCGCGCCATTCACGGCCACGTCCATGATCGGCTTTATCGCGCTGGCGGGCATCATCGTCCGCAACTCGATCCTGCTCGTGGACTTCATCCAGGGCAAGCGCGGGACGATGCCTCTGCGGCAGGTGCTGCTGGAAGCGGGCGCGATCCGGTTCAAGCCGATCCTTTTGACGGCGCTTGCCGCCATGATAGGTGCGGCGGTGATCCTCGCCGACCCGATCTTCCAGGGGCTTGCGATCTCGCTGCTGTTCGGGCTTGCCTCATCGACGCTGCTGACGGTGCTGGTGATCCCGGCAATCTATATCGTGCTGCGGGACAAGGACAGCGCCCCGCCCGACGATGCGTCGCGCGAAGCAAAGCCGCATCCCGATGCGGTGACCACACAGGTGGCAGCATAAGCTCTCCCAACCGTGATATAGTTTCGCTTGCTTGGTTGGAGCTGAAATGAGCGACAGTAACGACAACAGCGCGCCCAGCGTTTGCATCTTGGGCTACGGGCGCTTGGCGGAAGCTTTGGCTGAGCGGCTTAGTCCTGCTTGCAGCCGCGTCAGCGTCTTCGCCAGGCGGCCGCCATTGGAAGGTGCGAATAACGTCCACTTTTCCGACAACGTCCGCCACGCGATCGATGGCGCCCGGTTTGTTCTTGCCGTCACTTCGGACTTCGCATCGATCATCGATATTCTCAACGGTATCAATGAGCTCGACGGCAAGACCTTCATACAAATCTCGACCCTATCGCCGTCACAAAGCGTGGCTGTCGAGAAGGAAGTGAAGGCCCGTCGCGGCCGATACGTGGAAAATCCTGTACTTGGCAGCCGTCCCGAGGCTCGCGGCGGCACCCTGATCGCGATGGCAGGACCGGCCGCGAATATCGACGGCGAGGTCAGCGCTTTCATTAACATATACTCGAACAGGAGGATCGTTTTCGACGCGGTCGGTCAGGCCTCCGCCTTGAAATTGATATTCAATTTTCTGATTGGGGCTTTGACGGCGTCTTTCTCGGTGGCTCTCAACGCTACCCAGGAAAACGGCATCGATGTCGATCAGTTCATGGGTCTGTTACGAGAAAGCGCGCTTTACGCGCCGACCTTCGATAAGAAACTCAATCAGATGATGACCGGGCAATACGCTAATCCGAACTTTCCGGCGGAGCACTTGAAGAAAGACCTGAAACTGTTTGGCGAAGTCGCGCACCTGTCGCCTTTGGCATCGACATTTATAAGCGCACTCGCGAATATTGCCACCGCGGCAGCCGACGGGCAGGAGACAAAACTCGATTACTCCTCCCTCCACGAGATTGTGAAACCGAAGGAACGCTAGACAACTATTACAGCCTATGCCGGTAATTTCTTGAATGTGAAAATGTTAATGCGGCAATGCTTCCAGCGGGCCGGCAGTCTGCAGCAGCCGTGACTATCGAATTCAGCGGCCTTGACGCGAGACAACCAGATCTTTCAAACTGAGAGCGAACTCTGAACATTTGTCAGGGCTGGCTGAGCGAAACAAGGTGAGCGCAGTAGCTTATAAGCGGAATTGGCCAAAGGCATTCCGGGTCGCTGAGAGCGGACCTGTTCTAGTGCCAGGTAGGATCGCTTTTAGGTTCTTGCATTGATAGCTGCTCCGCTATCCAGGCTTTCGCCTCGCTTTGGCTACTGAAGCGCACCCATATTTCCCGATGACGGTATTTCCCGACTACGAACACGTAAGATCCGTGGCGCTTGATAAGGAGAGCTTCGAATTGACGGTTTCCGGGCATACAAGGCAAGCCTATTTATCAGACACGCTAAAGCTTAGCTGTTTTCCTCTCTATCAACAATAGCGGATGATATGTTTTATTCCTTTTTGGAATAAATGTTGGTTCGGATAGAGGGCTTGGCGCGGCAGTTGTGATCGGCAATGTAGCGCCGTTTTGTGTCTTCATTTCGGCAACGGATTTGAAGACGCCGCGCCTGATGCGCCTTCGTGGAATTGCGGATAAGAAGCCAAGAAGCCAATGTGAGTGTGGAAGACCCAGCCAGCTGTCCATGGGGGCTTGCCGGCCGGAACCTTCCGCCCCACGGCGCGAGGAAGCTACCCCACTCCCGGCGGAGGCAAATGGTCACGCCCAAGAGGCACGGCTCGCCACGCCGCCAGGTCACCGATTGCTCACCCTGCCGATATCAAGCATGTAACAATTTCGTCCTAAATTGCGCCAGCTTCCCCGGCGATGCATAAATGCGGGGCTAGATCGGCGGAGGGCGAGCCATGCGGATCGTTACGATTGCAGTGCTGTTTTTGATGCTGCTGGCGAGCGGGGCGCCAGCGCAGGAGACCGGGCGTGGCTGGCTTGGCGCCCAGCTGAAAGACCTCACCATGGAAGAGGCGGATGCGCTCGGCTGGGAGGGGCCGCGGGGCGCGAAAGTCGTAGAGCCCGTCCCCGGTGGCCCGGCGGAGGCGGCGGGGCTGAAGACAGACGACATTCTCGTCTCACTCGACGGCGTCGAGATCGGAAACGTCAAGGCTTTCATCGCAACGTTGAGCCAGAAGGCGGCTGGCGCGGAGATCAAACTCGCCATTCTTCGCGACAAACGCGAGAAGCGATTGGCCGTAAAGCTTGGCGCGCGGCCTGCCCAAATCGTCCCGGCGAACGCGGCGACGGACGCGCCGTTGCCGATGCTCGACACGGGCGGGCATATGGCGATCATCGAACGCGTCGTCTTCACGCCGGATGGAAAACAGCTTGTCTCCGCGTCCAATGACAAGACAGTCCGCGTCTGGAATCTGGCGACGGGCAAGACGGTACGAACCATCCGCGGCGAGGCAGGAGAAGGCGCTGCCGGTAAAATCTACGCCATGGCGCTCTCACCCGATGGCAAATGGCTGGCGGTAGGAGGATGGACACATCGAGATTGCGGCAATCGTTGTGGCGAAATCCGGCTCTATGATTTCTCCAGCGGCAAGTTGACGGGGCTCTTCAAGGGCCACAACAATCCAGTCAACGACCTCGCCTTTTCACCGGACAGCCAGCGTTTGGTTTCGGGAAGCTTCGACAACTCCGCAATCATCTGGGATGTCGCGACGCTTCAGGCTTTGCATCGGCTGCAAGGTCATCGAGACCATATCAACGCCGTGCGCTTCACCCCCGATGGCGCGCGCGTTGTGAGTGCCTCCGTGGACCGTGACTTGCGATTGTGGCGTGTCGCCGATGGCGTGTTGTTGCAAACGATGACCGGTCATAGCGACCAGATAGTGAGCCTCGCCGTCGCTCTCGATGGCCGGATCGCCTCAGGCGACAGTTCCGGCGAGATAAGGCTTTGGGATGGCCAGACAGGAGCCTTCCTTAAAACCGTTGTCTGGCAACCGACAGCTATCGGCAGTCTCAGTTTCAGTCCAGATGGCAAAATGCTCCTGTCTGGCGTAGGCACTACCAGGTTGCCGACCGATCCCAGGCAAATCTCCAGGATGCTTGCGGCTTACAAAAAAGGCACACTTCTCGATTGCCGCGTCTACGATACTGTCAGTGGCCGTGAACTTCTCACTCTTGGAGGGAATAACAACATCGTATTGGCCACCGCCATAAGCCCAGATGGCAGTTGGGCGGCGACCGGGGGAGGAGCCGATGCGGCTATACACCTCTGGAATCTGCGAACAGGGGCAGCGTTACAAGATTCAAACGGCTATCCATTAATCCTGCGCGGCAGTGGACGCGTGATCTGGGGGGCAGGTTTTTCGACCGATGGCCGGCAGATCGCCTGGGGGACTGAATCCGCCTACAAATCTCATAACTATCGGGGCCCTCTGTTACAAGCGCTCGCTCTGCCAGGTCCAAAGGAGGTTCTGACCGGCCCGAGAGCGATGGACCCAAAGGTTGCGGAAAGCTTCAGGCGCGCCGAGGCGAACCATGGAGCCTGGTCGCTCAGTCACAGGAAGGGCGGGCACTACGGTAATGATTCCGCCATCTTGGATATTGGTGAGGGAGGCAAGGTCAGGACCTCTATCGAGCGGGGCGACAGCAACGGATATGCTCACCGCGCGTATAGCTTCACCCCCGACGGCGAGGCCATTATCTCCGGTGGGGATGGCGGAAATCTAATAGCCTATGACCGCGATGGAAAAAAGCTCGGCGATTTCATAGGTCATGAGGGCGATATTTTTGCCGTCGCGCCCTCACCTGATGGACGCTATCTCCTGTCGGGCTCCGCCGATCAGACGCTTCGCCTTTGGAATTTAAAGACCCGCGAATTGCTCATCACCTTGTTTCAGGGGGCGGATGGCGAATGGGTGATCTGGACGCCGCAGGGCTTTTACGCCTCCTCCGGCCCCGGAGCGGAACTGATCGGCTGGCAGATCAATCACGGCCCGGAGCACGAGGCGGAGTATGTTACAGCCGCCCAGCTCCGCCAGCATTTGAACAGGCCAGACATCGTGGCGCGCGCCATTCAGCTCGCGTCCGCGGAAGCCGCGGTCGAGGAGGCGCGTGGCGCCGATTTCAAACTGCCCGACCTGTTGGCCAAGCCCGTGCCCCGATTCCGCGTTCTTTCGCCCGAAGCGGGCGCGACGCTACGCGGTGACAGCGCAAAAGTTACGTTGGAGCTCGAGCCAACACCCGACCCGGTGAAGCTCATACGCATCCAGGTTAATGGGCGTCAGGTTGCAGAAATGCAGCCCGGCGGCGAAGAGGCAGACTTTACCGGCCGGCGTTCCTTTGCCGTGCCGCTCGCGGAAGGGCCGAATAAGATCGCCGTCGCCGCCGTGAACGACACGGGCGAGGCGGTTGCGACCGTTAACGTTATGCATGAAGGCGAGGGCGCACTCGACAGGCGCGGCGCGCTTTTTATCCTCGCCATTGGCGTCGACCAGTATACGGGGCTGGGCGACACTTGCGGCGACGACGGCAAGCAGAGCTGCAATCTGAATTTCGCTGGCGCCGACGCCAGGGCTTTCGCGAACGCCATGGAGAAGGACGCCGGCCCGATGCATGTGCGCGTGATCAAGCGTCTGCTTGTTAACGGCGCCGGCGACGCCGATGCGCCCACTGCCGCGAATATTCTCGACGCGCTCGGCCTTTTGCACGCCGCTAGGGAGAACGACACGGTGATGCTGTTCGTCTCCGGCCATGGCGTGAACGAGGGACCGAACTACCGCTTTGTGCCGACAGACGCGGCCTGGAGCGGGGGTGGCCTTCGGCCGGCGACGGTTGTGCCTTGGTATGCCTTCCAGGAGGCACTGACGGAGGCTAAAGGACGCCGCATCCTCTTCCTCGACACCTGCCATTCCGGAAACGCCTTTAACCAGAGGCTCATCGGCGACAGCTATCAGTCCAACATCGTGGTGTATTCGTCGGCGCGCTGGGATCAACTCGCGGCGGAAGATACGCTTCTTGGCGGCGGCCATGGCCTGTTCACGTATGCGCTAGTCGAGGGCATGGGCGGCAAGGCGCGCGACGGCGCGGGAGAGGTGCGCACCGAGGGGTTACGCGATTTCCTGCGCGCCCGCGTGCGAGAGTTGGCAGCGAAGATCAACCATGAGCAGGAGCCGCAATATTTCAGAGCGCGCGACGCAGACAATTACGTGCTCTCCCGCGCGAAGTAGCGGTAGCGAGGCCCAACGAACTGAGCTGCCCGATGGTGACGGGTGATGCTTTCGTCGCAGGAGGCTAATTTTTTGCCACATCCGTGTCAGGCCGGTCATCGCCTGCCGAGTGCTCTGTATGCCATCGGCCCTTATTGTCCTCAAACTCGATGTCTCCGGATTCGCCGGACAGCTTCTGCTCGGCTGCAGCGCGCTGAGCGGCTGCTTCTGCGGCGGTTTTTGTGGCAAATGTCTCCGAGTACGTGCCCCGCATCCGGTAGGCCCAGCCCCCGTCATGTTCGACGATTTCGTAATGCGCTTTCGCCATGAAAGCCTCGCTTTCGGTTTAGGGCTGAGATCAGTCGTAAGACTTCACTTGGTGATGGTGCTGCGATTTAACATCCTCGGGCGTAGCCGCCCAAGCCTGGAATAAAGTCCCACAACACCATGACAAGCCACTCCATTCAGTCCTACAAGTCCGATAAGCAGGAAGTCGCAATCTAAAGACCCAGCTTCCACGAGCAGGGTCTTCCGGGTCCTGCGTCTTGGCGCAAACGGATAACGCCGGTCTTCGCGGACGCCGCGCTCGCTATATAGCCGCGCTTCGGCACTCGCCAATTGCGCGGGGCTGGAACATCGAAAGGGGATTGGATTTAGCTTATATGGGTCGCGCTGCCGAGCGGTAGAAGACGGCGAGCGCGCAAGCGAAAACCGCGGCCGCAATAGCGGTCGAGACGTGTGATCCCGCGAAACCGGAGAAAGCAAGCGAGCCGCTGCGTCCGCCCAGAGCGTCGGCCGCCGCGAGCAAGACGCCAGTCATGCTCTCTCCCACAAGGAATCCGGACGCGATAAGCACTCCGCGCCGGCGTACCCTAGCCTCGACTTGCGCTCTTGCCTCCGCATTCCCGCTCGCCGAGCGCCTCGCCACGGCCCTCTCCGCGAACCAGCCGATCACGCCTCCGATGGCGATCGTTAGCGATACTTCGTAAGGGAGGTAGATGCCGATGCCGACGGTCAAGGCGGGGAGCGAGAACCCGCGACTGCGGCGGAGCCACGACTCCAAAGCCACAAGCGCAACGCCAAGTGCGGCGCCGATGCCGACCATGTTCCACGCGAGCTTACGATGGATGATCCCGTTCGCTATCTGCGTCATGAGTGCGGCCTGCGGCGCAGGCATGGCGTTTTCCGGTTGCATTCCTGCGCGCGGCAAAGAGCCGACAAATCCGTAATTCGAGTAGAGGAGCTGAAGAACCGGAGCGATCGTGATCGCTCCCGCGACGACGCCGATGGCGAGCGCTGCCTGCTGCCTCCAGGGCGTGGCGCCGACCATATTTCCAGTCTTGAGATCCTGGAGGTTATCGTTCGCGATCGAGGAGACGGTTACGACAATCGACGCGATGAAGAGTGTCAACGCCACAAGGGCACGGCTTTCCTCGCCATTCCCAATAGGGAAGGCGAAGCCGAACCCGGCCGCGATCAGGATCGTGCTGAGAATGCCAATTCCCGAGATGGGACTGCATGACGAGCCCAAGAGCGCTGCCAGGTAGCCGCACGCTGACGCCATCAAAAGCCCCAGGAAGACGGTCAGGAGCGTGACGGCGGGCACAACCCAGGCCAGACTTGCGTTCAGGGTCGCGCCGGAAGCAAACCACGCAAACAAACCTGCAGTCAGGATGCAAAGAACCGCGATCATCCCGCCGATCCAGACAATCGGTATGTCTTTCTCTTCACGCGGCGTCTCGGTGGCCTGACGTTTTCGCGATGCCTGCAGCGCAAGGCGAACGCTGTCGATCAAAGGCTTGATCAAAGTGATGACGGTCCAGAGGCCGCCGCTGGCAATGATCCCTGCGCCGATCAGCCTGACTTTCTCCGACCAGACTGCATCGGCTGCGGCGGCCAGACTGCCGGATGGAGACGGCCCCATCGTCATGAGAACGGGCACGGCAACGCCCCAGGCGATGAAAAGCCCGAGGAATAGCGCGAGGCAGGCCCCAATGCGAACGAGGTAACCCACGCCAATCAGGGCGAGGGATAGGCTGCCGCCCATCTGGAACACCGCGCCCTCGTAGGCGATAGAACCCGCCAGCTTATCGGGAAGAAGCCTGAAGCCGTTTGTCAGGAGAGTCAGGCCTGCCGCAGCGGCGGCGCTGAGGCCGAGTTCCTTCAAGCCGCCTTCGCTGCCTGCTTCTCCTGTCTTTTCTTCCTCCTTGTGGCCAGCGCGAAGCACCTCAGCCGCCGCGACGCCTTCGGGAAACGGCAGGTTGCTGCCCACAACCATCACCCGGCGCAGCGGAACGGAGTAGGCCACGCCGAGGATGCCGCCGAGGAGACACACGGCCATCGTCTGCCAGAGCGGAAAATCATGCCAGAAGCCGATAAGAAGAAGCCCTGGAAGGACGAGAATGACGTTGCAAAGCGTGCCGGCAGCAGAGGCCTGGGTCTGGACGATGTTGTTTTCCAGGATGCCGGCAGGTGCGCCGCGCGGACTCAGCGCGCGCAGAGCGCTCATCGAAATGATCGCGGCCGGAATGGACGACGAGAAGGTCATGCCGGTTCTCAAGCCGAGATAGACGTTGGCTGCCATGAAAACCGCGGTGATCGCCCCGCCAATGAGCATCCCGCGCAAAGTGATTTCTGGAGGATGTCCTGCGAGCCGGCTTTTCAATGGCCGGACCCGAAAGCGGCGTGCAGAAGGTAGAGCGCCAAATGGGCCGCCGGGGCTAGATTTGGCACCATGTTCGGGACCATGACTCAATCGGAGTTCACCTTTGGGAAGAAATCGCCCCGGCCTTCGGGCGTCATGTCGAGAAGGCCCCACAACGGGTCTACAAGATCGCCCGCGCGATGGTGCTGTTTCGGAGCGGGAGGGGCAAAGCTCATCTCTGAACCCCAGAAGTGTCTGATCGCTCCGTCCTTCTTCCGGAAGACGTTAAAGATCGTTTCGTGTTACCGGCCGTAGATAAGAGTGAAAGGTGCTCCCAACCCCGTTCGTGTGCCCAGGCTGCGAGACGGGCGATTGGCGATTTGGCTACGACGTGGAAGGCAACGCGCTCGCCTGCATGCCTCGCAGCGCCTTCGAGCCCATCGAGCAGGTGGGTGCAGCCTGGACATGGCAGCTCGCGCTCGGGCCCCTCCATGAAGCTGTACAGGATGAGCGTGTCGTGTGGGTCGAACGACTGGGACATCTTCACCTTCTCCGGCATGCTCGTCTTGCCGATGCGCTCAAAGACATAATCCTCGGGTATCTCTCCGCCGAGCGGTAGCGCGCGACGCTTCGCTGCGACGGCCTCAATGTGTGCGCGAAGCGCAATCTCATCATCGAGGAGCGCGTTTCTGGCGGTACTATACTCAACGGTTTCATTGGGGTAATGGAGATGTTCCATGGCGCGGCACACAATGCGGAGTTGGTAGAGGATTGAACTCACCCTTAACGCATGTGTTCCGGATTGGGACAGTAAGGTCCGGAAGGCCACCAGCCCAATTACGCCTGGCGCAGCGTGCGCAAAATCGGAACCGGGTTGCGAACGGTCTGGGACCGTGCCGCAGTGCATTTCGGGCGGCGGTCAGGGCGACGCCCGCGAGGCGGGATGCGTCAGGAAGCCTTCACCAGACCGGCCATCGCCATCGTGGACGACGCTCGCCACGCGCGGTTTTCGTAAACATTTCGTTCACTGCGGCGAGCCTTCATACTTATGTGGTTAACAGAAGCGCGCCGGAATTATTTCCCGCCGTGTGTTGGTAAAAAATCTCTTTATTCGCCGCGAAACGGAGGAAAGCCGCGCCTACGGCCGGACAAAGGGAGGCTACTATAAGCTCACTGAAATTGCTATATTTTTTATTGTTAACAAATCACCCATTCAATAAAATTTAATGCCGGAATTTTTCCATTTACTGGGACGAGCAAAAGTCCGTTAAATATGTTTCAAGATCGCAAATTAACGCTTGCGAAGGCCGGAATTGCACGGCGCAGGCAGCGGCGGTGGCGTCCCGCTCTGTACTTTTTCCTAGGTTTATCAAGGGTTTGAAGGCGCCCAAGCTGCGTTAACCTGGCATCAAGGCGATTTCGCTGAAGATCTCTCAGAAGAAGGAATGCGGAGACAAGCGTCAGATGCCGCCCTTTGCAGGATGCCTACAAAATGGACCACCATATCGCCCGCGTCCGATTAAACGCACGATGCGCTAATGGAAACGCGTCAGCCGGGTTGCTGGTTTGCTCGGGTCATGCGCTTTGCCATATCGGCTTTGCGTGCGATCATCTTCTCGGCAAGGGTGCTGCTGCCGCCATTCTCGTCGATAACCCTCCGAATCGAGGCGTCAGGAATTCGGGTCACCACGGCGATGGCTTCATTGATCTGGGCGGGGGTCATGTCTCCGAAAAGCCTGACCGCGTGAGGGTTGTCCGCGTCACTGCGCAACGTGTCGAGTTCGCCAACGCACGGGCCGAACGCTTTGCCCTTCGGGTCCCCTTGCGCCCGAAACTCCAGCGCACCTCCAACGTCGAGCGTCGTGACGATGGCGTTGACGATGCCCTGATTGTCGCCGTTAAATCCGGCTGCATCCCAGTTGGCTGTCCAGGCGTGCACACCGAGCCACCGCTGCGCCTGTCTGCGCTCGCTGTCGCTGAGATGCGCAACATGCTTCTTGTCGAGCTCGACCAACTCGGTCGCGATCTGGTGCGGATCCTTTGCGCTCACATAGGTCAGAGTCGGCGCCCCGGCCAGCTGGTAGAGCTTCGCCGCGATGATCTCGTTACGCGCATGCGCCGGCGATTCCAGCGACTTCACGTAGAACCGCCGGCCGTTCTTGTCCTGATAGACGCCAGCCGGATTGCTTCCCATCTGCCGGCCGACGCGCTGCATGGTCGCAGTGTCGATGACATCGGCTTCCATAGCGATCATCACTCGCTTTCAGACAATGGCCTTGGTCCGGCGGACCAGCGCCAGCTGCGACGGCGTCTCGATCGCGCCTTTGCGCGCGCGGCGGACTTCCCGGATTGCCTGCTCGGGCGCCACGCCCAATTCGACCAGAAGCCGGGCGGCGATCATGCCAGCCCTGCCCAGGCCCCCCTTGCAATGTACGAGCACATTGCTGCCGCTGCGTAACAGCGCGCGAATTTCTCGGCCATGCGTCTCCCATTGCTTCTCGAAGGCCTCGGCCGGAACCGAGTAGTCAGCTATGGGCAGATGCCGCCAATCAAGTCCCCGGCCGCGGATTTCCTCCCCGAGATGGGGGACCTTGAGCGCCGCAAGTTCGGCCGGCTCGTTGAGCGTAAGCACCACGCGCGCGCCCCATGTGGCGATGGCGTCGAGATCCACGGAGAGATCGCGCGCCCAGGCGCCCGTGCTCGCTGCGCGGTCATGCTTGCCGGGGCAGAATGTGATCCCGATCCGCCCATGCGACGGGCTCGCGCGCACGTCCGCGATCTGAAGGGGGTGTGTTTGGCTTGTCCGCGCCCCGGCCATCCTGCATTCCCGAAAACGAGATCGGCTTCCGGTGTAAAAGAATAGCGTAACAGCCGGCATTCCGCCATCCGCCAGCACGCACTGCAAAGCGCATGCTGAACACGGTGGGTGCAGGAAACCCTTGAGTGCGAAGCTGGGTCATATGTCCAAATTAGTCGCCCTCGTGCCTCAGACGCTCGCTTTGCACAGCGAAGCTCGCACGCTCGACGGCCTGCGGATCTCCCCGCAGCACCTCGAATTTCGTGGTCTCACCGTCGCGCCAGAAGCTGATATCGAACACATGTTTGCCTACGCGAAGGTCGAACACGGTGAGATCGGGCAGCCAGCGCGGCAGCTCCGGGTCGATGTAAAGCTTGTCGTCGGGCGCATCCGGCAGAAAGCCAAGCATGGCCTGCATCAGGCTGAAGACCGAGCCCGCCGCCCACGCCTGGGGCACGTTGGCGCCGAGATACTGCACCGGAAATGTGCCCTCGTCCCGTTGAGGCGCGGTGTAGAGTTCAGGCAGCTGGTTCAGCAGGAAATGGGTGCCGGCTTCGCTGATGTCGCGCGCGATCCGCGCTGCTTCGGCGCCAAAGCCACAGCGCTTGAACCCAAGCGCAATGATACCGTTGTCGTGCGGCCAGACCGAGCCTGTCTGGTAATTGTAAGGATTGAACGCCGGATTTTGCGTCGAAAGCGTGCGAATGCCCCATCCGCTCCACATGTCGGAGGCCATCAGCCGATCAACCACCTTGCGGGCGCGCTCGGGAGGCACGATGCCCGACAGGAGACAGTGACCAGGGTTGGACGCGACCGTCAGCACCTTTCTCTTATCGCCATCGAGGGCAAGGGCGTAAAAGCTCAGGTTTTCGTCCCAGAAAGCCTCATTGAATTGCTTGTACATCCGAGCGGCCTTCGCCCTGAGTTCGCGGGCCCTGTTCTGTTTGCCAAGCGCATCGAAGACCTGGGCCATGCGCAACCAGGCGTCAAAGACGTAGCCCTGCAACTCGCACAGCGCCTTTGGCCCCTTCACCAGCGATCCATCCGGATAGACAATGGCATCGCCTGAATCCTTCCAGCCCATATTCTCGTAACCGGCCGGGGAGCGCGTCTGGTATTCCTGGAATCCGTCGCCGTCGAGGTCGCCGTATTGATCGATCCAGGCAAGACAGTTCTCGGCGGTCGCAAGATGTTTTTCGAGGAGCCCCATGTCTCCCGTAGCCCGCCAGGTAGCGTGCAACGTTAGCAGATAAAGCGGCGTGGCATCAGCGGTGCCGTAATAGGGCGTGTGAGGAATGAGCTTGAAATGCGCGAGCTCGCCATAGCGGATCTCGTGAAGGATCTTTCCAGGCTCTGCGTCGCGATAATCGTCAATCTCCTTGGCCTGCAGCGCTCCAAGTATGTCCAGCGCGCCGTGCGCAAACTCAGGATAGATCAAGAGGTTCTGGAGCGAGACGATCAGGCTGTCACGGCCGAAGGGCGCGACGAACCAGGGCAGTCCCGCCGCCGGCAGAAACACCATATGATCCGTGCCGTTGATGGGCAGGCGCAGAGCAGCCATGTCTTCGAGCGACTGGCGATAAAGGCGGTAGAATTCCTCGTTGCTGGTGCGGATCTTCAGGACTTTCCCCAGCCAGTCGGCAAGCGTCCCGGCGTGCTCCAGCTTGTCACTCTCACGGACGCATGGACGGGGAGCCTCATACATCCGGTCGCCATCTCTTAGCGCATAGAAGAGGCAGCAATGCCACCCCTCGCCCGGCCCGAGACACACGTCAAAGCTCAGACGGCCATTGGCATAAACGGCCTTGGGGTCGCCCTTGTGTGGCCCAACGCTAATCGAGCGCCTGAAATCAGCGTTGCGATACTCTGTGCGCAGTTCCTGTTTTGCATCGGACCATTCCGTTGTGATGCGACCGCGGCGCACGATGTTGCCCGATTTGACCTCGAAAATATCGGCAAAGTCGGAGCGCATGGCGATCTCAAGCTGGAAGCGCACCGCCTTCATGCTGTTGTTGGTGATGTCGATGTCCTCATGCATGCCGTGTCCAATGGAACGGCTCACGACGAGGCCGAGCTTCCGGGGCGGAATCGGTCCATCCTCGGTCAGGATGGTTTGGTTCGTCAGATAGACGGTCGACGTATAGTAGTTCGTGGCGCCGCCATTCAGGAGGTCCCAGGGCGCTCCATTGGCGTAAATCGCCCAGCTGCTGAGCACGCGCGTATCGAAAAAGAAAAGACCGCGCTCGCTGGGCCAGTGGACCTGGGCGTCGGGGTCGGTGACGAGCACCGTCTGTCCATGGTGGATCGTGATCTGGGGCGGCCCGACCTCAACTTTGAAAGACATGGCGTAGATGATCTCCTCATCGTTACAGGTCGCCCCCTTTTTGCGTTTACGCCCTGCCGAGCATCTCCTTCACGACGTCAACGACGCGATCGGGCTCGAAGCCGAACTTCTTTTGCAGTTCCTTGAGCGGAGCAGACGCGCCAAAGGTCTTCATTCCAATTATGCGGCCTGACCCGCTCACATATCGCTCCCATCCCAGCGTCGAAGCCTGCTCGATTGCGACGCGTGCCAACACGTCTGGCGGAAGGACGCTGTCGCGATAGTCCTGCGTCTGCTGTTCGAAGAGGTCCCAGGATGGCATGGAGACTACGCGGGAGCGTATTCCCTCCGCCGAGAGCTGCTCATGGGCCTGGACTGCGAGACTAACCTCGCTGCCCGAAGCAATCAGAATGACTTCGGGCTTGCCTCCCGGCGCGTCCCCCAGCACATAGGCGCCGCGCGCTACGCCGGAGGCAGGTGCATATTTGCTCCGGTCCAAAGTTGGCAATGGCTGGCGAGAAAGCGCAAGCGCCACAGGCTCGTGCCGGAACTGCATGATCGTGCGATAGGCTTCCACGACCTCGTTGGCGTCGGCTGGCCGGATGAGCGCGAGCCCTGGGATGGCGCGAAGCGACGCGAGTTGCTCGACGGGCTGATGGGTCGGGCCGTCTTCGCCATCGCCCATCGCGTCATGCGTGAAAATAAAGATGGCGGGCAGCTCCATGATCGCGGCCAGCCGTATCGCTGGCCGCGCGTAGTCGCTGAAGATAAGAAAGGTCGCGCCGAATGCCCTTAGCTTTGAGAGGGAAAGTCCGTTGACGGCCGCCATCATAGCGTGTTCTCGGATGCCAAAATGCAGGTTCCGACCGCCCGGCGTGTCGGCCTCGAAGTCTCCGGCGCCCTCGAATTTCAGGGTGGTCTTGTTCGATGTGCCGAGATCTGCCGATCCGCCCAAGAGCCATGGGATGTTCTGCGCAAGCACATTGAGGACCTGACCCGAAGCCTCCCGCCCCGCAATGCCCTTGGCGCTTGCCGGGAAGACCGGGAGATTGCGATCCCACCCCTCAGGCAGCTCGCGCCGCTGCATCAAATCGATTTCGGTCGCAAGCTCGGGATACTTGCTTCGATAGGCAGAAAAGAGCTGCGCCCATCTCTGCCGCTCTTCCGTACCCCGCGCACCGATGCCATCCGCAAAGCGCCGGTACACGGCATCAGGAACGAGAAACTTCGCATCCTCGGGCCAGCCATAGAAGCGCTTGGCGAGGCGAACTTCTTCTTCGCCTAGAGGCTCTCCATGAGCCTCGGCTGTATCGTGTTTGTGAGGTGCACCGTAGCCGATGTGGCTGTCGAGAATGATGAAAGTCGGCCGGCCTTTCGTATTACGAAAGGTATCGAGCGCGTTTTCGATCAGGCCGGTATCGTTGGCGTTGCCCACGCGCAGAACATTCCAGCCATAGCCCTGAAACCGGGCAGCGATGTCTTCCGAAAACGCGATATTGGTATTGCCTTCGATGGTGATGTGATTGTTGTCGTAAATCCAGCACAGATTATCCAGGCGGAGGTGTCCCGCGAGCGACGCCGCTTCCGAGGCGACGCCTTCCATCATGTCGCCATCGCTGCACGTGACGTAAATCCTGTAATCGAAAATATCGAAGCCCGGCCGGTTGTACCGGTCAGCCAGCCACTTCTCAGCGATCGCCATGCCCACGCTTATAGCGACGCCCTGCCCAAGCGGACCGGTCGTCGCTTCCACGCCCGAAGTCCAATGATACTCGGGGTGACCGGGCGCCTTGCTGTCGAGCTGGCGGAAATGGCGGATGTCGTCGAGTGTGACGGAAGGCTGTCCGAGCCTTTCATATTCGGCATTGACGGCGCGCGTTCTCGTCAAGTGAAGGACGGACCACAGCAACATCGATGCATGACCGTTCGACAGCAGAAAACGGTCGCGGTCCGGCCAGATCGGGTCTTGTGGATCGAAGCGCAGCACGCGGTTCCAGATCGTATAAACGAGCGGCGCGAGCGCCATCGGCGTGCCTGGATGTCCCGAATTTGCCTGCTGAACGGCGTCGATCGAAAGCGTGCGAATGGTATTGATCGCCAGCTGATCAAGCTGTTCGGCGGTCATCGAGCTTGCTGGCTTCTTCTGAAATACTTCGGCGCTCTCGCTCATGCTTTTGCCTCCGATCCGCATCCGGATGGACCTTCGTGGACTCTCTTACTTTCTAACTTCTGAACTTCTCCAAAGGTCCCCGGAAATTAGCGCGTGCTCTTCACTGAGCGCGTGCTGGCAACTTTTCTTCGCCTGTTATTGGATAGGTGCCATGTCGACAGATACCATGACGCCCAGACTGGGCCTCGTCGATCCAAGCACAGCGGAGCCTGCGATCGCGGAGGCGCTTGCAAAGCTTCCGGCGATCAATGTTTTTCGTGCCCTGGCGAATGCGACGACGCTCTACCCACCCTTAGCCGAGCTCTTGTCGCTGGTCTTCCGGCCCGTCCTCGAGATCGAACTGGAGCGGATGATTGTACTTCGCGTCGCGAAGCTGCAGGACTGCGCCTACGCCTGGCGGCGAAACGTGGTGGTGGCACGCGGTGTCGGCGTGACGGATCTTCAAATTGCCGCTTTGGACCGCGGCGAGGTCACCAGCCCTTGTTTTTCCCCGGCGCGGCAGGCGGCCTTTGCCCTTGCCGACGAAGTCATCCATCTGATTGAGGCGACGGATGCCACGTACGAGCGAGCGAAGCAGTTTTTCTCGGACCGGGCGATCACGGAAATTCTCTTCGTTATAAGGATCTATATGTTTGTGGCGCGCGTCCTTAGAACCGGGCGTGTTCCGCTTGATGCGGACTTGGCACCGCCTCCCGCATAGCAGGCGTTCGGCGCCTTCCATCTTGCATCGCAGAGGAGCCGATCTGGCCGGCGGCCCTCACTCAGATGGAGCTATCCCAGCGGCCATTTTACAGAAGCCGAGTTTGCCTGACGCGCCACCGGATCGCCGCCGCCGTCGTCCCGGAAAGACGAAGCCTTATCCGGGATCGTAACAAATTGAATCGCCTGTCTTTTTTGCGATCCCGGCTCGCGCTTCGCTTGGCTGGGATGACGAAGGGCGGAGCCAGCCGCATCCGTTGGCCAGATGAGCGAAGTTCTTAGCGATAGGCCGGAAGCAGGAGATCCGGCAGGTGCAGAGGCGGCAGGAAAGTGATCAAATGCCGTGACCTGTCGGAGCCGATCACTTCAAGGCAGATCAGGTCCGTGCCTGCATGCGCGATCTCGATCCCGGCGGGATGGTGGATCATGTGCTCGACAGCACCGGCGCGGATCGCAATGACGATGCCCTTCGGGTCGTAGCTGATGCCGCGAAGCGTAACGTTCTCGACTTCCCTCTGCGCACCCAAGTCTTCGCGCATGACCTCTATAGTGACCTTGTGCGAGTTCTCCGAACGCGAAATATGGTCGAGAATGTTATTCCAATCTTTCTGTTCAAGGTGAAGGTTTTGCATAGGGAAGACCTGCTCTCTGACCGTGACTCTGAATGTTTAGAGCTCGCTTGAGCCTTGCACTTTGACAAATCACAAAGAAGCGATGCCATTTTTTACTGGGAACAATGTCTTGGCGCGGATTTTTGGAACGCTCGGTTGATGGGCGCGCGCCGAAGTTTGATGATATTGCAGGCGTGCGCCATAACGCGAGTTATTGCGATGGCACAGGGATTAGTCCAGGAATTGGACTTCCATAGACCGTCCTTTTCCTGGCCGCTTTGGGCGGTCCTGAAAACCATAATTCGTACCGGAAACTTGCGCGTTCGCGATGCGAGGGGTGAGGTACACGCTTTCGGGGATGGTTCCGGAAAGCTCGTCGCAATGCGCTTCAATGATGGCCGTGCCGAGCGCGCGTTCCTCTTCGACCCTCATCTTGCTTTCGCCGAAGCTTATATGGATAGGCGCGTGGAGATTGAGGCCGGATCGATCTACGATGTCCTGAGCCTGTTCGCGCGGAATCTCGGCCAAAGCGATTTTCCATACTGGATGCGGCTCGCCGATGCTTTCGAGACGAAAGACGCGAATCGTCCGGCAAGCGAACAATCCGAGCAAGTCGAAGAGAAACGTCAGTCACCATTATGATTTGCCCGGCGCGCTCTACGAACTGTTTCTCGACAAGGACAGGCAGTATTCCTGCGCCTATTTCGAGAAGGGGTCGGAGACCCTGGATGAGGCGCAACTGGCGAAAATGCGCCATATCGCCAGGAAGCTTTGCCTCAAGCCGGGTATGCGCGTTCTCGACATCGGCTGCGGGTGGGGCGGCCTTTCGCTCCATATTGCAAAAGAGAACGGCGCGAAGGTCTTGGGCATAACCCTGAGCGACGAGCAAGAACGTTATGCACGCGCTCGCGCGGCGAATACCGGCGCCGACGTTTCCTTCCGTCTCCTCGATTATCGCCTCCTCAACGAGACCTTCGATCGCATCGTGTCAGTCGGCATGTTCGAGCATGTCGGCCTGCCGAACTATTTGACCTTTTTCAAAAAGGTGAATGCCTGCCTGAAGAATGACGGCATTGCGCTTCTTCACACCATCGGAAGACTGTCCGGCCCAGGGTTCACAAATCCTTTTATCGCCAAGTATATTTTCCCTGGCGGCTACGTTCCCGCCCTTAGCGAAATCGTTCCCGCTATCGAGAAGTCCGGCCTTCTGATTACGGATGTTGAAGTGCTGCGGCTTCACTACGCCGAAACCCTCGCGGCATGGCGCAGAAACTTCGAGCGAGTGCGGGATAAGGTGGCCGCCATGATGTCGGAACGGTTTTGCCGGATGTGGGAGTATTATCTGTCGGGTTGCGAGGTCGGCTTTCGTTATCACAATCTCGCTGTGTTCCAGATTCAGCTTGCAAAGCAAGTCGATGCAGCGCCGCTCACCCGCGCCTATCTCTATCAGCGAGCTGAAAAAGTGATACTGCCCATGGTTCCACAGGCTCACCATGAGTGATAACTCATTCGACCTCATCCTGAGCTTGTCAACGGATGGCTTAGCAGCAGGCTATTCGTTATAAGCCATCTGCTTTGACATCTATCATGGCGTATCATGCGGTGATATCCTGTTCTTCCCATTGGAAGACTACCCTCGTTAGATAAGGGAGGAACGCCATGACGACGGGTCTCGATGTATTTGATTCAACGGTCCAACAAACCAATCTTTGGCTGAAGGATTTGATGACCCGCCTGGCGACCACGGACAGGCATGCCGCCTATCAGGTTCTTCGTGCCACATTGCATGCTTTCCGTGACCGCATCGGCCCCGAGAACGCGGTGCATTTCGGGGCGCAGCTCCCCATGCTCATTCGCGGCTTCTATTACGAAGGCTGGCAGCCGAGCAAACCGCAAATGAAGACCCGCCATCTCGAAGATTTTCTGAACGCCATCGAAGCGGAAGCAGGTCGCAGTTTCGGCCCCGATGTGCAGTCGAAGGTCAAGGCCGTGTTCGCGACGATCACGGACAGGATCGACGCCCACGAGATCGAGAAGCTTCGGAAAGTCTTGCCCTCGGAACTGCAACCCCTGCTGATGGAGGAGTTTTACCTGTATTAGGGGCCACAAGGCTTCAAGCGTTGGCCTTAGCGGAGGGGGTTGTGAAAAACGGGCTTTTCTCCTGCGCCGCCATTATTTGCGCTGTTGTGAGTTTTCCGGCCGCGGCTCCGGCGCAAATGTCCGAAGACGCGAAAGCCGGTCGCGACATTGCGCAGCGCTTTTGCGCTCGCTGCCACGCCATTGACACTGAAGGGAAAAGCCCGCACGAAAGCGCGCCTCCCTTCCGTCAGATCGCTGCCAAGGGCAACATCGAAAGTCTGGAAGAGGCGCTCGGCGAGGGCATCGTTGTCGGCCATCCGGACATGCCGCAGTTTCAGTTCAGCCCGGGAAATGTTGGAGCGCTTGTGGCTTATCTGAAAAGCCTGAGCGGGAAAGGGTAGGTGCTTACTCTTCTTGATGCTTTTGCTTTCAATTTAGAAAGTCGTTCACCCTTCGGCCTGGAGTTATGAGTATGAAGCCAACCCGAACCTACATTCTCGTCGCTGACGGAGCCCGCGCTCGTCTTCTCCTGTCGGAGGGTCGCGGTAAACCCTTGAACGAGGTGCCGGGTTCGGACATTCGCATCGATCTGAAACCGGATCAGGAACTTAGCGCGGAGCGGCCCGGGCGCGTTCACGAGTTTGCGAACGTATCGCGCCACGCCATCGAGCGGGACGACCTGCATCGCAGGGAAAAGGAGCGTTTCGCTCAGTCTCTGGCGGAGGGCCTGGATAAGCGCCTCGCGAACCGCGAATATGACCGCCTCGTGATCGCGGCCGCTCCCGAGACGCTCGGTGTCATCCGCGCCGCGCTTAGCGACAAGGTTCGAGCCGTCATCCTGGCAGAGGTTGCGAAAGATCTGACAAAGATTCCCAACCCTCAAATCAGGCCTCATCTGGGTGAAAACTTGGCGATCTAGATGGTACTTGAAGAGTCACACCAAGCTTTTGCTCTCGGTTGTACCAGCAATTTAGGGGGCTTTAAGCGGGCCAAATTCGTTTGATTGAATAAACCCCCGGTGCTATGCTCAGCTCTCGTGCAGTTATAGGAGAGCCTGATGCATGGCATTCGCGCGCGCTGCGAAACGTGTCAGGTCAGGTGCGACGGTATCTGCGCCGCCTTGGATAACGAGGCACGCTCCGAATTACTAAAAATCTCCCGTCGAAAGACTGTTCCCGCCCATCACGCCGTCTTCCGCGATGGCGACTTGGCAGACCATTATTATAATATTACTTCAGGAATTGTTAAGCTCGTCAAAACGCTGGCCGACGGCCACCAGCATATTGTCGGCCTGCTTTACCCGGCTGATTTCATGGGGCAATCGCTCAACAGGCACCACACCTACGCGGCGGAGTCAGCGACCGACGTTGAGGTTTGCGCCTATCCGAGAGCACCCTTCGAGCTGTTCTTGAAAAATAATCCAGCGCTCGAACGGCAAATCTTTCATGCCACCATTCGGGAACTGGACCTCTGCCGCGACTGGACGCTGCTGCTCGGGCGGAAGTGCTCGTATGAGCGTGTCGCGGGGTTCCTTCTTATGATGGCGAGGCGAGTTCCCCGCAAAATTGCGGGCCCATCCAAAAACTATGTGCACTTCGAGTTGCCATTTACCCGCGCCGAGATGGCGGATTACCTCGGCCTCACGCTCGAAACCGTGAGCAGACAGTTCAGCCAGCTCAAGAAGAAGCAAGTTATCGACCTGCCTTCCAGCCGCGATATTATCATTCCTGATCTTGAGCTGCTTAGCCTTGTCGCCCAAATAGAAAGTTGTTCCGAAGACTTTGATGAACGTCAAAGCCAGGCTGTTGCGTGATGGTAGCATGACGCATCGATGGGCAAGGCTGGAGTTCCTATCATGTCTATCAAAACGATTTTGATCTATTTACCGTCCGAAAAGAACGCTGCAGCCATTCTCGAGCCGACGTTAAGGATCGCCGGCGAGAGAAGGGCTCATGTCATTGGATTGCACCTCACGCCCGATCTGCCGGTTTATGGCGAGTTTCCCGCCGAAGTTTCCGACGAAGTCATTGCCCGCCTCCAGAAGGCAGGCAGGGATGCCGCGGCGGGCGCAAAGCGCGTCTTCGATGATTGCGCGCAGAAGAGCCCGGTCAGCCACGAATGGCGCTGCTTCACCGCATCCTATGCCGCGGGCACCGATTTGATTGCCCAGCAGGGACGCACTGCCGATTTGATCGTTTGCGGAAAGCCCAGCGATGACATTCCCGACGCATGGAACGATTTTTCGGAGACGGCGATCCTTCGAAGCGGGCGGCCCGTCCTGATCGTTCCGGGGTCGAAACCCTTGAAGTCGATCGGCGAGCACGTTGTCATTGCCTGGAACGATACACGGGAAGCCACGCGTGCTGTGTTCGACTCCCTGGATTTCCTCAAGAAGGCATCGACCGTCCGCGCTGTCACCCTGATCGAAAAGGAAAGCCAGCGCCCGGCGGCGGAAGCACTTGGCGCTGACCTGATCGCGAACCTCGCCCGGCATGAAGTCAAGGCCTCCATCGACGTGTCCCACGCCAGCAGCGGCAGCGCGGGAGAAGCAATTCTGTCGCGGTTACTCGAAGAAGGCTGCGATCTTCTGATCATGGGCGGCTACAGCCGGTCGAGATTCCGCGAAATGATCTTCGGCGGGGCAAGCCGCGATATTTTGCGCGACACCTGGGTGCCGACGGTGTTGTCACACTAGTACAGCCCGAGGCAAGTTCGCATCCGATAGCCGTGAGCGCCAGGGCGAACTTGCCTCGGGTAAGCTGTACTAGAATCAAAAGGTTGCTAGTACGCCTTATCCGCGGGAAGTTCTGTCGACGCCCGCAGCATGTGGGTCAGGACTTCCCGTGGGGCGTATGAGGCAGCTTCGCCTTTTGCGTGGGAGATCGTTTCATGACGCTGAAAAAAGTAAGATTGGAATTGGCGAGAGATCGTGAGCATCCCGAGGGCAGCGCTCGTCACGGTTACGAGTTTGTCGGTCCATTGGATGCGGAGGGCCATCTCGATCCGGTCCTGTGGAAGAAGTATCGCGAGCGGTGCCGTGTGCGCCGGTTCTGGCTGAACGAGGATGACGAACTCGGGCATCTCGTGAGAAAACCCGGCGGTCAATGGGCCTTCCATTACGACATCAATGGTCACGCCGATGACGACGAAGGCGGCTACCGTCTGGGCAATCACAAATTTGCTGTTGGAGAATATGTATCCATCCGCGAGCACGAGGATGATGTGATGCGCACGTTCCGCGTAGTCCGGGTAGAACCGCTTCCGCAGCCAGCTTAGGCTTATTTCCGGCAGGGCGCGGGCGCGCTGCTCGAAATAGCCAACAGCTACGATCGGCTCCAGAATTAAAAGCTGCCTCAAAAAATTCGAGGCGTAACGCGCTGATCGCGTTCTTTCGTCATTCGAAGACGTAGGTGCCGGGTGCATCGCAAAGGAGTGGATACCCTGCACCAGACGCTCCCATCGGAGGCGGTGATGCGAACTCGTTCGAGCCAGCCCTGAGCCATTTCACCCACTCCGGCCACCAAGAGCCTTGCACCGGCTTGTTCCGCTGCAGCCAGGTCTCAGGGTCGATGTATGGATCGTCGTGTTTCGCCGTGGCCACGCGGTAGACGCGGTTCTTGCGGCCAGGCTCCGAAACGATGCCTGCATTGTGCCCGCCGCTCGTCAAAAGGAATGTGACATCGGTATCGGAGAGGACGTTGATCTGATAGACCGACTTCCAGGGCGCGACGTGATCGGTCTCGGTGCCAACCACGAACATCGGAGCTCTTATGTCACGCAGGGCTACGGCGCGGCTATCCACGAGGTACCGGCCCTCGGCGAGCTGGTTCTCGAAGAAAATCTTGCGCAAATACTCCGAGTGCATGCGCGCTGGCATGCGCGTGGCATCCGCGTTCCAGGCCATCAGGTCGATGATCGTCTGTCTCTCGCCCATGAGATAGTCGCGGACATTGCGCGACCAGATCAGGTCGTTCGAGCGCAGAAGCTGGAAGGTGCCCGCCATCTGGCTTCCGTCAAGGTAGCCGACTTCTTCCATCGTATCTTCGAGGTATGCAAGCGTACTGTCGCCGACAAAAAGATCAAGTTCGCCGGGCTGGCTGAAATCCGTCTGCGCCGCAAGCAGCGTCAGCGTCTTGATGCGCTGATCCCCGTCGCGCGCCATCGCGGCTGCTGCAATCGTCAAGAGCGTGCCTCCGAGGCAATACCCCAGCGCGTGCACCTTCCGATCCGGCAAAACCTGCGAAACTGCCCTGAGCGCCTCCATGATGCCAAGGCGCCGGTAGTCGTCCATCCCGGCATCGCGATATCTCTCGTCGGGGTTCTTCCAGGAGATCATGAAAACGGTAAAGCCCTGGTCGACGAGATATTTCACGAGCGAGTTGGTGGGCGAAAGATCGAGGATATAATATTTCATGATCCAGGCCGGCACGATGAGTATCGGATCGGGATGCACCGTCTTCGTGGCCGGGCTGTATTGGATGAGTTCCATCAGCTGCGTCCGGGCAATGACCTTCCCAGGCGTAATGGCGATATCCTTGCCGACCTTGAACGCATCGACGCCGAGCGCTGGCAACCCTGCGGCCGTACGCTGGGCATCCTCACAGAAATTCAAAAAGCCGCGGACAAGGTTGGCCCCGTTTTCATGTACAGTGCGCTCAAGCACCTCCGGGTTTGTCGCCAGGAAGTTCGACGGCGAACACATATCGACGAGCTGACGCGCCGCGAAATTCACCGGCTCCGCGTGATGGCGGGCTACACCTCTGATGTTCGTGGTTGCCTCGTCCCACCACCCCTCCCAGAGGAGAAAGCTTTGCTGCATCGCGTTAAAGGGCCAGCGCTGCCACTCAGGGTGCGTAAACCGCCTGTCATGGGGGGCGGGATCGACGCAGTGAGCCTTGCCGTCACCGTTTTCGAGGATGGAAGCCTGGTATTGCTGGAGCGCGATGATATCGCCCATCAGCCTCCATGCGAGTTTTGCCTGCGTTCCGGGAGCAAGGGAGAGGTGCACGGCCCAATCCATGAACGAAAGCCACAGCCCAGCGGGGGAGACGCCGCCCATCTGCCGCGCCAGAAGATAATGATAGAAACGGTCGATCGCGCCTGCGCTTTCGATCATTGCGCCCTCCCACAGGCCATTTTTCTATAAGTTGTGCGGCTTAGCTCAGGAATTCAAGCGCAAAAGGAGCAGCAGCGCTGCCCTGCGTGTGCCGCATTGCTTGCAGCGTCCAGGAAAGATGTCAGGCGTTCTTCGTCCCGGCCCAGCTTGTCATCAGCTCGGCCACCGGCTGCGCGAGTTTCTCCGTCTCGTGCATATAGTCGCTTGCAAACTGGTTTAGGAACGAGCTTTGGAGATTCCCAAGCTCGGTCATCGACCGGCACTGTGAGAGTTGATCGGGCAGCGTGAGATATTGCGCCCACCGGTTGCCGAAGAATTGGCAGAGTTCGATCTGATTCTGGACAAAACGCCTGAACAGGTCCTTGCCCGATTTCTGCCAGTTCAGTAAGGCAGCATCAGAGGCGGATGCGGCCCCGTCAGGCGCATGCGTGACTTGCCCGGCCGCTTGACCGTTGGATCCGAGTGCGCCCTGCATGTCCTTTGCATTCTTCACGAAGTTCTCGTAGTTTTTCTTCCAAACCTCGATGGGCTCCATATACATTTTCAACATGGGAGAGATGTCGAATGGCAACGATGGTTGCGCTGTCATGGCGTGCTACTCCGTCAGAACCAGATTTTACGCACCTTAAAGCGTAATTGAGTTTCATCTTTATTACGTTGATAGTGATCAAGAGTGAATTCATAAATTTTGGCGTCTCTTGAAACTTGAAAAAGGCATAGGTTGCGCTCACAGCTTCATGAAACACTTGTTTAAGGAATGTTTTTGCTATAGCTAAGCTTAGGGTGGCATTTCGGACGCAATGATCTTTTGCTTCAACAGAGAAGAAAACCATGGAAATTGGTCTGCCGCATGTCGTCGTTTGGATCATCGTCGGCATCTTCGCCGGTAGTTTGACCGGCATGATCGTAAAGGGAGACCGCCGGGGTTTTGGGGTTTTTCGCAATCTCGGTCTCGGGATGGCGGGGGCGCTGTTGGGCGGCATGTTGTTCCGGATATTCCGGCTGTTCCCAAGCCTCGACAAGTTCTCCGTGTCCATGCGCGATCTGATTTCGGCGCTGATCGGCTCGGTGCTCGTGCTGTTGATCCTCTGGGTTTGGCAGCGGCTGCCCAAGCGCGGCTAAGGCTTGAACCTCACCGCCAGCGCTTCGGCGCCGCGCGCGAGAATGGAGATGTCCACTCCGACAGCGGTGAAGAGGCAGCCCGCATCGATATAGCGTCGGGCCAGCGTTTCGTCGCTTGTCAGGATGCCGGGGGCGTTTCCAAGCTCGCGAATGCGGCGGATCGCGGCCTCGATCGTCGCCACCACGTCCGGATGCTTCTGCTGGCCGAGATAGCCTAGCGCCGCTGACAAATCGCCGGGACCGATGAAGACTCCGTCGATGCCCTCAACGCAAGCGATGGCATCCAGGTTCTGAAGGCCGAGCCTGGTTTCGACCTGCACCAGCACGCAGAGTTCCTCATGCGCGCGGGCGTGGTAGTCCTTCACGCGGCCGAAATGGGAGGCGCGCGCCCCGCCAGCAAAGCCGCGGATGCCTTGTGGGGGGTAGCGTGTTGCCGCCACGGCGCGCTTGGCCTCCTCCGCCGTCTCCACCATGGGCAGAAGAAGCGATTGTGCGCCCGCGTCCAGGAAGCGCTTGATCATCACCGCGTCATTCCACGGCAGGCGAACCACCGGATGCGTGGTCCCGCCCGAAGCGGCGGCCTGGAGCTGGCTGTAGACCATCGGCAGTTCGTTCGCCGAGTGCTCCGTATCGAGAAGAAGCCAGTGGAACCCCGCGCCCGCCAGCATCTCGACCGTGACGTGGCTCGGCAGGCTCGACCACAGGCCGATCTGCTGGTGGCCGGCCTTGATCGCGCGTTTGAAGCTGTTGACGGGAAGATCCATGGTTGTGCTTCCTTTTGCCGAGGGAGCCGATAGTCTCGCCTGCGGGACAGGAAAAGCAAGTCCATGCAAGCGCCATCGAGGCTCGCTTCCACTCGGCTGACGGCCGTCGAGACTTGAGCCAAAATAGCGTGTTGCAGGAAGAGCCGCGAGACAAGGGCGGCAGGAGACCGCCGTCTTGAACTCATCCGCGAGCCGATTTGCCGCTACGCCGGAAATGACCCAATGGGCGCTTCTGGCCGCGCTGTCAGGCGCGTGCGCCGCGCTCCTGCATCTGGCGGGCCTGCCGGCGGCGTTTTTTCTCGGGCCGATGGCAGGCGGCGTCATCATGGGGGTCAACGGCGCTTCGATCCGTGCGCCCCGCCTGCCGTACATCGGCGCGCAGGCGATCATGGGAGCCTTCATCGCCAGCGCGATCACGCCTTCGATCCTCCACTCCTTCTTCGAGGACTGGCCCATCATCCTCGGCGTCGTTTTCGCCATCATCACCGCGAGCAGCCTGCTCGGCTGGGCCATGAGCCGCTGGCATGTCATGCCTGGCACCACAAGTGTATGGGGCTCATCGCCAGGGGCCGCCGCGGCGATGGTCATCATGGCTGCGGAATTTGGCGCGGACGCGCGGCTCGTCGCCTTCATGCAGTATTTCCGTGTCGCCTGCGTTGCGGGCCTCGCCTCGGTGGTCGCCGCGATCTGGACGCACACTACCGGGACAGCGCATCCGGCGCCCGCATGGTTTCCGGCGGTTCACTGGCAAGCCTTTGGCGAGACGCTTCTCCTTGCCGGGGCATGTGCGTTCGCCGGCCGCCTTTTCCGCATCCCTTCCGGGCCGATGCTGCTCACCCTGCTGCTTGGCGCCATCCTCAACATGTCGGGCGCGATCGACATCGAGTTGCCGAAATGGCTGCTGGCGGGAACCTATACTCTGCTGGGCTGGAGCGTCGGCCTGCACTTCACCCCCGTGATCCTTTCGCATGCGCTGCGCGCCATCCCGAAAATCCTGCTTTCCGTCACGCTCCTGATCGCATTCTGTGGCGGCCTGGCCTATGTCCTGACCCGGACGCTCGGGATCGACCCCCTGACGGCCTATCTCGCGACAAGCCCCGGCGGGATGGACTCCATTGCGATCATCGCCGCGTCCACCCCGGTCGACGTGCCGTTTGTGATGGCCCTGCAAACCATCCGCTTCCTGGTCATTGTCACGGTCGGGCCGACTGTGGCACGAATGGTCGCGCATCAGATGCAGGCCAGTGGCAAATATGGAGAGGGTTAGCGCCGGTGAGTACGTTACGGGTTTGCATGCTTTGTGCGTGATAGACCATTTTTTTCGAACCCTTGAACCAAACTGCGCTTATGTCCTTCCATGTCCGGATTTTACGAGAAAGCGCCTTGCCGACACGTTAATGGCGCTAAGTCATTGATTTATCATGAAAAAATTTGGATGAGGGCTTGCGCGGCTGAGGCTGCGAAGGCGCGGTTGTGGTTAACACGCGCGGTGAAAACATATTTAACGGACTTTAGCGCGTCCCATTCCGGGGAAAAATACAATCGCTTAACCCTGTTCGCTCAGAGAAGAAAGTTCTTTTATTTCAATTGAATAGGCCAGATTTGCCTCGCCGATCGGACGCAGGCTGCCACAATTTTTGCACATTTCAGATGCGAATCCAGACTAGAAATAATCCTTTGACGCTTCCGTTAACCACGTTCGGTTAACGCTTACTCAGCGGCAACGGTTTGTTCACAATTATAATTTGGCTGAGCTTCGAAGAGTGAAGCTCGGCGCTTGAAACAAGCGCTGGATCTCCGCTTGGCCGCGCAGCAAAACGCTTCTCCTCGCGCACACCGAGCCGTGCGTTGCGGCAATGCAACCGGCGCGATCTGCTGCTCAGGCAGCGTGAGCCTTATGAAGGCATTTTTCAAAGGTTGCCGGATTGCCGACCAGCAAGATGGGATTTCTAGGGGTCCATTCCATATCGAACCCCAGCGCCAGGGCGCGCGCAGGCCTTTTGTCGGAAATCCAAACTAAGTAGATATAAGTCGAGTCCGGGTGGGAGGCTTCGGCGAGCCACATATGCGCCGGTTGACCCCGGTCGCTATAGACTTGCTCGAACTCCTTCCGGAAACGGGCCACTTCGTTCCGCCGCACGGTTTTAGCATATGAGAACATGACGATAACCTTTAGAGTGCGTCCGGAAAAGTGCGAAGCGGTTTTCCGATAAGGCGCACGACAGAACAAAACCTTAGAGCCCGCTTTTGATTCCGTCAGCAGCGGAGAGGCTCTAGCGATTTGCAACTTACGATTAGCCGAGTCCCCCCGCACGATTAGGGCATCGTGCCAGGTTATGCACGTACTTTCTTGCTAAAGCCGGGTTAGCCTGCGCTTCTCTGGCGCTGTGGCCGCCTCGTTAGGAATTACGCAGGGCACTCAACGGCAGCGGCGACAGCCGGAGCTTTGTTCTCCATCGAGGAAGGGTGCTCGTCCAAATGGGCTGGCCTCGGCGGGATCTGTTCCAGAAGGCCGGTCGTGACCAGTTGCTATGAGTAAATGGTCTTGGTTCCCTCCACACATGCCTCTGTGTTTTGCGGTCCGTTACGGCCGACACGCATGCGTGCTGTGGGT
>CAWHIT010000024.1:0-6008 GCA_963829495.1 uncultured Alphaproteobacteria bacterium
GAAACCAAGATATGGCGCCGGAGCAAGCGCATCGGGCAGGAGCCCGCGGGCGAGAGCTGCAGCCGCGATCGTTCCAACCGCCCATACATAGCCGCTGAGAGAGGAGCGCAAACTCGCTCCCCAATTGCTGCCAATCCCCATGAACCTGCTCACTCGCCGGTCGCATCCGATTGCTACTGCACCCGCTATTATATTTTTAACCAGGGATGAGGTGTTTGGACAAGGCCGCCTTTCGTGCCAATTCGGAGAGGCATCCGGCGCTCAGCTGCACCGTGACCGCGAAGGCTGAGTCCGCGAGAATTGTAGGCCTTGTGAAAGCGCGGTCTTTGCCGGTGCCGTGCAACAGCCGAGCCGAAGCCCACCTTGGACGGCCCCAAGGCGAGTCTCATACACTCTCGCGTCAGAGCTGCCGATAAGTTGCGCTGCTTACGCAAGCGTCCGTCTGGCCGCAGCCACTGCACACGGGCATTTGCGTAGCCATCATTGTTTTTTCTGCTAAGTTTCCGGACCGGCCTGACGGCCGACAGCAATAACAGCCCGCATGAACTGAAAACTCTAATCTGATTGCGTAGGTTCAAATTGTAGCCTAATGCCAAGGCAGTAAGCCAAGAACATCACCCTCGCCGTAAAGCCAGAAAAGAATAAATCGGGGGTGTGGGAGGAACCATGAATTATAAGCCGTTAGACGGCTGCCGCATCCTCGTCGCCGAGGACAACGCGTTGCTTGTGCTCGACATTGCAGACGCGCTTAGCGACGCCGGTGCGGAAATCGTAGGCCCAGCCGTAAGCGTCCAGAGTGCGGTATTCCTTGCGAGGTCTGAACCGCTTGACGGTGGCGTGCTGGATGTAACACTCAGGGGTGGCGACGTATTTCCGATCGCAAGAATACTTGCGGACCAAGGCAAGGGCATCGTTTTCCTCACGGGAATGCTGGATACATCGGCGCTTGAGGAGGACTGGCCCGCCGCCAAAATATTGACCAAGCCTTCATTGCCTCAAGAATCTCATTCAGGCCACGGTCGCAGTCTGCCGGACCGTGACGCCGAGTTAAGCAAACTCCGCTGATCTGGCCAACGGATGCGGCTCGCTCCGCACCACGTCATCCCGGCCAAGCGAAGCGCGAGCAGGGATCGCAAAAAGACAGGCAATTCAATTTGTTACGATCCCAGATAAGGCTTCGCCTTTCCGGGATGACGGCGGCAGCAATCCGTTTGCGCACGTCCAGCGAACTCTGCTTAACTCTTCAGAGCGAAGGAAACATCACGAGCGCATCGACATATCCAAGTTTTGGGTGATGGAATGCTTGTGGCAGACGACCGGCAATCTCAAAGCCAAAGGACTTCCACAGTTCGACGGCGCTCGTGTTGGTGCTGATGACGAAGTTGAACTGCATACCGCGATAGCCGCGCTGTCGGCGATTAGTTTACCGTGTCCGCCGGGCATCCCCGACCTCTATCCATGCGGGTGCATGATCGCTCGCCTTTTCCCAGCCTCGCACCTCACGGTCGACACCGGCGGAGACAAGGCGCTTGGCCAAAACGGGGTTGAGCAGGAGGTGATCGATGCGCAACCCGGCATCCCTCGCCCAAGCGTTCCGGAAATAATCCCAAAAGGTGTAGATGCGTTCGGAGGGATGCAGCTTGCGCAAGGCATCCGTCCAGCCTTGCTCCATGAGGCGGTGAAAAGCGCTCCTGACCTCCGGCCGAAAGAGCGCGTCGTCTATCCACCGCTCCGGTTTATAGACGTCGAGGTCGGTCGGCATCACGTTGTAGTCGCCGACGAGCGCGACAGGCGCATCCAAGGAGAGCAGTTCGCTTGCGTGAGCGATCAGCCTTTCGAACCAGCGCAATTTGTAATCGAATTTGGGTCCGGGAGCGGGATTGCCGTTCGGGAGGTAGAGGCAGCCAACGATGAGTCCGCGAACGGCCGCCTCGATATACCGGCTGTGGGCGTCGTCATCATCGCCGGGCAATCCGCGACGGGTCTCAACAGGGTCAGCGCCCCGGGCGAGAATAGCGACTCCGTTCCAGCTTTTTTGCCCATGCCAGATCGCGCCATAGCCGACCTTCGCCAAGGCGGCTTGCGGAAACTTCTCCTGAGGCGCCTTTAGCTCCTGCAGGCAAACAACGTCCGGCCTTGACCATTCCAGCCACTTCAAAAGGACCGGCAGGCGCCCGTTAATGCCATTGACGTTGAAGGTCGCAATTTTCATCCCTTGATGCTAAAGGATCATCCGCCTCAAAACCGATAATGTCATGCCTGCCCTTGGGGCGGCCGAACATATCAGCCGGGTGCCGCAGGGACAAAGCCCGGCCATTGCGATCCGGCTAATACGGCGCTAATGCATGCGGCTGATGCTGAAGTCGATGGCATCCAGGAGAGCCGTGCGCGCCTCGCTCTTCGGGAAGATATGCAGCGCTTCACGTGCTTCCTTGCCATAGAGGCAGGCGCGCTGGATCGTCTCCTCGATGGTGTTATGGCGAACCATGAGCGCAATCGCCTCTTCGAGATCCGCGTCTTCGATTGCGCCGTCCTGCAGGGTGCGCCGCCAAAAAGCGCGTTCTTCCGCGCTGCCCCGGCGATAGGAGAGAACGACCGGCAGCGTTATTTTCCCTTCGCGGAAATCGTCGCCAACCCGTTTCCCAAGCATTGCGGCTTCGCCGGAATAATCGAGGGCGTCGTCGATAAGCTGGAAGGCCAAGCCGATATTCGTCCCGTAAAGGCGAAGCGCCGCCTGCTCGCTCGCGCCGCGCGCAGTGATCACCGCGCCAATTTCTGCGGCGGCCGAAAAAAGGGCCGCCGTTTTTGCCTGGATCACGGCGAGATAATCTTCCTCCGTCGTCGACATATTCTTCGACGCCGCGAGTTGCATAACCTCGCCCTCCGCGATGATCGCCGAAGCTTCCGACAAAATCTTCAAAGCGCCGAGCGAGCCGACATCGACCATCATGCGAAAAGCCTGGCCCAGCAGGAAATCGCCCACGAGCACGCTGGCTTGATTGCCCCACAACAGTCGGGCGCTCTTTTTGCCGCGGCGCATGTCGCTTTCATCCACGACGTCGTCGTGAAGCAGCGTCGCCGTGTGCATGAATTCTACGGCAGCCGCCAGCTTGATGTGCCCATCGCCCTGGTAGCCGCAAAGCTTGGCTGCCCCGATCGTCAGCATGGGGCGCAGCCGTTTTCCGCCGGAGTTGATTAAATGCTGAGCAAGCTCTGGAATAAGAGCGACGTCGGAACGCGCCTGCGAGAGGATGATCTGGTTCACTTCGGCCATTTCATCGCTCACAAGCCGCATCAAGGGCTCGAGCGCCGCAGCCGGATCGCCGCGCTCCTGAACTTGAGCGGCCAAGCTCATGATCTCCTCCGAATTTGGTGATTGGGCATAATGACGAGCTGGGAGCGCGTCCACAGCCACCCAGTGAAACACCGCTTTGATAAATTAGCCACGTGGCTTAATGTCCCTGATACCGGCCCCACCTGAAAAAGGCTTGTTCGATGAAAGAGTTGCTCCGCACCACCGATATTGTGCTCCTAAGCTATGTCAACTCCTTATTGAACAGCGCAAATGTCTCCGTGCTCATCGCCGACGTTCATGTCAGCTCGGTTGAAGGATCAATCGGCGCTTTTCCCCGTCGCGTCCTTATCGCTGCCGAGGATTGGGATGAAGGTGTATCCATCCTCACCGCCGCCGGCCTCGGCGATCATTTGATCGATGCGAAGCTACAACACGGCAACGCGCCACTCTAATATCCCGGCCTCGACATGGCCAGTCATTTTAACTTTACGTCTGACGCTTTTTTAGACGGCCGCGTGCGCCTGCGCCAGCCTGAGAAGGGGTTCAGGTCCGGATTGGATGCGGTCTTTCTCGCCGCTGCATGCCCTGCCCAAGCCGGCGATCATGTGCTCGAAGCCGGCTGCGGAGCGGGCGCTGCCTCGCTTTGTCTGCTGGTCCGGGTTCCAGAGACGAAAGTAACAGGCGTGGAGATCGATCCGGGCCTCGCCGCCCTCGCCCGTGAGAACGCATCGGCCAATGGCATCTCCGAGCGATTTGAAAGCATCAACGCCGACGTCACCGGCTCCTGGACGGAACTTGAGGCGGCAGGGCTTCTGCGCGAAGCCTACGACCACGTCATCGCCAACCCGCCGTTCTTCGCTCATGGCCGGTCAAGGCCCGCCCAGGATCAAGCCAACGCCCGGGCGCGCGCCATGCCGGCAGGTGATCTCGAAGCCTGGCTTCGCTTCCTCGCCGCGACAGCCAAGCCATCGGGCGCCTGCACCGTGATCCATACGGCGGAAGCATTGCCGGAGTTGCTCACCTCGTTCGAGAGGCGTTTCGGCGATCTGAGGATCACCCCGATCTATCCGAAAGCGGATGCGCCCGCGATCCGTGTTATCGTGCGCGGCACGAAGGGCAGCCGCGCGCCGGTTGCGATCACTCCCGGCATCATTCTGCACGAACATGACGGCACGCCCACAGCCGCCGCGAAGGCCGTCCTAAGGGACGGGTGTGCTCTCTTCACCACGCCTCACGGCAAATGAACACAACGGGAATGCCTTGTTAACGGCCATCCCGTACACACATTCCAGGAAAGTTATGGGCTGACCTTTCCAGCCCTTTTCTCTGTCTTGCGGGTTTTTCATGCGTGTCGATAGCGAGCGTCTTCCAGACATTGGCCCAACGTCATTTTGGGACCGGATCAGCCCCGGCCGGCTTTTTTCCCGAGGCGAAGTTATTCCCGTTCTGCGCCTGTTTGGCACGATCGGCGCCGCAACGCCGCTCAGGCAAGGTCTGACGATTGCCGCTTGCGCAACCGCCATCGAGCGCGCCTTCAATATCAAGAATGCCCCTGCCGTTATTCTTCAGATCAATTCACCGGGCGGATCGCCCGTGCAATCCCGCCTCATTTATGAGCGCATTCGCCTGTTAGCTCGGCAGAAGAAAAAGAAAGTCTATGCTTTCGCCGAAGATGTCGCTGCTTCGGGCGGCTATATGCTCGCCTGCGCCGCCGATGAAATTTATGCCGATGGGTCATCGCTCGTCGGCTCGATCGGTGTTTTGTCGTCCGGTTTCGGCTTCGTGCATCTTATCCACAAGTTAGGTGTGGAGCGTCGTGTATACACGTCTGGCGAGAACAAATTCCAGCTCGATCCCTTCAAGCCGGAAAAACCCGAAGAAATTAAAAGGCTTAAGCGTATTCAGGAAATCGTCCATCAAGATTTCATCGCACTTGTGAAGGAGAGCCGCGGTGACAGAATTGCCTCAGCGGGGGACACTTTGTTCACGGGCGAGTTCTGGTCCGGCCGTCAGGCTCTTGAGCTTGGGCTGATTGATGGCATTATAGATATGAGAACGAAGATGCGTTCGGTCTATGGGGACAGTGTGAAGCTCAAGCTCATCTCCACCGACCGAGGTTTCTTCCGCCGGAGAGCAGGATTGGGTAGTTCGATTTCCGGCGAGGAGTTTGGCATCAGCTTTGCTCGAGGTTTGGCTGATGATCTGATCTCCGCTCTCGAGGAGCGTGCTATATGGGCGCGTTTCGGGTTGTAGAACTCGAAAGTACTGCGTTGGTTGTGATGTTAACAGTATGGAGTTGTTAGTCATGCCGCATATCATCGCCATCGCTGCTGGCGCCATGTCCTTGTATTACGCTTACCGCTGGGTTCGCCGGGAATCCGATCGCGTAGAGGCAGCGTTGAAGAGAACGGATCGCCGGGTCCGCAGACCTTCTGGGCCAGTGACGACCTTGGCATTCGACGCAGCGTCGGGGGTCTATCGCCCGCTCAACTAGCTCCAGTTGGCGGCACCGTCATCCCGGAACTTGATTACCCGGATGTTTCCGCTAGCAGAAGAAGCCTTGAAAACATTGGCGAATTTTCCCTCCGCTGTCATGGCCGGGCGTTACCCGGCCATACAGTTATAACTTAGAATACCTTGTATTTTTCTGGATGGCCGCCTCTAAGGGCGGCCATGACGACGGGATTGGCGGAACATCCGGGTAATCAAGTCC
>CAWHIT010000025.1:0-11285 GCA_963829495.1 uncultured Alphaproteobacteria bacterium
GGTTCCGAAATAGCTGTAGTAGCCCTCTTGCGTCAGGAGAGCCGCGTCGATCTTGGTCGGCGGAGCGATCGAGAAACGCGCTGCGATGTCGGTCTTGCCTTGAGCACTTTGCCCGCCGCGCGGAAGTGGCCGATATTGGTCATGCAGCTGCCGATGAAGACCTCGTCGATCTTCTCGCCGGCAACCTGCGAAAGCAGCTTCACGTCGTCCGGATCGTTCGGACAGGCGAGGATCGGTTCCTTGATCTCGTTCATGTCGATCTCGACAACGGCCGCGTATTCGGCATCCGCATCGGGTTCGAGCAGCTTCGGATTGGCGAGCCAAGCCTCCATTTCGCCAATGCGGCGTTCGAGCGTGGCTCGATCGTCGTAGCCGTTGGCGACCATCCATTTGAGGAGCGCCGCGTTCGAGCGGACATATTCGATCACCGGCTCTTTCGCGAGGCGGACGGTGGAAGCCGCGGCCGAACGTTCAGCGGAAGCGTTGGCCAGTTCAAACGCCTGTTCGACCTTCAGGTCTTCCAGGCCTTCGATCTCCAGGATGACGCCGGAGAAGACGTTCTTCTTGCCCTTCTTCTCGACGGTCAGGAGGCCCTTCTGAATGGCGACATAGGGGATCGCGTTAACGAGGTCGCGCAGCGTGATCCCCGGCTGCAATTTGCCCTTGAAGCGAACAAGCACGGATTCGGGCATGTCGAGCGGCATCATCCCCGTGGCTGCCGCGAAGGCGACGAGCCCGGAGCCTGCCGGGAATGAGATGCCGAGCGGGAAGCGCGTGTGCGAGTCGCCGCCGGTGCCGACCGTGTCGGGCAGCAGCATGCGGTTCAGCCACGTATGGATGACGCCATCGCCGGGACGAAGCGAGACGCCGGCGCGGGTAGAGATGAAGTCCGGTAGCGTGGCATGTGTCTTCACGTCCACGGGTTTCGGATAGGCGGCGGTATGACAGAAGGACTGGAGGACGAGGCCAGCCGAGAAGCCCATGCAGGCGAGATCCTTCATCTCGTCGCGCGTCATCGGCCCGGTCGTATCCTGAGAGCCGACCGTCGTCATCTTGGGTTCGCAATAAGCACCGGGGCGCACGCCCTTGCCTTCGGGCAGGCCGCAGGCGCGCCCGACGATCTTCTGCGCCAGCGTATAGCCCTTGCCGGAATCGGCGGGCTGCGCCGGTAGGCGGAACAGCGTCGAGGGCGGCAGGCCAAGCGCCGCGCGCGCTTTCGAGGTCAGATCGCGGCCCACGATGAGCGGGATGCGGCCACCGGCCTGGACCTCATCGAGGATTACGTCCGACTTGATCTTGAATTCGGCAACAACCTTGCCGTTCTTCAGCGCCTTGCCTTCGAGGGGGCGAAGCTCGATCACATCGCCCGTCTCCATTTTCGAGACGTCGAGTTCGATCGGCAGCGCGCCCGCATCTTCCATCGTGTTGAAAAAGATCGGCGCGATTTTGTTGCCCAGGCAGACGCCGCCAAAGCGCTTGTTCGGCACATAAGGGATGTCTTCGCCGGTCCACCACAGGACGGAGTTGACTGCCGACTTGCGCGATGAGCCGGTGCCGACAACGTCGCCGACATAGGCAACGAGATGGCCCTTTTCCTTCAGCGCCTGCAGAAGCTTGATCGGTCCGACCTTGCCGGGCTGATCGGGCTCGATACCGGCGCGCGCATTCTTCAACATTGCGAGCGCATGCAGCGGAATGTCGGGGCGGGTCCAGGCGTCCGGCGCGGGCGAAAGATCGTCGGTGTTGGTTTCGCCGGTGACCTTGAAGATTGTCACCGTCAGGCTTTCCGGCACGCCGGGACGAGATGTGAACCACTCCGCATCCGCCCAGGATTGGATGACGGCCTTGGCGTTGGCGCTGCCGGGCTTATTGGAGGTGGCGAGCGCTTTCACGTCGTTGAAGAAGTCGAACATCAACAGCGTGTTCTTCAACCCCTGCGCGGCAGCCGCGCCGCATTCCGGACAGGCGAGAAGGTCGATCATCGGCTTGATGTTGAAGCCGCCCAGCATCGTGCCGAGAAGCTCCGTCGCGCGAACCTTGGAGATGAGCGGGGACGCCTCTTCGCCCTTAGCGACCTTCGCCAGATACTCCGCCTTCACCCTCGCCGCATCATCCACGCCCGCCGGGACGCGGTTTGTGATGAGGTCGAGAAGGAACGCCTCCTCGCCCTTGGGCGGTTTTCTCAGGAGGCCGACAAGTTCGGCTGTCTGCTGCTTCGACAGCGGCAAAGGCGAGACACCGAGTGCGGCGCGTTCAGCGACATGGGCGCGATAGGCTTCGAGCATGGCGTTCCCCAATCCTTCTTATTCTTGAGCCAGTGAAGCCAGCGCGGCGTTCAGCGTCGGGCTCGGCCGCATGGCCTTCGATGTCTTATCGAGATCCGGGCGGTAGTAGCCGCCGGTGTCCTGTGGCTTGCCTTGTGCGGCCGTCAGCTCGGCAAGGATCTTCGTCTCGTTCTCCGCAAGGGTCTTGGCAAGCGTCGTGAAGCGCGCCTGAAGCTCCTTGTCCTTGGTCTGCTCGGCGAGCGCCTGCGCCCAATAAAGCGCGAGGTAGAAATGCGAGCCGCGGTTATCCAACTCGCCGACTTTGCGGGCGGGTGAGCGGTTGTGGTCGAGGATCTTGGCGTTGGCCTGATCCAGGGTTTCCGCCAGCACTTCCGCTTTCTTGTTCTTGAAAACCTGGCTCAGATGTTCCAGCGCCACGCCGAGCGCTAGAAACTCGCCGAGCGAATCCCAGCGCAGATAGCCTTCCTCCTGGAACTGCTGCACGTGCTTCGGCGCGGAGCCGCCAGCGCCCGTCTCGAACAGCCCGCCGCCATCCATCAGTGGAACGATGGAAAGCATCTTCGCGCTCGTTCCGAGTTCGAGGATGGGGAAGAGGTCGGTCAGGTAGTCGCGGAGCACGTTGCCGTGGCCGAGATCGTGTCCTTGCCCGCGCGGATGCGCTCGATCGAAAACTTTACGGCGTCTTGCGGCGCCATGATGCGGAGGTCGAGGCCGCTCGTGTCGTGGTCTTTGAGGTAGCGCTCGACCTTCTTGATGATCTCCGCGTCATGGGCGCGGTTCTTGTCCAGCCAGAAAACAACGGGCGTGTGGCTGAGCCGGGCGCGTTTGACAGCGAGCTTCACCCAATCCTGGATCGGGGCGTCCCTCACCTGGCACATGCGGAAGATGTCGCCCGCCTCGACGTCCTGTTCGAGCAGCACCTTGCCCGACTGATCGACGGCGCGGACCTTGCCCTTGCCAGCGATCTCGAAGGTCTTGTCGTGGGAGCCGTATTCCTCCGCCTTCTGCGCCATCAGGCCGACATTCGGCACGGTGCCCATGGTCTTCGGGTCGAAGGCACCATGCTTCTTGCAATCTTCGATGACCGCCTGATAGACCGTTGCGTAGGAGCGGTCGGGGATCATGGCCTTGGTGTCGTGAAGCTTGCCGTCCTTGCCCCACATCTTGCCGGAATCGCGGATCATGGCCGGCATGGAAGCGTCCACGATGACGTCGCTCGGCACATGCAGGTTGGTGATGCCCTTGTCCGAGTTCACCATCGCGAGTTCCGGGTGCGTCTCGTACACGGCCTTGATGCCGGCTTCGATGGCGGCGCGCTCTGCTTCCGGAAGCTTCGACAGCTTCGCGTAAAAGTCGCCGAGGCCGTTATTGGGATTGAAGCCGATCTTCTCCAGCGCCGCCGCGTGCTTCGCGAAGACATCCTTGAAGAAAACCGCGACCGCATGGCCGAACATGATGGGATCGGAGATCTTCATCATCGTGCCCTTGAGGTGCAGCGATAGCAGCACGCCTTTCTTCTTCGCGTCCTCGATCTCGGCCTCGAAAAACGCGCGCAAGGCGCCCTTGCTCATAACGGCGGCGTCGATGACCTCGCCCGCCTTGTACGCCGTTTTCTCCTTGAGCACGGTCGCATGGCCGTCATCGCCCAGGAACTCGATCCTGAAGCTCCCCGCTTCGGAAACGGTGATGGACTTTTCGCTGCCGTAGAAGTCGCCGCCGCTCATATGGGCTACGTGCGTTTTCGAGTCCGCGCTCCAGGCCCCCATCTTGTGCGGATGCTTGCGGGCATACTGCTTCACCGATGGGGCCGCGCGCCGGTCGGAGTTGCCTTCGCGCAGGACCGGGTTCACGGCACTGCCGAGAACCTTAGCGTAGCGCGTCTTGATCTCTTTCTCGGCGTCGGTCTTCGGGTCCTCGGGATAGTCCGGAATGTTATAGCCTTTGCTATGCAATTCCTTGATGGCGGCCTTCAACTGAGGGATCGAGGCGCTGATGTTCGGCAGCTTGATGATGTTGGCTTCCGGCGTCTTCGCGAGATCGCCCAAAATGGTCAGATCGTCGGATTGCCGTTGTTCCGCTGTCAAATTCTCAGGAAAATTTGCGAGGATCCTTCCCGCCAACGAAATGTCCCGCGTCTCGACATCGATGCCCGCAATACGCGTAAACGCTTGAACGATGGGCAGGAGCGAATACGTCGCGAGCGCCGGGGCTTCATCGACTTTCGTCCAGACGATCTTCGGTTCGTGCTTCGCCATTCTCTTAACCTCGAAAAAGTGTATCGGCCAGCGTCCGGGGCTTCATGCGCACCTTAGACGACATATGAGCATTGGGATGCCGGCGTACGCGTATCCATGTTGCGCCCGCGGTTGATGTGGTCGTCGATCTCGCCCGCGCAGCCAACCATGCGTCCGAACAGGAAGGCCGTGAAGGCGGCGCTCTCGAGTGCTTCCTCGGAGAACGCGCCCGAACGATAGCGCTGCCAAAGCGTCTTCAAGAGCAGGCATGCGATAACGGCGTCGATGTTCACACAGAAGACGTTCGGCGTGACGCCGTGTTCGAAAAGCGCCTGCACGAGCGCGCTGTAGAAGTCGTGGAAGACGTTGGACTCGCCGCGCTCCTTGAACAGCTGCGAAAGGAAGACCTCGCGCGGATCTTTGTTGATGACCTGGTTTCTGAAGATGGGGTGATGAACGCCGGGAATGGCCTGCACATCGCCGCCCACGCCTTTCTTCGCCTTTTTCTGCGCGGCAAAGTGGTCGGCGAAGCGTCCGGCCATGGCGGGAAGATCGAGGCCATGATTCGGGTCGCCCGCATCCAACAGATTGGTGTTCCCGAACTGGCTGATCAGGAAGCGCATGCCTTCGAAGCCGTTGCCGCCGTGAGAAAAGCCCGTGTGCGTGAGAAAGCCGATCATCGCCTTGTTGATCTGCACGCGATCCGGCGTCTCCGGACCATCAGCCGACACCGCGCCCTTGCACCCTTGCGCAGAGATCGTGCCGGGACCGTTGGAGATGATGAGTTCCAGGAGCACCTGGAACGGGAAGAGTTTCTCGGGCGTGGGCGTTTCGCCGATGAGGGCCAGGTAAGCCATTTCCGTGGCAGACCAGCTGTTGATCAGATCGCTGACAGGAACGCCGCAGAAAGTTTTGTCCCCGTGTTTGCTGCCCTCGTCCGAGGCCCCGATGATCGTGGCGAAAAGGCGCACATTCCAGGGGAAATTTCTAACCGTGTTGCGCGTGATCTTCTTCTTCATCAGCGCGCTCCAGGAGATCGTCGTCGTAATGGCGGCCAGCACGGCGTCAGCCGTGGGATAGCCCTTCAACGATTTGAGATAGTCCACAAAAACGGACTTCGCGCCCCGCGCCTTCAGCCCGGCCAGCATCGCTTCGGCCTTGGCATCGGGGTTCTTGCCTACGAGCGCGGCGAGTTGCTCCGCATTCGCGTGAATGCCCGAAAAATCGAAGCCGTCCTCGTCGCCCGCCTTCAGGCCGGAGAGACCGAAAAGATCGATCAGCACATCTGCCGCCTTGCGGGCGGCCGCCACGCTCTTTGGCCCGACCAGTGCGCAGGCGGCAGCCAGCACCGTGTTGGGGGCGCTTCCCGACTCGCGCGCCGCGTCAGCCACCTTCACGGCGGTTTCGTTGAGGTTCACTTCGGCAGCAATGGCCGTGTTGAACAGGGCGTTGTCGTTGGCGTCGTTATGCTCGCGGGTGAGCGCAAGGCAGCAATTGGACTCGAGAGGATATTTCGCCGTGTCGAGGATGGACACGCCGCTGACCCGCGTAACCTGGGTCTTGGCATCCATGATCGAGCTGCCCGAGCGGTCTTTCATGGTTTCCCGAGGGAACACCGTGCCGACCTGCTTCGAAAGCGCCTCGATCTGATCCTTGTAAGGCTGGATAGGCTCGATAAGCGGGATGTCGATTTCGGGCGGCAGGATAAGCCCTTGATTGTTACCAAACCACGGTTTCAGGGTCAGGTCGCCCTCCGGGGGGAAATCCGGACGCACACCATGAAGCTTCATCACCGCGGTCAGCGCCGCCGGAATGTGCGCAATATTCGTTACGACTGCGCCGGCCCTTGAGAAAATTGGCCGTTCGGGAGTGAATATCCCGTCGACCCCAACAATTTTCTGGAACCATCCTTCCTTGGCTTCGGCGCTGTCGCCTGTGCCGCCCATCGCGCCGGCATGGCCGACCGCGCGCGTCAGCTTCGCCTTCCAGCGTCCGACGACGCAAGCAATGAGCGGCTTGGAAAACTCAAGCTCTTCCTCGTAGTAGCCGCCGGGCTCAATGTACATGACGGCAGCCTTGCTGCGCGAATCGTAGTCGAAGGCGCAGGCGAATTCCGCCGGGGCGAAGCCGATATAGACGTCCTTTCCGCTGGAAATGCTGGTCGTCGTTCCCCAGCCGCTCGACGCGAGGTAAGTGGCGATGGTCGTCGTGAAATTGCCGGAGTTCGAATAGATGGCGACGGAGCCTTTGCGTAAGGATTCCTCCGGCCTTTCTCCGCCGAGCGGGCCGCCAATGCGCACATGGTTCCAGGCGTCGGCCACGCCAAGGCAGTTCGGGCCGAAGAGATCGACGTGGCGCTGCTGAGCCATCGCCCGGATCTCCCGGGAATCATGGACGGGGACCTTCTCCGTCAGGATGATGATCTTCTGGACGTGCTTGTTGACGCGCATAAGCTCGTGGGCGCCATCGCGCACGGCCGCCGGGGGCAGATGAATCACACCGACATTGAAGTTGTGTCCATCGTCGAGTCCGTCGCGGACGTTATTGTAGACGGGAATGGGACCCATCGGGGTTTCGAGGACTTCGCCGCGCCGCCCCGGCGATGTGCCGAATACGATGTTGCCACGGGAATAGGCATGGCTGATTGGAGCGACAGCGCGCAACTCGTTGCCAAGAATATTCAACACGCAGACCCGATCCTCGCGCGTGGCGATGTCGGCCAGCGATCTTATGCCCACGAAATACTTGAACCTCTCAATTCCTTGATACTGATTCATTGCAACCCCCAAAAACTCCGTCTCGCAAACGTTTCAAACGATCAAAGGCCAGGCTGCGCCGTTCAGGCGGCGACACCGAGTTTTTGGGCGAGCATTTCGCGTCCCCCGTTCTTCATCCACTGGTCCGCGGCTTGGGCATAGCGCACGACGTCGGTCATGGCTGAATCGAAGCCGAAAATACGGTAAGGCAAACCGATCATGTCGCATACGTCCTTGAAGGCCAGCATGCCGCGCGCCAGATTGGGACCGCCCCGGCCGATGACGACATAGACGGGCGTCGGTCCATGCTCGCTGAAATACTCGCGCAGCGCGTCCGCCATGGCGCGGAAGGTCACGAAAATATCCGTATTGTTGGCTTTGCCGCCGATGATGAAGAGCACGTTAGATTGTTTCAGCCAGTGCTTGAGGCAGATGCGCATGACCTCGCGCATTTTGTCGTAGGGCGGGTTTCCGCCGAAGTCCGATGAGATGATCGCATCGTCGCCCAGAAACTCCGTCACCAGCGAGTTGGCGCCGCCGCCAAAGGTGGGCGCCAGGATGGTCCCTTTCGGATTGATGACCGAGACGTCCGATTGCCCCTGATAGGTGCGCAGCTGATTGATCTCGTACTCGAAGTCGGTGTAGTCCTCGACAAACAGCTGCTTCGGCAAATTGAGACGCTTTACGCGCGGGTCATCCCGGTCGAACCCGCATTTGAAGTCGCAAGCCACAGGCGTCAGGCCACCCTTGCCGGTCGGCATCATGCGGATCGGGTTGAGTTCGAGCGTCGTCATTCCGTTATAATGGAAGAGGTCCCATAGCTTCGGCAGATTTTGCGCGAGCGGCGAGATGATCTCCTTCGGCGCCTTGAGGTCTGTCAAAGCGTTGGTGATCACGAAGGACTTGAGCCCAGTCAGCGGATCGAACGGAATCTCCGCGATCTGGTCCTTCTGCAGGTCCTCGATCTCCACGCCGCCACGGTGTGTGATCGTAATTGTTGGCGCACGATAGCGGGTTGAATTGGCGATGCAGACATAAACCTCGTGCTCGGCCGGCACCGCGCCCTCGAAGGTGACGCCATGGGCTTTCGCCACGGCATTGCCGTGACAGTGCTCGACAAAGTAGAGGCGCTCTTTTTCCTTCAGAGCCGTCCTTAAATCCTTGGCGCGGCCGACGAGGCCGGCTTTGCCCTTCTTGCCGACGCCGCCACGGAAATTGGGCTTGACGAAAATCTCATGGTATTTGGCGATCAGCGCCTTGATTTCCGCGTCGCTCGCCTCCGGCCCAAGCACTTCCGCGGTCGGAAATTCGACCATCTTCAGAAGCTGAGTCCCGTAAAGCATCCCGGCAAGGTTCATAAGCTGTCTCCTCCAAAATGTGCTTTGTTATCAATATTCTTGGGGCAATGTCTTCAGCTGCGCCCAGGAGTAAACCGGCCCCTTCACGCAGACGTAATCTTTCCCGACGTTACAGCGCCCGCACTTGCCGATGCCGCACTTCATCTTGTTTTCGATGGTTGTGTAGATCTGATCGTCTTCGAACTTCATGTCCCCAAGGTTCTTGATGACGAACTTGATCATGATCGGCGGGCCGCATGTGATCGCGATCGTGTTGTCCGGATTTTGCGGCTTGTTCATCACGTTGGCGGGCACGAAGCCGCAATAGCCTTCCCAGCCTTCCTCGGGCGAGTCGATAGAGAGATGGACATCCGCCGCGCCGCGCAGCTTTTCCAGTTCGGCGGCGTACATGATGTCACGCGAGGTACGGCCGCCGTAGAAGACGGTGATTTTGCCGAAGTCGCTGCGGTTCGCGACCGCGGTCTGAATCACCGGCCAGATCGGGGCCAAGCCGCAACCGCCGCCGATAAAGATGAGGTTGCGTCCCTTCCAGTCGTTGATCGGGAACTTGTTGCCATAGGGGCCGCGAACGCCGATCACGTCGCCGACTTTCATATCGTGAATGGCGGTCGTGACGCGGCCGGAGCGCATGATCGAGAACTGCTTATAGTCCGTGATCACCGGCGCGGACGCGATCGAGATCATCAACTCGCCCTTGCCGAACACGGAGATCATGGCGCATTGGCCGGGCTCGTGATCGAAGCCGCCGCCGTTCAGGAACTGAACGCGGAAGGTCTTGATCGCGCGCGCGCCGGGCACCTCTTCCTTGATGTCCACGATGCGCGCGAGTTGCGGCAGATAGGCATTCTCGCTCATTGCCAGACGCCCTCTTCCATGACATTGGCTATTTTGACGATGTCGATTCCGACCGGACAATGCGTGATGCAGCGGCCGCAGCCGGTGCATTGCTGCATCTTGTGGTTCTCCACGAAATACAAAAGCTTATGGCAAATCCGCTGCCTCAGCCGCGCGCCGGTATCCTCGCGCGGATTGTGGCCGGACGAGTGCATGGTGAAGTCCGGGAACTGGCAGTTGTCCCAGGTTCTGACGCGCGCGCCGCTCAGCGGCGACTTGCCGGTAACCTCGTCGTTGATGTCGAAGCAGTGGCAGCTCGGGCAGAGATAGGTGCAGGCGCCGCAGCCGATGCAGGCTTGGGCTAGCTTGTCCCATTGCGGCGACTCGAAATTGCTCTTGAGCGCCGCGCCACCGCATCCATGGTTGAGATGGCCCGCTGCGGGTGTTCCAGCGCGATGGCGTGGGCGCTTCTAACATCTTTATTGTCGGAGGCAATTGGGGCGTGGAAAAGATCAGCATCGGCTGCCCGGCTGAGGATGTCCTTACCCTTATCCGTGATCGCCTTGACATAATAACTGCCGCCAAGGTCGGTCATGAGAACGTCGAGACCATCCTCGGAATGGGGAGAGCCGCCGACCGAGACGCAGAAGCAATTCGGCGATGGCGGCGTGTTGCAGGCGAGGCCGACAAAGACAACCTTATTGCGCCGGGCCTGATAATAGGGGTCCGAGGGGCCGCAGGTGAAGACCCTGTCGTTGCGCACCATGGCGCGCCCGTCGCAGGGGCGCACGCCGAAAACCACCGTCGGCTCGACCTTCGGCTCCGTATCCGTAAGTTCCGGCGCCTTGCCGCTCTCAATCCGGAAGCGGTAGAGCACTTCCCGCTGCGGGAACACAAACCCTTTTGCCGGCCTGACGGTGTTGGTGTGATCCAGCTCCACCGTCGCGCCGGGGCTTACTTTTGTGAATGCCCAGGCATCTTCGACGAAGTCTGGGGCGTAGACTTCTGCGCGTTCTTGGAGTGCAGCTATCCATTGGCCGAGCGTCTCCTTTTTCAATATCGCTTCCATGGGGCTACCTCACGAAATCGTTGGGATCGCCGTCGCGGAAGGACGAGATGAGCGAAGGCTGCTCTGCATCGAGCCCCGGCGCGTATTGGAACATTTCCAGGGCCTCGTGTTCGAGCATGGTGTTGAGCAGGCGAAGCGGGATGTTGACCGGGCACACGCGCTCGCATTCGCCGCAGTCGGTGCAGCGCCCAGCGAGGTGCATGGCGCGCACCATGTGATACATCGCGTTTTCCGATGGGCTTGGAGATCGACTGATCCAGCGGACGCGGTTGGCCTTTTCGTCGGCGGTCGTCGTCGGGTTCACGACGAAGTTCGTGCTGTCGACCACGCATTCGTCGCAGTAGCACATCGGGCAGACGGCGCGGCAGGCGTAGCAGCGGATGCAGCGCTCGAAGTGCCCCGCCCAGAACGCCGAGCGCTCCTCCCCGCTTTTCTGAGCGAACGCCGAGACCACCGTGAAGCGCGGGCCATAGGAGCGTTCGTCGACCTTTTCGCCGAAGAAGAAATCAGTGTCGACGGGGTAGGCCTTCGGGCATTCGAGGCAGCGGTCGGCGAGCACGTCCTTCGCGGGCAGCGTTGCGCCTCCGCCGATATAAGAGACTTTTACGCCGTTCGCGCCGTCCAAGGCCGCCGAGGTGGCGACCTTGCCGCGCAGCGCCCTGTTGAGTTTTCGCGTATCGATCATGCCGCCGTTTTCGCAGGAGACGCCGAGGACGATCACCTCGTCGCGCTTTATATAGTTCTCCTGT
>CAWHIT010000026.1:0-32313 GCA_963829495.1 uncultured Alphaproteobacteria bacterium
TCGATCCCGAACCTATTTCCGCGTCGTGAACGGGGTCCGGTTCCAGGGGTAGTGCGGGCAAGAGAGATTTCTAGGGCCATTTCCGCAAGCGACCCAAGGCGGAGAACTGCGCTTGGCCCGCTATATCGCCTGACAACAGGCCAAGCCCGCCTTTGTCTTGCGGGGCGAGGGAGCTCAGACGCTGCCTGCGTTTCAGGCGCGAAGCCCCTTCCAATCGAAAAGGGAGCAATCTTAAACGGCCCGTCGCCGCGCCGATGTGTGTTAATCCGAAGCTGGTTAACAAGAGCACGCCTGAACAATTCCTGGTCCAACTGTCCTAACAATTGGTTTATCCGGCGCAACATGGGGAGCCGCGCCTCTTCGATCTGACGATCTAGCACACTGAAAATAAAATGCTTTTTCTTTGATTTCGCCCCCTTAAATAGAATTTAATGCCGGAATTTTCTCCTTTACTGGGACGCGCTAAAGCCGGTTAAATATGTTTCCGTCGCGGGTGTTAACCCTATCCGCGCCTGCCGCAGCCGCGGCGCGCGCTCTGGCGCTGTCATCTTCCTTGCAATTTATATCATACAATTCAAAGGCTTATCGCAAATTAATCTTTTGGGAAAGCGCTTTTCGCTAATATCCCGCTCAGCAGGAATGACAGTTGGTTTTCGTTGAAGCCGCACTCGATTTCGATCTGAAGCCACAACAATTTTGGGCCATTGCCTGGTCCATGGGGGATGGAATGCAGATTTCAGTCAGCGATGCCAAGGCACAGCTTACCGACCTCGTGCACCGCGCCGAGGCTGGCGACAAGATTGTGCTTACCCGTCACGGTCAGCCCGTGGCCCGGCTCGTGCCGATCAAGGGCGCGCGTAACCGGAAGGCGCGGCTCTCTATGGTCGAGGTGATGCGTCAGGTAGCCCGTGGCCAGGCGTTGCAAGGGCTCGGTGCTGAGCAATATCGGGATTTCGTTGCCGGCGCGGATGGCCTGCCCAAATGGGTACGGCTGCGGAAGCGCTGAGTGTGGCGGCGCATCGCAATATCTGCAAGAGACCCCACAGGACGCAAGACGCAGAGGTGTTGTTGGCAAACCCAAGCACGTTTGCATGTTTTGAGCACAGAGCCGCCAAAATCTTCGTGCTGATAGCGTCGGCGGTTATGCGCGCCGCCTTACGAGGCATTTAAAAGTTCAGGCGCGAGGAAGTAGGGCGCGTTCGATGTCTAGCACGACGGGAAAGTTGCATCATATCGCTGTCCTGATGGGCGGCTGGTCTTCTGAGCGGGATGTCTCGCTGAGGTCGGGCGCGGCCTGCGTAGGCGCGCTGGAGCATGCCGGCTATCGGGTGACGCCGATCGACGTGAACCGGGATATCGCCGATCGCCTCGCCGCCATCAAACCCGACGCCTGTTTCAACGCCCTTCACGGCAAATGGGGGGAAGACGGCTGCATCCAGGGCGTGCTTGAGACGCTCGAAATTCCCTACACGCATTCAGGCGTGCTGGCATCCGCGCTTGCCATGGACAAGGCGCGCGCCAAGATCGCCTTCAAGGCGGCCGGCATTCCGGTGGCGGACGGCATTGTTGCAAGCCCCGAAGAGGCCGCGCGCGGCCATTTGATGCCGCCCCCCTATGTCATCAAGCCCGTGACGGAGGGATCGAGCGTCGGCGTCTACCTTGTGCGGGAGGATCATGAATATCCGCCGCAGGAGCTGAACCGGCCTGACTGGGCGTTCGGCGACGTTCTCGTCGAGAAATATATCGGCGGCCGGGAACTCACCTGCGCCGTGATGGGCGACCGCGCCCTCGATATCATCGAAATTATGCCCGCCGACGGGCTCAGTTTCTACGATTACGAAGCAAAATACGCAAAAGGAGGCTCACGCCACATTCTACCGGCACAAATTTCACCGGACATTTACAAGTTTATCCAAAAATTGGCAGTTGATGCACACAATGCATTGGGCTGCCGGGGTATAAGCCGCGCCGATTTTCGTTTGGACGATCGGCCGGAGGGAACAGGCGAGCTAGTCTGCCTTGAGGTGAATACTCAGCCAGGCATGACGGCAACATCGCTTGTCCCGGAACTCGCTGCCCATGTTGGATTGACGTTCGGTGAGCTTGTTCGGTGGATTGTGGAGGATGCCTCGTGCAACCGGTAACCCAGGAAAAGGTTCGATCAGAGGGCCTCGGAGACGGCGGGGCAAAACCGGTCAAGAAGGGGGCAGCCCAGCCTTCGTGGTTTGCGATAGCCCAAGCGCATGCGGACTACGCGGCCAAGGTTGGCTTCGTGGTGAGCATGATGTTTCTCGCCTCGGCGGCGTTCTACGCACTCAGCCTCTCGGGCGCGACGAAGGCGATCTACGACGAAGTTGCCGCGATGGCGGACCGTGCCGCATACGACGCCGGGTTCCGTGTTGAAGACCTTGCCATTTCCGGCTCGAAGAACACGTCGCGAGAGTCCCTGATGAAGGCCCTTGCGTTGCCCTACGCAAACTCCTCTCTCTCTTACGAAACAGCCGAAGCGCAAGACCGGCTTGTGAAGATCGGCTGGGTCGCTTCGGCGGAAGTGCGCCGCAGCCTGCCTTCGCGGCTGGAAGTAGTGATGACCGAGCGCAAGCCCTTTGCGCGATGGGTCGATTCTGAAAATGTCGTGCAGGCCATTGACCGCGAAGGGCGTATCCTGGGGCCGGCGGAAGGCCGGTTCGAAACGCTACCTCTCTTCGCCGGCGAGGGCGCCCCGGCGGAGGCCGCGGAGTTTTCCGATACTCTTTCCGGTCATGAGGCACTCGCGAAGCATATTGAACGCATCGATCTCGTCGCTGAACGATTTTGGCAGATCAAGCTCGACAGTGGATTGATCCTGAAACTCCCGCGCAAGGTGAACGAGGTAGTTCTCGCCAGGGTGGAATTGCTTCTGGCCAGCAACAAGATTGCCGAGATGGCCCTGGACACCATAGATTTCCGTCTCGCGAATCGGACGATCTTGCAACTGCGAGATCCGACCTTGGTCAATCGCGACAGGGCCATCGCTGTTATTACATCAGGGCCGCCGCAACCCGCTATGCCGCTGCGGAGAGGCAGGGCCTTATGACGGAAGAGCGGCGGCAGACCTCTCGCGGTCAGTCGCGGCTATGGCCGTTCAGAACGCGAGACGAAATCATAACCATCGTCGATATGGGGTCGCAGAAGCTCGCCTGCGCGATCGTGTCCTTGTCCACGCCGCGCTTCGGCTTCGACACGGGTGCGAGAAGCGTCCGTGTCTTGGGCAGCGGGTTGGTCAGGTCGTCTGGCTTGTCGGGTGGACGCATCGTCAATGTGGCGGCCACGGAAACGAGCATAAGGCGAGCCGTGGCGCAGGCGGAAGCCGAGGCTGGCCTGACTGTCGAGGACGTGCTCGTCACGGGCCAGTTTCATGGGCTGGCCGCAGATACGTTCGCTGCCAGGCTGGGCGCACACGGCACGCTCTTGAAGGAGGACATCGACGCGATTTCTATTGCGGCCGGAGAACATTGCTCAAGGGAGCAACGGAAGCTTCTGCACCTTTTCATGACCGCGAGCGAGTCCGACAACATTGAAGCGGCAGCAGCCGAAAACACCGAAGCCACCGAAACCGACGTCATTGCGATTTCCATGCCGCTCCGCGGCGCGCGCCAGATCGCTGGGTGCCTCGCCAAGAGCCTGCTCACGGTACGTGGATATATTGCAGGCCCTATCGCCTCCGCGCTCGCGGTAACGGATGTGCTGGAGCGGTCGGCGGGCATCCTTGTGATCGACATGGGCGCCCAGTCCACGGGTTGCGTTCTCTTCTCGCGCGGCATCCCTGTCTTTGCCGATTGCATCGCGTCGGGCGGCCAGCAAATTTCGGAAGAAATTGCGCGCGCGTTCAACCTTCGCAAATTCGAAGCGGAACGCCTCAAAATCCGCTATGGCAGCGTGTACGATAGCCTGCAAGCTGATATCGATTTGCCTGTAAGTAATGGAGAAACCCACGAGCCGATATCCAAGTTTTCTCTTAATCATATAATTCGATCGAATGCATCTTCCCTCCTTCAGGCCATTAATGAACGGTTAAAGGGTGCTGGATATTCTATTCCGATGGGGGGCGCCGTACTGACCGGGGGTGGGAGTTTGCTTCCAGGAATTCGCGAACTCGCTTCGCACATCCTCGCCTCGGAGGTCAGAACGGCAACACCCGTCAACTTGAACGGTCTCAGTGCCGGTAATGCGTTAAGCGCGCTTGTTGGGGGGTGTCTTTATGCAAGCCGGCATCAGTCAGCGGGGGAAATACCGTACACACCTGAGCTTGGTTCTCAAGATAGTAGCTACGCGTCTCGAATCAGCCAATGGCTGCGGACAAGCTTTCTTTAACGTCGGCTCCGCGCAATCGGCTGCAGGCATAAGCGGGTTTAAAGCCCGAGAAGGAAGCTGACGAGGCCTTGCCATGGGAATAAACCTGCAACTTCCAGGGTTGACGGAGTTGCGGCCGCGCATAACGGTGATTGGCGTCGGCGGCGCGGGCGGCAACGCCGTTAACAACATGATTGAGAGCGGCCTCGAGGGTGTCGAGTTCATCGCCGCGAATACGGACGCTCAAGCCCTGGCTTCCACGAGCGCAGGGACCGTCATCCAAATGGGCATCGGAATCACCGAGGGCCTTGGCGCGGGGTCAAGGCCGGAAATCGGCGCCGCCGCAGCGGAGGAAGCGCTCGAGGAAATCCGGTCCAATCTGGATGGAGTCCATCTCCTTTTCATCACCGCTGGCATGGGTGGCGGGACAGGCACGGGCGCCGCTCCGATCATAGCCCGGACGGCTAAGGAACTTGGTGTTCTGACGGTTGCCGTCGTGACGAAGCCCTTCGAGTTCGAGGGCCAGAGGCGGATGCGCACGGCCGAGGCTGGCATAGCCCAGCTCGCAAAGCACGTCGACACGCTGATTGTCATTCCGAACCAAAATCTGTTCCTGGTCGCGAGCGAAAAAACCACTTTCGCCGACGCCTTCATGCGCGCGGACGACGTGCTGAAGTCCGGCGTCTCATGCATTACCGACCTTATGGTTAAGGAAGGGCTCATCAACCTCGATTTTGCCGACGTCCGCACCGTCATGCAGAACATGGGCACTGCGCTGATGGGAACCGGCGAGGCCGAGGGCGAGAAGCGTGCGCTTCAAGCGGCCGAGGCCGCGATCTCAAATCCGCTGCTGGGCGAGGTTTCCATGCGCGGTGCGAGGGGCCTCCTCGTGAGCATCACCGGCAGTTTCAACATGACGCTCTACGAGGTCGAGGAGGCCGCATCGCGAATCCGCCGCGAAGTCGATGCGGACGAAAACCCGGAAGTGAATATCATCGTCGGCGCGACATTCGATCACTCGCTGAATAATCGGATTCGCGTGTCTGTCGTCGCGACAGGAATTGCTCCGAACGAGCACATGCCTCTCTCACCTCCCGTTTTCTCCGAGAGGGAACCGAGTCTGGCCGACCGGATAGCTCCTGTGACGCCACGGCGGGGCTTTGCGCCACCGCGCGAGCCCGCCAACGCTGCGAACGCCCCAAGGCCAGCGCAGGACCGTCGAGTCGTGCTTGAGCCGAAAGTGAGGAAAAGCCCTGAGAATGAGGGGCAGGGCCTCGCCGCCGCCCCGGAAACACCGCAGCGTTTCGAGCCTCTTCCTCCGTCGAAAACGGCGCGGCCGCCCCGCAGGCCTTTGACTTACCAGGATTTCCCCGAGCTTAGCCAAGGGGGCACGCCTGCAAATAGCTCGCCCGCGAATCGAGCATCTGCGAAACCGCGCGGATTCTTCGACTGGATGGCAGGCAAAGACCGCAGCTCCAAGCCGTCATCACCAGCTAAATCCGTTGCATTTCAGCAACGCCCTCATGGTGAAAAATCGGTTTCAGAACAAGAGTATCGTAACTCATCTCACGCGCTGCAACAGGGCGACGGCCAGGGCAGCGACGCTTCCTCCACGCGACAGAATTCAGAGGAAGCCCTTGAAATTCCTAAGTTTTTCAAGAAACCCGTCTCCTAAAATCCCCCCTCTTACGCTCTCGCCGACCCGCATGCGCCCGGCATGCGGTGGGCTGTCCTGGCCCTCGGCGCCGCACTTTGAATCCTTCCTCGTAACAGACTGTTAGAAAGCGTGATTTGAAGCGTCGCCGACTGCGTGGCTAGGTTTTTCCCATCGGATGTTCTCAGGCTTAGGCTGCGTAACTAGCCGGGCCAGGTTCCAAGTGTAAGCGTCAGAGTACCGATGCTTTTTAAGCATCAGCTCGCGTTGGGGGGGCCTCTTCCTTCGGCAAAGGGAGAGCGCCAAGGCACAAAAGAACGGCGCAAACTATGAGCTTTCGAAGCTATTCGAGCAGGCAGTCAACTGTCGATCGCGATATCGTCATGAAGGGCACAGGCGTCCACAGCGGCGCTGAAGTCTCGTTGATCCTGCACCCTGCCGAGGCGAACACGGGTTATAATTTCTACGTCCAGGGCGGCGGGCGCGTGGGGCACGTGCCTGGCGATTTCAGGGCGGTCAGCAATCTGACGCTCTGCACGGTTTTGAGCGGCATGCATGGCGTGTCGGTTGCGACCGTCGAGCATTTGCTGGCGGCTCTTCGCGGTCTCGGGATCGATAACGTCGACATCGAGGTCGATGGCAATGAAGTTCCGATCATGGACGGCAGCGCGGAGCCTTTCGTCGACGCGATCGAAGAGGCTGGCCTGCGCGAATTGGACGAGCCGCGCCGTTACATCAAGGTGCTGCACCCCGTGCAGGTGAAGGACGGCGACGCCATCGGAGAAATCTTTCCTTACAACGGCTTCCGTCTCGACGTCGAAATCGATTTCAACTCTCCGTTCATCGGCAAACAGCGCCTGGATGTCGATGTCACGCCCTGGTCCTTCAAGAGAAAGCTCTGCCGCGCTCGCACATTCGGCTTCATGAAAGATGTGAAGCAGCTTTGGGCCGCCGGCCGCGCGCTCGGCGCGTCGCTTGAGAACACGGTGGCTATCGGAGACGACCGGATTATCAACATCGAAGGGCTTCGCTACAGCGACGAGTTTGTTCGCCACAAGGCGATGGATGCGGTGGGCGATCTGGCGCTTGCCGGTGCCCCGATCCTTGGGCTCTACCGTTCGTCCCGTGGCGGTCACCGCCTGAACTCCAAGGTGCTTCACGCCCTTTACGACAACAAGGACGCCTGGACCATCGTCGAGATGGCAGAGAAGCCCCAAGCCCGGCACGTCGCTCCGAGCCCTGAATTTGGCATCGCCTTCGCCACGCCCAACTTCGCACCCGAGACCGACTGAGGGGTCTGGTTGCACAGACCTCATCCATTTCGTTTTAAGCCGGCTTTCTTGGCTGCGCCGACTACCGCTTTACGGGCCGATATCGGAACCTGAAAGCCTCACGTTCCCACGCTTACTATTTGCGGTTTGCTTGCGGCCGCAGTTGCGACGGCCACCACAAGCCGCTTCCGTCCCCTCACGTGAATTCGCAAGCGGTCGTGCCGGTTTTTGCGATCCAGGGCATGCGACACGCACCCTGTGCGCTGCTGGGTAGGTGTGAACTTAACAACCGTAAACGGCTAAATCATCAGACAATAAGGCGCAAAAGCCGGGATGCAGCTTGGCGAATGTGAAATTGGGGGATGGTAAAAATCATCTAAGTACCCAGCCAAGTGAGTATGCCATAAATCGCTTTATCCAATATGCGAGTGACGCCGCTTCGAGCAGCTTCTCCCACCGGCGATCGGCCAATATGCTCAATGCGGTCGATTATGGCCTCCTGGCGATGCTGCTCGTCACCCTGGTTTTGATTGGCGGCACGCTCGTGGGGGAATAACGCGACGAGTGTCTTTGGCATCGTGGAGCATCGCAAGCAGCCGCCCAGCATCACCCGAATGACCGCTCACGTTTCAGCGCAGCGTGCGCAATATCGGAACCGGTTGCGACGCAATTTTTCTTAACGGCTGGGACTGTGCCGCGGTGCAATTCGGGCGGCGATCATGGCGACGCCCGCGAGGCGGGATGCGTCAGGAAGCCTTCACCAGACCGGCCATCGCCATCGTGGACGACGCTCGCCACGCGCGCTTTCATAAATATTTCGTTCACTGCGGCGAGCCTTCATACTTATGTGGTTAACAGAAGCGCGCCGGAATTACTTTCCCACCGTGTGTTGGTAAATGACTTCTTTATGCGGCGCGAAACAGAGGAATGCCGCGCCTACGATCGGACAAAGGGCGGATACCATAAGCCACTGAAAATGCTACATGTTTTTATTGTTAACAAGTTACCCATTAAATAGAATCTAATGCCGGAATTTTTCCATTTACTGGGACGCGCAAAAGTCCGTTAAATATGTTTCAGGATCGCAAATTAACGCTTGGGAAGGCCGGAACTGCACGGCGCAGGCAGGGGCGATGGCGTCCCGTTCTGTCACTTTTTCCATAAATATCAAGGGCTTGAGCTCGCCTAAGCTGCGTTAACCTAGCATCAAGGCGATTTCGCTGAAGATCTGTCAGAAGAAGAGATGCCGCCATTGCAGGATGCTACAAAATGGACTATGCCGCCCGCGTCCGGTTAAACGCACGATGCGTTAAAGTCAAAGCCATCGCTCGTCCGATCCCGAAAACCTGAAGGTCCGCACGTGGCGAAGCTGCTGACTTTGCCCAAAACGCCTTTCGACTGAAAAACTCCGCAATTGACCATCATTTTGTTGCTTTCTTCCGTACAACGCTGAGTGTGGCGGGGTTTGATTCGCGCTCGAAAATGGGGCTTTGGAGCAAAGTGAGATGACATTGCGATTTGTCGGGCAAACTGCGGTTGCGATAATTCTCGCAGCTTTCCTCGCTGGCTGCAGCTCGATGGGGTCCCTGTTCGGCAACAGCGACCCAGGCGCGCTTGATACCCGTCCGCCGGATGTGATGTGGAAGGATGCCCAAGACAAGCTCGATAACGGAAGCAGCACCAAGGCTGCGGAAATCTTCGAGAGGATCGATCAGCTCTATCCGTATTCGGAGGAGTCAAAGAAGGCCACTCTGATGGCGGCCGTCGCCTATCAGAAAGCGGGAAAAGGCCCCGAGGCCGTGGCTGCCGCCCGCCGCTATTTGCAATTGCATCCCGGCACGAAGGAAGCGGCGCAGGCGCAGCAGATCGTAGCAAGCTCATACTTCGACCGCGTTTCCTCCCCATCGCGCGATCAGGGCGAGACAAAGAAAGCCATCGCCGAGTTGGAGACGCTCATCCGCCGCTACCCGAACAGCGAATATTCAGAAGAAGCGAAACGGCGAATGAAGCTCGCAAAGGACACGCTCGCTGCAGCCGAGATGAATGTCGGCCGCTATTGGCAGAAGAAGGGCAACTATCTCGCGGCGGTTAATCGGTTCAAGACCGTCGTCACAGATTACCAGCAGACCACACACGTGGAAGAGGCGCTGATGCGGCTGACGGAATGCTACATGGCACTTGGAATCGTGAACGAGGCGCAGACGGCGGCGGCGGTTCTCGGGCATAACTTCCCGGACAGCCAATGGTATAAGGATGCTTATGCCCTGCTTCAGTCCGGCGGCACGGCGCCCCGCGAGGATTCGGCTCCTGGATCAGCCAGACTTGGAAGAAGACAGTTTCCAGCGTGGCGGGTTGATGCCTAAGCAAACTCCGCGAAACTGGGCAACGGATTGTCATCCCGGCCAAGCAAAGCGCGAGCCGGGATCGCAAAAAAGTTGGCGCTTCAACGTTTTACGGTCCCGGATGAGGCTTCGCCTTTCCGGGAAGACGGCGGTGGCGATCCGTCGGCGCGTCTGGCAAACACTGCCTAGCCGACTAAGGGGCGCTGCTCTTGAGACGCGAATCGCGTAGGGAGAAGCCATGCTAGTGGCTCTTTCGATCCGCGACATCGTTCTGATCGATAACCTCGATCTTTCGCTCGCCAAAGGGCTGACCATTTTCACCGGCGAAACCGGAGCCGGCAAATCCATCGTCCTCGACAGTCTGAGCCTCGCTCTTGGCGCTCGCGGCGATGGCAGGCTCGTCCGCAAAGGCGCTCAATCCGCCACGGTGACGGCCTCCTTCGAGCTTCATTCCTCGCATCCGGCGAACGGTCTCCTTCGCGAGCAATCCATTGATGGCGAGGACCTGCTGATCTTGCGGCGCATCCAGTACGAGGATGGGCGCACAAAGGCTTTCGTCAATGACAGGCCCGTTTCTACCGCGCTTCTGAAGCAGCTTGGCCGCGCACTCGTGGAAATCCACGGGCAGCACGATGACCGCGCTCTGCTCGACCCCGCGACGCACCGGCATCTCCTCGATCTGTTCGGCGGGCTGGTGCCGGAGGTGCAGGCGGTTTCGCGGCTGTGGGAGGAGTGGCGTCAGCACAGCAAGGCCGTCGCCGATCTTGAGAAGGCGCTCGAACTCGCCGAACGCGAGATTGGCTACCTGACAGCCGCTTGCGACGAACTGAATGCGCTCGCACCCCAGCCCGGAGAGGAAGAAGCACTCGCCGCCAAACGGCAGGCGATCCTGGCCTCTGCAAAGCTGCGGGAGGATCTGGAAAGCGCTGCCGACGCCTTGTCCGCCCCCATCTTCCCCGATGTAAAGCTCAACACCGTGCTTCGGAGGCTGGAACGCCAGTCCGCTCTTCCCGAACGGCTGAAGCCTATCCAAGCCGCGTTGGAGCGCGTTTTGATCGAGGCAGAAGAAGCGCGCTCACTCGTCGCCGCGCAACTTCGCTCGGAAAGCCAGGATAACGTTGAGGCGATCGAGGAGCGGCTGTTCAGGCTCCGAGCGGTAGCTCGTAAGCACCGCGTGCCCGTGAGCGAGCTTCCGCGTGTTCATCAGCGCTTTCTCGACGAATTGCAGAAGATCGAAACAGGCGCGGAAAACCTGGAGGCCGCGCGAAAGGCGGCGAACGCTGCAGCCGCCACTTACACAAAGGCGGGCGACGCGCTCAGCGAAAATCGGCGCGCAGCCGCGGCCCTGCTCGACGCTGCGGTTCAAAAAGAGCTGACGCCGCTGCGGCTTGAAAAAGCGCGGTTTATGACCCAAACTGAAAGGCTCCCCGAGGACAAAAGCGGCGTCTCCGGCGGGCCTTTCGGGCGCGAATTGATCATGTTTCACGTTCAGACGAACCCTGGATCAAACCCAGGCCCATTGATGAAAGTCGCGTCTGGCGGCGAGCTGGCTCGTTTCCTTCTCGCTCTCAAAGTGGTTCTCGCGGAAAGGACGACCGCCCCTGTTCTCGTCTTCGATGAAATCGACACCGGCGTCGGCGGTGCGACGGCTTCCGCGATTGGAGAGCGACTCGCGCGGTTGGGGCATCAGGCTCAGGTTCTCGCCGTGACGCATTCGCCGCAAGTCGCGGCGCACGCGGACTGCGCATTACCGGCTTTATAAGACCGCGCGCGAGCGATGGCATCGCCGTGGAAACTCGCGCCGAGGCGCTCGACATCGGTGGTCGCCGCGAGGAGATCGCCCGCATGCTCGCAGGCAAAGAGGTTACGGAGGAGGCAAGGGCCGCCGCCGCCAGCCTCATCGGAGCCAAGTATGAGGTCGCCTGAGCCGGGAAGCAGGCCACGCGGATGTGCTGGTGAGGCCGGTCGAGAGCCTGACGCTGGAAGAGGCGAAGGACGAGCACGATTTCCTGGTCCGGGAGATCAAGAAACACGACCGCCTCTATTACCAGGATGACCAGCCCGAAATATCGGACGCGGACTACGACAGGCTTCGGCTGCGTACCGAGGCGCTGGAAGCGCGGTTCCCGTCGCTCATAACGGCGGAAAGCCCGACCCAGAAAGTCGGCGCCGCGCCCTCCGAGAAATTCGCAAAGGTTCGGCATTCCGTTCGCATGCTGTCGCTCGGGAACGTGTTCAGCGACGAGGATGTCGAGGAGTTCGTCACACGGATCAAGCGCTTTCTGAAACTCTCGGCTAGACGCGCCACTCGATTTTACCGCTGAGAACAAGATCGACGGCCTGTCGGTTTCGCTCCGCTATGAGCGCGGCGAGCTTGTTGTGGCGGCAACGCGCGGCGACGGCTCCGAAGGCGAGGATGTGACCGCGAATGTTCGGACCATCGCGCAAATTCCGAACGAGTTGAAGGGCCGGAACATTCCGCGCGTGTTCGAGGTACGCGGCGAAGTCTATATGTCTCACGCCGATTTTTCGGAGCTCAATCAGCGGCAACTCAAGGCAGCCGGAAAGATTTTCGCGAACCCGCGTAACGCGGCGGCGGGGTCGCTGCGCCAGCTCGATCCGGCGATCACGGCGGCGCGGCCCTTGCGCTTCTTCTCCTGGGGCTGGGGCGAGGCAAGCGAACTGCCCGCCGATACGAACCACGGCGTTCTAGAGGCGATAGCGAGCTGGGGCTTTCTCATGCCGCCTTTGCGGGTTTGCAAGTCGGTCGAGGCAATGCTGGACGCGTATCGCGCCATCGAATTGAACCGCGCTGCGCTCGGCTACGACATCGACGGCGTGGTCTACAAGGTGGATCGGCTCGACCTGCAGGAGCGGCTCGGCTTCGTTTCGCGCACGCCGCGCTGGGCAACGGCGCACAAATTCTCCGCCGAGAAGGCGATGACGGTGCTGGAGGGCATTGAGGTTCAGGTCGGCCGCACGGGCGCGCTGACGCCGGTGGCGAAACTTGCGCCGGTTACGGTGGGCGGCGTTGTCGTGCAGAACGCGACGCTCCACAACGAGGACGAGATCGCGCGCAAGGACGTCCGCGTCGGCGACACGGTGATCGTGCAGCGCGCGGGCGACGTCATCCCGCAAATCCTGGGCGCGGTGCTGGAGAAGCGGCCTGCGGGGGCCGCTCCGTTTGTCTTTCCCGAGACCTGCCCGGTTTGTCAAAGCCACGCTGTGCGCGAGGCTAACCCCAAGACCGGCAAGCTCGACGTGGTGCGGCGCTGCACCGGCGGCCTGATCTGCCCGGCGCAAATGGTGGAGCGGCTTCGCCATTTCGTGTCGCGGCTGGCCTTCGACATCGATGGGCTCGGCGAAAAGCACATCCAGGCGTTCTTCGAGGAAGGCCGCATCCGCGCGCCCGCCGACATCTTTACGCTTCAGGCGCGCGACGGCGGCTCTGTGCCGAGGCTCGCCGAGAAGGAGGGCTGGGGCGCGCAATCCGCCGCCAATCTGTTCGCGGCCATCGAAGCGCGACGCACGATTGCGCTGGAGCGCTTCATCTTCGCGCTCGGCATCCGGCATGTTGGCGAGACCACGGGCAAGCTTCTTGCCAAGAGCTTCGGCTCGCTGGAGCACCTGCGCGACGCGATGGCCGACGCGCACGCACTTGAACGGCTCAACGAGATCGACGGCATCGGCGACACGGTGGCGCGGTCCATCGTGGACTTCTTCCAGGAGCCGCATAACCAGGAGGTCGTCGCGAACCTGGAGCGCGAGCTAACCGTCGAGGAGTACAAGCCTGATATCGTGTCGTCGAAGCTCGCGGGCGCAACCGTGGTGTTTACCGGCAAGCTCGAACGCTTCACGCGCGACGAAGCCAAGGCGCAGGCCGAACGGCTCGGCGCGAAGGTAGCGGGCTCGGTGTCAAAAAACACGCTCTACCTCGTGGCGGGGCCGGGAGCAGGATCGAAGCTCAAGAAGGCCGAGGAGCTTGGCGTGAAGGTTCTCTCGGAAGACGAGTGGCTCGATCTGATCGCCGCCGCTTGAACCTCGGGCCGTTGCATCCTGCGGCCTCTTCCTGGCCGGGCTTGACCCGGTCAGGACTTGACCCGGCCATCCAATCTCACCAAAGCTGCGGCCAGTTTCCTGGATGGCTGCGTCGAGTGCGGCCGTGACAGTGGAGAAGGAGCCGCGATGAGCAAGTTAGAGGCGTTGATTTTCGACGTGGACGGTACGCTGTCCGAGACCGAGGAGGGCCATCGCGTCGCCTTCAATCGCGCATTCTCCGACGCGGGCCTGGATTGGGATTGGACTGTCGAGCTTTACGGCGATCTTCTTTCCGTGACCGGGGGCAAGGAGCGGCTCGTTTATTATTTGCAGCGATACCGCCCGGACTTTCAGCCGCCCAGGCCCGTCGCCGAATTCGCGGCGGAGCTGCATGCGGCGAAAACGAGGCACTATCTCCAAATTATCGCCCAACGCGCCATTCCGCTTCGCCCCGGCGTCGAGCGCCTTCTCACCGAAGCGCGGGAGGCTGGGCTCCGGCTCGCGATTGCCACCACGACCACGCCCGCCAATGTCACGGCTCTGCTCGAAAGCGTGTTGCCGGGAAAGCTGTCCTGGTTCGAGGTCATCGGGGCGGGAGATGTTGTGCCGGCAAAGAAGCCCGCGCCGGACATTTACCGCTACGTGCTGAACGAGCTGCGGCTCAGTCCTGACCGCTGCATCGCCTTCGAGGATTCTGGAGCTGGGATTGCGCTCGTCGCTTGGGGCCAAGCTCAAGACTATCGTTACCGTTAATCCCTATACTGCTGGTCAAGATTTCTCCGGTGCTGCATTGGTTGTCGATAATCTTGGAGAGCCAGCACAACCCGCCAGCATCCTTGCGGGAAATTTGCTTGGATCAACTTTCGTTGGTATCACATTATTGTGCAAACTAATGAAAAACTCCCCACACGCTTAAGAAGTACTTACAATTCGTTAACCGGATTGGTGATGCAATGCGGTTACGAGTGGTTGCCGTGCCGTCAAACTAGGCTGTGCGGCGGCGGAAGTAACGCTTTGAGAGGAAGTGGATTTCACGATGCGTGCAAAACGGTACTTGATCTCGGCTGTAGCCGCGCTGGGATTGTTTGTGATGGGCTTACCAGCTCTAGGCTTGTCGTCATCAGCGAAGGCCGCGGCAATCTCGCCGCTGAGCGCCGGCCATGAGCAAGTGGCAGTGAACAGCAAAAGTCTCGTGACGCATGTGCGCGGCTTCGGCGGCGGCGGCTTCGGCGGAGGCTTCGGCGGCCGCGGCTTCGGCGGAGGCTGGGGCGGCCGTGGCATTGGCGGTGGCTGGGGCCGTGGCGTTGGTTTGGGCGGCGGCTGGGGCCGTGGCATCGGCTGGGGCCGTGGCTTGGGTTGGCGAGGCGTAGGCTGGGGCGGCGGTTGGGGCTGGCGTCGCCGTGGCTTGGGCTGGGGCGGTGGCTGGGGTTGGCCCGTCGGCCTTGGCTTAGGTCTCGGATACGCAGGTTGGGGCGGCGGCTGGGGCTACCCTGGTTATGGCTGGGGCGGCGGTTGGGGCTACCCTGTTGGCTACAGCAGCGGCTGCAGCTGCGGCTGGTAACCTGAAGCTAATTTGAAAAGGGGCCTCGGATGCGTTTCGCGTCCGGGGCTTTTTCTTATCTGCGGTTACCCTACGAGGATTGAAACGCAGTAAACGGCAACGAGCGCAAAGAGGATGGCGGAGACAGCGACCTCGGCCTGCACGCCGCCTGCTCGCCGTGGCTCGGCGGTGTCGATCAGCTTCTCATTCCTCGCAAACCGCCAATAACCCAAGCCGATCAGAACCAGACCGCTCAGCATGAATGCAAGCCCTTCGTAGCGCCCGATCGGGCCGCTCAGCCTGTCAGTTCGGATCGCCTTGGCTAGCTCCGCCGAGGCTGTCGCCGTAAGCGCCAAAATGAACAGATTGAATTTCTCGAGAACAAATCCGAAGGCGATCACCGCGATGGCGGTGCGTATCCAGGCCAGGAAGGTTCGCTCGTTAGCGGAGTGTTCTGTAAAGTTGCCAGTCAAAGCGTAACCTCCTTACGTCGTCCTCTACGAACAACGACGCCACGGCAAGGCTCCACGTCAACTCAGGACGTGAAGCCGTCTACATGTCACGAACTACAACAACATCCTGCCTACCTAATGATGCGGCCGGTCCGCCTGCGGTCTCCGTCTCACATCCCCGTCGCGGGCAGGAAGGCGAACGAAGGCGTCGGGACGAACTTGTCGGCGACGTTGCCCGAGTACACCTTGCCGCCGGCAACGGTGAGCTTCTTCACAGGCGCGCCTTCCTTGAGATCGAGGTCGATGAGCGGAACCCAGAAGGCGTTCGGGCTGGTCGCGCTGTCGAAGAAATAGATCTTGTCCGTCTGATCGGAAACCGTGCGCCAAAGCGTCGAGGAGATGTTTGGCTGGCCCGGCGTCGTGATTCCAAGCGGCACGCTCACGCCTCGCATGACGCCGAGCACGCTCGCCGCCGCCTGATACTCGAATTTCTCACCCGGCACGGCCGTGATGACGTTCGGATCGGGCTTGGTCGGGATTGCCTTGATAAGGAAGGAGGCTCGGGCGAAACGATCGGAGGCGCGGTTCGTGCCGGGCAGAAAGGTGAGCCCGCCGATCTCCTTCCAGTAGGCGTTGAGGGCAAGCTGCTGGTCGTAGGTCGGCGAGTTGGTCATCACCGTGTACTGCTTGCCGTGATAGATGACGAGCTTGCCCCCGATGTACTGAAAAATCGCGGAATCGCCCGTCGCATCGGAAAGGGAAAGGTGAAGCTGGGCGCCCTTGCCGTTGGGCAGCTTGGGTGCGACCACACGGAACGGCTCCTTGGCGAGCGCCTCAACCGCCTCGCTGACGGTCGTGAAATTGTCGAGCGCGTATTGGGCCCAAAGGCTGATCGACAGGATAGGCTTGCCTCCGGGCTCGCCGTAATCGGACTCGGCGAGGTAGAGCAGGTTCGCGACGAGACCCGCCTCGTTCATGCCGTCGGCCGACCCGATGTCGTAACCCGCCGCGACGACGCTGCCGTATTTGGACGTCCATTTCGGTGTGTCCTCGCCGGCCGCGCCGTCACGGGCGATCCCGCGCGGAAAGGCCCAGAGATTGGTGTGCATGTCCTCGACCCAGTCCATCGTACGGCCGGTGATCACGAGCCCGTTTTCAGCAACGTAAAGGGCGCGCGTGCAGGCCTTGGCCGGCTCCATCGCGGCGGCCGAAACGGCGAGCGCCGCCAAGACGAACTTCGAAAATCCTTGCATCCCTATTTCCTCCTCAGCCCAAAGCCAGAACGCCGGCCAGTTATTTTCTCACAATTCCGATATATTTCCCGCCGTACTCCGTTACTGAAAAGTTGAGCTGACGTTCAGCGAAAAAGGCTGCGAACGCCATGTTATCCTGGATGTCGTCGGAAATAAAAACGCCGCCGGGCCTCAATGCATCCCACAGGAGCGGGTAGGCGTACTGCCGTCCCCACCAGGATTTGTCGAAATCATAGTGGCAAAGGTCGATTGCGCCTCCGGCCTTCGCAATGGCTTTCCTGATGCCCGGTCTGTCCGGCTCTCGAACGATCTCCCAGAAACCTCGCAACCGTTCAGGGACCACGATGCCTACGAAGGCTTCGTTGTTCATCTTCGGGTACGGCATATCCACGCTCACGAGCCGTGCGCCCCCCTGCCCTTCGATCGCGGCCAGTATCGCGAGGCTCGACCACCCATAGGCAACCCCGGTTTCCACAATGCGGCGCGCTCCTGACAAGATCGTCGCCGCGTACAGAAGATTGATGTCGCCCGGGCCACCCATCGTTACGAGCGACCGGGTTGCGCGATCCTGAGCTTCCTTAAGCAGAGAGGTGGCCAACTGAGGCACAACCGTCCCCGGCATTGCCAGCCCGATCGCCTTCAAGACGTCAAGCAGCGGAACCGCCCGATCCGCGGCCCAGGCTCGGGCCCGCCCGGCTTCTTCACCGTTATCACGATTGGGAAGCCATTTCCGCCGAGCAATATCTGCCGCGTGCCTCCAGTGGGTAGGCCGCCGCAGGAACCACATTGCGGTGTCTAGCTTGGCAATCATGATGTTGTCTCCGAACGAAGTCCCTCCTCCGAAAGGGCAGGCCACTGAGGGCACAGCTTTTGCGAACGCCTTCGAAAGGCAACCAACGTCCGAAGGGAGGAAGCCGTCTACGGGACGCTTCCTAAAGACACAACCTCAACGTGTCAACGTCGCGCCTGCGGGGGCAGTAGGGTTCGTCAGGAACGAGACCGGGCCATGACGGCGCTTTTCAAGCCGTGATGACGCCATCGGTGGCCGAAGCGGTGACTCCGCTGAGTATCATGGCGGCGGCCTTCTCGGCGATCATGATGGTGGGTGCGTTCGTGTTGCCGCTGACGAGCCTCGGCATGATCGAGGCATCCACGACGCGCAAGCCTTCGAGCCCGCGCACGCGAAGCGTCTCGTCGACCACCGCCATCTCGATCCTGCCCCATCTTGCAGGTGCCGACAGGGTGGTAGAGGGTTTCCGCAGAGGCGCGGTGAATCGATCGATCTCCGCATCGGTCTGCACGTCGGGCCGGGCATGAATTCCTCGCCGCCTAGGGCTCGAACGCTTTCTGGCGGAAGACCTCGCGCAGGATCTTGAAGCCGTCGCGAAGCGTGCGAAGGTCTGTCTCGTTCTGCAGATAGTTCGGCTGGATCGCCGGATGAGCCAGGGGATCGGCCGATTTCAGCGTGATCTCGCCGCGCGCCTCCGGCCTCTGCATGTTGCAGTAGCCCATGAAGCCGTGGCGGTAGATCATGATGCGGCCGTGATCGGCGTAAAGCGCGGGCACGAAGTGATACTGCAGGTCCGGCGTCGACGAGCTCGGGCCGGCGTTTTCACGAACGCCAGCACTTCGAGCGCCATCGCGGACGCCGGGCCTTGTGCGGTCATGAGGTAATACGGCAACGTGGCGCGCCAGCGCGGACGGCTTCAGACACCGAATAGAGCTGAAACGGGCGCGCTGCAGTTGGTCGCTTGACCGCCGCCGTGGAGATGATCCTGCAAATTCTTGCCGACGCCGGGAAGGTCGTGAACCGGCCTGATGCCGAGCTGGCCGATTCGTCCGCCGGGCCGATGCCGGAGAGAAGGAGAAGCTGCGGCGAGTTGATCGCGCCGCCGGACAGGATGACTTCGCGGCTCGGCGCGGATTTCGTGCCGCTTGCTTCTTCTGCGCATACTCCACGCCCACCGCGCGGCCCCGCTCCGATGAGAATGCGCGTGGCCTGCGCCTTCGTGATGACGGTGAGGTTCGGGCGCTCGAGCGCGGGCCGCAAATAGCACACCGCGGCGCTGGCGCGGCGCCCGCTCGAAATGGTGCAGTCTAACAGGCCCGAAGCCTTCCTGCTGCGCGCCGTTGAAATCGGCGGTGTAGGGGTAGCCAGCCTGCTGTCCGGCCTCGATCCATGCCACGTTGAGAGGGTTCGCAACGCCGGGCCTTGTCACCTTCAGCGGACCGTCGCCGCCGTGATAGTCGTCGGGGCCTTGCCAGTAATGTTCGGCTTTCTTGAAATAAGGCAAGACATCGTCCCAGGCCCAACCCCGGTTTCCGAGTTGCGCCCAAAGATCGTAGTCGCTGGGAACGCCGCGGATATAAATCATGGCGTTGACCGAACTCGATCCGCCAAGAACCTTTCCGCGAGGCCAGTACAGGCGGCGGCCGCTCAGCCCCGCTTGCGGCTCGGTGTGGTAGCCCCAGTCAACCCAGCCGGTCTTCATGAGCGCCGCATACCCCACCGGCATATGAATAAGGAAATTCTTGTCGCCCGGGCCAGCTTCCAGAAGCGCCACCTTGACGGAGGGATCGGCGGAAAGACGGTTCGCAAGGACGCAACCAGCGGAACCGCCGCCCACAATGACGTAATCGTAAGTCATGAGAATCTTCCGCCCCCGATGTTTTCTTTCTTATTTGGGGGAGAGAGCGGGTTTCGAGAAGGTCTGCCAACTATCGCGTGTGTCCAAGCGCAATCCCGCCGGACTCGAAAAACAGTTTTAGCGCGACGCAATTGTCTTCTGCACAAAGGATAATTTTATATTGTCCGAATACAATCGCGCTTACCTGAACGGTGTGCGGGTTGCCTAACCATGGTATAACATTTTAAATTAGTGCAGGTCCGCGGGAATAAAACACCGCCGTCGTCCCTACGACGCTCTCCCCAGGGCCCCGACACGAGTAAGGCATGAACAACGGCTGGATCATAATAAGCTGTTCTTTGCTGTATATAGGTGCGCTCTTTGGCATCGCCTATCTTGGCGATCGCGCCGGAAAGGAAGCGTCCGGTGCCTGCTGGACGGCCCTATGTTTATGCCCTTGCACTCGGCGTCTACTGTACATCGTGGACGTTTTTCGGAAGCGTGGGCTCCGCCGTCGGAAAAAGGGTTCGATTTCATAGCGGTCTATGTCGGGCCATCCTTGCCTTTACGCTCGCCCTGCCTTTGCTGCGGCGAATAACATTGCTGACGAAAGCTCAGAACATCACCTCGATCGCCGACTTCATCGCGGCCCGGTATGGCAAAAACCCTGCCGTCGCGGCGATTGTCACAATCGTGGCGGTTGCGGGTTGTTGCCCTACATCGCCCTTCAGCTCAAGGCCATCTCGCAAGCGATCGCCGTGCTGCTTGATCCGTAAGCGGATGCCAATGCCTTCGCCGCTGCCCGACCGGCGAAATGGACTTTGTCATCGCGCTCGTCCTGGCGGCGTTCACGATTCTTTTCGGCGCACGCGATAGCGATGCGACGGAAAATCAGCGCGGGCTCATGCTCGCGATAGCCGTTGAGTCGCTCGTCAAGATTTCCGCTTTTCTGCGGTCGGCATATTTGTCGTTTACGGCATGTCCGGCGGCATTGGGCCCCTGATCGAAAGGGCCATGGCCCAGCCGAAAATCGCCCAAGTTTTCGATACCGGAATTCACGGCGGCGTGCTTTTGACCGTCTCCTGGCTGAGCTTCGTCTGCATATTTTTGCTTCCCCGGCAGTTTCACGTGACGTTCGTGGAGAACGTTTCCGAGGATGAACTGCGCAAGGCGTCCTGGCTTTTTCCCCTTTATCTGATTGTCATCAATATATTCGTCGTACCCGTCGCGATGGCGGGAAGCTGTCTTTCGAGCATGGTAAATATCCCGCAGGACATGTACCTCCTCGCGCTTCCCCTTCACACTGGAAGCATGCTTTTCACCTTCATAGCATTTCTGGGAGGCCTATCCGCCGCAACCGCGATGGTGGTCGTGGAGACGGTTGCCTTATCTATCATGCTCTGCAACGATCTTTTGATGCCGCTCATCTTGAAGCGGCCCGGCGATGGCCGCGGCCGGCCAGCAGGATATGACCGGCTTCCTTCTGAACATCCGCCGCGCCGCGATGCTTGGATCATCCTGGCTCGCCTATGCCTTCTACGATAAGATCGGAAACGCTTCGCTCGCCGAGATCGGGCTTCTTTCCTTCGCGGCCATCGCCCAATTCGCCCCCGCCTTTTTCATCGGGCTTTTCTGGCGCAGAGCGACGGCTCGCGGCGCTGCGGCGGGCATTCTTGCCGGCTTCGCCGTCTGGGCCTACACCCTCCTTCTTCCGAGATTGATCGGGGATACCGCGGCTGGCGCAGCCTTTTTGAAGGATGGCCCCTTTGGCATCGCTTTTCTGCGCCCGGAAATGCTTTTCTATCTGAATTTCGATCATCTGACGCATGGCGTGGTCTGGAGCCTTGTTCGTTCAATGTTCTGGCTTTCCTGTCCGTATCCTTGCTTCGTCCTCTGGAGCCAATCGAACGGCTGCAAACCAACATCTTCATCGAGGACGCAAATCCGCACCCGGCGACGCGGCGTTCAGGCCCTGGCGAACCACCGTTCCCTTCGATGAACTGATGTCGACGGTCGCGCGCTATCTCGGCGAGGAGCGGACGAGCCGATCCTTCGCGGACTACATGGCGAGCCGAGGCATAGACCCGGCCGCACATGCGCAAGGCGACCGCACGCGGTCAAGTTCACCGAAAATCTGTTGGCAAGCGCCATCGGTGCGCCGTCCTCGCGGCTCGTCATGTCGCTGATGCTGAGGCGGCTCAATGTCGGCCGCGAGTCGGCCTTGAGGCTGCTCGATGAAGCTTCCGAGGCGGTTCAATACAATCGCGACCTGTTGCAGACCGCGCTCGACCATGTCGGCCAGGGTCTCGCCGTTTTCGACAAGAAGATGCAGCTCATCTGCTGGAACCGCCAGTTCCGCGAGATCCTGATGCTGCCTCAGCAATTTGGCCGCGTTGGCGTGCCGCTCGATGAAATCGTCCGCTTCATGGCGCAGCGCGTCCAGCCGAATCCCACCGCCGTCGAGGAGCTCGTCACCGACCGGATCATCGAAATATCAAATCACGATGGAAAGCTTCCACGAACGCTCCATCGAGGGCCGCGTGGTGGAAGTCCGGATAAACGCCATGCCTCAGGGCGGCATCGTTGTGACCTATACCGACATTACCGACGGGAAGCGGCCGCAGAGGCGCTTGCGCGGGCCAATGAAAATCTCGAAAAGCGCGTCGAGGCCCGAACGCTGGAGCTCGCCATCGCCAAGGCGAAAGCCGACGAGGCCAACATCAGCAAGACGCGCTTTCTGGCGGCAGCGAGCCATGACGTGCTCCAGCCTCTGAATGCCGCGCGCCTTTACGCTTCGAGCCTGTTGGAGCGCTCGCCGCCCGCCGAGCTTGGCCGGCTCGCCCGCAATATCGATGCGTCGCTCGACGGCGTCGAGGAAATCCTGAACGCGCTTGCTCGACATCTCCCGGCTCGATAGCGGCGCCATGAAACCGGAATTCGGCGTCTTTCCGGTCAACGATCTGCTGGAGCAGATTAGGATCGACTTCGAGCCCATCGCGAAGGCACGCGGCATTTCGTTCATAATCGTGCCCTCCTCCGCGCTTATCCGCTCAGACCGGAAGCTTTTGCGACGCATCCTCCAGAACCTCGTTTCGAACGCGCTCAAGTATAACAAGGACAAAGGCCGCGCCGTGCTGGGCTGCCGGCGGCGCGGGCGCAATCTCATTATCGGGGTTCACGATAGCGGGTGCGGCATCGCCGAGGATCAGCGCGACTTGATCTTCAAGGAGTTCCAGCGTCTCGACCACCATAGCCATGCGCCTGGCCTCGGCCTTGGCCTTTCCATTGTCGAGCGTATGTGCCGTGTGCTCAATCATGGTCTCGCCCTCAAGTCGAAACTCGGGAGGGGGTCGTCTTTCTCCCTTCGGTGCCTCTGGCCCGCTGGTCGGAAATGGAGCAGCCGCGGCCATTCGCATGCGCGGCCGGTGTCCTATGGCGATTTGCGCGGCGCGATTGTGCTTTGCATCGATAACGACCGCACCATCATCGACGGCATGAAGCGCATTGCTGTCCAGCTGGCAGTGCCCGGTCATCAGCCGCGATGGACAGCAATGACGCGATCGAGCAGATCAAGGCGGCAAAGGTGACGCCGGACATCATCATCTCCGATTATCATCTGGATCGCGAGAATGGCTGCGAGGCTATTCGTGCTCGTCGGCGTGGCCTGCAACACCAACGTGCCCGGGATCATCGTCACCGCCGATAACTCGAATGAGGTCCGCAATGATGGTAAGCGCGGCGGGATACGCTTTCCTGCAGAAGCCGGTCAAACCAGCCGCGCTGCGCGCGCTCATCTCATCGCTGATTGTTCAGCGCCAGGCAGCCGAATAATCACAGGGACGGCTGCTATGATCTCGGCAAGGTGACTGGTCTTGCGGCCGGCTCCCCGTTCGATCTGCTGGCGGCAACTGAAGCGATCCGCCGCTCGAACCCTCGGCAGCAGTTCATCGATACATCGGAGCGCCTCTTGCGATCTACCGTGTTTGAGGTCAAGCGGCGAAAGCGCAAGCGGATTGCGCATAGCTCGCTTCGAGAGACTCTTGAGCTTGAGGTGTGCGCTATCCGAGTTCGGATGCCATTGAGGCGGCTGGCAAAATTGACGCCAAGTGAGCAGTTTTCAGAATTTCCGGTTGGCGCAAAGGCCGACTCGACCGGCATGGCGGACTGGCCCGGTCCGAGTCCAGAGTCCGGGGCCGGGGCGTGGGCTCCTGCGCCAATCCTGAAGAACGAGATGCTCGCCTGCAGCGTCTCGGCCTGGCCGGAGAGCGCCTCCGAGGTCGCCGACATCTCTTCGGCCGCGCCCGCATTCTGCTGGATCACCTTGTCGAGCTGCTGGATGGCCTGGTTCACCTGGTTGGCGCCGATGTCCTGCTCGCGGCAGGCGGCGGAGATCTCTTCCACAAGCTCGGCCGTCTTCTTGATGTCGGGCACGAGCTTGACAAGCATGGTGCCCGCCTCGCGCGCCGCCGTCACGGTCTGGCCTGAGAGCGTGCTGATTTCGGTGGCCGCCGTCTGGCTGCGCTCGGCGAGCTTCCGCACCTCCGAGGCGACCACCGCAAAGCCCTTGCCGTGTTCGCCCGCCCGCGCGGCTTCCACGGCTGCGTTCAGCGCGAGAAGGTCGGTCTGGCGCGCGATCTCCTGCACAAAGGTGATCTTCTCGGCGATCGTCTGCATGGCGTGGACCGCGCGGTTCACGGCGTCACCGCTCGCTTGGGCGTCGGCGGAGGACTGGCGCGCGATCTTCTCGGTCTGGGCCGCGTTGTCGGCGTTCTGCTTGATGTTGGCGGCCATCTGTTCCATGGAGGAGGACACTTCCTCGGCCGAGCCGCCTGCTCGTTGGCGCCCGCCGAGAGCTGCTGGCAGGCCGACGAAAGTTCCTCGCTGCCCGACGAGACGCTGCCCGCGGCGCCCAGGGCATCGCTGACGACGGTGCGAAGCTTCTGGGTCATCTCTTTCAGCGCGAGGCCGAGCGTGTCCTTGTCCGACAAGGGTTTCGGCTCGACGGAGAGGTCGCCTTGCGCGATCGCTTCGGCCATCCGGGCCGTGACGCGCAAATTTGCGGTCATGCGGTTCAAGGCGTCGATAAGGTCTTTGATTTCGTCGTTGCTTGCGGCCTTGACGTGCTGATTGAGATCGCCGTGAGCGACAGCATCGGCCAGAGAGACGGCGCGCCCGAGGCCTCGGCCGATGCTGAGCGCCAGGAGCACGCCGGAGACGATGCTGATCAGAAGCGCGGCGACCGCAGCGCCGACGAGGAGTTGCCGAGCTTGATCATATCCAGAGTGCAAGCCCTCCTTGGCTTGCTTCATAAGTTGGTTCTCGATTTGGCGGACCTCCTCGACCCGGCGCACAATTTCCCAGTCTCAAATCCCGGCTTGCCCCCATGGCCAGCGCTTTTGCTTCTGCCGAATGGTTCTGCTGCATAAGATCGGTTACCTGATCCAGTAAAGAGTTCCATCGCTCCAGCATCGGTGTTAAGGCGTCAAGCTTCTGCCGGACTACATCGGCCGCCAGATTCTGCATAGTCTCAAAATGCTGAAGCAAAAGCCACGGCGCTTTTGTATTTCTGCCTTGTGAATAAGTCGACTTCTTCCGAAGAATTGGCTGCAAGGCATGTTTTTCTCGGCCGTTGCCAATCTGCGTGGCCGCATACCGGAATTCGTCTGCGCAGTTGGACGCGAACAACCGGTCCATCGAATGAGCTCTTCCACGGTCGTATTGAACGATCCCAAGCTCGGATGCCGAGCCAGGATACCGTCGCGGCGAGTGAGGTCAGGACTGTGAAGGCTACAGCGAGTTTGAGCCTTATCGGTGCGCGCATGGTTCCAGCCGCCATTCATTCGGCAAGCGGATTGGAAATAGGCTCGCTCGCGCCACCTGAAGCTTGAGGTATGCGCTAGCGGGAGTTGGGATCTCGTTGAGTTGGCGGGCAAAATTGATGAGCAATCGAGCTTTTCAGGCCGTTCCTGGCGAGGGCCAAGGCGCTCAACTCCAGCAGCTGACCCCGATACGTCCGGCCCGGATGCGCATCGCTGCCTCTCAACCGCTCTTCACCCATTCGTGTAAGCTGTTGTTCTGCTTTCCAGTAAATATAACCAAATCTGTATGTTAGCTAAGGCCATAGGGATTTATTCATGAGCACTTCCGACGCTTTGCAGCCCATTCGCGGACGCAAGGGCGCCAGCGATCCTGGCCCCCGCAACCTCGAACTCGACCGGCAAAATCCCGATCTTCTTATCTCCGCCGGAAACGGATCACGGCCTCTTACCGAACCTGAAGTTCTCCTTCTCGCAGGCGCATAACCGGCTTGAGGAAGGCGGCTGGGCACGGGAGGTGACGGCGCGCGAACTCCCGGTGTCGACCTCCATGGCCGGGGTGAACATGCGCCTTGGGTCGGGCGTGGTGAGGGAGCTGCACTGGCACAAGGAGGCCGAATGGGGCTATGTGACCGAGGGTCGCGTTCGCGTGACGGTTGTCGATGTGGATCGGAGCGTCTTCGTCGATGATCTGCAGGCAGGCGATGTCTGGCTTTTCCCGGCCGGTATTCCGCACTCCATTCAGGGGCTCGACGAGGGATGCGAGTTCCTGCTTGTCTTCGACAACGGAAATTTTTCCGAAGATCAGACGATGCTGATCACGGAGTGGTTCGCCCACACGCCACGCGAGGTGCTTGCGAAAAACTTCGGCGTGCCGGAAGCATGCTTCGCAAACATCCCGAAATCGCAGAAATATATCTTTCCCCTACCGGTGCCTGGACCGCTGAACGATATCCTGAAGCAGCTTCCGGATAAAAGGCCGACCACTCCTTTCACATGGCATGCCTCCCAGCACGAGCCCGCCCGCTATGATGGCGGCTCGACCAAGGTCATCGACGCGCGCCAGTTCCCGCGCACTTCGCTCTCGGCCTTGATCATCGAGCTCGAACCGGGCGGGATGCGCGAACTGCATTGGCACCCGCGCGCCGACGAATGGCAATATTATATGGAAGGCGAGGCCCGCATGACGGTGTTCGATGCGACCTCCAACGCGCGGACCTTCAACTATCGCGCAGGCGACGTCGGCTTCGTCCCGCGCACGCTCGGTCACTACATCGAGAACTCAGGGTCTACCCCAGTCCGGGTCATCAACGTTTTCAACAGTCCGGTCTACGAGGACGTCTCGTTGAACCAGTGGATGGCGCTCACGCCTCCCGACCTTGTCAAAGGCCATCTCAATCTGGATGACACCGCAATGAAAGCGCTTCGGCGGGAGTATCGCCCCGTCGTGCGTTGAAAAAGATCTTAAAGCCGTGAGCTTCGAAAACCATCCACTTCGCCCAGTGGCCCGAGCGGGACGATCCCGCTCGGGTGAGTGCATAGCCCTGCTTGATGTGGTCGAAGTTCACCGTGTCGCGGACTTCAGGCATGGAAAGCAAGCGGCTTAGATAGGCGGTGAGTGCGGGAATGGCGGTTTGGCTCATGGCGGCCTCCCTCATGTATTAGAGTGCGTGTTCAACGCGCTTCGGCGATGCCAGTCCGAACGAAGGACGCCAGGCGAAAGCGCTGTCGCCAAGCAGCGCTTGCACGAACAGCATCGCGATCCAGAAAACAGGGAATTCCCAGCCGCCGCCATTGCCGGAGAAGACCCAGCCATTGCCGACATGTTGCAGCGTTGCGCCGATCAGGATGGGGAGCGCCAACAGCGCAATCACGCGGGTGTAAGTTCCGAGAATGAGAAGAACGCCAGCGCCGATTTCGCCAGCGATCACGAGATAGGCGAAGTACCCAGGATAGCCGATGCTCTGGAAATAGCCGACCGTTCCCGGAACGGTGAAGGTGAGGACTTTGAGCAGGAGCCCGTAGCGAGGAAGAGAAGGCCAAGGCTGACGCGCAGGAGAAGCGCGGCGTAAGGAGCGGTTCGTGTGTCGATCATGAGAGCCTCCGTTGAACGAATATGCTCCTCAGATGCCACTGAACGAGCGCATGGATGGTGCCGCTTTCTGGTGCTATCATCTCCCACCGCCAGTGGGATCGTCAGATGCTCGACCGTTTGACCGGGATGCAGGTGTTCGCGAGCGTAGCCGTTTTAGGCAGCCTTTCTGCGGCTGCGCGCTCGCTCGGCATGTCGCAGACCATGGCGACGAAGCACATGGCGGCGCTTGAGGCTCGTCTCGGCGTGAAGCTTCTGCACCGGACGACGCGGCGGCTCACGCTGACCGAGGCAGGGCGCATTTATCTCGATGCCGTCGAGCGCATTCTTGGCGAGGTGAACGATGCCGATGCCGAAGCCGCCGCAGGCGCGGTGGAAGTGCGGGGCACGCTTCGCCTCAATGCGCCGGTGTCGTTTGGCGTGCGCGAGATCGCCCCGCTGATCCCTCAGTTTTTGCGACGCCACCCCGGCATGACAATCGATCTCGGCCTCAACGACCGCCGCGTCGATCTCATCGAGGAGGGATGGGATATCGCCGTTCGCATTGGGAACATGGAAAATTCAACCCTCGTCGCGCGGAAGCTTGCCAGGCTGAGGGCGGTTGAGGAAAAAGACATCAGCGCGGACTAAGACGCCGCATGCAAATCGTGGAGCGAAGGTGGCGGAGGAGGCCGCCACCTTCGAGCCGCTAGAAACTGCCGAACAAAAGCCCGGCCAGGGAGGGCAGCAGAGCCTCTAGCGAACGCCTGAATTCGCAATAATGGCCGAAACTCAGCCGGATCGAGACTGGCTGATTTTTTGATCTAGATCAAGCCAGAACTTACGTTAAAGCAAACTAAATGTCGATTTAAGACAATCTTAATGCCGAACGTGTTTTCCCAAAATCACGCTGACTTGAGCTGGGCGGGGTGCATAGGGAGTTGGATGCGGTTAGCTCCGCACTTCGTCTTCCCGGGCACGAAGCGCGAGCCGGGATCGAAAAAAGGTGGGTCTTTCAATTTGCCATGACGGCGACGTTAGGTCCTTCCTGCATATCAACCAAGGCCGCCATTCCGGCACGCTGCAAGGAAGAACGCCACCCTTTGTGAGACGTGTAGGCCAATCTCGGCATTAAGCGCCTCCAAATCCTCGCCCGACAAAGCGCGCATGAGCATGGGCAAGAGGATCAAGTCGGTAAAATAGCGAGCCGCCGCCGCGCAGTGATCGGGATTGAATTCCGGAAGCGTCCCTGGCTCTTCAGCATGCGCCACTTCGCCTATGAGCCGGGCCATGGTTTCCCGTCCCCGCTCGCGCGCCATCTTGAGGACGCTGCTGCCGAGATCCGGAAATCGGCGCGCCTCGGCTATGGCGAGCCTTATCAAACTGATCCATTCGCTTGTCAAAACCTCGCGAACAACGGCCTGCGCCGAAATTCGTAAGGCGCTCCTCGATCGTTGTTCCGACAGGGGTATGGCTTGCAAGCCGGGCACTTTTGGCGGCAAAGGCGCTGGTATAGGCCGCAATAAAAAGAGCCTGCTTGTTGGGGTGTCGCGCGTAAATAGTTGGCTTTCCCGACCGCGCGACCTCGGCGATCTCCTCGACGCTCGCCCCTTCAAATCCGCGTTCGAGAAAAACTTTGCGGGCCGCTTCGAGAATGCGCTCATCGACCTCGCCGGCGAGTTCGCGCGGGGGGCGGCCGCAACGCCCGGCCGCGCGGGCTGCGGGTTGGCTTTTCGTTGCGGAGGGCCGTGTCATTTGGATCTTCCTTTTTGGGCAATGCTGATCGCAGGAGTGGGCTGACGCACACCTGACTTAGGCGCTGGGATGCCGCTTGTAAAGAGAACGTTACCGTACTGTTTCTATCTTGATCCGGCTTGTAAGGCGGCTTAAATAAGAGGAACGAAACGGTATCGTTCTATTAAATGCCGCGCTTAAGGTCTGGAGGTCGTACATCATGTTGAAGGTCACCGATGAGGAGACACGCGACGAAGCGCTCCACGATGTTGAACTTCCTCAGCGTATTCCGGCTCGCAGCAAGCGATTGAGAGAGGAGACGAAAGACAGGTCTCCGTCCAGCCAGGAAGCCCCGGCGGTCGGAAGACAACGGCCGGCAGAACCGCAACCTGACAAGTCGAAAGCCCCCGGCAAGCCACGCAAGAGTTTTCTGCGACGCCGGCCGATTGCATCCGCGCTTGGAGCGATCCTTGCCGCCGCCACGTTGGGTGCGGGCGCCATCTACTTCGACTATACGGGGCATTTCGAATCGACCGACGACGCCTTCATCGCCTCGCGCCAGATCGCGATCGCGCCGAAAGTATCGGGCTACGTCACTCAGGTTCCTGTCACCGACAACCAGCATGTCGCTGCAGGCGGCGTGATTGCCCGCATTGACGACCGCGATTACCGCATCGCACTCGACCAGGCGAAGGCACAGGTCGACGCCGCGCAAGCGGCCATCAAGAATATTGACGCCCAGTTCGCCGTGCAACAGGCGCAGATCAATGCAAGCCAGGCGCAGGTCGATCAGGCGCAGGCGGCGCTGGTGTTTGCGAAGCAGCAGGCCTCGCGTTACGAGCATCTGGCTGGAACCGGCTACGGCACCGTGCAAAACGCACAGCAATACAGCTCGCAGCTTTCGCAGCAGGAAGCGGCGCTGAAAAGCTCGCAGGCGGCTCTGAATGTTTCGCAACGTCAAATCGAGGCTCTCGATGCGCAGCGCGAAAGCGCCAGGGCAAGTCTTGAACAAGCCATAGCGCAGCGAGATCAGGCTCAGCTCAACCTCTCTTACACCACTGTCACCGCGGCCCAGCCCGGCCGCATCGTCAATCTCACTGCTGCGGCGGGGGAATTCGCACAAACCGGCACAAATCTCTCCATGTTCGTGCCAGACGAAATTTGGGTTACCGCAAACTTCAAGGAGAGCCAGCTCGATGCCATGCGGCCGGGTCAACCGGTGACGCTCAGCATCGACGCCTATCCGGAGCGCGACATTCGGGGCCATGTGGCGAGCGTCCAGCCCGGCTCGGGCACCGCGTTCTCGCTCCTCCCGGTCGAAAATGCGACGGGCAACTACGTCAAGGTCGTGCAGCGCGTCCCGGTCAAGATCGTGCTCGACAATCCCCCCGCCAATGTAGCGCTCGGACCGGGCATGTCTGTCGTCCCGTCCGTGCGCGTCGACCCCTCCCCCTCGCTTTATGAGCAATTGAGCTCATCCTTCGAAAGCTAAGGAGGCCGGCATGAGCGCGAAGTCCGAAGCCGTCAATGCGCCATCTGTAGTGAACGTAAACCCATGGCTGATTGCCGTGGTCGTCGCTCTGGCGGCGTTCATGGAAGTTCTTGACACGACCATCGCCAATGTCGCGCTGCGCTACATCTCGGGCGGCCTCGGCGTCAGCCAGGACGAAGCTTCCTGGGTCGTGACGACCTATCTTGTCGCCAACGCCATCATCGTCACGGCGACGCGGCTTTCTCGCCAGGCGATTCGGCCGCAAGACCTTCTTCCTGGTCTGCCTCGGGCTGTTCACCGTCAGCTCGGTGCTGTGCGGGTTGGCGCTGGAATCTCATGTCGCTGCTGCTGTTCCGTGTTCTGCAGGGACTTGGCGGCGGCGGCATGGTGCCGGTCGCGCAATCGATCCTCGCGGACTCGTTCCCGCCCTCGAAGCGAGGCCAGGCCTTCGCTCTGTTCGGCGTTGCCGTGGTCGTAGCGCCGGTTGTCGGCCCGACGCTCGGCGGCTGGCTGTCCGACAACTATTCGTGGCACTGGTGCTTCCTGATCAACGGCCCGGTGGGCCTTGCTTCGATGGCGCTGATGCTTTATCTTGCTCGTGAACGAGCCGCGAAAAGGCCAGAGCGCAAGGGAGCGCTTCGATTACGTCGGCTTTCTGCTCGTCGCCCTCTTCCTTGGCGCACTCGAAGTCGTGCTGGACCGTGGCCAGGTGGACGACTGGTTCGGATCGAACTTCATCGTCACCTTCGCGGCAATTTCCGCGCTGGCCTTCGTGCTTCTGATCCCATGGGAAGCCAGCCGCCCGCAATCCCGTTGATCGACATCAGGATGATGGCCACGCGCCAGTTCGGCTCCTGCTTCCTCGTGATGCTCGCAACTGGCGCGATCCTGCTCGCGACCACGCAGTTCATGCCGCAGCTGGTGCAGGAGGATTTCGGATATACCGCGACCTGGGCAGGCCTTGTGCTCTCGCCGGGCGGTCTTGTCACCATGGTGATGATGGTCGTGGTCGGGCCAGCTTTCGAGCCGGGTGCAGCCGAAATATCTGATCGCCACCGGTGCGATCATCGTCGCCCTCTCAATGTACGTCCTGACCAATGTCGAAGGCGATCTCGGCTTCTGGTTCTTTGCGAAGTCGCGCATCATCATTGGCATCGGATTGCCGCTGATCTTCATTCCGATCACCGCGGCGTCTTATGAGGGCGTACCGCCAGAGAAGACCGACCAGGCCTCCGCGCTCCTCAATGCCGCGCGGAACACGGGCGGATCGATCGGCGTGTCGCTTGCCTCGAACGTCCTGGCTCACCGGGAGCAGTTTCATCAGAGCCGGCTTGCCGAGCATGCCATCCCGTCGGGCATCGCCTATCAGGAAACGCTGCAGCAGATGACGCATTATTTTGTCTCTCAGGGCAGTTCCCTTGTGCAGGCGCAGAAGCAGGCCTTCGCCTGGATCGGCCAACAGGTGCAGATGCAAGCTTCGCTGCTCGCCTATGTGGATGTGTTCTGGACGTTGATGCTGATTTCGCTCGCAGCCGTTCCGCTTGCCCTGCTCTTGCGGAAGGTCAAGCTGGGTGCAGCCGCTCCCGTTGGCCACTGACGGGACACCCTTGCCCCCTCGGCGAGTTTGTCCGAGCGCTGAGAACGGTCTACGACATCGAAAGCTGATGCCTGCCGCATGCGCGATGAATTTA
>CAWHIT010000027.1:0-79794 GCA_963829495.1 uncultured Alphaproteobacteria bacterium
CAGAGCGACGTTTATTCAGGGTACGGCGGGCGCGTTTCACTTTTTCCAGGATGTCGCCAGCTCTCGCGGTCCAGATGAATGGTTTCGGACTCTCGTTGTGGCGGTCGATGTAGGTGCCGATGGCCATGATGAGTTCTTCCAGGTCGCGGAATACGCCACGCCGGAGCCGATTCTGGAGTCAGGTCGCGAAAGAAGCGTTCCACCATGTTGAGCCAGGAAGCGCTGGTGGGAGTGAAGTCCAGATGAAAACGCGGATGCCGCACCAGCCAGCGCTGCGCTTTGTCGATGTTTATCGGTGGCGTCGTTATCGCAGATCAAGTGAAGCTGGCGGTCGGGCGGAATGGTCTGGTCGATGAGGCGGAGAAACTTGAGCCATTCCTGGTGGCGATGGCGTCCCTGGCACAGGCCAAAGACCTCGCCATTGGCCGCATTCAGCGCGGCGAACAAAGTGGCCGTGCCGTTGCGTTTGTAGTCGTGGGTCATGGTGGCGCCGCGCCCGCGCTTCCAGCGGCAGGCCGGGCTGGGTACGATCAGCGCTTCAATCTGGCTCTTCTCGTCGGCGCACAACACCAGCGCGTGCTCCGGCGGATTGAGATACAGGCCAACGATGTCTTCCAGCTTCTCGGCGAACGCAGGATCGTTGCTGATCTTGAAAGCGTCCACGCGATGCAGTTTTGATCCATAGTCCTTCGTTACAGCTTCGTATTGTTCGTCAACTGCTGGCTGGTCTCAGTTGGAAGAGCACCCAAGGCTGAAGCAGCAGCGCTAGGGCGTCGGGCATTTAACCGGACGAGGGCGGCATAGTCCATTTTGTAGCATCCTGCAAATGGCGGCATCTCTTCTTCTGAAGGATCTTCAGCGAAATCGCCTTGACGGCAGGTTAACGCAGCTTGAGCGCGCTCAAGCCATTGATAGTCCTTGGAAAAAGCACAGAACGGGACGCCATCGCCGCTGCCTGCGCCGTGTGGTTCCGGCCTTCGCAAGCGTTAATTTGCGATGTTGAAACATATTTAACGGACTTTTGCGCGTCCCAGTAAATGGAAAAATTCCGGCATTAAATTCTATTTAATGGCTAACTTGTTAACAATAAAAACTATAGCAATTTCAGTGGCTTACGGTAGCCTCCCTTTGTCCGGTCTTAGGCGCGGCATTCCACCGTTTCGCGCCGCTTAAAGAACTTTTTTACCAACACACGGTGGGAAGTAATTCCGGCGCGCTTCTGTTAACCACATAAGTATGAAGGTCCGCCGCAGTGAACGAAATGTTTATGAAAACCCGCGTGGCGAGCGTCGTCCACGATAGCGATGGCCGGTCTGCTGAAGGCTTCCTGACGCATCCCGTCTCGCGGGCGTCACCATGATCGCCCGAAATGCACCGCGCACAGTCCCAGCCGTTAAGAAAAATTGCGGCGCAACCGGTTCCGATTTTGTGCGCGCTGCGCTAAGCAAACGGCCTTGCTTTCGTCAACGAATGCCCCTGTGTTTTGCGGCCCCCTCCGGCCGACACGCATGCGTAGAGTGGGTCGGAAGAAGAAGTTCCTGCATAGATATGTGCAAAGCCGCTTAACCTTCTTGAGCGGACCGTCGCTCAACTACCGACACTCCCCCCCTTGGAGCACACCAGGGAACTAAATCACGTGGCTAAGCCCAAGATCGTAAGGTTTTGGTAGCTTACGAAGCGCTGCCCCACTACAAGGTGGTAGAAAATTGGTAACACATGTAGGCTCCTATGCGAAAAGAAATTAGCCGAACAGCGCCTCCTTTTTTTGAAGGATGAGTATCTCTTTCTTCAAAGCCAATACGAGGACTATGATAAACGTTCACTTTCGATTAAGGGTTGGGTGAGCAGCGGCGCTATAGCAGGATTAGCGCTTGTAACTGGCGACTTTATCGCAGCTCTTCTAATCTCTTTGCTTGTGGCCGTTGTATTAGTTGTGGTTTGGTACTTAGAAACGCATTGGAAACTATTCCAATATGCGTTTGCTGATAGGGTAAAATCATAGAAGCGTACTTCAGAGAAGATCAAGATATCCTAATTAAACAACCAGATCCATTTCAGATATATAATTGGTGGTATCGCAGCTACAGCAGAGATGAACCAATCTATGAATACGAGAAGACACGATTGGGAAGCCAAAGGCGCCCAGTAAAATTTTATAGGCGGTTTTTTAGGACAGCTTTCCAGCGATTTGTATGCCTTCCCTATATCCCACTTCTCTTCATATCTTTTCTAATTCAGTCGTATTGGCTAATACACTGGAAACACTGATTGCTATTTACAATGGAGAAGTATAAGAAATAACATCGCTTGCTCTCTTTTGGAAATAGCACTCTCACAACCACATTGGCATTGACGATTAATCATCTTCCCCGATGTAAAACTATTCGTTACCTGAGTACTTTTTGAGCATGGCCTTGATTTCTTTATCCTGCCCCGCATAATCCTTCGCACGCATGAGTATCTCTATCACATCCTTTGTATCACGAAAACTATCTACTCTAGCCGTATCGAGTAACTTAATTAATCTCTCAAGGAAAAAACTTCTTGCAACCTCATCAGTCTCAAAGAAGCAGAAGGAGGCAGAAAAAAAGTCCAGCTGGGCATTCAAACTCATTCTCTCCTGAGCAAGCTCAATAGCCATTTTATGATACTTGAATGGAAATCCACTTAACACAACATCTTCAATATTATCACAAAATACATCATCAAAAAATCCAAAAAATTTTCATCTTGAAAATACGATAAATAATGATATCGGATTAGCCTTGATATTATACCTGAATATTCCATAACCCCGCTATCGAGGACAGAGTATAGGTAGGATAACCATTTATACCCTATATTAAATAGAACATCATCAAGACCGTGCATGGCTTCGTATCGTAACCAAAGCTCCTCCCAATCCCGATCATCGTAATTTCTTTGATCCATTAGGAATAGAAGAATGATCTCCATACTTATCAAGGCGCGCGTTTTCGAGTTGTGACTCGTCTATAATTGTGTCTCGTGTTGTCGAAATTATCTTGAGATTTTGAAAGAAAAACTTGCTTGGGAAATCGCAATCTCAGAATTTAACCAACCCCTCCTTAAGCCCTCCTCTGCAAATCGGGACGCTGCGACTCTGTCTAGAGACAGATATAGCTGACTGAAGGGAGCGCGCGTCATTCTTTGCAATTGCAGAGCTAGCATCGGATATGCGCAACGAGCTCCCCGTTAACTCGTAGCCAAGCCTTTAAATCTGAAAGCGTTTCGTGGACGATAAGCTCGCCGTGAAAATCATCAGTCCTATAACTGCTAGCTAGCCCTTTGATTTTATACATTCCCCGGCGTATGGGTACGTCACGTATTGGTCTATATCATAATATGGCAAAAACTCGGTTATATTGAACTCAAAATCTAGGTTCTGGATAAAAACAGCATTTCGATTTTCAAATGAGTAGTATGGCAACACACAACTATTATTTACATCGATCAAACTAAAAAATCCAATCAGCCTAAACATTAAATAAACCTTTTGCCCTAAAGAACTCCTCTACCTTTGCGTAAATCAACGCATAGTAAAACTCGACGTTCTGATGATACTCAGGGTATGTTATTATTTCTGCATTAAGTACCGTCTCGATATAGTGAACAATCTCGTCACTCTGTATATATATTTCCGGAATAATTACACCGAGAACATTCCCATTTTGTAATTTAATTGAATGCGGGAAAGATACTTCGATTGTTGCGCGGCGATCATAGGTCTGAATGGCATACCGCTGGTTATGAGGCTATGTGTAGCCCTCACCTCCTCATCCAATACATCGACGCCATATCTACTTACAAAATCATCATCGGACCTGGGTTTTGTACGAAAATAATTAAGCCCTCTGAAAAGAAAGTTCCGATTAATTTTGGGATAGCTTTAGGATCAGGGGAAAGGTCAAATTCCTGAAGACCCGCAACCGTAACAAACCTTGGAAGAAGGCCACGCTGGAATGCGCCTGTATCGAAAGGAAAAACCCTCTTGGCGGTCTTGATATCGTATTCAAGAATAAAGCAAACCGGCAGTTCCCAGTATTTCGGAGAATTGTCAAGCTCGTATTTATAAGCGGGACGTCCAACGAAACAATATAGAAGGGTTTCTGGTTTAAAAAATTGGCATGGTGAAGCCTTTAACTCACCGGTTCGTTTAATATGCTTTAGAAAATAGGCTTGACAGCTATCGATTGTAGGGCAGTCGTGTATCTTTGTCGATCGTATTTCTGCTAAGAAAATCCAGAAGCGCGCCCATCTCAAGGTGCCTTTATCAGAACGAGGACTTAAAGCATCTAATCATATTTAGCGCCTCTAGTGCCGTCAAGCTGGAGACTTACATTCTTAAAATTGAATGGTGCAAAGATGCAAGACGCCTATGGCAAAGAAGAAAAAGATTGGTGCCCTCTAAAGCTACCGGCATGCTTCTGTGCCAAGCCGAAGCATCAGCGGAGTTTCGAATTTTGGCAGCGTCGCTTTTCTTCAACAGGGTGACTGCTCGCCTCAGTCAGGGGACGCCCAGCGCCAGCTTAGAAGTCGGCTAACGGCCTTCTCCTGCCGAAGATGAAGCGGCTATATCTCACCCTCCATTCGTTGGCCAAGCCGCGAATGCCTGCTCAGGGAATAAACACGGCGGCAGCAACAACTGTCGTCCACAAGCCATCCTTATCTCCCGTCGCCGACTGGGTGACATTGGTGGTGCGCACTATCAGCTCACTCATCGTGAACAGTTGCCGCTTCTGGTCCCATGCCGCGTCGGGATCGAACTCCAGGCCCATCGTGGTGGCCAGCATGGTGGCTGCCAGATCTTCTGCATAATCCCCCGCCACCTGGTCGGTTTGGCCGTAGGAATGATGCTCGGAAATATACCCGTAAGTGGCCTTGTCGCTCGGCAGCGCGAGGCCGATGGAGGCGGCCATCAGGCGGTGAGGTTCGCAGCTATCGATCCGGGCGAGAACAGCGAATGTGATTTGCCCCGGCGAAAGTTCGGGAAGGCCTTTTTCCTTCGACACCACCTTGCAGCCGGGCGGCACGATGCTTGAGACGCTCACAAGATTGAGCATGGCGATGCCGGCCTCGCGAAGCGCAAGCTCGAACGATTGCAGCCTCTCGCGGTGGCGGCCAACCCCGTGGGTGAGAAAAACCTTTGTCGGGATCATGCCAGCACCTCGTATCCCCGCGCCAAGTGGATCGTCATTCTTGTCCCTTCTCACAGGAAACTTTTTTAGGGGTCATAATCGCCTGAGTATAAGACAACAGCGTAACGGTTTGTCTTCGTTGACTGAGATGTGAATTGAGCGAGCCTCTTCGCAAACGGCGGCGCTGCTTTTGGACGCAGATGTGGACCGGCTTTTATGCAAATTTCAAAGCTAAGGCCGAACGCTATTGAGCTTGCTTTCCGCCTTGGCCGCAGTCTGGAGAATCCCCATGGACGCCAACGAATTCCGCCGCTTCGGCTACCGGCTCATCGATTGGGTCGCGGATTACCGCGAGGGGCTGGCGCGCCGGCCCGTCATGAGCCAGGTGCAGCCGGGCGAGATCCGGGCCGCGTTTCCCGCACATCCCCCTCAGCGGGGCGGCAGGCTGGATGAGGCCCTGGCTGCGCTCGACCGCGACGTGCTGCCCGGCATCACACATTGGAACCATCCCAGCTTCTTCGCCTACTTTCCGAGCAACACGAGCTACGCTTCGATCCTGGCCGATCTCGTGGCTTCGGGCCTCGGCGTCCAGGGCATGAGCTGGCAGACGAGCCCCGCCGCGACCGAGGTGGAAGAAGTGGTCATGGACTGGCTCCGGCAGATGGCAGGCCTGAGCGAGGCGTGGACCGGGGTGGTGCACGACACCGCCAGCACCGCCACCCTTACGGCTCTTCTTTGCGCGCGGGAGCGGGCTTCCGGCTTCAGCCAGAACGGCAAGGGGTTGCAATCCCGGGAGGCCCCTCTCACGGTTTACGCCTCGGACCAGAGCCACAGCAGCATCGAGAAGGCGTCGCTGCTTGCGGGCTTCGGCAGAGAACACTTGCGCCTCATCCCCACCGATGAGGACCACGCGCTTCGCCTGGAGCTTCTGGAGGCGGCTATCGCCAGGGACGTTAAAGCCGGGCTGCGCCCCTGCGCGCTCGTAGCCTGCGTGGGCACCACCGGAACAACTGCCGTCGATCGCCTGACGAAGATGGCGGACATTGCCGAACGCAACGGGATGTGGCTTCACGTGGACTCCGCCATGGCCGGAACCGCGATGGTTTTGCCCGAGTGCCGCGAACACTTTGCGGGCGTCGAGCGGGCCGACTCTTTGGTTTTCAACCCACACAAATGGATGGGCGTGGGCTTCGACTTCAGCGCCTATTACGTGCGCGATCCCGAGCACCTCATCCGCGTCATGAGCACCAATCCGAGCTATCTGCAGACGAAGCAGGATGGCGAGGTCAAGAACTACCGGGACTGGCACATCCAGCTCGGCCGGCGCTTCAGGGCGCTGAAGCTCTGGTTCTATCTCATGGACGTGGGCGTGGAAGGCCTTCAGGCGCGCCTTCGCCGGGATCTCGCCAATGCCCAGTGGCTCAAGGACCAGGTCGACGCCGCTGCCGATTGGGAGCGCATGGCGCCGGTGCCGTTTCAGACCGTGTGCATCCGCCACATCCCCGCCCCGCTCATCGGGGACGAGGACGCGCTGAAGGCCCACAATCTGGAGATTGCGCGGCGCGTCAACGAGGGCGGGAAGGCTTACCTCACGCCTTCCATCCTGAAGGGCAGGCAAATTCTCCGTGTGAGCATCGGCGCCGAAAGCACGGAACGCGCCGAGGTGGAGGGCCTGTGGGCGCTGCTGAAGGAAGCGGCGGCGTGAACCTTCCAAGGTTTCCGGCCTCCCAACGCATGAACTTTTTCCCATCGTGGTCGCGCAATACCGATGGTGAATTTGCACGGGAGGCATTGCGCTCAGGATGGAATTCGATCCCCGGCTTGGCGGCTTCGCTCGCTTAAAGTAAAGCCTCCCCAAACGAAATAATTTCTTGGAAACTTAGCAAGACACCCTTCAGTAGAACCCGCCTAAGATGCGCCTCCGATTTGCCTCAGGTGGAGCGTCCTGACGTGCTGTCCCGGCTCAAGATCGCGGTGCGTATCAACCTTCTTCTCATGCTGACCGCATTGGGAATAGGCATCTCCGCTGCCATAGGGCTCTGGGAGGTGCGCGAACAGATGATGGAGGACAAGCGCGCTCACCTCCTTAATCTTATGGAGGTGGTCCTCCCCGACGCACGGTCCGACATGAATGCGGCTGGAGGTGCTCAAATGGAATCCGGGCGCAAGGCATTTTTCAATAAGCTGCAATCTGTGAAGTTCGGCGGCAGCAATACCAACTATTTCTTATCTATAGATTACGACCGCGTGATGGTGAGCCACCCCAATCCCAATATACAGGGGCGCCCGGACAACATTGTCTACAAGGGCATTGACGTCACCAACGCATTTATAGACATCGCCAGGGGCCCTTCCGGCTCCGGCTATTTTGAATATGAAGCGCCGAAAGGCGTAGGCGGAAAGGTTACGCGGAAGCTGGCGTTTATTCAGAATGTCCCGGAAATACGGGGCCTTGTCGCCGTTGGCGTTTTTATCGACGACGTAAACGCAATCTTCTTTAGGCGGATCCTGATGGAGGCAGGCTTATTTGCGCTCGTGATGCCTGTCATCACGTTGTTAGGTTACGTTATCAGCCGATCGATCACAGGACCGCTTTCAAGCATTCTCAGCACGGTAAAGAGTCTCTGCAAAAGGGGATCTTGCCATTGCACCCGCGCGGACAAACGAAAAGTCGGAGCTCGGCGAAGTTACCGAGGCGTTGGATGTCCTGCGCACAAACGCGATCGAGCAGCGGGCGCTTGAAGAGAAGGTGTACAAGCAAGCGATGCTTCTGATGGAGCAAAACGAACTTCTGACCAAACAGAAAGAGACGGCGGAGGAGGCCGTCAAAGCCAAGGCCGAGTTTCTCTCGAACATGTCGCATGAACTCAGAACGCCCATGCACGCCATCCTGGGATACTCCGAGCTATGCCTGATCGAGGCGAACGAGGGGAATATTCAAGACATTCCCAAGTATATGCGAAACATCACACTATCCGGCAAGCGCCTGCTCGTTCTTTTGAACGATCTCCTAAACTTGGCGAAGATGGAGGCTGGCAAGGTGGAGTATAAGCGCAAGCCGGCCGATATGAACGACGTTGTGGACCAGGCGCTGATGGAACTCGATCCCCTGATCAAGGCCAAGAATATCAAGGTTTGCACCAAGTTTGGAGGTTGCGCAGAGGCCGTTTTCGACAAACACCACATGATCCAGGTGCTCGTGAATCTTCTCTCGAACGCGGTCAAGTTTTCCGCGCCGGGAAGCGGGATCGCAATTGAGCTCTCTCAAGAGTGTGCTCCTGATAGCGGGCCGGAGCTTCAATGCAGGGTTATCGATGAGGGGCCGGGCATTCCTGAAACGGAACTCCGGACCATATTCGACGAGTTCGTTCAAAGCAGCAAAACAAAAACCGGCGCTGGCGGCACGGGCTTGGGGCTGGCAATCTGCAGTAGCATCGTCAAGGCTCACGGGGGCAGGATCTGGGCTGAAAATGGAAAGCCGAAAGGGGCCATCTTCACCTTCGTCATTCCGCAAGACATCCGCTCGCAGCGCCAGGTGGCTTAGGCCGCACGGTTTTACTTTCAACCTATAGGGCTGCTGATAGCCCGCGCGCCAATCAGCAGTGCATCGTCGAACCCCGCTTGGCGCGTTCTAAGGTTTCGCAACTTTCGACATCAGCTTGCGGACTAACACTAACCCGGAGCAGGCGGTCCATCAGGGCAGATCGTGGCGCATCCTAGCGGAGGAAACGGTTCGCAAAGTTCCCCTTCACTCTGGGGAAACGGACTTCGCTCACGAACTTCGCTCAGCTGGCCAACGGATGCGATAGGCTCAGCACTTCGCCATCCAGGCCAAGGGAAGCGCGAGCCAAAAATGTGTGCGTTTCAATTTGCTACGATCCCGGATAAAGCTTTGCTTTTCGGGATGACGGCATCACCTGAGCTGCTTGCCGACGGCGTCGATGAGATCTCCCAAGGAGGCTGCCGGCCGGCTTTTCCCTGAGCAGTCCTTGGCGAAGACCTGCACGATGCGGAACACGACCCGGTCGCCGCTCTGCCTCCAGGCCGCCGCCCCAACCCCGACATCGACGCTCTGCTTCCCGAGCAGATTGGCGTTGTGCCCCGGCGAGTGTTTCCAATCTTGCATCGCCTTATTGCTGCCGCGTCGTCGCTCATAGGATCGGGCCTGTGCCACCCGCCCCACATGTTTTCCGCGACCTGGCAAAACTGGTAGCCCTGCGCTTTAACGCGCTTTGCAGGGGTTTGGCCGTCAGCGGTGTGGCCCGCGGCCTCTTTCTCAGCGAGAAACTTCGCGTAAGCCGTCGCGGCGGCTTGCAACGCCGCATTCTCCTGAAGCGCCGGCAGATTCTTCGACGCCCTGTAGGCGTTGGTTTCGGATATCACCGCTTTCGAGATCCCTGCCGTGTCGATCGGAAATTCCTGTGCGGCGGCCGAGGCCAATGGCAAAGCTGCCGCAACAGCGACGCCGAGGAGATGGTGCTTCAGGTTACAGATCATTTGCTCTCATCCAGCCTTCGAATCGACGGAGAGCATCTAGCCGAGTTCTTTGGCGAGGGGGTGGCGTTCCCCTTTCAGGCCGCCCGTCTTTGTGTGGATAATGGCCGTTTACGCCACGTTCGCAGACCTCACGATACCGCGTCCGATGACGATCATGCGAATGATCCGTCCCTGTTGCGCGAGGCGTTGAATGTTTGCAAAACGCATTCATATACTATAATATGTCGATGTTTCATATCGGTTGGTCTATATCAATAGGAGACCATCACCGATGGCGGCCAGCAGTTGATAATAAGATTATATGTCCTGCAGTTTAATAGTATAAACAATACCAACATATCTCTCAAGAAGAGAGAAGCAAAAAAAAGCGAAGACATGTGACCAGAAGCGTCCATGCTCGTAACAGGCAGGGAGGAAATAGTGGTTCAAACATCGTTCACATTCCGGCGTTACAAGGATGGCGAAACAAAAGCGCCAGATCTGCAGGAACAGATTTTCCAGGCGGACAAATCCTACAAGTGCCCAACTTACGTTCTGCGCTCCCCTCCCTGCCAGGCGAGCTGCCCTTCAGGTCATGACATTCGCGGCTGGCTCAACATTGTGCGGGGCATCGAGAAGCCGCCCGTCGGCATGACCTGGCAGGAATACGCCTTCCTGCGCATGGTGGAGTCCAATCCGTTCCCGGCGATCATGGGGCGCGTCTGCCCGGCGCCCTGCGAGGACGGCTGCAATCGCAACGAGGTCGAAGGCCACGTCGGCATCAACTCGGTCGAACATTACATCGGCGACTATGCGCTCGAACATGGCCTGAAGCTTCCCGCGCCAGGGGCGCCGACGGGGAAGAAGGTGGCGGTCATCGGCGGCGGTCCCGCCGGACTGGCCTGCGCCTATTTCCTGCGCCGCGAGGGCCATGCCTGCACCCTTTTCGAGGCGAAGGCCGAACTCGGCGGCATGATGCGCTACGGTATCCCCGGCTACCGCACGCCGCGCGACGTGCTCGATGGCGAAATCAAGCGCATCCTCGATATGGGCGTGGAGGTCCGCACCGGCGTCAAGATTGGCGTGGACGTGACACTGGACCAGCTCCAAAAAGATTTCGACGCTGTGTTTTTCGGGGCCGGCGCGCAGGCGGGCACGCCGCTCACCGTCCCGGGCGCGGAGCAGGCCAACAACTGCATCAGCGGCATTGCCTTCCTGGCGGCATTTAACGAAGGCCGGCTTCAGCACGGTGTTAAGCGCGTGCTCGTGATCGGCGGCGGCGACACGGCCATGGACGTGGCCGCCGTGGCCCGCAGGCTCGGGCATATCGAACATGCCCACGAGAAGGACCACCCGGCATTTGTCGTGTTGGGCCAGACAACACACGATGTGGCGATCTCGGCGAAACGCCAGGGCGCGGAGGTGGCCATCGTCTATCGCCGTCCTATCGATAAAATGCCGGCGACGAAGATGGAACTGGAGCATGTCACGCAGGAGGGCGTGCAAATCCTGCCCTGCCTTATTCCCATCGAAGTCGTGCTCGACAGGCCCGGTCATGCGAAGGCGCTGCGGGTCGCCGAAGTGGACTGGACCGGCGGAAAGATGACCGTGAAACCGGGCACCGAGCGTGACATCGAGTGCGATCTCATCGTCTCGGCCATCGGGCAGGCCGCGGACTTCACCGGCCTCGAAGCGCTCGACAACGGCAAGGGCGCCGCCGCCGTCGACGCATATCAACGCTCGCCGAACTGCGACGGCGTGTTTGCGGGCGGCGATGTCATCCGTCCGCACCTCCTGACGACGGCCATCGGCCACGCCTGGATCGCCGCGCAGAGCATCGGCCATTATTTCGCGCGCGAAGCTCTGCCTGGTTTGCCGAAAGTGAACGCACATCACTTCGACCTCATCCAAAAGCTGAAGGAGGTCGGACGCTCGCCGGCCGAATATGATCACACCCAGGTGAGGGGCACCGATCATGCCGATTATGCGCTGCATAATTTCGAGGACCGGGCGAGAACGCTGATCGTAAACTCCAAGGAGTTGTTTCTCGGGCATTTTCGCGAAACGCCGCAGCACGTTCGCAGTCAGAAAGCGATCGATTCAGGCAACGTGCTCGGCAACTTCGAAACGCGCTTGCAGCCGCTGAGCGAGAAAGAGGCGCGCGCCGAGGCTGACCGCTGCATGAGTTGCGGGCTCTGTTTCGAATGCGACAATTGCTTGATCTACTGTCCGCAGAAGGCCGTTCACCGGGTGAAGAAGAGCCAGGCTACCGTTGGACGTTACGTCGATACCGACTACGGCAAATGCATCGGCTGCCATATCTGTAAGGACGTTTGTCCGTCGGGCTACATCCAGATGGGCCTGGAGCGCTAAGAGCGATTTCTGAGGCATGTCGCGCGATCGGAACATCTGCGATGGCGCGACTGCTCCAAGCCGAACTCTCCGGCCTCGCATCCCGGGACTTGATTACCCGGATGTTTCCGCTAGCTAGCAGAAGAAGCCATGAAAACATTGGCGAATTTTCGCTCCACTGTCATGGCCGGGCTTGACCCGGCCATCCAGTTATAACTTCGAATACCTTGTATTCTACTGGATGGCCGCCTCCAGGGGCGGCCATGACGACGGAATTGGCGGAGACATCCGGGTAATCAAGTTCCGGGATGCGAGGCCCTATCCGGGATCGTAACAAATTGAATCGCCTGTCTTTTTTCGATCCCGGCTCGCGCTTCGCTTGGCCGGGATGACGAAGTGCGGAGCCTGTCGCATCCGTGACCAGATGAGCGAAGTCTGCTTGGCCTGAGTACAGGAAATATCGGGTACAAAATCAAAAGTACCTTCAATACTAGCAGCAACCACTGCAACCATACTGCTGTTGACTGTGACATCAAATTGACGCTTTTTCAATTTATCGGAGGAAATGTGTCTGGTGATGTTTTTTTGCGGAAGAAAACGTCCCGCATCTTTTTGGCGCGCATGTCTTACGGCTTACCGACGATGAATCCATCGGGATAACAGCCATTTTTCGCTCTTGACACAACCCGAAACGATTTGAAACCCGCAAGAATAAATCAGAGAGAATTCCGTTAGCGTAATTGCAACCGTCGAGATACGTGATTACTACATTTAAGGAAAAGGTGACAGCGATGTCCAGGCCGATGGGACTGCTGAAAGAACCGGTTTCGTCGTATGACCGGCAGGGGAGCGGCATGACCCGCCTCGATGAGCTGAACAGGATCCTCCGCAAGCTGCAGACCGATTTACCCGGGATCGAGACCAGCGCGCTGATTTCCGAGGACGGGCTGATGATCGCCCGCGCCGAGACCATGAACATGGAAGAAACGCGTGTCGCCGGCATGACCGCCACGCTGCTCAACCTCGGCACCCGTGCGGCGGCGGAACTGGGCCGCGGCGCCGTGCAGGAAGTGATCGTGCGCGGCGAATACGGCTACGCCGTGGTGATCAGCGCCGGCCGCGGCGCCCTGCTGCTGGCCGTGACGAACGAAACCAGCAAGCTCGGCCTTGTCTTCTTCGACATGCGCGAAGCGATCCGGGCGCTGCAGAAAGTCCTTTAAGCCGCTTCGCTTAACCCGCGCCTTGCGCCGCATCGTTGTTAGGAGCCGCTCATGGCCGATACCGTGCTATTCGACAACGGCACCCACCGGAACATCCTGCTCGAGGATTCCGGCGATGCCGGCCTCGCGGTGCAGGCGAACCAGCACCTCATCGTTCACAATGGCGAGGCCATGCTGCTCGATCCCGGCGGCCACAAGGTCTATTCCAAAGTCATGGCGAAGACCTTCTCGGCCCTCGGGCGCGGCAGCCTGCGCTACCTGTTCCTCTCGCACCAGGACCCGGACATCGTCGCCGCCGTCAATGGCTGGCTGATGACCACCGACGCCACGGCCTACATCTCCGCGCTGTGGGTGCGCTTCGTGCCGCATTTCGGCCTGGACCACCTGCTCGAGCACCGGCTCTTGCCCATCCCCGACGAGGGGATGACGTTCGAAATGGGCGGCGGGACGCTGGTTGCCCTGCCCGCGCACTTCCTGCATAGCGAGGGCAACTTCCAGCTCTACGACCCGGTCGCGAAGATTCTGTACACCGGCGATCTCGGCGCCGCACTCGGCATGGACTACCTCGAAGTCACCGACTTCGACGCGCACCTTCAATACATGGAAGGCTTCCACCGCCGCTACATGACCAGCAAACAGGTCATGAGCGCCTGGGCCAACATGGTGCGCACGCTCGACATCGACATCATCGCCCCGCAGCACGGCGCGCTGTTCCGCGGCAAGCCGATGGTCGAGAAATTCATCGATTGGTGCGCCAACCTCGATTGCGGCATCGACCTGATCACGCCGCTGTTCAAGGTGCCGGCATAGCCGCCGCCCGGGCCGCCGCGCTAGTGGCCGGCCTGAGACACAAGGGACACTAGAGCAGCCTGCGTCTATTCGGACGCGGATAAGCTGCACTAGCACTTTAGAATCGATCAACTTTTCCGCCTTTAATCGATTCCGATTAAGGGCGGGTTGATCTAGCAAAAACAAGATCGAGTGTGGCTTATGTCTCGCAATTGCCTATAGGAGCGTGGAGCGAAGTTGGTAGGCAATTGCGAGACGCCACACTAGCAAGATGGAAAGCGCTTCCGTGAACGCCGAACTTCCCGACGCCTTCCCAGCCGCCCCGCCCCTGGCCGGCGAAGGCGCGCCCGCCCTGCTCGTCGCCGTGCTCGCCGCCATGGGCGCCACGCTGGCGGTTGTTTCCGCCTCGATCTTGGTGGCCCCGCCCGTGACGCCGCCGGAACCGGTGACCATCATGGTGCACGAACAGTCACCGCCGCCGCCGCCCACCATCATTGAGGTGCCGGTGCCCACGCCGGCGCCTGCACCCGAATGGGTGCCCGTGCTCACGCCGGAACCGGCGGCGCCGCCGCCCTGTTTCGACCCGGTAACGCTCACCTTCGCGCGGGCCAGCACCATGCCGCTGGCCGGGGCGGACGCAGGCATAGCCCGACTGCGCGACTGGCTCGACCATCATGCGGAGGCAAGGCTGCTCGTTGAAGGCCATGCCGACAGCCGCGGCAGCGAGGCCAACAACCTCGTGCTCAGCTTCGGTCGCGCCAAGTCCGTCGCCTCCATCCTCGCCGGCAACGGCATCCCCGCCGGCCGCATGACCGTGCGCGCCGCCGGCGCCACGGAGGCCGCCGCGAGCGTCGACGCGCGGGATCGCCGCGTCATCGTCGGCATCGAGGGCCTGACCGCCTGCAAAAGCGCCACCGGCGCCACGGAGCATCCATGACCATACCCGCCCTTCTCATCGGCCTTGGCGCCGCGGTGCTTCTGCTGCTGGCGGGCTACCTCGCCGGCCTCCGGCGCGGTTTAAGGGAACGCGCCCGGCTGCGGGGCGTGGCCGAACAACAGGCCGCGATCCTGCAACATTGGAAGCAGTGCAACGCCAGCGCGCTGGATGACGACGGCACCCTGAAATCCGCCATCGAGCAGGTGCTGACGCCGCTGGTCGAACGCGAACGCCTGTCGATCGAACAGGTGCTGGCGCCGCTTGTGGAACGCGAACGCCAGTCGATCGACATGGCACGGGTCGGCAGCGCCGGCGAACGCCGCGACCTTTCCCCGCTGCTCGAACAAGTCGCGAGCGTGGGCAACTTCGGCTCGGTCCTCTTGAGCAACGAGGACGGCCTCGTGGTCGCCTCGGCCGGGACGGCGCCGGACTTCGACGCCATGGCCGCGGCCACCGCCCGCCTGACAGGCGTCGCCGACCAGTTCGCCGCCCGCCGCGGCGGCGCGCTGGCCGTCGTCATCCGCGACGCCGCCAACTCGACCACGCTGTGCCGCCTGTTCACGACGCACGGCCAGAGAATGGCGCTGACCGCGATATCGAGCGACACGCGCCTGGCTGCCGTAGCGCTCGACCCGGCGCTGGCGAAGATCGAAATGGCGCTGGCGGCGCCGGTGCAGGTTGAGGGGTAGGGGCTCGCCTCACCACCTACCTGAAAACTAAGCTGCTTTAGCCCTCATCCGCTTTCTCGCATTGCGATGCGATTGGAGGCGTAGCTCCTCCCGCGTCCGAGCCCCAAGGCTAACCAAGCAGACGCCCATCAAAGGTTGTACCGGAATGTCTGTCTCAGGGACCACGGGAACGCTGGCAAAACAGATCATGCCCGGCGATAATACCAGCGACCGCTTGCTTGATCATCGGCACAGGTTGGAGGAATAATTCATGAACATTGGCGCACTGCTGCCGCGGCATGCCCGCTACCGGCCTGATCATCTGGCGCTGGTGGTCGGCGACCAGCGGCTGACCTACCGGAAGCTGAATGCTGTCGTTAACCGCCTGGCCAACGCGCTCTTGGCCAGCGGCGTCAAGAAGGGCGACAAGATCGCCACTGTTCTGCCCAACTGTCTGGAACTGATGACCGCCTACTGGGCCGCGGCCAAGACCGGCATCGTCATCGTCCCCATGAGCACTCTTCTACAGGAGGGTGGACTGGCGACCCTGTTGCGGGATTCCGATTCGGTTGTCGTGCTCGCCGAGGCGTCCTTCGCCGAAACCCTGGACCGCATTCGGGGCGAACTGCCAGCGATCCGGGCTGACCGTTTCGTGCTTGTGGGCTGGCAAGGGGAAGCACCGTCGGGTTTCCGCACCTATGAAGACTTCACCGCCGGGGCCGCCGAAGATAATCCCCCGGATCCCGGCCTGACCAACTCGGACATGTACAACATCATGTACTCCAGTGGCACGACGGGCGCGCCCAAGGGCATCGTGCATACCCACTACGTGCGCGCCATGTATTGCGCGCTGTTCGCTTCGGCCTGGCGGATGACGCCGGAGAGCGTAGTCCTGCACGCCGGCGCCATTGTCTTCAACGGCGCGATGCTGGATCTGATGCCCTGGATGTACCTTGGCGGCACCTATATCCTGCACGAGGCATTCAACGCGGAGCGGGTGATCCGGGATATCGAACGCGAAAAGGTGACCCATATCGTCATGGTCCCATCCCAGATTATCGCGATACTCAACAGCCCGGCCTTCAGGCCCGAGGCCCTGGCGTCCCTGGAGATGATCCACAACGTCGGCGCACCGCTCCTGCTTGAATACAAGTATCGGCTGAATCAAGTGTTGCCGGGCCGGTTTTATGAGCTCTACGGGCTCACCGAAGGTTTCATGACCGTGCTCGACAAGCACGACGCCGTCCGCAAGGTGGGGTCGGTGGGCGTACCGCCGCCTTTCCTTGAGATGCGTATCTTGCAGGTGGATGGCAAGGAATGCGCGCCCGGCGAGGTGGGCGAGATCTGCGGCAAAGGCCCCATGCTGATGCCGGGTTACTACAAACGCCCGGACCTGACGGAAAAAGCCATTGTTGACGGCTGGCTGCACACCGGCGATGCCGGTTATGTCGATGGAGATGGCTATCTGTTCCTGGTCGACCGGATCAAGGACATGATCATCACCGGCGGAGTCAATGTTTATCCCAAGGACATCGAGGAAGTGGTGATCCAACATCCGGCGGTTGTCGAAGTGGCCGTGTTCGGAGTTCCCGACGAAAAATGGGGTGAAACGCCGGTCGCCGCCGTCGTACTCCGCGCTGGGGAGACGATCGAACCCGAACAGCTGAAGCAATGGATCAACAGCAAGGTGGATGCCAAGTTTCAGCGGGTCACCGACGTTAGCATTATGAACGCCTTCCCCCGCAACGTGGCAGGCAAAATGCTCAAGCGGGAGATGCGGGACAGTTACCGGCGGCAGACAAACTCCTGAACACGCCGAGGTTACCGATTGACCCCGGGATTTGGCTAACAAGTCCCGGTGTCACATAAGCTTCCGGCATGGTGCGCAGCAATGGTCCGCCGCGCCGTTCATCATGGTATCTTTCCTCTTAATATCAGTGGTTCCATTAACCTCTCGGCAAGGAGCTTTTTCCTACCTTCCCGGCTCAGATGCAAACGCAAGCTGAACCGGAGGTTAGAGAGATGCCGCCTTTTGTAGCGACCACACCAAAAGCCAGTTGGCAACAAGACGCGCTCAGTCCGTGCGGCCGAGATAACGCAGCGCACCGGTGCCGAGTGCGCCGCCAAGGACGCAGGGAATCCCGGCCTCGACCTGCCCGGCGACGGCAAGCCCAAGGCACCCCATTGAGACAGCCGCTTCACCGACCGAGCCCCAGGTAAGGAGATCGCGTGTCGAGCCCGGCCCCTTCCTCTTTAACTCATCGAGCGCCGCCATCGCGTCCTTGCCAAGACGCGCTGTATCCGAAAGTTCAGCCGCCTCGATGACTTCCTTCAGCACGGGCTTGACCTCTTTCGACTGGCCCTCCTGCAGCCGTTTCAATACGCGAAGCAGATCGACATCGCGTGCGGCGTTGGAGGCGAGCGTGAACCGCGCCATGCTGCCGATTGTCAGCTTTTCGACACTGTCGCGTTCCTTCGCCCACGGCAGAAGCATCACGATCTGCGCGATGGGAGCCTCTTTCCCCGTCGCGAAATAGATGCCCCAAAGCGTGTCGATGAGATCGGCGTTCAACTCGAAGGTGATCTTCCGCTTAGGCGGCTCGGCGCTCGCCTTGAAAAACATGTCGCCGTTGAAGAAGCTTTTCACCTTGTCGAATGTGCCGGGCCGCGTCGTTTCGAGCGCGACCTCGCTGAGCGGCGGCAAATCGCCCGACAGATAGCGCTGCACCATCTCCTGGCGGTCGGGCAGCCGCATGGCAAGGCCGCGCATATGGTCCTTCCACTCCGGCAGGCCCGAATAGGCGAGGGCGCGGATCAAAATCCATTGGTCCTCGAAGGGGAGCGGCAGCGTTTTCTCGATGATTCTCCAAGCGTTTTTCGGGTTTGAGCCGAGCACGCCCGCGAAGAAGCCGACATAGAGGCCCGAGCTTTCCGGCTCCTTCAGCGTGCCGTGCTGGCTGAGGCCGCGGATCACCGCGGACACCGCTATGGGCTCCGGCTTCGTGCGGTATTTCTTGATCCAGCGCTGGGCAACCTCGGGCCACGGGCCATTTACGGGGGGAGGCGCGGCGGCTGCGGATTGCAAGAGCGCGACGACGATGACGGCGGTAAGAATGCGGCGCATGGACTCCTCTCGATGGACGAGATGTCCGGCAGCGCGTGGCCGGACGGATACACGTCAAGGAGTTAAGCGCGGGCGAGTGGCCATTTTATGAAGGGTCTATGGCGGACTGCCGCGGTTATGACAGCGATGAAACCTTAAGCGCTGATGCCGTTGATTGCCCCAGGCGGCCCTCACCCTTCGCGCGCCTAAAACCTCGCCGGAAAATTCTCAATGTTGAGAAGCGGACCTTTTTTCTTCCGGCTCGATTACGATGACGGTGACGCGGTCTGACATACAGATCCGATTGTCCACTTCTCGCAAAGCAGCCTGGCGGCTAAGAAACATCCCGCCAATGCACCCATCGCTGCTACTAAGGACACAGTGCCCAGCCGCATCGGTTTGAATGGAGAGAATAACCGGATTGCGAGAACTGCCCGGTGTTTCTCTCTCGGAGCTTGCCATATCTTTCTCCTCGCTCACTTAATTTGCCCGCGCCCCCAGCCACATTACCTTCTCGCGGGGTCGCAGCTGTAAAGGCGGCCATGTCCGCGAGGCCCAGGGCCTCCTCAAATTTTGGAGATGAGAGCGACCGCGTGTTGAAAGCCACTACGGCCGAATCCTCGTGAACCACCGCCGGCAAGAGCGATCGCGCGGCAGCGATTGATTCAGGGAGCGCATGCCTATCCCCTCGTTTCGCATGATACCGCTTCACTCAGTGGCACCCCTGCAACCAGAGATGACGACGTCGTCATATAAAATCCATATCACTCGGAGTTGAGGCTCATTGCTTTCGAATAGCCCAAGCACAGTAACCATTGGTAGATCAGGCGTGATCGTTGGTAAGAATTAATTGATGAGCATTTTTACATGACGTTACTATGGCGCAAGACCGATCCGCTGCCTTACTTGTTTATCCTTTCATGCAGTCGTCCAGCAGGTGGAAGCAATATTCCGCAACTGGTCAGGTAAGGGGATCGGCCATGCAAATACAAATCACCTTGGTGCCCGAGCAGGAAAAAAGCCACGAGCTTAATGAAGTCTTGCGCGCGTTTGCCACTGACTATGAAACCTGGATGATTAGAAGCATCAAATCCGGAAAACACACGCTCCACGATGAAGCCGGGGATTTGATAGCCTCCCTCGAGATCGTTAAGGGCGCCACGCGCGAACGCGATCAATCGCAGACGAGGGCATGACCCAATCGTGCCAAGCAATCACGAAGGCCAGATGTTATCGCGATAAACATGCATGGCGATAAACATCGCAACCATGCCGAACAAAAAGCCTGCACTGAATATAAGGGCTTTCTGTGCGCCCTCATATCCTGCCATAAGCCAGCGGATGCCAATCACGGCGGCCAGCGCGATGACGACCGCGGCCACGTAGGCTGTAAGTGGGCGTTGCATGTGACTCCTTTGCAATTTGCTAAGCCATCCTAAGCAAACTTCGCTCATCTGGCCAACAGATGCCACTCGCTCCACACTGTGTCATCCCGGCCAAGCGGAGCGCGAGCCGGGATCGCAAAAGGGTAGGTGATTCAGTTTGTTACGATCCCGGATAAGGCTGTGCCTTTCCGGGATGACGGCCGTGGCGCGTCAGGCAAACCGTTTAGCCCTAGCGCAGTGAAGCCTTTTTTCCTGCGGGCGGGGGCGCAATCGTACCCGCCACAGCTTCCGTATAGGCCAGCTGGCTGAAGATGTTGAGGCGGCTGCGCTTTTGCGTGATGCTAAGCGAGTTGTTTCCGGCCACCTCATGGCAGTAAGCAGCGGTCAAGCCATTGACCAGGTCAGCCGGCGATGCGTCAGGAATAGCTGCCTTGATCTGAGGGACGAGCTTTTCAACGCTCGGCACCACATTAACTTCCGTCAGGGATTGCAGGATGTTCTGCGCCTGAGAGCTGGCCTTGTCCGCAACTGCCTTCGCGCCCCCGGTTAGCTGGACGGGACATTGCGATTCCCCTTGCCCAACAGCGAGCGTCAAAGGCGTGCGGCTACGAAGGTCCGCGACGAGAAAGCCATCGGCGTTCGCGGGCGCATTGTTTCCCCATTTCGTGCGGACGTAGTTTGCGATGGCCGCGACTTGACCATCGTCGAGGTATGCCGCGAAAGAGGGCATCGGGCCGAACGTATCGGTGGCCGGAAGCCCGGCAAGGATTACCTTGACGACGTTCTGCGGGCCTTGAGCCTTGACGCTGCCATTATTGGCAAGCGCCGGGATTTTCCCTTTTATCCCTTGTCCGTCGAGTTGATGACAGGATGCGCAATTATTGAGGTAGAGGGTGCTGGCCACCTCGCTTACGCCCAGTTCGGATTTGGCTGCTTCCTGTTTCGGAGGCGTCGATTTCAGGTAAGCCACGATGGCGTTCAGATCGTCATCGGTGAGATGCTTCAAATCGTCGTGAATCATCTCGGACATCGGCCCCACCGCAATCCCATGTCCTTCCGCGAACCCCTTCTTGAAATAGGATAACAGATCGTCATTGGACCAGCTCCCGATCCCCTGAGTCCAATCCGAGGTGATGTTGGGAGCATACCAGCCTTGGATGGCAGCCCCCTGAAGGGCCTCGCCGCTTTCGTTGGCTTCAGCAATATTGCGCGGCGTGTGGCATTGGCCGCAATGCGCCAAGCCCTCGACAAGGTATGCGCCCCGATTGATTTGAGCGGATTTGCCGGGATCGGGCTGAAACTCACCGGGCTTGAAATACAGCGCCCGCCATGCGGCCAGGCCTTCGCGGATATCAAACGGAAAGGCAAGCTTGTCGGGTTTTTGCTCGGAGTGAACTGGCTTCAGCGAAAAGAGATAGGCTTTGATCGCAAGAACATCGTCCCGGTTAACTTTGGTAAACGATGTAAAAGGCATCGCTGGATAGAGATAGTTACCATTCGCCATTATACCGTCGTGCAAAGCCTTATAGAACTGATCATCGGTATATTTGCCGATCCCCGTGTCCTTATCCGGCGTTATATTGGATGAGTAGATGGTGCCGAATGGCGTCGGAATCGCCCGGTTGCCAGCGAAAGGCTCGCCGCCTGGATTGGTGTGACAGGAAACGCAGCCTCCGGCCGTTGTGAGATACTTTCCTTTGTCGATAAGTTCGGAGTTGGTCTGAGCAAGCGCCGCATCGAAGTGCGCCATGAGACTGAGTGCTAAAACGACAGAAGCACCGCCCCGGCGAATATCTGAAAAGGCCATTCTTGAACTCTCTCCCCAAAACAAGCGATCGTGCAGACAAAAACGCGGCTTCGGGGGGTGAGTTCCGGCAGGCTTGAGGTCGCCCGGAAGTCCATCGTGGACTTGGGCGGGATATTCTGTCTTTTTGAGTGGGTCGCGAACCCTTCGGGAGAGGAGCGGCTGCGTACAAGAAAATTGCGGGACGGCGACGGATAGCGCCTGAATACTGCCGATGAAGACTTATCCTCACAGCGAACCGGATATAGCAACGCGCGTCGCGGAGCACGCGCAGATGTCACGGCCGCCTCGCATTGCGTGGGCGCCATTGCCGATCCTGCTCCTTGCCGTCATCAGCCTGTGGTTCAAAAACACTCAGACGCCGCATGAATCGCCTGAACTTCTGATTGCGCTTAATCTCGTGCTCGCCACCTTGCCAGGGTTGGGGATGGCATTCCTGTTCGCGCGCAATTTCCTGATAACCGGAGCGCCGGGGGTGGTGCTGCTTGGCTGTGGCGCATTGCTCTGGAGCGCATCGGGCCTATCCACTCTGATTGCCCGGGTGGCCAGCCCTGGTTTCGACGTCAATACCATCGTCACTATTCACAACCTTGCAGTGTGGGTTGCTTCGCTTTGCTATCTGGCTGGCGCCGCATTTCTGCAGCGGGGCACACGTAACCTGGCTCAGCGGCCGCAATCGCTGCTTGCCGCCTACGCCCTGGCGGTCGCGGCGGCGGCTTTCCTGGTGTTCATGGCTCTTCAAGGGTGGACGCCCCTTTTCTTCGTGCAAGGCAAAGGTCCCAGCCTTGAGCGCCAATTCGTTCTTGGCTCGACCATCTTCGCGATCTTTCTGACGCTCTTGCTGTTGCGCAAGGCGGTAATCCTCCGCTCCACGTTCATCGAGTGGTTCGCGCTTGCGCTGATGCTGCTCGCCATCGGCTACATCGGCCTCACGCTGCAAACCGCCTTCGGCGGCGTGCTGGGATGGGTCAGTCGTGCGGCTCAGTTCCTGGGCGGCGGCTACATGCTCATCGCCGCCTATGCGGCATTCCGGGATACAAAGCCCGTTTTTATCATTTGTGAGCCGTCGCAAGAGAAAGCTCCGCTCCGCTACAGCATTGCCGTCGCCATCGTTCTCACTGCAGCCGTTCTGCGTCTGGTGTTTCTCCAAGTGCTTGGAACGAGCTTCGCATTCATAACCTTCTATCCTGCCGTGATGCTGGCCGCACTCTACGGCGGACTGCCTGCTGGAGCCTTGGCGACGTTTTCCGGCGCGTTCCTCGCGGACTATTTTTGGGTCGAGCCCGTTGGTTCGCTCCTGGTCACGTCTGCGATGGATTGGCTGGCTTTGGCCATCTTCGCCCTCAATTGCCTTCTTATTTCCTGGATGGTTGAGCTCTTGCAAAAAGCCCGAGCGCGATTGCGAAGAACGGAGGCGGACCGCCGCGCTGAACTGGAGCAGATGGTTGCAGAACGCACTGCGGAGTTGGGGCTGGCGAAAGAGGCCAAAACCCGGCTTCATGAGGCCGCAACAGCCACAGAAGCGCAACTGCAAGCCGTGCTCGACGCGGTCCCGGCGGGAATTTGGATTGCCCGCGATCCGTCCTACCGGGCAGTGCAGGCAAACCGGCTCGCAACCGCCTGGATGCGCATCCCTGAAGGCGCCAATTCTTCTAAATCCGCGCCGAGCCTCCTTCGCTTCGAGATTTTCGATAAGGATGGGCTGCCTGTTCCAAACGAGCAGCTTCCCTTACGGCGGGCCGCTGGCGGCGAAGAGGTGACCGATTACGAGTTCGAATGGAGATTTTCAGATGGCGAAAGGCGTTTCCTCTACGGTAACGCCACGCCCTTGCGCGATCCGGACGGAAACATAGCCGGCGCCGTCGCGGCCTTCATCGACATCACAGAGCGAAAGCGGGCCGAGGCGGCCTTGCGCGAGAGCGAGGAGCGGTATCGAGGCATCTTTCAGCATGCGGCGACCGGCATCGCCATAACGGACCTGCAAGGGCGGTTCCAATCCAGCAATCCCGCTTTTGCCGCCATGCTAGGGTATTCCGAGCAGGAGCTTCTGAGCCTCGATTTCCAGGGTCTCGTTCATCCGGACGACCGCGAGGAAAATGTCGCGGCGGGAGTCCGGCTTCGTGCGCAGGAAATACCGTCCTTCGAATTCTTCAACCGGTACATCAGAAAGGACGGCAAGGCTGTTTGGGTGCACAAGCATATCTCCTTGCTGCGTGATCTTACCGGGAAGCCCACCCACCATGTCGCGCTTGTGACCGACATGTCCGAGCGCAAGCGCCACGAGGAACAGGTCAACCTCCTCATGCGCGAGGTCAATCACCGCGCCAAGAACATGCTCGCGCTGGTCCAGGCCATCGCGCGGCAGACAGCGGCCACAAATGCCAAAAGCTTCGTCGAGAACTTCGGGGAGCGGCTGCGCGCGCTTGCCGCCAGTCAGGACCTGCTCGTCAAGGCGGAGTGGAAAGGTGTGGACCTCGGCGAACTCATCCACTCCCAGCTCGAGCATTTCAGCGACCTGATCGGCACACGGATCAACCTCAGTGGCCCGCCCCTCTTCATCTCGGCATCCGCCGCACAGACAATAGGCATGGCGCTGCACGAACTCGCGACAAATGCGGGGAAATATGGAGCGCTTTCAGCGGAAGCCGGCCGTGTTGATGTCGGCTGGGGCCTGAAGGCCGCCAATACCGGCGAGGAGCGCTTCGCGATTTCCTGGCGCGAGAGCGGCGGCCCGCCTGTGGCGCCTCCTGTCAGAACCGGCTTCGGCTCGACTGTCGTTTCGCGGATGGTTCAACTGGGCCTCGATGCAGAGGTTGACCTCGAATTTGCGGTAGACGGCTTGAGGTGGCGGCTTGAGTGCCCAAGCGATAAGATTGTTGGCTGGCTGAACATTCAAGACAAGCCAGCGGCTGTAAAGCTTGACAAGCCTGCTTCCCTCCCGAAAGAGGCCAAACGCACTGCCGTATGACGGCGATTTTCGGACTTTCAGCTTTCGGTGCGGACCCCTTCACCGTGTGCGAAAAGCAGGAAGGCATTCGCAGCAATTACGGTCGCGCCGCCGATATAAATCCATATGGTCGGCATGTCGCCGAAGACGATATACCCGCCGACAGCGCCATAAACGAGCTGCAGGAATTGCGGCGGACTTGCCAAGGCGGCAGGGGCAAGGCGGAAAGCGTTGCTGAGCATGATCTGCGCCGGAGCGAAAAGGGCGCCGCCAAGCATCATCAACGCAAAGTCGCCCGCGGCTACGGATTTGTAGACGAACGGCGTCACGGCGAGCGCTCCCATCGCCAGCGCCGCGCTCGCGGTGATCGCTGCCATCTCTGGCGTTTCGCTTTCCATCATCTTGCGGAGAACCACGAGCGAACCCGCAAGAAGAACGGTGCCAGCCAGCGCGGCGGGCGCCCAGATATTCACCCCTTGATCCGGCCGCAGCGCGATCAACACGCCAGCAAGATTCACTGCAAGCACTGGCCATACAAAGGCTGGGGTGCGCTCCTTCAGGAAAAAGCCCACCAGCAAAACGGTGATGATGGGCATGCAGAAAACGATGACGTAGAACTCGGCGAGCGAAAGATGCGGGATTGCGAGAAAGACGAGCGACTGTCCAAGGATTTGACCGATCCCCCGCAAGAGATGCAACGAAGGCCGGTTCATGACCAAAGTTTGCCGCTCAGCCTTGCCCCCGTTCTTCAAGATCGCGAAAAGCACGAGCAGCACCGTTGCGGTCACGAACTCGACGCCCATGATCTGGAAAATGGAATAGTCGCGCGCAAGGAATTTGCTCGCCGTATCGAAGCAGGTGAAAAGCAGGAACGCGGCAGCGGAAAGCAGAACGCCAAGAACGGTCGGGGGAACTATTGTTGCAGTCGCGGTGCGTGCTGTATCGCTGATTTGATTCTCCTCAGAGCGCAAGGCTCATCTGCGGGTGTGAAGGCGCGGCTACGCTGTCATCTTCCAAATTCGATACGGTCAAGCCCAGAAGGCGGACGCCCTTTCGAGGCGGCATGAGCGGCGCGAGAAGCCCCACACCAACGCTGCCGAGGTCGCGCTCGCACGCTATAATAGCCGGAAGAGTGCGGCTGCGGGTAATGATCTCGAAATCGAAATATTTGACCTTCAGCGTGATGGTTCGGCCTCGCATCCTTGCCGCCTCGCAGTGGCGCCAAACCTTCGCGGCAAGGTCCTCGAGAACATCCCGCATCGCCTCGAAGGAAGTCAGATCCTGAAGGAAGGTGGTTTCCGTGCCGATGGATTTGCGAATGCGGTTGGCGCGCACGGGCCGCTCGTCAATGCCGCGAGCGATCCAGTAATAGAAGCGCCCGGCTTTGCCGAAAGCCTTCATGAGAAAAGGCAGCTCGCACGCCCGAAGCTCCAGCCCAGTGTGGATGCCAAGCCAAATCATCTTCGCCGATGTGGCCGGGCCGATGCCGTGGAACTTGCCAACCGGCAGCGTCTCGATGAAACGGGCCCCCATTTCCGGCGTGATGACGAACAGCCCATCCGGCTTCTTTTCATCCGAAGCCAGCTTGGCAAGGAACTTGTTGTACGAGACACCGGCCGACGCCGTCAGGCCGGTTTCGGCGCGGATGGCAGCCCTGATCTCCCTGGCAATGCCTGTCGCCGAAGCCGCTCCCTTCAGGTACTCGGTGACGTCGAGATAGGCTTCGTCCAGGGACAACGGCTCGATGATCGGCGTGAACCGCGCGAAGATCTGCGCGGATCTGATGGGATACCTGCTTATAGACTTCGAAGCGCGGCTTCACAAAGATGAGGTCCGGGCATCTGCGCTTGGCGGTGACAGAAGGCAAGGCCGAGCGGACGCCGAAGCGGCGCGCCTCGTAGCTCGCAGCCGCCACCACGCCCCGCGCGCTCGAGCCGCCGACCGCAACGGGCTTGCCGCGCAAGTCTTCATTGTCGCGCTGCTCGATGGAGGCGTAGAACGCGTCCATATCGATGTGAATGATCTTGCGCGGCGCAGCTTCGGCATCGGCGCGGCGCTGCGGCCTCATGGGCGTCGTGCATCCTTTGGCTTTCACAACCCACGCGACCTCTCGTGCCTCCATCCGGGACTGTGCCCGCGATCCAGGATAAAGCGGCGCGAGCCAGGCGTCAGCAGAACAAGAGCGAAATCCACGAAAGGCGCGCCTTCGCGGGAGCGAGCACGGATTGCAGCGCGCGCCTTGGCTACGCGCCATTCACTTTTTTCCGCCGCCGCTCCGAAGCTCTTGACCATGGCGCAGATCAAGCGGCTGTTTCAGAGCGTATCAATCCACGCACGCCCAAGCTCAGTCGGATCAAACGATATGGCATTCAGCTACCTTGCACTCGCCCTTGCTCTGGCGCTCAGCCTCAATGCGACAAACCGGTTTGTCCGGGCGGGGGGAACGTGCTTGCGGCAATTGCTCTCCTCATGCTCGTCGTGTCGATCGTCATGGCCGATTTCGACGGCACGTTCAGGACCATGCCGCCGGCCTCATCACTCCTGGACCCGTATAAGCCCCTAATCCTCAACATCGAGGCCGCCATCGCAACGGCGGCCGCCGCTTTTCTTCTTTGGGCCGCCTGGAACCAGCTCAAGCGGCGCACAATCAAAATTGTGCCGTCCGCCAATACGGCATCTTCGTTTGGTCTCGTGTCCCGCTATGCGCATTGGATCACCGCGACCCTAATGCTGTGCCTCGTTCCCATGGGCTTGTTCGTCTCGGTGCTGGCGGTAGGATTCGCCGGACCGGGCCGAGTTTCTCGCTGCCCATCAATCGCTCGGCCTGGCCGTGTTCGCCGTCGTGGCCGTTCGCTTGCTGTGGCTTTTGTTCAGCCCGCCGCCCGCGCCGTCTCCCGGCATGGCCGCATGGGAGCGCCATCTGGCTCGAGCCGTTCACATTGGCCTTTACGCTGCGATTTTGGCTTTTCCTCTCAGCGGCTTTTTCATGAGCGCATACAGCGGCGAAGCGATGCAGTTTTTTGGATGGCCGTTGCCATCGCCTGTGACCCCGGACAAGCGCACCGCGTCAATCTGGATGGGAGTTCATGACCTTGCCCTGCCGGCCTTGTTCTATGCTCTGATTTCGGCCCATATCGGCGGCGTCCTGAAGCATCATTTCCTGGACGGGCGTCAGAGCGACCTGCGCCGCATGATTGCTTAAGCAACCTTCGCTCATCTGGCCAACGGATGCGGCTGGCTCCGCACTTCGTAGTCCCGGCCAAGCGAAGCGCGAGCCGGGATAGTAAAAAGGTCGGCATTTCAACTTGTTGGGATCCAGGATAAAGCTTTGCCTTCCCGGAACTTGATTACCCGGATGTTTCCGCTAGCAGAAGACGCCATGAAAACATTGGTGTCGCTCCACTGTCCTGGCCGGGCTTGACCCGGCCATCCAGTCATAACTTGAAATACCTTGTATTTTTCTGGATGGCCGCCTCCAGGGGCGGCCATGACGAAGGAATTGGCGGAAACATGCGGGTAATCAAGTTGCGGGAAGACGGCGGCGGCGATCCGGTGGCGCGTCAGGCGAACTCTGCGTAGCTGGTCAGGAGCCCGGTTTTGCATCAAGGCCGTAAGGTGACGGATAGGGGCGCAAGAGCACATGGGCGCGCGTCAACGTAACTGTGCGCCTCAAGCCCCAATCGCTTGCCACCTCAATTTCCTGAACTCGGTCTCGCATCGACGTGTTCGAAATAGGGAGCAAGTCGGGGCAGGTCGCTTTCAGTCCTTTCCTTCGCAAGGACGATCAGCGCGTCCTGTCCCAGGAACGCCTTCGAGGAGCATAGAAAAGCGAATTCCCGAGGGTCCTGGGAGAAGGTGCAGACCGGCATCTTAGGGCCTAGAACGGCGCCCACCTTGCCGCCGATACTCCAAACGTCGACGACTACGAAGGAGGGCTGAGATGATCCCGCCGCAAAGGTCTGCCAGTCGAAGTTCTGTGGCGCAAGTTCACGCGAGGAAGCGTTTGCCGCTTTCCAGATAGGCCCCTCTATCAGGTAGGCGGTGACTGCAACAAACGTGACCGCTGTGAGCGCAGCGCTGAGTGCCGCCCATGACCTCAACCACTTTGCACTTTGCCGCTCCAGCCATAGCCCCAGCAAGGGAAAGGCAAAGAGCCATGCGGAATTGAACCAGTGTGGAATCGAGGTCCTGCCAAAGAAGGGAAGCAACGAAAACAACAAGAGCGGAACCGCCACGAGCCACAACATAAAGCGTTTCGGGCTTCCCGCATCACGGGACTTCACGGCATCCGCCAGGGCCAGCACAACCGGGAGGCAAACCCACGGCGACAGGAGGGCGATTTGAGCGCCGAGAGCCTCGGCGAAATGCCTGAATGCGGTGAGACCCAAAGACGCCCCGCCGGATGCGCGCCCGGACTGGAATGCGAATGAGACCCAATTGTTCTGCGCATTCCAGATTAAGACAGGCGAGAAAATCGTAAGCGCGAGTACTGCCGCCAGATAGGGTTGCGGGCGCCAAAGCCAATGCCGATGAGCAGGCGAGCCACAGAGGAAGCCGAAGAGGCCCACGGGCACAAAGATGGCCGTGTATTTCGCGAGGCCCGCGAAGCCGAACGCCACTCCGGCCGCGAGCCAAAGCGCCCAAAGCCTGCTTTTGCCGCCCTGAGATCCAAAGAGAATTTCAGCGACTGCCCATACCCCGGCGGTGAGACAAAGAAAAAGCGGTACATCCGGCATGATTATGCCGTCGGGCCAAACCGTGAAGTACGCCGTCGTGTTGAACCCGAACAGCGCCCAAAGCGCGGCGTCCCGGCTGAAAAGCCGGCGGGTGAGGCCATAGAGGGGCACATTCAAAGCCACAACCATGAACAGAAATGGGAGGCGAACCTGCCATCCCTCTCCAAAGGAGGTGGTGAAGGCGTGAACGATCCACTGATGCAAAGGCGGATGATCGAAATAGGAGAGAGCGAAAGTGCGGCCGATAACGATGGCGTAAGTCTCATCGGCCGTGAGGTGGGTCAGAAGTAGCGGCCACGAGCTTTCCTGCCGCGCATGCCGCCAGCAGGGCCAATGTCAGCAGCGCCAGGTTCGGGAGCATCGCCGCTGAGCGTCTTCTATCTTCAACCTGCTTTTGAAAATTGGGTCTATCTAATAACTGTTCGCTCATAATCGGGAAAATCCCCTTTGCCCGGCCGACATGAGCCGGATAGCTGACCGGCGAAGCTCACAATCCATTGCGATTGGGCACGAGCTATGTCGCCACTCGAATTTTGCACATGAAATGCGTCACCGCAGCGGTGAAGGCCGCTCCGCGAGGTGCAACAGCAGGTCGCGGTCCGAAGCGGAGTTCATAATGTCCGAACTGCTGGATCAAGCTTGAACGCAAGCCTCAGGGCGTAGTGCATCGCCACACACCCGCCTATGGGACGAGGCGATAAAAGACAAATAACTCATTTCTGCAGGTGCCGTTGATGCGGCAGGGCCAACGGAGGTCTTGGCTGTGTTGTAATTGAGTGCGGCTGCCACGACTTATTCTGAGCTGATTTCCAAAGGCGCGAATCGTGTCGTTGATTCTTAGCCTTTGCAGTTGACGTAACTCTTCAACCCAAAGGTAATCACTATAATGTCGCTCATCACTGACTGTTCGACTGATGTTTTCCACGTCTTCAGTCGTAGAATGTGAATGTTTTCAAGCTCCAGAGTTGACAAAAGCCGGGGTAATAAGCTTCTGTAGCTGCCCATGGGTCCAGAAGATTTCAGCGACAGCGCTGGCCACGCCCAATCCGCTCAATCCATACAGATTGCGCTCGACGCGACGCTTTGCCGGGATGAGCACAGCCGCGCCATGTCTGCCGAAGGAAAGGAAATAACTATGGCAAGCAAGAATGAAACGCTCAAGGTCATCGTCCTTGAAGACGGCAGCTCAGCCGTCGTGAAGAATCAATTCCAGGAACCCCCGATTGTTGGAGGTCGTGGCGACCTTCTATGACGCCGCGAGGGCGCAAGCATACGCGGATGCCGCAAGCGCAGGGAAGCCCGAGCCACTGGTGGAGGTCTCAGTGCCGGTATTGGCCGCAGCTGCAGCTTCGAATGGTGAGAGCGCCGAAAGAAACGGGGCCACGCATGAACTCAGCGCACGTCAAAGCGCGGTGCTGAATGCCCTTCGTGCAAAGATGGATGAGAATAAGCAGGTTGAAGCGAAAGCCGCAGAGTCTGGCTGAGGCCGCGCAAATACCGCTTGGCTCGCTGCACTCGGTTCTCGGATCGCTCGAGAAAAAGCAGCTCATCGTCAACACGCGTCCCGGGACTCCACGCTCGCCCGCGGTGTATCAGGTTCTGTAAACAGAACCCTGTCTCACGTCGCTGAGTTGACCGTCGTCATTCCACCGCGCCGAAAGTCATCACGGTGGTCTGACCATCCATCGTGATATGCGCGGCTTTCAGGCCGCCATTGCGGTCATAGTCGTATCGATGCATGAGTTCGACCTCGCCATAGACGAGCTTCTCCACACCGATCAGCCGGTCCTGATCGTCGAACTCCGCACGGATGTATGTATTGCGGTTTTCAAGTTCAGCGTCTTGAATTGGAGTTACGAGCCGTAGCGGTAGCTTCACGCCGGAATAGGTGACGAAATAGCGGTAATGCGGCAAAGCTGAGCCTCCGTTTGATAAAGGACAGCTTGCGCTCAAGGGTGGCTTCGTGCAAGAGACGGCAGGCAATGCCCATCTCAGAGCTGCCTTGGCGGGGGTTCCCGATGCTTTCCCTGGCACATTTCCGGTTGCAGCGGCGCCGCTGTCGCTGATTTACTTGTTTTGGATATATAGTTTTGTCAGCCGGGCCGTCACCGCTTTTTCGCAGATATACATCTATGAAATGTTCGGGAGCGTACAGCTTAATATCATTGCAGCAATAGTCTTCTTCACCGGCATCATGATTGGTTTTTGCATTTACGGTGCGTGCGGCGGGCGCCGCCTGAATGCAAAGCACGGATTTCTTCTGAGTTTCCTCTTTAACGGTCTAGGCCTTATTCTGCTGCCGCTTGCGCAAGATGTCCCGCAGGCCTGCGGCGCCTTGGCCATCAGAGGGGTTGGCAGCGGCATGTTCTGGCTTACCATTCACACCTACGAACTGATGGAAACAAGCGATCATGAACGCGACATTTATTCAACGGCCTTGTCCGCCGGCGACCAAATCATAACCTCGGCAAGCCCCCGCCTTTGCGACACTTCTGATCTGGATCTCGCATAAGCTTGGCTTTGGCGATTTCACCCTCCTGTTCCTGGCAATGCCGCCTTTGTTCCTGCTCGGGCTTCCATCCCTTGGCGCGCTGAAAGACTACCGCCCGGCCCCGATTGGGAGGCACGGCGGACCGGCGCAACCAGGCTGCCCAAGTCTATCTCATGGGCGGTGCTGCAGCGCATATTCTTCAGCAGACCCTGATCCCGCTGGCGGCCATCACTGTGCTTGATACCGCGCTGAACGTTGGCGGTTTCAACACGGTCTTCGCCATCGCCGGAGCGCTTGCTCTGTTGGCGGTGGGCTCGCGCCGCCGTCCGGAAAACCGCCTGTTCATACTCGGAATGAGTTCGGTTGCGCGTGTCGCGCTCAACGTCATGCTCGGCCTTTCCCTGACGCTTATCCCGCTGGTCGTCTACACGATCGGCACCAGCCTCGTGCAGCCCATCATGCGCGTTTCGCAGCACGTCATCGACCTTAAAACCATGGATGGCATGAGCCATCGCGCGAGCGATTTCTACCCCACCATGATCCTGCGTGATGTTGCGTTATGGGTCTGGCGCACCGCGGCGGCACTCATCCTGCTCGCCTTCGCCGGGAGTGAGAACAGGGCAGGAAGCCATCTCACTCGGCATGTATTTGATCGCCGGTGCAATTATCGTAACCTATGCCGGCGCGCGGATTCTTCTTAAGCGGAATGCTTAGCTATCTTCTAAACCGGCCACCACCGGAGAGACGGCACTTCTTAGGCATTGCCGCGACAGTGCCGATGCCCGGCGTACGGCGGGGTATCAAGCACACCGCCGCCCTTTTCAGCCTGCGCATATGATGAAGCTGCAAGAAACGGCTATTCCATTTCCGCGTCGCCGTAAGCTTGATAGTGGGCTTCGTTTAGTTTGCCGATGGCAGAAGCGCGCTCTCTCGGATCGTTGCTACGAAGAAGAGCGAGGAACAATTTATCATGCATAAGGAAATTGATGAGTGCTTTCGCCTCTGCGGCCCTCTCTGCTGTCGGCCCGAAGGAAGCCTTTGGCGGTTGCCGTAGAGCTTCTCTTTTCTCACCGGCAAACTCATTAGAAGTATAAGCGTCTCGCAAAGTAGCCATAATGTCCTCCTAAATTCTATAATTCCGCTTCCACATGCGTTTGTCTTAGCTTTTCATCGCTCGTCATAGCCGAGCGTGACTTTAATCCCCAAAACTCTCTCGATTTATGGGGCACCCCGGTCATAGCCATTCACGTTCTTGACGAACTCCGAGAGGAGGGCCTCGGCACGGAATGGAAATGCCAAATCATCTGGCAGCCCTCCACCGCGAACACACCGATAGCTAGGCCGGACTCAACCTGCCCGACCAACAACGGCTTGATCGTTTTGAACGCCACCAACAGTAGTCACTTTTATGGGGAAGCGATCGGATGAAGCTCCTGCTTTCCTCACAAACAAAGGGTCTCATCTTTCGCGCCGGTCGCCAAATCAAATCATGCAAAGGTCAGAAATGCCGCAGTAATCGGTATATCGGCGAGAAGATGATGGAAGACTCATGATCCTCCGAGCTCTGGCTGCGCTGTTCGAGCAGCAACGCATTGAGTTTCGCGCCGAATCCGCCCAGTCACGCGCTTCAAACGCTCCGTAACGCGCAAACACGCCGGGCTTCGCTCTATCGAGTTATAACGTCAGCGAGTTAAAATGTCGCTAGCACCACGGCCTGTTTTCGCTCCTCCCGCCGTGCAGTAAACGTGCGTTGTGCAAGCCGTGTGGATCGTCCGACGTACGGGGCATGCACGACTGCTGAAGCCCCATGACAGGAGGCCTGCTTCCCGATCGGCCAAACTCCCGCAATCGGGGCTAAGCCTAACCGAGCGTCACCAGTTTTGCATGAGGCAGCACTGGCGCCCCAGGCTGCAACTCCCAGTCTCGTGCGTTCAGGACTTCGCCATCTTTTCGCACCACGGCGAGGAGGTCGAGATCGAGGTCGGCATAGACCCATTGCGCTTCGTTGAGCGTGCCTTGCGCGAGAACGCCATCGGCGGGAAACTTGCGGTCAGGCGGAGCGAAGAAGCCGGCTGCGCCGACATTGAGTCCATCGCGGCTGACCACGGCGCTTCGCCTACGGTCGGGCATTGGATGACATAGATCTGGTTTTCGAGCGCGCGCGCGGCGCAGGCATGCCTGACCCGATAATATCCCGCGAGCGTGTCGGTGCAGGACGGCACGAGCAGGATATCGGCGCCTCTTTCGGCGAGCGCGCGCGCGATCAGGGGAAACTCCGCATCGTAGCAGATTGCGATGCCGATTTTCGCGACCCGATATCGAAGATGCATAGGCCGGCGCTGGCGCTGATACCCCACTCCTCGGCCTCGAAACGCGTCATAATGTGCTTCTGCTGGAAGCCGGTGTGCCCGTTCGGGCTGAAGAACTGGGCGCGGTTCACGAAACGGCCGTCGGTCAGCCGCGTCGGCGCGCTTCCCGCGAGGATGAAAACACCGAAACGCTTCGCAAGCTCCGCATACGCGGCTTCGTAATCGCCGATATGATATTGCAACGCTTCGATGGACGCCGTGCAGGTCGCGCGAGATGTGGCGGCCGGCGATCCGCGCGAGTTCCATCGCCGCATATTCCGGGAACACCAGGAGTTGCGCCCCATGGGTGACGGCCTGCTGAACCCACTGCGATAACTTGTCTTCGAAAGCGGCGAAGGAGGTTATTTCCTCGAAGGGATACTGCGCTGCCGCGACGCGAATGACACGCGCCGTCATTACGAGTTCCCGGATCCAGAATTGCATCGGATGCTCGGTCTCGCTGCGGTTGATCGATGTCTTTCCAGCGAAACATGGCGATCATCCCTTCGGCTTTCCGGTACCCGCGTTTATTCCAGAACGTATCGAGCGGCGAATAGGTTGCGGGCTTGAGCGGATGATCGTCAGGTCTTATGACCCCGCAAAAGGCGCTGTATTTGTAACCGCATGCTTTTGCGTGAGCTTCCCGCCGGTCGAAAAACGTGTGGCCAAGGCCACGTCCCCGGTAGCTGGGAAGAAGCACCGATTCTCCGCAATAGAAAATCTCATTTGGGATCGAAGCCATGCTCGCGGAAGGGCGCTGCGAACTCTCGGTGGTGTCCTTCGAGCGCCGATCCCGTGGCGCAGCCGACGATTTTGCCGCCATCCTCGGCCGCCACGATAATGCTGTCTTTGCTGTGATCAGGGCTTTCAGATAGCTCTGCTTCATAGTCGAGAGACCCATCGTAAAGATACGGGTAGTCGCGAAACACCTCGATCCGAGCGCCGCCAATTGCGGCAACGCCGCTTCTGCAGCTCCGGGCCCGTTAGCGTCGAAATCTCCATACCGTTGAACCTCCCTCGAAAGGTTGTGGCCAGAGCTGGATTGGCCGGCGCGCGCTCGACAATGGAGACGCAGTTTACGAGGCGAGAGCCCTGAGGTCCGGGTCAACCAGCCTCACGAGTCCCGCCATGATGTCGTTCAGCTGAAAGTTCTTCGGCGTGTAGATCGCGGCTACGCCGCAAGCCTTCAAGGTTGCTTCGTCCTCGGCCGGGATGATGCCGCCGACGACGACAGGGATCGAGCCAAGACCCGCCGCCCGCATGCGGTCCATGATGTCGCGCACGAGCGGCACGTGGCTGCCCGAAAGGATCGATAGGCCGACAACGTGCACGCTTTCCTCAAGCGCCGCATTCACGATCTGCGCGGGCGTCAGCCGGATGCCTTCGTAGACGACCTCCATGCCGCTATCGCGCGCGCGCACTGCAATCTGCTCTGCGCCATTGGAATGGCCGTCGAGGCCGGGCTTGCCGACGAGGAACTTGACCCGCCGCCCAAGCTTGGCGGAGACGCGATCGACGTCGGCGCGTACTCCGCGATGCCCGCACCGCCGCCTTGGGCCGCAGCGCGAGAGACGCCCGTTGGCGCCCGGTATTCGCCGAAGATCTGGCGCAGGGTGTCGCCCCATTCCCCGGTCGTGACGCCAGCCTTGGCGCAGGCGATGGACGGCTCCATGATGTTGCGGCCTTCCTGTGCGGCGGCGCGAAGGGAGGCCAGGGCTGCCTGCACAGCATTCGCGTCGCGCGCGGCCCGCCACGCCTTCAGCGCCTCGATCTGCTCGCGCTCCACCCCTTCCGGCACGGTCTGGATGCCGCCATCGGTCCCGCCCGACAGCGGTGACGGCTCGGTCTCGAGGAATTTGTTGACGCCGACGACGGTCTGCTCGCCGTCCTCGATCTTGCGAAGACGCGCGGCATTGCTCTCGACGAGGCGCTGCTTCATGTAGCTTGCCTCGACGGCCGCAATCGCGCCGCCCATGGCCTCGATGCGTGCAAGTTCCTCGCGCGCCTCGTTCTTCAGCTCCTCGACTTTGGCCTCGATGACGCGCGAGCCGTCGAATATGTCTGCATACTCGAGAAGATCGGTCTCGTACGCCACGATCTGCTGCATGCGCAGCGACCATTGCTGATCCCAAGGACGCGGAAGGCCCAGCGCCTCGTTCCACGCCGGAAGCTGAACCGCACGCGCGCGCGCCTTCTTCGACAGGACCACGGCCAGCATCTCAAGAAGAATGCGATAGACGTTGTTCTCGGGCTGCTGCTCGGTCAGGCCCAGCGAATTGACCTGCACGCCGTAGCGGAAGCGGCGAAGCTTCGGGTCCGTCACGCCATAGCGCTTCTCGCAAATCTCGTCCCAGAGATCGACGAAAGCGCGCATCTTGCACATCTCGGTGACAAAGCGGACGCCTGCGTTCACGAAGAACGAAATGCGCGCCACTGCCTCGCTGAATTCGGCATCGGAGACCTCGCCGCTCGCCTTCACCGTATCGAGCACCGCGATGGCGATCGCGAGCGCATAGGCAAGCTCCTGCACCGGCGTCGCGCCCGCCTCCTGCAGATGATAGGAGCAGACATTCGTCGGGTTCCATTTCGGCACTTCGCGGAAGGAGAAAGACGACGATGTCCTTGATGAGCCGCATCGAAGGCTGTGGCGGAAACACATACGTGCCGCGCGACAGATACTCCTTGATGATGTCGTTCTGAACCGTGCCGGTGAGCGACTTGCGGTCCACGCCCTGTTCGTCCGCGAATGCGATGTAAAGCGAAAGGAGCCACGCCGCCGTCGCGTTGATCGTCATCGACGTGTTCATCTTGCCGAGCGGGATGCCGGCGAGCAGCGTGCGCATATCGCCCAGATGGCTGACCGGCACACCGACCTTGCCCACTTCGCCGCGCGCGAGCGGATGATCCGAGTCGTAGCCCGTCTGCGTCGGCAGGTCGAAGGCGATGGAAAAGCCCGTCTGGCCCTTTGCCAGATTCTTCAGATAAAGCTCGTTTGACGCTTTGGGGTTCGAATGGCCCGCATAGGTGCGGAAAATCCAGGGCTGGTCGGGCATGGTTTGGCCGGTTAACCTTCGATGCAGGTAAAAAATATTTGCACCGCACAATATCACGTGCGGCGGGCCGGCCCAACCCCTTCAACAGGCGGAAGCTGCGCGGCTGAACCGAGAGTCTTTACATTGATGACAAGCTTCACAAAACCGTACCATTCCGCGATGAATAAAATTAATCGAAACTCGCGATCGCGCTGGAATGGCTGGCCCGCGACGCAGGCGCTTGCAGGATCAAGGGGCGGACCATGGGATTTTTAAGATTTTTACTCTCTATCGCGGCATTCATCCTCACGATGCTTCTTGCCCTGTTTGCCTTCACCTACACGCTCATCAACTACCCGTCGACCATGCGGGAACTACAGAATTGGGCGCTGTCTATCCGCCAACAGGTCAGCCAACTCCCTTTTTCGGACAACTACATGGTCTGGGTGAATGTTTTTTTTCAGGAGGCCCAGATCGTGCTCGTGGGCTTCAGCATCGCGGTGCGGATCGTGCTCGGCATCGTGGCCGGCATCTTTGGACTGATTTTCGGTCGCCGCCGCCCTTCCGGGGAAGGGGCGACAGCTTCGAATTCTCCGTTCAGCCGCTGGGGCTGACGTGAGGCGTTTCGTCTCCGCGGGAACGTCGTCTTAATTTTGCGTGATTGCCGTGCTGTGCTGCGGGTCTGAGTAGAAAAGTTAAATGCTTTAGGGCACACTCGCTCTACGGCGTTAGCACCGGCAAGATAATCTTACGCCGATTGCTTGTTTCGATTACGAGGACTGAATGCGTGCATTTCAATACCCCTGGCAATGTCTTATCGCGGTTGTCGTTATGCTGGGTTTAGCATCCGCAGCGGCGCAGGCGATGGATCTTGTCGTGTTCGAATCGCCGTCCTGCGGGACATGCAAGGTTTTCAAGCGGGAAGTATTGCCGATTTACGCTGGAAGCCCGGCTGGCAAGGTCTTTCCACTCTGGGTTGCTGAAATGGGCGGCAAGGTGTCGTTCCGGCTCAATCAACCGGTTACGTTTACACCGACTTTTGTCTGGGTGGATAACGGCGTCGAAGTGGGACGGTTTGCCGGTTACTACGGGAAGGCGCAGTTCTTCAACATCGTGAACAGGGCTGCCGAAACCTATCATAAAAATGGCGCCCGGCATAAGACCAGCGCTCTGCAGTAAGATCATTACGAGCGCCGTTTGGCCTTCACTCGGCTTCCGGCGGCTTCGAGCGCTCGCTCAACGGGTGAAAGTCGAACACGGTCTGGCGCAGCCGGTCTTCCATGACGTGCGTGTAGATTTGCGTCGTGGAGATGTCGCTGTGTCCGAGCAATGTCTGCAGCACGCGGAGATCGACGCCGCGGTCGAGCAGGTGGGTTGCGAAGGCGTGCCGCAGCACATGCGGCGATAGCCGCTCCTCGTCGATGCCGATCTTTGCGCCAAGAGCTTTGAGATCGCGAGCGAATTTCTGACGCGTCAGGTGGCCGTCCTCGCCCCAGGACGGGAACAGCCATTTCGACTCGGCGGCGCTTCCCACGGGCCTGGTCGCCTCAAGCCATGTGTCGAGGATATCGCGGGCCTTCCGGTTCAGCGGCAGGACGCGCTCGCGGCCGCCTTTGCCTTTGACCGTCAGCATCATACGGTCGCCGCGAAGCGCATTGCGGGGCAGGCTCACAAGTTCCGAGACGCGCAACCCGGTTCCGTAGAGGAGTTCGAGCAGGCAGGCGAGACGCAGAGCGCGACGCCGAGCGCCTGGAGTTGCGGATGCGGGCGCCTCGTGGGCCGTCGTGAGAAGGAGATCCACCTCGGCTATCGATAATGTCGCAGGGAGGCTCCGCCTTCCCTTCACGCCATCGATGAGCCGCGCCGGATCGTCGGCGCGCAAGCCTTCGGCGATGAGAAACTGGGTGAAACGTTTAAGGCAGGACAGCTTGCGGGCGGCTGAGTTTGCCGCTAGCCCGTTCTCTGCCCGATCCTCGAAGAAGGCCTCGAGGTTCGGGCGCGAACAGTAAAGAAACGTTGCCCGATGCGCGGCAAGAAAGGCGGATATCTCCCGCAAATCGCCAGCGTAGGCTGAAATCGTGTTGGAAGAAGCGCCCCGCTCCGCTCTCATCATATTGAGAAAGCCCTCGATCGGGGCCTCGTCCTCGGGCTGAGCGCGGGAAACGTGGGGCCGCGCCATCCTATTTTATCTTCGCGTCCCGGATCGACTTTGTCATCTCGTGCGACTGCGGCTCGAAGAAGTTTGCGAGCACGAACATAGATCCGTAAAACAACCCAACGAGAATACCGACAATCGTCAAAAATCGTAAAAGTGTCGGCATGAAAGCCTCCAGGCCGGTTCCTTTGAAAATGGGCTGCCGCTCTTCGCGCCCGTTGTCAAGGATAGGATGTAGGCATAAGTTGGGGAATTGCGATCTTTACCACCTCGAAGCGGGCATCTATGACGGCGGAGACCGAAAGCGGCGGGAACAAATCTCTGGCGCGTTCCGTGCGGTGCGCGCTTCAGAAGCGCAGCATTATTCTTGTCGGCATGATGGGGTCGGGCAAGTCGTCGATAGGGCGGCGGCTCGCGGCCGCGCTCGAACTGCTCTTTGTCGATGCGGATACTGAAATCGAGCATGCCGCGGGAATGACGATCGAAGATATGTTCGCGGTCCATGGGGAGCCCTATTTCCGCGAGGGGGAAGAACGCGTGATCCGCAGGCTGCTGCAGGGCGGCCCGCAGGTGCTTTCGACCGGGGGTGGCGCCGTCGTCTCGCCCCACACGCGCGCCGCCATCGCGAGAGGCGGCATCTCGATCTGGCTCGACGCCTCCGTGGATCTTCTCCTGCAGCGTGTCCTGCGCCGCGACAATCGCCCTCTTCTGAAGACCGATGATCCGAGAACGGTTCTGGAGCGTCTTCTCTCCGAGCGGCGCCCCTTTTATGCTGAGGCCAATCTCAAGTTTGAAAGCCGCGACGCGCCGCATGAGGCCGTCGTGGACGAAATCCTCGCGCTTCTCTCCTCGTATCTTGCCGCGCAGGAACAGGCCGGGGCGCTGAAACAACAAGAACAGGAGGGATTATGACGGCAAACGTTGCTGCCCGCGTCGATGTCAAGCTCGGGGACCGGAGCTACCCCATTCTCATAGGGAGCGGCATTCTCGCCTCGGCTCCGGATCATCTCGCGCAAGCTTTGCCGGATGCGCGCTTCGCAATCGTGGCGGACGAGGCCGTGCGGGCTTACACCGAGACGGTTGAGCGTGGGCTTTCTGCGAAGAGCTTGCTTCTCGGCGCCCCGATCTACGTGCCCTCGGGCGAGGCATCAAAAAGCTTTCCGGAGCTTGAACGCGTATGCAGCGCGCTTCTCGATCTCGGCATGGAGCGCAACCACGCCGTGATCGCGGTCGGCGGCGGAGTGATCGGCGATCTCGCGGGCTTTGCCGCCGCCAGCGTGAAGCGCGGGGTGAGGTACGTTCAGGTTCCGACGACGCTGCTTTCGCAGGTGGATTCTTCGGTCGGCGGGAAAACGGGCGTGGACACGCCACACGGCAAAAACCTGGTCGGCGCGTTTCATCAGCCGTCGCTTGTGCTGACCGACCTCGACACGCTCAAAACCTTGCCGCCGCGCGAATTCAAGTCAGGCTATGCCGAAATCGTGAAATATGGCGCGCTCGGCGACGCCGTTTTCTTCCGCTGGCTCGAACAGAATTCCGCCGCGGTGTTCGATCAGGAACGCGATGACTTGGCCTATGCCATCGAGACGAGCTGCCAGATGAAGGCCGAGATCGTCTCCCGCGACGAGCGCGAGGCGGGAGACCGGGCGCTTCTCAATCTCGGGCACACGTTCGGACACGCGGTCGAAGCCTGGGCCGGGTATAGCGGCGAGGTGCTGCACGGCGAAGCCATCGCGCTCGGCATGGTGCTCGCGGGACAGTATTCGTTCAACGAAGGCTATTGCGGGTCGCAGGTGGCTTCCCGGCTGAAGGCACATTTGGGCGAATACGGCCTCCCCGTCAGCTTTGCGGACATTCGAAAGCTGGTTGGCCGCGCGCCGTCGCTCGACGAGCTGATGTCCTTCATGGAGCAGGACAAGAAGGTCAAGGACGGCGAGATGACGCTCGTCTTGTTCCGTGGAATTGGAGACACTTTCGTCGCCCGCAACGTGGCGCGATCCAGCATCCGCGCGTTCCTGCAGTCCCAGCTCTGAACTGGCCACCGCGGGGCCTCAGCAGAGGCCCTCGGCTGCGCCAACTGCTGGAAGCTGGGTTATTCCCGGATGTTTCCGCCAGCGAAGAAGGCATGAGATGTTCCATCCAGGGGCCGCATTTGCGCAAGCGCTTGAGCAAAGCAACGTTCGAAAGGTCTGCGAGGCCCAACCGAGGCGGCCCAGGCGCTCGTCGACCTCAGCCCCATGCCTCCCGGGCAATAAGCAAGGATAAGCCGCAGCAAATCGGCGGCGCTGGCCACACCCCGGGCCCTCAAAAAAGCCCCCCTTCTCGCGTGCGGATGCTTCAATAGCCGGCGCTCCGCCAAGCCGGGCCAGCGCGGATTGCCAGAGATCGTTCAGAAGCGATATGTCATGCCATGAGAATCTGACTCGATTCCGCATGGCAAGCCTTAAGTTAGCGCCTATGGTCAAGCCCGGCCATGACGTTGGAGCGGAATTCGCCAATGTTTTCATGGCTTCTTCTGCCGGCGGAAACTTCTCAAGTCCCGGAAAGGCGAAGCCTTATCCGGGATCGCAACAATTGAATCGCCTGTCTTTTTACGATTCCGGCGGGGTTTCGCTCGGCCGGACGGAGCCAGCGCATCCGTTGGCCAGATAAGCAAAGTTTTGCTTAGCGGGGGGTGCCATGCGGCAAATACGCGTAGATCAAGCCGAGCGTGATCAGGATCAGGACGGTAGTCAGCGCAAAAACGGTGATCTTTTTCGTGAGGGAGGCTTCCGCGTAGTACGATTTGTCAAGCGGCGCGGGGGCTTCAGCCTCGTGAGACACGGTCTCCTCATCGTCGACATCCTGCGAGGTCGGGGTGTGTCCTCCCGCTGCCGCAGCGACCTTGTCGGCTCCTTCTCCTACATCAGGCTTGTTACGAAGTTCTTCCGGGTGACGCTTGTCTTTATTGTCGTGACCGTTTTCGAGGGACATGGGGGAGCTTCTTGTTCTTGGGGGGTTAGCGCTGTCTTCGCGGCAATCTACCATAAAGGCGACGCAATTCATCCTTCGCCTTTTCGAGTATTTTTTTACGGCGTTCGGGAAGGTTTTTGCCGGCGCGATTAATATAAAATGTCAGCATCGACATTGCCGAGCGGAACGGTTCTGCCTTTCGGCGCCTGCTTTCCTCGGCGGACTCGCTGAGAGAGCGCGCGATCCTGGCTGGGTCATCCTGTTTGAACACCTCCGGCTCAAGGCTCAACGCATCGCTTGTTTCAGTGACCTGTTGTGACCAGCGCTTATTCTGTGGCTCAGCCATGGTTCAGCTCCGATTCTTGCCGGGCGCCTCGAAAACGTTCGCCATCGCCTTCAACCACCCCTCAGCATAATGCTCCTCACGCAATTATGTTCGTTCGACAGGCCGCACCGCCACTGACCTCGCGGAACGGAGCCCAGCGGGCGGCATTGTGCCTGCGTGGAACAGGATAAACCCCCGCAAGCGATCGTTTCCTACCTCCTCACGCACTGCGTTTTGGGATGCATCATTGGCTTGGTTTGGGGACTGCTTATGCTGGTCACGGATACCGCCGGGATTCGTGATCTTTTGAGTTCCTCTTCCTATCCGGCCGCGACTTTCCTTCTGTTCCTGCTGGGGTCGATAATCGCCATTCTGCCAGTCGTCGTTGCTGCCGCAATCTGGAGGCTCGCCGAGTAACCGGAGGCGACGCCTGCAATCGCGACAGTTTCGAGCGCTTGTTTACGTTTCCGCGAAGTCATGGTATTTCAGTTCGCATGCGGACCTCTGAAACCTGCCATATTCGCGCTTTCGCGCACCGACGATGGATGCAGCTTCGATAGCGGCTGCGTGGCAGGGCTATTCGCTTAAGCACGCGAGCCTTCTTTATCCAATATTCCCTTATCGAAAACAGGTTCGCGATGACGACGCCATCCGCCTTGATCCGGCTGCAAACGCCGGAAGATCGTAATGCCCTGACCTCCTTGAACGAAAATGCCTTCGGGCCGGGCCGCTTCGCTCGCACCGCGTATCGTGTGCGTGAGGGCGCAATGCGCGAACCCCGGGTCAATCTTTGTGCGGTTCTCAAAGGCCAGATCATCGGCTCCGTGGACTTCACGCCGGTCGCCATCGGAGGCATGTCGGGAGCGCTGCTGCTCGGCCCCCTCATCATCGCCGATGATCACAAGAACCAGGGTCACGGCCTTCGGCTCATGCTGGAGGGCCTCGGACGGGCGCGCGATCTCGACTACAGGCTGGTGATCCTCGTCGGCGATTTACCCTATTACGCGCGCGCAGGCTTCGACGCGATGCCGCTGGGGCAAATCGTGTTCCCAGGGCCGGTCGACCCGGGGCGCATTCTCCATGCCGAGCTTATGCAGGATGCGCTTCAGGCCTATCGCGGTTTGGTCCGGGGAATACCTTCCAACTAATACCAGCCGTCAGAGCAATCGACTCATATCATCAATTGGAGCTTTTCCGGGCTCGTTGTCCTGTAAGGTGAACAACCACTTAAAATTGGTTTCGTTTTGCAAAATGAGCATAAGTAATAATATAAGTACTTTTGCCTGCGACGAGCAAAGGCGTCGTGACTTAAAGCGGTTCGTGTAATTCTGCAGTCATCCCGTCAACGCCCCTCGCGATACCACGTCAGGGACAAGAGGCCGAGCGCGATGCCGAGCGCGGCGAACCCGGCAATGAGTGGGGTGTATGAAACGGCCGTCACCTCGAAAGCGTCGCGTGCCTTTAGGCCGAGCCAGGAAGCGCCGCTGAAGCGACGGCCGGATCGGACCATCGAAATCGATGGTGTGTTGGAGGTCGGCGCTCCGGCGGTCCCACCGAGGAAGAACGCTCCGCCGCCTGCCTTGTCCAGGATTGGCCGGAGCGGCTCATCGGCTGCCACGACGCGCTGGAACTCAGGCGCGTTCATTTCGCCCGCGATAGCGATGGCGTTCAAACCGTCCATGGCAATGCGGTGCACGCCGGGTTCATCGGTCGATAAGGTCTTGGCAAATCGCCCCGGCGCCTGCTGATCGAGCGTGAATTTCACTTCGCGGCCGGATGGCGTCGTCATGGTCGCTTCGCCGATCTGCGCTTTCACGGTTCGGCGTTCGATGGTGATCTCGTGACGCCCCGCCCGCGCCGATAGCGCCTCTTCTTCGAGGTCGGGCTCCTTCATGAGCCAGTGCGCGAGACGGCGCAGCAAATCGACATGCGGGCCGCCGCCCTCGTAGCCGCGCGCCCAGAGCCATGCGTGATCGGAAAGGAGCAGCGCGACCCTGCCGCTTCCCCTGCGGTCGAGGATGAGGAGCGGCTTGTTTTCCGCGCCGCTCATAACAACCTGGCCGCGCTCTGCCTGAGAGTCCACCACGCGGAACCAATGTCCCCAACTCGGCTCCTGTCCCTCTTTGCGAGGCGCGCCGGGAAGTCCAGCGGTGACCGGATGCTTTTCGCCTTCCTTTGTGATCATTGGCCTGAACGGCTCCTCGACCACCCGCCCCGTTGGCCGGGCCGGAAGAACGGTACCGAGAGGCGTGCGCGCAAGGCTCACGGGGGAGGCATAGTCCGCGCCCGCAGCGACGAGCACTGCGCCACCCTGCTCGACATAGCGTGCCACGTTATCGAGATAGATCATCGGCAGCACAGCGCGGCGCTGATAGCGGTCGAAGATGATCAGATCGAACTGGCTGAGCTTTTCCGAGAACAGCTCGCGCGTGGGGAAGGCGATAAGCGAGAGCTGATCGATGGGCGTGCCGTCGTGCTTCTCCGGCGGACGCAAAATGGTGAAATGAACGAGATCGACCGCCGCGTCGGAACGCAGCAGATTGCGCCATGTGCGCTCGCCCGCGTGTGGTTCGCCCGAAACCAGCAAAACGCGCAGGTTTTCCCGAACGCCCTGCGCCTGGATCACCGTCTTGTTGTTGATCGTGGTCAACTCGCCCGGCTCGGGCTTCAGCTCAACCTCAACAATGTTCGGGCCAGCCCTGTCGAAGCGGAGCCGGATCGGGACGAGCTTGCCGTAAGGAGCCTGCACGACTTCGGAGGCGCCCGATGCTCGGCGTATAATGAACGTTGCGGGCGCACCGTCGGTGCTTTTCCCGCTGCGCTCCGCCTTCACCTCGGCGACCTGCTCGGAACCGACAAGCCCGAAGCGCGGAGCCGAGACCACCTGGATGCGATTGTCCTTCTCGTCCGGCGTCCCCGTTATCAGCGCGTGCAGCGGCGCGTCGAAGCCGAGGCGCCCACTGTCCTGCGGCACATCGTGGATCTGGCCGTCGGTGATGAAAATTGCGCCCGCCATCCGGCCCTGCGGGATATCGGCCATCGCCGAGTTGAGCGCGCTGAAAAGGTTCGTGGCCTCGCCGCCGGGCTGATCGGTTCCCGCAGCGTGGACCCAGCGGACTTCCAGATTTGGGATTTTCGCGAGCTTGTCTTTCAGCTCCGCTTCGATCTGGCGAGCGCGTTCCCCGCGGCCGGCAAGCAGCATGCTGGAGCTGGCATCCGCGACGACGACAGCGATGTTGGGAAGCGATTTGCGGTCTTCGTTCTTCAGGTTCGGGTTGGCCAGCGCAAGGAGCAGGCACGCAAGGCTCAAGGCGCGCAGAACGGCACCCCTGCGATTCCGCCAGGCCGAAAGCGCGATCACCGCCACGCAAAGAAGGGCGCAGGCCGCAAGCAGCTCCGGCGAAAAGAATGGGAAGAACTCTACGGACCAGTTCATGAGGCGGGTGCTGCCTTGCGTATGCGGTTAGATCAACCCGCCATTAATCGGAATCGATTAATGGCGGAAAAGTTGATCGATTCTGAAGGTTAGAGCAGCTGCTCTAGTGCCCGAGGCGCTCCAGGATCGCGGGCACATGCACTTGATCCGATTTGTAGTTTCCGGTCAGCGCATACATAACGATGTTAACGCCGACGCGGTAGGACATTTCCCTCTGATCCTCGCCGCCGGGAACCACGGCGAACATGGGGCGGTCGTTATCGTCGAGCGCCCAGGCGGCGGCAAGATCGTTGGAGGTCACGATGATGGAGCTCACGCCATCGGATTTGACCGCCTTCTTGGTCGCGTCTCCGGTGTCCGACCGCGCCTCGACCCAGGGATCGCCATTATCCCAGCGGCCGGGAAACGCCTGCAATAGATAAAAGGACTTCGTCAGAACGTGGTCGTCGGGCACGCGCTGAAGCGGCGGCAGATCGAGTTTGCCTAGAAGCTGCGACAGCGGCGTCGTCACGCCTGATGACAAGAGATTACCCGGATTGGAATCGTCGTTCTTCGTGTCGAAGATGATGAGTCCGCCCTGTTTCATGTAGGCGTCCACCTTGGCGAGAACGGCATCCGATAACGGCTCGGCATTTGTCAGCACGGGCCAATAGATCATCGGGAAGAACACAAGCTCATCGCGGGCGGGATCGATCGCCATCGGGTCGCCCGGCTCGACGGCGGTACGGGCCGTCAGAATTTTCGATAATCCCGAAAGACCCGCCTGGCTCACACGGTCGGCCTCGGCGTTCCCGGTCATCACGTAGGCGAGATGAGTTTCCAGGGAGGCTTGCAGCGCGAAAGCCGCCGCATCCTTGGCTGATTTTGTTTCGGCGCGCGCGCCATCAAACGCCAGCCCGAGAAGCAGCGCAAGCGCCAGCACGGCAGCCACTTTCCGTCGCCATTGGATCGAGCCCGGCCCAAGGAGTAGAGCGCAAGCCACTCCGTCCGCCAGGAAAAGCCCCAGCGCCAGGAGGAAAAGCCACGGCGCAAGCGCTATCGTCTTCGCTTCCGCAAATACCATGACATGGGCGTTGCCGGGCGCCTTAAGCGCCACCAGTGTCTCTCCTTCTGCGATGACGTTGATCGCTCTCAAAGCATTTTGCGTGCCATAGAGCCCAGCGGGATTGGCCGCATTTGCCCGTGTCTTTTCAATCTTGCCAGCGGCAATGGCCTGTACGCGCTCGCCTGGCTCGGCCAGCTTGCCGAAACCATCCAAGACCCGCCACGGCTTCAAGGATGCATCCTGCCCGACATCGACGCGCGACGCCTCTCCGGAGGCGGCGGAAGCACTTCCGTTTTGCGAGCCCTGTAACGGCGCCAGCTCCAGAGTTTTCCGCATCATCTCCACGAACAGGCCCGAGATTGGGAGGTTAGACCAATCCGGGTTGGCGGTAATATGGAAGAATACAAGCGTTCCCGAGCCACGCTTTGCCGACGTGACAAGCGGCGTGCCGTCTGCAAGCCGTGCCCAAACCTCAGTTTCTCTCGGCATGGCAGCCGGGTCGGCCAAGACCTGCCGCGAGATCGTGACATCCTTCGGAATGGCGAGCCCTTCGAATGGAGAGCCCTGCTCGAAGGCCGCAGGCGTTTGCGGCGAGGCCCAGGTCATGGCCCCGCCCAGCGTCCGGCCCCCTTCGCGCAAAGGCGCGGGAAGCAAGGCATCGCCGCCCTGCTCCAGTCTCGGCCCCGCGAAGCGGATCAACATGCCGCCCTTTTCCACGAAGCTTCGAAGCCGCTCGGCCACATTGGCCGAGAGCCGGCCAACATCGCTGAGAATGATCACGGAAGGAGAGGTCTTGATAAGGTCCGCTGTGGCTTGGTCGAGATTTGCAGTTTGCGCTTTCGTGACCTCCGCAAAGGGCGTCAGCGCCCGTTCGAGATAATAGGTGGGAGAAAGAAGCGGCTGCGCCTCGTCCGTGCCCTCGTTCGCAACCAGCCCGGCGCGCCGCCGTTGCGACCGCCCATCGAGAAGATACACGCCGCCCGCCGAGGGTTCGCCGACGATTTCAAGCCGGGTGACCTGATTTCGAAGCTCAAGGGGGAGATCAAGCGAAACGTCGGCAGCCCTCTTCGCGCCGTCGATATCGAAGGGTACAGCGGCCAGCCTGTCGCCGCGTGCTGTAACCGCAGCCACCAATCCGGCCCGCGGTCCAGGCTCGGCTTTCAGGACTTGGGCGCGGATCGGACCAGCGGCGTTTGCCGCTGCCTGAGTGAGGGCGAGCGGTCCCGATCCTGCTGTGTCGCTGTAGACATCGATGGTTCCGCTGGCGGCAAGCCCGCTGAGCGCCTTGCCCAGGACATCGGCTCCACCATCGTCAACGCCGTCCCCGAGCCACGCCACGCGAAGATTGCCGCGACGCGAGGAAAGCTCCTTTTCGATCTGCTGAGCAAGCGCGGCGCGGTCGCCCGGGTATGGCTGCGGCGAGAGCGACGCGAAACGCTGGCGAAACTCCGCGGGCGTCAGCGGTTGCAGCGGAGCCGAAGGCCCCGCCGTCTGGGCGAGGATGAGCGTTTGATTATTGTCCTCGGCCAGTCCCGCAAGCTGTTCAGCGAACGCTTTGCGGGTGGTCCACCGGCTTCCCGCTGCCCAGCCATTATCGACAACCACGAGAAGCGGCTGGCTAAGGGCTGTAGATGCGCTTGCCGGGGGCTTGATGAAGGGGCCAGCCAACGCGCCGATCACAGCGGCGGCGACAAGCATCCGAAGCGCCGTCAGCCACCAAGGGCTGCGCACCGGGGTTTTTTCCTTCGCCTTGATGCCCAAAAGCAGCGAAGTCGGCGGAAAGGCCACTGTTTCCGGCCGCGGCGGCGTCAACCGCAGGAGCCACCAGATGACCGGCAAGGCGGCCAGCCCTGCAAGCATCCAGGGCGTGGCAAAGCTTAACGATCCAAGAAGCCCTGGCATCATGACAGGCCATTCCTTGCAGCGGCCTGGCCTTTGATCAGGCCCTTGGCCCGGTAGGCTTTTTCGAGCCCGGACAGATGCATGTGCAGCGGCAGCAGCGCCTCGACCGCGGGACGATCGGTGTGGTGCAGGAAGGGCGTCCACGCCACGTTTGCCGCGTGGAGCGCAATGGCGGCCTTATGCGCGGCGAGCTTCTGCTGGTAATCCGCCCTTAGCGTTTCGGCGCGCTCGGCTACATATCGCGCGCCGTTCTCGGCATCCACGAACTCGACGCGGCCCTGATAGGGCAGGCTTTCCTCTGCCGGGTCGAGGATCTGCATGAGGTGCCCGCGAACGCCTTGGACAGCGAAGCCGTTGAAGACCTCGGCCAAAGTGGATTCCGGCTCAAGAAAGTCGCTGAAGATGACCATTTCGGAATGGCGGCTCAGCCGGCTTTTTGCGTTTGGAAAGCACTGAAGGCTGGCCATGGAGCGCGCCAGCGTCTCCATCATGATAGTTGCGGTATTGTGCCGCGCCTTCGGCTCCATGAGCGTCGGGATGCCCACACGCTCCCCCGCATCGGACAGCAAGGTTGCCAGGGCGAGAGCCAGAACGACTGCGCGTTCCGCCTTCGATGTCTGCGACAGGCGCGAGCGGAAATGCATGGACGGTGACAGGTCGATCCAGATCCAGACCGTATGGGCCGCCTCCCATTCGCGTTCCCGCACGAAAAGGTGGCTCGATCCGGCCGAGCGCCGCCAGTCGATGAGCGCAGACGAGTCGCCCGCCTCGAAATTTCGATATTGCCAGAACGTCTCGCCCGGACCCGCGCGCCGCCGTCCGTGCGTGCCTTGAGCCACGGTCACGGCCACGCGTCGCGCCTCCATAAGCAGCGCGGGCAGCTTTCCAACCAAATCTTGGGAGGCGCCTTCGAGGGCGAGAGCGGAGGGCCGTGATAGCGGGTCTGATGACATGAATGACTGCACGGCCCTATCGCAAGCGATCGATAAGCCCGTCGATCACTTGATCGACGGTGATGTTTTCGGTGCGCGCCGTAAATGTGAGCGCCATGCGGTGCCGAAGCACGGGCTTCGCCAAGGCGATCACGTCGTCGATGGAGGGCGCGAAGCGGCCGTCGAGCAGGGCGCGGGCGCGAACCGTCAGCATCAGCGCCTGACTTGCGCGCGGGCCGGGTCCCCACGCTACTAATTCGTCCACGCGCGGGGCCGCCTCGGCCGTTTGCGGACGAGCAGAGCGAACGAGCTTCAGGATCACATCGACGACGCTGTCGCCGGTTGGAATTTGCCGCACGAGGCGCTGGGCGGCCATAACCTCCGCGGCGTTCAGGACCGGCTTCACGGTTCTGTCCTCGACGCCTGTCGTGGAGTAGAGCATCCGACGCTCTGCAGCAGCGTCCGGATAGGTCACATCGACCTGCAGGAGGAAACGGTCGAGTTGTGCCTCGGGCAGCGGGTAGGTGCCCTCCTGCTCAAGCGGATTCTGGGTCGCGAGAACGAAGAACGGCGCAGGCAGCGCGTAAGTCTGGCCGGCATAGGTTATCTGATGCTCCTGCATGGCCTGCAACAGAGCGGACTGCGTTTTGGGGCTGGCCCGGTTGATCTCGTCCGCCATGAGGAGCTGCGCGAACACAGGCCCTTCGATGAAGCGGAAGGAGCGCGATCCCGCCTTTTCTTCGAGCACTTCCGTGCCTACAATATCCGATGGCATGAGGTCGGGCGTGAACTGGATGCGCTTTGCGTTCAGGCCGAGCGCTCCGCCCAGCGCTTCGACAAGGGACGTCTTGGCGAGGCCCGGCACGCCGATCAGAAGTGCATGACCGCCCGAAAGAATGTTAACAAGGACGAGTTCGATAACGGTGTCCTGCCCGAAGATAACTCGGGATATCGACTCTTTGACGCGAGCCACCTTCGTCCGGATGTCATCGACACGGCTTACAATGTCCGGCTCTGTGGGGTGGTGCATTCTTGAGCAACCTTTTGATGGCGGGGCCGATTTTAATCCGAGTATATGCTGATGCTTTCCGGTGATACAACGTCGCGCAGGCAAGGTTCATGCCTAATTCTTGGTTCCGTTTACGCGGCGGGGCTGCCGCACGAATCGCCGGATTGTTTGTCGGTATTGTGGAGAGACGCGCATGCAGAGACTTCTTAAGCTGACGGAGGAGGAGGTGCTAAATCCTTTTTCTCCCGAGGGTTTTGCGGCCCGCGCGAATCTTCACGGCCTTCCGCTGGAAAAAGCCGGATGGATGGTGTCGCAGCCGCCTTCCTACGGCATCGACGCCGGGCGAAGGGTTGACCAGGACGGGAATGCTAACGAAAATTTAAGGCTTGAAGACCTCGTAGGGCGCGAAGCATGGAAGAATGCAGCCGTCCTTGTGCCGGTGGTCGCGCGCGAGCCTGAGGCAACAGTGCTCCTCACGCTCCGAACCGTGCATCTCTCCGCGCATAGCGGCCAGATTGCATTTCCGGGCGGCAAAATCGAAGCGGGCGACGCAACACCCATCGAGACCGCGCTCAGGGAAGCTGAAGAAGAGGTCGGGCTTTCGAGAGAGCTGGTGACCCCTTTGAGTTTCCTCGATCTGCACAACACCGGCACCGGTTTTCGCATCGTTCCGGTTCTCGCCCTCGTCGATCCAGCCTTTATACCAACGCCGGACCCGAACGAGGTGGCCGATGTCTTCGAGGTGCCTCTCTCCTTCCTCATGGAAGAAGAAAATCACATGAGGCATCTGCGCGAGTGGAAGGACCGGCGCATCCTGTTCTATGCCATGGAATATGAGCAACGCTTCATTTGGGGCGCTACCGCGGCGATGCTGCGCAATCTTTATGAGAGGCTTTACGCGCCGGAAGTAAGCTGATGCGCCCATGACAGGCTTGAGCGTTGCCAACGCCGAATGGTTCCTGAAATCCGAGACGCAAGCCGTCTTCGCGTGCCTCAATCGCGAGGGCTTCGAGGCGCGCGTTGTCGGCGGGGCCGTCCGCAACACACTCCTCGACGAACCTGTGAGAGAAGTGGATTTTGCGACGACCTCGCGGCCGGAGGACACGCTCCGACTCGCCGCGCAGACCGGAATCAGGACCGTACCCACTGGGATCAGCCACGGAACCGTGACGCTGATTGTGCACGGCATCCCGTTCGAGGTCACGACGCTCCGGCAGGACGTCGAAACGCACGGGCGTCACGCCACCGTGGAGTTCGGCGAAGATTGGGCCGAGGACGCCCAGCGGCGCGACTTCACCATGAACGCGCTCTATGCGGGCAGCAAAGGCGAGATATATGATCCGCTGGGCGGAGCCGCCGATCTGCTGGCGCGCCGCGTCCGTTTCGTGGGGGACGCCCGGACCAGGATCCAAGAAGACTATTTGCGCATCCTGCGCTTTTTTCGGTTCAGCGCCCAATACGGGCATGGCGAGTTTGACCGCGAGGGCCTGACCGCGGCGATTCGGGAAAGGCTGGGCCTGGAGCGACTTTCGCGCGAGCGAATCCGGTCCGAGTTGCTCCACATTCTCGTTGCGCGGCGCGCGCCGGATGCCATCGAGGTCATGGACGACAGCGGTGTCCTCATTCTTCTTCTCGGAGGAGTTGCGCGGCGCGAGCGCTTCAATCGGCTATCCCGGATTGAGAGCGCGCTGGGGCTGCGTCCAGACCCGATCTTCCGTTTGGCGGCGCTCGGCGTGTGCATCCCGGAGGATGCGGCGCGTCTTGCGGCAAATTTGCGCCTTTCCTCGCAAGAGACGAACGAGCTTCTGAGCTTCGCGGCGGCTCCTCATTTTGCCGAGCCTCGCATGCGCGACCTGAAAGCCGCGCTTTACAGATTCGGTCCACGTCTTTACCTCGGGCACACTCTGCTCGCCTGGACTTCCGCAGGCGCACCAGCGAACGACGCCGCCTGGACAGCGGGCGTTGAGCTTCTGCGCTCATGGCAGCGCCCAAAATTTCCGATCGGAGGAGCGGACCTGATCGCAAGAGGATGGAACTCAGGGGCAGCCCTGGGAGAGCGCCTCAAACGTCTCGAAGAAACCTGGATCGGAAGCGAGTTTATTCTCAGCCGGGAGGATCTTCTTGACCTCGCCGATGATCGCCAATAGGTGAACACGGCTTGCTTAGCGTTGACGCTCCTTCCGGTCGAAGGTATATGCATCGAAGGTTGCTGCCTACGGGCATGCGGGCATCTTTTCATCCCAGTTGAAGCTTGGATCGCGGGTCGCCCGCCCGCGAAAGGATTTTTGATATGGCAAATACGAAATCGGCGAAAAAGGCCGCCCGTCAGGCGGAGCGCCGGACACTGATCAACAAGGCTCGCCGCAGCCGGGTAAGGACTTGCGTCCGCAAGGTCGAGGAGGCGATTGCCTCTGGTGACAAGGCAGCCGCAGCCTTTGCTCTTCGTGAAGCGCAGCCCGAGATCATGCGTTCGGCCTCGAAAGGCATCATTCATAAAAATACGGCGTCCCGGAAAATCTCTCGCCTGTCTGCTCGCATCAAGGCTCTCGGGGCTGCGGCATAAATTCTTAGTTGCTGGTGCGAATTTGCACCACAGCGTTGCCGCCGTCTGATGTGTGTCAGACACTGAACTAAAAAAATCACGATAAATCAAGGTCCTAGGGAAGATAAAGCTCTGGGCCTTTTGGGCTGCGTTAAAGATACTGCGTCATTTAGGCCGACGCATGCAATCTCTGAGGGTATTTCCAAAGAATTGCAAACCTAGATCGATGGGCCGCTGAAAATTAATGAATCGTTAATTTTTCCAAAGCCTTACGGCCGATAACTCGAGCACTCCGCAGCCTGCAACCGCCAAAAGGCGCCTAAATCAAGCAAGTTTGGTGACATTCCTCCACTCTTGCGCCCTTTCAGCGCCCTTTGTATGTTGAGACATCCGAACGGGGGAAGTTCCCCTCCTGATAGTGTAACCTTGTAATGCGTACCAGAGCTCGTGAAGTGGGGTGGCCCCTGCGTGCGAGTTGTTGTCCATGATCAGGCGATGGATGGATGATGGTGCGCGCCGAGACTCTACGTTTCGGATCACCTCTCTGTTCTCGATGCATTGGGCAGGAGGAAAATGAATGCGAAGTAAATGCATAGCGGCAGTGCCGCAGTTCACATGCTCCTACACATGGAAGCTTCCGATCACGCTTCAAGGGCGCCCGGTTCTCGTTGACCAAGCCCATCACACAATGTCGCGAGCCGAAGCACGGCCGGCCCGCGAAAATCCTAGAGCCGAGCATTCTTCCATCCCATGGAAGACGTATCTTGCCTCAAGAGAATTTAAAAATTTAGCATCAGATATCGCGGACGCCGTTTTTTCGCCGTCTTCCACAGCCCTTTCCTCCGCAGAGACTGAGCGCCCTTCCAGTTTGAACGCACACGCTTTCACGCGAACAGCTGGCCAGCCTGACGCTGGATCGCTCCTGGCTTCTGTTTTGCCGGACGCTGTCGATGCTCCGCGCAAAAACGCGGAGAAGCAGGCGCCGGGTCTCGCTTTGGCAGCGTAACCTCGGAATTATTCCGCAGAAAAAAGACTTTTTCCGATGAAACGCTGATGCCCTTGGGGCGGCGAAGGATTTTGAAATGGAAGCGTTAGATCTATCGACGACAACTACTTCGATTGAACATAAATGGCGGCGTATACAGAGTCGCCTCCGCGCTGAACTCGGCGAGGACGTATTCACAAGCTGGTTTGGGCGCGTTGAGCTGGAAGGTTATGACGGCCGCGTTGTGCAGGTGTCCGTTCCAACGAAGTTTCTGCGCAACTGGCTGCAATCCCACTATTCCGAAAAGCTTATTGCTTGCTGCGGCACCGAGCTTGGCGGCGTAAACCGGTTGGAATTCCGGGTTCGCCAGCCGCACCTTGCTCAAGTTGAGAAGCTTAAGCCCGTGGTGCCGACGAATGATGCGGCCACATCCCGGCCCCAGGCTGCAGCGGCAACGGTGACCCCGCTTCGCGTCATCAACATGCCCACTCGCGACGGACGGACAGGGCTCGACGGGTTTGAAGGATCGCCCCTCGATCCACGGTACACGTTCCATTCCTTTGTCGTCGGTGCGCCGAACCGGCTGGCTCACGCCGCTGCGCTACAGGTTGCGGAAAGCTCACCCGACCAGCCTCTGAAATATAACCCGCTTTACATTCATGCCCGCGTCGGCATGGGCAAAACGCACTTGCTGCATGCCATTGCCTGGGAGATGAAGCAGCGCAATCCGAATGCGAAGGTGCTGTATCTCACCGCCGAGCGGTTCATGTACAGCTTCGCCGAGGCGCTCCAGACGCGCGATGCTCCGGCCTTCAAGGAAAAGCTGCGCACCATCGATCTTCTGCTTATCGACGACATGGAGTTCCTTCAGGGCCGTACGTTCCAGCAGGAGTTTTGCCATACGCTGAACTCTCTGATCGACGGGGGCAAACAGGTGGTGGTGGCCGCAGATTGCGCCCCTCTGCTTCTCGAAAGCTTCGACGCGAGAATGCGCTCTCGTCTTTCCGGCGGCTTGGTTGCCGAGCTGGGGATGCTCGATTACGAGCTTCGCTTGAAAATCCTTCACCGGCGCGCTTCAGAAAAAGCCGCGGCCTCACCCGGCTTCGATGTTCCGGCCGACGTCCTGGAATATCTTGCGACTCAGCTGACGGAAAATGGCCGCGAATTGGAAGGCGCGATCACGCGGTTGCATGCGACCTATCAGCTGACCGGCGAGCGCGTATCAGTCGATGCCGCCGAAGGCACGATCGGGGATTTGATCCGGTCGAAGGAGCCAAAGCGCGTCAAGATCGACGACATCCTTCGCATTGTCGCCAAGCATTATGGCGTCCAGCGCGGCGATCTTCTGTCGAGCCGGCGGAATCAATCGATCGTTCGCCCGCGCCAGATCGGAATGTACCTCGCGAAGACGCTGACCGCGCGTTCCTTGCCAGAGATCGGGCGGCGTTTTGGCGGGCGTGACCACACGACCGTACTTCACGCCATCCGCAAGATCGAGTCGCTGAAGCAGAATGATGGCGCGTTGAAAGAAGAGCTCGATTCGCTGTCGCGCATGCTGAAAGACGGCAATATCTAAAAATTTAGTCAGGCCGCTCCGTGCGGCTGGACTTGACAGACGTCGTCCAGCCGTGAAACTGGCGTTTCAAAATCAAAACACCGCACACAAGCGGGGTGGTTGTCATTATGCGCTTTGTAGTCGACAGGAATGCGTTTCTCCGTGCTCTCGGACATATCACGGGTATCGTCGAACGCCGTAACACCATTCCCATACTCTCGAATATCCTGATTGGCGCCGATGGCAGCGGCAGTCTGACGCTGAAGGCGACGGACCTCGATATGGAGGCCGTCGAAAGCGTGACTGCAAAGGTCGAGACCGCCGGCGCGGTAACAGTGCCAGCGCATACGCTTCACGACATCGTTCGCAAGCTTCCCGAAGGGGCGGAAATCAAGATCGAACGCAAAGGCGACGAGGGGCGGCTGAAAGTTGCTGCCGGTCGCGCAAGCTTCGAGCTTTCGATTTTGCCCGCCAATGATTTTCCGGACATGGGGCAGGCTGAGATGCCGCATCGCTTCACGGTGGAAAGCGGCGAATTGAAGCGCCTTTTCGAAAAGGCGCGCTTTGCGATTTCGACGGAAGAAACGCGGTACTACCTCAACGGCATCTATCTGCATTCCATCGAGAGCGATGGCGTTAGGAAGCTTCGCGCCGTGGCGACCGATGGCCATCGACTGGCGCAGGTGCAGACGGATTGTCCCGCTGGCGCAGAAGCAATGCCGGGCGTCATCGTGCCGCGAAAGGCAGTCGGCGAAGTCATCAAACTTCTCGAAAGCGATCAGGCGCCAGTTGAGGTCGCGCTCTCGCAAGCGAAAATCAGGTTCACCGTTGGCGAGGTTGTCCTCACCTCTAAGCTGATCGACGGCTCTTTCCCCGACTACGCCAGGGTCATACCGACGACCAACAAAAAGAATTCTGCTGCTTGAAAACGCCGATCTCGTAAAGGCGGTCGACCGCGTTTCGACGCTGTCCTCGGAAAAAGGGCGCGCCGTCAAACTCAACGCCAGCGAAGGGCGGCTCGTGGTGTCGGCCAACAACCCCGAATTCGGGTTCGGCCACGGAGGAAATCTCCGCGGACTATAGCAACGAGCCCATCGAAATCGGCTTCAACGCGCGCTATCTGCTCGATATCACAGCGCAGATCGACGGCTCGCAGGCGCTGTTCAAGCTGGCCGATGGTTCTTCCCCGACCTTGATCTCGGATGAGAACGATGCGTCGGCGCTGTATGTGCTGATGCCGATGCGCGTTTAATTCCGACTTTTGCTTCGATAGAAGATTGCATTCTGCAGCGCAGGTCTTGGAGACATCATCCCGAATCTGGATCGGCAAGCTGACGCTGACCGATTTTCGGAATTATGGCGCCGCGACGATGGTGGTGCGCACCGGTCCGGTCGTCCTCTTTGGTCTCAATGGGGCAGGCAAAACGAATTGCCTTGAGGCCGTTTCGCTTTTGGCTGCCGGACGCGGTCTTAGGTCGCTGCCTTTCTCCGATCTTGCTCGAAACGGCGGCGCTGGCGGCTGGGCGATTGCGGCCCGCGTCTCGATCGCAGATGAGGACATCGAGATTGGGACGGGCGTTCAGCCCTCCCCCGACGGAATCGTGAGCGCCCGCGCCGCGCGCATCGTCAAAATCGATCACGCCCTCGCCAAAGGGTCCGGCGCGCTTGCCGCTGTGCGCATGCTATGGCTCACGCCCGCGATGGATGGCCTTTTCACCGGGCCGGCCGGCGACCGCCGCCGGTTCCTGGACCGGCTTGTCCTTAGCCTTGAGCCATCGTATGCGAGTGCTGCCGCCATTTTCGACCGCGCGATGCGGCAGCGGAACAAAGCGCTCGAATCCTTGAGCCCGCCGCAACTCCTGAATGCGATCGAGGTGCAGATGGCGGATGCGGCCGTTCGCATGGCTGCAGCCCGCAGACGCGTCATCGAAAGCCTGGCCGCCGAAATCCTGGGCGAGCGCGACCGCGATCCCGGCTCGATGTTTCCCTGGGCAGGGCTGGCACTGCAAGGCCATCTTGAAGGGCAGGCCGGCGCGATCGACGAAGGCGAAATGAGCGATGCTTATCGCCGGCTTCTAGCGAGTGCGCGCGACCGCGACCGAGCGGCCGGGCGTACACTGACAGGTCCGCACCGGAGCGATCTTGAGGTTACTCATGGACCCAAGAACACACCGGCAAAGATGTGTTCGACTGGCGAGCAGAAGGCTCTCCTCATCGGCCTCGTCATCGCCCATGCCCGCCTTATCAAGAAAACATCAGGTGGCGCATCTCCTCTAATTTTGCTCGATGAAATTGCTGCGCATCTCGATCTTGGCCGCCGCCTCGCTCTGTTCTCGTCCATCGCCAGCTTGAAAGCGCAAGTCTGGATGACGGGCACCGATGCGGACATATTTGCGCCCCTTCAGAATGTCACAGAAACGCAGTTTTTCCACGTTTCAAACGGCACTATCGTGCCCGCAAACGATGCAGAATCCGCTTCGGAACACTAAATAATAGAAAAGCAAGTCCGCGACCTCCGCGGCTGGATCAGGTGCATTTTATGGAAGCAGCGACACGCATGGAAATGGCGGCGGAAGCCTATGGCGCCGACAGCATCAAGGTTCTCAAGGGCCTCGATGCAGTGCGCAAGCGCCCCGGCATGTATATCGGCGATACGGACGACGGTTCCGGCCTCCATCACATGGTCTACGAGGTGGTCGACAACGCCATCGACGAGGCGCTTGCGGGCTATGCCGATCTTGTAACCGTGGCGTTGAACGCGGACGGTTCCGTGACCGTGGAAGATAACGGGCGCGGCATTCCGACGGAGATCCATACCGAGGAAGGTGTCTCCGCCGCCGAAGTCATCATGACGCAGCTCCATGCGGGCGGGAAATTCGACCAGAACTCGTACAAGGTTTCGGGTGGGCTTCACGGCGTCGGCGTCTCGGTCGTGAATGCGCTTTCAACGCGGCTTGAACTGACGGTTTGGCGGGGCGGGCAAGAACACTTCATGGCCTTTGCCGATGGCGTCCCTGAGGAGCCGCTGAAAGTGGTCGCCAAGACCCCCGGCAAGTCCGGCACGCGCGTCACCTTCACGCCGAGCCCCGCAACCTTCACCATGGTGGAGTTCGATTACGCGACGCTGGAGCATCGGATTGCGCGAGTTGGCGTTCCTGAACTCCGGGGTCAACATCATCCTCTCGGATTTGCGCGGCGTTGAGCCGGTCAAGAGCGAGTTCAAATATGACGGTGGACTGAAGGCCTTCGTGCAGTACCTCGACCGTGCGCGCACGCCGCTCTTGCCCGAGCCAATTTTCATCAAGACGGAACGCGAAGGCGTGACCGTGGAAGCGGCGCTTTGGTGGAACGACGGCTATCACGAAGGCGTCTTCTGCTTCACAAACAACATCCCGCAGCGGGACGGCGGAACGCATCTGGCAGGTTTTCGGGCCGCGCTTACGCGTACCATCAACACCTACGCCACCTCCTCCGGCATCGCGAAGAAGGAAAAGGTGCAGCTAACCGGCGATGACGCGCGCGAAGGGTTGACCTGCGTGCTGTCGGTGAAGGTGGCGGACCCGAAGTTTTCGAGCCAGACCAAGGACAAGCTGGTGTCGTCCGAGGTGCGGCCTGCGGTCGAAGGCATCATGACGGAGGCTCTCGGCGCGTGGTTCGAGGAGCATCCCGTCGAATGCAAGCTTATCATCCTGAAAGTGGCCGAGGCGGCGGCGGCTCGTGAAGCGGCGCGCAAGGCTCGCGAGTTGACGCGGCGCAAGGGCGTGCTCGATGTCGCGAACCTTCCTGGCAAGCTCGCCGACTGTCAGGAGCGCGATCCTGCCAAGTCGGAAATCTTCCTCGTCGAGGGCGACAGCGCGGGCGGATCGGCCAAGCAGGGCCGCGACCGCTCCAATCAGGCTGTTCTACCTCTGCGCGGCAAGATCCTGAATGTCGAACGGGCGCGCTTCGATAAGATGCTTTCGAGCCAGGAGATCGGGACGTTGATCACGGCGCTCGGTACGGGTATCGGCCGCGACGACTTCGATATTTCCAAGCTGCGCTATCACCGCATCATCATCATGACCGACGCCGACGTTGACGGCGCGCACATCCGCACCTTGCTGCTGACGTTCTTCTATCGCCAAATGCCGCAGCTTTTGGAAAACGGCCACCTCTATATCGCGCAGCCGCCGCTGTACAAGGTGAAGCGCGGGAACTCAGAAAATTATCTCAAGGACGAGGCGGCTTTCCAAGACTTCCTGATCGCCGGCGGCCTCGAAGGAGCCATTCTCAAAGCGGAGAACGGGGAACGCCGTTCCGGGCTCGACCTTCGCGCGAACGTCGAGCGGGCGCGATCCTTTGCCCATGTGCTGGACGGGCTGCATATGCGCTACTCGCGCACCGTCGTCGAGCAGGCTGCCATTGCCGGATTGCTCAACCCGAAGCTCGTCAACAATGAAGAGGAAGTGGAAGAGTTGGCCGCCAACGTGGTCGAGCGTTTGAAGGCCCTCTCGGAGGAGACGGAACAGGGCTGGAGTTGGAGCCGCGGCTCCAATGGCGGCTTCGTCTTTTCGCGTGAAGTGCGCGGCGTGAGGGAGGCGCACAGCATCGATTGGGCACTTATCCAGTCGGCCGATGCCCGAAAACTGCACACCTATCACGCCGAGTTCTCTGAATTGTTCTCAGGCAAGGTCGTGCTGGAACGCAAGGCAACCGAGACGCCGGTCTTCGGGCCGCGCACCCTTCTCAATGCTGTGTTCGCGGCAGGCCGAGCAGGGCTTACCATGCAGCGCTATAAAGGCTTGGGCGAGATGAACCCCGGGCAGCTTCGCGAGACGACGCTCGACCCGAATGTGCGCACCTTGATGCAGGTGAAACTTGGCGAGTTGAACGACGCCGATGAGATCTTCTCAAAGCTCATGGGCGACGTCGTTGAGCCCCGGCGCGAGTTCATTCAGCAAAACGCGCTATCGGTGTCCAACCTAGATATTTGAGACGCCTTGGCAAATAACGGATATGCTGACGTACTCGGGATAGGCTATGTTGCACTGCAACATAAATCGCGCTATCCTCAAGACTAGGCATAAAGCCAACCCAAGGGGCGCAAATGTTCTTCTTCTTTCCGTTTTACACCGAGAGCAAGTCATTCTCGAATGGCAGCGGCTCTTCGCATGCCAGAACACTGCCCCTCCTGCCCGCGTCCGGGAGTGCGCGGACGAATTCGCGTTCAACTGAGCGCACACGAGATTTCGGAGATTTCGGCGTCGATTTCCTGCGGCAGGTGATATCGGCCTTCACCTCATCGCTGACCGCGCTTGGAAACCGCGCCAATGCGCTCTTCGCTCAACTGACTGCGATGCTTGCTTTCGGCCGGGTTGCCCGCGACAGCATGACTTTCATTAATTCAGCCTTGACCAGCTTTGGTTTGCCAAAAGCAGGCACACCCTTCGGATTGTATCAGGGCCAAGACCCGCTGTCGTTTTCCCCATTCATGATGGGAAACTTAAATCCTCTGGCCATGAATCCATTGGCCGCCTTCACGGAGGGCATGAAGTTCTGGACGAACCTGTGGATGCCAGCCGCAACGCAACGCAACCCCTACTCGTTCAGGGGCAATGCTCCTGCCTCACCATTCATGGCCAAGGTTTCGACACCGGGTGGGTTCACCTGGGGTTTTTCCTGGGGCCAGTAACGCATGATGGCCGCCTTTGCGGCGGCCATCGTGAGAATACAGAAGCAAACTTCGCTCATCTAGCCAACGGATGCGGCTCGCTCCGCACTTCCTCATCCCAGCCAAGCGAGGCGCGAGCCGGGACCGTAAAAAGACACGCGATCCAATTTGTTACGATCCCGCATAAGGCTTCGCCTTGCCGGGATGAGGCGGCGGCGATCCAGTGGCGCGTCAGGCAACTCAGCTTAGGTGGTTTTCGGCTTCGGAGCCGTCTTGCATTTGCCCTTGGCGTCGCCCGGCTTGGACCAGGAGCAACCCTGCTGCGCGCCGCAAGTTGTCTCGTCTTTGAGAGTCTTGCAAGCTTTCGGTTTCGCCGGCGTGGTAGCCGTCTGTGCAACCGCGGAGAGTGTTCCGGCTGCGAGTGAAGCCGCAATAACGGCAGTTAAGAGAATCCGCATAGATCTATGTCTCCTAAAAGATCCTGGCGATCCCTTTTCTGGGACCGAAGCGCACCCTAGAACACCTTTTTGACCGAACTGCAAGAGTACGGATTAAATTATCCGTGTGCTCCACAGAAGAGCATGTTCGAGCCGATCATCGCCCCAAAACAGCTCTCCGCTTTCGGTCGTAAAACTTGGAGCGCCGAAGATTCCCCGGGCTTGCGCCTCGTCAGTGTTCGTCCGAAGCTGGTTCTTGATTTCGGGAGACTGGGCTCGCTCGAAGGCTTCATCTTCGGGAGCCCTGGCAGCCGCGAGCGCTCTCGTGAGAGTCGATCGCGCAGAGATATCCTGCTGCTCCCCGAACTCCAGCGTGAAGACGGATCGGATGAACGCGGGTCCCCAACCTTCGTCCAGACCAACAAGCGCAAGGCGCGCCGCGAGCAAGACCATTCTGCGGGAATGGATCGGGCAGCCGGAACGCCAAGCCGCGCGCTTCAGCAATGCGCTCGATATCGCGCACCATGTAGCGGCCTTTCGCCGGGTAGACATTGAAGGGCGAGGTGTCCCAATTTTGCGCCTTGAAAATGGGGCCGAGCAGAAACGGCTTCCAAATCACCTCCACATCGGCTTTTCTAGCCATCTCCTCGATCCGCATTGCCGACAGGTAGCTGTATGTCGATGCAAACTCGAACCAAAAGGTGAGACGGGCCATCGTTCCTTCCTCTTGCCACTCAGCAGAGTTTCCCAAAAAATGGGCGCCGGTTTTGGGATAAAAACTCTGCGAAACGAAAAGATCTAAACGGACATCCGAGGCGAAGCCGACGATGTCTGTCTGGGCGAAGCCTCCGCTATGCGAACTTAAATCTTCCTCAAGGGCCTGTCATGTCCGAGAAAAAAAGCATCAAGAAAGTCGTCCTCGCCTATTCCGGCGGCCTCGATACGTCAATCATTCTGAAGTGGCTGCAAGTCACCTACGCTTGCGAGGTGGTGACCTTCACCGCGGACCTCGGTCAGGGCGAGGAGCTTGAGCCGGCGCGCAGAAAAGCGGAGTTGCTCGGCATCAAGCAGATTTATATCGAGGATCTGCGCGAGGATTTCGTGCGCGACTATGTGTTCCCGATGTTCCGCGCGAACGCGGTTTATGAGGGGCTTTATTTGCTCGGCACCTCGATCGCGCGCCCCCTGATCGCCAAGCGCCAGATCGAGATCGCGCGCGAAACCGGCGCGGATGCCGTCTGCCACGGCGCAACGGGCAAGGGCAATGATCAGGTTCGCTTTGAGCTGACTTATTATGCGCTGGACCCGAACATCACCGTGATCGCCCCTTGGCGGGAGTGGGAGTTCAAGTCGCGGCAGGCGCTCCTCGATTTCGCGGAGAAGAACCAGATCCTCGTCACGAAGGACAAGCGCGGCGAAGCGCCGTTCTCGGTGGATGCAAACTTGCTGCACACCTCTTCCGAAGGAAAGCTGCTGGAAGACCCGGCTGTAGAGGCGCCTGACTACGTCTATCAGCGTACAGTCGCGCCGGAAGAGGCGCCGAACCAGCCGGAGATCATCGAAATCGGCTTCGAGCGCGGCGATCCGGTCTCGATCAACGGCGAGGCGCTGTCTCCCGCGACGCTGCTGACGCGGCTCAACGAATATGGCGGCAAGCATGGCATCGGACGGCTCGACTTGGTTGAGAACCGCTTCGTCGGCATGAAGTCGCGCGGCATCTACGAGACGCCGGGCGGAACGATCCTGCTCGTGGCCCATCGCGGTATCGAAAGCATCACGCTCGATCGCGGCGCGGCGCACTTGAAAGATGATCTGATGCCGCGCTACGCCGAGATGATCTACAACGGCTTCTGGTTCGCGCCCGAGCGCGAGATGCTGCAGGCGCTCATTGACAAGAGCCAGGAGTTCGTGACCGGCACAGTGCGCGTGAAACTTTACAAAGGCAGCGCGCACGTCATCGGGCGAGAAAGCCCGTTCTCGCTTTACAATCAGGAGTTGGTGACGTTCGAGGAAGGCGCTGTCGCTTACGACCAGCGCGACGCGGCTGGCTTCATCAAGCTGAACGCTCTGCGGTTGCGGCTTACGGGAGCGCGGAACCAGCACCTTTCCGGCAAGCGCTGACGTTTCCACCCCTTGTAACTGTCAAAGCCGCGACCCGGATGATGTTCGGGTCGCGGTAACGACCGGCGGGCGCGGGCAAAACATCGCGTGACGCCCGAATTGCCGGTGATGTCACTGTAGGTCAGACGCGATTCGTTAATCTTGCCAGAACTTGGCTGTCCCACTATTTGCCCGCACTGTACCAATAGCGGGCGTCAACCTCACAGTACAAGGCAGATTAGACATGTCCGTTCATGCGACCAATGCGAAATAGCTTTCCCAAAGGCGGGAAACGCGAAATGAAAGAGGCGCGGAGCCGCGCTGTTTGCCGATCTTGATGCCTATTCTACGGTCGGCGAAGCCTTCGAAAGTCGGTCCAGTTGTGCCTGCATGGCCGAAAGCTGCGCCTTGAGCTCCGCGATCTCGGCGGAGGTTGCGGCATTTGCCGGTTCAGGCTTCTGTTGCACAGCTTTCTCTTCCTCTGAACGGATTTCGACCTTCGGGAAAGGCGTAAACATCGCAAACGCCCGCTCGAATATCGCCATATTCTGCCGCGCCTGCTCCTGCATCGCCTCAAATGCGGCAGCGCCGAAGGTATCCGTAAACTGCTTCCGATATTTCTCTTGTTCACGCGTCAGAGTTGCAAGGCTGAACTCCAGATACTTCGGGACAAGCTGCTCGATGGAGTGGCCATAGAAACGGATCAACTGTCGCAAGAAACCGATGGGCAGCAGATTGGAACCGGTTCGGCCTTCCGCCTCCACGATAATCTGAGTTAACACCGAATGCGTGAGATCTTCACCCGTCTTGGCGTCGTAGACGAGGAAGTCGCGCTCTGATCGCACCATCTCGCCAAGATCTTCGAGCGTGACGTAGCTGCTTGTTTCAGTGTTATAGAGCCTTCGATTGGCGTATTTCTTGATAATGACGGGCTTGGATTTATCGATGCCATCAGCCTTTTTGCGCTCTGTGCCCATTGTAAACGGCTGTCCAGCTTCGTGAAAACCGGTTGCGCGCGATAACTTCTCGACAGGTTTGTTCATCTTATCGCCCAGTGGTGTCTCGCTCCCTTATTATAGCAAGTTCTACACTTCGCAGCGGTTTTTTTTTGCACCTGCGAAGAATTTGGCCGAGCGCGCTCTCACGCTCTCTGGTAAGGTCAACGCGGCAGGGGCGGCCCCCGTCGCAATGTGGGATCCCAACAAATTTGCACATTCCTGCGGAAGGTTAATTCTGATAAACTTCTGCTAAAAACACGGCTAGAAAGGAAACAAACATGGACGGGCAAGAGGCCATCGTAATCGCAAGCGCGGCAAGAACGCCGGTTGGCTCCTTTAACGGGACGCTGTCAACTGTGCCCGCGCACGACCTCGGCAAGATCGTCATCATCGAAGCGCTTGCCCGCGCGAAAGTGGAGCGCGGCGACGTGTCAGAGGTCATCATGGGGCAAATCCTCGCGGCTGGCCAGGGGCAAAACCCCGCGAGGCAGGCGGCGATCAATGCATCCCTGCCAGTCGAGACCACCGCCATGGGCATCAACTTCCTGTGTGGCTCAGGGTTGCGGTCGGTCGCAATGGCGGCGCAGGGCATCCGGTTGGGCGACAGCGATATCGTGGTTGCCGGCGGCCAGGAGAGCATGTCGCTCGCGCCGCACTGCCAGTATCTACGCCAGGGCGTCCGCATGGGCCATTTCGAGATGATGGACACCATGATCAGAGATGGGCTCACGGACGTCTTCAATGGCTATCACATGGGCGTAACTGCCGAGAACGTGGCGCAGCAATTTCAGATTACGCGGGCGCAGCAAGACGAACTTGCCGTCGGTTCACAGAACAAGGCTTCAGCCGCGAGACGGGAAGGCCGCTTCAACGACGAGATCGTTCCCGTAACGATCAAAGGCCGCAAGGGCGATACGATTGTGTCCCAGGATGAATTCATCCGCGATAACGTGGTGCTGGCAGATCTCGCCAAACTGCGCCCCGCCTTCGACAAGGCCGGTACGGTTACCGCGGGCAACGCGAGCGGCATCAACGATGGCGCGGCGGCTGTCGTGGTGATGAAGCGCTCGGCGGCCGAAAAGCGCGGCATCGAACCGTTGGCGCGCATCGTTTCCTGGGCGACGGCGGGCGTCGATCCCTCCATCATGGGCACAGGCCCAATCCCGGCCTCGAAGAAGGCGCTGGAGAAGGCGGGCTGGTCGAAGGATGACCTCGATCTGATCGAGGCCAACGAGGCCTTCGCCGCGCAAGCTTGCGCCGTTAACAAGGCTTTGGGCTGGGATCCGGCGAAAGTGAACGTCAATGGCGGCGCCATCGCGATCGGACACCCCATCGGCGCGTCCGGCGCGCGGGTCCTGACCACGCTGCTCTATGAAATGAAGCGCAGGGATGCGAAGAAAGGTCTCGCCACCCTTTGCATCGGCGGCGGCATGGGCATCGCCATGTGCGTCCAGCGCGACTAAACCACTTAAATGCTGGCAAACATGCCGCCATTCGCGGTGAGTTTGCCAGCGTGCGGCCCCTCGCTCACCTTCGTGGTCCTACCTCTGACGGGAGCGTGTGATACCTTCGGGATCGGTGGCAAATGCTTTGAAAGCATGGCATTATTGAAACATCAGAAAGACTTTTTTGGGAGGGAACATGAGCAAGGTTGCTGTAGTAACAGGCGGCACGCGCGGTATCGGTCACGCCATTTCTATTGAGCTAAAAAACCAGGGCTATCAGGTTCTGGCGAATTACGGCGGCAATGACGAAGCTGCCAACAAATTTAAGGCTGAAACCGGCATCCCGGTTCTTAAATGGGACGTTGGCGATTATGACGCTTGCGTCGCCGGATTGAAGCAGGTCGAAGCCCAGCTCGGACCGGTCTCGGTCCTGGTGAACAACGCCGGCGTCACCCGCGATGCGATGCTTCACCGGATGACGCCTCAGCAATGGAAAGACGTAATCCGCATCGATCTCGACAGCGTGTTCAACATGATTCAGCCCCTCATCAACGGAATGCGCGACCGCAACTTCGGGCGGATCATCAATATTTCCTCCGTGAACGGCCAAAAAGGCCAGATCGGGCAAAGCAACTACGCCGCTGCTAAGGCCGGTATCATTGGCTTTTCGAAGTCGGTGGCCCAGGAGAACGCAAAGAAGGGCATAACCGTCAACGTCGTGGCGCCCGGCTACATCAATACCGAGATGGTGGCTGCCGTTCCTGAGAAGGTGCTCGAAGCCATCATTGCGCAGATTCCGGTCGGTCGGCTTGGCAAGGCGGAAGAGATCGCCAAGTGTGTGGCATTCCTGGCTAGCGACGACGCCGGGTTCATCACCGGGGCGACAATATCCGCGAACGGCGGTCAATTCTACGCGGGCTGATCAGGGGTAAATCCTCAGGATCATTACGCATATACAGGCGGCGCGCCGGTACTCATGGGCGCGCCGTATGATTTTTAGCGTAATGAGAAGCTTTCCCTGCGCGCCGCCATGCCGCCTGATGCGACATCCTGTCGCCGGTTTCTAAGTAATCGCCTACAGGCGGAAGTTGGCAAAATACTATCTCCGTCATGTTGACGGTGAGGGGCCTGATTGCTGCCCCGATCGCGGCGGTAGCACTTAGAGCTTATCCGCTTTTGATGGAATCAAAAGCGGATAAGCTTCTGTTTTGTCGTGCGTCTTATCGGAAAACCGCTTCGCACTTTTCCGGACGCACTATCTAGGCGTTTGAGGATTTCACGTTCACACCCCAAACGAAGGCGATACGTGTGAGGGAAACCTCGCCGTAGCGTTCTGGCGCGGCCGCGGCGATGGCGCCTCCCAGGCCGCCGTAAAAGGCGCAGGCGGTTTCGTTGTCCTTCAACGCCCAGACGACGAGGCGGCTAAGGCCCTCGCGCTTGAGCGCCCTCTTAACTGTCGCGAACAGGCGGCTGCCAAGGCCCACACCCTGAAACCCGGGGTTGACGTAAAGCTCGAAAATCTCACCGGCGGGCCAAGGCCACGTTCCTCTTGCGTTGCCCCAGGTCGCATAGCCTTGCGGCTCGCCATCGAAAACAAGAAGCGTGACGTTCGCGCCGCGGAGGATTTGCTGCTGCCACCATCGCGGACCGCGCCGAGCTATCATGCGTTCGAGGTGAAGATGCGGAATAATACCCTGATATGTGGAGCGCCAGGCGGCTTCGTGGATCGCCGCCACCGCGTTCGCATCTTTTGCTATTGCCGTTCGAAAACCGATTAAATCCGAGCCCATAATGCAATTTTACATCCAACCCTTGCGGTTGGCGAGGGCTCTCAGGCACCGTGATGAATAACCGTTAGTCCGCGCCGTTCGCCGAGTTATCGTCAACCTTACGAAGGAGCCTGGCAAGGATCTGGGTAGCCAGTTTGCCGTCCTCGTCTCCGAGGAAAGACAGCACGACACGGTCGGCGCGGCGAGCATAAGGCTTTATCGAATCCAGGAGTTCCCGGCCTTCCTGGGAAAGGCTGACGGCGTATGTCCGCCCATCTTGCGTGGTCCGCTCGCGCTGAATGACACCGCGCTTGAGAAGCCTTTGCACCACGTCGGCGAGCGTGGAGCGATCGATGCCTGTAATCCGAACGAGGTCGGTTTGGCTTAGCCCCTCATGCTGGGCGACTGTCGTGATTACGGCATATTGCCGCGCGGTCAGATCGAAATCCCTCGTCTCTTGCGCGAAAATTTCCGAGGCGCGCTGACTTGCGCGGTGGAGCAGGTGGATAACAGATTTGTCAACGGTGTCGGCGCGTGCTCCCGCGCTCTTCTTTCGTTTCCGCCCTTGTTGGCCTAAGCCCGATTTTGCGTCCAGCATTCTCTTCCGGCTGCTCGGTTAAACTCTGAACATTACTGAGAAAATGAATAGCGCAACCGTTAGGTTCCATGCAGCGCACGGAAAGATTTTGGATGTTCCTCACCTTTATGAAGGAGAAGCCTCCGACGTCTCCGAGGATACCTCCGAAATTTGATGTCGCATAATCAAGGTGATTTGAGACAGCATGAAAACGAAACTCAAGGGCATCATGCCAAAGGATTTGAAGCTGACCCAGGTGTCCGTCGAGAAATTTCGCCAAATGACCTCGTTCAAGCATGCCAGGAAAAGGAAAAACCCGATCCAACGCAATGTCAGAAGCCGCCAGCCTTCGTCGCTCATTTGCAAGATCTCGCCGAGCGCCAGCTTCAGCACCGGCCTGCGGAAATAAAGGCCAGCGGTGAGAATCACGGCGAATAGCGTGTTCACGACCGTCGGCTTGATCTTGATGAAGGTGTCGTCGTGCAAATAGATCGTCAGGAATCCGAAGATCATGACGAAGACACCCACCACGAGAGCCAAAATAGGGATACGCTTGAGAAAAACGCGGCTCGTCACCAGAGAGATTAAGGTGGCCGCCATGAACGACCCGGTAGCGTAAAAAATGCCGAACCTGCCGTTCACGACAAAGAATACAGACAAGAGGACCCGACTTCCAGCGCCAGCTTCAGGAGGGGACTGACATCGTAATTTCGCCCTTTGATGCTCTCGAGCTGTTCCACATAAACCTCCTGAACTCAACTTATTCCCGCAATGGCGCGTGCAAAATCTTGCGCATCAAATGATTGCAGATCTCCGCGCTTTCACCAACACCGATCGCGTGCACGGGTATGCCGTATTTGCTCGATATGGCGACGAGGATGCCTCCCCTCGCCGTTCCGTCGAGCTTGGTCATGACAAGGCCGGTTACGCCCGCAGTCTTGTCGAAAATCTCTACCTGTGAAAGCGCGTTCTGGCCCGTCGTAGCATCGAGCGTAAGAATGACCGAATGCGGCGCCGCCCTATCCAGCTTGCGAATGACACGGATTATCTTCTCAAGTTCCGCCATCAACGCTGTTTTGTTTTGCAGGCGGCCCGCCGTGTCGATGATGAGAACATCGTAGCCCTCGGCCTTCGCGCGCTGAAAAGCATCAAAGCCAAACTCGCGGCATCGGCGCCCGCCTCACTGGCGACAACCTCGGAGCCGGTGCGCTCGCCCCAAATCTTGAGCTGCTCAATGGCCGCCGCCCGGAAAGTGTCGCCCGCCGCGAGCATCACCCGTAAGCCCTGGCGCGGTGAACTGGTTCGCATATTTGCCGATAGTCGTGGTCTTGCCGGTGCCGTTCACGCCAACGACAAGGACGACATGCGGCTTCCTGGATTCGTCGATTTCCAGCGGCTCGGCGACGTCGGCGCAGAACTTTCTCGACCTCTTGCGCCAGGATTTCGCGAACCTCTTCGGAGGAAATGTCGCTGTTATAGCGCGATTTGCGCAACACATCTGTGACGCGGGACGCGACATCGAGGCCGAGATCGGCCTGGATCAGCAGGTCTTCCAGTTCCTCCAAGCGTCTCGTCGTCGAGCTTCCGCTTTGTAAAGACGCCGGTGATGCCCTCGGTCAGCCGCGAAGACGTTTTTGTGAGCCCCTGGCGAAGGCGCTGGAACCAGCCGAAGCGCGAGGTTTTCTCTGGCCTGCGCCGGTTTCTTCCTCGTCGGGGCTCGTCAGGCGGCAGCCGCTCGATTCGGGGCTGTCTTGCTATCGAACTACCGCCCGAACACGCCAAGCTTCGACGTATCCCGAGCTTCCTCTCGCATCTCCTCAGCCACCAGCGCAGCTGGGGCGGCGTCTGATCTTCCGCTTCGGGGGGGTTTCCGTCTTCCGCCGCCGAACATGCGGCCAAATACGCTTCGCTTCGGGGCATCGTTCATGATGGCAGACGCTCGCCAATAAGACGGCGTGGTCCGGCCCGTGGCTCGCGCCTTCAGAATTGCGCCGCGCAACCCGCTGCCTTCGCCGTTAATTTCGATTTCGGTGAACCCTGGCGTCCGGCCCATGCCTTCGCGCTCCATGAGCACCTCGAAAACCTTGCCTTGCTCCGCCTCAAGATGGAGGCTCAGGCGTTCGGCCGCCTTGCGGCGCAAGCGCGCGGCGCGCTCCTTCACAAGGCCACGGTCGAGCTGGGGCATACGCGCGGCGGCCGTCTGCGGCCGCGCCGAAAAGGGAAAGACATGCAGAAAACTCAAGTCCGCATTCGTCCACGAGCCGGAGCGTGTTCGAGAACATGGCTTCGTCCTCGGTCGGGAAGCCTGCAATCAGGTCCGCGCCGAAGACCATGTCCGGGCGCAAGTTCCCGCATCGCCTTGCAAAACTGAATGACATCCTCGCGCGCGTGGCGGCGCTTCATCCGCTTCAGGATCAGGTTGTCGCCGGACTGAAGCGAAAGGTGGAGGTGGGGCATAAGCCGCTCTTCCTCGGCGAAGGCGTCCGTGAGCGCGTCATCTGCTTCCATCGTGTCGATTGATGAGAGGCGCAGGCGCGGCAGCTCGGGGACAAGCCTAAAGATGGTGCGGACAAGGCGGCCCAGCGTCATGCCTCCCGGCAGATCGGAACCGTAGGAGGTGAGATCGACGCCTGTCAGCACGACCTCCCGGTAGCCTTCCTCCACCAGCGCGCGAACCTGGCGCACGACATCGCCGGCAGGAACAGAGCGGGACGGACCGCGGCCAAACGGGATGACGCAAAACGTGCAGCGATGATCGCAGCCGTTCTGCACTTCGAGATAGGCCCGCGCTCGGCCGCCGAAGCCGGAGATCATGTGAGGGGCGGTTTCGCGGACCGAGGCGATGTTATTGACCTTCACCCGGGCCAGATCGTTTGCCGCGATGCGCAGAAACGTCTCGGCGGCGGTCTTCTCCACGTTGCCGATAACGAAGTCCGCTTCATCCATCTCGGCGAAGGTCTCGGGCTCGATCTGCGCGGCGCAGCCGGTCACGATGATCTTCGCAGCGGGCCGCTCGCGGCGCACTTTGCGTATGGTCTGGCGGGCTTGCCGCACAGCTTCGGCGGTTACGGCGCAGGTATTGATGATGACGGCATCGTCGAGCCCGGCGTCTGCCGCGTGCGTCTTCGCCACTTCACTTTCGTAAGTGTTCAGGCGGCAGCCAAAGGTGATGACGTCGACGCTCATGATTGCCGCGCTACCTCGACCCTGCTGCCGTTCAAATGAATAACACCCTCGAACTCGATCTCGGCCGGGCCAGTCATCAAAATATGATCGTCCTCAGCGCGCCAAACGATGGTGAGAGCGCCTCCGGGCAGCTCTATGGTGACTTTGCGGCCAGTTCTTCCAGTTCGCGCGGCTGCCACAGCTGTGGCGCAAGCGGCCGTGCCGCAGGCGCGGGTAATGCCTGCGCCACGCTCCCAAACGCGCAACGTGATCGCTGTGTCATCAATAATTTCGGCGAGCGAAATATTGGCGCGCTCCGGGAAAAGCGGGTGGTGCTCCAACTCCGAACCGAACGCAGCCAGATCGTAGCTATCGGCGTCCAGGACCCAGAAGATGCAATGCGGATTGCCGACATTGACGACGCTTGGCTCCGAAAGCACGCGGCCGTCGGGCAAGGCGAAGGTCAAATCGATAGAGCGGGTGTCGGCGGCGGGCCGTGCCAGCGGGATTTCGTCCCAGGCGAAGCGCGGGGCGCCCATATCGACGGTTACAAGGCCATCCTCGCCAACGCGCGCGTCCAGTGTCCCGGAGCGCGTCTCGATGGAAATCCGGTCGCGCCCAAAGCCAGGACGCAGCAGCGCCGCGACACAGCGGCTCGCGTTTCCGCAGGCGCTTACTTCCGAGCCATCGGCATTCAGGATGCGCATGAAAACATCGGCAGAGGGCGAAGGCTCCAGCACAATGACTTGGTCGCAGCCACGCCGCTTGCCCTGTCGGCGATCGCTCCTGCGTTGGCAGCGGACAGCCGAACGCGCTCGGTGCGAGCATCAATCATGACGAAGTCGTTGCCGAGGCCATTCATTTTCACAAAAGGAATACGTTGCGGGTCCATGCCGCGCAATTTCGCCTCTCGGTTTCCAGTTGGCTTATATAGACGGGCGCTGCCAGCTTTGCAAAGCTTGATGTGGCTTTTGAGCTACGTAGTTAGTGTTATCCAAAGCCAGCTTAGCAGGAAAATCTGCTTGAATTTCTTTTCCTTGGGCGCGCTCGCTGCTTAAAGGACACAGCTCGGTAGTTAAATAGTTCGACCCATGCAGATCCAAGCGTGCACGCCGTGGCTTTTTCCCGCGATGGCAGGCTGGCGCTGTTTTGGTCGGTCGCGGTTCCGCCCTATTCGAACGTTGATCACTCGTCGCTACAACCCATGCCTTACCGGTCGCAAGCTGGTCGACGCAACTGAGAGCGGTTCGAAAATCGTCTCAAGCTGATTGAATTGGGACATTGTGCGTCTTCCTTGCCGTTTGGGCGTTCACGCTTTTCGGAATGAAGAACAGGGTGATGGCGGCACCGATGAGCAAAAGACCGGCGATCGCATAAAGTGCTGCTGACGGATCGCTGGAGAGCGGCTTCACCCAGATCGCCACGTTCGGTCCCACAAAGCCGCCCAGATTGCCGACCGAATTCACCAAGCCAATGCCGGCGGCGGCGGCTGTTCCTGTCAGGAACGCCGAGGGAATTGGCCAGAACAAGGGCATGGAGCCGATGACACCGAGGGTTCCGATGGAGAGGAAAATGATCGCCAGCACCGGATCTGCAGCAAAAACGCCACTGAGGACCAAGCCCAGCGCTCCGGCCGAGACGTTCAGCACGTAATGCAGGCGCCGCTCCCCCGTCCGGTCGGAGTTCCAGCTCAGGAGCAGCATGCCAATCGTGGCAACGCCATAGGGGATGGCGGATAGCAGGCCGACCTCGATATATCCCTGGACCCCGAATGCCTTGACGATGGTTGGCAGCCAGAAGGCGATCCCATACAGCCCGATCATCAAGGTGAAATAGATGGCGCAGAGCGCGTAAACTTTGCCGCTCTTGAAGGCGTCGACCAGCCTGCTCTCGGCCTTGTGCTTCTCCTCGGCTTCAAGATTGCTTGCCAGCAGCGCCTTTTGCTCATCGGTTAACCATTTTGCATCGAGGATACTGCTGTCCAGATAGCCCAGCACCCAGAAGCCCACGAGGATGGAGGGAATGCCCTCGATCAGGAACAGCCACTGCCACCCCGCCAACCCCAATGCGCCCGAGAAGAGGTCCATAGTCACGCCGGAGACCGGGTTGCCGATCACCCCGGCCACGGGGATGGCCGCGATGAATAAAGCTGTTCTGCTCGCGCGTTTTTGCGAGGGATACCAGAGCGTAAGATAGAAAATGATCCCGGGGAAGAAGCCCGCTTCGGCCAATCCTAGGACGAAGCGCATGATATAGAACATGGTTTCGCCGGTCAGGAACATCATGGCCGAGGAAACAAGGCCCCAGGTCACCATGATCCGGGCGATCCAAATACGCGCGCCGAATTTCTTCAGAAGGACGTTGCTTGGCACCTCGAAGAAGAAATAGCCTATAAAGAAGAGGCCGGCGCCCGTGGCATACGCGGCATCGCTCAAAGACAGATCCTTCGACATCTGCAGCTTGGCGAAGCCCACATTGACCCGGTCAAGATAGGCGAGGATGTAACAGAGAAACAGAAACGGAATGATCCGCCTATCGACCCTTGAATAGGTTTCTGCTTCGAATTTGGGATTGGCAGACATAAGTGGATGCCTCCCGGGATCATACGCCCCATCGACGCAATAAAAGTATCGAATTTCTAATTGCCAGGGCGTCAATTAAAAATTCGCCAATAGGCCTGAACTACGAGGCCGGAAGCGGCCGAGTTCCTTGCCATGTCGTGGGCCTTGAGGGGTGCGGTTTGAGTTGAATGCCGAGACTTAATATCGGTGTTACCATCCCGTGCTAAGGCTTCGCATTGCCCGCAATCCAAAGAATCGGATCGAAGATGACCACGACGAGCGAGCCAATTTCTGCACGGCGGGGCATTGCCGCGCCTCTTTCTGGCGGCCTTGGCGCGATGGCCCTCTCGGCGCTCGGCGTCGTGTTTGGCGACATCGGCACAAGCCCTCTCTATACGCTGAAAACGGTGCTGAGCGTGAACGGCACACAGGCGCTCGACAGGGCCGTCGCTCTTGGCAGCCTTTCGCTCATTTTCTGGACATTGATCATCATCACGTCGATCAAATACGTCTCGGTCGCCATGCGCGTCGACAATGATGGCGAAGGCGGCATCATGGCCCTGATGGCGCTGCTGGCGGGGCGCGACAAGAAGCGCTCCGCGATCATCGCCTTCGGCCTGTTCGGCGCGGCGCTGATCTACGGCGACGGCGCGATTACGCCTGCGATTTCCGTGCTGTCGGCGCTCGAGGGCCTTTCGATCCTGACGAACTGGTTCGACCCGTACATTGTCCCTATGACGGTCGCCATTCTCGTGCTTCTGTTTCTCGTCCAGCCGCGCGGCACCGAGCGCATCGGGAAGATGTTCGGACCCGTCATGGCGGTGTGGTTCGTTGCCATCGGCGTGCTTGGGCTTTGGGGCATCGCGCAGAACCCGTCCGTGTTTGCAGCACTCAATCCCGCCTATGGTGTTCGATATCTTCTATCAGGCGGCCTCACCTCCTTTCTCGTCCTCGGCGCGGTCTTTCTCTGCGTCACGGGAGCCGAGGCGCTTTACGCGGATATGGGCCATTTCGGCCGCCGCCCCATCCAGCTCGCGTGGTCTTTCGTGGTCTTGCCCTGCCTCGTTCTCAACTATGCGGGACAGACGGCGATCGTGCTGAACGGACAGCCCATCGGCGAAAACATCTTCTACGCGCTTTGCCCAAAAAGCCTGCTCGCGCCCTTCGTCGTCCTGGCCACTGTCGCAACCATCATCGCGAGCCAATCCATCATCACCGGCGCATTCTCGATGACCCGGCAGGCGATGCAGCTTGGCTGGCTGCCGCGTCTTCGCATCACCCAGACCTCCGCGCTCGGCTACGGGCAGATCTATGTCGGCACTGTGAACTGGCTGATGATGATCGTCACGATCAGCCTGACGCTCGTTTTCCGAAAATCCGACAATCTCGCGGCTGCTTACGGCATCGCGGTCTCGGCAACCATGCTGATGACCACGGTGCTCCTCTACATGGCGATGCGCGAGTACCTTCGCTGGAATTTGCTGCTGAGCGCAGCCGTGGCCGGGTGCTTCCTCATTGTGGACAGCGCGTTTTTCCTTTCGAACGCCGCCAAGATCGCGGAGGGCGGCTATGTTCCTCTGGGGCTCGCCGCCGTCGTCTATGGCGTCATGTGGCTCTGGCATTCCGGGCGGGCGGCCGTCACGAAGGCAATCACGGAACAGCACATTTCGGTTGAAGACTTCATGGCCGCCCTTAAGAAAAAGGGAGTGCCCCGCGTGCCTGGAACGGCGGTCTTTCTGACGCGCTCAATAACGGGTGTGCCGCCGGTGATGGCTTGGCACGTTTATCACAATCGCGCTCTGCATGAGAAGCGTCATGGTCCTCAACGTCTCGATAGAGCCGGTTCCCTGGGTACGAAGGGAGGACCGGCTGCGTTTAACACAGGAGGCTCCGAACTTTTGGCGCGCAACAGCGCATTTCGGTTTCATGGAGCGGCCGGACATCCCTGCCGATCTTCGCGAGGCAAAGGAGAAGGGCTGCGGCATTTCCCTGGAGGACGTGACCTATTACATCGGGCACGAAACCGTCGATGCCCAAGGAGGCGGCGAAGGCCTTCCGACATGGCAAGTCAGCCTTTTTTCCGTCCTGGACCGGAATGCGGCGAAGGTCACCGATTTCTTCAAGCTTCCTCGCAACGACGTGGTGGAAATCGGCCGTGAAGTCGCGATTTAAGCAAGCACACTTGGCATTCGCCAACGTCTGGAAACACATTGCTGCCGCCGTCTTCCCGGAAAGGCAAAGCCTCATCCGGGGTCGTAAAAGATTGAAGCGTCTACCTTTTTACGATCCCGGCTCGCGCTTCGCTTGGCCGGGACGACGAAGTGCGGATCCAACCGCATCCGTTGGCCGGCTCGCGCTTCGCTTGGCCGGGATGACGAAGTGCGGAGCCAGCCGCATCCGTTGGCCGGATGAGCGAAGTTTGCCGAGGCGAGGGACAAGAACATGATGCACGGCGCAAACGGTGAGGCAAAGCAGCCCGGCATCAGTGAGCACGAAGCGCGTCCCGCCATTCTCGCCGAACTTCACGCCCGCCCGTTCTTACCGGTTGAGACGCCCCGGCGCATTTATCATTATGCCTTCGCCACGGATGAAGAAGAGGCAGGCGACGACCGGCTGGCCATCACAACTCTCGCCCAGGCGAACGGCGTAGTCCTGCCGCCCGAGGACGCCAAATTCCACCGCTTCGCGCTGGGTGATTGGGATTTGCGCTGGGAGCAGCATACCGAGTTCACCACCTACACATGGTCCACGTCGTCTGGCGCCGCTGAGCCATTCCTGCACCCCGATCCTATCGGCGAGAGGGAGATCACGTTTCGGGCTCCGGGCCGTCTCGTGGTCGCAACGCATCTGGCGCTGGTCGAAGGTGGCCCTTCCCATGAGGTTCTCGCGACGCTGTTCAATGCGCAGAGCCTGTGCGTCATTGGCGCCGCGAAAGGCGCCGCTCACATCTTGACCGATTTTGCCGTCGACGCCTCCAAGTTTACGCGATGGCTCATAAGATCGGACAAGCTCGGCGCGCTTCAAGCTGGCCGGCTCGTCCAGCGCGTGCTCGAGATCGAAACCTACCGCACCATGGCGCTGCTCGGACTGCCGGAGGCTCGACGTGCCAGCCCCGAACTCGCACACATGGAGCGCGACATTTCCGAGATCAACCAAGCTCTCAGCCAGGGGCAAGACAAGCGTACCAGCCAGGATTTGCTGAAACGTCTGAGCGATCTTCTTGCCTCGAGCGAAGCGCTATCGACACAGACTGCGTTCCGCTTCGGCGCGAGCCGCGCCTATCACGCCATCGTCAAAAATCGCCTCGATCTAATTCGGGAGACCAAAGTCAGTCCCTATACGGCCATCTCGGCCTTCTTTAGCGCACGGCTCGATCCCGCCATCGAGACTTGCAACGCGGTCGAGACCCGACAGGCGCGCCTGTCCGACCAGGTCGAACGCGCCATCGATCTCATGCGCACCGGCATCACGTTCGAACTGGAACAGCAAAACCGCGACCTGCTCCAAGACATGAACCGGCGCGCGCGGTTGCAGATGCGCCTGCAAGGCATCGTTCAGGGCGTCTCCACGGCGGCTCTCGCCTATTACCTTTCTGGCCTGACGGTCTATCTCGCCAAGGGCTTGAAGGACGCCGGATGGCTGCCCCATGGCATGACGGCGGACATGATGGCTGGCGCTGGCGGCTGCCTCTTACAATTTTCGCCTCCTGGGCGTTTATGGAACGCGTGCGACGTCTGTCCATGAAGGCGCGGGAGGAGGAGCAGGTCAAGTGACAGCCGACGGTCAGCTTTCCAGCCCCGCTTCCGATCCGAAAGCGGCTAAAGTCTCCAGCCCTGAGCTACCTTTAGTCTGCGTCGTTCGATCGGGTTTGGCGACGGCCTCGGTGGCGGCATGGTCCATTTTTGTGTGCATCCTGCAAATGGCGGCATGCGGTTTGTTAACTTCTCCCTGACGCTTTCGTCCGCATTCCTTCTTCTGAAAGATCTTCACCGAAATCGCCTTGATGGCAGGTTAACGCGGCTTGAGCGCGTTTAAGCCCCTGATAATCCTAGGTAAAAGCACAGGACGGGACTCCATCGCCGCTGCCCGCGCCGTGCAGTTCCGGCCCCTCGCAAGCGTTAATTCGCGATGTCAAAATATATTTAACGGACTTTTGCGCGTCCCAGTAAATGGAAAAATTCCGGCATTAGATTCTATTTAATGGGTAACTTTTTAGCCATAAAAAACATAGCGATTTCAGTGGCTTATGGTATTCGCCCTTTGTCCGGCCGTAGGCGCGGCATTCCACCGTTTCGCGCCGCTTAAAGAATTTCTTTACCAACACACGGTGGGAAGTAATTCCGGCGCGCTTCTGTTAACCACATAAGTATGAAGGTTCGCCGCCGTGAACGAAATGTTTACGAAAGCGGGCGTGGCGAGCGTCGTCCACGGTGGCGACGGCCGATTTGCTGAAGGCTTCCTAACGGATCCGCCTCGCGGGCGTCGCCATGATCGCCGCCCGAAATGCACCGCGGCGCAGTCCCAGCCGTTCGCAAAAATTGCGTCGCAACCGGTTCCGATTTTGCGCGCTGCGCTAAGCAAACTCCGCTGATCTGGCCAACGGATGCGGCTCGCTCCGCACTACGTCATCCCGGCCAAGCGAAGCGCGAGCCGGGATCGCAAAAAGACAGGCGTTTCAATTTGTTACGATCCCGGATAAGGCTTTGCCTTTCCGGGAAGACGGCGGCAGCAATCCGTTTGCACGTCCAGCGAACTCTGCTTAGCTTGGTCACCCTGACGCTCCGCCGAAGTAGAACCGCATCGAGCTTGG
>CAWHIT010000028.1:0-391338 GCA_963829495.1 uncultured Alphaproteobacteria bacterium
ATATCTTGGTTTTTATCGAGCAGTGGTCGTATCGGCGGCGCTTGGCGGAGTAGGGCCGGGTTTGGCCGCCACGTTTGGCGCTCTCTTCCTGGTCAACTTCGTTTTTGGTCATTTTGACCTCGCCGATGCGGGTAGCATGGCGCGGCAAGTGATATGGGTCGGGGCGAGCGTCGGAGTGAGCCTTTTGGCTGGGCTACAGCGCGAAGGACGCATGCGCGAACGCCGGCAGTCCACGGAATTGCGCCGGTGGAAGAGTGAGTTGGAGTTCCGTGTCAAACAGCGAACGGAAGAGATCGCGGAAACCAACAAGCAGCTTCGCGCTGCGAACGAGAAGCTTGGCGAACTCGATCACGCCAAGACCGCCTTCTTTTCAAATATCAGTCACGAATTCCGAACGCCGCTTACGTTGATGCTTGGATCGCTGCAGGAGGTGATCGACGCTAATCCCGAACTGTTATCTTCAGATCAGCGCGCCCAAATCGACACCGCGCAGCGCAACAGCCTGCGGCTCTTGAAGCTGGTCAATACCCTCCTCGACTTCACGCGCATTGAGGCTGGGCGCATGCAAGCGGTATTCCAGCCCGTCGATCTTGCCTTCGTGACGGCTCGGACCGCCAGTCTCTTCAAGTCCGCTTTCGCAGAGGCCGGGCTGGTGCTTACCGTCGAATGCCCCCCGCTGCCGGAACGGATTTACGTCGATCCCGAGATGTGGGAAAAGATTGTTCTCAATATTCTTTCGAACGCTTTCAAATTCACCCATTCGGGAAGCGTGACGGTGGGCTTGCAAACCGAGGGGTCTTGCGCGCGCTTGACCATTCGCGACACGGGAACCGGCATTCCCGAACACGAGTTGGCCAACCTGTTCCAGCGTTTCCATCGCATCGAGGGCGCGCAAGGGCGGAGCCATGAGGGCAGCGGCATCGGGCTCGCTTTCGTCAAGGAGCTTGTCGAGTTGCACGGCGGGACAATCTCGGTAGAGAGCATTGTGGGCGAAGGCAGTTCATTCCACGTCTCAATTCCTTTTGGGAAAGCTCATTTGCCAGCTGAACGCGTTAGAGAAGCGCAGGCCCCGGCTGAGTTCGGAGCGCGAGCCGAAGCTTACGTTGTTGAGGCAAGAGGCTGGCTGCCAAATGCCAATGTGGACTTTTTCGGCGAACCTTCCGCGGACAACGAGTGTTCGAACATGGAAACCGGCGCTGGCTCGCGTCCCCGCGTCTTGCTCGCCGACGACAACGCCGACATGCGCCATCACGTCGGGCATTTGTTGAGCCGCGCCGGTTTCGAAGTGATCAAGGTTGCGGACGGAGAAGCGGCTCTTGCATTCTGTTTGTCCAGCCCGCCGGACCTTGTTCTGACCGACGTCTTGATGCCGAAAATTGATGGCTTTGCATTGACGGCGCGGCTTCGCGAAAATGAACGGACGGTGCTTGTGCCCATCATCCTGCTTTCCGCACGAGCGGGGCCGGAAGCGAGGATCGAAGGTCTCAGAGCCGGCGCTGACGATTATCTCGTGAAACCTTTTGGAGCGCGAGAGTTGATCGCGCGCGCCGAGGCGGCGGTTAAGCTCGCGGAGGTGCGAAAAGAGGCCGTGCGGCGCGAGGCTGAGATGACCCGCCTTAAAGCGAGCTTTGAGGACGCAGCTGTCGGCATGGCTCATCTCGCCATGGACGGCCATTGGCTGCGCGTCAACGATCGCCTTTGCGCCATGACGGGTTATTCGCGCGAGGAGTTGCTGAGAAAGCCTCTTCCGGAGATCATGCATCCCGATGATCTCGACGCCCGCCAAGAGCTCATGCGTGACTTGGACGATGGCGGGTACCAGCCCTTGGAGACGCGCTATGTCCGCAAAGATGGCGAAATCATTTGGGTCAGGCTGACGGTCTCGCAAGCTCGCAATGCCGAAGCAAGCGCGGGCTATCTTGTTTGCGTCATCGACGACATCACCGCACGCAAAAAGGCAGCCGTCGAGCTTGAAGAAAGCCGCAGCCGCCTTAAAGGCGTGGTGGACTCTGCCATGGACGCGATCATCAGCGTCGACGCCCATCAAAACGTCATTCTTTTCAATGACGCTGCCCAGCGTATGTTTCAGCGTGAAGCCGCGCCTATTATCGGGCGCTCTCTCGCTCAGTTGCTGCCGCGCCGGTTCGGAGAAGCGCACGCACACCACATCGACGCATTCGCCAAGACGGGCGTCACCAACCGCGCAATGGGGAACCTCGGCGCGCTCAGCGCGCTGCGAGCAGATGGCTCAGAATTTCCCATCGAGGCGTCGATCTCACAAACGACGATCGCTGGAGAAAAGCTCTTTACCGCAATAGTCCGTGACATAACCGATCGAAAACGGGCCGAGGATATGCAGCGCTTGCTGCTGGCCGAACTCGATCATCGAAGTCAAGAATGCGCTTGCGACTGTACAGGCAATCGCAATGCAGACTTTGAACGCCAACACGGAGCCAGCGGTTTTTGTCGAGAGTTTTATCGGTCGCCTGCAAGCCCTGGGGCGTGCACACGGCTTGCTGAGTCGCTCTGGCTGGCGAGGCGCGGATATCGGGGTGCTCGTCACCGAAGAACTTATGCTTGGCGGATCGGCGCTGGATCCGCGCATCTCCTACAAAGGGCCGCAAATCATGCTTGAGCCGCAGGTTGCGCTGCATCTGGGCCTGGTTTTGCACGAGCTCGGCAGTAACGCCTGGAAACATGGCGCGCTTTCTCAGGCCGGGGGGAAATTGACAACGGAATGGCGGCTCAACGGCGGCGCAGGACGTCCAAGGCTGCACCTCAAATGGTTGGAAAGTGATGGTCCGGCCGTAGTTGCTCCCAAGACGCGCGGCTTTGGCACGACGCTCATAGAGCGCAGCTTACATTATGCGCTCGGCGGGGAGGCCGTGCTCGACTTCTCATCCACTGGCCTGACATGCGATATCTGGCTCCCATTGCCTGAGGTTGGTCAAGGAGCCTATAGCGTGAAACCTTCGGGGAATGCATGATGGCAGCTGCGGCTGCGACGATCCTTGTGGTGGAGGATGAGTTTCTCGTCGCCATGCAGATTGAGGCGGCGTTGAATGCCGCAGGCTGGAGCGTGATCGGCCCCGTCGGCACGCTGGCAGCCGCTGTGCGTCTCGCTAGAGAAGCGTCATGTCAGTGCGCTGTGCTCGATGTTAATCTCAGGGGTGAACGCGTCGACGAAGTGGCTGCTGTGCTCTTCGAGCGGGGCATCCCGTTCTTGTTCGCATCCGGTTACGGCCGGGAGAACCTTCCACCCTTATTTCGCGAAACCATTGATTTCCTTGCAAAGCCATTCAGCGATCAAACTCTCGTGCAGACCGTGAAGAAGCTTCTCCATACCGTCACTTGATATCGACGGCCGCGACCCCGGAGTTTGCCTGACGCGCCACCGTATCGCCGCCGCCGTCATCCCGGAAAGGCGAAGCCTTATCCGGGATCGTAACAAATTGAAACGCGATCCCGGCTCGCGCTTCTCTTGGCCGGGATGACGAAGTGAACGACGCCTGCGTCGTATACGGGATCGCAAAAGGCGCTTCGTCTTATAACGGCCCCGGAATGCGCCGAGGCCGCAGGTCGGCCGACAATCACGCGTCCGAACGCAGGATGGCCTCGCCACTCTGGCCGTCGCTGTCTCGGACGGCGCTCGCCGCCAGCCTTATGGTAAACCCTTCGTTGCCGCCGCCGCGCTTTAATGCAAAGGTGGTTAACTGGAGGGCGCCCGATTTATTTCCCGCCGCTGTATGCTTAAGAACCGTTTAAAGTGCCGCGAAACGGGGCGCCTACGCGCCTTAGGCCGCCTCCGGATAAGCGAGGCCTAACTCCTGGAAAACGAATGGTTTTTTGTCTTCAGCCGAGCCCCTATTCAATAGAACTTAATGCGGGAATTTTTTCATTTACTGGGACGCGCAAAAGTCCGTTAAATATATTTCGACTTTGCTTGTTAACCAGACATGGGCCTGCAAGAGGCGCTGGGCGCGCTGTTCGTCCCAGAAATTTCACTTTTATATCAATAATTTGTACCGCGTTAACATCCCGGCAAGGCGCTTTTGCGCAAGATCCTGGGATCAGGCCATTCGAACGCAAAGAAGAAACACAAGCTGGTCCCGGGTCTGAGGAGAGGGCAAAATGCATACAAAAAAGGGCCCGGACGTCCGCGTCCTATTATGCTCCAACTGGATCGCCGCTGCGGCGTTTCCGTCTCGCGGCGAAGCCAGGCAAAGGCTCCGGACTCACTCGGCAGGATTGAACGAATAAAACTTGCCGCCGAGCGGCGAGGAAATCCAGGGAAGCTGCTCTTTGCGTGTCGCGTCTTGAACGCTGTCGGCAACCGATCCGAACATCAGGCGGATTTCGCTGCCTTGGTCGCCAAGATGGTCGATAAGCGCCCTGGCGTAGGGGCTGTGTTCTCCATCGCCATCGAGGGCGGAATCGCCAGGGCTCGTTGCGAAGGCAATAAGGGTGCCCGAATCGGCATGAATCTCGGCCAGACCTTTTCCTCCGCCACGGGTACCGCGGCGCCGGAACATGCGGGTTGCGAAAGGACTATCGCGGCAGGCGTCAAGGATGAAGACCTTGATACCGGCCACATCCTGGAGGCGGTCTAAGAGACGGCTCACCGGAACGGCCTCTTCTTCCACATCCTCCTCGTCCCCGAGCTTGGCATCGATGGGGATCAGGTAGTTGGCCCCTTTCACCTCCATCCCATGCCCCGCATAGTAAACAACGGCCCAATCCGCGCCTTTTGCAGCCTCGCCGAAGGATTTTAGCGACTTGAGCATCGCATCCCGGCCAAGGTCGTAGCCTTCTTGAACGGTTTCAAATCCGAGGCCCTTAAGCGCGGCGGCAATACCGCGCGCGTCGCTGACGGGATTTGGGAGGCTGTCCGCCTGCTGGTAGGCGCTGTTTCCGATGACGAGCGCTACCCGGCGTCCGAGCCGAGAGCTACCTCGCAGATGCCCGTGATTTGCAGCAATCGCCGCCAGGCGCGTCGTTTCATCGATCTGTTTCTGTGCCTCGGCCGCATATTTTCCGGCGGGAAAACGGCGCAGATAAACGTTGAGCAATTGGATATCCTTGCTGTCCTTTACCGAAATCCAAAGCGGTTCTTCAAAGAGGGTGTCGCCCGCGTCGGAAAGTGGCAGGACATCGGCCGGATTGCCCGTTTCATTCAAAATGAGATCATTGCCGATTTTGTTGCTGTAGAAAGGGATCTGCCTTCCGTTCGTAACTTCAGCCACCCTTACCTGAACACGCTTGAATATGCCGTCTACTGTAAGGGCGGGCGTCAAGAGCGCGCTCGACAGGGCGAGCGAGTAATTATTGCTGTCGGCGGCATTGAGGAGCGGCCTGCCCTGCGTCGCGAAAACCTGCCCAGGCTCGAACAGTTCAGGCTCGTCGAGGTCGTAATGGGAATCGATAACCACGAAGCTGGCTTTTGTCTTCAAGCTGGCCAAGAAGGATGTCACCTCGCGGTATGGCAACCCGATAACCGGCAGATTTGCTCGCTTCCATTCCGGAAGCGAAAGCTTCGCGGTTTGTTGCGGCACTCTTTCGTTGAGAATCATATAGTTGCGGACGTTGTCCTCCGCGGCATGGCCGGAAAAATAGAAGAACACGACCGAGTCGGGCCGGCAGCTTCGACATTCTGCTTAATCCGGGACAGGGCCTGACGGATGTTCGAGATCGAACCATCACGCACCCATTCGACCTGAAAGTTCAATTCGGCCAGCGTTTTGGAGGTGATTTGGCCATCCGAATGGCTGAAGTGCAGGCCCCCAATCTCCGGGTAATATTCGTTGGAAACGACAAGGGCAAACCGGCTCTTCGCGGACAAGCCGGCGAAGGCGGCTGAGGGGGCAAGGGCCGCAGCTGAAATCAGAAACAGCGCAGCAAGCAGAGCAGATACTACCTTCGGAAGCGGATTTGTCATCGGAAGCCCCCTGTCACAGCCACGAAAGCCTGCAATTTGAGGGGGATTACATACAATTGGCGGGGGGGCGAAGCAAGGGCTACGCGGTGGGCCAGCGGTTTACCGAGCAGCCCGCAAGTCTGCGGCGGCAACAACTACCCAAGGCTATGCGCCAATGCGCGCGGGCGCAAGTTCCCCCCTCCTTTGCGGGAGAGGGGTTTTGACGTTCAATGAGCCCGGGTGCTAACGGGTCAGGATGACAAAATCGCTGTAATCGTCGGTCTCACGGCTGATACCGCTGTCGGACACGATGAGAGAGCCGCCCGCCCAGAGCATTTCAGATATTTTTCCCGCCACTTCGGGGGGAACCTCGATCCGGTCGAGTGCGGCGGAAGCCGATGTCGAAGGCGCCGGAATGCGCGGGCTGTCGTCATCATCGTCGTAATACGCGCTGCGGCGCTTGCGCGGGCGGTCCGTGTCGGAGCTGGCTTCAGGCAGGGTCACCACAAGCCAGCGAAGCCGCGGGGCGTCCGCGGGGCCGCCCTTGACCGGCGGCATCGCCATATAGAGATGCGTGCCAAGCGGTTTTCAGGATCGCGGATCGTAACCGGCACGTCGAAGACCTTAACGTAATTCTGCCGCACATACAGGCGCTGGGTCTTGCGGCTTATGAAAATCGAGACCGGCGAAAGCCTGCGATTCCAGAACTTCACGCCGTCCGCGGCCGCCCTCTGCACGCCGTCGAGATCCTTGTAGGCTTTCAGGGCGGCCGCCCATTCCTCCTCTTTCGCGGCTTTCGCTCGCTGGGCTGTCTCGACCTGCGCTTCCGCCTCCTTAACCTTCGCCTCTGCTTCGGTCTTCGCCGCATTGGCGGCATTTACCGCCTCATCGCCCGACGCTTTTTTCAGTTGCCGTTCTGCGGCCGCGAGCCGGTCTTTCGCATTCATGAGCGCGACCTGCGCCTTCTGCAGATCGACGTTCGCCGCTTGCATTTCTTTGGCCTTGGCTTGAATGGCGCTGCGGGCTGGGTTGGCCGCAGCGGCTGTTTCCTCGGCCTTCTTTGCAGCCAATGCCTTCATGGCCTTCGCGAATTCATGCGGGTTCAGAAGCTTCTGCCCTGTACCGCCCGGCGAGCTTCGCTTGCCATCTGCTTTGATCGCAATTTTCTCCGCCGCTCCGTCGGACGTCGCCAAGGCGTTCTGGAGGATGCGTGCCGATATGTTCATGTTCTCCGGTCCCGGCTCGGGGAGGAGGGCCGGCACTGGCAGCTTGGCATGGGAGAACGGCGCGGGCGCGATATCCTGGCGCGTGATGATCACGCGCTCATTGCCCTGGGTGACGCCGAACATGCGCTTGGCGAAATCATGAGGCATCCTTATGCAGCCATGCGACGCGGGATAGCCCGGCAGCACGCCCTCATGCATGGCGACACCGGACCAGGTGATGCGCTGCATGAACGGCATCGGCGCGCCGCTGTAGATATTCGAGTGATGGAGCCGCTCTTTCCCGATGATGTTGAAAATGCCCATCGGGCGTCGGATGGCCGGGCATTCCGGTTGAAACAGGCGCGCGCGCGTAAAGCCCGTCGTTCGAATAGACGGAGACGTGCTGCCGGCCGAGCGATACAACAAAAAACATCGGACCGCTTGGCGCTGCCGCTTCTTCCGGCTTCTGTTTCTTCTCTGAGACGCCCCGATGCCGGGAATGCTGGCGATCAGCCTGATAACGGGAATCCCCCGGATCTTCCCGATGGCGCGGGTCAGCGTAGCCTGCACGATGGCGGGATCGCGCAATCGCCTCGTCTATAAGGGGAACGGAAGCGCCCGCGACGCAAGCAAGAACCAAAAAACGCCGCCAGCGCCGTCGCGATGGATGTAAGAAACGAAAAAACAGCTTCCACGGACAATATCCCACCACCAGGAGCCTGACGCGACATGAGCAGCCTTTCCCGGATACTCCGACTGTTACCGATCGGTCCAAGTTAGTTCGATAAGCGGAGTGAAAAAGCCTCGGTCTCGATCCTGGAGCAGGAAAGTTGCCAAGGGATTTAAATAGCCGGCCAGGGTTACCATTTAGTTGTGGCGATTGGCTGGTATTTAACCGGCAATTGACCCTGCCAGCGCGTCTGTAGGCTGGCGAGCAGCCAGTCGACCATGATAAGAGAGTGCCAAGCGTCAAGAACAAGGCGGAAAGCATCAAGCTATTCAGGAAAACGCCTTCATATCCATCGCGGGTGACATCGAGGAAGGGATAAGGATAAGCTCCGACCACGGCGCCGCGCGTCAGAGTATAGACATATAAATCAATGGATAGCTTTGCCAAATGATTTGATCTGCCAGGCGAAGCGAGCCTTTGGGCGTGAAGAACACCCAGTACGCGATGTAAAGCATCGGCAGCACGGCGTGGAAAATGCGGTCGGTCAGAAATTCCAAGCCCTTGGGAATCCAAAGCCCCTGGAGGATGGCGGCGTAAACGATCGCGACCACAAGGATGTAGACCGCGAGCGCCGTCTGGACGCCCGGCCAGTTCCAGAAGCGCTCCTCATCCGGTTCGCAGGCGACGAGCGTAAGGCAGACGGCGACAGGATGTTGGTAAGGATGTAAAGAAGCTGAAGATAGTTGAGAACATCGCTGATGAGGGCAAATCGTTTGCAATAGACTTTCTATAGTCAAGATAAAGCTGAAGTCCGAATGCTGACCAGCCAAGACTTGCAATTCCGGCAGCAACCAGCCTTCTCATAAGCATACGGTGAATGAATCCTCTTTCGGGGTGCTCTATCCGATCGAGGCGACAACAAGTAAAACGGGGCTCAAGTGCCCCGTTTTCGCTTTCACATTTTTCTGATTATTTCAATTTTTTTGCTGATTTAAGTCACACGTTGGCGGAGCTAGCGTCTGCCGACTGAGCGTGAAGACGGTCCCGCTTGATTGCGAGCTTGTTCAGCGCCGAAACATAGGCGCGGGCGGAAGCGACCATCGTGTCGGTGTCGGCGCCCCGGCCCGTGACCGTCTTGCCCTTCTCCTCCAGGCGCACGCTCACTTCGGCCTGAGCGTCGGTGCCTTCGGTCACGGCATGGACCTGATAGAGGGGCAGCCGCGCTTCATGCGGCACGATCGCCTTGATCGCGTTGAAGGTGGCGTCGACCGGGCCATCGCCCGTCGCCTCGGCGGTATGCGTGCTGTCCATCGATCTCAAGGGTAATGGTCGCCTTCTGGTTGCCGCCCGTGCCTGCGATCACCGTGAGGGACAGAACCTTGATCCGGTCGTGGGCGTGCGCGATCTCCTGGTCGACCAGCGCCTCGATATCCTCGTCGAACACGTGCTTCTTGCGGTCGGCCAGAGTCCTTGAAGCGATGGAAGGCGTCCTCGAAAGCGTTGTCGCCCAGGTCGTAGCCCAAATCCTTCAGCTTCTCGCGGAAGGCATGCCGGCCCGAATGCTTGCCCATCACGAGCGAGCTTGCGCGCACGCCGACGCTTTCCGGCGTCATGATTTCGTAGGTCTGCGCGTTCTTCAAGACGCCGTCCTGGTGAATGCCGGACTCGTGGGCGAACGCGTTCTGGCCGACGATGGCCTTGTTGTACTGGATCGGGAACGCCGTCACGGCGGAGACGAGGCGCGAGGCGCGCGTAATCATCGTCGTGTCGATGCCCGTCCAGTAAGGCATGACGTCGTTGCGGGTCTTGATCGCCATCACGACCTCTTCCAGCGCCGCGTTGCCGGCGCGCTCGCCGAGGCCGTTGATCGTGCATTCGATCTGCCGGGCGCCTGCCTTCACGCCCGGCCAGGCTGTTGGCGACGGCCAGTCCCAGATCGTTGTGGCAGTGGGTCGAAAACACGATCGCCGTCCCCGCCCGGCACGCGCTCGCGCAGCATGGTGATGAGGTCGTCGAATTCATCGGGCACGGTATAGCCCACCGTGTCCGGGATATTGATGGTGGTCGCGCCCGCCTTGATTGCGGCTTCGACGCAGCGGCACAGGAAGTCGGGCTTCGGTGCGCGTCGCGTCCATCGCCGACCATTCGACATCGTCGGTGTGAGAGCGCGCGCGCGTGACGGAGGAGACGACAGCCTCGTAAACCTGCTCGGCGCTCATCTGCAGCTGATACTGCACGATGCAGCGGCGACGTGCCGATGAAGGTGTGGATGCGGCCTCGTTTTGGCGGGGCGGAGCGCCTCGCCGGCGCGGTCGATGTCCTTCGGGTTGGCGCGCGCCAGCCCGCACACCACGGCGTTCTTGACGAGCTTGGAGATCTCGCGACCGCCTCGAAATCGCCGTTCGACGCGATCGGAAAGCCGGCCTCGATAATATCGACGCCCATCTCGTCGAGGATCGCGGCAACCTCGCAGCTTCTCTTCATGGGTCATAGTCGCGCCGGGCGACTGCTCGCCGTCCCGGAGCGTCGTGTCGAAAATCAAGACGCGGTCTTTTTCGGAACGCTGCGCGGCCGGGCGAGTTTGCGGCCTTCGAAGAAGGGAATTCGGTCATTGTCTGAAGGATCCTTGCCTGATCTGTTGAAAATATCACAAACCCGGCAAGTCCTCCATCGAGCGCCCGGGCTTTAACCCCCAAGCGCTCGCCCGTTCGCCGGGCCGTCAGCGCTCAGGGGCGAATAAGGAGAAGAAGGCCGCGCAACGCCGCCGGGGCCGCGAGGGCGCGGCCGGTAGATGTTGCGGCAATGAAGCGATATGAGCGTGCCATTGGCGTGGTTGATCCAAGTCCCTGAGTTGCATAAAGCATAATTTCGCGGGCTCGAACAAGTCTCCTCGAGCACTGCTCATTCTGGCGCGTTTTGCATCATGGGACACTTGCGTGGACTCTCCTGGCGACTGAGGTGTTTTCCGTGCATCGGCGAAAGCGTCTCCAGGCATCCTCCATGCCCGCTCGCAAATCCGGTCCATGAGCGCGAACAGGACGCCCGGATACGACGAAGGTGAGGTGAGAGCCGAGCCGCAGGTCAATCTCGTTTGGTCGTGGCCTTTGATGTTGACGAAAGTTTTCAAAAGCTCGATGCCGGAGATGGCGACGATCGTGCCCATCAGCTTAATCTTCAGATCGGAGAACGAGACGAGGCCCATCCAGTCCGGCCGGTCCTCGTTATCGCTGATGTCAATCTTGGAAACAAAAATCTCGTAGCCCGCAAAGACGATAAGAAGCACCAGATTGGCCACCATCACGATATCGACGAGTGAGAGGACGGTCACAATGACATAGCTGGGGCTCGAATCAAGCGCTTCGGGAATGAAGTGGAGAAACTCGCGCAAAAAGGTAATCAGCAGGAGTAAGAGCGAAAGCGACAGCCCCGCGTAAAAGGGCGCCAGAAGCCACCGGCTCGCGAAGATTCCGGACTTAAGATTGCGTTCGAGCGTTTTCCTCATTACCCGGTCCTGATTGATTGAAGCTGTAGGGGAGGGGTACAGTGGCGGGGCGAGCCGACGCAGCGTATGTATCGCACCGCGTTCCCATGATGACAGGGCGTGAGAACTTTAAGCAGATGCTTCACCGTGGATCTTGCGGCAATATGCCAATGCCTTAATATCTTTCCTAGCGAATGGCGAAAATAGCCTGGAGCCAGGTGGCTCCCACAGCCGCACACGGGGCGCCATTCGAAAAACAAAGAGGTTACATGCGCTTACCCTCGAACGGCCGGTCAGGCAAGGTGCCTTCCTTCAGATCGCGGCCGTTGTCATTTTTGCGGCTCGCGGCGCAGAAACGGCGGCGGTTTCCGCTTTTTCCGCTCAGGAAACCGGCGAAGAGTTTATGGCAAGATCGGGAACCTTGAAGTGCGGCTCGCCCGTTCGGTCGCAGACGTCAAGAAAGCGCAGCGCTTGCGCTTTGAGGTTTTCTACAAAGAGATGGCTGCAGTCCCGGACGCCAGGACGCGGCTCAAAAAGCGCGATGAGGACGATTACGACGTCATTTGCGATCACCTGCTTGTCGTCGACAAGGCGACTCGAGCGGGCAGCAAAGAGGCCCTGGCCCAGGCGGCCGAAGGTGGTGGGCACCTACCGCGTTCTTCTTCAGGAAGTAGCTGAAAAGAACCAGGGATTTTATACGCAAGGCGAGTACGACATCGCGCCGCTCATCGCGAAGAAGCGCGCAACGCACCATTTCATGGAGCTTGGACGCTCCTGCGTGCTGAAGCCTTATCGCAACCGCCGCTCCGTGGAACTGTTATGGCAGGGCCTTTGGACCTATGTCCGCGAGCATGGCGCGACCGTCATGATCGGCTGCGCAAGCTTCCCCGGAACGGACCCCAAGGCTCATGCGTTAGCATTGAGCTTTCTCCATCATTACTCGCTCGCTCCGGAGGAATGGCGCGTCTCCGGCTCACCCCGAGCAGAAGGTCGAAATGAACATGATGCCCAAGGAAGAGGTGAACGTGAAGGAAGCGCTGAAGCACATGCCGCCTCTGATCAAGGGGTATCTGCGGCTCGGCGCCTTATGTGGGTGATGGCGCAGTTGTGGACAAGCAGTTCGGCACGACCGATGTCCTCATCATTATGCCGGTGGAAGCATATCGACTCACGTTATTTCTCTCACTTCGGTGCGCCGGACGAGGTCCTGCCGCAGCCCACCTCACGGCGGGGGCATTCGGTCCATTAGGTTGGCGTGACCGGGGGCGCGGTGTGGGCAAAGGACGCCGATGAAAACGTTTTCCTCTCTTGCGGCGGTAGTGGCGCTGTGGCTAGGCGTCAGCTTTTCGATTTGGCTGGTTTACAGGCTTTTCCGCCAGCGAGACGGATCGAGGCAGAAGCAGTTAACGCTGCCGCGCTCGGGCTGATTGATGAAGGCGCAGCGGTTTTCAGCGCGCTGAGAGCGCGCGCTTCTCAGTCCGTGAGCGCCTGCGGGGCGTACAGGTGGCATTCCAACGATCCACGGGAGGCGTTGCAGGACGACGTGCGCGCACTCCTCAACGCCATCGAGGCAAAGAGCTCCTATTTCGACCGCGTCAAAGCCGCCAAGAAGAGGATCGAGAAGACGTTCGGCCTGGAGGATTTCGCGCCGCTTTCCGAAATTCTGCAAATCCGCCGCGACTTTTGGGCGGCCTCGGAGATTTTTCTGATCGAAGACATTCGGGCGCTCGGAGCGGAGCTTTCGGAACCGGATAGTCTTATGAGACCTTCAGGGCGGAGGCGCTCGCGCTCTTTTCAGGGACGGAAAAGCGGCCGGGCGGCTGACGGCGATCCGGTCGACCTGCGGCTTTCGATCGCGCGGGAGGAGGCTGCGGCCTTCAGCGTCCACGTCGAGGAAACGATCGCCGCCGAGCTTGAAAAAGGCCGGGTCCCAACGCCTGCCGAAATCATCGCCGTGCCGGTGAACTTCATGCGCTCGGCCGCGTTTGTGGCTCGCGAAGGGCGCACATTCTGAAGCGATGCAGCCGCAACCGCCCAGAGCTTCGCGCGCTCGGTGGGCGCCAAGGGGTTGAAGGCGGCCGCCGAAGAGTTGCGTCAAGCGCGCGGCGACCTCCCGGGCCAGTTCGCGAACGCGTTCGAGCGCGCGGGCGGGCTTGCCAGGAAAGGCGGCGACGGTTTAAAGCGGCACTACGAGTTTGTGCTTGAAGCGCAAGAGCTGCGTGCCCGGTATGCCGAGCTTCTTGCGCGCGCGCCCATCGTGACCGAAAAGGGCAAGCAGTTCCTGGCCCGCCTTGAACTCGAAAAGCGCGCCGAGCAGTTCCGCGAAACCTCAGGAGACGCTGCTGATTGGGCGCGGCAAAAGGTTGTAGTTGCGATTGCCTATCTCATCAGAGGCCTGCAATACATCCAGGCCAAGATCACGCCACAACAGAACAAGCAACTCGCCATGCTGCCCGCTTCGGCGGAGGAGCCGGCCCGTGACCGCAGAGCGCCTCGGACGAGCCTTTCAGGGTCTTGCTGTTGCCTTCCTCTTCCTATGCTGGCGGCAACCACGGACGAGGAAACGCCCGCTCCAATTCCCGCACCAACAAATCGCGAAGGGCGACGGCGGAACGCGAGACACCTTACCCAACCGCATCAGCGTCCGCGCGTCCCGCAAGCCGGCTGCGTGATGTCGTTACGGGCGAGACTTCTTGGCCGATTATGGCGCTGCCGTTACCGAGGCTCCCCGCCCGAGGAGAGCGCCGGTCCGCTGCCGTCAGGCAATCCAGCTCTCTTCTGGACAGGCTTTCAAGCATAGACGATGATGAACAGGCCGGGAATGAGGACTTGTCTGCTTTGCAGGAGGAGCCGAAGCCAAAGCGCCGCTCATTCGGCCTTTTCAAGTCCAAGCGCGAAATTGAGGTTTCTGCCGAATGTTTCTGCGATTTCTTCTACGAGTTGAAGCAGTCCGGGATCCCGGTAAGCGTCAAGGAGTATCTTACCTTCCTGGAAGCGGTGGATTCCGGGATCGCGGATAAGAAAATCGACAATTTCTACTATCTCTCGCGCGTCTCGCTCGTTAAGGACGAGCGCCATCTCGACAAGTTCGACCGCGTTTTCGGGCATGTTTTTCGCGGCATTGAAAACCTCGAGGAAGGCATCAGCGCCGAGATTCCGGAGGAGTGGCTGCGTGCGCTGGCCGAACGCCTTCTGACCGATGAAGAGAAGGCACAAATCCAGGCGCTCGGCGGCTGGGACAAGATCATGGAGGAGCTGAAGAAGCGCCTCGCGGAGCAGAAAGGCCGGCACGAAGGCGGCTCCAAGTGGATCGGCACGGGCGGCACTTCACCGTTCGGCGCTTACGGCTATAATCCGGAAGGCGTGCGCATCGGACAGGACGGGAACCGCAATTTCCGCGCCGTGAAGGTCTGGGACCGCCGCGATTACAAAGACCTTGACGGTGAGGTCGAGCTTGGAACGCGCAACATCAAGCTTGCGCTACGAAAGCTCCGGCGCTTTGCCCGTCAGGGCGCGGCCGACGAGTTGGACCTCGACAACACCATCAAAGGCACGGCGCACAAAGGCTATCTCGACATCGCCTTCCGGCCGGAGCGGCGGAACACAGTCAAGGTGCTGGCTTTCTTCGATGTCGGCGGCTCGATGGACTACCACATCCGCGAATGCGAGGAGCTGTTTTCCGCGGCGCGCTCCGAATTCAAGCACTTGGATTATTATTACTTCCACAATTGCCTGTACGAGAGCGTATGGCGCAAGAACGTGCGCCGCTGGGACGAGCGCTTTCCGACCTACGATGTGATCAACACCTATCCCCCGGACTACAAGGTCATCTTCGTCGGCGACGCCTCCATGAGTCCCTATGAGATCATGATGCCGGGCGGCTCGGTCGAGCATTGGAACGAGGAAGCCGGGCTGGTCTGGCTTCAGCGCATGCTCGCGTGTATAAGCACGCGGTCTGGCTCAACCCGACAACGGAGCGCTACTGGGAAAGCACGCCATCGCTGAGGCTCATTCAGCAGATCATGGGCGACCGCATGTATCCGCTGACGCTCGACGGCATCGACGCCGCGATCACGGAGCTGATGCGCTAACGCTCCCGTTGCGCTCTCGTTAACAATCAACTAAAGATTGCAATCAGCTAGGCCTATCGCTCGGCTGTTCGCGCCTGAATCGATTTCGTCACAAATATATGGCGCGATTAGATTGGATAAACGGATGAATTTTCCAGTTGTTTGTCGCATATGTGGAGGCCGAAGCGCAAAACTCCTGATGCGCACTGATGTCAAGCTGAAAGTGTTGAAAAGCATTGAGCACAGCCGGTGCCTGAATTGCGGCGCTGTTTTTGTATCGACGCCCGTTTCTGGTGAGGATTTGAGCGAAGCGTACGGACGCTTGAACTGGAAAAATTATTTTGAGGAAATGACCGAAACAAATAAGCGCAAATTCTCCACCGGGATAAGTTACATTGAAGGCATTCTTTCGAAACAATATCGCATTCTTGATATAGGCGGCGGTGATGGACTGTTTGCGAACATGCTCGTGGACGCCGGTTACAAGCACGTCAGCGTTCATGAAGTTCCCGGCGCAGATATAAACCCAGATCGGCTTGATGCTGTTTTCCAGGATTGGGATTATTCGTCAATTCCAGATGGCAGCTTCAACTGTATTACATTGATGGACGTGTTTGAGCACGTGCCCGAGCCTTGCAAGCTCCTGTCCGCCTGTCACCGTATCTTGCGGCCTGGGGGTTACATCTACATTCATACACCTGCTGTCACGCCGCTGGATCAGGCCATGCACCGTGCCTCGGCGACGCGGCTCATCGCTGGGATTGGTAGAGCCTGGATGAGGGGGCGAACGTCGATCTATCATCTTCAGAATTATACAGCGAAGGCGTTCGAACACCTATTCAGCGGCCAATTCGAGGTCGTGAGTTCTTAAGTTCGTCAATGAGCTGTCCTGGCCGATCGATGCTTATGCGCGCGTCTACGTGACTCGAAAGCTCGGCCTGCCCGATTGGACCAGCAAAGCGCTGGCCCCTCTGTTGCAGCCCATCCTCGCGAGCGGCCGTCTCAATCCGAACAAGGCGATCGTGTGCGTTCGAAAACCGGATGTGACGCACATTCCAACGGAGGCGGCCGAAAAGGCCGAGGCGTTTGCGTTCGACGCGGTCGCGTGAACTGATACGAGCTGCTTGAAGTCACGACGCCTTTGCTCATCGCCGAGGAAAGTATTTACATGGTTATTTACGGTTATTTTGCAAAACGAACCCAATTTTAACGCGTCGTACACCTTGCAGGCCGACGCGCCTGGAAAAGTTCGCATGCTCACACGGTTGGTATGACATCTACTGCGGGAAGACCGGCGGCGTGTACTGAAGCGTGCCCGCGAAATACCAGAGCAGGAACAGCACAAGCGGACCGTTCACCAGCAATTGCAGGAAGGTGAAGCCAACGATGTCGCGCGCCTTGACCCCGAGAATGCCGACCAGCGGCAGCATCCAGAACGGGTTTATCAAGTTGGGGAGCGCCTCAGCAGCATTGTAGATCTGCACCGACCAGCCGAGATGGACATGGAGGTCGTTCGCCGCCTGCATCACATAGGGGGCCTCGATCACCCATTTGCCGCCGCCTGATGGCAGCAAAAATCCAAGCACCGCCGAGTATACTCCCATGATTGCGGGGAAGGTGCTGGCGTTGGTCAGGCTGACGAAGGCCTCCGCGAGCCGATGCGAGATGGTGGCTCCTCCATATCCCACCGCCGTCGTCAGGATTGTGGCAATCGCACCGTAGAGCGGGAATTGGATCAGGACCCCGGTCGTCGCTGGCACGGCATTGGCCACCGAATTGAGGAAGCTCCGGGGCCGCCAGTGCAGGAGAAGCCCAATCATCAGGAAGGAAAAGTTGTAGGTGTTGAGGTTGGAGATCGCGAGGATCGGGCTCTTACTGGAGAATTCCTGCCAAATCCATCCGGCGGCCAGCGCGACAATGAGAAGCGTGATGAGCGGGCTATATTCCAGCCATTCACTTGGCCGCTCGCGAGGCGGCAGCGTAGGTACGGCCGTTTGAATGTCGACGCCAAGCTCCTTGGCAGTAACAGCCTGCGCTCTTGTCGGGGCTGACAGCCAGGCGATTGTTGTCGAGACGACGATCAGGATCCCGCACAGCGCCATCGATTGCCAGAGGAAGATCGTGTCCGAGAAGGGAATGATGCCAGTGATTTGCATCAGGGATTTCGGCAAACTCGCTGGATTGGCTTGCAACTGAGCCGCCGACGAACTGAGCCCGAGCGCCCAGGTTGCGCCAAGCCCCAGATAAGCGGCGGCGCCCGCGGCCCGGTAATCGATACCGAGATCCGAACGCCGGGCCAGTTCCCGAACCAGGAGACCGCTGAATATAAGGCTGAATCCCCAGTTCAGCAGAGAAGAGAGCATGCTGACAGCGGCGACGAATGCGACCGCGCCGGGTCCGCTACCCGGAAGCGACGCCAGGCGGCGAATGAGCTTTGCCGCGGGCGGCGACATCGCGACGACATAGCCGCTGATGACCACAAATGCCATCTGCATCGTAAAGGTGATGAGCGTCCAGAACCCGTCGCCAAAAGATTTTGCTACGGCCAGAGGCGTCGCCCCGTTCACGAGAGCAGCGATTGAAACCAGGATCACCGCCAGCGCCGCGAAAATATAGGCGTCCGGAAACCATCGCTCGGCCCAGCCGGTAAAACCCAGCGCGGCCCTTGCGAGTATTCCCTCCCTGGCGGCAGGCAGATCACGACTTTCGCGTGCTATTGTCATGCCCGAACCTCATTTTCTTATATATATACCAGTATCGAGGAGTTTGTGCCTCTGAACGTTAGGAGATTTTCGGCTCTCTGGATCGACTACTCATCCATCGATCGGCCTGGTCTCCGGCATGAAGAAGAGAAGAAGAAGAGCCCCAAATCCCCCGGCCGCACCCAGCGTAAGAAACGCGGCCTGGTTCCCGAAAGTGTCGGCGATGTAGCCCGCCCCGGATGTGCTGATCGCTGCCGCGAGCCCGATCGACATTCCGATCACGCCCTGCGCGAGATTGAAATGTCCGGTGCCGTACGAGATGTCCGCTATGACGAGCGGGATCAGAACACCAAGAACAGCAGCGGAAACACCATCCAGCATTTGGATGGCCACAACCGGCAGCGCACCGCTGAAGAAAGCAAGAAGCGCGCCTCGGACCGGCAGCACCGCGAGCGCGACAACCAGAAGCGGGCGGCGGCCAATACGTTGCGCGAGGCGGCCGACCCAAGGCGCGAACAGGGCAACGACAATCTGCGGCAGCACGATGCATGCGCCAATCAACGCGACTGCCCAGCCGCTGGCTGTTTTCGTCAACTCGGTAGCGACAAGCGGAAGCATCGGCGCATTCGCAAGCTGGAACATGACGATCCCGCCGATGAAAACCCACATGGCGCGGCTTTTCAGAAGAAGCATCAGGCCGGGAACAATGCCCGAGGTATCCTCTAGTCTTGACACCGCCGTGAGCGCTGGCTGCATTCACCTCGCTGTCTCTGATACGAAAAAGGGCAGCCAAGGCTGGAAGCGTGAAAGCGGCCGTCACGAAGAAGACAGCCTGCGCGGAGACAAAGTGGCCGGTTGCTCCCATGATCACGGCGGCCGCGCCATTACCGGCCGATGCGAAGCGAGCGTTACGCCCGAGGCGCGCCGCAAGAGCAGAGCCGCCCCACAAGGCCGAGGCTGATGGCGGCAATGGCCGGCGAAAGCACCGAGGTTGCCATGGCTTGCAAAGCGCGCGAGGCGGCCACCGCAACGAACAACGGCCACACCGCGATGATAAAAGCGGACGCGCCGATGGCGGTGACCGCGGCTGCGGCAGCAGAGCGTTCGGAGCGGACGCTATCGACGAGCCAGCCGCCTGGTATCTGGCTGATCAGGCTTGCAAGGGCGCCTACGGACAATACAAGTCCGATATCGGTCTGATTCCATTTCTGCGTGGCAAGATAGACCGCAATGAACGGCCCGAAACCTGTCTGGATATCGCCGAGGAAAAACGTGAACCAGTCAAGCCCTCTCACACTCCGCGAGGAGGGTTGGGAAGCCTCTTCAACGCTTGCCTCTGGCGCCGGAGGCTGCCTGCCCGGCGAAGTCCTGCATGGGCTAATTTTGAGCCATGCCGTTCGGCCCTTGGTTCCGGGTCTGATTGCGAGCGGTGACCACGACCACGGGTTTGCCGCTTTTGACCTCGGGCGCGCCAGAGAGGCGATCCTCGGGCAGGTCCGTGCTCACGAAGTCAGGGTTGTCCGGGCTGAAGCGCAGGTCCGACCATGCGACAGCAACTTTCCTGCTTCCAAGACCCAAGAAGCCGCCGCAATCAACCACAACAGCCAGGACGTGGCCGTATTTGTCCGCGAGGACATCAACGATACGCCCGGCCTTCTTGCCGGACGCAATGAGGTCCTTCCCCAGAACGCTATCCGTCTGGTAAAGGACCGTTTGTGTAATTTGCGGATTAGACTGCGCCTGCGCTTTAAGCAAGTTCGCTCCGCTTGCAGCCATGATGCTACTCGCTCCGATCGCAAGCAGCACAATGCGTCCCGATCTTCTCGTGATGCCGTCATGTGCCATGCCCACTTTCCTCCCTGAACAGCGCAGGCGCTTTGACGTTCCGTTTCGGGGCTTCTTATTCGGCGGATGAGGCAAAGACAGCTCGCAGATGCACCGCATTCAGCGAGCGAAAACCCTCTTAACGCAGATGATTATCCAGATAAGTTAGCTTTTGGCTTTCCGAAGCCGTCTTCATTGTCTTCAGCCGAGCGGTTCGGAAAAGCTAAAATTCCTACGTCGGTCGTGGAGCCGGCTCTCTTCTCTTCGCGAGAAGCTTCGTGGTGATGAGATACCGCAACGCCGCGAACACTCCCAGCGTCAGGATCCAAAACATCATCAGGGTCATTCGTAAAGCAGACAACATGAGCGCACCATCCTTTACAGCGACGAACATTGGCGGAACGCCGGCGTTCCTGCGGTAAAGCGGATGTGCAACCGAGTTTACCCGCGACAGCGGGCAAACATCCTATGAATGCCGCATCAGAATCGGCAGGTCTGCGTGTTCAAGCATGGTGCGCGTAACGCCGCCGAGGAGAGCTTCGCGCCACTCGCCGTGGGCATAGGCTCCCATCACGATGAGGTCCGCGCCAAGCTCGTGCGCCTTCCGCAAAAGCTGTTCTCCGACCGGGCCGTTGCCTTCGACGGCGTGCGCCTGAGCCGGGATGCCATGCTCTTCGAGGATGGGCGGGATCGACGCCTCGTCCACCTTTGCGCACAAAACATGGACAGCTTCGGCTTTTGCCAGGATCGGCATGGCCGCCAGCACCGCTTCAGGCGCGCGAACATCGTCTTTCCAGGCGACGGCGACCACTCTGCCAAATTCGCCTGTGTATAGCGGCGGGGCGACCAGAACAGCTCGGGATGTATCGAAAATCGCAGCATGAAGTGCATCGCGAGAACGCTGCGTGCGCGCGCCGCCGGGGACGACGGTCACGTCCGAACGGCGGCCGCGCTCGGCGACCATGTGCGCAACATCCCCCTCCACATCGATGAGGTCGGCCAGGATGCCATCCGCCGTCGAAGGCGCCCAGCTTGACACCGCTGCCTTCACAGCGTCGGCCCAGACATGCTCCTCAGCGCGAAGGCGCTGTTCTTCCGTGGCGCTCATGCTCTGATCGGCGACCATGATCTCGGCGACGGGCGGGGTTCGAACGGCCAGGGCTTCGATCCGGCCTCCTCCGCCGTACTGCAGAAGCCTTGCCGCGATCGAAAGCACGCTTGCAACGCTTTCAGGACGGTCGAGGACGGCGAGGGCGACCTCTCCCATGCCTTTGGCCTGGGAGGGTTGGCGTGCTTTGTAGGCCAGCGAGCGGTCAGGGGCGTTGTTGATGGCTGTCGCGCTCGCATATCCGGCGCTCACAGCAATCAGGCACAGAATGACCGACAGGCCGATGTTGGCTATGGCGCCGCCGGGCTTGCCGTCGCGAAAGAGATCGAGGGTTTGCAGGCTGAATGAGGAGAAGGTGGTGAAGCCGCCGCAAATGCCGATCATGACGAAGGCGCGAGCGTCGGCATGAACCTGCAAGCGGCCATCGCTGGCGGTCAGCGCACCGAAGAAGCCGATGATGAACGAGCCAGCGACATTGATGAGGATGGTGCCCCACGGGAAGTTTGCGCCAACCACCCGCACCATGACGTTCGTCGTCCAGGCGCGAACGACGCTGCCGATGGCTCCTCCGAGGGCGATGTAGAAATAAGTGAGCATCCAGTCTCCCGAAACTGATGGGGCCAAGCCCCGGTGGCATGTCCGTCCGACTGAAGGCGCACACAAAAATACCCGCCGTGCGGCGGGTTCCGGACAGTCTCCCGCCGCCATTGCAGCAGGAGTCATCAGCCTTAGGCGGTTTCGGGGGTACTCCATCCCCGTCAACGGCTAAGTTATAAATGCTCCATTGCGTTCCGCAAGCACCAAGCGCTCAGCAAACCGTTCCGGGAACGGCTGCCGTGTCGGGTTTTAGATTGCAGCCGGCACTTTCGGGTTACCGGCTCACGGCGAAGTAGATACCCCTTTTAAGTTGTACTGAAATAAAATCATAAGCTAGAGCGTGTGTTTGCGCGGGACGCGTGCCTTTTGTCAAAGCCGCCGGTTTTTCAGCGTTAACTGAGACAGGGAGTGAGAAATCTCACCTGCGATTGCTGGATCGGAACCATAAAATGGCTACACCAATGCGCCTGCGGCGAGGGGTCGTGGTAGCGGCATGTGTCCGGCTCCTTTTTCCCTTTGAGAGTATGCGGACGCCGCACTCGTCGCCAGCACGAACGTGGGCGGTCCATTCGGCTCGGCGCGGCGCGCGTAGAACCACTCGGGCAGCGATGATCGCAGCCACGCTGGCTGCAACTGTGCTGCCAGCGCAGGCTCAGTTCACCAGCATTACCGGCTTCGGCGATAGCTATGCGGATACCGGCGCCGCTCCCGGAGGAGCGTTCCGCCTTCTAGGCCAGTCCTGCCCTGCGGAATTGCCCACCTGCCGGTTGACCGGCAGCACGAACTTCGTCAACTCGCTGCAATCGATCTATGGCTTGCCAAGCCTGACCAACTACGCGATCGGCGGCGCGCGGACATACAACAGCAACACACTCCAAGGCCTCTCCGACGGCTTCCCGTATGAACTCCAGCAATTCGCCCTCAGCGGAACGCACTTCACCAATACCGACCTCATCGCGCTGTCCATCGGCGGCAACGATATGTCGGGCATCGATCTCACTGGCCTTACGACAGACGCTCAAAAGACCGCGCTGATTGAATCGAGCGCTACCACCTCGGCGAAGAACGCGGCCGCCGGCGTGGAGCAACTGGTAGGAGCCGGGGCCCGCAACATCGCCTGGCTCAGTACCGGCAGTTCGAAGTATTTCCCGGAGCCGCCCGGAGGCGCCGCATACTCGAACCCGCAGCGCGACGATTGGGCCAACACCTATTACCAGCAGACCCAGCAATTGCTTGCACCGCTGGCTCGGTCGGGCGTTCGCATCTTCCTGTTCGATTTCGGAATCCTGCAGGAGCGCGTATGGGCCAATCCGGGCATGTACGGCTTTACCAGCGCCCAAAATTGTGAGGCCGGACCCGGTCAGGCCGGCGTCACCCCGAAAACCGTGCTGGTGAATTACGCGGGTTGTTTCTACGACAATTCGGTCCATCCGACCGGCCAGGCAATGGCGCTAATCGCGACCTATATGGCGAACCAGATCGATGCACCGACCACCGTGGTTCCCCAGGGCAGCATCGCCACGAGCCTGGCCACGGGTTTCGCCGCGTCCGTGCTCGGCCGCCTCGACGTCGAACGGGGCCTTCCGGCGTCCAACGAAGGCTTTAAGGGCGGCGGTCTCGAAAGCCCGTGGTCTGTCTATGGCAACGCCAATTACGGTAGCGGCAACCTTGACCGTCAGTTTCTCGCCTCGGGTTATGATTACGACGCCATCGGTGGCATGGTCGGGGCCGAATACCAGGCCAATCCGCGGCTGTTGCTAGGAGGCGTGTTCGGATATTCAACCTCGAGCGTTAAACTCGGGGTGCAGAACGCTCATGATAACATCAATTCCTATCAATTCGCCGGATATAGCTCGTTCACGGGCGCCAACCTGTTCTCCGATGCTCTCATCGCTTATGGCCGTCACGAGTACACTCTCGACCGCGAGGGCGTGATCGACGTCGTTCACGGCAGCACCAGCGCCAATACCTTCACAGCGGCCGCCAGGGCTGGCTACCTCTTTGCCGCCGGGCCGGTTCGCGTCGGTCCGATCGCCGGCCTCACCTACACCTTCGCCGACATTCAAGGATATACCGAAACCGGCGACAGCCTGCTCACCATGATGGTGAACGAGCAAAATGTTGACAGCTTGACCGGCAACGCCGGGCTTCAGATGCGCTTTCCCTTCGAGTTTGGAGGGGATCTCTACAGCCCGTTTATCAATGTCACCGCCGAGCACGATTTACTCGGTTCCGGCAGGGTGGTCACGACCACTCAGGTGACTGCCCCTCTGCTCCCCGTGCTTACCCCCGTTCCCGGCGAGAGCGGCACCTACGGCAAGATCGCCGCTGGCGTCGCCGCGAAAATTGGCGGGAATGCCAGCGCCACCCTTAACGCTGAGACCACTTTCGGGCGCGACGGCGGAAACGGCCTTGTCATCAGCGGTGGGATTAGGATGGGATTGTAAGATGAAATCGGGCTGACCTTTTCAACCACGCCCACGGGCTCCTGGCATGCGCCGCTCGTCGGGTCAGGCTTCGCAGCCGTCGATTGGCAATGGCGTAACGTATCCAGATTTGAGCGCCCGGCTTAGAGTCTTGGAACTGTAGCAACGGAAGCCTTCGGGCTAGGACAGAGCCGATCTTCAGGCTCCAAATATAATGTGATTTGAAGAGAGTGTGTAAACTTTGGCTGAATTTCCAGGTTCAAGCCAGATATTGGTAATATGTAGGTACTGCCCAAAAAGGGGTTAACGCCTGCCTTTGCATCGACCAAGATAACAAATTGAGTTTGCAAAGTGAGTTTTGTCATGCACACTCTAGATAATGGATCTTTGTTATCTTCATTGTATCTCTTGAAGAAGTTTTCAAGATGAGCTTTGAGACCCAAAGGAGATATCAGGTTGCTTCCTCGGTCGATCACACTCCCGGTCCCACCCGAACAAGGCACACCTAAACCGTAATCACTAGGGATTTGCAAATCCTTTTGAGGTATCTGCAATTCCAATTGCGACTTGATCGATGAAGTTGCTTGACCAGTTATAGAAAGCGACGGAGCTTTATTAGAAACTGATATGAGTTCCGCAAGAGGCTCAAGCCCAAGCTTCTTGAGATCGACACCCAAGTAGCCCACCAAGGCGCTTTTTCGCAAGATCCTGGGATCAGGCCATTCGAACGCAATGAAGAAACATAAGCCGGTCCGGGGTATGAGGAGAGGCAACATGCATACAAAAAAGCGTCCAGACGGCCGCGTCCGATTGAACGCGCGGCGCTCTAATGGGGCCTCAGCGCCGGCGATCGCTGCGGCTGAAGTTGCTGAGATGTCCAGCCCGCGCTGCCTGAGTGCGGGCGGCCTTTGCGATTCTAGCACTCTTGCCTTGCTGTGCGGGACGAGACATCAAACGCTCCAGCTTTTCGCCGCCGCAGATCGGGCAGGCCGGAGTGACGGCGAAGCCAACCAGCAACTCGATATTCTTGTCGCATTCCTTACAATGGTAGCTGTAGAGTGGCATGTTCTGACATTCCCTTCGGGTCGGCAGGCAGCAGCCCAATGTTCCAGAAATCTACGAATATTGCAGCCGGCGCGGCTGCAAACTTCCTATGGCTAGAGCCATGCAGGAACCGAGCCAGACCCTGGGGAAAATGAATTTTCGTGCACGCCCTTTAGTTTGTTCGCTCAGCGCAGATTGGCCTTGGCGATCCTGATCCATTCCTTGTCGCCGGGCGCGATGGCGACGGGCCTTGCGCTCGATGCGCGGACGACCTCCATGAACATCTCGCGGGCCTGATTGACGCGTCCCTGCCTTAGAAGCAGGAGACCGTAACGCGCTTTCGCCTCGAAGCCTGCGTAATAGCGCGAGACATCCTCATATTCCGCCAAAGCGTCATCGATTCGGCCGAGCGTTTCCAGCGCGCGCGCTCGGAGAAGATGAGCCTCCTGGTTTCGCGGCCGAGGCTGGACTTCATCGAGCTTGTCCAGCGTTGCGAGCGAGGCCGCCGCATCTCCGCCCCCGAGTTGCGCGCGGGCAAGCCCAAGGAGCACTGCGGGATCGTCGGCGAAGATGCCGGTTGCGGCGGCTTCGTAAAGCCGGATCGCGTCAGCCCACATGCCCTTCTTTTCGCATTCCTCGGCCAGCGCACGCTTCGCATCGACTGAATCCACGAGTTCGGCCTGCGCAACGCGCTCGCGCCATTCCTTGTCGGGATCGATCACCGAGCCGATTTCGCTGGCGACCTTCTTCGCCCCCTGCGACCTGAAAATGGCCGGGATGATCTCGATCACGACATACGCAATGGAGCCGATCAGGGGCACGAGAAGCAGGATGAAGAGCCACCACTGTGAACGGCCCGTCTTCATGGCGTGAACGGCGAGCCCCACCGCGATAATGAGGTGGAGCAAGGTAGCTTGGGTGAACATGGAGGGAAGCATTTACGGCAATCCTTTAGGTATCGTCGAAGTGCTAACCGAGAACATGGCCGCAGGCAAGCTGAGGTTCTAGTACGCCCCGCGGGAAGTCCTGACCCATTTGCTGCTGGCGCTGACAGGACTTCCCGCGGATACGGCGTACTTAGCAACTTTTTGATTCTAGTACAGCTTATCCGAGGCAGGCTCGCTAAAGCGCGTGCGGCAAATGGGGCCGAACTTGCCTCGGGTTGTACCTGTACTAGCTAGGCTGTCTGCCCGGCTTCGAGGCCGATGGGGCAACTGACGCCAGTGCCTCCAAGTCCGCAATAGCCGTGAGGGTTTTTTGCCAGATATTGCTGGTGGTAATCCTCGGCGAAATAAAACTCCGGAGCGGGTACGATCTCTGTTGTGATCGCCCCAAATCCGCGTGCGGTCAGCTCGGATTGATAGGCATCCTTCGAGGCCTCTGCTTCGCGGGCCTGGGCGTCCGAATAGGTATAGATGCCGGAGCGGTATTGCGTACCGGCGTCGTTGCCCTGGCGCATGCCTTGCGTGGGATTGTGGCTTTCCCAAAATGTTTTCAAGAGCGTCCCGTAGCTGATCCGCCTGGGATCGAAGACCACGCTGACGACCTCATTGTGCCCGGTCTGGCCGGAGCATACTTCCTCATAGGTCGGATTCGGCGTGTAGCCGCCCGCGTATCCGACCGCGGTAACAAGCACGCCTGGAAGCTGCCAAAAGGCTTTCTCCGCGCCCCAGAAGCAGCCAAGCCCGAACATTGCGATCTCGCTGCCCTCCGGATAGGGGCTTTTGAGAGGCGCTCCGGTTATGAAATGCGTGGTTGCTGTCCGGATCGGGGTGTCGCGTCCCGGGAGCGCACTTTTGGGATCGGGCATCACGGACTTGTTTTTGAAGAAGAACGCCATCCAGAACTCCTGTCTCGTTTGCGGGCTAACGCAATGAACTTCCGAATATGGGAGTTCGCTTACCGCCCCGCAAAGAAGAGAGGAGGCCCAGGCGTTCACGGAGTGTTTATATGGATTTGGGGGAAGGCCGGGACTGGCTCCCGGCCTTCCGGATCAGTGCGTCTCGACCTTCGGCAGTGTCGGTTTTTCGATCGTGACGTGGTCCTGCTTGTAGAAATAGAAGCCCGCAAAGGCGACTAGCGCTACGAGAAGCGCCCCCAGGGTGAAATTGCGCATGATGTTCTCCTTCAGCCAAACGATGGGGAGCAAACGCAATCGCAGTTGCTTTCGTTCCGAGGGCTGTTCCGTGGTCAGATTTACTTTTTGATGTCTTCAAAGGCGGCCAGCGCGCGCTCTCTCGCCTGGGCATGCGCCACCATGGGACGGGGGTAATTCACTCCGAGTTTCACTCCGTAGCCCGCCAGAAGGTCCAAGCCCGCATCCCACGGCTTGTGGATGACAGAGGCAGGCAAGTTTGCCAGCTCTGGGCAGAATGCGCGCACATAGTCACCCTGCGGATCGAACTTCTCGCCCTGCAACACAGGATTGAAGATGCGGAAATACGGGGCCGCATCCGCGCCTGAGCCCGCCACCCACTGCCAGCTGGCTGAGTTGCTCGCGAGATCGGCATCGACAAGCGTATCCCAGAACCACGCCTCGCCGGATTGCCAAGGCTGGAGCAGATGCTTGATCAGGAACGAGGCCACGATCATCCGCACCCTGTTGTGCATCCAGCCTGTCTGCCAGAGCTGGCGCATGCCGGCATCGACGATGGGATAGCCTGTCTGCCCCTTTTGCCATGCGCTAAGAGCGTGGCTGTCTTCACGAAAGGGGAAGTCTTCGAACTCGGGCCTGAAGGCTCTCTCGGGTAAATCCGGGAAACGAAAGAGCAGGTGATAGGAGAATTCGCGCCATGCGACCTCCCTGAGATAGGCTTCGCCCATATCGGATTGCCCGGCGGCTTCGGCAACGGTGACCACGGCATGCCAGACTTGGCGCGGGCTGATTTCGCCGAAGGCGAGGTAGGGGGAAAGACGGGAGGTCGAATCGCTGCCGGGATTGTTTCGCAGATCGCGGTATTTGCTCACCGCCCGGTCGACGAAAAGGCGGAGCCGCGCATAGGCCGCGATTTCGCCCGGCTTCCACGCTGCCCTGATCCCGCCCGCCCAATCCGGTTTTGTCGGTTCGAGGCCCCAATCTTCAAGGTTCTCCGATTGCGGCCATGAGGAAGGCGAGGGCAGGGTTGGCGGAGCCGCAAGCGGAGCACCTGGCGGTTCAAGCTTGGTGAGCGCCCTATAGAATGGGGAATAAACACGGAACGGCTCGCCCGAGGAATTAGCGATTTTCTCCGGCTCGAACAGGACTTGTCCGCCGAAACGCCGCAGTTGCACCCCGGAGCGCGCGAGTGCCCATTTCAGCCGCTCTTCGAGCGTGCGCTGGAATGGTTCGTAGCCGCGCGTGAAGTAAATCGCTGGCGCGCGGGTTTCTGCGATCAAATCACGCAGCACGCGCTCTGTCTGCCCGCGCCGCAGGATCAACCTGGAGCCGAGTTCTGAAAACTCTTCTCCAACGACCGCAGCGATTGGGCCAGCCACCACCGGCTTGCGCCGCCCATGCGCCATTTTCCGGCCGTTTCATCGTCGAGGATGTAGACCGGGATGATCGGAAAGCCGGACTGAACGGCCGCCGTGAGCGCAGCGTGATCCGCGAGCCTTAAGTCGCGCCGGAACCAGACAAGGGCGGCGGGTTTGCGAGAAGCCGGTTTTATCATGACATCGCTGTTGTTTTTGGCGGTTTGTAAGAGAGGCGTTGTTCTTTCAATGCATTAAACGTGAGGCGGGCGCTTACAGATCGCAATTGCGCGAACGCCCGGTTTTTGAGACAGTACGGGTGCAAATCGTTTCAGGCCAGAAGGCCGCCGACGTTCTCGATGTCCCACGAAGAAGCTCAGTGCATAGCGGCGGAGCTTGATCCGCCGTTCTCGATCAGCGGCGCGCAGAATCAGCGCGTCCCGATCGTGTTTAATTCGCCGCACAGCGGGCGGATTTACCCCTCTGTTTTCGTGGGTTCCTCCCGGCTGTCGGCTCAAGCGCTGCGCAAATCCGAGGATGCCTATGTCGATGAGCTTTTAGCCACCGCGCCCGCTCATGGCGCCGTGCTCATGCGGGCGCACTTCCCCCGCGCCTATATCGACATCAACCGTGAGCCCTACGAACTCGACCCCGTGCTATTCAACGGCCGGCTGCCGGATTTCGTAAACAGCCAGTCGCTGCGGGCCATAGGCGGGCTTGGAACCATCGCGCGCATCGTCAACGAGAAGGAAGAGATTTACCACGGCCCGCTGACGCTGGAGACGGCGTTCGTTCGCATCGAGCGGCTTTACAAACCCTATCACGCGGCGCTTCACGATCTGATGCAATCGACCCGGGCGCAATTTGGAACGGCGTTTCTGCTCGACTGTCATTCCATGCCGTCGCAACAGGCAGACCGGGGCGGCTGGCCGGATTTTGTGCTGGGCGACCGATTCGGCACCTCCTGCGCTCCCGAAATCACAAAACTCTTGCAGGGACTCTTGCGAAGCCTTGGCTACCGCGTCGCTCTGAATAAACCCTATGCTGGGGGGTACATTACGGAGCACTATGGCAAGCCGCATCAGGGCATCCACGCGCTCCAGATCGAGGTCGACCGCAGCCTCTACATGAATGAGGAAACATTCGAGAAATCTTCAGCTTTTTCCGGCTTGCAGTGGGACATGGAGCGCCTGATCGGCATGCTCGTGCAGGAATTGCCGCGCTGGACCGGCGGGTACAAAGTTGCCGCGGAATAGGCCAGCGCAAAAAAAAGAGGCCATCCAAAATGATTGAACAGCCCCAAGTCTAGGGAGGAAACGCCCAAGGAGGGCAGCGACATGCATCAGATGCATATCGCATTGCAGTAATATCGCACCGCACCGCACAAATTACAAGCCAATCAATCGTGAACTGGCCGTGTAGCGACAATTGGCTGCCAGACGCAACGAAATCACTCCCAAGCCTGTGGACCGAGAAATTTTAGACAATTTTTTGAGTCAGTTGTGCTGTTTTAGAACAAATCACGAGGGATCAAGGTGCCCGCATCATTGGAAATGCTGCTCGATACGGCTCACAAACTTGCGAATGCAGCGAGTTGTGTGACTTTGTCGCATTTTCGGACCAATGCCGTAGCCGACCACAAGGGCGGCGGATTGTTCGATCCCGTGACGGCTGCGGATAAAGGCGCCGAGCAGGTCATGCGCGACATGCTTGCGAGCGTATTTCCTGGTCATGGCATCGTCGGAGAGGAGTTCGGCACCGTGAATGCCGGCGCCGACTATGTCTGGACGCTCGACCCCATCGATGGGACCCGCGCTTTCATCCTCGGCATGCCGCTTTGGGGTACGCTCATCGGCCTGCAGCACCATGGCAAGCCTGTTCTCGGCCTCATGGATCAGCCCTTCATCGGGGAGCGGTTCTGGAACGACGATCGCTCAGCGTGGTATCGCGGACCGAAAGGTCTGACGCGTTGTGAGACGCGGCGGTGCGAGAGCCTTGATAAGGCGCTCCTTACTGCAACCACGCCGGATATGTTCGAGGGCGAGGACGAGGCAGGCTTCAACCGGCTCGCAAAAGCCGTCCGCATGCGCCGCTTCGGGGGAGATTGCTATTCCTACTGCATGTTGGCCCTGGGGCAGATCGACATCGTGGCGGAAGCGAAGCTCAAGCCTTTTGACATCATCCCGCTCATTCCGATCATGGAGAAGGCTGGCGGCGTGGTTCGCAGCTGGGACGGAGGACCGGCCGCGGAATCCGGCCGTTGCATCGCCTGTGGCGACCCAGCGATGCTCGAACCTGCGCTCGCCCACTTGAAGCAGTAACTCGCGGATGGCGCGGGGCCATCCGGGCAGTTTTCAGCTCCTGATGTGCACGTGAACGGTTTGAGAGGCGCCCGAAGTTGCCCCGCTATCGTCTGCGACAATAACATCGAAGCTCGCGGTGCTGCTGTTTCCGCCATCGTGAACGAAAAGCACGCGGCCAGCCTCGATATCAGCCTGAGTGAAGTTCACAATCGGAGTTCCGGCCTGGCTCGTGAGCGCGACGAAGCCGCTGGCCGGGTTGGATATCGTATAGGTGAGGTGATCGGGCGTGTCGTCGGGATCGACGGCGGTGATGTCCTCGGTGGTGATGATCGCGGACTTGCCGCGCTTGACCGTGATATCGAAATCACCTGTGAGCCTCGGCGGCACATTGCGGAGTTCCGCGCTCAGATCAGCGCCCATCTCCATGGCAAGCTGCCCATAGCGGACGTGGCCGTTTACCGAACCCGAACTGCGAATACTGATCAGGTTCTTGACGAAAACTTCGCCCTGAACTGACCCGGCCACGTCAGCCTGATCGGACTTCAGCGTCCCGTAGAAGGTGCCTCCCTGGTGGACCAGCACTGACTCAGCAGCAAGCTCACCCTCGACAAAGCCATGAATTTCCATCTGGCGGCAATTACGGATTATGCCCTTGATGATTGTATCTTCTTGGATAATCGCTTCGCGTGCCACTTGCGTTGCCCCATTACAAGCTATTGATCGCGGTGTCGACGGCTAGCCCCCGTCCAGTTGCGCGCACCATAGGCGTTGCGGGAGGAATGCTGCAATCGAAATCCGGCCTGTGGAGAAAATGAGCAACGCGATGCCGTGCAGCGAAAGTCGTCGCAAGAGGCAAAGGGCTTTCTGCGGCGAGAGGTAAATCGGGCGGCCAAGCGCTAGCGGAGGCGGAACCGTTTTACGGCCCGGGGTTTATATTGCATCATGAGCCATAAAGGCTGCCTTCATCGGCAAAGCGATTTGCGGTCGCATCGCGCAGCGAAATCACGAACTCTCTCAAGAACTCTTGGAATTCCAAAGATCGATCAAATTTAGGGGAGACCATGTCCATGCAGCACCGCCGGTTCACCCTGGAAAAGGAAAAACCCGTCGCCATGAATTGGCGGCGCGGGACGTTCCGTCTTTGGATCCTCGTTTCATCCGCGTGGTTGATGGGATGGCTGATCTATTTCACAATCAAGTTCATGTCGGGGGAGTTTGCATCTCCCCAAATCCCCGTCGTACCCGTGGTGCTGTTTGGACCGCCGCTTGCTCTTTTGCTTTTCGGCATCGCCACAAGGTGGGCGATTCGCGGCTTCGAGGCGGATGATCGTTCTTAGAAAGCAATCTGGCCCGCGCCGGAAAGGCGAGCGCCAGGCGCCGCTTAGCGCCAGGACTTACGGTCCTGCCCTTCACCCCTGCAGAAGATTTGGTATAGAAGCGCGATAACGCGTTTGATGTCATCGTCTGCGATGCTGTAGTAGACGGTCTTGCCTTCTCTTCTCGTCATCACAAGTCCATCGAGCCTAAGCGCGCGAGTTGTAGCGAAAACCGTTGGCTGGGCAGCGACAAGGTGTTTTCGAGGTCTGTCACCGAGCAGCTCCTTCTCGGCGAGAGGCAGAGGAGGAGCAGCCTTGTCTCATGGGAGAGGGCCTTTAAGAACTCGCTCGCGAGGCGGGCATTGTGCACCATCCGGCCGAGCTGAGGCCGCCGCGACCTCATCGGCCGTTTCAGCCTCCGCTCCGAGCTCCCCGGCGTGAAGGCTTAGGTCTTCAGTGGTCATGGATTTTTTTTCCACGTTGAATTGCGATGTTTCAATGGCTGACATTATGATATATGAATATCATTAGATCCGGAAGCGCGGCGCTCCTCTTCTTTCGGAGGGGCAAAGCCTCTGCGCGAATACCAAATACTTAGAACGCATTACGCCCGGCGAAGGTGGCGCCACGACCCTTGCTGTCAGCGATTTTATCTCAAATTAAGAGCAGAAAACGGGGAATCAACACCGCATGGTCGATACGAATGCAAATGCGTGGAGCGAACGGCGGACGCGCGTTCAAGCCTACCTCCCCGGCTTCATGCTCAGCATGGTTTTGGCCATGGCAGCAAACTTCATCTCAATCGGCTACGGCGGCCCGACCATCCTGTTTGCGCTTCTACTCGGGATGGCCTTCAACTTCGTTACGCAGGATGTGCGTTTCGCACCGGGGCTCGAGTTCACCGCCAAGGAAGTCCTGAGAATTGGGGTGGCGCTCCTAGGCGCGCGAATTACGGCCGCCCAGATCACCGGCCTTGGCTGGTCCACACTCGGCGGCGTTACGGCGGCGGTTGTCCTGACTGTTGCGGTTGGCTTCCTTGCAGCCCCGTTGGCCGGCATGACAAGGCGTTTCGGCGTGCTGACTGCAGGCGCAGTCGCCATTTGCGGCGCGTCCGCAGCCGCCGCCATTGCCGCGGTGCTGAAACGCGACGAAAACCACGAGCGAGATATGGCCTTCACCATCATCGGGGTGACTACACTCAGCACGGTCTGCATGGTGCTCTACCCCCTGATCACAAAGCTTTTGCAGCTCAGTCACGCGGAGTCCGGCGTCTTCCTCGGCGGCACCATCCACGATGTGGCCCAGGTGGTGGGCGCGGGCTACAGCGTGTCGCCTGAAACAGGTGACGTCGCAACGATCGTCAAGCTCTTGCGCGTCGCTCTTCTGCTGCCCGTCGTTCTCCTTGTTACCCTCGTCGAGCGGACGGCTAGTCGAGGCGCAGGGAGCGGCCAGGGCTCGAAGCTCATTCCGCACTTCCTTCTGGTTTTCATCGCGATTGTGGCTCTCAATAGCTTTGGGCTGGTTCCAGGCTTCCTTCAATCGGCGATGAGCGATGCCTCCCGCTGGTGTATCGTCATTTCAATCTCGGCGCTCGGCATCAAGACGTCCCTCGCAGCGCTGGCAAAGGTTGGGCATCAGGCCATCCTGCTCATGGTGGCGGAGACCGCTTTCATCGCCTGTCTCGTCATGACACTTGTCAGGTTCGGCTAGCAATTGTACCAAGATAAGTTAAATTAACATTTCCGCCCTCAACGGGATGCGCCTGTCTTGACGACTCGTTAGACAGGCCCTCCCGTGTCATTGGCCGCGACCACCATCCCAAGCCCTGAAACTGCGCCGTCTGCTTCAGAACAGGTGCGAATCGGAGGACAAATGACTCGGGGTTACTTCCGTTTTCCCGCTGTATACAAAAGCAAAATAGTCTTCACCAGCGAGGATGATCTCTGGGAAGCGCCTCTGGAAGGCGGCGCCGCTCGTCGCTTGACTGCGGGACGAGGGTCGTGCCTCCATCCCCACTTTTCTCCCGATGGCCGGTTCGTTGCCTTTGCCTCCGCCGAGGAAGGGCATAACGAGGTCTATGTCATGCCATCGGAGGGCGGCGACATTCGGCGGCTGACCTATCTCGGCGCCCTGTCGATTCCGTGCGGCTGGCTCGATGCGGAAACAGTCCTTTTCCGTTCGACGGCTTACGAAGCCCACAACGTAACGGGCATTTGCTCCGTGGGAGCGGCTGGCGGGTTGCCGCGGTCCCTGCAGCTTGGGCCTTCATCAAGCCTGGTCTTATCGGAAACGGGCAAGGCGGTTCTCGCGCGCTGGCGTTCCGACCCATCCCATTGGAAGCGTTATCGAGGCGGCACAGCGGGCAGACTTTGGATCGCCCCTGCGCTGGATGGCGAATACGAGCCGCTGATCACCCTCAACGGCAACCTGGCATCTCCCGTGTGGGTCGGCGCGAGGGTCTATTTCGTTTCCGACCATGAAGGTATGGGCAACCTCTATTCGTGCACGGCGGAGGGTGGGGATTTGCGCCTCGATGCCGCGCACGAGGAATTCTATATCCGCAACCCGTCGACCGATGGCCAGACCATCGTCTATCACGCGGGCGGCGATCTGTATGCCCTCGATGTGGCGTCGAGGACGTCTCGCAAGCTCGCCATCGACTATCACTCGCAAAGGACCCAGCGCCAGCGGCGTTATATCCAGGCGGCGAAATATCTGGAGGCGGCAGATCTCGATCCCAAGGGAGAACGGGGCGTGTACGTCGTACGTGGACAGATCCATCACATGCGGCATTGGGATGGCCCGGTCAGTTGTCAAGCCGTGCCGGGCAGCAGATACCGGCTGGCACGGTTCCTGGCGGATGGCCGCCGCGTGATCGCCGTCATCGATCGGGAGAACGGAGACGAAGGCCTCGAAATCTGGGACAGCCAGAATTACAGCGTCACGCCCGTACCGGTGCCGCCGGAGAACAGTATCGGGACGGAGGGCTGGGGACGGTTCACCCTGCTCCAAGCTTCCCCCAAAGGCGAGCATGTGGCATTCGCCAATCATCGCAATGAGCTGTGGCTTCTAGACTTGGCGACAGGTGCCGGCCGCAAGCTCGCCGCCAATCCTTATGGCGTGATGGGAATCTTTGCCTGGTCACCGGATGGCCGGTGGCTTGCGTTTCAGCAAAGCCAGAGCCGTGATCAGTCCACCATCGCCATAGCCAGCGTCGAAACGGGTGAAATCCGCGCCGTGACCGAACCTCTGTTCACGGACTATGCCCCAAGTTTCGATCCCGATGGCCGTTATCTTTATTTCCTGTCGAACCGCGTGCTCAACCCGGTCTATGACGCCGTGCAGTTCGAGCTCTCATTCCCAAAGGCCGTGCTTCCCTATCTGGTCACCTTAAGAAAGGACACACCGTCGCCCTTCCTCGAAACCGCTACCGACGAGAAGGATAACGGCGGCGGCGAAGGCAAGGACAAGGAGCTGAAGATCGAAATCGACTTCGACGGCATATCGAGCCGCATCCTGGCGTTTCCGGTGCCCGAGGGGCGTTATGCGACGATCGCGGGACTGAAGAAGAAGGCGATGTGGCTCTGCTATCCCGTCAAGGGCGCGTTGGTGGAGGACTGGACGCCCGAGCCTCCGCCTCCCGAAGGCACGCTAGAGGCTTACGATTTCAAGAAGCTCAAAGTCGAGACACTGGGCCACGGCATTTCGGCTTCAGGCTTTCGCCGGACCGAAAGCAGGTGCTGTTGTTTGCCAACAGAAAGGTCCGCGCGGTGAAGGCGGGCGAAAAGGTAGAAGACGAAGGCGCCAAGACCCGCAATGGCGGCTGGGTCGACCTTCAGCGGCTCAAAGTTCTGATCGAGCCGGAAGCGGAATGGAAGCAAATGCTGCACGAGGCGTGGCGGTTGCAGCGCGACCATTTCTGGCGGGCCGACATGTCGAAGGTCGACTGGAAGGCGGCGCTTCTGCGCTACGCGCCGCTCGTCGATCGAGTGAACTGCCGCTCGGAATTTGCCGACTTGGTTTGGGAAATGCAGGGCGAGCTCGGCACGTCGCACGCCTACGACTACGGCGGCGACTATCGCAAGTCGCCCCACTATCCCGTGGGATTCCTGGGTGCAGATTTTAGCCTGGGATGACGCCGCCAGCGGCTACCGCATCGACCGTTTCTTACGCGGCGATTCCTGGTCGCAGAATGAGGCGTGCCCCCTGCGTGCGCCAGGCGTCCAGCTTGAAGCTGGGAGCGTCATCACGGCGGTGAACGGGCAGCGGCTGAGCGCAACGACGACCCCCCATCAGGCGCTTATGCATCAGGCTGGGGCAGAGGTTTACCTTTCGGTGCAGACGGCGGATGGCGAGCAGCGTGTGCGTGTGCGCACGCTGCGAAATGAGAGGAAGGCGCGCTACCGCGACTGGGTTGAACGCAATCGCGATTATGTCCGCGAGGCCTCTGGCGGGCGCGCGGGCTATATCCACATCCCTGATATGGGGCCACGCGGTTTTGCCGAGTTTCACCGGCACTTTCTCCGCGATTACGATTGCGACGGGTTGATCGTGGATGTGCGCTACAATGGCGGCGGACATGTTTCGCAACTACTGCTCGAGAAACTCTGCCGGCAGCGGCTGGGCGCTTTCTTTTCGCGCTGGTCCGGGGTGTTTCCGTCGCCCGACGAATCACCGGCGGGACCGATGGTGGCGTTGACCAATGAATTCGCTGGATCGGATGGAGACGTCTTCTCCCATACGTTTCAAAATGAGAAAGGCCGGGCCGTTGATCGGGCGCAGAACCTGGGGCGGCGTGATCGGCATCTCGCCGCGGCACCGTCTGGCCGATGGCGGCACCACGACGCAGCCCGAGTACTCCCATTGGTTTGCCGACGTCGGCTGGAAGGTCGAAAATTACGGCACCGATCCCGACATCGACGTCGATATCGCCCCGCACGAATTCCGGCAGGGCAAGGATCCGCAACTCGACCGCGGCATCGCCGAGCTTCTGAAGCTCTTCGAAACGCGGCCTCCGTTCCGTCCCATGCCCGAAGACGATCCGAGGCAGCCAATGGCCGCCGAGGAAGGCGCGCGCTGAACCCTTCGGAGGTTCTTGCGGGGTTTTGACGCACTCTCACATTCGTGGCAGCGATCTCATCGAAAATGATGCGGTCGTTGCGGACAACTTTTTGAAATCAAATCGCTAATTTGTTCACGGTCCGGCGCTGGCACATCAGGCATACCTGCTATCAGCCTGATGCATGGCTTTTGATTTGGATCATCACGCCGCAGCAAGAAAGCTGCAAATATCCAGCCACAATAAAAATATTGCGAAATGCTGGGAGGAACAGATGCCAGCGACGACGCAAGGGTTTGACGAGATCGAGCGCCGTTTCAACATCGGCCGGCGCGATTTTCTGGCTTTCTGCACCGCAATCACCGCCACTATGGGCCTGCCGCGCGGGGCTGCTGCGGAGGTTGCCGAGGCCATCACCAAGAAGGACCGGCCATCCGTCATCTGGCTGCACCATCAGGAATGCACCGGGTGCACCGAGTCTTTTTTGCGCGCCGAGCATCCTACGCTCGAGAAGCTGATCCTCGACATCATCTCCCTCGATTATCACGAGACGCTGTTCGCCGCTGCCGGCCATCAGATCGAAGCGGCGAAGCGCGCCGCAATGGAGAAGAACAAGGGCAAGTATCTCCTCGTGGTGGAGGGCGCCATCCCCATGAAGGATGGCGGCATCTATTGCAAGATCGGCAACCGCACATCGCTTGAGTTGACGAAAGAGGCAGCAGCGGACGCCGCGGCCATTGTCGCGCTTGGCTCCTGCGCCTCCTGGGGCGGCATGCCCTCAACGCCGCCAAATCCAACCGGCTCCGTAGGCGTAGCCGAAGCGCTTGGGCGTAACGACATTGTCACCATCCCCGGCTGTCCGCCGAACCCCTACAACTTTCTCGCCTGCGTGGTGCACTTCCTCACGTTCAACAAGCTTCCGCCTACCGATAGCCAGGGCCGCCCGCTCTTCGCCTACAGCCGCCTCGTGCACGAGAACTGCGAGCGGCGCGCCCATTTCGATGCCGGGCGTTTCGCGCTTGAGTTCGGCGACGAAGGCCATCGCAAGGGCTTCTGCCTTTACAAGCTGGGCTGCAAGGGGCCCGAAACTTACGCGAACTGTCCCGCCGTCCTGTTCGGCGATGTGGGCATGCAATCCTGGCCCGTGGGCACCGGGCACCCCTGCATCGGCTGTACCACGAAAGGGATTGGCTTCACAAAACCGATCCACGCGCTGGCCGATCTCACCAACCAGCGGCCGCCGGCGATGTATCCGCATATAGCCGAAGAACAAGGTACCGGCGTCACGATGCCGGCGGTTGCGGTGCTTTCTGCGGCTGCGGGCGCCGCGGTCGGAGCCGTGGCGGTGCTTTCCAGAAGACTGAAGAGGCTCGAAGGCTCGGATCGCCAGGAGTAGCTGCCATGACAGTAAATCGTCGCGAATTCCTGCGCGAAGGTGTGGGTGGAGCTGCGGCTGTTGCAGCATGCGCATCTCTGAGTGTGGAACCGGCCGAGGCGAGAGGCAACAAGACCGTCTCCGACGACGCCATCGGACTGCTCTACAATTCCACGCTGTGCATAGGCTGCAAGGCCTGCATGTCCGCGTGCAAGACGACCAACCAGCTGCCGCTCGATGACAATCTCGGCCAGAAGCTGTGGGACACGCCGTTCGAGCTGTCGGGCAAGACGTTTACCGTCATCAAGCTCTACCAGAACGGCACCAGCGAGCACAAAGACAAAGAGATAGACGGCTTCGCCCACATCAAGCGGCAATGCCTGCACTGCATCGACCCGTCATGCGTCTCGGTTTGCCCCGTAACCGCAATGACGAAGGACCCGGTCACGGGCCTTGTCTCCTATAATGCCGACGCCTGCATCGGCTGCCGCTATTGCGTCGCTGCCTGCCCATACCGCGTTCCGCAATTCCAGTACGACACGCCGACGCCGAAGATCGCCAAATGCGAGTTCTGCAAGGACCAGCTGGCGAAGGGCGATATTCCCTCCTGCGCCAAGGTCTGCCCGACCGGCGCAACCCTGTTCGGCAGCTACAAGGGGCTGACTGAAGAAATCAATCGCCGGAAGGCGATGAAGGCAGGCGAGAAGAATGTCTTCCCGAGGCGCACTGTGGATTCGGGCGACACTCACGAACGCGCCGCCGCCGCATATGTGAAAGAGGTGTACGGCGACAAGATGCTGGGCGGCACGCAGGTGCGCTATCTCTCTGGCGTTCCCTTCCCCAAACTCGGCATGCCGACGGGGCTCCCGGAACTGTCCTATGCGTCGGTCTCCGAAACCATGCAGCATCGGCTGTATGGCGGCCTCATCCTTCCCGCTGTTGCGCTTGCCGGTCTTGTCGCTGCTGCCTATGGTGGCGGAAAAGAACCAGCCCAAGAAAGCGCCACCGCGCATCAGCCGGTCGCGCGGGCGAGCGCGCCCGTCGGCGGCAAGCTCCTTGGCGTGTTCACCGCCATCCTGGGTGTGTTTGCCGCGATCGCGGTCTTCCTCCTCGTCCGCCGGTTTGCTTACGGCCTTGGCGCGGTGACCAACATCAGCAACGGCTACACCTGGGGTATCTGGGTGGTCTGGGACGTCGTCATCGCCACGGGCTTCGCCTGCGGCGGCTTTGCTATGGCCTTCCTGGTCTACATCCTCAACAAAGGCGAATTTCATCCCCTTGTGCGGCCAGCGCTGACGGCGTCCGTGTTCGGCTACAGTCTGGGCGCGGCTTCAGTGCTGATCGACCTCGGCCGTTATTGGAACTTCTGGCACGTCCTTTCGCCTGCCTACTTCAACCCGAACTCGGTGATGTTCGAGGTCGCGGCCTGCATCTCACTCTATATTGTGGTGCTGTGGACGGAGTTTTTTCCGACTTTCCTCGAATGGCTTGGCCGCCACGGCTTGCAGAAGGCCTTCAACCGCATCTTGTTCTTCTTCATTGGCCTCGGCGTCCTTCTGCCGAGCATGCATCAAAGTTCGCTCGGCTCGCTGCTGGTTGTGATGGGCTATCAGGTCCATCCGCTATGGCAGACGCAGCTCTTGCCGGTCCTGTTCGTGCTGACGGCCTTCTGCATGGGCTTCGCCGTCGTGATCCTCGAAGCGACGCTGGCGGCGGTGGGCTTCGGCCGGGATATCTTCGACGACCTGAACCTTCTGTCGAAGATCGGCAAGATCATCTCCGGGATCCTCTTCGTCTATCTGGGCTTGCGTTTCGGCGACCTGATTTGGCGCGACGAGCTTCCGAGAGTTTTCGACTCCGGCATCCTGAGCGTCATGTTCTGGATCGAGATCGCGCTGTTCGCCTACCCGGCGATCTCCCTTGCAACCAGCAATCGGCGCAGGCGGCTGTCGAAGCTGTTCCCCGCAGCAGCCAGCATGCTGGCTGGCGCCGTGCTCTACCGCATCGACGCCTTCCTGGTCGCTTACGAACACAACTCGACCTGGCACTACTTCCCCTCGGCGCCGGAGATCCTGGTCACGCTCGGCGTCATCTCGATCGAGGTGCTGGCTTACGTCTTCTTCGTCAAGATCTTCCCCATTCTGCCCGGCCAGCCGGCTGGCCGCGTCCGCTGACAGCCGCCGGGACCTAAGGAGACCTCAAAGTGTCCACGAGAATCACCATCGACCCCATCACGCGCATCGAAGGCCATTTGCGGGTGGACTGCGAGATCAACGGCGGCAAGGTGACGAAGGCTTGGTCTTCCGGACAGATGTGGCGCGGCGTCGAGTTGATCCTTCTGGGCCGCGATCCTCGCGATGCCTGGGCGATAACGCAGCGCATCTGCGGCGTATGCACGACGGTCCATGCCATCGCGTCCGTGCGCGCGGTGGAGAATGCGCTCAAGCTCGAAGTGCCGCTGAACGCGCAATATATCCGCAACATGATCGTGGCCGCGCACGCCATCCACGATCACATCGTGCATTTCTACCACCTCTCCGCGCTTGACTTCGTCGACGTCGTCTCGGCGCTCAAGGCCGATCCCGTCAAGGCCGCCGCCTGGATCCAGCAGTACAGCGACTGGCCTCTGAACGGAAAGGAGATCATGAAGCAGACGCAGGAGAAGCTGAAATCCTTCGTCGGCACCGGGCAGCTCGGGCCGTTCACCAATGGCTATTGGGGCCATCCGGCGATGAAACTCACGCCGGAAATCAATCTCGTTGCCGTCACTCACTACCTGCAGGCGCTCGAGGTCCAGCGTCAGGCCAACAAGATCGTCACCATCCTCGGCTCGAAGACGCCCCACATTCAGAACATGGCGGTGGGCGGAGTCTCGAACCCCATCGCGGTCGACAGCCAATCCGTGCTGACGGTGGACCGGCTCATGGCGATCAAGACCCAGATCGACAAGCTCGCGGACTTCGTCAACAAGGTTTACCTGATCGACGTGGCGGCTATCGGCTCGGTTTATGCCGACTGGACCGGCTATGGCGCGGGCGTGATGAATTATCTCTCGGCGCCGGACTTTCCGATCGACACGAAGGGAACCGAGTTCATGTATCCCGGCGGGTACATTCCCGGCGGCGATCTGGCGAAGTATCAGCCCATCAAGAGCTTCGGCGACGATTTCCTTGGCAAGGGCGTCGAGGAGTCGGTCAAGCACTCCTGGTATTCCTACACCGTGGACGGCCCACTGCATCCCTACAAGGGAGAAACGAAGCCGCAATACACGGACTTCCAGGACGACGGGAAATATTCCTGGCTCAAGGCTCCAACCTTCTATGGCAAGCGCGCGCAGGTCGGGCCTCTCGCTGCGGTGCTGAACGCGGTGGCCGCGGGGCATCAGCCGACCATCGCGACCGTGAACAAGGTGCTCGACACGGTGTCGGCGCTTGTCGGAAGCAAAGTCGGCGTCGCCGCCCTGCATTCCACCATCGGCCGCCACGCTGCGCGGGCGGTCCGCTGCGCAATCATGGTGGATTTGCTCCAGGCCAACTGGGACAAGCTCATCGCCAACATCGGCGCGGGGGACGTCGCGACCTTCAACAAGCCCGTTTTCCCGAAAGGCGAGATCATGGGCTTCGGCTTCCACGAAGCGCCGCGCGGCCTGCTTTCGCACTGGACCGTCATCCGCGACGGCAAGATCGCGAACTACCAATGCGTCGTGCCCTCGACCTGGAACGCGGGGCCGCGCTCCGAGGACGACGCGCCCGGACCGTATGAAGCCTCGCTCCTGGACAATCCGGTGGCCGACCCCGAAAAGCCATTGGAGGTGCTGCGCACCATCCACTCGTTCGATCCTTGCATCGCCTGCGCCGTGCATGTGCACGACGAGGAGAGCGGACAGGCTGTCCAAGTGCGAGCGTTGTAGACGGCCATGCGCGCCGTTGTGCTTGGAGTTGGCAACATTCTCCTCTCGGACGAGGGGATCGGCGTGCATGCCGTGAATGCGCTCGCCGCGCATTATGACATCCCGGCCGAGGTCGAAATCATCGACGGCGGCACATCCGCAATGGACTGTCTCGACCGGATCGCCGAAGCCGATTTCCTCCTGATCGCCGATTGTGTGCGCGGAGGGCGCGAACCCGGGGACGCTCGTGCGACTAGGGGACGGCGAATTGCAGGCATTTTTCCGAACGAGGATTTCGCCGCATCAGGTCGGGCTGTGCGACGTCCTTGCCACGCTCGCCTTTCATGGCCTCTCACCAGCGCGCGCAGTGCTGATCGGAGCGGAGCCGAAATCCTTTGCGCTGGGCCTTGAGCCGACGCCGGATCTTGCGGCGGTTCTCCCCGCCTTAGTGGAAGTCCTCGCGGCGGAGCTTAACGCGGCGGGGTTCAGGCTCGTGCCTCGCGAGCTTCGTCACGCTGCCGAGTAGAAGGAGAAGCCGCATGTGCGTTGGCGTTCCGATGCGCATCATCGAGAGCGACGGCTTTACCGCCTTGTGCGAGCGCCAGGGCGAGCGGCGGCGCGTGAATGTCATGCTGATCGAAGAGGCGCCGGCGGGCGCGTGGGTGCTTATCCATGTCAACAATGCCGTGCGATTGCTCGACGAGGAGGAAGCTTCGCTGATCAACGACGCGCTCAACGAGCTTGCCAGCGCTCTTGGCCATCAGGCATCCCCCTCATCCTGTCCTTCTCCCGCAAGGGGAGAAGGGACGCTATCTTAGCGGGCACACCCTGCTCCCTCTCCCCCGGCGGGCGGCCAACGGATGCGGCCGGCTCCGCACTTCGTCATCCCGGCCAAGCGAAGCGCGAGCCGGGATCGTAAAAAGACAGGCGGTTCAATTTGTTACGATCCCGGATAAGGCTCCGCCTTTCCGGGATGACGGCGACGGCGATCCGGTGGCGCGTCAGGCGAATTCTGCTTAGTTATGCACCAGCCTGTCGGCCGACCCCGATGGATGAAACAAGTTGCAGGCGTTCATATCAGCATCTTCAGGTAGCGAGTTTCTTGTTAGTCTCGTAACGCAATAAAGAGGCCCATTTTGAAAACTCTGAGCCTCATCATCGGCATGGCCCTTTGTGTGTGCGCGTGCCGCACACAGGAGCAAAGTGCCGTCAGAGACATCGACGGCAAATACTTCGACGCGGAAGGAAACCCAACCTACAAAGTCCGTTGGGACGGCACCGTGGACTGGTACACGTTCTCCGGTTACCTGCACTTCACGTCAACGTGCCTCGTTTGCCATGGGCCAGACGCGAGCGGATCGACCTTTGCTCCAGCTTTGGCGGACTCGCTCAAGAAATTCGGCTACACCGCCTTCGTGGCGACTGTGGCATCGGGCCGGAAAAACAACACGATGCCGTCCTTCCGCCAGAACAAGAACGTGATGTGCCATCTCGATAGCATCTACGTCTATCTGAGCGCCCGCGCGCGGCACGCTGTCGATGGCGGCAAGCCAGAAAAGCATGAACCGAAGCCGGCAGCCGCAAGCAGGGCGGAAGACGAATGCTTTGGGCCAACCTGGCACAGGCGGCCGGTAGACGAAGACTGACGGAGAAACGGTTTCCGTCGAAGAGATCGATTTGATTTGCCTCAAAGACCTTCGGAGCGTTTCCGGGGGTTAATCGTCTTGTGAACCATCGAAGCCCTGATCCCTGGCGCGGTGGGTTCTCGACCTCAGGTATAATCATGAACAAACAATCAAATCAGACACAAAATCCGGCAGAGGATGAAGACATCACCCTTTCGATCTCGCCCGAGAAGGTTTGCTTCATTATTGTCAAGGCTCGGGAATTCGATGTCAAAGACGATGTGACCGAACCGGACCCAGGATCGAATCCATCCGATGACAACGACGTGTCTGTGCTGGAGGACCACGACGACGACCCCGTCGTCGAAGAACTTACGTCCTTCATCGAACTCCTTATCGGAAGATGAACAGATCGACCTTGTCGCGCTGGCGTGGCTCGGCCGCGATGACTACACCGCGAAGGATTGGCAATCCGTGCGCGAAGACGCAGCCCGCGCCCATAATGACAGGACGGCCGCTTATCTTCTCGGCATCCCGCTTCTCGGCGATTTCCTGGAGGAAGGCCTGTCCATGCTCGGCCGTTCCTGCGCGGAGTTCGAGATCGGCCGGCTTTGATAAAGCCCAGTCGCGGCTTCACTTTCTTCCCGTCCTCATTTGGCCCCTCTCCGCGGGGACGACATGAACAATGTGATATCCCCGCTTTTTCAGCTCCCCGAGCAAGGCCGGCAATGCCAGGGCGGTCCTTCTCTCGATATCATGAAGACCGATCATGCCTTTCCGCCTCCGTTCGAGGCGCGCAAGGGTCACGGAAAGCTCCCGCCGCGGGGTGATATTTAGCCAGTCATCCGCCGTAAAATCGACGCTCCAGATCGTCAGCCCGAGTGAAAGAACAATTTCTTCAGTTGCTTGATTGTCGTCGAAATACGGGAACCGGAAGAAAGGGGCGACGGCTTTGGGGTCGCCTGCAGCCGCAGCTACCGACGCGATCCCTTGCCTGATCTCGTTCTCGGCCGCCTCTCGCCGCAGTCGCGTCAGCCGTGGATGGTCTTGCGTGTGTGTCCCGATGGTATGGCCCTCGGCATGGATCCGCTTAACCAGTTCCGGCGTTTCCTCCGCCATGGAACCAACCAAGAAGAAGGTCGCCTTCACACACTCGGCGGCGAGAGCGTCCAGAACGCGCGGCGTGTAAATCGCCGATGGTCCATCGTCGAAGGTAAGCACCACCTCGTGATCACGAAGCGGCAAGGTTTCCTTGAACTCCATCCTGCCGATACGGCGATACTCTTGCGGATCGATGGAAATGACCCGGCTTGTGCCGAGCGCGTTCGGATTGCCAGGACAGTTCTCGGCTTTGGCGGCCGTGGCCAGGAAGGGCAAAATCAAACATGCGGCCAGCTTAAGAAACACCGACTGGCGCGGAATGCAGCCCGGTAAACTCAGCCATGACCTCTTTGAACAGGCGCGTCTCATCTCCTTCATAACGCGGAGAGACGTGAAACGGCTCAATCCGGCGCACCTGGCCTCGCGCAATGCTTGCTGCTGCCGCCGTTGTCAGATGTAACGCTGCGCTGCCAGCGCCGCAGCCGCTCGGGCAAAGGTAGCCTCCATGTAAGGCAGATCGGAGCCCTGAACGAGCTTGATCATGGCGGCGCGATTGGCTGCAGTGCCGGTTGAGCGCGCGAGCCTTAGAGTGCGTCCGGAAAAGTGCGAGGCGGTTTTCCGATAAGACGCACGACAAGACAGAAACTTAGAGCCCGCTTTTGATTCCATCAAAAGCGGATGGGCTCTAGCGCAGCGTGCGGAAAATCGGAACCGGCTGCGACACAATTTTTCTTAACTGGCTGTGGCTCGGTGCATTTCGGGCGGCGATAATGGCGACACCCGCGAGGCGGGATGCGTTAGGAAGCTTCGCCAGACCGGCCATCGTGGACGACGCTCGCCACGGCGCGTTTTGTAAACATTTCGTTCGCCGCCTCGAGCCTTAATACTTATGTGGTTAACAGAAGAGCGCCGGAATTACTTCCCACCGTGCGTTGGTAAAAAACTTCTTTATTCGGCGCGAAACGGAGGAAAGCCGCGCCTACGACAGGACAAAGGGATGAAACTATAAGCCATTGAAATTGCTATAGTTTTTATTGTTAACAAGTTACCCATTAAATAGAATCTAATGCCGGAATTTTCTCCTTTACTGGGACGCGCAAAAGTCCGTTAAATATGTTTTGAAATCGCGAATTAACGCTTGCGAAGGCCGGAACTGCACGGCGCAGGCAGCGGCGATGGCGGCCCGTTCTTTCATTTTTCTCCTTATTATCAATGGCTTGGACGCGCTCAAGCGGCGTTAACCTGCCGTCAAGGCGATTTCGCTGAAGATCTTCAGAAGAAGGAATGCCGCCGTTTGCAGGATGCACACAAAATGGACCACGCCGCCTGCGTCCGATTAAACGCACGATACCCTAAGCGAGTCGCCGGACGTACCAACGGATTGCTGCCGCCGTCTTCCCGGAAAGGCAAAGCCTTATCCGGGATCGTAACAAGTTGAAACGTCTACCTTTTTTCGATCCCGGCTCGCGCTTCGCTTGGCCGCGATGACAGGGACGAGCGAAAGCTTAGGGTGCGCTACCTATTCCCCGCGCGTCAGCGGGAACGATGCTCGTTGCGAAGCATGTGATTGAAGAGCTTGGTGAAACTCGCCTTCGCCTGCGCGTTTTCGGCTTCGAGCAACACCTCTGCTTCTCCGCGCTCGGGCGCGATGAAATCCGCTTCGAAGGTCTGGAGGTCGATGTCCTCCTCTCCGTCGGGCGCATCCTCGTCCTCAGGCAACCTCGGTCCAAACCTGTCCTCGACACGAATGCGAAGGACCCAGCCATTTTTCCCGTTGTGGGGATGGACCTCAAGCGTACCGATTGCGAGAATGTCGTTCAAATCAGCCACGTCTTCGCCGATCTGATTCAGATCGGCCCTTTCGAACGGTTCCACGACGTAGGACCGGGTTGCCGTGACGGTCAGCTGCAACGTGCCACGCCGTTGCTCCTCAATGATCCAGCGCACGATCTGGGAGGCATCAAGGTCTATTGGATAGGTTTCCACGCTTCCTCCCTTTGCCGGGCCAACGGCTTCAGCGCTTGATCATCGGAGCCTGTCTCGCAACCGCCCTGGCAAGCCCGCCAACGCCGCGCTGCGACCAGGCACCTCACAATAATACCGCGCCCCTTAAGTTCAGCAATCACCGTCCGCTCTTTTTCTTAAGGGCCTGATGGCGATTCGTTTGGCGGCTGGAGGAAAGGCGGAGCCGCTCCGGGGAGCAGCGCAAAAAGCGACTTGCTGGCGTCCATCGAGGCAACCCAGCGCATCGCTATCAATCAGGGAAGGGGGTTCTCAAGTGCACAAAGGGGTTCGACTCGCTTCACCTGAAGCTGGCCGTGATTCCGCTTGAGCGCTGCCTAAAGCCAGAAACGTCGCGGCCGCTCACGTGTGCGGCCCCTGCGATCTACTTGATGCCGAAAAACGTCTTCAGGTTCTGCGGCGCAATCTCAAGAAGAGATTTTACGGCGGGGATTTCGGCGATCTTCCTATCGCGTATGCTCCACCCGACGATGGCGGTCAGGGCAACCGCCGAAAAGATTGGGGATAGGAGCGCAACGATCAAAACCGCGCCCAGGATAATGATCTTCAGGAATATTTCCTGGTTCATCTGCTTCTCGCCTCCAAGTGAAGCGCCACGGTCGAAACCGGCGCGATCGACTGCATCGAAACAGTCATAGAACAATTCAGGGCATACAGAAACACTTTACCGGGGCGCCTAAGCTGTCGAAAGGCGTTAGCCCAAGCTTTCCACGGCTTTCGGCTCCTGCTAGCTTACTGCGTCGGCTGCCCGGGGGGAATCAGAATGAGCGACAAGTCTTTGGTCGACGAAAGCGGCGATCCAATCAAGGATCCCGTGGATCAGTTCATGCGGCAACTTGCCAGCAGCGCCGCAAAGCATCGGCGCGCCGTTACTGGTGCCCCGCCGGTTATTGTAGACAATGCTTTGGTGTCGAATAACGAAGCGCCTGCGCCGAAGATCTGGAAGACCGAAGTGCGATTGGCCCCCCCGATTGAAAGCGTCTCGGTTACAGAAGCGGAGGAAGTGCCCGGATGCTGGGTCGTCGACGCCCGCGATAGCGAGAACGCACTCCTTCGGACGGTTTTCGACGGCCGCGAGGCAGAACAGCGCGCGCGTGAATATGTCCGCTGGAAATATGGTTGGGACGCGTAGTCTTCGATGACGTTCAATCGGCGATGGTGCTTGACCACGCAGCGCGTCAAGCCCGAACCTGATTCGACCGGGGCGGCGCGGGTTGACCGGTTCCGCGAGATCCGGCTCAAAAGCGCGGACCGTTCGAGTGGCGCCCGAGATGCAACCCAGCAGCCACGCGCAAAGAAGCGTCGCAATATGGGATGAGGAAGACATTCGGGGAATTCTGTTACAATCAAGGCAAGCGAATTCCCTTGTTCCGTCACCTTGAGCGTTCACATTTCCACGCCACCGAGGAAGTAAGGTGGAGACGGAGATAGCGTATGAAAAGAAAGATGTTTCTGGCCCTTGCCATGAGCTTGGGCCTAGTAATGAGTGCTGAACAGGCAGGCGCCACCGTCGCAAGTCCCGGCTTGGCCGGTGCCGCGGCGGATGTGCAACAGACAACCCCGGTCACTAAGGTTTGGTGGCGCGGCGGCGGTCCGGGCGGTCCCGGCTGGCACGGCGGTCCTGGTGGTTGGCGGGGCGGCTGGCACGGCGGATACGGTCCTGGCTGGCGCGGCGGCTGGCGTCCAGGCTACGGGTGGCGCCCTGGCTATGGATGGGTGCCGTTTGCGGCTTTCGGCGCGGCTGTAGCCGCTACGGCCGCTACCGCGCCATATTACTACGGTCCAGGCCCGAATTACGGTCCCGGCCCCAATTATGGTCCCTGCGGCGCAGGCCCCTGCGGCCCGGCACCCCTCAAATAGTAAAGATAGAAAGGCAGGCGGTGCGATGCCGCCTGCCCGCCATTTTTTCTCCAGCGTCCTACGGAGCGATTTTGCGTTAGCTCTGTTGGTGAATGCTAGCGGAATCCCATATCTGAGTTTCACACGTCTGAGCCGAGGGCGATGACTTGTGCATTTCAGGGCCGCGCGCATACCAGCAACGGAGCGAAGCACATGCAGATTGGCGTGATCGGACTCGGCCGCATGGGAGGCAACATTTCCCGCCGGTTGATGAGAGCGGGGCACCGGTGCGTGGTGTACGACGCTAATCCCAACGCCGCCGCTGGACTTGCGAAGGAGGGCGCCAAAGCCGCTCATTCGCTGGCGGATTTGGTGAAAGGGCTCGAAGACAGGCCGCGCGCCGTGTGGGTGATGCTCCCCGCAGGAAAGATCACCGAAGAGACGGTCAGAGAACTCGGCGGCCTTCTGGACGCTGGCGACATCATCATCGATGGCGGGAACACGTATTACAAAGACGATATCCGCCGCGCGAAGGAACTCTCCGCGAAGCAGATCCGCTACGTCGATTGCGGCACATCCGGCGGCGTGTGGGGGCTAGAGCGCGGCTACTGCATGATGATCGGCGGGCCGAAGGATGCCGTTGACCACCTTGATCCCATCTTTTCCGCGCTCGCTCCCGGATTGGGCGAAATCCCTCGCACACCAGGACGGGAAAACAGCGATTCCCGCGCCGAGCGCGGTTACATTCACGCCGGGCCGTCCGGTGCCGGTCACTTCGTCAAGATGGTGCACAACGGCATCGAATATGGCCTCATGCAGGCTTATGCCGAAGGCTTTGACATCCTGCGCAACAAGGATTCGAAAGACCTGCCCGAGGATGAACGCTTCGAGCTGAACGTTCCCGATATCGCGGAGGTGTGGCGGCGTGGGAGCGTGATTTCCTCCTGGCTGCTCGATCTCGCCGCCGCTGCCCTCGCAAAGGACCCGGGCCTCGATAACTTCTCCGGTTTTGTCCAGGACTCCGGCGAGGGCCGCTGGACCATCGAAGCCGCGATCGAGGAAGCGGTGCCCGCGGAGGTCCTCTCATCCGCGCTTTTCGCCCGCTTCCGCTCAAGGCAGCAGCACACCTACGGCGAGAAGATGCTGTCCGCCATGCGTTTCGGCTTCGGCGGCCATGTCGAAACCCCGCAAGCTGCCCCCTCCAACGCTTCAAAGTAGGTCCGAAATGACTTCGAAAGCGCCCATCGTCCAGTTGATAGAGTGTCCGCAGCGCAGAGATCCGGAACCTCCCGGGCCGTGTGCCATGGTTGTGTTCGGCGCAAGCGGGGACCTGACCGCGCGGCTGCTGGTTCCAGCGCTCTATAATTTGTCGCGCACGCGTTTGCTCCCCGAAAACTTCGCGCTTATCGGCGTTGCCAGATCGGACGCAACTTCCGAAAGCTGGCGCGATTATCTTTATGAAAAGCTGAAAAGCTACGCCGGAAAAGCCTCGGAATTCAACGGCGGCCGCGTTGACGACGAGGCTTGGAGCCGCCTCGCCGACAAGATGTCTTATGTGCAAGGCGATTTAACCAAGCCCGAGCTCTACGAAAAACTGCGCGCTTCCCTGGCCGAGGCGGAAAAAACTCATGGGACCCAGGGCAACGCAATCTTCTATCTTGCGGTCGCCGAGCAGTTCTTCTGCCCGGCGGTCGAGCAACTCCACAAGGCAGGGCTGACCGATCAGCCGATTGGCGAAGACGGCAAGCCTCGCGCCTGGCGGCGCGTTGTGTTCGAGAAACCCTTCGGCCATAGCCTGGAGTCGGCGCGCGTGCTGAACGCCCGTGTCCTGCGAACACTCGGCGAAGACCAAATCTTCCGCATCGATCACTTCCTCGGCAAAGAGACGGTGCAGAACATCATGGCGCTGCGCTTTGCCAACGGCATGTTCGAACCAATCTGGAACCGCGACCGCATCGACCATGTCCAGGTGACCGTGTCGGAGACAGTTGGCGTTGAGAGCCGTGGCACGTTCTATGAGGGAACAGGGGCGTTTCGCGATATGGTGCCCAATCATGTCCTGGCGCTTGTCTCCATGGTCGCGATGGAACCGCCCTCTGCTTTCGACCCGGCCTCCATCCGGTCGAGGAAGGCCGACGTGTTCACGGCGATGCGTCCTGTCAGCGCAAATCAGGTCGTCCGCGCGCAGTACGCGGCCGGCACGCTCCTCGGCAAGCCGGTAAAGGCCTACAGGGACGAGCCCAATGTGGCGCGCGATTCAAAGGTCGAAACTTACGTGGCAATGCAGCTTGAGATCGATAATTGGCGCTGGGCGGGCGTGCCGTTTTTTATCCGCACGGGCAAGCATCTCTCGCAGCGCAAGACCGAAGTTGCGATCCGTTTCAAGCAGGCTCCGTACACGCCCTTCCGCCACACGCCCGTTTTCTGCTTGCCGGATAACTGGCTGATTATTTCGATAGCGCCGGACGAAGGCATCTCGCTGCAGTTTGCAGTCAAGCGGCCGGGACCGGTTGTGGATCTCGCAGGCGTGCGTATGGATTTTCGCGACAATGACTGGTTTCCGAGCGAGCCGAATGTCGGCTACGAGACGCTCATCTATGACGTGATGATGGGCGATCAGACGTTGTTCATGCGGGCGGACATGGTCGAGGAAGCGTGGCGCGTCGTGCAGCCGGTTCTGGACGCCTGGACGGACGATGATGCAAATGTCACCACTTATGTGTCAGGCAGCGAAGGACCGCTGGAAGCGGACGGTCTTCTCGCACGCCTGGGAAACCACGCTTGGCGGCCTATCGAGGTCGCTCCAAAGCGGCAGTCATGAGCAATCTTGCGACCAAGCCGCAGGCCGTCGTGGTCATGGGCGTCGCCGGATCGGGCAAATCGACGGTCGCGGCTTTGGTGGCCGCGATGCTCGGATACGAGTTCCAGGAGGGCGATCTCCTTCACCCGCCGGAGAATGTCCAGAAGATGCGAAGCGGCACGCCGCTGACCGACGAAGACCGCACGCTTTGGCTCAACCACGTGGCCGCCGCAATCGATGGCTGGCGGGCCAACGGCAAGGGCGGCGTGATCAGCTGCTCGGCTTTGAAGCGAAGTTACCGGGACATCGTCATCGGCGCTCGCTCCGATGTCACCCTCGTCTACCTGAAGGGCTCATACGATCTGATTCACGCCCGCCTCGCGGCGCGGCACGAGCATTTCATGCCCGTGGGCTTGCTCGACAGCCAGTTCGCGACACTTGAGGAACCCACGCCAGACGAGCATCCGATCGTCGTCGATGTTGCGGGCGCGCCTGCCACGATTGCAGCCGAGATCGCGGAGGTCCTGGCACAGCGCGCGGCCAGTTCAGGGAGGGCGCCGTGACCAGATTGGAAGTTCTCGCCGATCCGGATGATCTCGCAGGCCGCGTTGCTGACTGGTTGCTCGCCGCTGCCATCGCGAAAAAGGGAGTCTTTAGCGTCTGCCTGTCCGGTGGTTCCACACCGAAACTGCTTTACGAGCGTCTCGCCGCGCCGCCCTATCGCGAACAATTTCCCTGGTCCCGGACGCATCTGTTTTGGGGCGATGAGCGCTTCGTGGCCCACAACGATCCGTTGAGCAATTATAGAATGGTGCGCGAGGCGCTGCTTACGCACGTTCCCATCCCGGCGGCAAATGTTCACCCCATCCCCACCGAGGGTCTCGGCCCCGTTGAAGCAGCAGCATCCTATGAGCGCGAGCTAAAGTCCTTCTACGGCGCGGAGCGGCTCGATCCCACCCGGCCGCTTTTCGATATCAACCTTCTGGGGCTCGGGACCGATGGCCACACGGCCTCCTTATTTCCCGGTACGGCGGTGCTTGCTGAAGGGGATCGCTGGGTTGCGGCGGTCGAGGGCGCAAAGCCCGAAACGCGCATCACCCTGACCTATCCGGCGCTGGAAAGCTGCGCAGATGCCGCCTTCCTCGTTGCAGGCGCGGAAAAGCGGCCGATCCTTGCCAGGCTCCGCGCCGGCGAAAGCTCTCTTCCTGCGAGCCAGATCAAACCCACCGGCTCGCTGTGGATTTTCGCGGATGTGACGGCAACTGGTCCGAGGAGCTGAAGCGCCCCGCAGCGCGGTCTGCTTGCGGGCGCCACGCCTATAGCATCGTGCGTTTAACCGGACGCGGGCGGCATGGTCCATTTTGTAGCATCCTGCAAATGGCGGCATCTCTACTTCTGAAAGATCTTCAGCGAAATCGCCTTGACGGCAGGTTAACGCAGCTTAGGCGCGCTCAAGTCCTTGATAATGCTTGTAAAAATGACAGAACGGGACGCCATCGCCTCTACCTGCGCCGTGCAGTTCCGGCCTTTGTAAGCGTTAATTCGCGATTTCAAAACATATTTAACGGACTTTTGCTCGTCCCAGTAAATGGGAAAATTCCGTCATTAGATTCTATTTAATGGGTCATTTGTTAACAATAAAACACATAGTGATTTCAATGTCTTAGTGGTATCGACCCTTTGTGCGGTCGTAGGCGCGGCATTCCACCGTTTCGCGCCGCTTAAAGAATTCTTTTACCAACACACGGGGGGAAATAATTCCGGCGCGCTTCTGTTAACCACATAAGTATGAAGGCTCGCCGCAGTGAACGAAATGTTTACTAAAGCGCGCGTGGCGAGCGTCGTCCACGATGGCGATGGGCCGGTTTGGTGAAGGCTTCCTAACGCATCCCGCCTCGCGGGCGTCGCCATGGTCGCCGCCCGAAACACACCGCGGCACACCGTTAATGCGCCGCAACCGGTTCCGATTTTGCGCACGCTGCGCTAATGAGTTTCGGCCTTAGTCCAGGTCTTGTAATCCTGCGGGGATACCGACGGGATCTTTTTGACGAACGCCGTGATCGCCCAGATCTCGGGGTCTTCCACCTTGATGCGCCCAAAGCTCGGCATTCCGGTCATGCCGATGCCATTTTTGATGACCCAGAAAATCTCGCCAGCCGACTGGCCCTTGGCGACCTCGCTCAGGTCGGCGGGATCGGGCTTCATGCCTTCCGCAAATTTCTCCCAATCGACTCCCGGCGCTCCGTGGCACGCAGTGCAGCCGCGCGTGGCAAAGGCGCGGGCGCCGGCCTGAATTGTAGCCGGATCTTCGAGGTTAGAAGGCGTCCTCGCGGGGGCGCGACTCTCAATCGATGCTTCGCGCACGCTTGCCAGCACCCAGTCTACGGGCTTTGGATCGGGGTGTGCCGCCGCGACGTCGTAGAAGCCTCCCAAAAAGTAAACCGCGCTTGCGATAATGGCTAAAACTGCAAGAACTCCAATGGCAGCGAAAAATTTCATGGCTGTCGTCCTCTACGCGCTCTCGTGCACGGCTTTTCCCGGCTGATAGCTCAGCTGAAGCGCGAACCCTTGCTCTGTTGCTTTGACTTTCGAGATGCTCGCATTGAGAGAGGGGCTTTTGATCCCTCTTTCAACGCGACGGGCCATTAACACTTCTGCCCAGGCCGTGCTCCGAAGAGAGTCGTGAAATTGAAGCGAGCGCAGATCAAATAACGGACATCAATCGCCCTCGGCGCGGAGGCGGTAGCCCACCCCGGTTTCGGTCATGATGAGGGCTGGGCGCTCTGGGTCCGCCTCGATCTTCTGCCGGAGCTGACGCACATAAATGCGCAAATATTGGACATCGCAGGCTGCTCCCCAAACCTGCTGCATGACGAAACGATGGGTGAGCACCTTCCCGGCATGCAGAACCAGGAGACGGAGAATATCGTACTCCTTGGGCGAGAGCTTCACCTCCTCGCCTTTCACCGTGACGACCCGCCGGACGAAGGTCTACCTGAAGCGGCCCGCTCTTGAACAGCGGCTCGCCGCCCTGTTCCTGAAAGCGGTGGCGTAACGCCGTGCGAATGCGCGCAACAAGTTCCGCGATGCCGAAAGGCTTTGTCACGTAATCGTCCGCGCCAAGCTCCAGCGCCTCGACCTTGCCGCGCTCGTCGCCCCGGCTCGACAGCACCACAATCGGCAGCTTCGATCCGCTCTTGCGAATGCGCCGGATGACATCCAGGCCGTCTAGATCGGGAAGGCCAAGATCGAGGATCACGACTTCCGGCTTTTTCGCCTCGATCGTCGCAAACGCCTTCTCCGCGTTATCGGCCTCGAACACCTCAAAGCCCTCTGCCCCAAGACTGGTGCGCAAGAGACGCCTGATTGGCGGCTCGTCGTCGACCACCAGAACCGGTGTCTTGTCACTGCGCTGCGGTCATGGTTGCACCGCCTTATCAAGCGGCCAGTTCCTTTTCGTGATATGGGAATGTGATCGTAAATATCGCGCCGGACCGGTCGGCTCGGTTCGCCGCTACCACCTTACCTCCAAGCGCGTTGACAAATCCACGGCATATGGCAAGCCCAAGCCCGTTCCCGCGCGCTGCCGGTCGCCATGCTTCACGCGATGAAACTTCTCGAAAACCCGCTCAAGGCGATCTTCCGGTATTCCTGGCCCTTCGTCCAGAACCTCGATAGCAACCGCGCCCCGCGTCCGCCTCGCACGAATGCGAATTTCCGATCCTGGCGGCGCATATTTTGCGGCGTTATCGAGAAGGTTCACAAGCACCTGCTCGAACAGCATGACGTCGAGATTGAGCATCGGAAGGATCGCCTCAAGATCGACTTCAATTTTATGGTCGGACACAATGGTTGAAACCCTCTGCAGCGCAGTGGCCACGATTTCGTCGATATGGACGTGCTCCCGGTCGAGCTCGATCGATCCGGACTCGATTTTGGTCATGTCGAGCAGGTTGGACACAAAGCGCGAAAGGCGCTCGGCCTCCTCCTGGATCGTCGTTACAAGCTCTTCGCGAGTCGGGGCATCGAGCAGGTCGCGATACTGTTTCAGCGATAGTCACCGCGCCAAGGATCGACGCCAGCGGCGTCTTCAGGTCATGCGACAGGGATGTCAAAAGCGCGGCCCGCAGCCGCTCGCGTCTCTGCCGCGAGGCGCGCCTCATTGATCTGGCCCGCAAGCCGAACCCGCTCCAGCGCAACCGCCGACTGATCCATCAGCGCGTCGAGCAGGCGCCGTTCGTCCGGACTGAGCAGCATTTCCGGCCGCTGCCCTCTGGCGAGGCCCACAACGCCGATGGCGCCCGCCGCCGTGCGAAGCGGAATGAAAAGTCTTTTCGCGCCCGGCAACGTGTCGGAGCCGCGTCCCGCCGCGCGGTTATTCTCGAAGGACCATTTCGCCGCGCCAAGTTCCGCCTGATCGAGGTCGTCCTCCGGCGGGAAACCGGCGCTCACCCGCAAAACGCCGTTGCTATCGGGAAGCACGATTACAACGTCGGTTTTCAGCGAATGCGCGATCTGATAGGCGGCTGCCCAAAGCAGATCGTCGAGCGAGACGATTCCCGCCAGCTTCTTCGAGAAAGCGTAAAGGGCCTCGGTCGTCGCTGCCCGGTTGCGCGCGGTGTCGGCTTGCGCGCGCACCTTTGCCGTCAGATTGCTGACGACGAAGGCGGTAAAGAAAAAGAAAGCGAGCGCGGTGAAATTCTTCACATCGGACAGGCTTGTATTGTTAAGCGGGCTCCAGCAAGAAGAACTGGTAGCACATCATGCTGAGCACTGCGGCTGCCATGGATGGCCATAAGCCGTATTTGTAAGCGACGCCGATGACAGCCACGAGGAAGACCAGATCCGCGCTTTCGATGCCGATCAGCGGCTGCAGGACATAGGCGAAGCCAAGCGCCAGCGCGACTGCCGCCACTGTCGCGACGTACGGGATGACATCCCACGCGCTCGAACTCGCCGCGCGTCTTGACCGTCTTCTTCGGGATCGGGTCGCCGATCAGGTGCTCGCCTGCGATCACATGGACGGTGATGTTGCCTGAACCGCGCACGAGTTCGTTGACGACGGAGCCGTGGATGAGCTCGAACCACCGCGTCCGCCCGGATTTGCCGACCACGATCTGGGTGACATTATTCGCGCGAGAAAAGGAGAGAAGCTCCTCGGCGACGTTGCTGCCCGGGAATGGTGATCGCCTCGCCCTGAAGCTTCTCCGCGAGCCGCAACGTGTCGGCGACGCGGTCGCGCTCGACCTCGCTCAGCTGCTGGCTGCGGCTCGTCTCGACGTAAATCGCGGTCCAGGGCGCATGGAGCCGGTCGGCAAGGCGCTTGGTATAGCGGACGAGGCCGGCGGAGCGCGGGTCTTCGCTGATGCAAACAAGCAGACGTTCGCCTGCGGGCCAGGGGCCGGGGATGGCGTGCGCCCGCATATGGGTCAAAAGTTGCTCGTCCACCCGCTGCGCGGTGCGGCGAAGCGCAAGCTCGCGCAAGCGCCGTCAGGTTGCCGGGCGAGAAATAATGCTTGAGCGCCCGCTCGGCCTGTTTCGGGACGTAGACCTTGCCTTCCTTCAGCCGCTGGATCAGCTCGTCAGGCGCGAGATCGACGACCTCGATGTCGTCCGCCTTGTTGAGGAGCGAATCCGGCACAGTTTCGCGCACGCGGATGCGAGTGATCTGCGCCACAACATCGTTCAGGCTCTCGACATGCTGAATGTTGAGCGTCGTGTAGACGTCGATGCCGGCGGCGAGCAGGTCTTCGACATCGAGGTAGCGCTTGGGATGGCGGCTGCCGGGCGCGTTCGTATGGGCAAGCTCGTCGACCAGGACGATTTGCGGATGGCGCTTGAGGATGGCGTCGAGATCCATCTCCTCAAGCACGTGCCCGTGATAATCGATCTTGAGCCGCGGGATGATTTCGAAGCCTTCGAGCAGGGCTTGCGTTTCCGCGCGCCCATGCGTTTCGACAACGCCGATGACGATGTCCGCGCCCTCGGTCAGCTTCGCGCGGGCGGAAAGCAGCATCTCGTAGGTTTTGCCGACGCCGGGAGCCGCGCCCATGAACACCTTGAGACGGCCGCGGCTTCGATCTTCGCGCCGGGCCTCTTCAAGCAGCGCGTCCGGCGAAGGTCGTCTTATGGTGTCGGTTTCGGCCATTCGCCTTAGCTTGCCAATTGCCGCGGCCTTATCGGCCGCCTGACAATAACATGTATGACATCCGAAGGGCTTCGTTGCTTTGCGCACCGCCGAAGCGCGATCCTTGTCTCGCAAGATTCTGGAAATCGCCGCGAGATGCGAAAGCGATTCGTCTGCGCCCGCCTCTCGGATTGCCGGGACTGATGATCGCGCACACGAGATCGACGGGCTCGCCGTCGATGGCGTCGGAAGCCGATTGGCTTCGCAAGCGAGCAGAACAAGGCGTAAGGTTGATCGAGATCCGGGAAAGCAGACATGCGGGAGGGCCACGCCGTGGCCGATGCCGGTCGATCCGAGCGCCTCGCGCGCCGCCAGCGCCTCGCGGATGCGCTCGGGGTCCAGGCCGCTCCGCGATCCGAGCGCCTGGGCCGCAAATCTGCAGCGCGTCGGGCTTGTCGTCGATGCGCACGCGCACCGCGATCGATGCAGGAGTGATGAGGTCGGATATACGCATGATCTTATCGCCTCAAGGAGGCGTCCACCTGATGAATCGGTGCGGCGGCTCAACTTTCAAGCCGCCTCACCCGAGTTGGGTGATCGAAACCGGCCATCCGGTTAGCGGCTTGCGCTGTGCGGCTCCGCGTCGAGGCTCAGGTTGAGCTTCAGCACATTCACCCGAGGCTCTCCGAGAATGCCAAGCCAGCGGCCTTCGGTGCTCTTGTCAACAAGCTCGCGGAGCCGCTCTTCGGACATCCCCCTCGCCTTGGCGACGCGCGGGATCTGGAAGAGCGCAGCCGCGGGCGTGATGTCCGGATCGAGCCCGCTTGCGGATGTGGTCACGAGATCGACCGGCACAAGGGCCGCTGGATTCTCGGCCTTCAGCTTGTTGGCATCCTGGGTGACGCGATCGATCAGGCTTTTCGAGGTGGGGCCGGCGTTCGACCCGCCGGAATTGCTGGCGTTATAGGGCGCGGGAACGGTCTTTGTCGGATCGTTCGGATCCGTGTCGGTCGTGGCGGACGGGCGGCCGTGGAAGTATTGCTCGCATCCGTGAAGTTCTGGCCGATCAGCTCCGAGCCGATCACCTTGCCGTCGCGCTCGATCAGGCTGCCGTTCGCCTGATGCGGGAAAAGAAGCTGCGCAAGCCCGGTCATTCCGAGGGGATAGGCAAGCCCGTGATCAGCGTCAGGACGACGATCATGACGATGGCGGGTTGGATTTGTCTCAACATGATGCTCTCCTAAGCCAGGCCGACGGCGGAAACGACCAGATCGATCAGCTTGATGCCGATGAACGGCACGACGATGCCGCCGACGCCGTAGATCAGCAGGTTGCGCGTCAGGATCTTCGAGGCGCCCAGCGGCCGGTAGCGAACGCCGCGCAGCGCCAGCGGGATCAGGGCAATGATGATCAGCGCGTTGAAGATGATCGCCGACAGGATCGCGCTTTGCGGCGACGAAAGCTGCATCACGTTCAGCGCGTTGAGCTGCGGGTAGAACGCGACGAACATCGCCGGGATGATCGCGAAATATTTGGCTACGTCGTTGGCGATGGAGAAGGTCGTCAGCGCGCCGCGCGTGATCAGCAGCTGCTTGCCGATCTCCACGATCTCGATAAGCTTCGTCGGGATCGCTGTCGAGGTCGATCATGTTGCCGGCTTCGCGCGCCGCCATCGTGCCCGTGTTCATCGCCACGCCGACATCGGCCTGAGCCAGCGCCGGCGCGTCGTTCGTGCCGTCGCCGCACATGGCGACGAGCTTGCCCTTGGCCTGCTCCTCGCGGATGAGGTTCGAGCTTGTTCTCGGGCGTGGCCTGCGCCAGGAAATCGTCCACGCCCGGCTTCCGCCGCGATGGCCGCCGCCGTCAGCGGGTTGTCGCCCGTGATCATGATGGTGCGGATGCCCATGCGGCGCAGCTCGGCGAAGCGCTCGCGGATGCCGCCCTTCACGATGTCCTTCAGGTGAACGAGGCCGAGCAGGCGTGCCGTTGCGGGCGACGGCGAGCGGCGTGCCGCCCGACTTCGATATCGCTCCGCCTCGCGCTCAAGCTCCGGCGGGATCGGCATGTTCGGGTTGCCGGTCACCTGGCGCACATAATTGACGACGGCGTCGACGGCGCCTTTGCGGATCTGCTCGCCCTCAAGGTCGATGCCGCTGATGCGCGTATGCGCCGAGAAGGGGATGAAATATGCGCGCTGAAGCTGCGCCATGTCCCGGCCCCGGATGCCGTAGCGCTCCTTGGCGAGCACGACGATGGAGCGGCCCTCCGGCGTCTCGTCCGAGAGCGAGGCGAGCTGCGCCGCATCGGCCAGCTCCTGCTCGGAAACGCCCGGCAGGGGCATGAAGGCCGACGCCTGCCGGTTGCCGAGCGTGATGGTGCCCGGTCTTGTCGAGCAGCAGCGTATCGACGTCGCCCGCCGCCTCGACCGCGCGGCCCGACATGGCGAGCACGTTGAAGCGCACGAGCCGGTCCATGCCCGCGATGCCGATGGCGGAGAGCAGCGCGCCGATTGTCGTCGGGATCAGCGTCACGAACAGCGCGACCAGCACGATGACGGAGATGCTGCCGCCCGCATAGGCCGCGAAGCTCGGGATGCTGGCGACGGCGAAGACGAAGATGATCGTCATGCCCGCGAGAAGGATGTTCAGCGCGATCTCGTTCGGCGTCTTCTGACGCTCGGCGCCTTCGACAAGCGCGATCATGCGGTCGAGGAAGGTCGAGCCCTGGCTCGCGGTGATGCGCACCACGATCCAGTCGGATATGACGAGCGTGCCGCCCGTCACCGCCGAGCGGTCGCCGCCCGACTCGCGGATCACGGGCGCGGACTCGCCCGTGATGGCCGCTTCGTTCACCGAGGCGACGCCCTCGATCACCTCGCCGTCGGACGGGATGAGATCGCCCGCCTCGACCAGCACGACGTCGCCCGCCTTGAGCTGCACCGCGGGCGTCGAGCTCAATGGCGCTGGCGCTGCTTCGGCGTCGGGAAGCTTTTTCGCGACGATATCGGTCTTCGTGGCGCGCAGGCTCGCGGCCTGCGCTTTGCCGCGTCCCTCGGCGACGGCTTCCGCGAAGTTCGCGAACAGCACCGTGAACCAGAGCCAGAGGATGATCTGCAGCGAGAAGCCGAAATTCCCCGCGCCGCGTGACGAGATCGCGGATCGAAGAGCACCGTGGTCAGGAGCGCCACGACCTCGACCACGAACATGACCGGGTTTTTGGCGAGCGTCGCGCGGATCGAGCTTCTTGAACGAATCGCCGATGGCCGGGATCAGGATCTTCGGGATCGGCGATCGTGGACGTTGGCGTCCGTTTCTCTTAGCGGTGTAGCTGGAGCGAGCATGGGTTTTTACCTCGAACTCAGAAAGTTTGACCGGCGTGCATCGCGAGATGCTCGACGACGGGGCCGAGCGACAGCGCGGGAAAGAAGGTCAGGCCGCCGACGATGAGGATCACGCCTGACGACGAGCAGCACGAATTGCAGGCCGTGCGTCGGGAACGTTCCGGCCGATGGCGGCAGGATTTTCTTGCGTGCGAGCGATCCTGCGATGGCGAGCGCCGGGATGACCATGAGGAAGCGGCCGATCAGCATCGCGAAGGCAAGCGTGGTGTTGTAGAACATCGTGTTGGCGGAAAGCCCGGCGAACGCGCTGCCATTGTTGCCGGTCGCCGAGGTATAGGCGTAGAGCGCCTCGCTGAAGCCGTGCGGGCCTGCGTTCGCCAATCCGGCAAGCCCGTCCTTCGCGACGACCGCGATCGCGGTAAAGCCAAGGATCGACGAACGGCAGGATCAGGATCGCGAGCATCGCCATCTTCACCTCCTTCGCCTCGATCTTCTTGCCGAGATATTCCGGCGTGCGGCCCACCATCAGTCCCGCGATGAACACCGCCAGGATCGCGAACAAGAGCATGCCGTAGAGGCCGGAGCCGACGCCGCCGAAGATGATCTCGCCCAGCATGATGTTGATCATCGGGACCATGCCGCCGAGCGGCGTCAGGCTGTCATGCATGGTGTTGACCGCGCCGCAGGACGCATCGGTGGTCACGGTCGTGAACAAGCGACGGAGTTCGCGATGCCGAAGCGGAGTCTCCTTGCCTTCCATGTTGCCGCCGGCCTGGAGCGCGCTCGGCGTCGTGTCGATGCCAAGCGAGGCGAACAGCCGGGATTTCCTGCGCCTTCGGCCGAATAGCAGACCGCCACGCCGGCAAGGAACAGAAGGCCCATGACGGAGAAGATCGCCCAGCCCTGCCGCTGATCGCCGACCATGCGGCCGAACACGTTTGTGAGCGCGGCGCCGATCGCGAAGATCAGGACGATCTGAACGAAGTTCGTGATCGCGTTCGGGTTCTCAAACGGATGCGCGGAGTTGGCGTTGAAGAAGCCGCCGCCATTCGTCCCGAACATCTTGATGACTTCCTGGGACGCGACCGGGCCTTGCGCGATGACCTGCTTTGGCGCCTTCGAGCGTCGTCGCTTCAGTATAGGCGCTCAGGTTCTGCGGCATGCCCTGCCACACGAAGAACAGGCCGACCACGATCGAGACGGGCAGCAGCACATAGAGCGTGCAGCGGGTCATATCGACCCAGAAATTGCCGACCGTGTTCGACGAGCGCCGCGAGAAGCCGCGGATCAGCGCCAGCGCCAGCGCGATGCCGGTGGCGGCAGACAGGAAATTATGCACCGTGAGCCCGGCCATCTGCACGAGATAGCTCATGGTCGTTTCGGGCGTGTAGGACTGCCAGTTCGTATTGGTGATGAAGCTGACCGAGGTGTTGAACGCGAGGTCTGGCGTGACCGCGGCTTGGCCTTGCGGGTTGAACGGCAGCGAAGCCTGGAAGCGCTGCAAGCGCGTAAAGCGTCACAAAACCCGCTACGCTGAAGAACAGCATGGCGACGGCGTATGTGACCCAGCTCTGCTCCTGCTTCTCGTCGACGCCGCTGACCCAGTAGAGCGCGCGCTCGACGGGCCGCAGCGGCCAGTCAGAGCAGCATGCGCTCGCCGTTGAACACGCGGGTCATGTACCAGCCGAACGGCTTGGTGATGAGAACGATCACAAGCGCATAGAGTGCAATCTGCACCCAGCCCAGTATTGTCATGGATAACGCTCCTCAGAACCGCTCGGGGCGGACAAGCGCATAGACGAGGTAACCGAGCAGAAAGGCCGTGACGGCCCCTGCAAGAATGTAATCAAGAAGCATGACGGTCCTCACAGCCGGTCGCAGGCCGAAACATAGGCAAGGGCTATGAGGAAGAAGCCGATACCCCATGGCCAGCATGACAATGTCGGTCATTTTGAGCCTCAAATCTCTGCCGCACTCAGCACCGGGCGGGTCGCACTCGGATGCGGCTATCGCGGAAATCAGTAATCAGACATAAAAAAACAATTTGAGCGCTCACACGCTCCTATAGGAATTTCATAGTCGCGTGATGAGCGCTCACAACTTGCGTTCGAGCTTGATGGGTTATGAGGATGGACGAACCAGCCGGGCTCCAAGACTTTACCGGGCGGCAACTGATCGCCCACTGGCGTCATCCCGGAATTTGATTACCCGGATGTTTCCGCCAATTCCGTAGTCATGGCCGCCCTTGGAGGCGGCCATCCAGAAAAACACAAGGTATTTCAAGTTATGACTGGATGGCCGGGTCAAGCCCGGCCATGACATTGGAGCGGAAATTCTCCAATGTTTTCATGGCTTCTTCTGGTAGCGGAAACATGCGGGTAATCAAGTCTTGGAGACGCCAACGGCGTTATCCGGGATCGTAACGAATTGAAACGCCTACTTTTGTGATCCCGGCTTGCGCTTCGCTTGGCCGGAATGACGGAGCATTCAGCGAGGGCTAGGCTGCCCTTGCGTCCCGAAGAGCTGCGCCCTTCCTCTCGATGGACTGCGGCTCGGCTCCATCTTCGGGGGCCGGCAGCAGCAGCGGCTTTTCGGGGCCCGCGAGGGCGCGCTGTTTGAATATGCGAACCTTGTGCAGGCGCCGCGGGCTGGCTTCCATGATCTCGAAGGTCACGCCGGAGGGATGCGGAATGATCTGGCCGCGCTTCGGAACGTTTCCTACCGTCGCCATGATGAGGCCGCCCAAAGTCTCGACGTCCTCGGGGATCCCATTCACGGTCAACGACAGGCCGAGAACCTGCTCGACATCCTCGATGGGCGTGCGCGCGCTCGCGATGAACGCCTCGTTCTCAATGCCGATGGCGAGCGCCTTGCTGTCGTCATGCTCGTCGGCGATGTCACCGATAATCGCCTCGACAACGTCCTGGAATGTCGCGAGGCCGTCCGTGCCTCCGAACTCGTCCACGACGATGGCGAGGTGGATCTGCTTCTGTTTCATCTTCGCCAGCAACGCCAAGGCAGACATCGACGATGGCACGAAGAGAGCTTCGCGCACGAGCTTCGCTGAGGAGATGGTGGTCCTGAGAGCAGAGCGGCTGAGATCGAGGCTTTGGACAGCCCTTTCCAGAGCGGCCTCATCCTGCAAGCTAAGCTTAGCACCGCGCGTGACCCAAGCGATCGCATCCTTGATGTGCACCATGCCGACCGGATTATCGAGGCTCTCCCGGAACACCGGCACACGTGAATGGCCGATGCGTGCGAAGAGATTTAAGAGTTCGGCGACAGTCTGGTTTTCTTCCACCGCAACGATGTCGGCGCGCGGGATCATCACCTCCGAAACCTTTGTTTGGCCGAATTCGAGGACGTTGAGCAGCATGAGGCGTTCCTGCTGCGACAGGGAGTGATCGTCCTCAGCATCCGTTTCCCGGATTGCACCTTCCAGCGTTTCGCGCAGGCTTACGACGCTGGTGAATCCAAGCGTAGCAGCCATGCGCTGAAGCCAGTTCGGCGATGCTTTCGTTTTCCCCGTTTCGTGCCCGAGTTGTGTAGGCATTGCTTTTTTGTTTACCGTGTTGAGATCAAAGAGTGGTGGCGATCGAAGCGTCGTCCCGGTAGGGATCGGGAATGCCGAAGCGGGCGAGAATAGCGCCCTCGGCCGTTTCCATGCGCTCGGCATCGGTGTCGCCGTCATGGTCGAAGCCTGCGAGATGCAGGACGCCATGGACCACAAGATGAGCTGCGTGCTGAAACACAGTCTTGTCCTGAGCCGCAGCTTCGCTCACGACCGTCTCATAGGCCAAAGCCACGTCTCCAAGAAAAAGTGTCTCCCCTTCGCGCCCCCCCGCGTGCATTGCAGCCGGCGAGGGAAATGACAGCACATTCGTCGGGGCGTCTTTGCCACGGAAAGCCTTGTTCAGCCCGCGCACTTCAGCGTCGGAAAGGAGCGCGACGCTGACGCTGTGGCTTTCAGGTGAAAGGCTGGCCGCCAGAAGAGATTCAGCCGCGAGATCAGGAATGAGGTCTTGCAGACCGCTCACGGAAATCCAACGATCGTCTTCGATTAAAATATCGGTGCACGTTCGGGAGGGTTCGCCCTCGCTGGCCGAAGCGTCGTTCTCCGAAGACGCAGAAGGCTCATTTGTCGTGTTCATGCCGTTTGGTATCATAATATTCTTTACTTAGCGCTTCGTTTCGTAGGCTTCAATAATACGGCCCACAAGTGGATGACGAATGACATCCGCGCGAGTGAATGCAATATGGGCGATTCCCTCCACATCGGCGAGGATCGCAAGCGCATCGGCGAGGCCCGATGACTGGCCCATCGGCAGGTCCACCTGCGAAGGATCGCCGGTGATGATCATTTTGCTGCCTTCGCCAAGCCGGGTCAGAAACATCTTCATCTGCATTGCCGTACAATTCTGAGCTTCATCGAGGATCACGATCGAATGAGCGAGCGTCCGGCCGCGCATAAACGCGAGCGGCGCGATTTCGATCATTTTCGTTTCGAGGCCGCGCTCCACCTTCTCAGGGGGAAGGACATCGTACAGGGCGTCATAAAGTGGGCGTAAGTAAGGATCAACCTTTTCCTTCATATCCCCGGGAAGGAAGCCGAGGCGCTCGCCGGCCTCGACAGCAGGCCGGGACAGGATGAGCCGGTCCACCTCGCCTCTCTCGAGGCAGCCCGCGGCGTAGGCGACCGCAAGGTAGGTCTTGCCTGTGCCGGCCGGTCCGGTACCGAACACCATCTCGCGGCCTTGAAGCGCCTTGATATAGGCCGATTGGGCGGGGGTGCGGGCAAGGACGCTGCGCCTGCGTGTCTTGAGCTCGCCAACCATCGCAACAGGCTGCGGGCTGCTCAAACCGGATGGTGAGGAATTGCTCATCAAGTGACGAATGGCGCCTTCAACATCCCCCTGAGGGAGGGCAGCCCCGCCTTTCGCGCGCTGATAGAGCGTCTCCAAGATTTCTTTGCCCTGGAGGCAGCTTTCCTTGTCGCCATCGAGCACGACGACATTGCCGTGTACAACGGCTTTGAGACCGAGCTTGTTTTCGATGAGTGCGAGATTGACGTCAAACTCCCCGAGCACATCGGCAAGCTTGCGGTTATCGTCGAACGTGATTTCAACCCGGTAGAGGGATTGTGACTCTTGCGGCTTTGAGCCTGCTCGCAGAGCCTGACTACGCGAGCTTCCCGTCATCGTGCGCCAGTTTGGCGGTGTCTCGGCACCGGGCAAAAATTATCTCTCCGCATCCTATCGCCGTGCGAACTACAGATTATTCTCCGCTTATGTAGCAACGTAGTCCACATTTTTTATGACGCCCCGAAGACTATTTTGACTGGCACTCACAATTTCAACGCCGGTGATCTTCCCGATCAATCGCATTCCGCCTTCCGCATACACAGCCTGCAGGTAGGGCGAGCGGCCCACGATCTGTCCGGCTTTTTTTCCCGTCGTTTCCCAGAGCACGTCCAACTTGCGGCCCACCATGCTCGCGTTGAATGCGGTCTGCTGGGCGATCAGCAAGGATTGCAGCCGGGCGAGGCGGTCGGACTTAACTTCGTCGCTGATCTGGCCGTCGCGCTCGGCGGCGGGGGTGCCGGGGCGCGGGCTATATTTGAAGGAGTAGGCTTGGGCGAATTTCACCGTTTTGACGACGCTCATCGTCTCCTGAAAATCCGCGTCGCTCTCACCGGGAAAGCCCACGATGACGTCGGTCGATAGCGCGAGGTCCGGCCGCGCGGCCCTGAGCTTTTCCACGATGCGGAAATAGTCGGCCATCGTGTGCCTGCGGTTCATCGCCTTGAGGATACGGTCGGACCCAGCCTGGAACGGCAGATGCAGGTATGGCATAAGCTTCGGTAGATCGCGATGGGCGGCGATGAGAGCGTCGGTCATCTCGTTCGGATGGCTCGTCGTGAAGTGCAGCCGTTCGATGCCCTCGACCTCAGACAAAGCGCCCAGAAGCCGTGCCAAGTCCCAGGGTTTTCCAGATAGTCCGGCGCCGTGATAGGCGTTCACGTTCTGCCCGAGCAGCGTGATCTCTTTCACGCCTCGCTCTGCAAGCCGCTTCGCTTCGTCGAGAATTTGCGCGGCTGGACGGGAGTATTCGGTGCCTCTGGTATAGGGTACGACGCAGAAAGTGCAGAACTTGTCGCAGCCTTCCTGCACCGTGAGAAAAGCAGAAGCAGGCGCGCGCGGTTTCGGCGCGGGCAGCATCTCGAACTTCTCCGCGGCGGGAAATTCGGTTTCGATAACGGCAGCGCGGCTTGTCGCTCGCCGCCTCAGAAGATCGGGCAGCCGGTGGTAGCTCTGCGGTCCGACGACGATGTCTACTGAGGGCGCACGCCGCACCAGTTCCTCGCCTTCCGCCTGCGCTACGCACCCTGCAACGGCAATGATGCAGTCGCCACCCACCTTGCGGCGTGCCTCGCGCACAAGGCGGATGCGTCCCAATTCGGAATAGACCTTTTCGGCGGCCTTTTCGCGGATGTGGCAGGTGTTGAGAATGACGAGATCGGCATCTTCCAGAACGCTCGTCTCGACAAATCCGGCTGGCGCAAGAGCGTCGGCCATCCGTTCGGAAATCGTAGACGTTCATCTGGCAGCCGAACGTCTTAATGTAGACCTTCTTGAGTGTCGCGGGCGCTTCTTCTCCGGGGCTGTCCACGGATATGTCCGCGTAACCCGAAAGACCATCTGCGATGGCGAGGTGGTTTACCGCTGCCATTCTCTAAGCCGCGCGGTTCCGCGCTGTGACCTGTTCGATGTAATACTGCCGCACCTGCGCCTCGGAGAAAGCGGCGAGTTCCTTGCGGTCTCGAAGCGATGCAAGCCTGACGGGCTGGCCAAGCCGAACTGTTACATCGAGAGGGCCGCTTTTGAGGACATTCCAGGCATGGCTGAGCATGTCCATCTCGCCATACCAAGCCACCAGAGGCCGCTCATGGCGCAGGATCGGCAAGCCATGCAGGTGCGTGTAGGTAATCGCCACCGTCTGAACGACGGCTTCCGGGCCGTTGTCATTGGCCGCCCTCGGCGTCAGCGATGCAGCCGAAAACAAGGAACTGCGGAAAGGAAGGATACGGTTCCCGTCGCTGCTCGTTCCTTCGGCGAACAGAACAATGTTATCGCCCTGAGCCAGGCGCTCCGCGATTTCACCCGCCTTGTCTTTCACGAGAGTGCGCCGGGATCTGTCCACAAAAACGCTGCGCTGCAATTTCGCGAGCCAGCTGACAAACGGCCAGGTTCCCACCTCCGACTTCGCCACAAAGCTGACGGGTGCGACGGTGCTCAAAGCCGTGATGTCGAGCCAGGAAACGTGGTTGGAAACCAGAAGAACGGGGTTGTTGGGATCGAGCGCACCGCTCACGTGAACGCGTATCCCAAGCAGGCGGCACACAAACTTGTGATAGGCGTGAGGCAGCGTTTTCGCCTGACGAAGCCCGAGTTTGAGAAATGCATACTGAACCAGCATCAACGGCAGCGTTACAGCAATGAAAACCGTAAGAAGCGCAGAAGCTCGCAAGCCTCGGAGAAGCTTCATCATTCTCCCATGAAATACGAGAGCATCCATCCCTGGGCCGAATCGAACCGTTCTATCTGGTAACTTCATTAAGTGTTGCTTTTCTCCAGGTCAACCGGTGCGGGGAGTTTCGCGTCTCGCCTCATGATGAGGGCTGTTTCAGGCGTGAAACTTGGTGTGCGGTAGTAGTCTTCGCGGCGCCCGACCACGAGGAAGCCAAACTTCTCGTAGAGCTTGCGCGCGGGGGTATTACTTTCAGCCACTTCCAAATAAATGCAAGAGATGAATCTGATCCGGCAGAAACTTATACCCGCCCGGAGCAAAGATGCCGCATGGCCGAGCCTGCGCCGCTCTTTTGCCACTGCAATTGCCAGGATTTCCGCCTCGTCGGCCGCGAATTGCAGCATGATAAAGCCTGCCAAGTGCGCGCCGTCCGTTACCTTCAGCACGGCCCGGTTAGCATCGCCACAAGCGGCGGCGAGTTCGGACGCGGGCCAGCCGGGAGGCAGGGCTTCCGCATAGAGAGCCGCGAGTTCCCCGGCATCGGCGGCCGTCGCATCCGCGATAACGGCCGCGGTGCTCTCAATCGGTTTCAAGGGCGATGACATGCTTCGTTTGAGGCCGCGCGTCCGCATCCCGGACGTAATAGGGCGTAGGCACGTCGCGCTCGGGATCGAGGCTCTTTGCGAGTTCGGCAAGCGTCACCGCATCGGGATGCAATCCGGGAGCCGTAACGGGCAACGACACGAATCCCGCTTCCAATAGCGTCGCCGCGGCGGGGCCGGCCAGGACCTCGGCTTTGCCTTCGAAGAAAGCCGCACACTCCGATTGAGGCAAGGCCAGGATGTCGGTGACAGGCGTTCCGCCGCGGGCCACGATCTGGCAGTAGACCGCGCTCATTCCGGCCGGGGCGGCCAAACCATAGGTTTCCGGCAGCTCCGCAGTTCTTTCCAGTGCCGCCGCCATGATCCTGAAGCTCGTCGCGCCAACGACGGGAATGCGTGCAGCGAGGCCGATACCGCGCCCGGCAGCGACGCCCGTCCGGATGCCGGAGAAGCCGCCCGGACCGATGCAGACGGCGACGCGGCTCAAAGAGGCAAAGGGGAGTTTCGCTTCTTCCATGAGTGCGCCGATAAGAGGAATGAGCTGCTCCGCCTGGCTGCGCCCGGAGTCGATGCGCTTCACAAGCACCGGCTCCCCGGCCCGCGCCAGCGCCACCGATGTCCGGCCCATGCTTGTCTCGATTGCCAGGATTTTCACCAGCCCTCATCCTGTTGGTGCGCTAGATTATCTCGGCGATTTCCTCGAACGAGAAGCGCGGCGATCGCGGGAAAAGGCCGGCTGGGTCGCCATAGCCGAGGCTGCACAGAAAGTTCGACTTCACGCTCGTGCCCGCGAAAAACTCGCGGTCGACGCCGTCATTGTCGAATCCGGACATGGGGCCGGCGTCGAGCCCGAGCGCGCGCGCCGCGATGATGAAATACGCGCCTTGCAGCGTCCCGTTGCGGAACGCCGATGTCTCGATGTGCTTCTCGGGCTTCCCATCGAACCAGCTCTTCGCGTCTGTATGGGGGAAGAGCTTCGGCAGGTGATCGTAGAACCTCAGATCGTACCCGATGATTGCGCAAACCGGGGCGCTCATCGTCTTCGCGCGATTGCCCTCGGACAGATGCGGAGCAAGCCGCTGCTTCGCCTCCGCCGATTTCACGAACAGAACGCGCGCTGGCGACTGGTTCGCGCTCGTCGGCCCCATCTTCATGATGTCGACAAGCTGCCGAAGCAGTTCATCGGGGACGGGCTTGTCCTGCCACTTATTGTGAGTGCGGGCTTCAAAGAAGATTTGATCCAAGCATTCAGCAGCGATGCGCCCGGCCATGGATACCCCCGAATATGCGTTTCATCTTTATGTGGGATATAGGCCGGTGCGCTCAGGATCGCTAGACGGGCTGCACCTCCTCGACCTCCGGGACGAAGTGCTTCAACAGGTTTTCGATGCCATGGCGGAGCGTGGCCGTTGACGACGGACAGCCTGAGCAAGCGCCCTGCATCTTCAGATATACGATCCCGGCGCGGAAGCCCCGGAAGATGATGTCGCCGCCATCATTGGCGACAGCAGGCCGGACGCGCGTCTCGATCAAATCCTTGATCGTGGCCACAACCTCCGCGTCTTTGGGATCGAAATCCTCCCCCGCGTGACCCGCCCCGTGTCCATCGGTGACCACCGGCTCACCCGAGAGATAATGCTCCATGATCGCGCCCAGCACCGCCGGCTTCAGATGCTGCCATTCGCGGCTGTCCTTGGTCACGGAGATGAAGTCCGAGCCGAGAAAAACGCCCGTCACGCCATCTACGGCGAACAGCCGCGCAGCGAGCGGCGAAACCGGCTCCGCCTCCGAAGCGTCGCGAAACTCCCGCGTGCCCTCATCGAGCACGACTTTGCCCGGTATAAACTTCAGCGTCGCCGGGTTCGGGGTCGCTTCGGTCTGAATGAACATGCTTATTTCCTTCTCCACCCATGCCACTACTTCTTAATAAGGCAGCCTTTGACGCCGGTTTCAAGTGAAAATCCGAGCTGTCAGGTCAGGCTAATCCTTGGATTTCTTCAATTGTGAGATCTCCAGGGACGATGGTCACCGGAATGGGAAATGTCCCGGCCTTCGTGCCCGCCGCAAGCGACGATACGAGCGGCCCAGGCCCCTCGGGATCGGTTGCGGCGCCCAGCACCAGGATGCCGAAGTCCAGATCCTCTTCGATGAGCTTCACAATCTCCTCGGCCTTATGCCCCTCGCGGATGATTTCCTCATGCGAGATATCCTCGAAGCCCCAGTTTTTGAGTTTCCGGGCGCGAAGACGAAACACGGCCTTGGCCTTTTGATATTGCTCGTCGCGAAACGTGTCCATGACGCCGAGCCAATGCGACATTTCCGGCGGCTCGATCACGAAGAGAAGCGCCAAGCCGCCGCCCGTTCGGCGAGCGCGGCGGGCGGCGTAGTACAAAGCCGTTTCCCCCTCGGGAAATTCATCAACGATCACCAGAAACTTGCGTTTGTGGCCTTCGGTGAAGAGATCGCGAGGGGTGCGGTCCGCCATGGGCTTCCCATTGCGCTGCTATCGATGGGAGTCCACCTTAGCATGGTTTTTCGCGGTGTGCGCTTGCACGAAACCGACAATGTTGCGGACATGGTGAAGCGTTTCGTCCGCGATGACCCGCGCACGCTCTGCGCCCTCCGCGAGCACACTGTCGATGTACGCGGTATCGGCGGAAATGCGCTTCATCTCCGCGCCGATGGGACCGAGCTTCTCGACCGCGAGGTCGGCCAGCGCATTCTTGAACGTGGAGAACTGCGAACCGCCGAACTCGCGCAGCACCGCCTCCATATTCTGTCCGCTAAGCGCCGCGTAAATCCCCGCGAGGTTCTCCGCCTCGGGACGGCCCTCGAAGCCCTTCGCATCGGTTGGAAGCGGCTCGGGATCGGTCTTCGCCTTCCTGATCTTCCGGGCAATCGTCTCGGCGTCGTCCGCAACATTGATGCGGGACAGGTCCGAGGGATCGGACTTCGACATCTTCTTTGTGCCGTCGCGCAACGACATGACGCGCGTCGCGGGTCCGGCGATGACCGGCTCGGGCTGTGGGAAGAACCCATCCGCGAAACCTTCGGCAGCGATCGTCTCCGCGAAATCGACGTTGAATTTCTGCGCGATGTCGCGGGTCAGCTCCAGATGCTGCTTCTGGTCGTCCCCCACCGGCACATGCGTGGCGCGATAGACGAGAATGTCAGCCGCCATCAATATGGGATAGTCGTAAAGCCCAATGCTCGCGTTCTCGCGGTCCTTGCCCGCCTTCTCCTTGAACTGCGTCATGCGGTTCAGCCAGCCGATGCGCGCCACGCAGTTCAAAATCCAGGCGAGTTCCGCGTGCGCGTAAACCTGCGACTGGTTGAAAATGATGTGCTTTTTCGGGTCTACGCCCGCCGCGATAAACGCCGCCGTGACCTCGCGCGTGGAGCGCCGCAGATCGGCCGGGTCCTGCTTGACCGTGATCGCGTGCATGTCGACGACGCAATAGACGCAATCGTAATGATCCTGCAGCGCAACGAATTTCGTGATCGCGCCCAGGTAGTTGCCGAGATGCAGATTGCCGGTCGGTTGGACACCGGAGAAAACGAGCTGTTTCATGGTTTTGGAAGCCCTGAGTGAACGAGGCGCTGTTATGGACCTCGCCGGGGCGGAAATGCAAGCTTCGGCCGCGCTGCATCCCCACCGCTTTCCGCAGCCTAAATTGAGATGGGACCTCTTGGCTCTTGGGAGCGACGCGATCTGGAAGGCAGCCTGGCTCGAATCGGACTCGCTGTTCCGATAAAATATAGGCAGCTTGAACTTCAACAACGGAAATTACTCGCGTTTGCACCGTAGCTCGATAGGCTTTGCAGGTTCGACGCTCACTGATGACCTGAAGCCAACTCTGGACAACTAGCGGTCGCAATTAACCCGCCTTGCCCATCCGCGGGCAAGCGCAAGACTGGCTCCGGAGCAAACGCCGTCGTGCTATTTCCAGCCGCAATTTCCCGTGGAAGCGAAAAGCTTTCGACAATAGCTGCCACAATCCATATTGACGCCCAAGGTACGTAATTATTATGCAATACTCCGCCGATCGCGAGAAGCAACGTATTGACCATTGCTAGGGTCCAAAACAGGCGCTGCTCGCGTCTCGTGATATAGCGGAGCCAGAGGAGCCCTATCGCTACGAGTGCGCACAGCCTTGCCGCGGTCAGAAGCTGAGGAGCAGCGAAATATGTCCAAGAGGTTGTATCCTTGGACATGACGAACGGCCACATCAATACGTCAGAAAATATTCCGATCGGATCCCATGCAATCCAGGGTGCACAGATCGCGAGGAAAACCCCGCCAGCCATAAAGAGTGGCCGAACACTGCGAAATTTCAGAAGCAGCGGGAAGAAGATAAGACTGGGAAAAATTTTGCATCCAAGGGCGATCGCCAAAAGTGCCGCGGTAGCAAGGGGTTTCCCACGACAGTAAGTCAGAACCCCCAAGGAACAAAACGCTAATGCCCAAACATCGGTTGCCGTGTGGCCCAAATAGTTCCAACTTATGATGCGATCAAGAAGAATGGCCAAAATCCCAATCGCTGCAGGCGGGCCTGGACTGATACCCAAAAGAAGGCGGCTCATGGCCCAATACAGTATAAAACACATCAATGCATTTAACAGAACTACAATAGATGGTTGTCCCAATGGGACGAATAAGGCTGTAACATCGAGGATTACAGGACCATATTTGTAACCAGTTATCCTCGTTTCGTCAAAGCTATGACTGGTACCTATGTTTACAGGGAGAAGCTTGGCCCGAACTCCTGGGTCAAGGGTTTTGTCATATAGCGCTAAGGCCGCATCAATGCCCTGGTCTTGGATGTCAGCGATGATGTTTTCGGCGCGCCGCGCTTCCGCTCTAACTTTATAGCAAGCGAAATCGACGACAGCGCCACGTCCGTATGGATTCTCGCCTTTCCAAAGTAAACGGGCCGAGCGCCATGTCGTTTGTCCGACATCAAGAGGTATCTTATTGCTCTTGAAGCAATGGAACAGCGTGAACGCTGCGATCCCGACGTTGAGTGTAACCGCTAGTATGACCGCTATTTTTAGGAAGTTTATCGAAGAACCGAGAGAACACCAGGAAACAGAGCCTTGTTTAAAATATCTCTGTGGCCCAAACCTCAATAAAGCAAGACCAATAATCAATCCAGCTACGAGCAATCCTCTAGCGAGGCCAAAACCATAATCAAGAAACAAGAATGTACTTAAGTAAATTTGGAAAAACACCAGCACAATCGCTAGTTTTTTATATCCTCTTAGCATGGCTATATTTCCAAATATTTATGTACACTATATGACTTTTTGTAGGGTAGGCGCGGCGCTAGGACTGTCCAAAAATTTCGGCTGGGGATTATTCGACAAGGTTTTCTACGGGCTTTTCTTAGTCCAGTTCGGACAACGGACGTAAACGCTCCTTCCACTATCAATTTCAGCGTATGTTCCAGGATATCGAGGGGCTTGGCATACACTTGGAACCAAGTGCTAAAACGTAGATATTCTTACAACTAGGTAAATTGCTGTCAAGTGGAGTTGCACGCAGGACCGCCCCGGCCGCCGGGATGACAGTGCGGCGGCAAACGGGAGAAATCTGCGGGGCGATCATGACCTGGATGGATTGTACGCACTTTCTGACGCGCACGTTTCCGAAAGTCGCGAACGAAATGGCGCTCGCTGTGCTCGTTTATCGTCGCCAGCTCAACTGCGAGCCCACGATTCCCGCTTGACCCCAAGGAAGAGACGTGGCCTCCAACTGACGCAGAGATGCGCCCAATGCACAACTCGCTTGGCAGGAGCCTCGATATAGGCGATTACGCGCTCGGCCACGCCATCATGGTAAGGAAGCTTACTAGGGATTGTGCGTTAACCCGGGATGGTTAACAGCGGCGCGCGGGGATTTATTTCCGGTCCGAATTTGCACCGAAAAAGAGAGCAGCCCGCGTTCGCCGATGCGGATAAACCGATTAACCCTTTGAAAACGATCAGTTTTCTGACAAAATCGGCAGGGTTAATGGAATGTATTTTTGGCCATAATGGGACGCGCTAAAGTCCGTTAATTATGTTTCGGCCCGCTCGTATTAACCACGTCCGCGCCTTTCGCAGCAGCGGCGGCGCAAAAGTTATCAAAAATTTCTCTTCAAAATCAATGGTTTAATTCAATTAACTTCTCGTCAAGGCGCTTTTTCCTAAGATCCAGGCCCAGGCAAAGTGACGCAAACGCAAGCTGGTCTAATGGTTGAAAGTAGATGCCGCCTTTCGCAACAGGTATACAAAGAGCCAGTTGCCCTGTGAGCCGGGTTCGCGCCCGGAGGCCGGGACGACGAACCGTTGGCCAAACTGGCGGCGCTTGCTTAGATCTTCTGATTGTACTCGCCGATCTCCGGGTAGGTGGAAAGGTGGGCGTCAAGCTCCCCGAAGATGGCGCGCATGTTCGCCTCGGAGACGGGGCTTTCCACCACCACGACCAGTTCCGGGCTGTTGGACGAGGCGCGCACCAGCCCCCACGTTCCGTCCTCCAGCATGATGCGGATGCCGTTCACGGTGATGACATCGCGGATGGGCTGCCCCGCCAGCTTCTCGCCGCGTTCGGCGATGCCCTTGAAATGAGCGATCACGCGGTCGACCACGCCATATTTCTTCTCGTCGTCGCAATGAGGCGACATGGTGGGCGACTGCCAGGTCTTGGGCAACTCGCGATAGAGCTCCGACATTGTCTTGGTGGGGTTATTCGAGAGCATATCGCAAACGGCGATTGCCGAGACGAGGCCGTCGTCATAGCCGCGGCCGAGCGGCGGATTGAAGAAGTAGTGGCCGGACTTCTCGAAGCCGACGAGCGCGCCGGTCTCGTGGCTGTAGCGCTTGATGTATGAGTGGCCCGTCTTCCAGTAAGCGGTGTGGGCGCCGTTCTTCTTCAGCACAGGGTCGGTTGTGAAAAGGCCGGTCGATTTCACATCCACCACGAATTTCGCGTTCGCGTTATTGGCCGAAATATCCCGAGCGAGCATCACGCCCACCTTATCGGCGAAAATCTCGGTGCCTTCTTCGTCCACCACGCCGCAGCGGTCGCCGTCGCCATCGAAGGCAAGCCCGACATCCGCGCCCGAGAGCCGCACAGCATCCGAGACGGCATGCAGCATCTTGAGCGACTCGGGGTTGGGGTTGTGGTTCGGAAAGGTGTAGTCGAGATCGGCGTTGAGCGGGACCACGTCGCAGCCGAGCTTCGACAGCACCTGCGGAGCGAAAGCGCCCGCCGTGCCATTTCCGCACGCGCAAACGACCTTCAGCTTGCGTTTGAACGGATCGCGGTTTGTGAGGTCGGCAATATAGCGCTCGGCGATGTCCGCATGGAAGTGATAGGAGCCGCCTTCATGCAGCGTGAAGCGGCCTTCGAGAACGAGGTCGCGCAGCGCGCTCATGTCCTCCGGCCCGAAGGTCAGGGGGCGCGCCATGCCCATCTTGATGCCGGTCCAGCCATTGTCGTTGTGGCTCGCGGTTACCATGGCCACGCCTTCGACCTCGAGCGCGAACTGCGCGAAGTACGCCGTCGGCGAAAGCGCCAGCCCGATGTCGTGCACTTCCGCGCCGCCAGCGAGCATGCCCGACATCAACGCATATTTGATGCTCGACGAATAGGAGCGGTAATCGTGCCCCGTCGCGATCCGCACCGGTACGCCGCGCTGCCGCATCAGCGTCGCCATGGCCATGCCGATCGTCTGCATCCCCATCAGGTTGATTTCCTGCGGGAACAGCCAGCGCGCATCGTATTCGCGGAAGCCCGTGGGCTTCACATAGGGCAACCGCTCGAAATCGGCGGTGTTGGGCCGCAAGTCTTTGCGCGGCTTCGGAAAGGCTGGGACAGTCATGGCTTGCTCCCGGTTCATTGGCATCTGGATAGCTTGCCGCCTGGAGCATGCCAAGTGCTGTTCCACCAAAACTGGGGATTACACGGGCGAGTTATTTGCCGTCGGCCGAACCTCCGCCTTTTGCGATCGCACAGCAGAAGAAATCGGCATCGTCAAAAACGTACGATAACCGAGAGTGCCGTCTCTTAATCCGCACATCGGTCTTGAGAGTCTTCAGGTAATTACGTCCGGATGTTCACGCCCCGTGCGCTGGTGCAATTCCGCAATGTCCCCCGCGGTTTTGATCAGATCTGCGAGAGCCGCCTGCGTCTCCTGCGCCAGTTTCACGGGGTCGGCCTCGTACCGCTCGATGTAGACACGCAGGGTCGAACCGGTCGTGCCGGTGCCCGATAGCCGGTACACGATGCGCGAGCCGTCCTCGAAGATGATGCGAAGGCCCTGGTTTTTCGAAACGCTGCCGTCCACGGGATCGGTGTAGCTGAAATCGTCGGCCTGCGCGACCGTGCGGCCACCAACTGTCGTTCCGGCAAGGCCTGGCAGCCGCGCACCGAGCGCCTCTATCAGCGCCTGCGCTGTGGGTGTGTCCAAGTCCTCATAGTCGTGGCGCGTGTAGTAGTTCCGCCCGTAAGCGGCCCAGTGTTCTCGTGCAATGTCCTGGACGGTTTGCTTGCGCGCAACGACAATGCTCAGCCACAACAGCACGGCCCAGACACCGTCCTTCTCGCGAACGTGGTTGCTGCCGGTTCCCGCGCTCTCCTCGCCGCAAATGGTGATGCGCCCGGCGTCGAGCAGGTTGCCGAAGAACTTCCATCCGGTCGGAGTCTCGTAGCAGGGGATGCCGAGCTTGGCGGCGACGCGGTCAACCGCGCCGCTAGTAGGCATAGAGCGCGCAACTCCAGCGAGCCCGCTGCGGTAGGCGGGAGCCAAATGCGCATTCGCCGCCAGCATTGCCAGCGAATCCGAGGGCGGAATGAAAATGCCGCGCCCTATGATCAGGTTGCGGTCCCCGTCGCCATCCGATGCCGCGCCGAGGTCCGGGGCATTGGGGCTCATCATCAGGTCGAGAAGGTCCTTGGCGTGCACCAGGTTCGGATCGGGGTGGTGACCACCGAAGTCGGGAAGGGGCGTGCCGTTGCGGACGGTGCCAGCAGGAGCGCCGAGCTCACGCTCGAAAATCGCATGCGCGTAAGGCCCGGTGACCGCATGCATCGCGTCGAAGGCAAGCCGCAATCCGGAAGCGAACGCCGCCCGCAACGCCGGGAAATCGAAAAGCTCGCGCATCAGCTCGACATAGTCGGCAACGGAATTGATGATCTCGACCTGCGTATTGCCGATACAGTGGCTCGCAATGCGGCTCAGGTCCACATCGGGGGTATCGAGGCTCAGGATCTCGGAGATCTTAAGCGTCTCGGCGTAGATCGCATCCGTGATCTTTTCCGGCGCCGGCCCGCCATTTGCGGCATTGAACTTGATGCCGAAATCGCCGTCAGGCCCGCCGGGGTTGTGGCTGGCCGACAGGATGATGCCGCCGAAAGCTTTGTGCTTGCGGATGACGCAGGAGGCGGCGGGGGTCGAGAGAATACCATTCGCCCCGACCAGGAGACGCTCCACGCCGTTGGCGGCCGCAATGCGGATGACGGTCTGGATAGCCTCCGCATTGTAGTAGCGGCCGTCGCCTCCGACCACCAGCGTCACGCCAGTGAAACCCTCGGGAGGCCGGACGGCGTTAAAAACCGATTGGACGAAGTTGGCAAGGTAGTGGCCTTGCATGAACTCGGTCACCCTCTTGCGCAGGCCGCTGGTGCCCGGCTTCATGCCGGCAATCGGGGTGGTCGGGATGCGCTGCAGGGTCATGGAAGCTCCGGGGCCGCGGGTTTCATTCTGCATAACCCGCTCGGCTGGCCACTGCCAAGACTTTCATCTCAGGCTGCCACTTGTCCCTGTGCGGCTTAACGCTGCTATCCAGAGCCGTTGAGCGCGATGTCGATCTCGCGGCCACGCCCCGCCTCGACGAAGAAGGTCTTGATCTCGGGCCTCCGCAGAAGCTGGAGTCGGTAAATCGTGGCCGCGGCTGAAGAGAACTCACCTTTCCGGCCGAGTTGTTCTTCGCCGAATTGAAGGATGCGAAGGTTCGGCCACGCCTTGTCGCGGATGCGCACAATGCGCTCCATTATATCGCTGGCCGACAGATCCGGCTGTGCCTGTGCAAGCAGCAGCGCCATTGCCGCCGTCGATCGGGAAATCCCCATGTGACAGTGAACAAGAAGGTGCCGCAGGTTTTCCGGGTCGCGCATGATGTCCTGCCCGAACGCGAGCATTTTCGCGACGTCTTCCTGCTGGGGAGCCTGAAAACCGGGCATTTCCTCGATAACGTCGTGGAATTTCAGCTCCAGCCGCGCATGTTCGCCATATGCGCCGAACGCCTCTGGCTCAGGCTGATCCGGGTCGAGGATAGAAAGGACGTGGCTCACCTGTCGGCCAGCGTGCCCGGCGAGCTCTTCGAGCCCGCAGACTGTGATCATGAAGGGCGTTTCGACTGGCGGCATATGCATTCCTTCCGCTTGGATCGAGGTTCGGCGCTGCTCTTATACCGCAATTCGGACGGTTCCAGAGTATCCGCAAGGTGCAGCGTGATGAAAAAACAGGTTGCGGATGGGAGCATGCACGGCGGCGCCAACAGGTTTGTGACGGTTGGAAATCTGGTGTGTCAGAACGTATCCGGGCGCGAAGAAAGATTTAATTCCTCCGACTTAAGCCACTCTTGGTCACGTTGTGAGTATAAAAGCACCACTCCAGCGCCCTATTTGAAATGGTTGCGCACGTTTCATTGCGGTTGATGATGAATTGATTATCGCTTTGCGTAAGCCGTTAATGCTCCAAACGTAGAATATGAACGGAATATGAAGGACGGATTTGGGGCGCATTCAGAAGCCATTTGCTAAATCTTGAAAACCATTATGTGACATGAAGGGTAATGACATGAAAAGTTCAGCTTTGGCGATTGGGATTGCTGCAGCTCTTACCTTGGGCGTCGGATTCACGGGCAAGGCGCTTGCCGAAACAGAGCAGCTGAAGGTGAACAAAATTCACCAGGAGAACCGCGATATCCGCCGCGATAATCGCGACATTCGCTCCGACAGGCGACATCTCCAGCAAGACAAAAAGAAGCTTGCTCACAATCGTCTCGAGCGCAATCACGATCAAATGAGAGAAGACCGCGCAATCGAACACGGCAATACCAAAGCCGCCGAACAGTGGGATCAGAAGCGGCAGGCCGCGCAGCGGGAAGTCAACACGGACAAAAAAGACGCACGCCGTGACGGGCGGGACTTGAGCCACGATCGCGCAGATCGCAATGCTGACGTTCAGCAGCGTAACAGGGATGCAAGCGGCATTTAGACGCTATCCGGCTCAGTGTCTTGGCATGGCCGGGTTTTGCCCGGCCGATTTTCCGCATCTCAATAGGAATAAATGCCAAGCTAGGGCGCTTCAATTATGATCTTGCGAAATCCATACCATTTTGCACACTATGCGTGCATAGGGAGGATCGTAAAATGAGCGCAGATTCGCAGGGTGGAAGTCGGTATTTCGAAGTTTATGAGCATTGGAAGCGCGATCCGGAAGGTTTCTGGGCCGAAGCCGGGCGCCAGATCGACTGGTTCGAGCAGCCAAAAAAGATTTTTGACGCCACCCAGGGCGTCTATGGGCGCTGGTTCACGGGTGGTGTGACCAATACCGCGTATAACTGTCTCGACCGTCATGTCGAACGCGGCCGCGCCGACCAGCCTGCCGTAATTTACGACAGCCCCGTCACCGGCCAGAAGCGCATTTACACCTACGCCGATCTTTTGGACGAGGTTAAGACTTTGGCTGGGGTTCTGCGCGAAGCGGGCGTCGAGAAGGGCGACCGCGTCATCCTTTACATGCCGATGATCCCCGAGGCACTGATCGGGATGCTGGCCTGCGCACGAATAGGAGCTATACATTCCGTCGTCTTCGGTGGTTTCGCAGCAAATGAGTTGGCTGTGCGCATCGAAGATACAAAACCGAGACTGATCATTTCGGCTTCCTGCGGCATCGAGCCCAACAGAGTGGTGAAATATAAGCCGCTCCTCGACCAGGCTATCGAGCTGTCTTCCGCGAAACCGGAAGCCTGTATCATCGTGCAACGTCCGCAAGAGGTCGCGCCTTTGATCGAAGGCCGCGATTTCGACTATGCTGTCTTGATGGAGAATGCCAGGAAGCGCGGCATCAGCGCGGACTGCGAGCCGATGGCATCCACCGACCCGCTCTATATCCTATACACTTCAGGCACCACGGGCCGTCCAAAAGGCGTGGTGCGTGACACCGGCGGCCACATGGTTGCGCTCAAGTGGACGATGAAGGCCCATTACGACATCGACCCCGGGGAAGTGTTCTTTGTAGCCTCCGACGTGGGCTGGGTGGTCGGCCACTCTTATATCGTCTACGCGCCCCTGCTTCATGGCGCGACAACGATCCTTTATGAAGGCAAGCCCGTTGGCACGCCGGACGCCGGAGCTTTCTGGCGGGTGATCAGCGAGCACAAGGTCAAAGCAATGTTCACGGCGCCGACCGCGTTCCGCGCCGTCAAGAAGGAAGATCCGAAGGGCACGTTGTACGCCAACTATGATCTTTCAAATTTCAAGACGCTGTTCCTGGCCGGTGAGCGCGCCGATCCCAACACCATCCATTGGGCCGAAGACCTGCTGAAGGTTCCCGTCATCGACCACTGGTGGCAAACCGAAACGGCCTGGGCCATCGCAGGCAATTGCGTGGGTCTTGGCGCGATGCCCATCAAATACGGATCGCCGACCTTCGCGATGCCGGGATACGAGCTGCACGTGCTCAACGAAAGCAACGAGGAGGTCAAGCGGGGCCAGACGGGCGCGCTCTCGATCAAGCTGCCGATGCCTCCCGGATGTCTGCCAACGCTCTGGAACAACGATACAGGCTTTGTTGAAAGCTACCTGACCGAATTCCCGGGCTACTATAAGACCGCGGACGCCGGCTTTATCGACGAAGACGGCTATGTCTTCGTGATGGCGCGAACGGACGACATCATCAATGTCGCAGGACACCGGCTTTCAACGGGCGCGATGGAGGAGGTTGTGTCCAACCATCCCGATGTCGCTGAGTGCGCCGTTATCGGCATCGCAGACGGCCTGAAAGGGCAGGTGCCGGCAGGCTTCGTGCTCCTGAAGGCTGGCGTCGACCGCGATATAAGCGTCATCGAACGCGAGATCGTCGCGCTCGTGCGCGATCAAATCGGGCCGGTGGCCGCGTTCAAGACTGTGTTGACGGTGAACCGCTTGCCTAAGACGCGCTCCGGAAAAATCCTCCGCGGAACGATGCGGAAGATTGCCGACGGAGAGACTTATAAAATGCCGGCGACAATCGATGACCCGGCGATCCTGGCGGAAATAACGACGGCGCTGAAGGCGAAGGGCTTCCCGTCCGCTTCCACAGACGCTTAAAGTAGACCTTCGGAGAAGGCCATGCGCGCTGTAGCCATCTCGTTCCTTGTTCTTGTCTTGATGACATTGTCCTACTCGGCAATGTCGGAGGGTTCGGAGAAGTGGGTTACGAGCTGGGCTGCATCCGCGCAAGGGCCTTACCCCAGCGGGAACGTGATACTGCAGCCCGATTTGCGCGGCGCCTTTCCTTCCGCTGAGACGGGAGCGAGAGACCAAAGCTTTCGGCTGATCATCGGACCGGACGTGTGGGGGCACGAGGCTCGTATTCGGCTCTCGAACGCATTCGGGACGAAAGCCGTCACCTTCGATGGTGTGTTCGCGGGATTGCAGCTCGACAGTTCCGCGATCGTCCCGGGAACCAACCGGCCAGTGACGTTCACAGGTTCGAAAAGCGTCACTGTCCCCCCGGGGGCAAGCGTTTGGAGCGATCCCGTTGCGCTTCCCTTCGCTGGTGCTATTCCCCGGACACTTCTTCAAGCAAGGAAGCTCGCCGTGAGCTTCCATGTCGCCGGCGAGAGCGGCCCGATGACATGGCACGCAAAAGGGCTTTCGACCTCCTACGTCACAGAGCCAGGCTCCGGCTCTCAGGGGATGAACGAAGACGAAGCCGCTTTCCCCTATAGCACCACATCCTGGTTCTTCGTCGACGCTGTCGACATGAGAGTTCCGGTTGACACTCAGGTCATCGTCGCACTCGGCAACTCGATCACGGACGGCACCGGCTCGACCTTGAATGGGAACGATCGCTGGGTCGATGTGCTCTCGCGCCGGCTCCATGCGAAGCTCGGGGACAAATTCTCGGTGGTGAATGCGGGCATCGGCGGCAACCTGATCGCCGGGCCGCCGCAATACAGCATGGAAAAGCCCTATCCCGGCGGTCCGGCGGCGGTTCAGAGGCTGGAGCGGGACGTGATTAGCCTCTCTGGCGTTACGGCGGTGATCTGGTTTGAAGGCATCAATGACTTCAGCAAAAACGGCAATGCCAGCGTGGAGTCTATTGTATCTGCGTTGCAGGAGGGTGTTGCCACGCTCCACCAGCGTATTCCGGGCGTGCGCGTGGTCGGCGCAACGCTAACGACAGCGCTTGGCAACGTCGGCCCTGCCCATGGCTTTGCCGAACAGGACATGAAGCGTCAGGCGTTGAACAACGTCATCCGAGGGGGAAGCTTGTTCGACGGCGTGATCGATTTCGATAGGGCCACCGTCAGTGACGAGACAGGGGAAATGAGGGCCGAGTTCGTGCCTGACAGCACGACAGGCGGTCTCGGCGACAAGCTTCACCCGAACCGGCTAGGTTATCTCGCCATGGGGCTCGCGGTCGACCTCAGCCTGTTCGGACTGCCGCCTTCTTAAGCATCGTGCGTTTAACCGGACGCGGGCGATGGTCCATTTTGTGTGGCATCCTGCAAATGGCGGCATGTGGTTTGTCAACTTGTCCCTGACGCTTGTCTCAGCATTCCTTCTTCTGAAAGATCTTCAGCGAAAGCGCCTTGATGCGAGGTTAACGTAGCTTAAGCCATTGATAAATATGGATAAATGACAGAACGGGACGCCATCGCCGCTGCCTGCGCCGTGCAGTTCCGGCCTTCGCAAGCGTTAATTCGCGATGTTGAAACGTATTTAACGGACTTTTGCGCGTCCCAGTAAATGGAAAAATTCCGGCATTAGATTTTATTTAATGGGTAACTTGTTAACAATAAAAACCATAGCAATTTCAATGACTTATAGTAGCATCCCTTTGTCCGGCCGTAGGCGCGGCATTTCTCCATTTCGCGCCGCATAAAGAGTTCATTTACCAACACACGGTGAGAAGTAATTCCGGCGCGCTTCTGTTAACCACATAAGTATGAAGGCTCGCCGCAGAGAACGAAATGTTTACTAAAGCGCGCGTGGGCGAGCGTCGTCCACGATGGCGATGGCCGGTTTGGTGATGGCTCCCTAACGCAGCCCGCCTCGCGGGCGTCGCCATGATCGCCACCCGAAATGCACCGCGGCACAGTCTCAGCCGTTAAGAAAAATTGCGTCGCAACCGGTTCCGATTTGGCGCACGCTGGGCTAATCTCTTCAATCGGGCGGGCGCAAAGCTGCGCCGAGCCTCCCGGCTATCGTCGCGCACAGGATCGCGGTCTTGGCTGCCTGGATGGCCACTTTCGAGGCTACCAGATTTGCTTCGGATTGCAGGATGATGCCATCGCTCAGGATGCGGAGCCCGTTGGCCTGAAGAGTCGCGCCCGTCGAGGTGATGTCCACAATGCCCTCGGCCACGCCCGCCGCTGGCGCGCCTTCGGTGGCTCCAAGGCTTTCGACGGTGCGATAGTGAACGACACCCTTTGATGCGAAAAAGCGGCGCGTCAGATTTGGGTACTTCGTCGCGATCCTGAGCCGCCTGCCGTGCTCGGCGGCGAAAAGAGCGCCAGCCTCCTCCAGATCGGCCATCGTCTCGACATCGAGCCAGCCGTCGGGAATGGCGACAATGACATTGGCATGGCCGAAGCCGAGCTTCAGGAGACAGGACACTCTCTCGTCGGCGTCCGGGATCTGCTCGCGGATCAGGTCTTCGCCCGTCACGCCGAGGTGAATGCGGCCAGACTGAAGATGACGCGCGATCTCGCCCGCCGATAGAAACTCAACCGCCGCCTCCGGTACGCCTTCCATCGCGCCGCGATAGCCGCGCTCGTCGCCCGTCTTCTCGATGGCAAGGCCAGCCGCCCGGAAGATTTCGAGAGTGTCCTCCATAAGGCGTCCTTTGGAGGGCACGCCGACGATCACTCTATCCATGCGTCACCTTTGTGAGGCAGCGAGAAGCCGCTCGGTGTGAAGGGCTGCGCCCACGGCAGGAACGTGATGCACGCCTTGTGAAAGCGCACCGATCAGCCCGTCATAGCGCCCACCGCCCGCGATCTCCCCGGCCACGCCCGCGCCTTCGATCTCGATCTGGAAAACCATGCCGGTGTAATACTCGAAATGGCGTCCGAAATCGGCCTCGAAGACAATTGGCGCCGTGCCGGCCAGGGCTTTCAGTCCGTAAAAGATTGCCCGTGCTTCCTCAAGTGTATCCCCGAGGTCCACGTTCGCCTGACGCGTCAGCGTTTCGATGGCTCGCAGAGCGGGAGCGACCTCGCCGCGCGTCTGAAGGTAGTCTTCGATGAGCCGGATCACCTCCGGCGCGAGCGGCGGTTCTTTCGCATCGGCAGCCTTGTCCTGCAAGCGCTGGACAATCTCCGCGGGGCGTCGCAGGCCGACAAGCTGGATGCCGCGGGCGTCCAGATGCTTAAGAAAACCGCCTTCGGTCAGGGCCTCGGCGGGCACGGGCGGCAGCCCATTCTCTTTCGTGCGAGAGAGTGTCGCGAGTTCATGTGCGAAAGTGGCATTCCGCCAGTACGCACGCTTCAGCCTTTCGCGCCATCTAGGCGGGATGCTCAGACCATCGAGAAGCGCCCTGAACAGGCCGAGATGGCCGGTCTTCACGGTGAAAGACTTTACTCCGCCTTCGCGCACCGCTTCGATTGTGAGCGCCAGCACTTCGAGATCGGCGCTTGGGTCGCTTGAGCCGAAATATTCGATGCCAGCCTGGCGAAACTCCCGGGGCCGTAGCGGGTCGGGCTTCTCCTGGACCCGGAAGGCAGGACCGTTATAGCAGAATTTCGCGGCGCTTTCCGGCGCGCCGCGCTCCAGGAAAACGCGGCAGACCGGAATCGTCAGGTCGGGGCGCAGGCATAATTCTTCGCCGTTGGGATCGGTGAAGACATAGGTGCGCGCGCGCAGCGTTTCTCCGATGCGGTCGAGGAAGAGGCTCGCAGGCTGAATGAAAGATGGAGCCACGCGCTCGTAGCCCTTCGAGGTGAAGAGCGACATCAAACTCGCCGCCTGGGCCTCAAGGGCCTCGTACTCCTTTGCGCCTTCCGCCGTCACGCCTCTTGTTGCTCCTTGAGCAGCCGCTTCACGGCCTCGACCATCTCGTTCGCCGGCACCGCGAATTGCGCCGGGCGGGCATTGCGCCATTCCTCGCGTTCGGCAATCTCGCCGGAGAGACGGGCGCCTTCCTGAAGATTCTTGATGGTGACCTCGCCCCGCGCGCGCTCATCCTCTCCCTGGATGATGACACACGGGCTGCCGCGCTTGTCGGCGTACTTCATCTGCGCCTTCATGCCGGCGTCGCCGACGTACATCTCGGCGCGAATACCTGCATTGCGCAAATCGCGCGTCATCTTCTGGTAATCGCCCGCGCGAGCCTTATCCATGACAAGCACCACGACAGGCGCTTGCGACACGGCGTTGCCCTTCAGCTTGCCGAGATGGGTCAGCGCCGCATAAAGCCGTGAGACGCCAATCGAGAAACCGGTGGCGGGCACAGGCTGCGAGCGGAAGCGCGAAACCAGCCCGTCGTAACGCCCGCCGCCGCCCACCGAGCCAAACCGCACCGCCTGCCCATTCTCATCCGTGGCCGGGAAGGTAAGGTCCGCTTCCACGACGGGGCCGGTATAATATTCAAGCCCTCGAACAACCGTTGCGTCGAAGCGGATGCGATCGTCGCCATAGCCGGCGTCGCGCACAAGGCCGATAATTGCCCCCACGGTTGCGTCCGCGGGCACCTCATCGCCTGAAAGCAGAGAGAGGATGGCGTTCGCCTGCTGGGAAGACAGCTCCGCCCCGGGTGTGAAGTCGCCGCTCTCGTCCTTGCGGCCCTTGCCCAGCAGCTCCGCCACGCCCTGGAGTCCGAGCCTGTCGAACTTATCCACAGCCCTGAGCACAACGAGCCGCTGCCGGCCGTCTGTAATGCCTGTGCTGTCCAGGAGAGTGTCGAGAAGCGTGCGGCTGGAGACCTTGATGCCATAACCGCCGCGCGGGATGCCGAGCGCCTCAAGCGTATCAGCGGCCAGCATGCACATCTCGGCGTCGGCAGCGGGGTTCGCTGTGCCGACGGTGTCGGCGTCGAATTGCATGAATTGGCGGAAACGGCCCGGCCCTGGCTTTTCGTTGCGGTAGACGTAGCCGGACTGATAGCGCCTGAACGGTTTCGGCAGCGCATCGAAGTTCTGCGAGACATAACGGGCAAGCGGCGCCGTCAAGTCATAGCGTAGCGAAACCCACTGCTCGTCCTCGTCCTGGAACGAAAACACGCCTTCATTCGGGCGGTCCGTGTCGGGCAGGAACTTGCCGAGCGCGTCGGTATATTCAAATGCGGGCGTATCGAGCGGCTCAAACCCGTACCGCTCGTACACTTCACTAATTTTGCTCAGCATTTGCTGCTGGGCGCGGAGTTCCTGCGCTTCGACGTCGCGCAAGCCTTTAGGGAGGCGCGCCTTGACCTGATTGCGGTTCTTCTTTTCGCTCATGCGGGAAGAAATGCAGAGGTGCGCGCCTTAACGCAACAGATTTATTGAAGCAATCATCCGAAGCCTGGCTCAGCGGCTATACGCGACAAACCTTACACACCGGATATTACCCGGCGGAGCCGCTGCCAGCTTTGTTCGGAAGGGGGAGGGTGGCCTAAGCCACGTGTCGCTCAGCTTTGAGCTTTTCGATCTTCTCTTTGAGGCGAAGCTTTTTACGCTTGAGTTCCGAGACTTTTAGACTATCGACGAGCGGGTGGCTCATCTCTTCTTCAATTTGGCGTTGTAGGGATTGGTGCTTCTCAGTCAGTTCCTCTATATGCGCAAAAAGGCTCATTTCATCGGCCTCCTACTTCTGTTTAGCACTCTATCGCACCTCTATATTATGGCAAAACGATGACGAAAATAAGCCCAAAAAAGGGCTAGGTTGCAGAAGTGACCTAAAGCAACTATTCGGATTTTCTAAATTTGGTTGAGCTATCAACGAACTGCCCTGCGTCAAACTGCCCCGCCTCCCCTTCGAGAGTATCGCGAGGGGCCATCGGCGAAGCTTTCGCCCGCTTTCCAAGGCCGCGCCCTCTTTACTTTGGCCGCTCTCTGGCGAAAGGTGCCCCCATGACCATCGAAAAACGCTCCGTTCGGGCGGACGATGACGGCCTCCGTCTCGACCGCTGGCTCAAGAAATATTATCCGTCGCTGCCCCATGCGCTGGTGCAGAAGCTCGTCCGCACCGGGCAGGTGCGCATCGATGGCGGGCGTGCGAAGGCGGAGGCCCGGCTTTGTACCGGGCAGGAAATCCGTGTCCCGGCGCATTATGCGGCGCCCCAGGCCGAGCCTGTGCCTTCCCTGAGGCCTCCGCCGGGCCTATCGAAGGCCGACCGCGATTTTATCGAGCGCATGATCGTCTTCGAGACCGACGATATCGTAATCCTGAACAAACCGTTCGGGATCGCCGTGCAGGGCGGCACGAAGACGGCGCGCCACATCGATGGCTTGCTGGCCGGGATGGCGGACCGCTTTGGCGGAGAGCGCCCGCGCCTTGTGCACCGGCTCGACCGGGACACCACCGGTATCCTGGTCGTCGCAAAGGATCGTCAGACGGCCGCGCGGCTTGGCAGGCTGTTTCAGACGCGTTCGGTGCAGAAGATATATTGGGCGGTGACGCAGGGCATCCCCAAGCCGCCGCAGGGCAAGGTCGAAGCCGCGCTCGTGAAGGCGGCGGGCCCGGAGGGCGACCGCGTGCGCAAAGCGAAGCCCGGGGAGCAGGAGCTCGCCCAGCACGCCACCACCCATTATTCGGTCATCGACCGGTCCGGCAAATTCGCGTGGGTTTCATTGAAGCCGGTTACGGGGCGGCAGCATCAGCTCCGGGCGCATATGGACATTCTCGGCACGCCGATCCTGGCCGATCAAAAATATGGTGATGTTGCCGATTTGCCGATGGACGGTATCGAGCGAAAGCTTCATCTTCACGCAAGGCGTCTCACCTTGAAAGATGCCAAATTGGGGGAAATCGACGTTTCGGTGCCGCTTCCGCAGCACATGGCGAAAACTTTTGAACTGCTGGGCTTCGATCCGCAGCGGTACGGCGAATAATTTCGGAATCCCTCATAGTCTATAGTTTGAATTCATTCGGGATTAGCCCGGTATAAGATATATCGTGCATGGCAAGGGCATGCGATGGAAGGTTCGGGCGCCAGAGCTGAACCTTTGCGGTGGAGCAAGAATGGCCTCGACACCAATCCTTATAGTTTTCGACTGCGATGGTACGCTTGTCGACAGTCAGTATATTATTACTGAAGCTATGTGTTTTTCTTTTCGGAACGCCGGTCTTGCTGAGCCAGCGCGCAGCCGGATCGTTCGCACAGTCGGCCTTTCCTTGGGCGAGGCAATGGCTGATCTGGCTCCGGACCAATGCCAATCCGTACGAGACGACCTTGTGCAGTCCTACCGCGATCGGTGCATGGCCTTGCGCCAGGGCGGCAACGCGAGGGAACCCATGTTCGCGGGCGCTGCCTCGCTTCTGCTGAGCCTCGCCAAGCGAGACGACACGGTTCTCGGCATCGCCACGGGAAAATCGCGGCGCGGGATGATGCGCTTCATCGAACAGTACGAATTAGAGGGGGTTTTCGCCACCATACAAACCGCCGACGACGGGCCATCCAAGCCGCATCCGGCGATGCTGTATCAGGCCATGGAGGAAACAGGCATTTCGCCCGACGCGACGGTCATGATCGGGGACACCTCCTACGACATGCTTATGGCCGCGTCTGCGAAGGCTGCCGGTGTCGGCGTCACCTGGGGATACCATACGCAGGGGGAGTTGCAGCGCGCGGGCGCAAGATTGACGGTGGGCAGTTTTCCGGAACTGGCTCTGGCGATTGAGGGCAGGGGGATGTTCGCGCCGAATTTCGAAGCGGTGGCTTGATCCGCGTCAGCCGGGGTAGGGCGCGCTATGGCGTTGTCGCGTGGAGTACCTTCGCTTGCACACGCCGTTATTGTTGACAGCCTGGCGGGCAGCCTCTTACATAGGCGGACTCTGGACACGTAGCTCAGCGGTAGAGCATTCGCTTCACACGCGAAGGGTCACAGGTTCGATCCCTGTCGTGTCCACCATTCCTCCCAGGACCAAAAAGGAAACGGCGCCCGAAGGCGCCGCCCCGTAGACCGGTGTGGGTACGGTCTACTTCAGAGGCTCGTATCCGCCGCCGCCGAAGCGGTAGTTCAGACCTACGCGGGCGGTTTGGAAATTGGTGTCTAGCGGGTTGGTTGCGTTTCCGAGGCTGTCGGTAAGCCTTTCGCTGCCAAGATCGATATACTGATATTCTGCCTTCATCGACCACGCCGGATTGAACTTGTATTCGATACCGCCGCCGACGGTGTAACCTGTCTGCGTAGTGCTACTTGCGAAAACATCGCCGTTGTTGAAATTGCTGCGCTGATTGACGTTGCCGTAAGCGAAACCGCCGGTGCCATAGACAAGCGTGTTGCCGAAGGCAAGACCGAGCCTCCCGCGCACCGTGCCGAACCAATCAATGCTCTGCTGGCTGGTGAAGTCGTTGCCGTTCACAACGCTGGTACCCGTCACGGAGTTGCTGATGCCGGCGCCCTGGAAGTCGGTTTCAAAGCCAAAAACGAAGGAGCCGGTCTGGAGGTTGTAGCCAACCTGGCCGCCGCCAAAGCCGCCCTGTGGCTGTGCCCGTGCCCATTGGTCCGAGCCATCGGATAAGGCTATGGTATCGCCGCCGCCGCCCCAGCCATATCCTCCGTTGACGCCGACATAGAACCCAGTCCAGGTATTTGTCACGATAGGCGGCACGTAGCTCACAGGCGGCGGTGGCGGAGCGCGATAAAGATCGGCGGCATCTGCTCCGCCGGCGGCACCGAGTGAAACCAAACATGCGAGCCCAAAACATCTGATGTACATCCTAAGCATCCCCCTCTTTTGGACGCAACACCGACAAATTTGCCGCAGTGTTGCATTGCTATCGGAAACTCTTTACTGGCAACGAAGTCAACAGAACGAGTTGGGCGACGGCAAGGCAATTAAGCGTCTTTTTCCGGCTGATTGACTCATGCATTCCTGATATTCTGTCTATATTATTAATCTAACTCTTTTATAAACTTGTATAATCGTTTTACATGCAACACTGATCAGACACAAATTCATACATTTTGGGCGGGTTTGTGGGCCAGCATTCCCGTTCGTCAGGAAGTCGTAAATCAAAGTCTAACGGTTTAATGTGCTGCGTAGGCATGGGAATAATATTTGATGGAATCTAAGCTCGGGTGTTTCAACTGAGGACGCCACAGCAAACGAAAAAGCCGTGCGTATCTTTCTAATGCCGCAAACATCGACTCAGTTTTGACGAAGTCAAACTTTACTCGTGAGCAGGGCCGCGATTCGAGACTACCTGGGTGCCTGAAGCTTTCCATGCTGCAAATCCGGCCAGTTGTCCTGGCGTCGTTGTGCAACTAACGGGGATTAAAGATATGCGGATAAGCACGTTAATCGTGGCCTTGTTTGCCCTGCTTGGCTTGGGGGGGGCGGTCGAGAAGGCTAATGCGCAACTCGTCGTTTCGATAGGCATCGCTCCTCCGATGTTGCCCGTCTACACCCAACCTGCCATCCCTGGACCCGGATACATCTGGACGCCAGGTTACTGGGCATGGAACGATGATGCTTCAGACTATTATTGGGTACCGGGAGCGTGGGTCTTCGCGCCGCGTCCGGGTCTGTTGTGGACTCCTGGATATTGGGGCTGGAGCGGCGGTTCGTACGCTTGGAATGCCGGCTACTGGGGCCCCACCGTTGGCTTTTACGGGGGCGTATCCTATGGATTCGGCTACACAGGTGTAGGATTTGCGGGAGGATACTGGTCCGGCGGATCGTTCTACTATAACCGGTCCGTTACGAATATCAGTAACACGACAGTCATCAATAACGTCTACAACCAGCAGGTTGTAAACAACCACGTGACCAATGTGAGCTATAATGGTGGTAATGGCGGGATAAAGGCTCAGCCCACCCAGAAGGAACTCCAGGCTGCGAAGGAACAGCATATCGCGCCTACGAATGATCAGTTCGAACATCAAAAAATGGCCAGCGAGAATAAGAGTCTGCGCGCCTCGGTGAACAACGGCAAGCCCCCGGTCGCTGCGGTTACAAAGGCAGCCGATTTTAGTCCGCATAACGTCGTTGCGGCGAAAGGAGCGGGGGGGGCAGTCAAGCCGGCCTCATTCACGACGACCGGCAACGGCCAGAATGTGCACCACACCGGCAACGGCCTGAATGCTCACCAGGGGAACCAGGCTGGAACTGGAAATGCAAGCAATGGAGCGAACAAGAACGCCATTGCGAACCTGAATGCCGGTTCGAACGACAAGCATAAAAATCTGGGATCCAACCACACGAACGGGGCTGCGGCCGTTACAAACGGTGCTTTTACCAACGGCGCGGCGAACGCTAAGAAGCTTGGCGGGCCTGCCCCACACGCCCAGCCTCACCCAGGCGCTCCTAAGCCGGCGGCGCACATGCAGCCACATCCTGCTGGCCCGAAGAAGGACCAACATCACAGCTAGCACGCAGCATAATTAAACAGGGAAGCGGCTGAGTTTCGGCCGCTTTTTTTATGGCGAGCTCGACGCGATCTCCCGGAGCACGGCATGCGTAAACGCGCCGTAAAGATGCGCGCTCTATGTTATCTTGGGAGGAGCGTTCGCCCCATCAGGGCCTCGTCTATGGCATGGGCGGCTTGCCTGCCCTCGCGTATCGCCCAGACCACAAGTGACTGCCCGCGCCGCATGTCGCCCGCCGCAAATATCTTCTGGCGCGACGTGGCGTAGTCGCGGTCGTTGGCCTTGACATTACCGCGCGGGTCGAGATCGAGACCGAGGGGGCCCGCAAGACCATCATGCATTGGCGAAACGAATCCCATCGCGAGCAGCACGAGTTCGGCCTCGATCTTGAAGTCGCTCCCGGGTATGGGCTGCATTCTCGGGTCCACACGCACGCAATGAAGCGCCTTGACCTGACCGTTCTCATCGCCTTCGAATCGGGTCGTCATGACGCTGAAATCGCGCTCGGCGCCCTCCGCCTGACTCGATGACGTCCTGAGTTTCAGCGGCCAGTGCGGCCAGGAAAGAGCCTTGTTCTCTTTCTCGGGAGGCTTTGGCATGATTTCCAGCTGCACGACAGACTTCGCCTCTTGCCGGAATGACGTGCCGATGCAGTCGGAACCCGTGTCTCCGCCGCCGATCACGACGACGCGCTTGCCTGTTGCCAGAATCGGTTCGACATTCCCGAGAGGCTCGCCCGAAACACGGCGGTTCTGCTGCGGGAGGAAGCTCATGGCCTGCTCGATCCCCTTGAGTTCACGGCCGGGGATGGGCAACTCGCGGGCTTTTTCGGCTCCGCCTGTGAGAAGTACGGCGTCGTAGTCCCTCTCAAGGTCGAGGATCGAGATGGTCACGCCGACATTCTGGTTGCAATGGAAGGTGACGCCCTCGGCCTGCATCTGAGCCACACGCCGCTCAATGAGGTGCTTTTCGAGCTTGAAATCGGGAATGCCGTAGCGAAGCAGCCCGCCGGGCATTGCGTTTTTTTCGAAGACATGAACGTCATGGCCGGCGCGGGCAAGCTGCTGCGCAGCCGCTAAGCCGGATGGGCCAGACCCTACGATGGCAACGCGCTTGCCTGTCTTCCTCTCGGGCGGCTCGGGGACGATCCAGCCCTGCTCGAAGCCCCGGTCGGCGATGGCGCACTCGATGCTTTTGATTGTGACCGGCACGTCCTCAATGTTCAACGTGCAGGACGCCTCGCAAGGAGCCGGGCAAATGCGACCCGTCACCTCCGGGAAATTGTTCGTGGAATGGAGGTTTCGCGCCGCCGTCAGCCACTCCCCGTTATAGGTGAGGTCGTTCCAGTCCGGGATCTGGTTGTTCACCGGGCAGCCGCGATGGCAATAGGGGATGCCGCAATCCATGCAGCGCGCCGCCTGCCTGCGAACATCCTCCTCCGAAGGCGGCAGCACGAACTCCCGGAAATGCCGGGTGCGTTCGCTGACCGGCGCGTAGTCGCGATCCTCGCGTTCGATCTCAAGAAAACCGGTGATCTTCCCCATGTCTAGTCCCTGCATGATGCGGCGACCGCCGCGTGGGCGCGCTTCGTATCGCGCGCCCTAAAGTTTTGATTACCGGCCATTTACCCCGATTGCGATGTCTGCGTGCTCCGGCGGATGTGGCGCCACGCGGAGACGCTTCATGTTTTCGAGCGCCTTGCGGTACTCGGTCGGCATCACCTTCACGAATTTGGGCAGGTAGCCCCTCCAATCGTCCAGGATCGCCTTAGCCCGCTCGGAGCCCGTGTAGTGGCGCTGGTTGTCGATAAGTCGGAAGAGCCGCAACTCGTCATCCTTCGTCATGTCGTGAAGGAGGTGCACAAAGTTGAAGCGCTCCAGCGTATCGCCGCTCGCCTGATCGAAGGGCGATACGTCGCCCGGATCGATGGGCTCCAGTTCGACCATGGCCATGTTGCAATGGCGCTCGAAGTCTCCCCGCTCGTCGAGCACGTAGGCCACGCCGCCCGACATGCCTGCCGCAAAGTTGCGTCCCGTTGGCCCAAGAACCACGACGCAGCCACCGGTCATGTACTCGCAGCCGTGATCGCCCGTACCTTCCACCACGGCAATGGCGCCCGAATTGCGGACGGCAAAGCGCTCGCCCGCCACACCGCGGAAATAGCACTCGCCGGAAATCGCGCCGTAAAGCACGGTGTTGCCGACGATGATGCTCTCCTCGGGAACGATGGCCGTTCCTTCTGGCGGCCGCACAATGATCTTCCCGCCAGACAGGCCTTTGCCGACATAGTCGTTGGCTTCTCCGGCGAGGTCGAGCGTGACGCCTTTCGCAAGCCATGCGCCGAAGCTTTGCCCCGCCGTGCCTTTGAGCCCGATCCAGATTGTGTCTTCGGGGAGTCCGGTATAACCGTAAGCCTTCGCGACACGGCCCGAAAGCATCGCACCGGTTGCGCGGTCGCTGTTCGCGATGGGAAGCTCCAGTTTTACGGGCCTACATGCTTCGAGCGCAGGTTTCGCGCATTCGATCAGCTTTCGGTCGAGCACATGCGCGATCGGATGGTTTTGCTTCTCCGAGTTGTGGATCGCGACCGACTCCGGCATCTCGGGCTTGTAGAACAGCCGCGTGAAGTCCAGGCCGTGCGCCTTCCAATGCTCGATGGCGCGCTCTTTGTCGAGCCAATCCGTCCGGCCTACGAGTTCGCTGTATGTGCGGACGCCAAGGGCAGCCATGTACTCGCGCAGCTCTTCGGCGACGAAGAAGAAGTAGTTGATGATGTGCTCGGGCGTGCCCTTGAAGCGCGCGCGCAAGACCGGGTCTTGCGTCGCCACTCCGACCGGACAGGTGTTCAGATGGCACTTGCGCATCATGATGCACCCGGCCGCGATCAGGGGCGCTGTCGCGAAGCCGACCTCGTCGGCGCCAAGAAGAGCGCCAACCAGCACATCGCGCCCGGTGCGAACGCCGCCGTCAACCTGCACGGCGATACGCCCGCGAAGCCGGTTCAGCACCAGCGTCTGCTGGGTCTCGGCAAGGCCGATCTCCCACGGCGAGCCAGCGTGCTTGATCGAGGTGAGCGGCGATGCGCCCGTGCCTCCTTCGAAGCCGCAAATCGTTACGTGATCGGCCCGCGCCTTCGCGACGCCCGCGGCCACGGTGCCGACGCCGACTTCCGCGCCAAGCTTCACGCTCACCCAAGCCTCGGGGTTCACGTTCTTCAGGTCGAATATGAGCTGCGCCAGGTCCTCAATGGAATAGATATCGTGGTGCGGCGGCGGCGAAATGAGGGCGACACCCGGCGTCGAGTGGCGGACGCGCGCGATGGTCTCGTCGACCTTATGGCCAGGAAGCTGGCCGCCCTCTCCGGGCTTCGCTCCCTGCACCATCTTGATCTGCATCATGTCGGAGTTCACGAGGTATTCGGTCGTCACCCCGAAGCGGCCCGAAGCCACCTGCTTGATGGCGGAGCGCATGCTGTCGCCATTCGGCAGCGGCTTGAAGCGGTCGGCTTCTTCGCCGCCTTCGCCGGTGTTCGACTTGCCGCCGATCCGGTTCATGGCGATTGCGAGCGTCGTGTGCGCCTCGCGGCTGATCGAGCCGAAAGACATCGCGCCCGTCGCGAAACGCTTCACGATCTCTTTTGCGGGTTCGACTTCCTCGATCGGAACCGGCATGCGGCCGATCTCGCGAGCTTCCTTGATGCGGAACAGCCCGCGAATCGTCATCAAGCGCTCGGACTGATCGTTCAAGCGCTTCGCGAAGGAGCGAAACTTGTCGGGAAGGTTACCGCGCACGGCGTGCTGAAGATCGGCAACCGTGTCGGGGTTCCAGGCATGCTCCTCGCCGCGAAACCGGAAAGCATACTCCCCGCCTGTTTCGAGCGCGTTCTTCAGCACCGGCGCATCCGAAAAAGCAAGGTGGTGACGCTCGGCGGTTTCCGCAGCGATCTCGGCAAGGCCGACGCCTTCGATGGCGGTGCGCGTGCCGGTGAAATACTTGGCGACAAAATCGGAGCGCAAGCCGACAGCATCCAGAACCTGCGCACCGCAATAGGACTGGTAGGTCGAGATGCCCATCTTGGACATGACCTTCATGAGGCCTTTGCCGATCGCCTTCACATAGCGGTAGAAGGCTTCTTTCTTTTCGAGCGGCTTTCCAAGCTCGCCCAGGTTCGCCTCGATCGTCTCGAAGGCAAGATATGGGTTGATCGCCTCCGCCCCGTAGCCGGCCAGCGCGCAGAACTGGTGTATCTCGAACGCTTCGCCTGTTTCGACCACAAGGCCGACCGATGTGCGCAAACCCTTGCGGATCAAGTGATGGTAAATCGCGCTCGTCGCGAGCAGGCTGGGGATCGGAATGCGGTCGGGGCCCATGGCGCGATCCGACACGATAATGATGTTCCAGCCATCGCGCACCGCCTGTTCGGCCTTCGTGCACAGTGCATCGAGCGAATGCTCCATGCCCCAAGAGCCGAGGTCAGCCGCGTAGGTGATGTCGAGCGTGACTGTTTTGAAAGGCGCGTCCGGCACGTCCGCGATGCGGCGGATGCGCTCCAGGTCATCGTTCAGAAGGATTGGCTGCGACACCTCAAGCCATTTGAGGTTCGATGTGCCCTTCAGGTCGAGGATATTTGGCCGAGGTCCAATAAAGGAGACAAGGCTCATGACCAGTTCCTCGCGGATCGGGTCAATGGGGGGGTTCGTCACCTGAGCGAAGTTCTGCTTGAAGTAGGTGTGGAGCAGCTTCGGGTGGGAAGAAAGCGCCGAGATGGGCGTATCGGTCCCCATCGAACCGATGGCTTCCTGCCCGGTTTCGATCATGGGCGCCATCAGGAACTTCCAGCTTTCCTGCGTGTAGCCGAAGGCCTGCTGCCGGTCGAGCAGCGGGATGTTGGTTTTCGGCTGCGACGGCTCGACATGCGGCAGCGCCTCAACGCGCAACTGCCCGCAATTCAGCAACTCCCGATAGGGGTGCGCATCGGAGAGCCGGGCCTTAACTTCGTCGTCCGAGACGATGCGCCCTTTTTCGAGGTCGATCAGCAGCATTTTGCCGGGTTGCAGGCGCCACTTGTGAACGATCATCTCCTCGGGAATGGGCAGCACGCCCGCCTCGGAGGAGAGGATAACCCGGTCATCGGATGTGATGACGTAGCGGGCCGGCCGAAGGCCGTTTCGGTCGAGCGTCGCCCCGATCTGCCGGCCGTCCGTGAAGGCGATTGCAGCGGGGCCGTCCCACGGTTCCATCAGTGAGGCGTGATACTGATAGAAGTCATGCCGCTTCTCATCCATCAGCTGGTTGCCTGCCCAGGCTTCCGGAATGAGCAGCATCATGGCATGGGCGAGGCTGTAGCCGCCCTGAACCAGGAATTCGAGCGCGTTATCGAAGCAGGCCGTATCGGATTGCCCTTCGAAGGAAATCGGCCAAAGCTTTGAAATATTGTCGCCGAACAGCGGCGAAGAGACGCTCGCCTGCCGCGCCGCCATCCAGTTCACATTGCCGCGCAGCGTGTTGATCTCGCCGTTGTGGCAGATCATGCGGTAGGGGTGCGCGAGCCTCCAGGACGGGAAGGTGTTTGTCGAAAAGCGCTGGTGAACGAGCGCGAGCGCGGATGCAAAGCGCGGGTCGTGCAGGTCGAGGTAATACTCGCCGAGCTGATAGGACAGAAACATGCCCTTATAGACGACAGTCCGGCACGACAAGGTGACGACATAGAAGTTCTGTATCTCGACCGGGCCAAGCTCCGCACGTGTCCGGTTCGCCATAATTCTACGCACAAGATAGAGAGCGCGTTCGAATGTTGTTTCGTCGGCAATGCTTTCCGGCCGGGCCACGAAAACCTGCCGGTGGAATGGTTCCGTAGAAGTAACCAACTCAGGGAGCGGTTCGTTGTTGACCGGCACGTCGCGCCAGCCAAGCAGGGGCATCCCTTCTTCCGCAAAGGTCTCGGCCACAATCGCCTCGCAACGTGCGCGCCGTGCGGGGTCCTGTGGCATGAAAATTTGGCCGACGGCGTATGAGCCGGGCTGCGGCAGCTTAAATCCAAGACGTTCCGCTTCAGCAGCGAAAAACTCGTGGGGGATCTGAACGAGAATGCCAGCGCCGTCCCCCGCAAGCGGATCGGCGCCAACCGCGCCTCGATGCTCCAGATGCAGCAGGATTTTTAAACCATCCTGCACGATCTGATGGCTTTTCACGTTCTTGATGTTCGCGATCAGGCCGAGGCCGCAGGCATCGTGCTCGTTGGACGGATGATAAAGACCCTGAGGTTCGGGGACGCTGGGGAAGGGGTTCAACCTGTTACCTGGATGCATCGCGGTTTCGGTCATGGCTGCATGTTTCGAGCGAAGTCTTTGTGTGATCGGCGATCTTGGTGTAGTTCATAGGTGCGTCTCTTCGAGTGTGGGTCGAAGTGCTCGCTGCTCAGGGGTGACATTTATGCGGGGCGGGATCGACTGATTTGCCGTTCTTTGTCACGCTGTGGAGGCCGCCCTTTCTCATTTCACCTCTCCTGCCCGCTGCCTTGAAACATGCGGGCACGCAAAATCCCGCCCCGAAACGCATTTGTTTCGCTGAAACAAACGGGTAAAACCGGGCCGAGTTCGTCCGTGCGGGCTTTTCAGCCCATCACTCTGAAGCGTGCCAGAATTCCCTCGTGATGACAAGTCTGCAATAATGCCGCGCACCTAAAGCGTGGCCTTACAATTTGCCGCCGGGCAGCGTGCGGGTGGGATGCAGACGCACGCGTTATAACTCCTATATAAGGTGGATTATGCCGGAGGCACGGGTCTCTCCTTGAGCGCCCGTGATCCGGGGCGGATTTGGGGAGCGATGATGACGCCCACGGATTGGCGCGCAAACCTGCAGGACGTGCTCGCGCGAAGCTGGCAAAGCCTTCGCGATACCGTTCTTTCGCCGCAAGCCATCGCGACACCGGATGAAAAAGTGGCGGCGCTCGCCAGCAAGGCTGCCCCGGTCATCTGGCTCATCGGTAAAGTCCAGTCGGGGAAAACTTCGATCGTCCGGGCCTTGACCGAGGCCACTGCCGCGGAAGTAGGCCAAGGCTACAAGCCTTGCACGAGGACGGCGGCGCTCTTCGACTTTCCCTCAGACGCGCCCGTGATTCGTTTTCTCGACACGAGGGGTCTCGGCGAAAAGGGCTACGATCCCACGGAAGACATCGCCTTTCACGAAAGCCAGGCGCATCTGATGCTTGCTGTCATGAAAGCGCTGGACCCGCAACAGGACTCGGTGATCGAGACCGTCAAGGCGGCGCGAAAGAGGCATCCCGAGTGGCCGCTGATCGTGGCGCAGACCACCCTCCATGAGGCTTACGCGCCGGGGCAAGGCCATCCGCGAAATTACCCATATGCAACGACGGCGCAGGAACTGCCCTCCGACGCTGCAATTCCGCCGGATCTGGCAAGAAGCCTCGCCCATCAGCGCTCGCTTTTCAACGGCTTGCGCGGAAACGGCCTCTGCCTCTTCGTGCCGATCGACTTCACGCAGGCCGGGGACGGATACGAGCCCCAGGAATACGGGCTCGAAGCGCTGTTGCATGCGCTCCAAATGGCAGCGCCTGCCGGACTTGTTGCAGCCTTGAAGGACGCGAACGCGAAAGCGGGCGATACGCTTGCGAGCGAAGCGCATCCGCATATCGTCGGTTACGCCACCGCCGCAGCAGCAGCAGACGTTGTGCCGGTAGCAGGCGCAGTCGCCGTCCCGGTCGTGCAATCGAAAATGCTGCACAGCCTCGCGCGCATCTATGGCGTCGACTGGAACCGGAAGGCGCTGACAGAATTCGCGGCCTGCCTTGGCATAGGAGCCGTTTCCCGGCTTGCGGCCGGTTTCGGCTTTCGCGAGCTTGCGAAGCTCATTCCCGTTTATGGCCAGACAGCGGGAGCCGCCGCAGCCGCCGCTATGAGTTTCGCGACAACTTTCGCCATCGGCAAGGCGGCCTGCTACTTCCTCGCTATCCATCGGGCGGGCGGTAGCGATCCGAAGGGCGTGTCCAAAGCTTACGCCGATGCACTGGCGCAAGCCTTCCGTTTCCGTAAAGTGGCAAAGTATCCTGAAGGATAACTCATGCGTCAATCGGCACTCCCCCTCACCCCAACCCTCTCCCACGAGGGGAGAGGGAGTACGCTCGCGTGTGCAGCAGCGTTCCTTCTCCCATCGCATCCGCTTTCGGATGCGATCTCTTTAGACTGCGAACTCGCCAAAGGCGTGTCCACCGGGAGAAGGACAGGATGAGGGGTTTCGACGTTCTCCGGAAAGGTGATTTAGGGTACTGGGGCATCTGTGGATGAGCAAGCCGCGCGACACCACGTTCTGGCTGCGCATATGGATTTGGGCGATCTGCATTGCCCTGCCGTCGCTGACGCTCGTGCCCTTCGGCGGCATTTGGATGTGGCAGCATGGTTACGTCCTTTATTGGGTGATCGGCGCATGCCTGTTCGTCATCGTCGCGTTCCTTTATCAGCTCTACCTCTTCAAGAAGCTCGATATTTCGCCGACGAAACACCCGGTTGAGCCTCCCGAGGACGCCGCAGCCTCAAGTTGGACGCCGCGCGAAAACGAAGCCTGGAAAGCGGTTCTAGCGGTGGCCGACACCGTGGATATCAGCCATTTTTCGAGCTGGTCCGCCTTTCTGGGGCTCGGCAAGGAAACCATCGACGCCGTTGCCAAGTCGCTTCATCCCGAGGTGAAAGATCCGCTCTGGCAATTCACCGCGCCCGAAGCGCTCACGATGGTCGAGCAGGTCAGCCTGCATCTGAAGCCGATGGTCATCGAGAATGTCCCGCTCGGCGACAAGCTGACGATCGGACAGATCATCAAGATTTATCAAATGCGCGGCGTGATCGATGTTGCCCAGAAGGGCTACGACATCTGGCGGATCATTCGCATGCTCAACCCGGCGACGGCGGTGACGCAGGAGCTTCGCGAGCGGCTTTCCAATCAGATGTATCGCTGGGGCCGGGAGGAACTGGCGAAACGGCTGGCGCGCGGTTACGTGAAAGAAGTCGGCCGCGCGGCCATCGATTTGTACGGCGGCCGTCTGCGCGTCGCCCCGGAAGATCTGGAAGCGCACGTCACCGAAGCTACCGAGCGCGATCGCAAAGTGCCCAAGTTGAAGGCCGAGCCCTTGCGCCTTCTTCTCGGGGGGCAGGTGAACGCGGGCAAATCCAGCCTCATCAATGCACTCTTGAACGAAGTGCGCGCCGGCTCGGATGCGCTCCCGCTGACGAACCAGTTCACGGCTTATGAGATCAAGCGCGAAGGCGTGCCGCAGGCGATCATCCTCGACAGCCCCGGTCTCGATAGCTTGGAGCAGCCGCTCGAAAAGCTTTTGGAAGAAGCGGCGCAGGCTGACCTTATTCTTTGGGTCGCAAGCGCCGTGCGCGCGGACCGCGAACTCGATTCGCGGGCGCTCGATGCTGTTCGCGAGTATTTCGCCAAGCGCCCCAACCGCCGCCGCCCGCCCATGCTGCTGGTTTTGAGCCATGTGGACAGGCTTCGCCCCATGCAGGAGTGGAAGCCGCCCTACGACCTGGCCGATGAGGGCAATGCGAAAGCGGCATCCATCCGTGCGGCCATCGACGCGGCTGGGAGCGATCTCGGCTTCTCGGCCGACGATGTCGTGCCCGCGTGCCTCGACGCGAAGGCTGGCGTCTATAATGTCGATGCGATCTGGGCCGAGATCATGGAGCTGATGCCGGAGGCCCAGCGCGCCCAGCTTGTGCGGACGCTGCAGGATCTCGACCGCGGCTTCGACTGGCGGCGGCTTCGGACGCAGGCGCTCAACGCCGGGCGCATCTTCGCGAAGGCGGTGTTATCAGGAAACAGCCGGTAACTGTGTGAAAGCCCTGTCATAATAGTAAACGCCTCGTTGCCGGACAGGGCCACGCCACGATGGTAAATCGCTTGATGGTTAACAGGAGCGCGCGCGATTTACTTCTGATCCAATTCATACCTCAATATGGTTTATTTGTCGCTAAGCGAGGAGCGTCGCGCCTTTGATCGGCAGCGGATAAGCGGCTCTAAAGTCTTTCCGACTTAGATTGAAGCATAACCAGCGTTCCTGAAGTAGGCAGCGCACTCGGCTGGATGGAAGCATTTGAGCAGCGATCCGATCCTTTTCCAGACGGCCTCGACGGTGCGCTCCCCGGCTTTTCTGAGGAGCGTTTTGAGCTTGGCGAAGACTTGTTCGATCGGGTTCAGATCGGGACTGTAAGGGGGCAGAAACACCAAGCGTGCGCCGGCGGCGCGAATGGCGTTGCGGATTGCCCGGTTCTTGTGAGACCCAGATTGTCCATGACGACGACGTCGCCCCGCTTGAGCGTGGGAACCAAGATCTGCTCGACATAGGCAAGGAAGGCCTCGCCGTTGATGGGGCCATCCAGCACGCAAGGCGCGGTAATCGCGTCCTGCCGCAGCGCGGCGAGAAACGTCAGCGTCTTCCAGTGGCCGTGCGGAACCTTGGCGACGAGCGGCTTGCCGCGGCGACGCCAGCCGCGGGTGCGGGTCATGTTCGTTTTGGCCCAGGTTTCATCAATGAAAACAAGGCGGGAGGGATCAATCCGCGCCTGGTATTTTTTCCAGCGGAGGCGGCGCCGGGCGACATCGGGACGGTCCTGCTCGGCGGCGAACAAGGTTTTTTTTAAAGCTGATCTCCTGGCGTTTCAGGAAGCGCCACAGCGTGTCGCAGGAAACGGCGACGCCCCGCTCGCGCAGTTCGCCGCGCAGCGCATGAAGCGTCAAATCGGGCTTTTCATCGAGCCGCGCCAGTAGCCAATCGCGCTCCGCTTCCAAAAGAAATGGGCGCTTGCCGCCCATGGGCTTGGCGGCCGCGCTGCCGCTTGCCCTAACGCGTTGCGTCCACTTCACGACGCTCGCCACGCTGACATCGAACGCGGCTGAGGCCGCCCGCGTCGTCTGACCGCTCGTAACAAACGCCACCACCCGCTCACGCAGGTCGAGAGAATAAGCTCGCGCCATGCATGCTGGCCTCCGCCCCAGCATGCAGTTTAAATCACTGTTCGCGCCGGATGGGAATCCCCAGTGATTCAATTAAAGTCGGAAGGACTCTAAGTGCTTGAAAAAGAAAGGTTTCCAATCTTCAATCCAGCCCTATTAAATAGAATTCACTGCCGGAATTTCCTCACTAAATGGACGCGCAAAAGTCCGTTAAATATATTCCAGCTTTGCCTGTTAACCACGGCTGCAGGCTCCCTCAGCGCGGCGCGCCCGTTCGACGGCATCACGCCATCAGTATTTTTCTTAAGAATATCAGTGTCTTGCGAGTGCATTAACCTGTCGGTAAGGCGCTTTTTCCTAGGATCTACGGCCTGAAGCATTCCGGCTGTCAACGCAAGCGAGACCGCCTATCCGGGGATGAAGCAAGATGACGCCTTTCGCAATTTGCATACAAAGAGCTGGTTGGCCGCAATCTCTTCGGTTGACGCGCGCTCCACCGCTAGGCCAGTTGTTTAGTCCTCTTGAAGTGGCCGCTTCTGACGGTGCGATCCAAGCTTGCCGTTGTGTTGAAGGATAATTTTTGGGATAAAGGCCACGCGCCGCCTCGACGGCGACGAGATACAGAAAACGGTAGGGTATGAGAACTTTTAAAGTTGATCTTAACCAGCGCCTCAAGACCGCGGCGGAGGCCAAGGAAGCGGCGTTAAAGAAATACACGGATCGGAAAGCGGACGACGATCCGGCCGTGCTTGCACGGAAGGCGGCGCGGTTAGACGCGGCCCAAGCGCGGGCGGCACGGGCCGCCGAGCGTGAGGCGAAAAAGCTCGCGGAAAAGGCCCACGCCATTGAAGAGAAGGCCAAGCAGAAGGCCGAGGCCGAGCTTGAAGCCTCAAAGAATGCCGAACGCCAGGAAGCTCTTGCCGCCGAACAGAAAGCGGCTCGGGATGCACGCTACGCCGCGCGCAAGGCCAAGAAATAGCGCCAGGACCTCGCCTAGAAGGATGATCGAAGGCTGGGGCTTGGCTCACCTTGCGCGCGCGCCCACCCACTCATTGGGTTGACGTGCGCCCCGCGCCTTTCCATAGTCCGCACAATCATCCGAAACACATCAGAAAACCCACGCACCATGATAGCCGCTGACCAATCGCTCACAGAGCTCGCCCAAACCTCCAAGGCCTGGCCCTTTGAAGAGGCGCGCAAGCTTCTGAAACGGTTGGAGAAGGCGGACCCGGCGCGCGAGGTGATATTCGAGACGGGATACGGCCCTTCGGGTCTTCCGCATATCGGGACGTTCGGCGAGGTAGCGCGCACGTCCATGGTGCGGCATGCGCTCGAAGTGCTGAAGCCGGGCGTGAAGACGCGGCTCGTCTGCTTCTCAGACGACATGGATGGCCTGCGCAAGGTGCCGACGAATGTGCCGAACCAGGAGCTTTTGCAGGCGGCGCTCGACAAGCCGCTAACGGTGGTGCCCGATCCCTTCGGCACGCATTCGAGTTTCGGCGCGCACAACAATGCGAGGCTACGCGCCTTCCTCGACAGCTTCGGCTTCGAATACGAGTTCCTGTCGGCGACCGAGTGCTATCGCTCGGGGCAGTTCGACGAGACGCTCTTGAAGATGCTCGCAGCCTACGACGCGGTGATGGCGATCATCCTGCCGACGCTTGGGCCGGATCGCCGCGCGACCTATTCGCCGTTCCTGCCGATTTCGCCCGACACGGGCAAGGTGCTGCAGGTGCCTATCGAGCAGCGCGACCTTGCGGCGGGCACGATCACTTATCGAGATACCGATACGGGCAAGACGGTCGAGACGCCGGTCACGGGCGGCCATGTGAAGTGCCAGTGGAAGGCGGACTGGGCGATGCGCTGGACCGCGATGGGCGTCGATTACGAGATGGCGGGCAAGGACTTGATCGATAGCGTTACGCTGTCGTCAAAGATTTGCCGTGTGCTCGGTGGCAGGCCGCCGGAAGGTTTCAACTACGAGCTGTTCCTCGACGACAAGGCGCAGAAGATCTCGAAGTCGAAGGGTAACGGCATCTCTGTAGAGGAGTGGCTTGCCTATGCCACGCCGGAGAGCCTGAGCCTCTACATGTTCCAGAAGCCGAAGACGGCGAAGCGACTTTACTTCGACGTGATCCCGAAGGCGGTCGACGACTACTTCACCTATCTCGACAGCTATCAGAAGGAAAACGCGGAGCAGCGGCTGAACAACCCCGTCTGGCACATCCACAACGCCAGGCCGCCGCAGCACATCGTGCCCATCAGCTTCAGCCTCTTGCTGAACCTCGTCAGCGCCTCGAACGCGCAAACGAAGGACACCCTCTGGCAGTTCGTTCGCAACTACGCGCCCGAGGCCAACCCGACGGATTTTCCGGAACTTGATCGCCTTATTGGTTTTGCCATCCGCTATTTCACTGAGCGCGAGAAGCCGTTCAAGGTCTACCGCGCGCCGACGCCTGTCGAGCGCGATGCGATGCTCGATCTCAATGCGCGGCTGCTTGAAGCGAGCTTCAAGCTCAGCGCGCGAGGAACTGCAATCCATCGTCTACGAGGTAGGGAAGGCGCACCCCTTCGAGAATTTGCGCGACTGGTTCAAGGCGCTCTACGAAGTGTTGTTCGGCGAGAGCCAGGGGCCGCAATTCGGCTCATTCATCAAGGCCTATGGCATCGAGCCGACGCGCAAGCTGATCTCGGAGCGGCTGCATCAGGCGGCCGAGACGGTATAGGCCCGTGCACGCCAAGACGATCTACAAGCTCTTGACGTCCGCCGAATGGGAGGCGGCTTGGGCGGAAGGCGTCTATCGCGGGTCAGAGCAGGACCAGCGCGACGGGTTCATTCACCTGTCAACAGCGGCGCAGATCGCGGAGACAGCGCGGAAACACTTCTCGGGCGTTCCCGATCTCGTTCTCTTGGCGGTAGACATCGACATGATTGAGAAGCTGCAGGCTCTTGGGAATGAGGAGGGGCGAGCAAGGCAGGGCGAGGGCAGCCCTCTGCGCTGGGAGTCTTCGCGCGGCGGCGATCTTTTTCCGCATCTTTATGCGCTGCTTCCATCGGTGGCGGTGCAGAGCGTAACGCCCGCGCCGCTTGCCGATGACGGCACGCCGATCATTCCGCACGACCTTCCGTCATAAATCGCTTCTGGTCCGCGGCTCAGGCCAGTCTGCTCTTTCTCGATCCTGAAACGGCGCATGAAGCTTCGCTGCGGGCTCTCGAAGCGGGCATTTATCCCCGGCAAGCGAAACATGATGATCCGCAACTCGCGCAGACTTTATTCGGTCTTACATTTCCAAATCCCGTTGGCGTTGCCGCCGGGTACGACAAGGACGCGCGCGTCTACAATGCGCTGTTCGACATCGGCTTCGGTTTTGCGGAGGCGGGCACGATAACGCCGAAGCCGCAGCCAGGAAATGCGCGCCCGCGTGTATTCCGGATCATGCGCGAGCGCGGCATCATCAATCGGCTCGGCTTCAACAGTGCTGGCCATTCTGCCGCCCTGGTCAAGCTTGCGAGCAGGCCGCCGCGCGGCATCCTCGGGGCAAACATCGGCGCGAATCGCGCCAGCAGCGACCCGATCGCCGACTATGTCACGGGGGTCCACGCTTTTGGGTCGTTGGCCTCCTATCTCACGGTCAACATTTCCTCGCCGAACACTCCAGGATTGCGCGACCTGCAAGCTCCCGACCGGCTGAATGCGTTGCTCGAAGCCGTTATGGCTGCACGGGCAGGTCTCGCACACGCGGTGCCGATCCTCGTCAAGCTTGCCCCGGATTTGCACGATGAAGACATCGGGCCCGTGATGCAGTGTCTGCTTGCTCACAAGGTTGACGGCGCGATCCTCACCAACACGACGCTGTCCCGGGAAGGTGTCCCATCCAACTCGCATCGGAATGAATCCGGCGGAGCTCTCCGGGAGGCCCCTGTTCAAGCAGTCCACGCGTTTTCTCGCGAAATGCTTCGTAGCGACAGAGGGCAAGCTACCTCTCATAGGCGTTGGCGGCATCAATTCCGGTGCCGCCGCGTTATCGAAAATTCGAGCCGGCGCCTCTCTGATCCAGCTTTATACCGGCCTTGTCTACGAAGGCCCAACGCTTCTTCCCGACATACAAGGAAGCGCTTATAACGGAAATGCAGGCAACCGGAAAGCCGCTCGCCTCGCTTATAGGATCGGAAGCTGATAAGTGGGCGCGGAACTGAGGCTTAGGCGATCGCGTTCTTCACGCCGGAATTTATGATGCCGCGTTCAAGGGCAGGATAGCGCAAGCCAAGCGTGAAAGCGCGTACGATGTAGAAAATCGAGAGCGACGCCCAGAGACCGTGATTGCCGAAGGCCGGGGTCAAAAGCGCCCAGGCTGCAAGAAACACGGCGAGGCTGACGATCATCATGTTGCGCATGTCGGCCGAGCGCGTCGCACCAATGAAGATGCCATCCAATTGGAAGCAGGCCACGCCGAGAATCGGCGTCATCGCCGCCCAGGGCAGATACTCGCGAGCCGCATCCCGCACAGAGGGCGTCGTTGTCATGAGGTCGATCAGGAAAAGTCCGGCAGCCCAGAAGGCTAGGCTCACCATGATGGCCAAAGCGGCGGCCCAAATCGAGCTGAGACGAGCGGCTTGACGAAAGCGCCAAAAGCTTGCCGCGCCAACCGCCTGCCCGACAAGCACTTCGGCGGCGAATGCGAACCCGTCGAGGACGTAGGCGGAAAGGTCGGAGAGGCTTCGCAGCACGCTGTTTGCCGCGAGCGCCACATCGCCAAGCCTCGCTCCTTGCGCGGCGAAGAACGTGAACGCGAACAAAAGGCATACAGTGCGGATCATGATGTCGGCGTTCACGGCGATAAGCTTGCGGAACGCGCGCGTCTCGAAAAGGGCGGCTGGCTTCGCCCGATGCCTGCGAACGAGCAGGCGGGCGATGAAAAGGCCGGCCAGCACCGCAGCATACTCGGCAAATACAGCCGCCATCGCCGCTCCCTTGACCCCCTTACCAGCAACGAGGACCAGAAGGATAGCGAGCGCAATATTGATCGCGTTGAGGAAAAGCTGCAGGAGGAGGGCGAGATTCGCGCGCGCCAAGCCAATCAGCCATCCGACCAGGGCATAATTTGCAAGGGTCGCAGGCGCGCTCAAAATTCGGACGCCGAAATAATCTGCGGTCGATGTCTGAACCTCGGCGCTGCCGCCGGTCAGCTTCAGGATCAGAAAAATCGCTGGTGCATGAAAGGCGAACAGCAGCACCCCGGCCACGACCGCGATGAGAAGCGGGCGATACAGGTTGGCCACGACCTCTGCGTCGTCGCCCGCACCGACGGCCTGGGCGGTCAGCCCTGTGGTTCCCATCCGCAAGAAGCCAAAGGCCCAAAACAGCATCGCGAAGATGGTCGAGCCCAGCGCCACGCCGCCAATAAGGGCCGGGTCGTTGAGCTGGCCCATGACGGCAGTGTCGGCCATGCCGACCAGCGGCACAGTCGCGTTCGACAAAATCATCGGGATCGCTATCGCCAGCACATCCCGGCTTCGCAATCGCGTCTCCGGGAGACTGGGGTCGCGCAATGCCCTGTCACTCTGCAATAAGTCGTTCTATTTTCTGGATCTGCGAGGTGCGGGTGGTTATGATCTCTCTGCCTGGCGCTTGGAGCCGAGGAAGCTGAAGAAGCGCACCACCAGCCAAAGCGGAACAACGATGAGCGCGCCGAGAATGAGATACTGAAATCCCGTCTTGACGGCGTCGAAGCCGAGCGAGGAGATCCAATCTCCGAGCCGGATGATGGCGTGGTACAGGTTGTTGGGGGCGTAGCCGAAGAAGGAGAGAACAACCCCGATAATCAGCGAGGCGGTCACAAGCTTCAATATTACGACAAAAGGGCTGCCGCCGAAAAAGCGTTCCATGTTCAAGTCCGTTTTCTGCGTTGGTCACACGGATAACCGGCGCTTGAGAGAATCGCAAAGAGGAAATTCGCATGCAGCGCTAAAGAGCGCTGGACAACAGCAGACCCCGCCGGCAGGACGGGGGCTGTTTTTCACTTGCCCTGACTCTGGGCTCAATCCCTAGACCTGGGAGCGCTGTTCACGTGACTTGCCACCATGGCTCGCTTGCCCGCCTTTCCGGCCGGCCTGGGCGGCGAGATCGCGGTTCCGCGAGAAACTGCGGTTCTCGTCGGAAACGTTCTGCCCGCCTTTACGGCCAGCCTCGGCAGCTAATGAGCGATTCTGGCTGAAGCTCCTCTTTTCGTTTGGCACGCTTTGGCCGCCTTTGGATGCGATAGCGCGCTGCTTCTCGGCGTCCATGGAGGCAAAGCCGCGAGTCGATGTCGAGCCGGATTTCTTTGGGTGTTGGGAGGCCATTCAAGCTCCTATGCTGCTGTTGTCAACATAGCCTCGGACTGAGACTTTACGCTGGTTAACAGCGTGCTCCCGCTCTGGTTCCGCTATCTTGGCCCATGCTTACTTGTTTTTTTGCAGTCTCAGTTTGTTTCACTCTTGGAAAACACAACTTTGGGTTGATAAATCTTCGCTAAATGGTGCTGCTTGGTTGTATAGGATGCATTGTCGGCAAACGGGGCGTAAGAGAAGTAGGATTGAGAGGGAGATTTACTGGCCTTCAGAACTCTTATTGTCTGATATAGATAAAGAAATTACAGCAACGGAACTGTTGATTTAACCGGTCCTGTGGGGTTCCTCGTATATGGCACTTCAGTCTGTCCGAAGACATCTTTAGTCGCAGGAATCGGTTGTGATTCAATGGTGGCGATCCGATTCGCGGGGGCTCCGCAACGCACTTCGCTATCCGAGCGACCTGGATGAGGAATGGGCGCTCATCAAGCCTTTGATCCCGCCCGCAAAACGCGGCTGCGGCAAGCGGGCCGCCGTGATACGGAAGTGGTAAACGGCGTGATGTATGTTCTCTCCGGCGGCTGTCAGTGGCGGGCTCTTTCCGCAGACCTGCCGCCGCCAGCACCGTGCATGGCTATCTTTAACCTTTATTACATTAAGATTACATTTTCGCTTTCTGACGCTGCCATATCTCACTTAATGCTTGGCAGGAACGGTCATCACGACATCGGTCCAGCTGAGGGACAGCGCTTGTGAACATCCGGATCCAAACAAGTTCTCGCCTGATTTCAACCGGGGTCCGATATCTGTTAGAATGTCATGGCGCGCCGCGACATCCTCAATAGCGGAACGACTTCGTTTCGAAAGCTCAGGTTGCGCGCCTCAAGCGGAACTTTATGCAACAACGCCCACTCACCGAATCGAGGCTTTTAGCCATCGCGCTCACCTGTGCGGCTTCTTTTCTTTTCGGTTTTCTTGATACAAGTGCAAAGTACCTGGCGACGGTTGCGCATGTGCCAGTGCTGCAGATCATCTGGGTTCGCTTCCTGGTCAACACCCTGCTGATCGTCGCGGTGCTCGGCCCGAATACGGTTCTGCGAGCCTTACCGTCGAACAAGCTAATGAACCAGCTTCTCCGAAGCGTTTTCCTGATTGGCGCGACGGCGTTTAACTTCCTCGCTTTGCAGTACCTTCAACTTGATCAGACAGCGACGATCTTTTTTCTGTCGCCATTCATTGTGGCCGCGCTCGCAGGGCCGATGCTGAATGAATGGATCGGCTGGCACCGCCTGTTTGCCATTTGTATAGGCTTCACCGGCGTCTTGTTGGTGATCCGGCCTGGCTTTGGCGGTATCCATTGGGCGGCGTCACTTTCTCTTATCGCGACGCTAAGCTATGCGCTTTACATTCTCTGGACTCGCTATCTTGCACGGTTTGACAGTGCTCTGACGACCCTCGTTTACACGCCGCTGGCGGGCGCTGTTTTCGTCGCGCCCTTTGCGATCGCGAACTGGCAGACGCCAGAGGGCGTGTGGGTCTGGCTTGTTCTTCTGAGCACCGGACTGTTCGGCGGGTTTGGGCACTGGCTAGTTATCCTCGCCCATGAGCGCGCGCCCGCCCCCGTTCTTGCCCCTTTCGGCTACATCAACATCATCTTCATGATCGCGCTGGGGTTTGCTGTATTCGACGATGCCCCAAGCTGGTGGACCCTCGGCGGCGCGGCAATCATCATCTTGTCAGGAGTGTACTTGCTCTTCCGGGAACGTCATGCACCCGGACCCGAAGGGTCTGCTTCCTCCGCGACCGTGGTCGAGGGATAGGCTTCGCGCACGCGGGCTGCGAGGGTTGCGAAATTACCTTCGCGGATCGATTGGCGGATGGCCGCCATGAGGTCCTGGTAGAAGGCTATATTGGCCCAGCTCAGGATCATGGGCGCGAGATATTCGCCAGCGCGGATCAAGTGGTGAATATAGGCGCGGGAGTAATCGCGAGCCGCCGGGCATGCGCTCGTTTCGTCGAGGGAGCGACGGTCCTCGATGTGCGCGGAATTGCGCATGTTAAGCTTGCCGGCCCAGGTGAAAGCCTGGCCGTGGCGGCCGGATCGTGTCGGCATCACGCAATCAAACAAGTCGATTCCGCGTTCGACCGCGCCGACAATGTCGGCGGGGGTACCGACGCCCATGAGGTAGCGGGGTTTGTTGGTGGGGAGGAGGGGCGTTGTCGAGGAGAGCGTCTCGAACATGAGCTTCTGGCCCTCGCCGACGGCAAGCCCGCCGACCGAATAGCCGTGAAAACTCATGGAGGTCAAAGCTTCGGCCGATTGCGCGCGAAGCTCAGGATGAACGCCGCCTTGCACGATGCCGAAAAGGGCGTGCCCCGGATGACCGTGCTCTTGGAAAGCCGCAAGCGACCGTTCGGCCCAACGCAGCGAAAGCTGCATGGACCGCTCTGCTTCGTCCTGCGTCGCTGGGTAAGGCGTGCACTCGTCGAACTGCATTTGGATATCGGCGCCGAGAAGGTTCTGCACCTCGATCGACCGCTCGGGTGTCAACTCATGAAGAGTGCCATCGATATGGGAGCGAAAGGTCACGCCGCGCTCGGACACAGTGCGAAGCTGGCTCAACGACATGACCTGATAGCCACCGGAATCGGTCAGGATCGGGCCGTCCCAGCGCATGAAGCGATGAAGACCGCCGAGCCGGGCGATGCGCTCCGCTCCAGGGCGGAGCATTAGGTGGTAGGTATTCCCGAGAATGACGTCTGCGCCCGTGGCCTTGACGTTGTCGGCGAACATGGCCTTAACCGTCGCGGCGGTGCCGACAGGCATAAAGGCAGGGGTGCGGATGATTCCGCGAGGCGTTGCGATCTCTCCGAAACGCGCGCCGCCGTCTTTGGCCAGAAGCTTGAACAAAAAGCCGGTCACAGCCACGTCCCATCCGCGCGACTGAGCAGGCAGGCATCGCCGTAGGAATAAAAGCGAAAGCCTTCAGCAACGGCGTGGGCATAAGCCTTTCTCATGAGAGCCGTGCCGGAAAAGGCGCAGACCAGCATGAAGAGTGTCGATTTCGGAAGGTGGAAATTCGTCATGAGCAAGTCGGCGCTGCGAAATTGGTGGCCTGGTTTGATGAAAATCTTGGTAAAGCCCTGACGGGCCTCGATCAAGCCGTCTTTGCGCGCAGCCGTTTCAAGGACGCGAAGCGAGGTGGTGCCTACGGCGATGAGCCGCCCTCCATCGGCACGACATCTGTTGATTTTGCGGGCAGCGTCCTCGGAGATGGCGTACCACTCGGGGTGCAGCGTGTGGTCCGCAATATTTTCGGCTTTGACTGGGAGGAATGTGCCTGCGCCCACATGCAGCGTGACGAAAGCGCTGCGAACGCTTTTGGCCGCCAACCTATCGAGAAGCTCAGGGGTGAAATGAAGACCCGCTGTCGGCGCAGCGACTGCGCCTTCCGTTCTGGCGTACACGGTCTGATAATCGGAGCGGTCGCGATCGTCAGCGGGGCGAGAGCCGGCGATGTAAGGAGGAATCGGCATGTTGCCGTGGCTTGCCATGATCGCTTCGACGGTGTCGCCGCAGCACGCGGTTAGGGTGATCGCTCCCTCTTCGTCCTTAGCCGCGACCGTCAGGCGCGCTCGCTCTCCGTTCCGGGAAAGGACGATGGTGTCTCCGGGACGAAGCCGCCGGGCAGGACGCGCGAGCGCCTTCCAAGCGCCATTAGGAAGCCTCTCTATCAGTGTCAGGGAGATTTCGACGTCGGGAGCACCGGTTTCGCGAGCCGGGCGGTAACCACGAAGTTCAGCGGCAAGGACCTTGGTGTCGTTGAACACCATCACATCACCGGCGCGCAAAAAAGGGGAGAGATCGCGTACCCTCGCCTCTGACAGGGGGGGATGCGAAGCGGGGTCGACGCAAAGAAGCTTCGCCGAATCTCTCGGCGAAGCGGGTCTTAGCGCTATCGACGATTTGGGCAGATCGAAATCGAAGTCTTTTAACAGCACTGTCAATCGGCCGCCCCAAATGGCGAGAGCGCTCTGGTGTAACTAGGCAGCGTCCCCGACCCGCATTGTAACGATTTTATCCGGGTTCTTGACGGGCTCGCCGCGCTTCACTTTGTCAATGTTTTCCATTCCCTCGATGACCTTGCCCCACACGGTATACTTTCCGTCGAGGAACGTCGCATCATCGAAGCAGATGAAAAATTGGCTGTCGGCGCTGTCAGGGTGATTGGCGCGCGCCATGGATACGACACCGCGAACATGCGGCTGGTTGCTGAATTCCGCCTTGAGGTTCTTGCCGGATCCACCGCGTCCTGTGCCGGTCGGATCGCCCGTCTGAGCCATAAAACCTTCGATTACGCGATGAAAAACAACGCCGTCGTAAAAGTTCTGGTTCGCAAGCTCCTTGATGCGAGCGACATGGTTTGGCGCGAGATCGGGCAGAAGCTCGATCACAACGCGGCCTTGGGTGGTTTCCAGGACCAATGTATTCTCTTTACTTGGAGATTCCATGTGTAACTTTTCCCTAGCGCCGTCTAGACAGGTAATTTTACCCAAAAATAAGGCGCCTTCATGCTAATCTGACCATAAATGTGGTGATCAACGGGCGTCCGACGCAAGCTGCATTTTGATGATCTTATCCGGATTGAAAACCTGGCCGTTTGCGCCGGTGCCTTTTTTGATCCTGTCGACAAGCTGCATGCCCTCAGTAACCTGGCCCCAAACGGTATAGTTTCCATTGAGGTGCGAGGCGTCCTCCAGGCAAATGAAAAACTGGCTGTTGGCTGAATTGGGATTGCCAGACCGGGCAGCGCCAAGGGTTCCGCGCTTGAAGGGCGTCTGGGTAAACTCGGCTGGCAGGTCGGGATATTTTGAGCCGCCCGTTCCATCACCCTTCGGATCGCCTGTCTGTGCCATGAAACCCGTTATTACCCGATGAAAGGTTAGGCCATCATAGAACCCTTCCTTGACGAGTTTCTTGATGCGCTGAACGTGCTTCGGGGCTAGGTCGAGACGCAACTCAATGACGACGCGGCCGTCTTTGAGGTCCATATAAAGCGTGTTGTCCGGGCTTGCTGCGCGAGTCCCCGAGCACGCGAGACAAAGCCCCGCCATTAGCAGCAGCGCCATGCGAAGGATGGAACGAACCATGAGTGACCTATTCTTTATTGATTGTTTTTGCTGATGGAGCGCGTAGCGGGGTATCGGGGCGGGATTTAGACCGCGTTGGTTTTAGGCCGCGTTCATGAGCGTCGAACCTTATCCTTAACTCTCTGAAGGACATGCGAAGACACGAAGAGCGAGACATCTCCCCCAAGGCTTGCGATTTGCCGCACCAACGTCGACGTAATGTGCGCGGTGCCGGGCGATGCCGCTAGAAATACCGTTTCGACGTCGGGCGCCATGGTCCTGTTCATGCCGAAGAGCTGAGCTTCATAGCCAAGATCGGCCGCATCCCGTATGCCTCTCAGGATAAACTTTGCACCGTTCTGCCGCGCGGCATCCACAGTCAACCCCCGGAAAAGAACGACCTCACCGCAAGTCCCCGCTCCAAGCTTTTCGAGTTCCTCCTTGAGCATGGCCACCCGCTCGGCTTCAATGAACATCGGCGTTTTCAAAGGGTGAACACCGATGCCGACGACGAGCCGATCAAATAAGGCAAGGCCGCGGCTCATGATGTCGAAATGACCAAGCGTTGGCGGATCGAAACTTCCTGGATAAAAACCGCACCGCATGCCGCCCCTCAACACGTCCCGCTATTCGGAAGCGTCGTCCTCGCCCTCAACATCGCTGGCGTCGCTGCCATTTGGATTTCCATTACCGTTTCCGTCATCGTTGATGAGCTCGGCGGATACGACGCGCTCGTCCTGATCAGTCCTGAAGATCGTCACGCCTTGAGCCGAGCGCCCTGTGGTGGAGATGCCCTCGACCGGGCACCGGATCAGCTTGCCCCCGTTGGTTACCAGCATGATCTGATCAGTGTCTTCGACAGGGAAGGATGCGATGAGGCGGCCGTTGCGATCGTTCACCGCCATGGCGATGATGCCTTTGCCGCCGCGGCCCGAGGTGCGGTACTCGTAGGACGAGGTCCGCTTCCCAAAGCCGCGTTCCGAGACGGTGAGCACATATTGCTCGGCGCCGCCCATTTCCGCGTAACGAGCCGGGGTCAGATCGGCGATGTCGCCGCTCTCAATAGTCTCGCTGTCATCAAGGCCGCCGGTTTCCGATGCACCGTTTTCGGCCTCGGCTGCCTCGCTGCCATCGGGGGAGGCACGCTCGCCAGAGGCGGCACGGCGCATGGCGTTTGCCTGCTTGAGATAAGCGGCGCGCTCTGCCGGGGTCGCGTCCATGTGCCGGAGTATTGCAAGCGAAATGACGCGGTCTTCGTTTTCGAGCTTTACCCCGCGCACGCCGGTCAATTCACGGCCCTTGAAGATGCGCACGTCCGTGACTGGGAACCGGATCGCCTGACCATCCGCGGTTGTAAGCAGAATGTCATCCGTCTCACGGCAAAGCTGAGCGCCCGCGATATCATCGCCCGAGTCTAGCTTCATGGCGATCTTGCCGTTCTGGCGGACTTCGGCAAAATCCGCGAGCTCGTTCCTGCGGACATTTCCCGAGCGGGTTGCGAAGATGATAAAGACCCCGCTCTCGCCGCGCTCTTCCTCGGGCAACGGCAAAATGGATGTTATGGTCTCATCCTGCTGCAACGGAAGAAGATTGATCAGTGCTTTTCCTCGCGCCTGCGGGGCAGACAGAGGCAGCCGCCACACCTTCATCTTGTAAGCCATGCCGCGCGAGGACAGGAAAAGCACAGGTGTATGCGTGTTCGCGACGAAAAGCCGGGTGACGAAATCCTCGTCGCGCGTCGCCATGCCGGCGCGGCCCTTGCCGCCGCGACGCTGCGCGCGATAAGTCGACAGCGGAACGCGCTTGATATAGCCGCGATGGCTGACGGTGACGACCATATCCTCTTTCTGGATCAGGTCCTCGTCCTCGACCTCGCCCTCGATATCGAGAATCTCCGTCCGGCGCGGCGTCGCGAACTCTTCCTTAATGGCGATCAGTTCGTCGCGGACGATGCCGATTACTCGGGCCCTCGAGCTTAGAATATCGAGATAGTCGCGGATCTTGTCGGCCAGACCTTTCAGCTCGTCGCCGATCTCGTCGCGTCCAAGCGCAGTCAGGCGTTGCAGACGCAGGTCGAGGATGGCTTTGGCCTGATCGATGGACAGGCGATAGACGTTGCCATCGAGAATTTTGGAACGCGGGTCGTCAATCAGCGCAAGCAGTGGTGCAACATCCTCCGCGGGCCAATTCCGCGCCATGAGCTGTTCGCGCGCCGTAGCCGGATCGGGCGCCGTGCGGATCAGCTTGATGACTTCATCGATATTGGCGACCGCGGTGGCAAGCCCGACAAGCACGTGCGCTCGGTCCCGCGCCTTCGTCAGCAGAAACTTTGTCCGGCGTGTGACGACGGTTTCGCGGAACTGCGCGAAAGCCTGAATAAAATCGAGCAGGGTGTGCTGCTCTGGTCGGCCGCTGTTCAACGCAACCATGTTGGCCGCGAAAGGGGACTGCAGCGTGGTGAACCGGTAAAGCTGGTTCAGCACGACATCGGCCATGGCGTCGCGCTTCAGTTCGATCACAACGCGGTAGCCGTCGCGGTCGGACTCGTCGCGCACATCGGCGATGCCCTCGATGCGCTTTTCGCGCACGAGTTCGGCGATGCGCTCTTGCAGCACCGCCTTGTTCACCTGATAGGGGATTTCCGTCACGATCAGCGCGTCGCGGTCCTTACGGATCGTCTCGACGTGGATTTTTCCGCGAACGACGATAGAGCCGCGTCCTCTAAGGTAGGCGGCACGGATGCCCGCGCGTCCCATAATGACGCCGCCCGTGGGGAAATCGGGGCCGGGCACATGCTCCATGAGCTGTTCGACGGTGATGCTGGGGGTCTCAAGATACGCGAGACACGCGTTGATGACCTCGCCCAGATTATGCGGAGGGATATTCGTGGCCATGCCGACTGCTATGCCGCCGGCTCCGTTCACTAACAGATTGGGAAAGCGGGCCGGAAGGACCTTCGGCTCACGTTCCGAATTGTCGTAGTTGTCCTGGAAATCGACCGTGTCGTTTTCCAGGTCCTGGAGAAGCGTGTCGGAGATCTTTTCGAGGCGGACTTCGGTGTACCGCATGGCAGCGGGCGGGTCACCGTCGACCGAGCCGAAATTGCCCTGACCGTCGATCAGGGGAACGCGCATCGAGAAGTCTTGCACCATGCGGACGAGCGCATCGTAAACCGACTGATCGCCGTGCGGGTGATATTTACCGATCACATCGCCGACGATGCGTGCCGACTTCCGGTAGGGCTTATTCCACTGGTAGCCGTTCTCGTGCATCGAATAGAGGATGCGACGGTGAACGGGCTTTAGACCATCGCGCACATCGGGCAGCGCACGCGCCACAATCACGCTCATCGCGTAATCGAGGTACGAACGCTTCATTTCGTCGGTAATCAGTATCGGACGAATCTCACCCGCCCCGTGATCGCCGTGATTGCCTTCTGAATTGCCTGCCAAAACTGAACCCTTGGCTTCTTAGAAAGGGAAAACCGTGAAGCCTGTATGAACCTCTAGCGAGCCTTATATATAGGAAATGCTAAAGCACAAGTGGAGCGCCCCAAGGCGGAGTGCCTCAAAATGGGATTTCGTCGTCGAGATCCTTTTCGAAAGATTTCGGTGCCGGGTTATCCCGGCTTTTTCCGCCGCTCGCGCTTCTAGAGCCGCCACGGCCGCTGTCGCTAGACCCGCCATCGAAATCCGCTGGTCCGCCATCGTTAAAGCCGGAGGCGCCACCACGGCCATCGAGCATCATCAGCTGCCCGTTGTAGTTTTGCAAAACCACTTCAGTCGTGTAACGGTCGTTGCCGGAATTGTCCTGCCATTTGCGGGTTTGAAGCTGGCCCTCAATATAAACCTTGGAGCCTTTCTTCAGATATTGCTGAGCGATCTTCCCGAGTTGCTCATTGAAAATGACGACGCTATGCCACTCGGTCTTCTCGCGTCTCTCGCCCGATTGCCGGTCGCGCCAAGTGTCCGTCGTTGCAAGCCTGAGATTGCAAATCGACCGGCCATCTTGTGTATGCCGCACTTCCGGGTCCGCGCCGAGATTGCCGATAAGGATGACTTTATTCACCGAGCCCGCCATGGGAGCTCCTTTCTGAACCGCTGTCTCGCCCTTGACTGTACATCAAGCAACGGCTCGCATAAGTCATTCCGGCCGGTTTTCCACACGACCGGATTGTTTGTTCGCATTATGTTCTAAGAACGCTATCGTCACGTGTCAAGTCCTGCAGCTGATCAGAAGGATGTGGAAAAGCGCTAAACCGCGCGCCGTTGTCGCGCTTCGGGGCGCAAAAATCACACCGTATTGCAAATTCAGCCAAGTTCCCGTTCAAAACTCGCTTCTTCGCGCGAAAGGTTATTGACGGACGGCGTTACACGGCTCGAAGGTTCTGAGCGGCCAACAAGGCCGATTTTCGCTGATTCTGTTGGCGTAAACGCAGGTGATGCTCTTGACCCGACGGGTTGAAAGTATAACATCCCGCATGTATTAAGGCAGGGTGGATTGTACACAGCCATCGCGCAAAGAGCGCCGGATTGCTCCTTAGAAGGCATGGATAAGAGGAACTGAGATGACGAAAACGCAAGCGGCGGCGGCGACCAAGGCGGCTGCGAAACCGGAGAAGGCCGACATCGTCACCCTTCGCCACTTGGCGACAGAAGTTGCCGAAACACACGGGCTCTCCCAGAAGCAGGCGAATGAAGTCCTCACCGAGGCCATAACGAGCATTGGCAAGCACCTCAAGAAAGGCGCAAGAATTCGCATCGCCGGACTAGGCACTCTTGAGGTCCGCAAGCGGGCCGCGCGCATGGGCCGTAATCCTGCGACCGGCGAAGCGATCAAGATCAAAGCCAGCAAGAAAGTGGCTTTCCGCGCGGCCAAAGACCTGAGCGAGGCGATCTAGAGAGGCCGGATCCGGCCTCCTTCTGCGTCTCGCCTGCCGTCATTTATCCGGACTTATTTGGAACGGGGAAAGCAGCCTTGCGGCTGATCTACCCGCTCAGCCAGGATGTTCTTGATGGCGATCACTTCCTTCTCGATCGCAGTCAGTCGCTTCTCCGTTTCAGTTTTATCGCGTGCAATTCCGGACATGATTCCGCCCGCCGTGTAACCCGCTGCGGCAAGGAATATGCCGAAGCCGACGACCATGGCGAAGGGCAGATAAATGCGGGCCAGTGAGATGTCTTGGCGGCCATGCCCGCCGGATGTACCGTGAGTGGGCGATGGCGCCTCGGCAGGGGGACCCATTGTCATCGGCTCCGCCTTTCTATCCTGACAGGGCAGGGCTTATGCATAGCCGCGACTTCAGCTCTCGCGATGGCTTTCCCTTCTTCGATGTAATGGAAGCGCAGGTACATGAACCCGAGGAGGGCTACCGCCAAGGCGAGTGCCACGCGGCCCTCGGCGCTTTTCGAAAGGGAGGCGAGGATTTCACCGATCGCCGTGACAACGGCGCCGACAAACTGCGCCATCCCGCTGATGATTGGCGTCACCGGCCCCAGCAGAGCCAGGCCCGCCGTCGAGAACCCGAATTTGGCGACTGTCACCGCCAGTTGTTTGCCGAATGTGATTATCAAGGCAAGAAACGCGCTCATGATACCGTCTCCGTCTTAGGAAAATGCATCGGGGCCTGTGCGGGGCCTTGGTAATCGAATTGCTGGTATGCTTTGACGTGCTCTCTGCGCAAAAACCAAATCAGCGCAATTGCCGCAACAAAGACGGCACAAAAGAAGAGCCATCGGTTTGTCGCTGCCCAGTGCCAGATCGGCCGCAGCGGCGCGAAAGCTTCGCGAATGCCGCTGATGCTGTCGAGCACGTTGTCGCTTTCGAAGATTTGCGCTGCGGCGGTGCCGCCGAAGAGCCACGCAAAAATGCGTTGTAGCAGATTCATGCGATTGATCTGCCTGTCGCCGGCTTCTTCGAGATCGCCGTGGGTTGCATCTGCACGGCGCGGCAGCATGGGGCCTGCCTCATCAAGCACGCGATTGTATCCAGGCTGCCAGATCCCCGGATCGCCCCCAAGATCGTGGTCGTGTTGGAAAAGAATGATAGCCCTGTATGTCTGTTCGCCAAAAATGCCGTCGACTGCGCCTGCCGGATAGCCGAGGCCGCGCAGCTGTTCCTGAAGGGCGGCAACAGGCCTTCCCTTCATGCCAGCGTGGAGGCTTCCGTCGTCGGGAACCTGCGCCTCGATTTGGCCCGCCATGGCTTGCGCTTCCACGCGGATCGAGGCCACTCGCCGGGCCCAGCCCGTGCCGAACACGCGCCACAACCTGCCCAGGCGTCGGAGAAACTCCAGGCGCGCGTTACAATAGGCCTGAATGTCTCGGCTGGGGGTCGCCTGCAGCCATTGTGTCGCGCGGTCGACACCGGAGTTCACCGCGGCGTCGAAGGCGCAGAGATCGATTCCGGAAGGCAGATTCTCGCAGCCCATCGCATCCCAGTATTCGGTGCGATAAATTGCAAGCAATTCTTCTTCCTCGATTTGACGGACAGCACGCAACCGCCTGCCGTGCTTCTCGCGCCAGGCGTCGTACTCTCGCTGAATGATCCCTCGCATGGTTGGGCCGCCGGGATCGTCGGGATGATTGGAATATCCGCCTTCCCATTTAAGCGTAATGGCAAGGCAGCGCTCAAAATTATCAGAAGCCATTGGCTCCTCTCTTGGCTTTGCAGCTAATCTTATGGAGGGGAACTCACGGATCCCTAGCCAGCAGCGGCGACGAAGCAGGCAGTGAGGTGCAAGTTGGCCGCTCGATCTGCCAGGAAGTGGCGCGTGAGCGAAGGTGTATGCAGCCCCCTCATGGAGGAGCTGCACTTTGGAGAGACACCCATGCTGGGGCTTTGGTGGTGCTTCGGTTACTCGCCAGCACTCATCTCGAGCATAGGGATTGCCTGCCCGGCGACCAGCGTCGAGAAACTCTTACCGATGAGCTTCTTGCACATAGCGATATCCTCGGCGGGAACGTCGAGCGGGCCGTCTGCAGCGTAGATGCTCATCGCGAGCCTGTATCGGCGAACTTTTTCACCACCTTCAAGATTTTGCTCATCGGGGTAGATGCCCATAAGGGCGTTGACAGCGACGAGGCCAAGAACAAGTGGCTGATCGCCATGCTTCAATACATCACCCCTGAAATCAAAAAGGGGTCTTTTAAAGTCGATTCTCATGATTGCAGTCCTCTTAGCTAGATATGGCGGCGGCCCGAATAACGAGCGTCGATCCGGGGCAACGTCTGTTCCTGGATAAGTGCGCTTGTCATGGGAGCTTTCTAATATGCAGCATAAAGTTGAGAGACTTCGGCTGCGGACAGAACGCGATTGTAAACAACGGTCTGCTTCATCGCGCCGGTCAAATAATCCGTGCCTCCCTTCATGTTCCCGAAACGGAAGTCGTTAGCGGCGCTAGGCCACCCTACGTCTGACGACGCAGAGACAGCAGAGCCGTCGATGTAGACAACTAACGTCGTGCCATCGTAAGTGAAGCCGACGTGGTGCCAGGAAGCGCTTGAGAATGGGCTACTGCTTGCGGTGTAGACAGACTTGGTACTGGCAGCAGGGTTGCCGGCGCACACCGCAAGGTGTGCGCTTTCACTGGTGATGAAATACTGACTAGCTGAGTTTGACGAGAAGCTAACGATGAACGGGCTGCTGTTGCCCGTACTATTCAGCTTTGTCCAAGTAAAAAGAGAGAAGGGAGTCCCCGATATTGGTTGCGAAGGGATTGTTACATAGGCAGATCCATTGAACGCCCTTGCCGTGTCAGAGCCGCGAGGCCCCGTTGTACTCACAATTCCCGCTGTTGCGGTCCCATTCAACGTGCCCACAACATCGTAAATCGTGGTGCCGCTGACATTGACGTCATCCATTGGCCAGCGGTGGACAAGGCCTGATGCGGGTCCGCTCCAGCCGCCGCCTTGGCCGCCCGAGGGAGGAATGAAGTAGGGAAATGGGAATGTCATTACACAACCTGCGTAATATAGAGGCAGCTTTTGCTATAAGTGACGACGGAGACGCATTGAAAAACGCTTCCGCTTGTTGTCCCGAGGGAACCGACTACCTTCGAATAGCCGCTTGTCGTGATGGCACCAGCTGAGGATCCATTTGTGACCTCAAGCTCTATAGTGGATACACCAGATTGCGGAGCTAGAGTAAAAGCTCCATTGTTGGTCATGTGCTGAACGTTTCCGCTTGCTGCGGAAAGCGTCACCGTTCCACTGGATACGGTTCCCAGGCCATATGAGGTCGCAGTATAGCCAGCAGTGAGGTTTGCACTTGTGCTGTTGGACAGAAGTGTGCCGCCGGCCGGCATCGCGCATGTATTCCCAGACGAGTCCTTGAAGTTGAACACGCCGGAATTGGCCCACATAACTGCGCCGCCGGTCGGGGTTCCTGGTGTTCCGCTGCCATTGTACAGGGTCAGCCACCCTTTACCATTCAGCCGCAACCGGTCCCCTGGCATCGTATCGGAGCCACTATTGGCCGCAACAACGAACGCACCGCGGCTGTCGGTCCCGTAATTGTCCGCATCGCCGCGGATGTGGACAGCGTCGCCGGTGAAAGACGAGTTGATGTTCCATGCGAGCTGGTTTCCCGCCGAACCGCCGCCACCGAAAGTGAACTTTTGCGTTCCGGTGAGGGGGGTGCTTCCAACGCTGGTCGAGGCACCTCTGGATCCGACGCTTGAGAAGACAATGTTGCCACCGCCCCATTGCAGATACAGCGGGATCGCCGATGCGCTGTTGACGTTTTGGGCGAAAATCTCCGAATAGGGTGAGCTGCTGTTATCGGCTACTGCCGAATGAAGCAAGTTCCCAGCGCTTGTCACAAGGCCGGAGGAGGCCGATGAAGGGCTGACAACGTTCAGGTTATGCAGGTTTGTCTGATATGGCCCCGGAAGGTTGTGGGAGTCTCCAGTGATAAAATAAGTCACGCCACCGGAGAGATAAAGTTCGCCGGTCATCACCTGTGTCGTGCTGTAACCGTCGGAGCCATAGAAGATAACGCCATTCCGGCCGCCGAACAATTCGACGAACTCGACATTGCCGATGTCGCGGTTAACCTGTGCGAAGTAGGGCCTCAGACCGCTCCCACTCACACCAACTGGCTTGAATTCATCGTAGGTTTCGCATTTGCGGAAGCCGTCGATATCGAGATAATCGGCTTCATGCCTTTTGGCCCATTCTGGCTCGTTCGGGTTGATGTGCCCGACATTGTAGCCGTAAGCCATTGCGGGATTATCGATGCGAACATATTGCAGAGCGGCGTTCGTAACAGTGGCGCTTGCAGGCGAGCTGAGTTGCGCGCTCGTCGCTCCAACGCTGGTGAGCATGAACTGGTAGTTGACACCAGCGATGGAGATGTACTGCCCATTGCTCAGTCCATGTCCTGCAGAGAGGGTGATATTGTAGCTGCCGGCTGTCGTCGAAGCTGTAACGCCGGTCAGCGTTCCCGGCGTGCCATAGTAGCTGTAATCAACATAGCCGATGAAACCAGGAGCAGGGGTAGGCCCTCCCGAGGGCGTCCACGGCTGGAACTGTAGATATTTGTTCGGACCCGAGAAAACCAGCTCCCCGTTCGCTGAGGTAGTGATTGCGCTGCCGCCGAATGCTCCTGAGTTATTGAACTGCAGTTGCCCCGATGAGCCGCCAGGCGAGCCGCCGGAGCCGCTAGACGGAGTATTCCATGCGGGCACACCGCCGCTAACCGTGAGCACCTGGCCGGCGGAGCCGATCCCAAGACGGGTGGCCGCACCAGATGAACCGCCATAAATGAGATCGCCCGCCGTCGTCATGGGTGAGAGCGTATTGAAGGCACCGGCAGCGGTTGTCTGCCCCGTGCCGCCGTTTCCGATGGCGAGCGAAGTTCCAGACCAGTTTGCGTTGTTCACGCTCGACAGAGACGCCAGTGTTCCCAGGGTCGGCTTGCCGGAAAGGTCCGAATAAGCACCTGTCGTCGCAACAGCTGCGAGCGAAGGCTTGCCTGAAAGATCGCTGTACGCGCCCGATATTGCGACAGCCGCCAAACCGGATACGTCCACGGCGCCGATTGCAAGAGCGCTCTTCAGAGCAGGGGCGGAAATCGTGCCGTAAAGACCAGCGACCGATATGACCTCGTTCGTGATGCCGTCGATCTTATCCCAGGTCGTGCCATCGAAGATGATGGTATCGCCTACGTTCCACTGGGAAATGCCGTCGATCACGGTGGTGCCAGCGACACTGACCTTGTAATAACTGCCCTTCGTGCCTGTGCCGCTTGCGAGCGTAGGCGTGTTCGTGGCGGCATTCCATATGCCCTGGTAGACGACAGCACCAACCAGCGAGGACGGAATTTGAGAGGCCGTAAGCTTGCCCCCGCTATCGAGCGTCGCTACGCCGCTGTTAGCGCCAAGCGCCGATGTCGCGACACGTGATGTGTCGGTTGGGTGAGCGTGATCCGCACGGGCATAGTTGGTTGATGAACCCACTGCCCCCGTTCCATCCATCACGGGTGTCGTGCTGGATGCGCCTGGAATCGTGGGCTTGTTCGACAAATCCGTGTAAGATCCGGAAGTGGCGACAGTGGCCAGGCCGTCGATTTTTGCGGCCCGCGTGCTGTCCAGGACGCCGGCCAAAGAGGAGGTGGCTGCCGAAATCGTCGCACCGGATCCCGTCGACGAAGCGATCGAGACAGTCGTAGCCGTTTCCGTCGCTGACAGGTTCGTCGCGCTTGATCCGGTGCCACCCGGTGTAACCGCCCAGGTTCCATCCGCTTTCAGGAACTTGTTCGAAAGCGCATCACCTGCGGCCGGAGCCGGGACAAGGCCCGAGGCGCCCCCTGAGCCGCTGTCGCCCGTGAACACGATGATGGATGTGGCACGCACGATGTTGTCGTCTGGCCAGGGCGATAAGGTCACGCTGGAGGTCGCCAGAACTTCCTTATAATCTGCTGCGGACCCGAGATAGACATCCACTTGCAGCCGTCCCGAACCGTCCAGAGCGATCGGATTCGTATTCGGGATAGTACCCGCGCTGTCGGAATAGGTGTTCTGCAGCGTGGTCGTACCCGCGATGTAATAGGACAAGTTCCCGAGGGCGAGCGGATTGCCGTTACCATCAAAGAACTGGTAGCCTTTTGGGTAGCGAAGGCGTGTAATCATTTTGTCCTCGTTTGTTTTGAGCAGCACCGCTGATTAGCCAGAGAGGTTGCTTATGCCGAGCAGCGTTTGTTCGAGAGCCGGCAGTTTCTGGCAGCGCTCGATGTGTGTCGGAGCCTGCCAAGCACCGGGCCGGCGTTGCCGAAGCACTGTGCTTCAGCGAGTTGAGAGGGATCTCAGTTGAGCAGAGAGGGAGGCTGGCCGGGGGAAAGCGCCAGCGGAGGCGGAGTTTGGCTAAGAGATGAGCCGCCCAAAGTCCCGCATTTTTGCAGCACCCCAGACGCTGTTTGTCGTCCAACTCGTGCCAGAAGGTATGACGTTGCCGGAGGTATTGGAGAAAGGTTGAAAGTAGATCTTGTTTCGGGCTACAGCTGGCGACGCGTTCGCATTATTTGCGATCAGTGCCGTACGGTTGCCGTCATAGAGAATTAACGGCGCAAATACCGCCGCAACAGCATCGTAATTCGTCGGCCATCCAACGACTGCATAGTCTCCGTTCCAGACAGCTACTGCGTCGGGACAGACGGGAAGGGAATTTGTTGTCACACCAGACGGGTAGGACCATGCTCCTGCCGGTTGAAGCGAAACGTTACCAAACCCCCCGCCGATGCCGGAAGTCCCCGTCATCGTGTTCGGAAACGAGAGCATGAAACTGTAAAGGGAAGCCACTTTCACCGCCGCAGTCAGCGTCATGCCAGTTGAGTTTTCGTAGCCTGCGGGAGTAATCCGGTTCGCATAGGTCACCGATGCTGCGGGCGAGCCATCAGATGCGAAATTCCGCGTTGTGGAGAAGTTCACGTTGACGGTCGAGCCTGCCCACATTGTGCCTTGGGCCGCATCCGCAAAGTCTACGGTAACGCCATCGACCTGACACACGATGCTCGACGTGTTGAGCGTCTCGTTGCCGTGGACACCGCCGACGAACACATAAGAGTTTTCACTCTGCTTGCACATGGACATCACCGTCTCGAGCGTGGCGTCGAAGCCGAGATAATCGGATGTCCCGATCTGGGCCGAAGTCGCCAATGGCGAGGCGTCGAGAATATTGAAGGCGTCTACACCTGGGATTCCCGCCACGACCTCATTTATGGCGATCGTCGAAATATGGTCGATGTTGATTTTTGCCGATGACGCGTTCTTGTTTCCCGACACGATTACATGCAGGTAGTAGGTCGCTGGCGGTAGTCCGGAAACAACTGTGACAGTGGATAATGACGGATTGACAGCATAGCAATCCTGGCTCGACGTCACAAGATTTGTGATTTGATTGCCGTATGCGTCGTAGACCTCGAAATTTGCGAACCCACGATCGCTTTCCTTGTGTACGGTCCAGTCGATGCGTGTGCAATCCTCGCAGCGATAGATGACGCGCTCGCCAACATCACATTGATAGCGCGTTGTCGAGTTGAAATAACGCATCGCGCCATAATTGCCTTCCCGCATCTGCCAGCCTGTGTTCCAGCAGACGATACCCCCATCCCGCATGGTGTTACCGGAACTGGAGCTTGTATCGTATATAAGCGTGACGACATAACTCAAGGCTGGACTCAAGCCTTTCGCCAAGGGGATCAACGAGAGGCCGGCGTCCACCCCGGGCGGAAGTTGGCTTACTAGGCGCCTTCCGCCGCCTGCATCGGGCACGATCCAGTTGGCCGACGGAATAGAATTGCCGCTCTGGGTAATTGTGACGCTCGCCACGGCACCATTCGTGGTGGAGTAGCCCCGCCAAGCGATCATGTCTGCCCCATAGACGGTGTAGGACACCGAAGTGCCTGCTGTGGAGCTTTGATTGAGGCTCAACCCACTTAAGCTCGAGGTGGTCCAAGTTCCTGATTTGGTCGCGGCTGAGTAAGGGTAAATGCTGGCACCGGCCGGATTGACATCCAAGTTCGAGACACCGGTGTTGGTGTAGTACGGCGGGGGCACCTGAGCACGCGAGCGATAGAGCAGCGCCCGGGTCGCATTGCACATCCTGAGCGAACCAGTTCCAGGGCCTCCCCCGTTTGCCTGGTTCGAAAAGACCCATCGGACCCACTCCGGCGAGTTGAGTCCGCATTGCGTAAAGACGTGATGCTCGTAACGTGCCGGATCCGTGTTGGCGCGAGGCTTATAAAGCACAACCTTGCCGCCGTCTCGCTGCTCGGCGAGGGCCAGGAACGCCGATTTAATGTCGGTTTTGCCCGACTTTTGGAGGCGCCGCCATGCCCCAGGGGAACCCAGCGCTGGAGCGACGAGATCGGCCTGGGCGACATCTGCCGCCGTTCTATCGGCGCTAATCAGAGGATCCCACGTCCAGAAGAAAGGCTCGTCCTCACTGGTCAGGAGAGCAAAGCCGACCGCCGTTGAGGCTGCTTTCAGAGCTGCAATCGAGGACACGGTGAAAGAAGCGCGTGGATCAGAAAGCCGCGTGTCACTCCCCACAACAACTTGTCCGGTTGCTGCATTACCGCTTCCTGGCACATTGAGCGCGGCGGCACTTCCAAGCGTGGGCCGGTTGGATAGATCAGTGTAGGAACCAGAAGTCGCGACAGTGGCAAGACCGTCGATCTTGGCTGCGCGCGCGCTGTCCAGAACCCCCGCCAATGTGGCGGTGGCGGCCGGAATCGTGGCGCCCGATCCTGCTGACGAAGCGATCGAGACGGTGGTGGCTGTTTCTATCGCTGATAGGTTCGTCGGGCTTCCGACGCCTGTCGCGGCAGTCCAGGTCCCGTCCGCTTTGAGAAATTTGTTCGCGAGCGCGTCGCCCGCGGCCGGAGCAGGGACAAGGCCCGAAGTTCCTCCTGAACCGGTGTCGCCCGTGAAAACGGCAGTCGAGGTGGCGCGCTGGATGTTGTCGTCCGGCCAAGGCGAGATAATTGCGCTGGAGGTCTTCAAGACCTCTTTGTAGTCTGCCGTGGAACCAAGGTAGACGTCTACTTGCAACCGCCCCGAGGAGTCAAGCACGATGGGGTTGGTGTTTGAAACGGTGCCTGCGCTGTCGGAGTACGTATTCTGCAGAGTTGTCGTGCCCGCGACATAGTAATACAGATTTCCAAGAGCGAGCGGGGCGCCGTTCCGGTCGAAGAACTGGTAGCCTTTAGAGTAGCGAAGAACCGTACTCATGCGTACCTCCCTTTTGGGTTTAGTCATGCCAGGTCGGTTACTCGGCCGGGAGTTATTGTAAGAGCCGCTTTATTGAAGGCGCTCGTGATGTCCTAAAGGTTTCAAATCCCCAGGACGAAAATGGCCGAAGCGTAAGCTTCGGCCCGGTCGTATGTCTTGTTGCCAAGGGTTTTGCGCGCGTGCATCACGCGGTGAAGGCAGGCGGCTTCGTCAGCCCTTCTTTCTGGACCAGCGACGCCGCTAAGCCAGGCTTTCTTCCAGGGCGTGCCGGAATTCGCTCAGTTCCTCAGGATTGAGATCCGAAACCGCAGCGTAAGAGAATCCACCCCGAGTCCAGCTCAGGAGGTGATAGCCCTCGACAGTTTCCGGAACTGCTTGCAGTTTTCCCGCCGGCCAGACGAAGAGATTGATCACATGGCCATGGCGTTTATAGACAATGGCGGCCACGACACGGCCCCCGATATAGTCGAGACGGCCCCCGATCAGCGGAAAGTCTTTCTTCGCGAGGTCAACGACGGGCGGCGCGAAGTCGAGCTTCCCGAGGAACCAGGGCTTGACTGTGTGCTGATCGGTGGAAGCGACATCCGTCAAATGGGAGGCGAGCAGAGACCTCACGTGTCCGGCGACAAATTCGTCGTCGAAGCTCGGGGCTGAATTTTGGCTCCCGATGAAAAGCACAAGGCTTGCGGCCAAGGCCGCAGCTGAGAACGCTATACTCGCCTTAGGAACCCATGAGCGCCACGCCCCGGTTTGCCGGCTGGGCAGCAGGAGAAGAGAGGGGTTCGTTTGCTTGGATTCCGTTCCCTCCTCGGCAATGGCCGAAAGTATCCGGCCTCTCAAAGCTGGTGGTGCCTGGAGGCCCAACCCCTTATCTCCAAGAAACGCCTTTTGACGGACGATCTCATAATAGGTGCCTGCGCAGCCGCTACAGCTTTGGAGATGCTCCTCAATCGATAACGCGTTTGCAGCGTCCAACTCGCCGTCGGCAAGGCCGTGAAGAAGAAGCTCGCGCTCCGGACAGGGGCAGGAAACAGCATTCATAGCAGCATTTCCTTCGAAGACTTCAACTGCGAGCCATTCCAAGCCGCTGCAAACATCTTGCGAGCGCGCGCCAGACGAGACATCACCGTGCCGATAGGAACGTCGGTAATGTCTGCTATTTCCCTATAAGACATATCCGCGATATCCCGGAGCACGAGCACCTCTCGGAACGGATGCGGAAGACTCTCGATGAGCGAGCGCACCGCGTGAGCGTCCTCCGTGTGGATCAAAATAAACTCCGGTGTTTCCTGTTCGCGGTCACATCCGATGCCGTCTGCAGAAGGTATACTTGTTCCTTCACGATCGAACTGCACCGTCTGCTCTTGGTTGCGAGCTTTCCATGTCAGAAAGCAATTTCGGACTATGGCGAGGAGCCAGGCGCGAACGTTGCTGCAGCGGCTCTCATCGAAGCTGCGGTAAGCCCGCAGAAGCGCTTCCTGAACGAGATCGTCCGCAACGTCGTCGCGCCTGGCCAGATACCTCGCAACCGTATAGGCACTGTTCAGATGCACGAGCACAGCCGCTTCGAAGATTCGCGTCCGTTCGGCGTGTGATACAGCGTCCAGCTTTTGCACGTTTTCAGGCTCTCTCGCCACGGAACGGCTCTTTCAGTCGCGCCTGCACTTACGCCGCGCTCACTCCCTTACAATCACTTTCCCCTGCATATGCGGATGCAATGAGCAGAAATACGCATATGTTCCTGGTTGATTGAATGTGAAAGAGAACTTGTCCTCCGTGTCCATGGCTTTTGACCGGAACGCCTTGTTGCTTGTGGCGATCGCGTGAGGGATGTCGTCGTCGTTGACCCACGTGACGGTCGTGCCGCGAGTGATCGTGATCTCCTGCGGCGCGAAGGTGAAGTTGTCGATGTGCACCGAAGGTGAAACCGCTTCTCCCTCCGCCTGACGGGCGGCCACGCCTGCCGTGAGCAGAGGCGCCACCAACAGGGCACAAAACAATATGCGGGCTGCGGTACGTTTCATGACTGCCTCCATGCCCGAGTTCAAAGCGCCGCGCTGGCTGACAGAGGAGTATCCACGATTGCGAGCGACTTATGGTTTTCGACATAGGTCACGCTCGCAATTCCGAGATAATCGCGCAGTTCCCCAGGGGGCACCTTCACAGGCCCCGGCGAGGAAGCCGTGCCCGGCGCTGGCTGAGGAAACGCAGTCGAGCGCGCCGTGTGGAAGACAGCATTTCCCTCAACTTTTTGCATGATCTGATGGATATGGCCGTTCAAGACCGTCAGCGAACCAAACCTCTTCAGAGTGGATAAGGCCTTTGCTGCATCGCCCGTCCCCCAGCCCCATTCGGGATAGACGGTCCAAAGCGGGATATGCGCGAAGACCACGATCGGAATGCTGGAGGAAAGGCCCGCGACGTCCTTTTCAAGCCACGCAAGTTGCTCGCCGCCGAGGTTGCCCAGGCCGCCGGCTTTCAGGTCCATGACATTTACGAGGCCGATACAGTGGACGCCGTTATGATCGAAGCTGTGCCAGCCCGTGCCCTTAGCATCTTTCCCGTAACGCGTAAGGTACGATTGCCCGCGCCCTTCGTCGATCACGTCGTGCTCGCCCGGCACATAGAATACCGGAAGGCCAGCCTCTTTGATCAGCTGATCCGCGTGGTCGAACTCCTCGTCCTTGGAGAGGTGCGAAATATCCCCCGTATGGATCATGAAGGCAGGCTTCACAGGCAGAGCTTTGATCTTTGTGATCGCCTCTCGCAGCGTTCCCAACGCATCGGGATTGGCGGGTTTGCTGAAGCCGATATGACTGTCGCTGATTTGAATAAAGGTAAATTCTCGGTGAGCGGGTGCTGCTTGCGCTTCACCGATCAGCCCTTTCGTAAGAGGCACACCCCCGTTCAGCGCCCAAAGAAGGCCCGTTCCAGCCCAAGTCATGCACTTCAGGGTTTCGCGGCGGTCCAAAAGAACCCGACGCTGCCGTTTGTTATCGTCCTTGATTGCCATGTTGTCCTTCCCTGTTAAACTCTTGGGATAGGACCTCTCGCGGGCGCGCTTTATTCCCGGCGCGGTCGCCTTTTGTGAGAGAAAGTCGTTTGCGTATGCCGTCCCCGGATTTTGCTGCCTTCCACGAAGCCGCGCTCGAAGCCGACGAGATTAGGCATAGCCTTCTGCTGAGCGTCATAGGGCGATTACGAGGCAACCCGGGGCAAAGCGGAATCAAGACCTGGGCGCTTGGCGGCCCGGGCGCCTGTGCGGCCCAAACGCAGGGCTATCCGATCATTCTGGGCAACCTGTCGAGGGAGCAATGCCATGCCTTCGCGGAGACGCTGAGCGAAACGGATTATCCGGGCGTTGTTGGTGCAGACGAGACCGCGCTTTGGTTTGCCGAAGGAGCGCGGCGGTTCGGTGCAGAGTTCTCGGAGGCGATCCCCCAGCAAATCCAGGCGCTTCTTACGACCCGTCAAGTGCCAAGCGTTCCCGGCTTCCCGCGCCAGCTTTCGCCCAAGGACTTCCGGTTGTTCAAAACGTGGACCCACGCCTTTATCAGGGAGGCCGTTCCTTCCGATCCGGTTCCTTCCGACGATGCGCTAATGACTGACCTGGGCTCCCGGCGGCATTGGCTTTGGACCTACGAGGGTAAGCCTGTTTCGATGGCGGCCGTTGCCCGCCGAACCAAGAGAGCGGCCTTCATCAATTCTGTTTACACGCCGCCCGAGCATCGGAATAGAGGCTTCGGGGAAGCGATCACGGCAATCGTTGTACGCGAGATCTTTGAAGAAGGACGCAGAGCAGCCTGCCTCTATACGGACCTGCGCAATCCGGCTTCAAATCGCTGCTATGCGAAGCTCGGTTTTCAGCCTGTCTGCAACAGCTGGCTTCTGCTTCGTTTACGTCGAGCGAGCGAGGCCCCCGCTAAGGATGTAAAGAAATCTGCTGACTAGGCATTAGAACCTTTGTTGCCGTAGCTGTGTGAGGTGCTGGCTTTGGCTTGTCGGCGAATTGAAAAACGTAGCGCATCGCGTCGTCTATCGTCGCCTCCCAGACCTTCCAGCTGTGATCGCCATCGACAACCCTCAACTCCACTTGATCGGGCTGACGTTCGAACATGCGTTTAAAAAGAAGCGCTGTTTCAAACGCAACGCCGAACTTGTCGTTGTCTCCCGATACCAGGTAAAGCGGCACCCGGAACGATTGCGCAAAGTAGCGCTCCAGGAGGGCTGGATAATTGTGGGTGTCCCAGGACGCCTGGTTGAATTGGCCGTTCTGGCCAAGAAAGGGCGGCTGCACACGCGCCGCGGAAATCTGGGGCACCAATTCGGTGTAGACTGCGGGGCTCAGGGCCGCGGCTGCAGCAATCCGGTTTGGATAGCGAAGCGCAAAGCGAACAGCGCCATAGCCGCCGGCTGAAAGCCCTGCAACAAGGCGCCCGCCCCGGGTTTCGATCGTCCGATACCTCATATCGATAAACGGAACGAGATCGGACCAGAACGCCGTCTCCGCCTTTTCCTTCGCGCCGTCGACCCACCAGCAGGCGGGACAGCTTGGCATAACGATTATCGCGGGTGGAATGGCCCCGGTCGCGATAAGCCTGTCTGCCTTCTCCTGGATGTGTCCGCGTTCCGACCATGAACGCTCATCGCCACCCGCGCCGTGTAGAAGGTAAAGTACGGGATAATGCTGACGTCCGCCCTGATACCCATCCGGCAGGTAGATGTCGTACGGCATGTCACGCCCGAGCGCCTTCGAATAGAAGGATTGGGCTTGAATTTCACTTGCAAAGGCAATGGCTGTCTGCCATGCAAAAAACGCAATAAATGCCCAGCCTATCCTAGCCATCAATGTAACCATTTTTGTTGGCTGATCCTTCCTTGGCTGGCTCACGGAAGACAGTTCATCCTTTGACGACGTCAGAATAAGGAAATACTCGCCGGAAATATGACCAACCGAGAGTAGCACAAGCTAGTCAGAAAAGCACCTCCATGTGCGCAATCTTTAGGCGAATAGGACAGGGATGCAGCCACGCAAATGTGACCGCCGGAGCCTACGAAAAAGTGCGCATTCATTCTATTGACACCTTCGTTTGCTCCACCCTAGCTGATAGACAAATCCAAAACCCCCGAAAAACATTGAACATGACTGCTTTGCCGATTTTGCGCGACGCAAGCGCATATAGTTTCTTTTTCGATTTCGATGGCACTCTGACCGAGATTGCCGAAACCCCTTGCGCCGTCATTGTGGACGAGCGGGTTCGGGAAGCGTTGGAGACTCTCTTTGAACGGGCGTCAGGGGCAGTCGCCATCGTGACCGGCAGGGAAATCGAGTCCATCGACCGCTTTCTCGCTCCGCTAAAATTGCCCGTGGCGGGCGTGCACGGCTATGAGCGCCGGAACGGCGAAACCACCATCTCTGCGCCAACAACGGGCGCGGAACAAAGCGCGGTTAGGGCTGTGGAAAAAATTCTGACGTCCTTCGTGGACCATAATCCCGGTCTTCTCTTGGAAAAAAAGCGCGGCGCGCTGGCCTTGCATTACCGTCTGCGCCCTGAGCTGGAGTCATTTTGCCTGTCGCTTGTGGAAGAACTCGTGGGGCGGTTGTCCGACGTTGTTCTGAACTCGCGGCAAGATGGTTGTCGAGATGCGGCTGCACACGGCCACGAAAGGCACCGCCATTGGCGATTTCCTTCTCGAAGAACCCTTCAAGGGTCGCGTACCGGTTTTTGCTGGCGATGACGTCACGGACGAGGATGCGTTCACGGCTGTCAACGCCCTGGACGGCATCACGGTCAAAGTTGGCCCAGGCGAGACTCAGGCTCGTGCGCGCGCCGGAAACGTGGACGAGTTTTTGACCTGGCTTCTTGCCACCTCTCAATCCCTCGGAGGAACTGATTAATATGGGTAATCTCGATCTGGGGCTCATCGGCAATTGCAACATAAGCGCCCTCGTCGACAAAAAAGCCCGGATCGTTTGGTGCTGCCTTCCAAGGTTCGACGGCGATCCCCTTTTTCACCAGCTTCTCGGGAGCTCGAGTGGCGATTCCGGGGACGGTGCCTTTGCTATCGAGCTTGTGGGCTTCAAGAGTTCCGAACAGGCGTACCTGCCCAATACGGCTATCCTGAAAACTGTGCTTCACGGAGAGAGTGGGTCGGTCGAGGTCACGGACTTCATCCCGCGTTTTTACCGTCGCAACCGTCCATTCCGCCCGCAAACTCTTATCCGGAGCGTCGCCGTCAAAGAGGGCCGGCCGCGCATTCGCATCAGGATGAGGCCTCGATTCAAATACGGCGAGTTCAGGCCTGCTCTCACATCAGCGTCCAACCATATCCGCTATTGCGGACCGGATATGACGCTGCGTCTTACGACCGATGCCCCGGTCGACTACATTCTCCAGGAAACCGCGTTCAACCTTCGCGACCCGATCAATTTCGTTCTCGGTCCCGACGAGACCCTGACCGATAGCCCCCTAAATATTGCGCGCGAATTTGAAGAGCAAACGCACCTTTATTGGGTGAATTGGAGCCACCGGCTTGCGCTGCAACCCGAATGGCAAGATGCCGTGATACGCGCGGCGATTACACTCAAGCTCTGCTCTTATGAACCGACGGGCGCGATCGTCGCTGCGATGACGACAAGCATCCCCGAGGCTCCGGGCACTGGCAGGAATTGGGACTACCGATATTGCTGGGTCCGCGACGCATACTTCGTTATCCGCGCCCTAACCAGCCTTGCCGCCGGCCGCACCCTCGAAAATTATTACCGCTGGATCATGAATATCGTGGCCACGACGAACGGTCACATTCAGCCGGTTTACGGGATCGCGCTCGAGGAAGCGCTTGTGGAGGGCACCGCAGAATATCTGCCCGGATTTCAGAGTGGCGGGCCGGTCAGCAACAGCCCCGTGCGAATTGGCAACCAAGCTTATGAGCACTTCCAGCACGACACCTACGGTAACCTTATTCTCGGCTCAGCACAGGCTTTCATAGACAAAAGGCTGTCGATCGGGCCCACCATCGACGACTTCCGCAAGCTGGAAGCCGTCGGCGAGCAGGCGTTCAAGCTTCATAACGAACCGGATGCGGGGATTTGGGAGCTTAGATCGAGGGCGCGGGTTCATACGTCATCGAGCGTGATGTGCTGGGCGGCGTGCGACCGGCTCGCAAAAATCGCGTCCTATGTCGGAGAGCATGATCGCGTGGTATACTGGCGCCAGAAAGCGGATCTTGTCAGGGAAAAGATCCTGACATTAGCCTGGTCGGACAAACGTAAGGCTTTCGTCGAAAGCTTCGGTGGTGAACATCTCGATGCCAGCGTTTTATTAATGGGAGAGCTTGGCTTCATTGACGGACAAGACCCCCGTTTCATTTCCACGGTGACGCAGCTGGAAAAGGTGCTTGGGCGTGGGCCCTTCATGATGCGCTACGAGGCCGCCGACGACTTCGGCGTTCCCGAGACCGCGTTCAATATTTGCGCCTTTTGGAGGCTGGACGCCTTGGCCCGGATCGGAAAAAAGGAACAAGCCAGAGAAATATTTCAGTCTTTGTTGAACGCTCGCAACCACCTGGGACTTATGTCTGAAGATACAGACCCGGTCACGGGGGCAGCTTGGGGCAACTTTCCCCAAACCTACTCGATGGTCGGCATCATCAACGGAGCAACTAGGCTCTCAAAACCTTGGGAGACATTCGTTTGAGCCGTCTCGTCATCGTTTCGAACCGCGTCGCGGACCTTGATAATCAGGTGCAATCGGGGGGATTGGCGGTCGCCCTCGGGGATGCGCTCCGGTCCATTGGCGGCATATGGTTCGGCTGGGACGGGGATACGGTCGACGAAGGAACGCCAATAGAGGTCAGCCGGACCATTCAGAATGGCGTCACCATAGCAACGATCCCGATGACGGAGCGGGAGTACGAGGAATATTATCTCGGCTTCGCCAATAAGGTTTTATGGCCCGTCTGCCACTATCGCCTCGACCTCGTTCAGTTCGAGCCTGCCTACTTCGAAGGCTACAAGCGCGTCAACAAGAGCTTCGCGAATGCGCTCGCGCCCTTGTTGAGGGCGGACGACGTGGTATGGGCTCACGATTACCACCTCATATCATTCGGACAAGAGCTGCGGGCTCTCGGCGCTCGGCAGCGGCTTGGCTTCTTCCTTCATATACCGTTCCCTCCGCCGGAACTGCTTCAGGCCATTCCCGCGCATAATTGGCTCATCGAGGCCCTTTTTCAGTTCGACGTGATCGGATTTCAGACCTCGATTGACGTCGGGAATTTCAGGCGTTTCGTCACGGATCATGTCGGCGGCAAGGTTTTCGATGACGGGCGTATCAGCGCCTTCGGGCGGACAGTCATCGCCCGCGCCTTTCCAATCGGCATCGACGTGGACGATTTTGCAGCGGCGGCGAGCACGCCAGAGGCCGCGTCGCATATTGAAAGGCTCAATCGCCGGACCGTCGTGCGCTCCCACATTATTGGCGTCGACCGGCTGGATTACACCAAAGGCTTGCCCGAGCGGTTCAAGGCTTTCCGGAAGTTCCTGGAAGTGCATCCCGAGCACTGGAAAACGGTCACGCTCATGCAGATCGCCCCTCCGACGCGGATCGAGGTGGAGGCTTATGTCAATATCCGCACCGAGCTCGAAGAGCTGTCCGGTTCCATCAATGGCGAATTCGGCGATTTTGACTGGACGCCGGTTCGCTACGTCCATCGGTCCATGCCCCGCGATACGCTCGCCGCGCTGTTCAGGGGCAGCGAAGTCGGGCTCGTGACACCGCTTCGCGATGGCATGAATTTGGTGGCGAAGGAGTACATAGCGGCTCAGAATGAAGAAGATCCGGGCGTTCTGATCCTTTCGAAGTTCGCCGGGGCGGCGGAAGAGCTCGAGGAGGCGCTGATCGTGAATCCTTACAACATTGACGATATGGCGAACGCCATGCAGATCGCGCTTCGCATGCCGATCGAGGAGCGCAAAGAGCGGCACTCGGCGCTGCTCCGCCGCATCAAGGCTCACGATGTTTTCTTCTGGCGCAAGAGCTTCCTGGATGTGCTGGGCTCCCGCGTGCCGGAGGCCGTCTCATGAGGTGGCGTCTGATCGCCGATGTCGGCGGTACGAACGTCCGTTTCGCTCGCGTGATCGACGAAGACAACGTCGTTGACCGCTGTTCCTACCTTGTTTCCCGGTTCGATAGTTTCCTGGATGCGTTGCGCGCCTATACCGGCGAGACAAATGGCGGCTTGTCCGGATGCTCGGGTGCGGCAATCGGAGCAGCCGGTCCGGTTGCTCTGGGATCGGCCCGTCTGACAAATATTTCGTGGCTTATTCACGAATCCGAGGTGGCCAAGGAAATCGGCGCTCCTTGCACGCTCGTCAACGATGTAGAGGCCGCTTCCTATTGCTTGCCGACGTTATCGAGCCACGAGCTTCTCGTGATTGGGAATGTGGCGCCGAAGCTTGACGCTGCGCACAGGTTTCTTGCGGCCAATATCGGGACAGGCTTCGGTGCTGCAACGCTTGTCAAAACGGCCGCCGGATGGTTTTCCGCTCCGAGCGAGGCGGGGCATATGTCGTTGCCTCTGCCGGAAGGGTATGAAGCGCTGCTGCGTCCGCGGTTCAAATCCGTGGAGCATATTTTGTCCGGGCCTGGGCTCGAAAACCTTCACGCGGCGCTGCACCAGGAGGGGACCCCAATGGAGGCGGCGGACATCTGCGGCCGATCCCCATCCGACCCGAGGTGCTTTGCCACGGTCAGCCTGTTTACACAAATTGCCGCCGATGTGCTTGGCAATCTCGCTTTAGCGGTTACAGCCTGGGATGGCGTGTTCCTTTTTGGCAGTGTTGCGAGAGGGGTCGCTCGCGTTGCCGACCACGCCAAGTTCCGTCAGACATTCGAAGACAAGGGCGTTATGAAGGAATGGATGAGACGCATTCCGGTTGCTCTTGTCGAGAAAGAGGATGCTGCGCTGTTCGGTCTCGCCGCGCTCCCCATTCGGCCGCAACCGTAACTCGACATGATTGCGGCGCGCTTGGTCGAATTCGTTGCGAAAACCCGCCTGCTGCCTTGATGGGGACATGACATTGGCCCAAGGCTCCCGCATTTCCGAGCCGATTGAGGGAGTGCGGTCTACATGTCAGAAACGCTGGCAGCCAGTTCAGAAGCCCGCGAGGCGTATAATCCAACAGCCCACAATAAGGCGCGCGTGTCGAGAATCCGCCTGTTCATTCGGGCGCTTGGCGTGTCTTTCTTCAGTATTCTCAGCGTTAGCATCGCGATCTACGCTTTCTATGAGCTGCCACAGGTGCAGGACCTCCTGTTCGACGCCCGCCCCTACTGGATACAAGAGGCAATCTATTGGGCGGGATTCTATGCGATTGGTATTTTTATATGGGCGCTGCCACTCGTCTTCTCGGCGCGCCTGCTCTTGCTTCAGAACTTCGACCTGATCGGTATCGACACGGAAGAGCGGTTCAAGTTCTACATTTTCCGGTTTCCCAGCTTCTTTATCGTTCTTGCCTTTGCCGCGGTTCTCATCGGCGTTATTGCCGCCGCTGATAATCTTCCGGTGCCCTTGCAGAATGGCGGAAACAAGTACGAGGCTCCCATCAGGAGCCTTGTGGAAGCGCATTTGATCGCACTGCTCATAGCGACAGCGGCTGTGCTCCTTCTCGTCGTCGTGCGGGGGTTGTTTCTTAGAGGCTATGGCCGCTCGATGGAGCGGCTCGAGAAGACCGATCCCAAAGGCTTCAAGAAATCTTTAGTCCGATTTGAGAGATGGACGAGAAAATCAGATCGTAATCTCGATGAGCTCGATCTCCATTTAACGGCTCTCAAGCCCGACTTTCTCAGCATGGAAACCTGGGTGGCTGCCCAGCGGGTCAAAGAGTTCATGTGGCGCTACATGGTTCGCCTCACCTGGTTTCTGCTCATCCTCGTGGCTATCCATTTCCTGTCCTATTCCGAGATCGTCCAGCGGTTGATTGCGCTGCCCGACGCCTTGTTCAATTCCGACATTCTTGATTTGTTATCGGACACGTTTTCTCTGAAGCGCGCCTCGTTCCTTTTCATCGTCTTCGGAGCCTGGCTCCCCTTTGTCACAATTCTCGCCCTGCTTTCGAACCGCTACCAGTTTCCGATCATCGCGGGGCTCGTCGCCGTTGTCATCGGGCTGTCGTTATTCGTCGGCGACGGTCACGACATTCGCGTCGCCACAATCTCCGGCGATCAGCAGTCTTCCTTGAGACCTATCGGTTTCTCCCACGCCGTGAAGGAATGGAAGATCTCCAGCGGCTGGGACGCGAAGGGATGCGAATGGCTCGCGGCGGATGCCCCCGCCCTAGCGAATTGTCCGCGCCCGATCATCGTGGCCGGCGAGGGTGGTGGGAGCCGCGCCGCTTTCCTTTTGGCGAGTGTGCTCGGTTCACTCGAGGATGACAGCCTCGACAAAACGAAACACCCTTCCGCACGCCCGTTCCACGAACAGCTTTTCGCAGTTTCAAGCGTTTCCGGGAGTTCCGTCGGCGCGGCCTTTTACCTCGGCGCTTTGAAAGCAAGACCAAACACAACCACCGACCAGCTGAGGCAGGCCTTGTTCAGGCAGCGGCTTTGGTTTCCGAACGTGGCGAGCGCCAATCCCGAAAAGGCTAATGAGAATCTGCCGGCGGGCCAATGGATCACAAGGGTATTCCTGACCGATCACGTCACCTACAAGGACGCCCTGCAAGCAGCGCTGTCGAACGACTTCATATCGCCAGTGGCGATCGCTTATCTCGCTCGCGATGTGTTGGTATTGTCACGCCTCCCGTTTGTCTACGATCGCGCCGGCATCCTCGAAACCTCCTGGGAGGATGCGTTCAATGACATTTACGGGACGACAAGGGAGACTTCTCCTTTATCCGCGCCGTTGCAGACCATCGCGCCGGCGCCCGGAGGCTGGGTGCCGCTTCTCTTCCTGAATGCCACCTCGAATGAGACAGGCCGGCGGATCATCGTCACGCCTGTGAAAATGACGGAGCCGACCAGCACAGGCAACGCCCTGTTTCTTGACGCTTACGACCTTTACGAGATCCTGTGTTCGCCGTATCGAGACCCCAAGACCAATGCCTTTCCCGAACTCAGCACTTTCGATCGGATAGCGCGGCTTCTCCCCTACCGCTTCAGTCCTGTCGCGCGCGCCAAGTGCGATAACAAGAAGCCGACATCCATTGATATCCGCCTCAGCACCGCCGCGGGAGCGAGTTCAAGGTCGCCCTTCGTTTCGCCGCATGGAAACATCCGGGACAGGCGGGCACAGATTGCCGACAGCGTTGTCGATGGCGGTTACTTCGATAACTCGGGTGTCGTCACGGCGCTTGAAATAGCACAGGGCCTCAAGTCCGTCGATGCGCGTCTGAAGCCGTTCATCCTGCAGGTTTCAAGCGAGCCCGACTGGTTCAAGGACAGCAAGGTATGCGGCTTCGATGGAAGCAATGGTGAAAGGCCCAAAGATTCCGGATCAGGCCGATTTCCGCCCTCTCGGGACTTTGGCCGATGTTCTGACCGTCAATTCGACCCGTATTGCCAGAGGCTACGAGACAATCCTCGAGCTTGCAGACCGGGCCAAGCAGCTGAATGGCGGCGGCGTGCGCTCCGTGGCGCAAATCAATATCTGCCCGCAGCCGAAAGAAAGCTTCTTCGTGAAGGAAGTCGAGCGGTACACCGGTACCGACGACTCCGCAAAAGAAGAAAGACGCGCCGCTCATATCCGGAGAAAAGTGCAGGAAGAAGTACAGTATAAGAGCGTTTCATTGAGCTGGTGGCTGTCTCCGCCGCTGCAGGCGTTTCTCGACGCGGAAATCTACTCAGCCCATAACCAGTCCGAGCGCAATTGCGTGGTCTCTCTGCTGGAGGACAAGCCGAGCCAGCCCTGCCGGTAGCGGGGGTGGCTCGCTTCTCATTCAAGCGGCTCTTGGCTCAGCCGCTTGCGTTGCTTTGGCTATCAGCCGCGAAAGCGCGTTGGCGATCGAAACGGCTGTCTTGTCGATCCAGGCAAGCACCGGATTCAGGATTTGCAGCGCCACAAGATGCGCCGCGATAACCGCCACCGCCAACGCGATGGAAACCAGCGGTGTAAATTCAGGCCAGCGTATCTGCTGGATGTATGGCGGCAAGAACGTGGCCACGAACCCGTTGATGATGAACAGGTTCAGGCTGCTTCTTCCCGTATATGCGAAGATTTCCGAGGCGCGGAAGCGGGCAAGCCCCGCGCTCAGGCATACGACGGCAACCGAGCCAAGCAGCGAAGACAAGAAGAAAAGCGGCAGAAAACCGTAGCTTCCTCCAAACATCCTTATGCCGAATGGAGCAGTGCCATAAAGCTGGCACGGCCCGCTGAATGAAAACGAGCAGCCGCTGTTCAAAGGCGCCAGCACGATAACGGCGGCAAACAGCGGGACGAAAAGCCAGACAGGCCACTTCACTTTCCACTGCGAGAACAAATAGCCGATTGCGAAGAACGAAAGCCCCGGCATCCACGTCCTGAACAGGAAGTAGTTCGGGGCATCGAAATAGATCACCACGGCGGTTGCTGCCATCGCGCCGAGTGCAACCGCAAGGGCCGGAATGCGCCGGAGCAGGATGTAGGCAAGAAGCTGGACGAAACAGAGCGATGTGAGGAACCACAGCACCCCGACGGACCAGCAATACCCCTCAAGGATGGGATCGACGATGTAGACGACCGCGTCCCAGACCGAGCGCGTGGCTTCGGGCGCGTAGCCAAAGGACATGGCGAAGATCGCGCCGATGATTTGCACTACCCAGGCCAGCGCCAACAGCCGAAGCGAGCCGCGAAGGGCATCGGGCCAAGGCTTTTTCGGCAGTTTGAGATTCACCGCGCCGGAAACGAGGAAGAACAGCATCATGTGGAAGGAGTAGATGGTCTGCCACTGAACCGCGGCGTCCTTCATGAGCGGCTGCCCGAGCGCCGGATTTGCCGGATAAATCGGCTCCAGCAGGTGGCCATAGATGACGAGCATCATGCCGATGCCCCTCGCAATGTCCCACGTCGCGTCTCGCGCCGGCTTTTGAGCCTCAGCCATCATTCTTGCCCTTCGTTGATCCGCTCCCTCTTATAGTAGAAGAGCTTTCCGACGCCAGCAATTGCGGCCTCAGGCCTAGCAGCCTGTCGGACTGGGGTTGGGGAGCAGCGGCGTCATGACAGCGCCTTGCAGCGGAGCTTGCGCATGAGGCCAAGCACAGGCGGATGAACCGCCGCTCAGGCGGTCTTGAGGGAGAACATCCGCTTCACATTCCAGGCCATGGTCACAAGGCTCCACTCACCGCGCACATTTTCGAGCCCGCGCAAGAGAAACTGGCGGAATCCGAGCGCGGACTTGATGATGCCGAAGACCGGCTCGGGCGTGCATTTGCGCTTGGCGTAGAGCGCTTTGCCTTCGGGCGTTCGCAGGCGGTGAGCCATGGCTTCAACCGGCGTTGGATTTTCCGGCGCGGGCGGCGCGCCGGCGAACCGCTCGCTCAAGGAAGGGTGATGGTTCTGCCGGCCGGGCGCGATGAGCGGCTCGATCCCAGCCTCTGCACAAGCGTTCACATTGGCCTCGCTGAAGTAACCGTTGTCGCCGAGCAGCGTTTCGGCCTTGCCCAACTCTTCGGGCAGGGCGCGTGTCTTGGCGAGCATCGGTTCGAGCTCACGCTTATCGTTCGGGGCCTGTGTCACACAGTTGGCGACGACCAGGAGGCTGCCTTCCGCCACAGCGGCTTGGGCGTTGTAGCATTGCTCGAAGCCGCCGCCTGAAACCGGCATGATGCGCGACTCCTCGTCCGTCAGATTGACCTGATCGCTTGGCAGCGGCCCCTCCGCCGGCGGCGCGGGCGGTTTGCCGCCAGGCTTTTTGCCTGTCGCCTTCTCCTTGGCCGCGCGGGCCGCGAGCTTGGCTTCGTGCTCGGCCAGTTCGCGCTCGTAGCGCTCTTTGGCGCGCGCTTCGATCTTGGCTTTGGCTTCGGCGATTTTCTTCAGCCGCTCCTCGCGGCGCGCCAGCTCCTCCGGGATCGACATCCCGTCGGGAACATCCGCCTGATCGGCGGCTTCGGCCTTTGCCAAAAGCTCCGCAACCTCAGCCTTCAACTGCGCCTCGATCTTGCACGCATGCTCATAAGACAGCGCGCTGTGCTTGCTGGCGTTGGCGTGGATCTTTGTGCCATCCAGGCCTACCGTCCCCAGCTTCAAAAAGCCCATCTCAGCCGCCAAAAGCAGAACCTTGACGAACAGCGCCTCGATCTCCTTCAAAAAGCGCCTGCGGAAGGCGGCGATGGTGTCGTGATCGGGATTTTGGTTGGCCGCAACGAAGCGGAAGGCGATCGAGTTGTACGTCGCCCGCTCCAGCTTGCGGCTTGAGAACACGCCCGTGGCGTAGCCGTAAACCAGAAGCCCAACCAACAGACAAGGATGGTAGCTGGCCGAACCCGAGCCGCGATAGGCTTTGCTCATCGCCGACACATCCAGATGTTCGACGACATCCACCACAAACCGCGCCAGATGCTCTTCCGGCAGCCAATCATCAACGGACGGCGGCAGCAAATAGGCGGTCTGACGGTCGATCGGGCGGAAATTGCTCATGAGGGCGCAGCCAAGCTTGAGAATCAATCGCAAGAGGTTGCCCTATTCAAATGGCGAGGTTAAGTCCGACAGGCTGCTAGCGCCCCCTCCATTGTGGCGGGCGCTTCTCGAGGAAGGCCGCCATGCCCTCGCGGAAATCGTCGCTCATGTAGCACAGCAAGACGAGATCGTCGTCCTGCTCCTGGCGCTGCCGCACATGAATGCGCCTGAATCCTTCCTTAGTGGCGCGCAAAGTCAGGGGGGCGAAACTCGCCATCTGGGCTGCAAGCTCGGCCATGTGGCTATCGAGCGCCGCCCGGTCCTTAACGATCCCGTTCAGAAAGCCGATTTCGAGCGCTTCCTTTGCTTCGAAGAGCCTGCTAGTAAAGATCATGTCCTTCACTCGCGATGCGCCAATGAGCCCCGCAAGCCGCGCCAGATTGGTTGTCGACAGGCAGTTCCCGAGCGTTCGCGCTATCGGAAAACCGAACTTCGAGTTTTCCGTTGCAATGCGCAGATCGCAGCAGGCGGCAAGAGCAGCGCCGCCTCCGGTGCAAGCCCCTGCTATGACCGCAATCGTCGGCACTCGGCAGTTTTCGAGCGATCCCATGATGCGATCCATGAAGGACTCGTAGCCGAGCGCATCCTCGGGTGTCTTGAAATCCTTGAAGACCGCGATGTCGGTGCCCGCCGAGAAGGCCTTCTCCCCTGCGCCTGTCAAGATCATAACCCTGACGGAGTCGTCCGCGTTCACCGCCTCGCAAGCATGCGCGAGCTTCTCATACATCTCGAAGGTGCAGGCATTGCGCGCTTCCGGGCGGTTGATGGTGATCCGGGCGATGCCGCCGCTTACGTCGAAAAGGAGATCCTGGACCTGGCTTTCGATTGTCATCACAAACTCGCGTCAGCAACAAAACACGCGGGCGATCCTGTTCGCCGCGCAGGACACCCTGACGGATTAGCCCGCTGATGTCACGTCTTGACAGGCTCGAAGGACGAAAGACGAAGGCGTGCCTGTGCCACTAACACCCATCGGGCCGAACAATCCGGTTGACGGGGACAGCGCTGCCCCGTTCAATAGTAAAGACGCGCCCAAGCTGGCGCGATGTCTCGCGCTCGAACTCGTAGTAACAGGTCAAGAATGATAACACTCCCGTCATTGCTCCTGGTGACAGGAGCTGTTTTGCTGGGCATCTACCTGGGCATTTTCTATCTGCGGGGCGTTCGTCCCAAGCGCCTTCTGCTTGGCGCTCACATTCTGATGGGCATAGGCGGCGTGGAGCAGCTGGCGCTTCTCATTCACGGCGCTCCGAGTGGCGTGATGGCGTCCGAACTCGCTCCCCAAGGCGGCTGCGGGTCTATTTGCGCTCGCGATCTTCTCCGGTTTTACGGCGCCCCTTCTCGCCCAATCCACCGGGCGCAAAAATGGCGAGTTCATGCTTGCCACGCATGCCGGCGTGGGAATCGCCGGCTTCGTTGTCTTTCTGGTCTGGGTTTCAAACATGTAGCACCCGCGACGCGGCATTAAGCACCCTCGGCCTCTTCCAGATTGGCGCCAGAAGGCGCGACGCCCGACGCGGCAATCGCGGCAAGACGTCCCTTCTGGAAGTCCTCAAAGCCAACGGGATCGACCCCATGCTGCCTGAGAAGATCGATGGTCGCCGCCCATTTCTCTGGGGTATCCGATAAAACCGCAGCATGGCCGATGGCGCTTCTTAGAAGTTGGCTCTGGGCGGCTGGGGGAAAGCCCGCGGGAGCGCGCGCCGCTGGGGCATAGCCAAGAAGCGCGTTTTGCGGCTGCAAACGCTGACGGGGTGAGACATCCGCGAAATCCAGGGAAAGCGCCATGTTACGAAGACCTTTGCTGAGTGCCGTAATAGTAGTTGGCGTAGTTGTTCGCCGCGCCTGAGAGCGCGTTTCCGGTGTTGGAGAGGCTTGTCCCCTGATATTGGCCGGCCTGGGAATTGTAGTTGCCTTGATTGGAACCGCTGGCTGTGCTTGCCGAGGTCAACGCATTAGCCGAGTTCGCGCCGAGCTGCGCACCCTGGAAAAGATCCTGGAGCCTTGTCTGGTATTGTTGTGAAAGCGCGTTCTGAGAGTAATTCTGAAGCGCCGCAAGAGTGTTGCCCGATAAACCCATTCCCTGAGCCGCATTTTGCGCCTGGATCTGCTGCAAGCCGTAATTCACGCTAGTTTGAAATCCGGGGTCATTCTGGAAGTTGTTGTAATAGTCTTGTTGTGGTGCCGATCCGTTTACGCCAATTGCACTGTTGTAGAGGTTTAAGGAGTTCTGGCCGCTCTGCATGAAGGGCTGCTCGTAACCGACGGCCTGGTTGAATCGCTGCTGCTGAAGGGCTGCCGCTTGTTTCGCGGCATTGGCGGCCGTCTGAGCGCCGAAGTAGTTGCCGAGCGCGGATGCTGCGCCTCCTAGGAGGACGGGAAGGGCTGCTTCTGCCATGGGAGATCCTTTGAATAGACGGTTTCGAGAGGCTGGTAATGAAGCCGTTCGAGAAGGGTGAGCGTACGCGGCTGGCGCCCGGCAACGATAATGCGGCGAGCGCCTTTTTCCTTCGCCCATGCCTCGAACGCGCGAAGGAGATGCGCGCCATATCCCCTCGCGCCGGGGATCGCATACCAGGCGGTCTTGAACGCGGTCGGTTCTCCGGTGAGGTAATGCGGAGCGATCATCCCGCAGAGACACGCAGCGATGGGATCGCCCGCAGCAAGGTAGACGCGGTTGTCATCGCACACATGGGAGATGGCAAACTCCGCCAATGTATCCGGGCGAGCTGCGCGTCCCCCCTCCTCATCGTAAAAGCGCAGACCGAGTTCGACAAAGCGCGCAACGTCATCGAGCGTGGCTCGCCGGACAATCCTGCAGCCGCTCATGGCGCGAGCCGGTTCTGCGAGCGGAGCACTGCGAGAAGCGCATTGACAGCGTTCGCGGCTTCCGTTGGCGTCGGATCGAGCGACACGCTGGCGATCGGATCGCCTTGAACGAACTCGATGCCTTGGAAGAAATCGCGATACTGCTTGTCGAGCTTCCCCGTTGCCGGGTCGATAATGTACGGGCTCAAAGGCGCGTAAGTGGTTGCTGTCGCCATGCTATCGAGCTCCTGCGGCAGTGCGTACGTGGAAAGTTTGCCGTCGATCCAATGGCCGAAGATCCAGTTCGGACCGTCGCTCCAGATGGAGGCGTGCATGCGGAAAACAGGGGTAGGGCCTCGCATCCCAGGTGTAGATCATCACGCGGGTGAGATCGACCATTCGCCCGCCGTAGAGCTGGCTTTGCGGATTGCGGTCCTCGGTGAATTCGGGGTCGCTCGGGTTGAAAAAGCGGAGCATCGAGTCGAGATATCGCCGCTGAATGAGATAATCGGAAGCGCCGGTCGAAAAGTAAGGGAGGGCGCTTTCAGACGATTTCGGGTCGTAGAAGACGTTCGGCTGGTTTGACGCCCTTGTTGACCGAGGGGCATCCGAGTTCGCTGAACCAGATCGGCTTCGACTGCGGCACCCAGGCAGTCGGCGAGGAACTCTCGACACCGCCCAGCCTGTTGAAATGCTGGTTCGACCACCAGCCCCAGATATCCTTGTAGCGATAAATCCAGGGCTTGCCATAGCCGCCGTCCGTGATCGGGGACCGGACTTGCGCATTTCGGTCAGCCTGGCTCGCATAATACCAGTCATAGCCCTCGCCTCCACGGACGTTCGCCATCAGGTAGTCGTAATCGGTGATGGCCGTCAGCGTTCCGTCGGCTTTCACCACCTCGTCGATGTTCGGCGCCGTGTCGCGCCAGTCCGAAAGCGGCCAGTAATTGTCGAAGGCGACGGCCGCGATGTTGGCGTCTGACCAAAGCGGGTCGAGATGAAAGAATGCATCGCCCGAACCGTCCGGCGGCTGATGGCCGAACCACTCCGACCAGTCTGCCGCGTAGGTAAGCTGCGCGTTCGGCAGGATGGCCTTCACGTCGGCGGCAAGCTGCACGAGCGCGGAAACGAACGGATAGCTCCCTTCGGCATCGCGCAGCCAGGTCAGGCCGCGAAACTCGGTGCCGAGCAGAAACACATCCACGCCGCCCGCTGCCGCGCAGAGGCTGGCGTAATGCAGAACAAACGGCCGGTACTGACTCACGAAAGCAGCGACTTCTGCTCGCAACCTGCGCCGACTTGTCGGCCGTGGCGTAAGGCTTGGTGATGCGTCCGCGCCAGGGATAGACCGGCTGGCCCATACCGCCGCATAGGGATCGGGCAACGTGTTGCCGGCCGGAATATCCATCAGGATGAAGGGCGTGAAGCAGACTTGCAGGCCGCGCGCTTTCAAATCCTTGATCGCCGCGACCACGGACTGGTCGTCCGGGGTGCCGCCGAAAGCCGCGCCGCCATTGACGGTCGAAATCAGATGGGCCTGGTCCGGTTCAGGCCGTTGCACGCCCAGTCATGGGGCATATTGCCGGAGCCTGGCGCGGGTTACGCCAGGCATCAGCGTGCAGGAGCCCGCGCGAAGGTCGTTTCCGTACCAGGCGACGTAAAGGTTGACGAGACCGAGTTCGTAAGCTGATTTTGCAGGCTGTTGAGCGAGGTCGCCCAATCGCAGGCCGCGCCGCCGATCCGGCCCGCGCTCGCGGCCTCGCCATATTGGATAAGCCATCGCGAGCTGTCGTAGACGCTGTAGGCGTTCTCCGTCGCGACAAACTCGACGCCTGTCGTGATCTCGTCGCGCAGCACCTCATAGGGCGCATAACCCCACTCGGTCGCCGCCGGGATCATGGTCACAGCCTGGATCGCATTGGCAAAGGAGGTTTCATCTGCGTCGAAGCCTTTTTGGATCCAGCCTTGCGCGACAAATTCTTTGATCAGCGCGTTGATCGTCACCGCGATCTCCGCCCAGGATGCGTCCGCCGCCAGATCGGGAACGGCGGGGCCGACGCGGCCCTTGAACTTCGAAAAGAAGGCGCGCGTGTAATTGTCGATCTTGCCGTCCGGTCCGACCTGAAACCCGAAGCGGCTGAAGAGATTGGCTTGCCCGGTCATGCGAGGATCGGCCTTACCCGCGCTTCAGCGTTAAGGATCCCGCGCATCACAGGAGATGACGAGGAAAGGCGGAATGTCCGGCCCGCCCTTCGCGTTGCGCCGAGCTGATAAAAGCTCGCCACAGCGAAGCGCTCGACCAACGCGGCCAAGCGAAGCGATGCGGCCGCCGGCCCAGGTGGCGCCGCCGTCGTCGGACCAGTCGAGCATCAATTTCGGGTTCGCGGCGTCCGCGTTCGCTCCGGTAATTCCGACGCCGGGGATGATGTCGACATCGAGCTGATCGATGATCAAGCCCTTTGGGAAAGGCATGAAGCGGCGCCGATTGCGCCAAGAAAAGGTAGGGGTTGCCGCTTTCGGTTTGCGAGGTGTCGTCGAGCACATGAAGGCTCGCATCCTGGCTCGACCCGATCACGACCTTGCCGTTGAAGAATTCGAAGCCTTGCGCAAACCAGTTCGGCAGGCCGCCGCTCGCCCGCTCGTGCCAAAGCCCCGTGGCAATGTCGAATTCCCATGTCCAATAGGGGCTCGTCATGGCATAGAAATCGTGCCCGTTGAAATGCGTGTAAACGGCGCGAAGCCCCGGCGCTCGTCCCAGGTCAGATCCGAGATGGCGCGTTCAAGCGCATGCGTCGAAATGCGGACCGGCTCGGAAGCGGAAAGCTGGCGCACCACGCCGTTATGATCGACCCACATCAGCGAGTCGGCGACGTCGCCACGGTTTGTTCCGCGATGCAGCCGATGTCGATGTCGGCCCGGATGGGCGCGAAGGCGAAAGGCGTGGTGCCAGCGTCCTCCCAGATTTCGAGGCTCGATTTCGCCAAGCGCGATCAGCGCGCCGCGATGAGTGACGATCCGGCGAAGGCCATCGGAGCGGCTTGAAGCCGTCGCGTAGGAGAGGGCGTTGACGGTCAGCGCGTCGTTCAGCGCGGTGTGGAAAATGCGGCCGTCGGGGATCGAGAAGACGAGATAGCCATCCAGGAAGGTCACGCTGTTGGGGGCGGGCAGAGCTCGAAATGTTGGGCTGCGAGATGGTGTTCGTGCCCGTGTCGAGAACATAGTAGACGTTGTCGGCGACAATGCCGATTTGCGGGTTGGTCCGCTGATTGGCCGCCATGATGGCCATGGAGGTTCCGGCGATCGTTCCCGAAACCGGGGTGGCGTTGCCCTGATCGTCGAACAGCGCAGCCGCCGTGCCGGCGACGACGTAAAGCCCCTTGCCATATACATAAAGCATGCCGCGGCATGGGCCGTTGAGGCCGTGACGTGCCGCTATCGAAGCGAGATGTGCCCGGCATCGCATAAATGGGAAGCGACGACTTTGCCGCCTGGCCTAACGCCTCCGCATAGCCGTTCAACAGGCGCTGGCTCGCTCGCGAACCCGCTCTTGTCGGGGTTCGACGTATGCCCGAACTCGACTGCGACCATGGCTAAGCCCTTGTTTGTGCGCCGGCTTGCCGGCCCTCCCGAGTCGAAAGAGGGGCGGCGCAGAGGGAGCCGCCATATCGGATTTGATCAGCGGAACCCGTATCGCCGAAGGCTCGGCATCCAGGTCAGGCCCGTGTCCTGGCCCGCGTTCGGGCGCGATCACGTAATAGGCGAGCAGCGCATCATACGCCTTCTGCGCGCGCTTTTGGATCGAGGGCTGCGGTTCGATTCCGCTTTGCGGCGCGAGTTCGATGGCGAGCAGCGCCTTCGTCCCCTCCACGAATTGAGGAATGAACGGGAAGTTGTCGTCCAGACCGTAAGAGAGAGCGGAGCCAGAAGGTGGCGTCGAGGTATCGCTTGGACCGTAAGGAGGGTAGGCCCGCCGGTGATTTCGATGCTTCCATCGATGAACTCGCCGTCTGCGTAGAAGCCGTCTGTTTGCTGGATCGGGGGATAAGGACCACCGGGGAAAATGCCGTCGGCGGCCCATGCGTTCAGCATGTCGTTGTAGGTGGTAAGCCCCGCCGCGGTGCGGTCGGGATCGAGATCCGCCCCAAGCGGGAGGAGGCCAAGCCGCTGGTAGGCGCCAGCGATGATGTCACGCGCTGTTGTCATGCATGGCCTCGATAATCGCCTGTTTGAGCTCGACTTTCGTCCAGCTGATTTCGAAGCGGACGCCGCAATCGGCCGCGACCTGCATGAGACGCTGGCGCGACATGCAGTCCAGCTTCTCTGGTCGTGAAAGCTCCGGTTGCTGGCTCTTCGTCGGCTTCTGTGGGCAGCGGGAAGCGCTGCCACTCCTCGCCTTCCGGCACATCATCGGGATGCCCGAAAAGGCGGGCCTCGCCTTTCCGGTACATCCAAAGGCGTGTGTCGCCGCTCATCACGAGCCTTTCATAAGGCCGAGGCTGACAAGCGTCGCGCGGATCTCGTTCAAGAGCGTGATGATGGCCGTGGCCTGGCTTTGGCTGAAGCCGTAGGGGCTTGAATTTGTCGGCGCCGTCGTGGGGGCGGCGGCTTGCACCGAGCCTGAACGCTGGGCGACTGGAGTTGCATTGTAGAAGGAGATGAGATCGGCTAGCGCTCTGGCCGAGCACGTTGCCGTCGGGATTTCCGTCGGAAAGCTGTCTTACGGGCATGGAATAACCCGAGAAATTGGGGTGGCGTCATCCCGGAAATGCCGCAGGCATTATCCGGGATCGTTCAGAATTCGAGCTTCGACCTTGAATGATCCCGGATAAGCGCAAGCGCTTTCCGGGACGACGAAGTTAATTAAGCGCTTTTAATTGTAATTAGTAGAAAAATTTTATTGATGGATAGCGTTAAGCGCCCGTCCGGACGAGTGGCTAGTTGGAGCCGGATACGCGGGTGGCGAGATCGGGGTAGATCGGCTTAACGCCATAGAGAATGTCGAGACGCCACATATTGATGTCGTTCACGATGTCGTAGTCGCAGATCACGCGGATCGAGAGGCCGTTGTAGCTCTGCCGCGCCTTCTTGACTGCGCCCTCGGGCAGTTCCATTGGCACCATGCACAGCGCGAAAGCATTCTCGTGGAAGACGAGGTTTTGCGGATAGGAGGCTCCGGCGGTGCCCACCAAGGTCAGAGCCGCGTTCTGCGCTGGAGCAGCACTCACCGTCTGATATTGGCCCGAAACGATGATGGCGGGCGAGATCGTAACCGCATCCGCCGATCCGGTTGCCGTAACAGGCGCGTTCACGACGAACTGCTGCAGGTAAGGCAGCACTTGCCTCGTCACCGGGTTCACCGCGTAGACGCCTGCGATGGTGAAAACATCGCCCTGATTGAGCGTCGCGCCGACCGTTAGCCCATCGACAAGGATCGCGGTCTGGTTCGTGTCCTTGGCGGCCAGGTAGGTGGTTACGCCGGTGTTCGTGACGCCATTTGCCGAAGCCGTGGCGGAGATTACGGGTGTGCCCGCGTAGGAGCCGACCGTGTAATTGATGACGTTCTGCGACGCGTAGCAGTCGGTGTTGCCGACCATGGGCAGCTTGGATTTCTCAAGCGCCGTCTTCGCGACATCCTGCACATAAAGGCCGGTGAAGCTGGAGGCCATGCCGTAAAAGTCGGCGGGCGAAAGGCAGGTCGGCTCGCGGCGCCGGCACGGCCATCTCATCAAGCCGCTGCGGGCCTTTGATGAAGGACTTGTAGCCGGAGAGCGTCTGGCCGGGCGTTCCCACCCAGTTCCAGACGTATTTATAAAGGGACAAAATGTCGAGATCGACCTGGTTTGCCAGCGCGATCATGGGATGTTTCAAATAGCGCTCGGCAAAGCGGTCGATAGTTAGCGTCAAGTCCTTCGTCGGAAAGCGCAAATCAACGCCGCGCTGCGTGTTGATCTGGAGCTGCACCTTCCCTTCGGTCGCGTCCTGCATCTGGGCGACGGAGCCCGTGCGCACGGCGTATTTGACCGGCCTGCGGATGGTGAGCGTGTCGCCGATTTTGGTTTCGCCGAATTCCGACTCGTAGGCGCGATGAACCATTTTCGCCGCCACGAGGTTGTTTTCGAGCTGCATCAAGCCTTCCTTGGCGATGATGCTGGGGGTGAGCAGGGTTGAGGCCATCTGGTGCAGTCTCCTTTTTGGATGGGGGAGCGCCCCTCACCCTATCACTCTCTCGCCGGGAGCATCCGTCGCGAGGTCGTGGCCCGCTCTTTGGGAGCAGGTTGGGTGAGGGGCATCAGGGTATTGGGGGAACTATGCAAACTTCGCTCATCTGACCAACGAACGCGGCTCGCTCCGCACTTCGTCATCCCGCCAAGCGAAGCGCGAGCCGGGATCGCGAAAAGGTATGTGTTTCAATTTGTTGCGATCCCGGATAAGGCTTTGCCTTTCCGGGAAGACGGCGGCGGCGATCCGGTGGCGCGTCAGGCAAACTCTGCTTAGCTAGAAACCGCGGGCGCGGCGATACTCCTCGAAATTCATGTCTTCGAGGGGCTTGCCGGCGCTGCCTGAACGGCCGGACAGGGTGCCTACGGGCTGTGGCGCGCGGCTGACGGAGTGCTGCGCGGCGCCGACCCGCGTTTCGAGGCGCGCGATTGCGGTGGCCTGGGAAACGGGCGGGAGGCTGGCGATGCGTGCGGCTTCCGCGGGGTTCTTGCCGAGGAAGTAGGCGATCTCCGCGCCCCGGCCGGATTTGCGGATGGCGTCGGCCATGATCGGCGTCACGGTCAGGTTCGGGTTGTGTGCGACGGCGTCGAAGTCCGGGACTTTTCGACGAAACTCGGTGGTCGTCTCAGTCCAGGCGTCCTGCGCCGCGCGGGCCGCAATCTCCTGGGCCTGGCTCGCCTGCCGTGCCAGAATTTCGGACCCGACCTCGCGCACGGCCTGCTCGGCCACGGCGCGGGTATAATCTTCGGGGGCGCGATAATCCTGGGGACGCCCCGCGCCCTGGAAGCGCTCGCGAAGGGCAGCGGCTTGCGCGGCGCTGGTTGCCGCAAGCGCCTCTGCTGTGCGCTTGTCGCGGATCAGCTGCTGGACGCGGCCGGTAATGCCTTCAGGCTGGGTGGAAGCAGTGGGCGCGCCTGCACCGCCTTCGTTGTCGTTTGGCTCGGTTTGCCCGGCGGATGCCAAGGCGTCATCGTCCACGGACGAGATCTCGTCGCGTTCTGTCATGACTTGTCCTGTGCTTGTGATGGCTGTCATGGCCGGGCTTGACCCGGCCATCCAGATCCTCTGTGAGTGCTTCTTTGCCCTGGATGGCCGCCTCAGGGGCGGCCATGACCATCAGGAAAGCTTGTAAGGCGAGGGCTCCACGAAGCGGGCGCGCTTCACTTCGTTGTCGAAGACCTTGCCCTGCAGCTCGGCTTCGGCCTTGGCGGCGCTCGCCTGCCGCTCCCGAAGGTCGGCTTGCTGGAGGGCCGTCTTGAGCTGGTCCGCGGGCGCGAGCGGCGTTCCGAAAAGAATGGCGGACGCATTCGAAGCCGCACGCGACGTGGCGTCCTGCGCCTCCGCATGCGCTTTGGCCGCGTCGGCTTCGGACTTCACGGCGAGGCCCTGCACGCGGTTCAGATGCGCTTGCGCTAGCGCCTCCTGATAAGCCTGCTGCTGTGCCTGCGCGATCTGCGCGCCGAGAGGCGGGGCATCGCCCGTGACCTGCGGCGGCAGCATACGGTGGAGCCGCTCCGCGATCTCGTCCGCGCCGGGCCAATCCATGTTGCGCGCCACCAGATCGCCCGCCACGCCAGCGGCTTGGGGGACGGCCTGGATGAACTGCAGCATGCTGTCGGCGGCCTCGGAACGGCGCGTCGCATAAGACGGGCCAACCTTCACGCGCACATCGTAGGTGCCCTGGCTTAGATCGTTGAGCAGCATCGGCTTGCCGTCGACGCCCATCACAGGGACGTTGATGCGCACCGGCTCATGGCTGTCGTCCTCTTGCATGATCCGGATGGTGCGCTCGCTGTCATAAATCTTCGGCACGAGGTCGATGAGCGCGTTGCCCAGGTGATTTAGCGTCGCCATCAGGTTGTCCTGATAGTGCAGCGCGGAAACGCCACCCTGGCTTTCGCGAGCGCGGATAGCCACGCCGGAAATCTCGTTCGAGCGTGCGCCGAGCGCCGCGTCGTAGATGCCGGTCGTCGCTTTCATTTCGTCGGATGCCATTGCGCTTTCCTGCACGAGCGCCGCCGGAATATCCGGGGGTGGCTCGCGCATCGGCCGCCCGCCCGGCGCATCCGGATCGGGCTCATAGAGCAGATACGGCCGCGTCACGGTGTTCTGCGTATCCCACTGTCCCTTGAATTTCGCGATCATCGCGGGCGTGGCGAGGAACGGCGCGCGCGGCGCGAGCGCGATGGCTTCGGCGGCGGAGGAGCGCCAGAAGTTGTAAAGCTGCTGCGGATCGCGGCTGAAGCGGATCAAGCCGCTGCGGATCACTTTGGATTCAAGCGCCGTCTCGGAGCCGATGACGGGGAAGATCGGGATGTACCGGCCCGGCCATTGGTTCGGCCCCTCAAGCACCTCCTCGCCGCTCAAAAGGTAATGCTCGACCTTGTGCGACTTCACTTTGCGCTCGGCGATGATCTGGGAGGCGAGCGTGTCGTCATGGCCGGGCCTCCTATCGTCATGGCCGCCCTTGAGACGGCCATCCAGCAAGCGGCCGCAACCCTGGATGGCCGGGTCAAGCCCGGCCATGACGGTGTAAGGCGCCGAGAGATCCACCTCCGTGATGTCGATGGTCTCGCCGGTCGCAAGCCGCGCAATGGTGCGCTCATGCGGGCGCTTCACCCAGTATTCGCAAACGCGCACGGCGTCGCGGTTGGCCCAGAACAGGCCACTCTCGGCGTTGAGGTCGGAGGGCGCGGCAAAATCGGTCATGGCCGCACCAGGGAAGCGCTTCTGGAAATCCTTGCGTCCGATCAGCTCGGAGACGAGGCAATATTCAGCGTCGGACCGGCTTGGCTCGACGGCGGCCGGATCCCAGAACACCGAAAGCGGATACTGAATGCGCTTGATGAGGATTTCCTGATCGAATGCGTCGTCGTCCGCATACTCGGTCGTGAGCCGGAAATGCCCGATGCCGCACGCCACGGCGTAATACACCGCGTTCGCGAAGACATGCGTGGCGTTCGAGCGATATTGGATCTGCCGGAACAGCCCCGAGTAAATCTCGGCCAGCTCCTGCGTCGCCTCGCCGCCCGCCGGGATCGCCTTGATGGCCGGCGGGTTCATGCGCACCGTGTTCGCCACCTGGTTCACGAACTGCGGCAGGCGGTTGATTGTGAGGCACGGCCGGTTCTGCGCCTCGCGCTGCTGGCGGATGGCGTTCGGCCACTGGTCGCCCGCGAGGAACTTCAGGTCGGTGAACGCGTCCTCGCGGTTCTCGCGATCCTGCACCCACGCGGCTTCGAGGCGCTCTTGCGCCTCTTGAACGATGTCAATTTTGGGCAAGGGAACCTCATAGGCGCACAAGGCGCGCTATTGCACAATAGAAACTGGGTTGAGTTGAGCGTAGCCTGGAATAAGCGGAGGTTTCGCCTCAAGAGTAGGCGCAGTACTCAATTTGGATATTGGTCGATGAAACTACCGGAGAAGCTGCGAAGGGATGCTGAGGGCCAGTTTATCTGTGTCCCATCCGGATTCGAGCTTCGACGCGCTTCAGCTGAGGCGCTGCCGCGTTTACGATGAAAACTGATTCTTTGGCAGAAAGTTCACTGAGTGAGCAGTGACTATTTTGACTGCTGTTCAGCAAAAACAGCGCCCACACCATCGCATCCACCCAGCCCACGGGGCCGCCGCCGTCGACGCCGAACGGCGTGAACAGCACCATCTGATTCTCCAGCGCCGGGAACGCGCTCGCATGGCTCGCGCGGCCATGCTCGTAAATCGAGGCGCCGCCCTGGTTGATTTCCACCGCCAGGGCGTCCGCTTATATTGGCCAAGAGCCGCTAATGCTTCGTAGCCTCAGGGCGGCAGACGGCACGATAGAACTTCAAGCCCATATCCCCGGTCATCAAGACCCAATCCGGCAACGATGGGTCCTGTTTTTTAAGTTCGAACTTTGTCATTGCCAGCTTTGGCAGCCGGATCGATTGTGAGCCGCTGTGCGTCCGCGAGGCGGTATAGGTCGTGAATCCGGCGAGTCCAAAGAGCGCCAGCAACATCGTCGATGAGTTCTGCATTAAGTCTCTGCCTTTCGAGTCGTGTGCCAGCATATTGTTTCGCTATGGTTTCCAAATGGTTAGCGGCGAGGTCTGCAGAAGCCTCCCTTGCGTGAGTGTGACGGTCTAGCCATAGCTGGTTCGTGACTATGAAAGCATGATTTTATCAACTGCTGTTGACTGCGAGAGCCTTATTGCAGCAACTACTAAAGTAGCCAGCTCCCAGCGCCGCCGCCCGCCCAGTCATCCTCCCACGCCACATCCGGAACCGGCTTCACCATACGCGGGAACAGATCCGACAGCGCCCACACCATCGCATCCACCCTGTCCGCAGCGCCGTCGCCCTCGATGCCGAACGGCGTGAACAGCACCATCTGATCCTCCAGCGCCGGGAAGGCGCCCGCGTGGCTCACCCGGCCCTGCTCGTAAAGCGCGGCGATGGGCTCGGCGCGCACGGTCTTGCCCCGGGAGGCGCGGACCTGCCGCAAGGGCAGGCCCGCACGCTCTGCGCGGAGGACCGTTTCAACCATGGCGCCGCCCTGGTTTATCTCGACCACCAGGGCGTCCGCCTCGTAGCGGTCGAAGGCTGCGATGGCTTTGGCTGCCCAGCCTCGGGGCGACAGACGGCACGATAGATCATCAAGCACGTATCCCCGCCCATCGTCACCCAGTCCGGCAACGATAAGTCCGGTTTCGGAGGTTCGATCTCCGTCGGCGCTGGCTTTGGCGGCGGGGTCGATGCCCACGACAATGCGCTGCATTGCGGGAAGCGGATTTCCGCCTGCAACGCGGTGTTGATCCAGGATAGCGCGCGTCCAAAGAGCGCCTGCGACGTCGTCAACAAGTTCTGCATTGAGTTCCTGCCTTCCGAGGCGCGTGCCTTCATAATGCTTGACGATGGTCTCGAAGAAGTTCTGGGCGAGGTTGGCGCGGTTGTCGTAGGTTGTGCCGCGCGTGAGGGACACGCCATGTCCTTCGCGTGCAAGAAGGTGCCGGACGATCGGGATCGGGCGCGGCGTTGTCGTGATGACCTGCCGCGGATCGTCTCCAAGCCGCAGTCCGAATTGCAGCATGTCCCAGGTTTCGCGGGCGTAGCGCCACTTGGCGAGTTCGTCGCACCAGGCTGCGTCATGCTGCGGGCCGCGCAGCTGATCGGGCTCCGTTGCGTTATAAAGGGTGGCGATGGCGCCGTTCGGCCAGGTCAGCCGCCGTTTCGAAGCCTCGAATTTTGGGCGGAACGCGGATGGATGAATCGCGAGAAGTCCGCTCGGGCCTTCGACCATCACGTCGCGCGCATCAGCCGCCGTTTCGGCCACGAGCGCGATCCGCTCACAACTGCCGCCGGTCAGAGGCGATCTCCCGCAGGTGCAGGCCCGTATCCATTCCGCGCCGCTTCGCGTCTTGCCCGCGCCGCGCCCCGCCAGGATCAGCCAGGTGTGCCAGTTTCCCGCTGGCGCGCGCTGCTCGGGCCGCGCCCAAAAATTCCAGTCATACTGAAGGCTCTTCAGCTCCCGTGGCGTCAGTTGCGCCAGGAACGATAACCTCTGCTCCGGCGTCAGCGATGCGAGATAGCTTGCGTTCCATTTCCGCGCGGAGTTGCTCGGCATTTACGCTCTCCTCCGGTGTCTCGTCCTGCGCCGGAACGCGATCGTGGAAGCGTTTGCGGAAGCGATTGCGCATCTGCAGCGCCCAGGCGCTTGCATTCCACGTCCGCGTGAACTGGCACGTGCGTCCCACCGCCAGCCACCACGCATATTCCAGCTCCTTCGCTTGGCTCAGTGCTTCGCGGAAGTCATCATAAGTTGCCGCCCAGGCGTTCAGCGTTTTGACGCTCACCCCAAGGCTGGCGGCGATCTCGGCCTTGCAACAACCTTCGGCGGCGAGCGCGAGAACGCGGTCGCAATACGCGGAGTTGTAGCGGGAGGGACGCCCTCGCCTGCGCGCGGGCAAGATTTCGATAACGATGCCCATGAGACCTCGCGAGACGTGGCGGATGTTATGTTGAAAAGCGCAGCGCCGTACTGGATTTGATATCCGCGGCTTGGACCTTTACTTGGGGCCAGCGGCAAGCTTTCTGCGACTATAAGGATTTATAGGAGAAGTCACCGTCGCGGCTCAAGCTTGGATGTTGTAAGCATCGGATGAACTTGAGTTTTTGGCTAAGAAGTTCTTAAAGAGGAAACGGATGGCCGCTTTGGCGCCCTATGTCTCAAAGCGCAAGCCACCGCCCGATGGTTGTGCCGGTCTTGCTTGAGGGAAGGGCGAGCGATGCGCCAGATGCTAGTTTAAGAGGCGTTCCTGGCTTCGCCAGCGAACAACGGCCTCTTGCGGCCGCGGCCAGGATTCTGTTTCGGGTCGTTGAACGAAACCGCTCTCGCGGTAGACGCTGCCTCGGCGTGCGGCATTCCATTCTGAACCGTTATCGCAAGCCGAAGGCTCCGATTGAGAATGAGGCGTCAGTCTCATTCAAGATAGGAGTTGCGTATGCGTATCAGCCCGCTTCGCCAGCGCATGATCGACGATATGACCGCGCGGCATTTCGGAGAGAAGACGCAGAAGGATTACATCCGGCGCGTCAAGAACCTTGCAGCGTTCATCGGCCGGGCGCCTGAGACGGCGACGGCGGAGGACTTGCGACTCTACCGTCTTCATCTTGTCCAGAGCCCACTTGGCGCAGCCAGTGTGAACTCGGCCATGACTGCGCTGCGGTTCTTCTTCAGCATCACGCTCGACAGATACGATCTTCTCAAGCCTCTGTTTCGCGTCGAGCAGCCCCGGAAGTTGCCCACGGTACTGACCCACGATGAAGTTGCCCGGTTACTCGATGCCGCGCCCAGTGCTAAGTATAAAGCGGCGCTGAGCGTCGCCCACGGCGCGGGGCTCAGAGCCTCGGAGGTCGTGTCGCTAAAAGTCTGCGATATCGACAGCGCGCGCATGCTGCTTCGCGTCGAGCAGGGCAAGGGCCGCAGGGACCGCCACGCGATGCTGTCGCCATTGCTGCTCGATATCCTGCGGGAATGGTGGCGCATCGGCAGGCCCACGGCGTGGCTGTTTCCAGGCCAGAACCCCGTTAACCCCATGACCACACGCCAGTTGAACCGCATCTGCCACATGGCGGCCCAGCTGGCGGAGATCAACAAACGCGTTTCGCTGCATACGCTGCGGCACTATCTACCTCGCCCGACTATGTTGGGTAGTTAGAGTTCTACCCACAATTCCAATGGTTTATGCGATAGCATGTAGAGATAGTTTGTAGCCCTTCCGGCAATCCAGCTTGGAAAGGGAGCAAGCAATGAAGTATTTCATCAATGATGTTTTGGCGTTGGCGCGGCCGCCAGAGGGACCGGTGGCGAGTTACATTGTTCCGTTTGCCGGATGGCTAGCTGATCGAGGCTACGGGCTTGCTTCTATGAGGAGCCAGGTGCTGATGGCTGCAGGCTTCAGCGAATGGCTCGTGCAAAAGGGGATTGAGCTAAGCGGCTTAAGTGAAGAGCAACCTGGGCGTTATTTGCTGGACCGAGCGCGTTCCCGGCGGCCAAGGCGTGGAGATAACGCCGCTCTCCGGCATCTATTGGCCTTTCTACGAAGCCAGAGCGCAATCGCCGAAGAGATTGAAGCCAACCACAGCCCATCGCCGGTAGAACAACATGTGCTGGCATACGAGCGGTATTTGCAGGATGCACGTGCGCTATCTCGTCAAACGATCGTAAATTACCGGCCAGTTGTCCGGGATTTTCTCAACTTCCGCTTCGGTGATGGTGAGGTCTCGCTCGCACAATTGCGTACCGTCGACGTGACCGGTTTCGTCCAAAAGAGGGTTTCGCGTCTCAACATGCGAGGCGCCAAAATCATGACCACCGCACTGCGGTCGTTTCTCTCCTATGCGCGTTATCGCGGGGACACCGTCTCCGACTTGGCCGCAGCGGTCCCGATCGTGGCCAACTGGCGGCTATCGTCTATTCCTCGTGCGATCGGCCGCGATGAGGTAACTCGTCTACTCGCCAGCATTGATCGCGATACGCCCGCCGGATGCCGCGACTATGCGATGATCCTCGCATTGGCGAGATTGGGATTACGGTCGAGTGAGGTCGTTTCGCTCGAACTCAACGATATCGATTGGGTAGCCGGACAGATCCATGTGCGAGGTAAGAACGGTCAACGCAACGGCCTACCGTTACCTGCGGATGTTGGCGAGGCGATTGCCGGCTACCTGCGGAAGTCGCGCCCGCGCAATGCCAGCCGTCGCGTTTTTTTGCGCGACAGGGCCCCGATCACGGGTTTCAAAGGGCCGAGTGGACTCGGGTCAGTCATCCGGCGCTCCCTCAAGAGGGCAGGCATCGCTTCTCCCACAAAGGGAGCGCACCAGTTCCGGCATGGGCTTGCCTCAGAGATGCTGCGTGGCGGCGCCTCGCTGGGTGAGATCGGTGAAGTTCTGGGACACCGTCATGTGCAGACAACGGCGATTTACGCCAAGGTCGATCTTAACGCGTTGCGAACATTGGCTTTGCCGTGGCCGGGAGAAGCCCAATGAGCACACTCCGGCAGGCTATTCAGGACTACATCGAGATGCGGCGAGGGCTGGGGTTCAAGCTGCGAGAGACAGGAAGGGGATTGATCGATTTCGTCACCTTCCTGGAGGCCAATGACACGCCATATGTCACGACGGAACTGGCTCTCGCCTGGGCTCAGCGACCGTCGCATGCGCAGCCTTCGCATTGGGCAAAACGGTTGGGCTGGGTCCGCGGTTTCGCCCGTCACCGGGCTGCCGCTGATCCGCGGACTCAGATTCCCCCAGACGGTTTGCTGCCCTTTCGCCCGAAGCGGGCACGACCGTATCTCTATTCAAAGGAAGACATCCAGCGCCTCCTGTCCGCCGCCCTCGATATGCCGTGCCGGTATACCCGCTGCAAGCTCAGGCCATGGACATATTATTGCCTGTTCGGACTGCTGAGCGTTTCCGGCCTCCGCCTCGGCGAAGCCCGGAACCTCAAGCTTTCGGATATCGATTTCGAGGCCGCTGTGTTGACGATCCACGGCACGAAGTTCGGAAAGTCCCGTCTTGTGCCGATGCACGCATCAACGTGCGCAGTGCTTCAGGATTATATCAAGCGCCGCCGGCAATATTGTGCACCCCAGGCGGCGTCTCCTTATTTGTTCGCTTCCCGGCTGGGTAATCGCCTCGATCTGGGTGACATTCATCGAACATTCTATGCTCTGTCCCGCCAGATCGGCCTGCGTGGGATAGAGGACAGCCACGGCCCGCGTCTACATGACATGCGGCACGTGTTTGCGACCAATACGCTGTTGCACTGGTACGAAGCCGGGCAAGATCCCGAGCGGCTCCTGCCCATTTTGTCCACTTATCTCGGCCATGTCCACGTGGCCGATACCCAATGGTACCTCAGCGGTTCACCCGAACTGATGAAAGAAGCAATGCGCCGGCTTGAGCGCCGCTGGGAGGACCGGACATGACCAAGCATGCCGGCCTGGCGCCACTGTTGGAGCGCTTCTTCACGCAACGCCTGATGCAACAGCGGCAGGCGAGCCCCCATACAATCAGTTCCTATCGCGATACATTCCGGCAGTTGCTGAAGTTCGCCGAACGAACATTGCATAAGCCGCCGTCTCGTTTGAACTTCGAGGAAGTCGACGCGCCGTTGATCGTTGCCTTCCTGGATGACCTGGAGAACCGCCAGGGTATCAGCGTCCGCAGCCGCAACTTGCGCCTCACGGCGATTCATTCCTTGTTTCGCTACGCGGCCTTCGAGGCGCCAGAGCATTCCGCCCAAATTCAACGCGTGCTTGCGATCCCCAGTAAGCGCTTCACTCGAACCCTCGTTAATTTCTTGACGCGCCCAGAGGTCGATGCCTTGCTGGCCGCACCGGATCAATCGACCTGGTCCGGGCGGCGCGATCACGCGTTCCTCCTGGTCGCGGTGCAGACCGGATTGCGGCTATCGGAGATCACCGGACTCAAGCGGGACGATCTGTTCTTCGGCACGGGCGCCCACCTGCGCGTCATTGGCAAAGGGCGCAAGGAACGCTGCACCCCATTCGCCAAGTCTACGGCCGCAGTCTTGAGAAGCTGGCTGAAAGAGCCACAGCGCGGAGAAGACGGTATTCTGTTTCCCAGCGCCAGAGGTGAGCGGCTAAGCGTTCATGGCGTTCAGTATATCCTGAACAAACACCGCCGGACCGCTTCCGGCATGTGCCCGTCGCTGAAGGAAAAGCGCGTCACTGTTCATCGTCTGAGACACACGATGGCCATGGACCTCCTGCAGGCGGGCGTCGACCGTGCCGTAATCGCTTTGTGGCTTGGCCATAAATCGGTCGAGACCACGCAAATATATATCGAGGCGACTTTAGCGATGAAGGAGGCGGCGTTGGCAAAGACGTCCCCATATTCCGGCAAAACATCCCGCTTCCGGCCTGACGACGATTTGCTGGAGTTCTTGAACAGCCTGTAGATCGCGCTGACTATGTCGGGTGGCCCGGATGCTTCTGCAGGAAACCTCCTTGTTCCTCAGACGTTTGTAGTTCCGCTCTAAAGCTACCCGACATAGTCGGGCGAGGTAGATAGTGGCGCCTATGTCTTGATCGATATAGGCGCCACAGCTTTGCGACCCATCTTTTGGAGCAGGATATTGATATCAGGGTCATCCAGGTGCTCCTGGGCCACGCCAAGCTCAACACAACGGCGCTTTATACGCGCGTGGCCACGAGCACGATCCGCAAGGTGATGAGCCCGCTGGACCGGCTTTGCCTGACTGAGAAGAGGGCTTAGCCGCCTCCAGACTCACGTTAATCACATCCCGGCGGCTCAACCTCCGCAACCGGACTCATCAAAGGGCACAATTTTCGCCGAGGATAGGCAAGCGCAATCGGATCAGTTAGCCGTTCTCTTTTTTTAGTAGGCGCACCAAGTTCAAAGCTTCTAGCTGCTTCATTTGCTGATAAGTTCAAAAAGCGAATTTACCCGTTATTTAGCCGCCCGCATTCCACTGCGGCCCAATCTAAAATGATTGCGAGCGCATCTCCCGGACTGAGTTCCGCTCTCAAGCGCCATCTCATAGGAGGCAATCAGAGAACTTTCTAGCTTTTCGAGCAACTCTCTATCCGCGGCTTCGATCAAGCATTCCTTCGGTGTTTCCGCATGCTTGACAGCGAACATTACGGGAAGCCCTTCAGAAAGAGTTGAGTTCGGTCGGATTTTGACCAAGCTAGTTACCGTCTTATTCGCGTGGACGGTGCGCGCTCCCAAGTCTATGTCCTAATGCCATTGATGCCGTAGGCGTGTAGTCGCTTTGCTTCTGGCAAGTTAAAACCCTTTGAATATGTGTAATTTGGATCTGCTCTTATCGGTCTTTCTTAAGATCCTGGAGCGTTAAAGGAGCCTAATTAGGCCTGCCTTTTCGCCCACGAAATGGACGGAGTTTGCGAAGATACGTTAGGATAATTTTTCTCTCTGCGGATAGCTTCTCAACTTGGTCGCCAGTGCCCTTTTGATCATTTGGAAGTTTTTTCAATGCCTGCGCTATGAAGCGCAAACAATTCACAAGCTCTACGAGATCGAACCTGTCTTCGATGATAGGCTGCATTACTTGTCCATTGAATTGTGAAGGAGCCGGATTATTCGGACACCTAAGCAAATGCACACGAACTCGCTTTAATAGAGACTATTTAAATTCACCCGATAAAGAACCAAGTGCAGTCGGTCAATAAACAGACTGGAGCCCAAAGCAAATTCCTGCTTATCTAGGAAAAGAATAACTAAGGCTTAGGAGCCTAGCAACTACGAAAGTGTCAGCGGAGTGTCAGAATAAGACGTACATGCGCGATTTCTCCCGACATGATACTGGGCGGGTTTCATGGTAAGTGGCCGCAGCTGGAGCGGGACAAAGCTTAGCTTTCCAAAGTAGGACCGCAAATTAGCCTCAAGCCAAAGGGGAAACAAAAGCGGGCGTCTTCGAAAAGGAGACGCCTATTGCATTCCGAAGTGTTTCGGAATGCAACGCTTCCCAGGGTTAGCTTGTGTTGGCCCGGTCACCGTAGAGAGTCCAATCTCGGCGGTGATCTGAGATCTTGGTGTAAGCGCTCAGCCGGGACAGCCGGTTGCCCCCCAATCAGAGACATGCCTCCGATATGTCAGGATTTCAGGAATTGGCCTAAACCGCATAATTAAACAAAAGGTCGTACCGGGACGATCCTGAGAACGTGGTGCAGGCGCTCGCGAGACGCCGCAGGTCCCGGACCGATGACGCGGGCGCGTCCAGGCCGCGCTCCAATCGCCCAGCGCAAGGCGCAAAGCCGCGGCCATCGGGGTAAACGGATCGTTGCCGTTGTCCGCGCCGGTCATATATTAATCCGAACAGGGTTAAGATGTATGCGCCGGAATTACTTCCCGTCACCATTATGCTTAAAGGGACGTGTATTCCGACGCGGAAGAGGAGCGCCGCGCCTTTGAGTTGACGCGAAATAATTCTGATAGACCGTTGAATATTAACGGGGTTTTCTCGCCTGTGACCGCCCATTAAGTGGAATTTAATGGCAGAATTTTTCCCTTTACTGGGACGCGCTAAAGTCCGTTAAATATGTTTTGGCCGCGCCTGTTAACCATTCGGCCGCCGTCTGAGCCTACGGCGGCGTACGCGTCGTTCTGAAATTTATCTATTGAGTTCAATAGCTTGGCCTCCGTTAACCTCTCGACAAGGCGCTTTCTTCCAAACTCTTGGCCTGAAGCAACGGCAGACGCAAAGCCAAGTGCAAGCCGGGAAAAGAGATGGAGCCTTTCGTAACATGCATACAAGAAGCCGATTCACCACTTGGCTTCAGCGCCAGCGAGCGGCCTGCGATGTTTTCCAGGGCCGCGTCTTTTGCGCGACCCCGGAGGTCAGAAAGCCTAGAAAATCCGCGTGAACAGATAGAACAAGCTGCCTGAGATCAGCATCGCCATGGGAAGAGTCAGCACCCACGCCATGAGGAGATTTCGAACGGTTGACATTTGCAGGCCAGAGCCGTTCGCCGCCATAGTTCCTGCAACGCCCGAGGACAATACGTGCGTCGTCGAAACCGGCAATCCGAAGCCGTCAGCCGCGAAAATGGTTCCCATGGCGACCAGCTCGGCTGATGCACCTTGGGCATAAGTGAGATGCTGCTTGCCGATTTTCTCGCCGACCGTCACAACGATCCGCTTCCAGCCGATCATGGTGCCAAGGCCGAGCGCGATGGCGGTCGCAACCTTCACCCAAAGCGGAATGAAGCGAGTGGCGTCGTCGAGGGAGGCCTTATAGGCTTTGAAGACGCTGATTTCCTCGGTCGAAAGACCAAGCTTGTTGTCTTTCAGGAGCCAGCGCAAGGCCTCGGACGTGAGATACATATCGTTTCGCACGTTCCCGACGACGTTCGCCGGAACCTTGGCGATCGAGCCGAACTCTTGAACTTGGCTTGAGATGAGCCGAATGAGTTCTGCCACGGCCGGCAACGTGTTGTTGTCGATTTCGTGCAGCGCAATATCGGTAGAGATCAACGGCCTCGGATTGCCGCCAACTTGACGTCCCTTCGTCTTCTTGTCGAGGATCTGCTCAATCGCAGCAGAGTTCTTCAGGAATTGCGGCATTTGGGTCTCAGACGGCGTTTTGTTGAGCGCGTAGGCCGTCGGCAAGGTTCCTATGAGGATGAGCATGATCAAACCCATGCCCTTCTGGCCGTCGTTGGAGCCATGCGCGAAGGAAACGCCGGTGCATGTCAGGATGAGCAGGCCGCGAATCCACAAGGGCGGCGGTTGATTGCCCTTCGGCTCCGCATAGAGGGCGGGGTTCCGCACGAGATACCGAAGCGTCAGAAGGAGCCCCGCGGCGGCAAAGAAACCGACAAGGGGCGAAAGAAGCAGCGCATAACCGATCTCGGTCGCCTTCGACCAATCCACGCCCGATGTGCCGTCCCTGCCCGCCAGAAGCGCATTTGTAATACCGACGCCGATGATCGACCCGATCAGCGTGTGCGATGACGAGGCGGGCAAGCCGAGCCACCAGGTGCCGAGGTTCCAGATAATGGCGGCGAACAGCAAAGCGAACACCATCGCGAAGCCATTATGAGAGCCGACTTGCAAGATCAACTCGACCGGCAGAAGCGAAATAATGCCGAAAGCAACCGCGCCGCTGGAAAGCAGCACGCCCAGGAAGTTGAAAAAGCCTGACCAGACCACCGCAAACTGCGCGGGCAACGAATGGGTGTATATCACGGTCGCAACCGCGTTGGCGGTATCGTGAAAACCGTTCACGAATTCGAAGCCAAGCGCAATCAGGAGGGCAGCGCCCAAGAGCAGGAACGGAAGATATGTTGTGATAGGAACGCCCGACGCCTGAATGTCGGAGTATACGCCGTAGACGGTGAAAAGCAGGCCGGTCGCCAACAGCAAGATGAAGATGATTGCGGTGACGGGTGCGACTTTTGTATTTAGGTCTGGTTTCGGCGATGCCTGCCCCGGCATCGGCGCTGCAATATCGGACATGGAGGGACTCCCAAGCGCTTGACTGGCAAGCTATCCCTCAGCCACATGACAGTTTGATGAATGTCAAAGATTGCTGAAAAAACCTGATGTAGCTCAAACGTCGCCGTTAACTCGCTCCGCTTCCCAGGAGACAGCAGTTACGAATGGTTCGAGGCTCAAGCGGCCAACAATATTTTCCAGTGCGGCATCTTTTCGCGATCCCGGAGGCGTGTCAGCAGTGACGCAGACCTTGCCGCTTTCGGGGAGGTCCTCGCTTTCGATCTTTCTGAGGCCCAGCCCTCCCTGCGACAGCGCATGAAGCAGGAGCGAGCGTACATGCGCTTCTTCGGTGCTGCGGCAGGTGACGGCGATCGTATATTGCGTTTCCGCGTCGTGGTCTGCCGTCGCCCGCTGGCTGCGGCTGATGCGCAAAATCGCCGAACGCATCGCTATATTGGTCAAGACGACCAAGGCCGCCGCGCCAAGGCTGAGAGCATAAAAGCCGCCGCCCGCGAAAGTCCCCACCATGGCGGAGCACCAGAGCGTGGCGGCTGTGTTCAGTCCGCGTACGTTGATGCCTTCGCGCAAAATCACGCCCGCGCCGAGAAAGCCGATGCCGGACACCACCTGCGCTGCAACGCGGGTCGGATCGCCCTGGCCGACCACGCTTGAGAAGGCCACGAAGCCGGCTGAGCCCAGCGCGACGAGCGCATTGGTCCGCAGGCCCGCCATTTTCTGATGCCATTGCCGTTCAACGCCGATGGCCGCGCCCGCGACGAGTGCAGCGGCGAGGCGCGCAAAGACTTCGCCGAGCATAAGGACATCGCTCATGGGGGCCTCGCTGCATATCGCTTTCGGGGGATTTGGGTGTGATGCGCCATGTGCGAGCCTGATTGCAAGCTTATTCGGCTTCGGAGGCGCCGGCCCGTAAAACAGAAAGAGTGGGTAGAAGCCCACTGCCACTTGCCAAATTGTGCGCAGCTTGCAACTTGTGAGTTTCGCATCCGGTTGAAGATTCGTGACGCGAGAAAGCGGCGGTTAAGGGCAGGGAATGAGCAAGCAAAATATTGCTTCGACACGAGACCTTTTCGGCGAGGAGAGGCCGAAGGCGACCGTCAGTCGCCTGCCGCAGAAGCCGGGCGAGAGCTACACCGCTGCCGACATCGAGGTGCTCGAAGGGCTGGAGCCCGTGCGCCGCCGCCCTGGCATGTATATCGGCGGCACCGACGAAAAGGCGATGCACCACCTTTTCGCCGAGGTGCTCGACAACGCCATGGATGAAGCTGTCGCGGGGCATGCAAGCTTCATCGAGGTCTCTCTCGAAGCGGATGGCACGCTCTGCGTCACCGACAACGGGCGCGGCATCCCGGTCGATCCGCACCCGAAGTATCCTGGCAAATCCGCGCTCGAAGTCATCATGACGATGCTGCACTCGGGCGGCAAATTCAACTCGAACGTCTATTCGACGAGCGGTGGATTGCACGGCGTGGGTGTCTCCGTTGTGAACGCACTCTCCGAGTTTCTCGAAGTCGAGGTTGCGCGCGGGGGCAAGCTTTACCGCCAGACCTTTGCGCGCGGCGCTCCGATGACGCGCCTCGAAGATCGGGGCGCGGTCCGTAACAGGCGCGGCACCACAGTGCGTTTCCGTCCGGACCCGGAAATCTTCAAGGAAAGGTCCAACTTCAAGCCGCTGCGCATTTTCAAGATGGCGCGCGCGAAGGCTTATCTCTATGGCGGCGTTGAAATTCGCTGGACCTGCGCCTCCGAGCTCCTGCATGGCGACACGGATGTGCCCGAGAAAGCCGTTTTCCATTTTCCCGGCGGGCTGCGCGATTTTCTCGCGACACGCATTGAAGGATTCACGCCGGTCACAAAGGACGTCTTCTCCGGGCGCGTTCAAAAGGAAGGCGGCCACGGCAGCGTCGAATGGGCCGTAGCTTGGCTTGCTGATGAGGACGGCTTCACTCAGTCCTACTGCAACACTGTACCAACGCCAGAGGGTGGCACGCATGAGCAGGGCCTTCGCGCCGCGCTGTCAAAATCGCTGCGAGCCCACGGCGATCTGACTAACAACAAGCGCGCCGCGCAGATCACGCCGGACGACATCTTCGTTTCGGCGGGCGTGATGCTATCGGTGTTCATCAGTGAACCCGAATTCCAGGGGCAGACGAAGGACAGGCTGTCATCCGCAGAAGCCGCGCGCGTGGTCGAAGGCACGGTCAAGGATGCGTTCGACCATTGGCTCGCGGCCTCACCCCAGCAGGCCAACGGCCTTCTCGACTTCGTCATCGAACGCGCGGAAGAGCGCCTTCGCCGGAAGCGCGAGAAAGAGACGGCTCGCAAGAGTGCAACGCGGAAGCTGCGGTTGCCCGGGAAGCTTGCCGATTGCTCCAAGAACGCGAAAGACGACACAGAAATTTTCATCGTCGAGGGCGACTCGGCTGGCGGCTCGGCGAAACAGGCGCGCGACCGTGCCACGCAGGCCATCCTTCCCTTGCGCGGCAAGATCCTGAACGTGGCGAGCGCCTCACGAGACAAGCTCGCGCAAAACCAGCTGCTCGCGGATCTCACGCTGGCGCTGGGCTGTGGAACCGGCAAGCACTACAAGGATACCGAGCTGCGCTACGACCGCGTCATCGTCATGACCGACGCGGATGTGGACGGCGCGCACATTGCTTCGCTGCTCATCACCTTCTTCTATCGGCAGATGCCTGAGCTCATCCGCAACGGGCATCTCTTCCTGGCCGTGCCACCGCTCTACCGTCTGAGTCAGGGCGGGAAGACGGCCTATGCGCGCGACGACGCCCATCTCGCCGAATTGAAGGCGACCGTGTTCAATGGCCGGGGCAAGCTGGAAGTGAGCCGCTTCAAAGGCTTGGGTGAAATGATGCCCGCCCAGCTCAAAGAAACGACGATGAACCCGAGCAAGCGCACCCTTCTCCGTGTCGAGATCACCGGGCGAAGCGGCGACCTCAACGGGCTGGACCTTGAAGTGGACGAGGCCGCAGCGGCAGACATTGTCGAGCAGCTCATGGGCAACAAGCCCGAGGCACGCTTCCGCTTCATTCAGGAGCGCGCCGCGTTCGCAGAACCCGACGCGCTGGATATATAAAGAAGGCAGGCGGTATCCCGGCCAAACCGAGCGTGAGCCGGGGTATCGAAAACGTAGGCGCTTGAGTTTGTTACGATCCTGGATGAGGCTTCGCCTTTCCGGGATGACAGAGGCGGCGATCCGGTGGCGCGTCCGGCGAGCTAGCATTTTGGAATGACTAAGAGCTGCTCTAGTGCCGGAAATGGCGGACGCCGGTGCACACCATGGCGAGGCCGCGCGCATCCGCAGCCGCAATGACATCCGCGTCGCGCATGGAGCCGCCCGGCTGTATTATGGCCGTAGCGCCCGCATCCGCCGCCGCCAGTAAGCCATCGGCAAAGGGAAAGAACGCGTCAGAAGCAACAGCCGTGCCCACAAGGGCTTGGTCCGGGTCTTTTTTCGCCGCACTGGCAACCTCGCGCGCCTTCCAGACGGCGAGCCTCACGCTATCCACCCGGCTCATCTGTCCGGCGCCGATGCCGATAGTCGCGCCATCCTTCGCGAACACGATGGCATTGGACTTCACGTGCTTGGCGATGCGCATGGCGAAAATCATGTTCGCCCGCTCCTGCTCGGTCGGCTCGCGCTTCGTCACTGTGCGCATGGAGTGCTCGTCGAGCCCCGCCATATCGGCATCCTGCACGAGAAAACCACCGGCGACCGACCGGAAATAGGGAGAGCGGGTCTTGCGCGGCAAAAGGCCGCCGGTTGAGAGCAAGCGTACATTCGGTTTGCTGGAAAAAGCGCGCTTCGCTTCTGGCGTAACCGAAGGCGCGATGACAACTTCGGTGAAGATCTTCAGGATCTCGCGAGCGGCTTCTTCATCCAGAGTGCCGTTCAAAGCCACGATCCCGCCGAATGCGCTCACAGGATCGCAGGCCAAAGCCTTCCGGTAAGCCTCAACAATGGTACCGCCCACAGCCGCCCCGCACGGATTGGCATGCTTGATGATCGCAACGGCGGGACGGTCGGAAGAAAACTCCGAGATCAGCTCGAAAGCGGCATCCGCATCGGTGAGATTGTTGTAGCTTAGCTCCTTGCCCTGCACCTGCTCGGCCCCGACAATTCCGGGCCCCGAGTGATTGCCAAACTCATAGAGGGCAGCTTTCTGATGGGGGTTTTCCCCGTATCGGAGCGCCTGCTTAAGGGTGCCCGTGATGGCAAATGAGGTGGACGAGGCTTCCTCGGATTGCGACGCGAACCACGCCGCAATCGCCGAGTCGTAAGCCGCGGTGCGCGCGAAAGCCTTGGCTGCGAGCCGGCGGCGCGTCGCCAGCGTCGTCGTCCTCGCTTCGCCGGAAAGCTCGTCCGCCACGGCGCCATAATCGGCGGGATCGCAGACCACGGTAACAATGCCATGGTTCTTGGCCGCGGCGCGAAGCATCGCCGGGCCGCCGACATCAATCGTTTCGATCATCGTCTCGAGATCGTTCGCGCTATGCTTAACGGTCTCCTCGAAGGGGTAGAGGTTGATCACGACGAGCCCGATCGGCGCGATGCCGTGAGCGGCGAGCACATCCCGTGCGCTGCTTTGCTCCAGATTGGCAAGAATGCCGCCGTGAATGGCCGGGTGCAGCGTCTTGACCCGCCCTTCCAAAATCTCCGGAAATTGCGTCACCTGCGACACCGCGATCACCGGTACGCCGGCGTCCCGCAAAAAGGTGGCGGTGCCGCCCGTGGAGACGATCTCGATGCCGAGCAGTTCCAGCCGCTTGGCGAACTCGGCCAGATTCGTTTTGTCTGACACGGAGATGAGGGCCCGGCGGACCGGAAAATCGTGGTGCTTTAGCATGGCTCGTAAGTGTAACTGTTGCGGGAGAAGATCAAGATCGAGAAAAACGACGCGCCTGATCCCCGCCGATGACGGGACGCGGCTGCAGCGCCACTTTCTCGAATTTCCATTGGACAGAAGTCGCCTTCGTGCATGGCCCTTTCAGGACGATCTGCAAGGAGCGCCGCAGGCAAATCGGGTCCGCGAAAAATATGCTTTCCTCGACATCGAGTTCGGCGCCTTCGGCAAGAAAGCGCCAAATCTGGCCGCCGGGCGTGGTCAGCGCCACCGCGTTCGTGTTGCGCGAAAGCTGCGCCGCAACGCGGGGGTGCAAATGAAAGCGGATCGTAAAGCGCGCCTTCGAATCGATGACGTTTTCGCCGACAGCGGAAAGCTGATCGGCTCCCTCGAACTCGAGACCGGACTTGCGAAGCGTCAGCCGTCTGCGATGGAGAAGGCCAAAGCGCTCGCGATAGCCGTCATGACCGATACGGATGCTCAAGGCGGTTTCGGAATTGGCGGCTTCATGCTGAACCGTCCTGGGCCCGGCAAGCCAGAACAGCTCCCGGCCGGCAATCCGCTCCTGGGCCTTGATGAGCCGGGCGGACGACAAATCCTCAATGGTCAAGGTGGAATGGGCCGCTGTGGATCTTGACACCACATACCAGTCGCCGGTCTCGTCCATCGGCGCGCCGCAATTGGTGATGAGCGGCTCGTGCCCAACGCTCATCTCGAAAGAGCCGCAGCCCGCATGGGCGCGCGAACTGAGATGAAGCGGCGGTGGCCCTCCCGCATCGGCGATAACAACCGCTTCTCCCGCAGCAAGCCGCGCATATCCCGATTGGGGCGCAATCACGCCCGGGAACATGTCCCCCGTATCATCGTAGGCGAGCACGGTCGAGACCTGATCGAGAAGCGTCGGCCCCATGCCATTGAAATGGGCGACGCTGCCATCGCCGAGCCGCAGGAAGCGCAGCATGGCATTCATGCGGTTGATGGCGCTGTAAAGGGCCGGTGGCGGGTCGATCTGGCGCGCCACGAAGCACTGCTTCAGCGGAAGCAACTCCAGCAGAAGCTCGATCAAATCGCTTGGATCGCGGGAGGCATGTCCGCCGTCTTCAAGGATTTGCTTTTCAAGCTCTGCCGAAAAAGCCGACAGATACGAGGAAAGATACGTCTCCTGCTCCGCGATGCACAAGCCCGCAAGCAGGATCGCCGTCAAAGCGCGGAGCTTTCCGACGCCGGCGCCATCACTGTAGGTGACGGTGAGATCATGCAAATCGCGACTCAGCATCCGCATGACGGAGTCGTAGAACGCGGGCTCGGCGCCATCGAGCAGGAAGGCCGCATGCGAAAGCAGCGAGATCACGCGGCGCGCCGCGATGTCCCTGTCCCGAGCCAGCGCGGGCGCTCTGCTCGCGAAGGAAATCCAATCCGAGGTAAGCTTGCGGGCTTTTTCGCGAGCAATCTGGTCTTCGGCGGCGTGAAGATGCCGAAGCCAGACAAACGCATACAAGTCTTCTTGCCAGGGCACGGTCGGTGGCAGGATGTGGAAAGGCGACTCGGAGCCAATGGGGGCGGCGGCGCCTGCAAGGCCGAAATAGCCATCGTAAAGTTCGACGGCGAAACTTGGATCGCCGGTACGCAGGTCTTGCGGAAGGATGAGAAGGTGATAGGCCGTTGGCACCCCGGCCATCCACCGCGAAAAGGGCGACCTTAAAGCGAGCCTCAGGGCTGATCGTCCCGCCCTGTTGACAGCGAACGCCGCAAGGCGCGCCTGATCTGAAATCTGTGCCTGCATCGTTTAAAGTTCTAGGCGATCCCCTATTGTGCAGGCAAGGATTCTCTCGGCCCGCATCGAAGCCAGCGATTGGTAACGCAGCGCTTCTGAAACCTAACCGCAATTCGTGGCAACTTTCCCAAATAGTTTGTGGTTACCAACCGAGCCTAGTACGCCCCGCGGGAAGTCCTGACCCACATGCTGCGGCCGTCGACAGGATTACCCGCGGATAAGGCGTACTAGCAACCTATTGATTCTAGGACAGCTTATCCGAGGCAAGCTCGCTAAAGCGCGTGCCGCAATTGGGGGCGAACTTGCCTCGGGCTGTACTAGCGTCCTGGAATCCAGCAATCGATTTAGCATTCCGACTCCGTTAATTGTATCTTAGGGCTTGATCGAGTGCATGGCATCGGGGCACGCGGCATGGAGGAAGAGGGAACGACGCTCGACGGCGAAGCTGCCGCTCTGATACGGGCCGGTGCGGCTGGTGCTGCCACGACCGCGTCCTCTCCGCAGTGGTTGCTGGACTTGAAGGCCACAGCCGAAGACCTGCGGCATCGCTGTGAGCGGCCCCTCGGCAAACCCTTCGGACGATGGCTGGGGGATTTTCTCGATCAGGATTCGGCAAGCGGCCTGCTTCCGGCGGAGGAAAGGCTGCTGTTCGCGGCCGTCAACGGCGAAGCTTGCGTGCTCGAAAGCCGGGCGTCGATTCTCTGCGCGGCCCTCGAAGAATGGCGCGATCACATGCCGGAAGCGCCGCCTCAAGGCGAGATGGGCTTCGTCGAAGCGATGGCCAAATTCACGGAGGCTGCCCCGGAGCCCGTGCAGGAAGCCATCATCGAGGCGACAAGGCACGCGATCGACAAGCTGCGGCTGCCTGCGTACTGGGAGCCGAGGGATGCGCACGATGTGGAGAAGTTCGCATTGGCCCAGCGCGCCTTCCTCACGCGGCTGGAGTCAGATGCGAATCCGGTGCGGACCGTGGAGCATGCTCGGAAGGACGAGCGCTTTTATCACCTCGCGGCGGAGACCCTCATCGCGTCGTCGGCGCCCAAGCCTTATGAGCCGCTCAAGCTCCATCATGAGTGGCTCAATCCTTTGCTTCGCCGCGATCCGCTCGACCTTTCCGTCGATATGCGGGCCAAGATCGATGCGCAGCCGCGGGTGCTTCATGGCTTCTTCGATGAACTCTCGCGCGAAGTGAAGGGCGCGGGCGGCGCGGAGCAGGATTTCGCCGGCAAGCTCAAGGCCGATCCCTCTGCACTCGGGGAGCCTTTCGATACCGTCTTTGCGCGCTATGAGCGCGAGCACTGGCGCTGGGTCGATCCCGAGGACCCGGACGTCCAGATCCGCGCGCGCTTCCTGCGGTTCCTGTCGCTCGGCGGTGACGATTTCGCGCCCGTGCATGAGAGCCGCCTGGAACTTCATGGCGCTTACATCGGCGAGGACCTGGACCTTTCAGGCTGCACCATTCGACAGCCTCTCCTGTTTTCCCGTTGCCACTTCGCCGGTAAAGTCCTTCTCCAAAACGCCGCTACAAAATCGCTTAACTTTCAGAGGAGCCGCGTTCTCGCGCTGATTGCGGATAGCTCAAATGTTAGTGGAGGCGTCTTCTGTCATTCCGGCTTTCGCTCGGATAGGGGCTTTTCATTCCTGTACGCATCCATTGAAGGCGGTCTGCGGCTGACGGGGGGCACAGTCCGATCGGATAGCAACCCTGCGATGAACTGTGCTGGTGCACGGGTCGCCGGAGACGTTCTTATGAACGACGGTTTCCTGGGCGAGGGCGGTGTGTTTTTCTCCGGCGCAAAAATCGGCGGGATTATGCGATGTGATGCAGGCACGTTTCGTAACCGTAAAGAAGACGGATCGGCTATCGCGCTTGGTTGCGACGGAAATGCGATCTCTGGCGACGCGGTGCTTGCGAATGGCTTCCATTCGGAAGGCTTGGTGTCCTTTGCGGGCGCCAGCATCGGCGGCGCTCTCGATTGTCATAAAGGCACTTTCCTCAACCGCACCAGGGACGGGACTGGTGTCGCTTTAAACGGTGCTGATGCTGAAGTTGAAAGTGTTTCTCTTCGTGATGGGTTCAGGGCTGAAGGAAAGGTCGATTTTCACGCCTCTCGGGTCAGGGGCAACCTGCTTTGTGTAGACGGGCGTTTCGATAATGCTTCACCGAAGAAAGCCGACGGAAGCTCTAAATGGATCAAGCAGGCTGCTGATGCCATCGATCTTCAAGGGGCCAAGGTAGACGGGATTTTGTGGCTCGGGCCAGACGGGCGGGATGCTTCGGCGAAGGCTGAAATTCGCGGTTCTGTGAATTTGGCGGGATGTCACGCCCACGAAATTGTCGATCATTCGAAGTCCTGGCCCAAGAAAAGAGTGCGGTCGGACAAAGGCAAAAGGTTACCCACGTTCATTCATCTGGATGGCTTTACTTATGATCGCCTCGCAGGGGGCGGCGACTATGACAGGCCCACCCGCAGGAAGTGGCTGGACCGTCAGCCTCCGAAAGATCGAGGCTTGAATTTCAGGCCGCAGCCCTTTGAGCAGCTCATTAAAGTCTATCGCGAGATGGGCCATGAGCGCAGCGCGCGCGAAATCGCGAAGTTGAAGGCGCGCCGCTACTACCGGTCTCTTTTCATCAGGATCTGGCATGGTTGGCGGGACGTTCCAAAGATCGTCAAATCGCGTCTCCTGGCACCGTTGAACTATATCGCGTGGCCGTTCGCCATCGTCGCAAGAGTGCTCTATGGCGCGATCGCCTCGATTTTTCTCTTTGCAATCTGGGCTTTCGTCGGCTTCGGCACCGCCTATTGGTACGGATGGGGGCGGCTAACGCTGTTCCTGCTCGCACTTTGGGGCGCGGGCGGGCTTTTCTATCGAGAAGTTGCGCTGCAGGGCAGCTTCTCGCCGTCGAACCCGGTCATCTACCTCAACAAAGACCTCGAGGCCAAGTGCGGCAAGAACTGGACGCAGTGCAAGGGCGCACCGCCGGAACTGCCGAGCTTCAACCCGTTCATCTATTCACTGGACATCATGCTGCCGGTGCTCGACCTCGGCCAGAAACGCGACTGGCAGCCCATCGACCGGCCCGACAAACCCGTCAGGATGGTTTTTCCAACTCTCATCTGGGAGCCCGGCTACGACCTTGGCAGCGATATCCCCGACCTTATCATCGAAGAGGAGCCTCTCGCAGAAGGGACCGTGGACAGGATCGTGAGGGTGCAGACGCTCCTGAGTTGGGCCACCTTGGGCTTGCTGATTGCGATGCTGTCGGGACTGATCAAGAAGGATTAGCGCAGCGTGCGCAAGATCGGAACCGGTTGCGACGCAATTTTTCTTAACGGCTGGGACTGTGCGGCGGTATCATTTCGGGCGGCGATCATGGCGACGCCCGCGAGGCAGGAAGCCTTCACCAAACCGGCCATCGCCATCGTGGACGGCGCTCGCCATGCGCGTATTCGTAAACATTTCGTTCACTGCGGCGAGCCTTCATACTTATGTGGTTAACAGAAGCGCGCCGGAATTATTTCCCGCCGGGCGTTGGTAAAAAATCTCTTTATTCGCCGCGAAACGGAGGAAAGCCGCGCCTACGGCCGGAAAAAGGGCGGCTACCATAAATCACTGAAATTGCTGTAGTTTTTATTGTTAACAAATTACCCATTAAATAAAATCTAATGCCGGAATTTTTCCATTTACTGGGACGAGCAAAAGTCCGTTAAATATGTTTCAGGATCGCAAATTAACGCTTGCGAAGAGCCGGAACTGCACGGCGCAGGCAGCGGCGATGGTGTCCTGTTCCATACTTTTCCAAGCATTATCAATGGCTTGAACGCGCTTAAGCTGCGTTAACCTGCCGTCAAGGCGCTTTCGCTGAAGATCTTTCAGAAGAAGGAATGCGGAGACAACAAACAGATGCCGCCATTTGGAGGATGCCTACAAAATGGACTATACCGCCCGTCCGACTAAACGCCCGATGCTATAGGTTTCGGCCGTCACCGCTACTCTTGCCGCCAGGGAAAGGGCAGAAACAACGTTCCTTCTCGCCTTGCGGGAGAAGGACAGGATGAGGGGTTTCTTACTTCGATTGCAGCACAAGCCGGGCGGCGAAGAAGCCGTCCATACCACCGGCGTGAAACGGGAGCGTGCGCAGCGTGCCCTGAGCCGTAATGGCCTCGGGCGGGATGCCAAGCTCATCCGGCCGGATTGGCAGCAGCGCGATTTCAGTTCGCTGGGTGAGCAGCGCCCGGATTTGCTCTTCACCTTCTTCCGGCTCAAGCGAGCAGGTGGCACAAACAAGTTGGCCGCCAGGCTTCACGAGGGTCAGCGCATGCTTCAGAAGCCTTGCCTGGACGGCGGCGAGCGCTTTGATGTCCGCTTCCGACTTCAGATAGGGGATGTCGGGGTTGCGGCGGATTGTGCCGGTTGCCGAACAGGGAGCATCGAGCAGAACCGCGTCGAAAGGCTCGGGCGGCGTCCATTCGCTGGCGTTGGCCTGCACCGTCTCGGCCTTCAGGTCCAGCCGTGTGAGGTTCTCCCGAAGGCGCCGCAGGCGGGAAGCGGAAATATCCACCGCAGTGACATGGGCTCCGCGCGCTGCAAGCTGTGCCGTTTTTCCACCGGGCGCGGCGCAAAGATCCGCGACGCGCAAGCCTCTGACATCGCCCAGCAAAAGCGCGGGCAAAGCGGCGGCGGCATCCTGCACCCACCATGCGCCGTCGTCGTATCCTTCGATGTCTTCGATGCGTCCCTTGACCGAGATGCGAACCGTTCCCCAAGGCAGCACCGAGCCCGACAGGCTTTCCGCCCAGGCGGCTGCGTGCGCTTTCACGGACAAATCCAGCGGTGGCTCTTCGAGGTGCGCAGCCGCTATTTTGCCCGCGGTTTCTTCGCCGTAATGGCGAACCCACCGCCGCCACAGCCATTCCGGCGCGTTGAGCTTGCCAGCGTTTTGTTCAGCTAGAATTTTGACCTTGTTCTCACTCAACCGGCGCAGCACGGCGTTGATGAGCCCCGAAAAGTGACGCGCAGCGCGCGTGGCCTTCGTCTGCTCCACAGCAAGGCCGATCGCGGCATGTGGCGCGACCTCCATAAACACAAGCTGCACCGCCCCCGCGATCAGAATGAAGCGTGCCTCGAAGGCGTCTTGAGGCAGCGGCCTTTCCAAAAAATGGCCGAGCATGTCTTCGATTTCGCCGAGCCTTCGCAAGGCGGTTGCGGCGATGGCGCGGGCAAAGGCGCGGTCGCGGAAAGCAAGACCGGCGAAGGCGGTCTTTGCGCCCGATGACGCGAAGGCTTCATCGAAAGGCTGCCTGTCTCGCAACACCGCCTTGAGGAGGTATGAGGCGAGCTGGCGGGCTTGCAGCCCCGAGATTTCGGTGTGGGATGGCATTGCGGCACTTTACCGTCATCCCGGAAACGCCGGTGGCGTTATCCGGGAGCTTAAAAATCCAAACCTGCGTTTGTAACGATCCCGGATAGCCGCAAGCGGCTTCCGGGATGACGACGTCAGCGAAAACGCCCGCCGCCTTGGCCCCAGGGCCTCGGCGCGGCTTGATCGGATCGCACATTCATCCGTGCCGCACTTGGCTCCTGGGTTTGCCCCATCTGGCGCGCCTGCGCAACCAGCGCCGCGATCCGGTTCTCGGTGTTCGGGTGCGTCGAGAAGAGACTGTCCATGCCACCGCCGTGAAGCGGGTTGATGATGTAAAGCGGCGCGCTCGCGGGATGCGCCTCGGCCTGCTCGTTCGGAATTTGCCGAGCCGCGTTGTCGATCTTCCGCAGCGCAGAAGCCAGCCAGAGCGGACGCTGGACAATTTCCGCGCCATCATGGTCGGCGCCATACTCGCGCGTGCGGCTGATCCCCATCTGAATGATCATCGCCGCGAGCGGCGCGACGATAACAGCAAGCAATGTGCCGAGCATTCCTGGGCCTTCACCGTCCCGGCGGCCGCCGAACAACATGCCGAAATTCGCGAGCATGGAAATCGCGCCCGCGAAGGTCGCCGCTACGGTCATGGTGAGCGTATCGTGGTTCTTCACATGAGCGAGTTCATGGGCGAGCACCCCCGCAACCTCTTCCTTGCTGAGCATGCGCAAAAGCCCGGCCGAGGCGGCCACGGCGGCATTGTTCGGATTGCGGCCCGTCGCGAAGGCATTCGGCTGCTCGGAGTGAATGATGTAAACGCGCGGCATGGGCAAATTCGCATTCGCCGCGAGTTGGCGCACGATGGAGTAAAGTTCGGGCGCGCTTTTCTCGTCCACCTCCTGCGCATCCTGCTGGGCCAGCACCATCTTGTCCGAGTTCCAATAGGCTAGCAGGTTGGTGGCGGCCGCGATCACGAAGGCGATGGTCATGCCAGGGCCGCCGCCGAGCGCGTAGCCAATTGCCATGAAAAGCGCGGTAAGCGCGGCGAGCAAGAGCATGGTGCGAAAGAAATTCATGGCGCGTCCTGCCTTTTGATGCTGTTCACCTTGGGGACAACTTAAATGCAGCATTGATATTTGCAGCCGGGGAAGTAGTGCAAGGTCCCCGCGCTGCGCCAATCTTACCACGCAAAGAAAATCCCGCATACGGCTCATCCGACCGCATACGGGATTTCAGTTACACGCGAAGCGGCTGTTCCGCTTGGATAAACGCGCCCTTAGCCCACGTTGGCCGGGAGCGCGATAAAGCGCTGATCGCCATTCCGCTTAATGAGTGCAAGCGCGTTCTTGTGGCCTGCTTTCCCAGCGTCAGAAAGCGCGCGCCGCAAGTCCTCGGGGTGGTTCACGGGCTGCTCGCCAACCTTGAGGATGATGTCACCCTCGGCCAGCCCAGCCTCAGCCGCCTTGCCGCCGGGTTCCACTCCGACAACGGCAATCCCTTTGCTCTCATCCGCGCTCACTTCGCTTGCCGGGGCAATCCGGATGCCGAGATCGGTCATCCCGGTTCGCGACGGCTTGGAATGCAAGCTCGCGTGCTGAACGGGCTTCTCGGGCAGCTCACCAATCTTCACGGTGACAGTTTTGGTCTGGCCATCACGGTTCAGCGTGAGGGTCGCTTCGGAGCCGGGCGCCAATTCCGCAACTTTTTTGGCGAGATCCTTCGCGTCCTTCACTTCGGTGCCGTTCACCTCTGCGATAAGATCGCCTGCCTTGATGCCGGCTTTCTCGGCCGGGCTGCCGTTTTGAGGCGCAGCGACGAGCGCACCGGTCACGCTCTTCAGGCCAAGGCTATCCGCCAACTCGGGCGTCAAGGCTTAAATCTGCACGCCAAGCCAGCCGCGCGTGACGTGGCCCTGCTCCTTCAGCGCAGTGATGACACGCTCGGCCGTCCTCGCCGGGATGTCGAACGCAATTCCGACGGAGCCGCCAGACGGAGAGTAGATCGCGGTGTTGACGCCGATCACTTCGCCGTCCTGGTTGAAGGTCGGGCCGCCCGAGTTTCCTTTGTTGATCGGCGCATCGATCTGGATGAAGTCGTCATAGGGTCCCTCGCCGATGTCGCGGCCGTGCGCCGAGACAATGCCAGCCGTGACCGTGCCGCCAAGGCCGAAGGGATTACCCATCGCCACCACCCAGTCGCCGACCTCCGCTTTGGAGTGCGAGAACTTCACATAGGGGAAGTCGCTTTTGCCGTCGACTTTGAGGAGCGCAAGATCCGTGCGCGTGTCGGTGCCGACAACCTTGGCCGTATAAATTCTACCGTCGTCGGTCACGACCTCAAGTTTGACCGCATTGCTTGCAACGTGATTGTTCGTAACAATGTATCCGTCGGGCGAGATGAGGAATCCCGATCCCTGGGCCATGACCATATGGTGGCCGCCATTCGGCGCCCGGAAATGCTTGAACGGCGATTTCGGGCCGTTGAAGAAGTGCTCGAAAGGCGTTCCATCGAAGGGATTTTCATTTGCACCCGGGGTTTGTTCACCCGGTGCTTGCTCCTCGTCCCCATTCATCGCAACCCTGGCCTCCATATCGGCTTTGACCCGGATTGAGACGACCGAGGACTTCACCTGCTTAACCAGCGGGGCGAAGCTGGGAAGCGTCTGCTGCGTCATCCTTTGGCTTTCGGCGAACGCGCGCTCGGGCCGAAGCTCGTAGGAAGCCGTCCCAAGCGCCGCCGTCAGCGCGAGCGCCAAAGCAGAAGCGTAAATCGTGCCGCGCTTGCGAAGCTGGGAAAGCATTACAGAATTTTTAGAAAGCTTTTTTTCTGGATCTGGCGTGTAAGGGGCTGGGCTAACCGTCATCGTGACCTCCGCAAGAGAATGAATGCGGCCAAAACCTTCAATTTTAAGGTCACGCCGCCTGTTGACTTGATGGAGATTTGGGTTGCGGAGGCGGGTTGTGAAGTCTTGTCTTCAATTAAATGTATGAAAGCTTTGAAAGATTAAATAAATGAAAGGTTCCGCTGAGCGCGGCAACAAAAAAGCACGAATGGCGGCTGAACGCTCAAACAGAAAAGCCGCTCCAACTTATGGAGCGGCTTGGATTGATGCGCGCGATTTTATGCGCGTTTGTCTTAGGAAGTCGCGACCGCCTCGGTTAACCAGGCCCTGAGCTGGTGTTTCGGCAATGCGCCGATCTGTTGCCCGGCGACCTGTCCGTTCTTGAACAGAAGAAGCGCCGGAATTCCGCGAATGTTGTAGGCCTGCGCAATCCCTGGATTGGTCTCAACATCGAGCTTCACGACCTTGAGCTGGCCCGCGAACTCTTCAGAGAGCTCCTCGAGGATCGGGCCTACCATGCGGCAAGGCCCGCACCATTCGGCCCAGAAATCGACGAGCACGGGCAGGTCAGCCTTTTTGACTTCGTTTTCGAAGGATGCGTCAGACACGGCCGTTGTCGCCATGAAGCCCTCTTTTTGTTGCGCGGCGTCGAGCCGCATGATTCCCATTTCCGCAAAGTAGGGAAGCGAAAGCACCAGCGTCAAGATATGCGGAACACTCCCGCTCCCGCTGACACACGATTTGATGCCACGCTTCCGCTCGATCAGTTCCAATCCTGGAAAGGATTCCATTGTTGTCCGCGGGGCGGGTAGCGCGGATCACCCCCGCGCTGATAAGGCGAACCCCAACCTTGATAGGGGCCGTAAGGTTGTTGTTGATATTGGCCGTTACGCTGATAGGGGTCGGAGTAGCGTTGAGCCTGCCGGCGATCCTGGTTATCGGCCGTGACCACAGGAGGATCAGAGGCGAAGTGGATGGCCTGCCCTCTGAGAGCGCTCGCGACGCGGCTATCAAGCCCATAGACGTCGGAGAAGTAATGCACCTGCCCCTGATCGTCGACCTCGGCTGTGAAGTAGGCGACATGAACCGGAACAGCGGTGTTTAGCTTGATCTCGTTCGTGGCACCGGCCTGAACCATCTCCCGGATCTGTCCCGGCGAAATGCCCTTGTCGTGACCAAGGATCACTTCCGCCAGGTGGAGAGGATTCTCTGTCCGCATGCAGCCATGGCTGAAGGTGCGGGGCGTCTGGTTGAACAGGTGGCGGTCGGGCGTGTCATGCATGTAAACGTCGTGCTTGTTGGGGAACCGGAACTTCACGACGCCGAGCACATTACGCTCGCCCGGCCCCTGAATGAACTGGAAGCGGCGGATATCGACGCTCGCCCAATCGACCGAATCCGGGTCGATTTCGCGGCCATTATATGTGACGCGCAAGCCCCCCATGCGCTCCAAAGCCTGGCTGCTTCCTCCCCTGCTATAGCCGCCAAAGAAGTCCCCGCCGCCGCCCCGCTGCAGCTTCGGCGCGATTTCATTGACCTTGATCCCTTCGGGGACGGCCCATTCGGGGTTGAAGGTCACGAACTGCATGGGCGCGCTGAAAGTCGGGGTCGGCGTGGTCGGCCTTCCAACCACAATCCGCTCCATGAGCACCACGCGGCCGTGGTCCAACACGCGGGTGACCTGTTCGGGGATGCTGTCCCAGACATAAAAGCTGCCGAGGTCATCCGGCATCCAGCGCCAGCGCTCCATGTTGACGAGGATGCGTAGCTTCTTCTCGTCCATCGCGCCGCCCATAGCTTGCCGGGGCACCGGCTCGCGGGGTGCTAATTCATTGAGCGAGGCACGCAAGTTCCGGTCGATAATGCCGTTTGGCCGGAGGCCGTGTTCTCTCTGATACTGGTTCACAGCCTGGAGGAGCGCGGTGTCGTAGACAGTGTCCCGCCTGCCGTCTGACCCTGCGTCCAGGCGCTTGCGGATCAGGGCGATCTGAGGATCGTTATCGCCCGGCCTGAAGTTCGGGCCAGAGGGAATCCGCAACGCGGAGCCTCCGCCACCACCTCTGCTCATCGAGAGAAGGGCCTGCCTCAAGCGCTTGAACTGCTCGTGCTTCGGGTGAAGGTTGCGCAGATAGGCATCAGGGGACTCAGCCGCCGCCACGGCTCTCAGCACCGACTTCGGATCGTAAAGACGGGGCCGCCTGTCGATGATCTCGCTGAGAGAGGGAGGATCGAGCCGCCCTCCGCGCGCTTGGCGGGCATATTTCAAGACGGTGAGGCTCAGCTTGATTTCAGCGTCAGCAACGGCTTGCGGCGTGGCCCTTGCCCCAGGGTTCGCCGGAACTTGGAAAGCCGAGGCGTCCAGGCCCCATTCGTCTGCGCTTCGGATCTCCTTGATGACCTTCAAGGCGTTGGGGGTAAAGCCATCCTTCGAGGTCCAGATGGGCTGACCTTTCTGCCCATTATAGTAAGCGGCCAATCCTCCTGCATCCTCGCGGCTCTCGGCCCTTCCGCCTGCGTTCGAAAGTCGGGCAAGAATTTGCGTGGCGATCGGGTCTGGCTCGGGAACCGGAGCTTTTGCAACCTCCGCGGGCTTCTCAGCCGGTGCATCGGGCGCCGGCGCTGGCGCACTGTCCTGCTCGGGAGGCGCCAACGGGTCCGGGGCGGCTTCCTTTGCTGGGGCTGCTTCCAGCTTTATGTTCGCTGGCGGTTGCGGTTTCTGCGCCTGCTGCCCCATTGCAAACGTCGGAATACCACTCAAACAGGCCGCAAGTATTACGCGAGACGCAATTTTAAACATCCTGGTATTCCTCTACTGCCCCTTTAGAGGTCGCCTGAGTACGTCACCGCTTCGCAAAGTTTTCCCTCACGTCACCGAAACCCGTTTATTGCCTCACCACCATCCCACAATCAAACACGTTAGGATGTAAGATTAAAGTGGCAACTTTGCGCTCGCTCCGATGCCGGACGGCGCTTGATTCATACAGCCGGCGCGAGCCACGGACGGATGTAAACATCAAGCGCGTCATAATGATGGTAAAATGGTGCGCTAAGTGAGCTGCGTTTTAATTAATTAACGCGGCTCATGAAGAAAAAACTCGCCACCCTGATTTTCAGTGTCTTGGCCTTGTGCGCTTTCGGCATCGCCAATCCGGCTTGGCCGCAAGATGCGCAAGTCAACCAGGCCGACGCCTTCCGGAAGGAGGGGCGCTACGCCGAAGCCATCGCAGCGCTGAAAAGCGCGATCGCCATCTTGCAGGCACAGAACAAGCTTGAGACGCCCGGCGGAGCGGTCCTCTTGAATAATCTCGGTGAGCTTTACTATCAGCTCGGCAGATACCCCGATGCTATTCCGTACTACGAGCGCTCGGTATCGCTGGCGCGCGTTGGGACACCCGAACCGCAGAATTCGCGATCACTTATCGCAACCTTGGCATTGTCTATCAGCTCACGGGGCGCACCGCCGACGCCATAGCAGTTTACAAGAACTCGATCGCAATTTTGAGCAGGCTTCCGGCCGCTCGCGTGCAACTCGCGTCCACGCTCGTGAATGTCGCGACGCTGTTCCAGGACCAAAAGCGCTATGGCGAAGCGGAAAAACTGCTGCTGCAGGCGCTTGCCATCTATCGCGCCGCCTTCGGAGAAAACCATCTCTACGTCGCGACCACATACAACAATCTTGGCACGCTCTATGAAAATGGGGGCGATCTGGCCCGCGCCGAGATGATGATGCTCTCGGCAAATCAGGTGATGATGCAAGTTCTCAGCCGCGATCATCCTCGCCGTGTCTCAGTGCTCAGAAATCTCGGTTCGTTCTATCGCCGGAAAGAGGACTGGCCGAAGGCGGTGGCTTACTTTCGCGAAGCGCTGGAGATACTTGAAAAAGAGAGCGAGCGAAGCACCCGATCGAGACAGGGTGAGCTTGCAGCGGCGGAGCTAGACCCCGGCCTCCAAAGGGCTGCGGCAGGGGATTTCATCAATGCGGCAATAAAACTTCTGATCGCGGACCGCAGCCAGGGCGTCCCCCTCACTCGCGAAATCTTCAAGGTTGCTCAGTGGCGGCCTTCACAAACGGCGGCTTCCCTTCTCCAAATGTCTGCGCGAGCCTCTACAGGGGAGGATGCGCTCTCAGACATGTTGCGAAAACGGCAAGACCTTGTGGGTGAATGGCAGGCGATCCAGCAGCGCCTCACACAAGCCGCTCTCACAAATGAAAGTTCCGCCCAGACGGCGCAAAGCAGCGTGGGCCGTCTCGATCGCATCGGCGGCGAAATTTCGACGCTTGACGCAACGATCGCGAGCCGCTTCCCCGATTATGCGGATCTCACCAATCCCGCGCCGCTCGATGTCACCGAAATCCAGGCGCTTCTCCGCGAGGATGAAGCGCTCGTTCTTTTCATCGAGACTGGCTACCCGACCTGGGTCTGGGTTGTCACGAAAACCGAAAAGAGTCTCTCGCTCATCAATTTTAGCTCGGACGCGCTCGCGGCTGAGGTTGCCAATCTTCGCTGCGGGCTCGACCAATCCAACTGGACCGATCCGGCGGACTGGCCCGAAACGGACCGCGCCGAACTGCAGCGGAAACGGGTTCAAAAAGCGGTCTTCGAGAGATGCCAAAATCTGGGGCGGAAGCCGACCGCGGAAGATTATTTGCCCTTCGATCTCGTCCGTGCGCATGGTCTTTACAAGCTGTTCCTTGGGGCAGGCGCGAAGTCGATCGCGGGAAAGCATCTCCTTATCGTACCGTCGCAGAGCCTGATGCAGCTTCCGTTTGCAACGCTTGTGACCGAACAGCCCGCGCCCGGAACGAAGCTTCGCGATGTGAAGTGGCTAGGGACAACCGCGCCGATTTCGATTTTGCCCTCGGTCTCGAGCCTCCGCGCGCTCCGCCGGGTGTCGAAGCCATCGCAGGCGACCAAACCCTTCCTCGGGTTCGGCAATCCCCTGCTGACCGGAGACCCCGCAGCCGCGAAGCTGGCACTGTCGAAGCAAACTTGTCAAAGCGCACGTCTTCAGACCGCAAACGCCGCTCCGCGCTCATTTCGCGCCACAATAGGCATTCGCCCCGCCGACGCCTTTCACGGAGCGCTTGCCGATGTAAGCATCCTGAAGGCGCAGATCGCCTTGCCGGAAACCGCAGATGAACTTTGCGAAGTCGCCAAATCCCTGAAAGCTTCGCCTGAAGACGTCTTTCTTGGAGACCGCGCGACAGAAACGGCTTTCAAGAGCCTGAACAGAAGCGGCCGCCTGGCAGATTACAAGGTCATCCATTTCGCAACGCACGGCCTCGTATCGGGCGACCTGCCCGGCGTGTCGGAGCCCGCGCTCCTGCTTACGCCGCCGGAAACCGCTACCGCGGAGGACGATGGCCTGCTTACCGCTTCCGAAGTATCGCAGACGAAGTTCGATGCAAATTGGGTTGTGCTCTCAGCCTGTAATACCGCGGCTGGAGGGTCACAGGGCGCGGAAGCATTGTCCGGCCTTGCAAGAGCCTTCTTTTACGCCGGCTCCCGCGCCCTTCTTGTAACGCACTGGGAAATCGAAAGCGAAGCCGCAGTCAAACTGACGACGGGAGCGTTCGATGCTATGGAGAACGACCCCCGCCTAAGTCAGGCTGAAGCGATGCGAAACGCGATGGCTGCGCTCGTGACAGACCCGAGCATAAGCCTTGCCTCGCACCCGGCGACTTGGGCTGCGTTCGCGCTGGTCGGAGATGGCGGGCGAAAGTAGCCGCCCCTCATTCCGTTCCCGCCGCCAGCGTCAATCACATCCCGGTTAGCCGAATAAACGAATACGAAAACTCTGCCACATTTGCCCGAGCGTTTTCTTGGCGGCGAGTTCCCTCGCGCGCTCGGCGACCATCTTCGAGGTTACGGAACTGGCGTAATGGCAATAGCACAAAAGGTGATGGGCCTCACGGTCGGTCAGCTCGAAGAAGCCAATGATGTCGCCGAGCCTGTCTCCGGAAAGTCCTTCGCGCCTGAACCCCTCATCCTCAAAGGCGATGGTCAGAGGCGAGCGGTCTGCCCGAAGATAGGGTCGCTCATTCCATGGCGCATATTCCATGCGCGACAAGAGCGGCACCGTATCGTCGTGCTGCTCTAGAATTTCGGCGAGGCGCTCCAATCTCCGCTGGCGAACGGTCGGTCGGATACGCGGCCGTGATTCGACAAGCGGTAGAGACGAGGCGCTTTCGATTTCCACATACGTCATGTTTGCTCTCCATCCCCTACCCGTCACGCCATCTTTTATTTCAACATCGGCGTAGCTGAAGGGTTCCGAGAACGCTCAAACGGCAGCGGCAATAACCTCGATTTCGACACGCGCGCCGCCCGGCAAAGCCGCTATCCCTACTGTGGTGCGCACAGGGTACGGCGCCTCGAAGAAAGTCTCGTAGACCTTGTTCATGGCGGCGAAGTCAGCGATGTCTGTCAGATAGACATTCGCCTTAATAACGTCCGCCATGCTGAGGCCGGCCGCGCCCAATACGGAGACGATCCCCTTCATCAGCTGCTCGGTTTCTGGCCCGGCTCCGCCCTCGACAAGCTTGTTCGTCGCGGGGTCGATGCCGAGTTGCCCTGCAAGGTAGAGGATGTTCCCGGCCCACACGGCACGGGAATAGGGTCCAAGCGCTTTTCCAAGTCCCGGTGCATCGACAATTGCGCGGCGCGTCATGGCAATCTCCAAACAGGCTTTCGAAAGCGGCAGCGATACACGAGGCCGCGTTGGCAGGAAAGCTTATTCCGCCCAGTCGAGCGAACGCGTAACGGCCTTTTGCCAAAACCGGTAAAGGCTGTCGCTCCGGGTGCGGTCCATGGCCGGATGCCAGCGCTTGTTGGCGCTCCAGTTCTCGACTATGTCGTCCAGCGACTGCCAATAACCTGCGGCGAGCCCGGCCGCATAGGCCGCGCCAAGCGCCGTCGTCTCGATCACCTGCGGCCGGACCACGGGCACACCCAGAACATCGGCCTGGAATTGCATCAGCGTATCGTTCACGACCATGCCGCCATCGACGCGAAGTTCCGTGATCGCGACGCCAGAGTCCTTCACCATGGCGTCGAGGACCTCGCGCGTCTGGAAGGCCGTCGCTTCAAGGGCGGCGCGCGCGATGTGGCCCTTGTTCACAAAGCGCGTCAGCCCGCAAATCACGCCGCGCGCGTGCGCCTTCCAATGGGGAGCGTAAAGCCCCGAGAAAGCGGGCACAAAGTAAACGCCGCCATTGTCGTCCACGCTGCGCGCCAAGGTTCCGATCTCGGAGGACTGCTGGATGAAGCCTAGATTGTCGCGCAGCCATTGCACGAGCGCGCCCGTGATCGCGATGGAGCCTTCCAGCGCATAGACCGGCTTCTGTCCTTCGAGCTGATAGCCGAGCGTAGTCAAAAGCCCGCAGGTGGACGGAAACATGCGCTCGCCCGTGTTCATGAGCATGAAACAGCCGGTTCCGTAGGTGTTCTTCGCTTCGCCGGGCTTGAGGCAGGCTTGGCCGAACAGGGCCGCGTGCTGGTCCCCGAGGATGCCGCCGATGGGAACGCCAGGAAGCGCGGCCGTCGCTTCCCCATAAATCTGCGAAGAAGGCTGGATCTTTGGAAGGCAGGCCCTCGGCACATCGAAGAGCGACAGCAACTCCAAGTCCCAATCGAGTGTCTCGATGTTCATCATCTGGGTGCGGCTGGCGTTCGTCACATCCGTGATGTGAAGGCCGCCGCGAGGGCCGCCGGTCATGTTCCAGACGAGCCACGAGTTGATGGTGCCGAACAGCGCCTCGCCCGAAGCCGCCCTTGCGCGCGCGCCAGGGCTGTTTTCCAACAGCCACCGGAGTTTGAGCCCGGAAAAATAAGTAGCGAGCGGGAGCCCGGTCTTGCCGCGAAGCCGGTCCTGGCCGCCCTCCTTCGAGAGCTCGGTGACGAACCGGTCCGTGCGTGTGTCCTGCCAGACAATCGCGTTGCCGAGCGGCTCCCCGGTGCTACTGTCCCAAAGCAACGTCGTCTCGCGCTGGTTGGTGACGCCGACGCTGACAAGATCGGAGGCGGAAAGCCCGGCCGAGGCGAGCGCATCCGCCATGGTGGAGACGGTGTTCCGCCAGATCTCGGTTGCGTCGTGCTCGACCCAGCCCGGCTTCGGATAAATCTGCTCGTGCTCCTTTTGCGCGGAGCCGACAATTGCGCCTTTCCGGTCGAAAATGAGAAAGCGTGTGGATGTCGTGCCCTGGTCGATCGCGCCAACAAACCCGCGCATGTTACCTCCTCCGAAACTCAGGCGGCGTGTCTCTCGCCATAATAGAGCGCGACCGCTTCAGCCTGGGCTTTCGTCAGATGCAGGCCGAGCTTGGAGCGTCGCCAGAGGACATCATCCGCCGTTCGAGCCCATTCGTCACGCGCGAGGTAGTCGAGTTCGGCCTGGGTCAGTCCGCAGCCGAAATCGCGGCCGAGATCAGCCATGCAGCGGGCGGAATTTAAGATCCGCTCGACACGCGTCCCATAAGCCCGGGCAATGCGCAGCGCGGCCGCCTCCTGAAGGAAGGGCCAGCGCTCTCGCACGCTTCCGGCAAATGCGAACAAGTCGCCATTCCCGAAATCGCCGCCCGGCAAGTTCGCTTTCGCCGTCCAGGCCGGTCCCAGTTGCGGAAAGTAAGGCCGGAGCCCCGCAAGCGCATGTTCTGCCAGGCGGCGGAACGTCGTGATCTTGCCCCCGAAGATGGAAAGCGCCGGAGGCTGGCCGGGCGGCGCGTCGAGATCGAGAACATAGTCGCGGGTCACGGCGGAGGGATCGCTTTCGCCATCGTCGAAAAGAGGGCGAACACCTGCATAGCTCCAAACCACATCGCTCGGAGTAACAGGCTTCCGGAAGTAGCGGCCGACGCTGCGGCAAAGATATTCGATCTCCGCGCCGCTCGCCCTGACTGCGCTCGCATCGCTATTGAAGGGCACGTCCGTCGTTCCGATCAGTGTGAAGCGCCCCTCAAAGGGGATGGCGAAGACGATGCGATTGTCCTCATTCTGGAAGATGAAGGCGTGTTTTCCCGCATAGAGCGCGGGAACCACGATGTGGCTGCCCTTCACGAGACGCACCTTCTTGTGCGTCTTCGAACCGAGCAGATTATTCAGCACTTCCACGACCCAGGGACCGGCAGCATTGACGACGGCTTTTGCCTGAATGCGCGTGAGAGCGCTTGAGCCATCGGACCGAAGCGTTAGATCCCACAAGCCATCGCCTCGGACTGCCCGCCACGACCTTGGTCCGCGTCAAGATGGTGGCGCCACGCTCAGCGGCGTCGAGGGCGGTCAGCACTACAAGCCTGCTGTCATCCACCCAGCAATCCGAGTAAACGAAGGCTTTCGCGTAGGCGCTTTTCAGGTCACGGCCGATGGGATCGCCGCTCAGGGATATGGCTTTGGAGGCTTGCAAAGCGCCGCGCGGCGCGAGGCGATCATAGAACATCAGGCCGAGCCGGATCAGCCATGCGGGCCTGATCGCCGGGCTCATGCGGCAATACGAAGCTTAGCGGCGTTATGATATGCGGCGCGCTTTTCAGAAGCCGCTCGCGCTCGGCAAGCGCTTCGCGAACAAGGCGGAAATCGTAATTTTCGAGGTAGCGCAACCCGCCATGAATAAGCTTGGTGCTGGCCGAAGAGGTGTGTGAGGCGAGGTCGTGCTGTTCGGCAAGCAACACCGACAAGCCACGCCCCGCGGCGTCTCGCGCAATGCCGGCGCCGTTGATGCCGCCGCCGATCACGGCGATGTCGTAAACCGGATGGGTCAACTTGGTCCAGGCCCCTGGCTTATGTCAGCGGAAGCAGGCCGCTGGGCTTGCGCCGGACAAGAAACTGCAGGAGCTATCGGCGCGCAGGCGCCACTTCCGGTTTCCCGTATCCGCCAAAAAGCCAGTCGGAGGCGGCTTGGAACACCCCTGCCTTGAGGCCGAGCGCGACCGCCAGGATGATCACGATCCCAGTGCCTGTCACGATGGCATCGGCAAGGATCGTCTGGCCAAGCGCCAGCACCGCGAACTTCCCTGCGAAAGAGAGCACGACGGTGAGCGCGAAGATAGGCAGCGACGCCGCGCCCGCCGCGCAAATCCACCGGCTCATCGGAAACCTAAGCCATCCCGCGTCCTTGGGAACGAGGCGAGCGACGAGATAGGCTGAAGCCAAAAGTCCGACAACTCGCCATAAGTCGAGGCAATGCTTGTTCAGGCTGAAATACATCGCCCTTAGGCGGTTGGCCGCTGCGTTCGTCGATTGTCTCGAATGCGATTGTCATCAGCACGCAGGCGCTGAAGGCCACGAAAAGCACACAGCAGATATCGAGAACACGACGGGATTCACCTGGCGCGACCGGCGGCATGCTCGTTCGCGTCCGCCATCCGAAGGCAAGCCCGATTGCGAACAGGAACTGCCAGCAGAATGGATTGAAGTTCCACGCCACGTCATAGGTCATTGTCGGGATGGTCGGAAAAAAGCGCGCCGTGAACATCCACATGAGCCCGGATGCAGCCAGAAGCGCCAGTTCCCCTTGCACCCTGAGCCAGATCAGGAAAGGCGCGAGAAGCATCACCATCACGTACATCGGAAGAATGTCGAGAAGGGGCGCCTGGAAGGCGAGCAGAGGAGTGCCAAGTAGCACTTGCACCGGATCGCTCTCGATCTTGTCGATGAAGATCTCGTAATCGGTCTTAATGCCCGACTTCCCCGATTACGAAAGCCGCCGCCATGAGGCCCGCGACAAGCAGAAGGTGATACGTCCATATCGCCCGCGCCCTGCGCAGCGCCTTCAGCGAGAAAGCCTGGAGCCCTTGCGGCACGAGGCTGTAATAGGCGAGCGCTGCCGAATATCCGGCCAGGAACATGAACACTTCCGCGGAGTCGAACAGCGCATAGGTGCGCGACGTCATATAGCTGAACGCGTTTTCCGGGATGTGATTGATGAAAATGAAGATCAGCGAAAGGCCGCGAAAGAAGTCGATCCGATAATCGTAATGGGGCTTCGGCAAGGCTGCCGCTGCTTCGGCCTCAGCGCCTCTGTGCGCGCCTTGACATGGCTGTCCGCGATCAGCCGCGATCCGCCCAGCGCCCATCTGGCTCCGACCAATCTTGCCGATGCGTTGACGAGGTTCACTTCAGGTCCCGCTCCACACCCGAAATCTCAAACGCGCCCGAAATACTTTGGTTGCCCCTACACGCAAATTTTAAGCCAATGCGCTTTCGATTCGCACTGAATACGCTAACCCGCGCTCCAGTCACACACGAGTGCAGGAATGCCACTTCTTTGGTCCAGAACGGCAATGTGACAGATATCGTTACAGTTTTACTGTTGGATAACTAATTCAAGCCGCGGCGAGATCTCTGAGCAGGGATACGCCTACAGTAAGCTTGGCGAGCGTGAGTGCCCGTCCTGTGAGCATCTCGCACAGGCTATTGGCAACGCGCGCGGCTTCGGCGGCATTGTTGCTTTTCCAGGAGGCGAAATAGGATCATGAGGTGAACTGGCGATCACGCTTTTCGCGAGCGCCCGCTGGGCAGACGCAATAGCCGCGAGGCTCGAGTTGATTGCGAGCCGGTTGAAATAATCGCCCGCCGCCAGCGTCTCGCTCGCTGACGCAAGCTCATCCAGGCGGAACTCGTCGCGGATCGCAAAGATGATCTTGGCGGCAACGGCGATCGGAGCTTGCGCTTCCATTGAAACGCGGACGATGTCGAGTGCTTGGGAAAGCGGCTCGAATGCCGCGATGCGCTTCGCAAGGTTCGCAGGAAGCCCATCCGCCTCAAGGCCCGCTTCCTCCTCTTGCAGCCGCGCCTTCGCCCGCTCCGGCAATACGGACGCCATGTTTCCGATCAGGAAATCGACTCCGTCGTGATAGCACGCGATCTCCGGTTCGAGCCCTGCCTTGAAATGCGCGTGCCGCAGGAACCAGGCGGTCTGCCGCCTCAGCAAATCCTGCACCCGGCGATAGAGGCAGAGCTGGCTTTGCCCGTCGATTTCGCAGTCCAGCGCATCGATGCCCGCATAGAGCGCCCGGAATTGGTAAACCGCCTGGACTGCTGCGAATGCATAGGCGATGTCGGCTGGCCCGCGCCCGGTTTCCTCGATCATGCGGACGACGAAGGTCGGGACCGCCGCGATTGATGATGTCGTTGGCGAGGCTGGTCACGATGATTTCGCGGCGAAGCGGGTGCTCCTCGATTTCAGCTGCGAAGCGCTCTCGCATCATGGGCGGGAAATAATCGAACAGCGCCCGTCCGAGGTAGGGATCAGCCGGCACTGCCGTTTTGATGAGTTCGTCTTCGAGATCGATTTTCGCATAGGCAAGGAGCACCGCAAGTTCGGGCCGGGTCAGGGGCTGCCGCGCTTCCTGGCGCTCCAGCAGCGCGGCGTCGGAGGGAAATTTTCGACGGCGCGGTCGAGGCGGCCTTGCTTCTCAAGCCTTTGCATCAGTCGCTGCTGGAAACCGAGGTCGGAAAGGCCGTCCATCTCGGCAAGGCTGAGGGCCAGCGGTTGCAGATAGTTGTTGCGAAGCAACTGCGCTCGCGACTTCGCCTGTCATCGCGGAGAGAAGCTCGTTGCGCGACGGCGTGTCGAGCTTGCCTTCCGCGATGGCTGCGCCGAGCGCGATCTTGATATTGACCTCGACGTCGGAGGTATTCACGCCCGCCGAGTTGTCGATCGCATCGGTGTTGATCCTGCCGCCGTTCAGCGCGAACTCGATGCGGCCGCGCTGCGTGACGCCGAGATTGGCCCCTTCCCCGATCACTTTCGCCCGCACGTCTTTCGCCGCGACCCTAACCGCATCGTTGGCCTTGTCGCCCACCTGCAAGGTCCGTCTCGCTGCTCGCGCGGACATAGGTGCCGATGCCGCCGAACCAAAGAAGATCGACCGGGGCCTTCAATATCGCTGTCAGGAGCTCGTTCGGCGTGACCACCGCCTTCATGCCGAGGAGATTTTGCGCCTCGTCTGAAAGCGTGATGGACTTTCTGCCCGCGGCTGTAGATGCCGCCGCCTGCGGAAAGCCTGGACCTGTCGTAATCCTGCCAGCTCGAACGCGGCAGGTCGAACAGGCGCTTCCGCTCCTCCCAGCTCAGCTCAGGATCGGGGTTCGGATCGATGAAAATATCGCGATGATCGAACGCGGCGACGAGCTTGATCGCCTTCGACAAGAGCATTCCATTCCCGAATACGTCTCCCGACATATCGCCGATGCCGGCGACCGTGAATGGCTGCGTCTGAATGTCGACGTTCATTTCGCGGAAGTGGCGCTTCACGGCTTCCCATGCCCCGCGCGCGGTGATGCCCATCTTCTTGTGGTCGTAGCCCGCCGAGCCGCCGCTTGCGAATGCATCGCCGAGCCAGAAGCCGTCGGCGGAGGGAAATCTCGTTCGCGATGTCCGAGAACGTGGCCGTGCCTTTGTCGGCGGCGACGACAAGATAGGGATCGTCGCCATCGCGGCGGATCGTATCGGCGGGCGGCACGATCTCGCCCTTGACGAGATTATCCGTAATCGAAAGCAGGCTTGAGACGAAAGACTTGTAGCAGGCGATGCCCTCGGCCTGCATCGCTTCGCGGTCCGCGATGAGCAAGCTTCTCGCGGCACGAAACCGCCTTTCGCGCCCTGCGGGACGATCACGACGTTCTTGACCTGCTGGGCTTTGGCAAGGCTCAAAATCTCGGTACGGAAATCCTGCTGCCGGTCCGACCAGCGCAAGCCGCCGCGCGCGACGCGGTCCGGCACGCAGGTGGATGCCTTCGAAACGCGGCGAATGGACAAAGATCTCGGCGAAAGGCTTCGGCGCAGGCAGCCACTCGATGTCCCGGCTTCTAAGCTTGAATGCGATGGTTTCCGGCGCGTGCTTTGTCCGTTTGGTAGAAATTGGTGCGCAGCGTTGCGCTCATTAAGAGCGAGGAGGTTGCGCAGGATGCGGTCGTCGTCGAGCAGCGGGATGTTATCGAGCTCCGACGTAATGCGCGCCGCGATCTTGGTCCTTTCTGCTTCCCGCTCGATCCGACGCTCAACCCTTTGCAGGGTTGAACAGCGCATCGAAAAGCGCGAACAGATCAGCGGCAACGCCCGCATATTTGTTCAGCACCTCAGACACATAAGTGGTGCTGTAAGGCGCGCCGGTTTGCCGGTAATAGGAACTGTAGGCCCTGAGTACTGCAGCCTGACGCCAGTCCAGGCCGGCAGCAAGGATCAAGCCCGTTGAAGCGGTCGTTCGGAGCTGCGTTGCTCCAGACCGCAAGAAAGCCGTCTTCAAGATCGCGACGGCGGGCGAGAAGCGTTTGCTCCGCAGCAGTCCGCAACCCGCAGATCGCTATCGTGCAGGTAAACGAGGCGCGCTTCACCATCCATCTTCGGCGTGAGCTGGAACGTCCGCTCGGAGATCACGTCGAAGCCGAAATTCTCCAGGATGGGAACGCGCTTCGAAAGCGTCAAAGGCTCGTCGAGCTGCTGCAAGGTAGCCCGTACGCTGTTGAGGGTCCGTGAGCCCCTCGCGGTGGAGATCGATTTCTGTCCGGCGGTTCGGGCCAAGTTTTTCGAAGCCCACAATATCCCGCAAGGCGCGTTCCGGGGGGATTGGTTTCCTGATAGCCGGCGGGGAAGGCATCAAGATACTTCCGCACATGCTCATAGCCGGCGCTGCCGTACCGTTGCAAAATGAGATCGCGAAATTCGTCGCTCCAGGTCGTTATGATCTTCTCGACCTCGGCTTCGAGATAGGCCTCCGACGGGTTTCGCAGGTCTCACTTCCTTGCGCCAGACCACATAGTGGACGCGCACCATCGGGCTGTCGGGAAAGAAAGGCGTCGCGGACTTCGAGCTGCCCATCGAAGGCTTTCTCCAGCATCTTCTCGATCTGGAGGCGCACCTGCGTATTGTGGCGCTCGCGGGGAACGTAGATGAAGACGGAGACGAAGCGCCTGAACTCGTCGCGCCGGATGAAGGCGCGGGGCCGCGGCGTGAGATCGATTTTGAGGACTTCCTCGGAGATGCGCGCGAGTTGATCCGGCGAGATCTGGAAAAGCTCATCGCGCGGGAAGGTTTCGAGCACGTTGAGCAGCGCCCGGCCGGAATGGCTGTCCAGCGGATGGCCAGAGCTGCGAAGGACCTTGCTCGCCTTTTGGCGGAGAAGCGGGACTTTGCCGGTCGACTGGTTGTAGGCGGTCGCCGTGAAAAGCCCGGCGATGAGAACGCCGCCGATTATATTGCCGCCCGCGCCATAAAGCTTGATGCCGATCGTGTCCATATGGATGCGGCGGTGGACGGTCGACTTCGAGTTGGCCTTGACGACAATGACCGGCGGAGAGTTGAGGAAAAAGGCGCGCCCCTGGGGCGTGAGCCGGTGCTCGTCCGGGCCTTGACGCAGCACCGAGACGGCTTCGTCACGAAGGAGCCCGAGGCCCAGTTCCGGCCTGGGGATGAGTTCTCCATGCTCCTGGTCGCCCACGTACCCGAACTCGCGAATCCCTAAGAAAATGAAATTGTCTGGCCAGAAGCCAGCGAAGAAACGCAAGCAACTCTGCGTTCGTCTCTGCCGTGGCCGGCGGCGGGTTTCGTTCGAGCTGCGCGATGGCCATATTGAGACGCGCAAACATCGCCGGGAAATCCGAGACGGCAGTCCTGACATCGCGCAAGCACAAGGCTCAGCGCTCTTCGATTTCCGGGGCGGGCGGCTGATGGCCGAGCTTGCGGACTTGAAGATGGATAAAGCTTTCGCGCGGGACGCCATTAGGCAAGCGGAGCCGCGGGCTTGAGGATCGTGAGGATCCCTTTCCGGTTGCGCCACACTTCGAAAATGGGATGTGCGACAAGCTCAGGCACAAGGTCGAGATCGCGAAGCCCCCCAAGCACGGAGTCGAGGAGAAAGGGCATGTCGTCGTTGACGATGTCGACGACGAGCAAGCTCCGTCTCACCTATGAAGCGTTGCCGGAGCGCGATCTTGGGCTCCCCGGGCTGTCGCTGACGGAAGCTCTCGAACGCGTCGGAAGCAAAAGCGACAAGGTCGCTCGTTTGGTAGGTTTCGAATTCGGCGGCGTCGACTTCGTGAAACAGCTGTTTCGCGAAACGGCCGCAAGGCCGTCCCCCGTTTGCCCGGAAAGAGATTGGACGATCGCCGACAGCCTGCTCATATTGGAGGTTTCAGCTATTAATGCCATGCTGTTGCTCCATCCGTGTCGTTTCTAAGCGAATTGCGAAGCTAAACTTTCTAGAATATCAAGAGTAACAGCGCCTTAATCCTGCAACTATAAGAGAGGCCTGAGCGATGAGCGAGAGTGCACCCCTTACGGCGTTACAGCTTCCCGAGACTGAGCTGGATCTGGAGCTTCGCGATTATTTTCGCAACTGTGAGGAGAAGCTCGGCTTCATTCCCAACGTCCTCAAGGCCTATGCGTTCGATAATAAGAAGTTGAAAGCGTTCATCGATATGTCGGACGATCTCATGCTCGGCGAAAGCGCTCTTTCGAGGCTGGAGCGCGAGATGATCGCGGTCGCGGTCAGCGCCGTCAATCATTGCCATTATTGCCTCACGGCTCACGGGGCGCTCGTGCGCTACAGGTCGAAGGATTCCATGCTTGGAGATACGGTCGAGCACAATTACCGGGCAGCCTCGATTACCCCCAAGCAGAAGGCAATGCTCGATTTCGCCGTCAAGCTGACGGAGGCTCCGGACAAGATCGAGAATGCCGACCGCGACCTCTTGCGGGAGATCGGCTTTACGGATCGCGACATTTGGGACATTGCCGCCGTCGCCGCCTTCTTCAACATGTCGAACAGGCTTGCCAGCGCCGTCGAGATGCGGCCGAACGCAGAGTATTACAGCATGGCCAGAACCAAGCCTGAGAAACCGGCATAGGCCACGAAATCACGGCAAGCTACGGAAGGGCGCAACCCCTGTTGCGCCCGCGCAATAGCTTTTCAGTTTTCTCCACAGCTAATAGCCGCCAAACCGAACACAGGCTATAGATTTAGCAGGCTGCGGCTATTTTTCTCGCGCTAAGACGCCGGTGGAGCGGACATGAAGAAGACGGCGCAAGCGTTCAGCGTTGCCATCATAGGGGCATTGGCTTTGGGGGCGCGGCGGTGGAGCGCGCGGGCGGAATGCTATGTGCAGGCTCCGCTTCCTCCGGTGCATCGCAGCTACATCCGGCGAGACGTCGTGGAGCCCGGCGTTTACGAGGTGGGACGCAGTCCCGCCGTTTATGGATGGACGCATCAAGCCGTGGGCCAGCCCGGGGCGGTCGATCTGGCACGAAGAGCCCTCCGTTTACCGCACCGTTCAGGTGCGCGTCCGGCAAGCCCGGCGGCTCCGCATGGCGTGAACAATGCGTCAATGGCCAAGCGGCAGTATGCCGCGTTCACGTTCCGCCAAGCTATATCACGGTCGAGAAGCGCGTTCTGGTGAAACGCGGTCGGCGCTGGGCGGAGCGCACCCCTTCGGCGGTCACTTATGTGGAGCGGCGCGTTCTGCTAAAACCTTATAAGAACTACGCGCATTTCCAGCGGCCGTATATCGCATTCTCTCGCGAACACGTCACCGTCCAGCCTGAAGGCTCGCGCTGGGTTCCTGCAAATACCAAGCCGGATTGCTGAAATGTGTCGCGCATGTTGTCGGGGTGGCGCGCGGAGCGCATTTTAACGCGCGCGCATATCCCAGCACTCGATGCCGCTGTTCCTGAGCTTTTTGCACGCGGATTTCGCCTGCGCCTCGTCTGCGAACCGGCTCAGCCTGGCACGATACATCGTGACGCCGCTCGGTAACGCGACCGGCATGACAAACTCAGGATGCGCCTTCAATGAAGACCGGGGCCAAGCGTCTGTTTGACGTTTCAAGCCTTTGTGCCGCCTGCGCCTCGTCCGGGAAGGAGCCCACCTGAACGTAATACGGCCCAGGCTGATCGGCCACGTCCCGCGAAACGGCGAGGGTTGCCGTAGCGAGCTTCTGGGGCTGCCGCTGCTCCTCGCGCTCCACTGCGCGTGTAGCCTGCATCTTTACGATTTGCGGCTCAACCAGCGGTGCATCCAGCGAAACGGCGTCCAGCGGTTCCACTTCGGCCTGGCGTACGGTCTTGTAGTGAACGGATACGTTTTGCAGCGGCACAGTCTGCACTTGCGCCACCAGCGTTTCGTTCCGCGCTATCTCTTGAGGTGCAGGGGTGGACGTACGCGGCGCTTTGGCCTGTCGCCAGTTCCGCCTTATCCTCGGGCTCATCCGTGGTCATATCGGAGTCCGTCACCGGGGGTTCCGAGCCCTTTCGACGGCTGCCGGGCAACAAGCCCGTTTTCGATCGACGCAATAAGCATCCCGATCGACTGCCGGTCCGGCTTTTGTGTGGGTTGCCATACCGGCTGCGGAGCCGGGAGCGTGGCTGCAGGGCCAACCTTCACAGGAGCAATGTTCTTCGCGGGCGCGATCTCGTCCGCTGCGCGCTCGGCCGGTCTCGGTTTCCCGGAGCCTGCAACTCGACCGGCTTCGCAGCGGCCACCTGGATCCCTGACTTCCGCGCCGCCGTCTGGGTCATAGCCTTGCTCCACGACGTGTCGAGGATGTTCCGCATCGTGGCATTGCGCGCGCCAGATGAAGCGCCGCCAAGGACAACCGCCAGGATCCTCTTGTCGCCCCGATGCGCGGAAGCCAGCAGGTTGAAGCCGGCCGCAGACGTAAATCCGGTTTTCATGCCCTCCATGCCCTCGTAGGAAAAGAGCATGGTGTTGTGATTGCGCATGATCTCGCCCCGATATTGAAAATATTTGGTGGCGAAGACCTTGCTGCGCTCGGGGTGATCGGCGAGGATGCTCTTCCCAAGGATGATCAAGTCCTGCGCGGTCGTTTTCTGCTCGGAATTGGGAAGGCCGGACGCGTTGCGGAAGGTCGTGTTCAGCATCCCGATCGTGCGGGCCTTCTGCGTCATGCGCCGTGCGAATTCCTCCTCCGAGCCCGCCAAAGCTTCGGCGACCGTCACGGCCATGTCGTTCGCCGACTTCGTGACGATGGAGCCGATGGCGTCGGCGACGGAAATCGTATCGCCCGCCGAGAGGCCGAGCTTCGTCGGGGACTGTTCGGCCGCGTGCTCCGAAACCTGAAGCTGCGTTCTCATCGTCAGCTTCCCGTCGCGCAAAGCGTCGAACAGCAGGTACAGCGTCATCACTTTCGTGACCGAGGCCGGATACCGCGGCGCATCGGCATTCTTGGAGTAGAGAACGCGGCCCGTATAGAGGTCGATCGCCATGGCGGCAGTGCCGCCGGGCTTGAAGGCCGCTCGCGAAAATGGTGGCGGCGCGCTTCGGCATTGGAAGCCAATGTGAGCAACGCGGTTACTAGACAAACTACAAGGACTCGCGCGTTTTACTGACATCGATTTTTCCGGACTGTACCCCGCGTGAAAACCCAAAAACTTTGTCGCGAGCAAGGCAGGCGGATACGCATGCACCGGAAAACCTCTACGCAAGGTTGTCCCGCAATGCTGATATACCGCAGCGTGTGTTAAGAGTTTGTTACCCATCCCCGGTCCGGAAAAAGCGACCAATTCGATTAAGTATCAAAGAGTGTTTCAGACTTTCTAAAGTTTCGGCCGAGAGGGCGCTGCGCAGGCCTCTTCCAAGGCGCAAAGCGAACCATATATTCGGCAAGGCATTTACACTTGCGGGCCTTGACAGAAGAAACCGATAAACAGGAGTATGTAGGGTGAAGGCTTCCGAGGTTGGGGGGGTGCCCGCGGTGAACGAAAGCGCCCGGAACGCTAAAGCTTTTATAAGGCTCTCGATGGTTGCGGCGATGGCAGGCAATAACGGCTTCAAGAGTGACAATGATCTGAAGACGGGCGTGGTAACAAAAACGCGTCCCAAGACGAAGCGTCCGAGCCTGTACAAAGTCCTCCTTTTGAACGACGATTATACTCCGATGGAGTTTGTCGTTTATGTGCTTGAGCGGTTTTTCAATAAGCCGAGAGAGGAGGCGACGCGCATAATGCTTCATGTGCATCAAAAGGGCGTCGGAGTATGCGGCGTCTATACCTACGAAGTTGCTGAGACGAAAGTCACGCAGGTGATGAACTTTTCGCGTCAGCATCAGCATCCCTTGCAGTGTACGATGGAAAAGGAGTAGGTGCGGCAGTGCCATCATTTTCAAACAGCCTGGAAGAGTCGCTTCACCGCGCAATCGAATACGCCAACGAGCGTCATCACGAATACGCAACCCTCGAACATCTGCTTCTTTCACTTATCGATGATCGCGACGCCTCATCCGTGATGAGGGCCTGTAATGTCGATATCGAGCGCTTGCGAGCCAAGCTGACCGATTTTCTCGATAAAGAGCTGACCAATCTGATCCTCGATCAGGACAGCGAAGCGCAGCCCACGGCGAGCTTCCAGCGCGTCATTCATCGCGCCGTCGTTCATGTGCAGTCGTCCGGCCGCGAAGAGGTGACCGGCGCCAATGTTCTCGTCGCCGTCTTCGCGGAGCGGGAGAGCAACGCGGCATATTTCCTGCAAGAGCAGGACATGACCCGCTTCGACGCGGTGAACTTCATTTCGCACGGCATCTCCAAACGCGCGGGGATGTCCGAGCCCCGTGGCGTGCGCGGCGTTGATGAGGACGCGGCGACAGTGGAAGGTGCGGACGACAAGAAGCGCAGCACGGACGCGCTCGAGGCTTATTGCGTCAACCTCAACCAGAAGGCGAAGGATGGCCGCATCGATCCGCTGATCGGCCGCGACAAGGAGATTGAGCGGACCATCCAGGTGCTTTGCCGCCGGTCGAAGAACAACCCGCTTTATGTCGGCGATCCCGGCGTCGGCAAGACGGCCATCGCGGAAGGGCTGGCGCGCAAGATCGTGCGCGGCGAGGTGCCGCAGGTGCTCGCGAACGCAACCGTGTTCTCGCTCGACATGGGCACGCTGCTTGCCGGAACGCGCTATCGCGGCGACTTCGAGGAGCGGCTGAAGGCCGTCATGAAGGAGATCGAGGCCTATCCCGGCGCGATCCTGTTCATCGACGAGATCCACACCGTGATCGGCGCGGGCGCGACCTCGGGCGGCGCCATGGATGCGTCGAACCTCCTGAAGCCCGCGCTGCAATCGGGCGTGCTGCGCTGCATCGGCTCGACGACCTATAAGGAATACCGCCAGCATTTCGAGAAGGACCGGGCGCTTGTCCGGCGCTTCCAGAAGATCGACGTGGCCGAGCCGACGGTCGAGGACGCGGTGCGAGATCATGAAGGGCCTCAAGCCGTACTTCGAGGACTTCCACAACATCAAATACACGAACCAGGCGATCAAGGCCGCGGTCGAGCTTTCGGCGAAATATATCCACGACCGGAAGCTGCCCGACAAGGCGATCGACGTGATCGACGAGACGGGCGCATCGCAGATGCTGCTGCCGCCGTCGAAGCGCAAGCGCACCATCGGCGTAAAAGAGGTCGAGGCGACCGTTGCGACCATGGCGCGCATCCCGCCCAAGACGGTGTCCAAGTCCGACACGGAGCTCCTGCGCAATCTCGAAAACGATCTGAAGCGGGTGGTCTTCGGCCAGGATCCGGCCATCCATGCGCTTTCGGCGGCGATCAAGCTCGCTCGCGCGGGGCTTCGCGATGCCGAGAAGCCCATCGGCTGCTACCTCTTCTCCGGCCCGACCGGCGTCGGCAAAACCGAGGTGGCGCGCCAACTCGCGAGCCTGCTCGGCGTGCAAATCCTGCGCTTCGACATGTCGGAGTACATGGAGCGGCACACCGTTTCTCGCCTGATCGGCGCGCCTCCCGGCTATGTCGGCTTCGACCAGGGCGGCCTGTTGACCGACGGCGTGGACCAGAACCCGCATTGCGTGCTTCTGCTCGACGAAATCGAGAAGGCGCATCCGGACCTGTTCAACGTGCTCCTGCAGGTCATGGACCACGGCAAGCTCACCGACCACAACGGCAAGCAGGTCGATTTCCGCAACGTGATCCTGATCATGACCACGAATGCGGGCGCGGCCGATATGGCGAAGGCGGCCATCGGCTTCGGCAGCACCCAGCGGGCCGGCGAGGACGAGGAGGCGATCAAGCGCATGTTCTCGCCCGAGTTCCGCAACCGGCTGGATGCGGTCATTGCGTTCTCGCGGCTGTCGCGCGAGATGATCAGCCGCGTGGTCGAGAAGTTCATCTTCCAGCTCGAAGCTCAGCTCGCCGACCGCAACGTCATGATCGAGCTGTCGCCCGAGGCGATGGATTGGATCGCCGACCACGGCTACGACGAACTTTATGGTGCACGGCCGCTCGCGCGCGTCATCCAGGAGCACATCAAGAAGCCGCTGGCGGAAGAGCTGCTGTTCGGCAAGCTTGAAGGCGGCGGAACGGTGCGCGTGGTGGTCGAAGAGAAGGATGGCAGGAAGGCGCTGTCCTTCGAGGTCATCGAGACCAAGCCGCTGGTCAAGGTCGAGGAGAGCGAAAGCTCCAACGATGGCGAGGGCGGCGACCGCATGCCGACTGCGCTCATTCCGAAGGTGCCCTTGAACCGTTAACGCACCTCCGACGAAGAAATTGCCACGGCCGGGTTCATCCCGGCCATTTTCGTTTGTACGGGCACGAACAAAACGCGCTGGCCGACCATTATAACGTGGCAATTCGAATGGAGTGCATGCCATGGCAGCCGAAGGCCTTGTCAACATTGCCAGCAAATCGCGCTTTCAAGAGACCGTTTCCCGCTTGAAGCAGGAGATTGCATCGCGGGGTTTGACGCTGTTTGCGGTCATCGACCATGCAAAGGGCGCCGAAGAAGCCGGGCTTTCTCTCCGGCCAACAACCGTGCTGATCTTCGGGAACGCCAAGGGCGGGACGCCGCTGATGGAGGCCAATCAAACCATCGGCATAGACCTGCCCCTAAGGGCTTTGGTTTGGGAGGATGGCAAAGGCCAAGCCTGGATCACCTACAACGATCCCGTTTGGCTCGCTCGGAGGCACGCTCTTCCCGCCCAGGCGGAGAAGACGGCGGAGACATTGCACCAAGGTCTTGAAAGCATCATAAAAGCTGCGGCGGAAAGCGCTTGATTGAACAGTCAATTGGCGTAAAAGCCCCCATCTTGCCGGGCTAGACGAACCCTGCTTCGTTAGCCCCATCAGCCATGCCGGGATCTCAACACATGCAGGAACGCGCCCAAGCAGCAAGCAGCCGCCTCGCCGCCTTACGAGCTTCCATTCACTCGCTTGGCCTCAACGGATTTATCGTTCCAAAGGGCGACGCCTTCCAGAACGAATCCGTGCCGCCTCATTGGGACCGGCTCGCATGGCTTACCGGTTTCACAGGCTCCGCGGGTTGCGCGGTAATCCTGGAAGACAAGGCCGCCCTCCTCGTTGACAGCCGATACACCCTTCAGGCCAAAGCGCAGGTCGATGGCTCGCTCTACGCCGTAGAGCTTTTCCCGAAGACGAAGGTGAGTTCGTACCTTGGGGCCAATGTTCCGAAAGGCACTGCGATAGGTTACGACCCGACGCTCCACACCCTGGCGGGCTTCAAGTCGCTGAAAGAGGAGGCGGAGAAAGCAGGCTTCGAGCTTCGGCCGGTCACGCCCAATCCAATCGACGCCCTCTGGGAGGAGGCCCGCTGGCCATTATTTTCCGATTTCGCTGCATGGCGAGGAATACGCCGGAGAAAGCGCGGCATTCAAGATTGCCCGCGTCCAGAAGGCGATCGAGGAGAAGAAAGCCGCCGGCCTTTTCGTGAGCGCGCCCGATGCCGTGGCCTGGCTTTTCAACATCCGGGGCCGGGATGTCGCTCACACGCCGGTGCCGCTCCTCTGGGCCTACGTTCCCGTGAGCGGGAAGCCGGCCATCTTCTCCTTCCCTGGTCACATCACGCCGGAGAACCAGGGAAGTCTCGAAGCGCTGGCCAATATTTATGACCTAGCCTCGCTCGCGGAAGCGCTTCCCGGCCTTGTCGGGCAAGGGGCGAAGATCATCGCCGATCCGGCGCAAACCACGCTGCATGTCGCAGACGCGCTGAAAAAGGCGGGCGCGACGCTGATCGAGACCGCCGATCCTTGCGCCCTATTCAAGGCCCGGAAAAATGCTGTCGAGCTTCAAGGCGCGCGCAACGCCCATATCCGCGACGGCGCCGCTCTCTGCCGGTTTCTTGCGTGGCTCGACGCCGAAGCTCCATCCGGCGCGCTCACCGAAATCGCCGCCTCGGACCGTCTCGAAGCCTTCCGGCGCGAAACGAAGCAGCTCGAAGACCTGAGCTTCGACACGATTTCCGGCGCGGGCTCCAACGGCGCGATCGTGCACTACCGCGCAACGCCCGAGACGAACAAGACGCTGGAGCCGGGAACGCTTTATCTCATCAACTCCGGGGGGCAGTATCGCGACGGCACAACCGACGTTACGCGAACCGTAGCAATCGGAACGCCAACCGAGGAGATGCGGCGGCGCTATACGCTCGTGCTCAAGGGCCACATCGCCATCGCGACGGCCCGGTTTCCCTTCCGGCACGCGCGGCGTTGACATCGATGCCTTCGCGCGGCGCGCGCTTTGGGAGGCCGGCCTCGATTACGGCCATGGCACCGGGCACGGCGTCGGCAGCTTCCTGTCGGTGCATGAAGGGCCGCAGTCGATCTCGCGGAACGGCATGGCCGAGCTTGAGCCGGGCATGATCCTCTCGAACGAGCCGGGCTATTACCGCGAAGGCCATTACGGCATCAGGCTTGAGAACCTGATCGCGGTGACGGAGGCCGCGCCTATCGAGGGCGGCGAAACCCCTATGCTCGGCTTTGAGAACCTGACGCTCGCGCCTTTCGACCGGCGGCTTATCGTGCCGCGAACTCCTGACGGAAGCAGAGCGCCGCTGGCTCAACGACTATCATGCCCGCGTCCGCCAGGAACTCTCGCCCCACCTTCAAGAAGGTGATGTGAAGTGGTTGGACGCCGCGACCGGCAGCCTTTGATCTTCTTGGGTGAGCACGCGCGAGCGCGGATGAATGAGAATGAGCTCATCGCGCTCCGCGAGTTGCGTCCACCCTGCGCACCCACAGAAGCGCAGCCACGGAGACACCTGCAAAAACGGCTCCGCCGAGGAATGTGCCCTTGGGGCCAGTAACATCCCACAACGCACCGGCGATTATGCTCGCTGCGAGGAGCGCGACGCCTGTGACGAGATTGAACATGCCGTAGGCCGTGCCCCGAAGCTCTTCGGGAGCCGTGTCCGCGATAAGTGTGGCGAGTAGGCCCTGGGTCAGTCCCATGTGAAGTCCCCAAAGGATGACGCCGATTGCCACCCCGCCAATGCCCGCCGCCAGTGCGAGCGCAGCATCCGCGAAGATAAGCAGCACAAGTCCTACGATCAGCACCGTATACCGATCCACGCGGTCGGACAGAACGCCTGCTGGGTAAGCTGAAGCGGCATAGACTACGTTCATGAGCACCATGACGGCGGGCACAAGCGCGATGGGCAATCCAACCGATTGCGCGCGCAGGATCAGGAACGCTTCGCTAAAGCGGGCAAGGGTGAACACCGCTCCGATGGCCACGATCTGCCAGTACTCGGAGCCGAGGCGGGAGAGTTGAGCCGTGCTAAGGGGAGACTTGATCTTTTTCGGGCCTCCCTCTCGTTCCGGCTCCTTTACCGCGAACGCGATGAGGAGGAAAGAAAGGAAACCCGGGATGACCGCGATCCAGAACACCGTGGTGAAGTTATTCGCCGTGGCCAGCATGAACACGATTGCAAGCAATGGCCCCGCAAAGGCCCCAACGGTGTCGAGCGATTGCCGCAAGCCGAAGCTGGCGCCCCTGATTTCGGGTGGCGAGAGGTCGGCCACGAGCGCATCGCGCGGCGCTCCGCGAATACCCTTTCCGACGCGGTCGACGAAACGCGCCCCGACCAGCCAGCCGAGGCTCGGCGCGAGCGGAAAGATGGGCTTTGTGAAGGCGGCAAGGCCGTATCCAAAGGCAGCCAGTTCCTTTCGGCGGCCGAGCCAGTCCGACAGCGCGCCCGAGAAAATCTTCGTGATTGAGGCGGTTGCCTCCGCAATCCCTTCGATGAAGCCAACCGCCAGCGTCGAGGTGCCGAGCACGCTCACCATATAGATGGGCAAGAGCGCATGGATCATCTCGGAGGAAATGTCCATCAGCATCGACACGAAGCCGAGCGTCCAGACGCCCGCAGGTATTTCCCTAAGCCGGGCCGCGATCGAACTTGACATGGCCATGGGGCGTTACGTGGCCCAGAACGGCTTGCGCCGCTCGATGAAGGCGCGCATGCCCTCCTCGCCTTCCGGGCCGCGCGCGGCTTTGGCGAAGACTCCCGCAGCGTGCTCGACGAGCGCCGCGGGGTCTTCGAAGCGGGCTCGCCGTAAAAGCTTCTTCGTCTCCGCAACCGCGCCAGGGGCGCAGGCCAGAATTTGCTGCGTGGTGATGGCGATGGCCGCTTCGAGGTCCACGTCGTTCTCGCAGACCTTGTGAACGAGCCCGATGCGATAGGCCTCGCCAGCGCCGAAGCGGGCGCCGGTCACGGAAAGCCGTTTCGCCTCCGAATAGCCGATCCGCTCCACCAGGAAAGGCGCAATCTGGGCCGGAATGACGCCGAGCGACGTCTCCGGCAGGCGGAAATCGACCGTATGCGAGGCGATCGCCACATCCGCGGTGCAGGCAAGCCCGAACGCACCGCCCATCACCGCGCCTTCCAGCACCGCAACGACCGCAAGCGGCGAATGCGCATAAGCCGCGCAAACGTGGCCAAACTTCGCGTTGGTTTCCGCCATCGGGTCGGTGTGATGCGCGATGGGCGAAGCGCGCGCGACGGACATATCCTTGAGGTCGGCGCCCGCCGAGAAATGCCCTCCGCTTCCGCGCAGGACGATGAGGCGAACCCCGCTCCTCTCGGCCTGTGCGAGCGTGTCCAGCAACTCGACAAGCATGGTCTGCGACATGGCGTTGCGAACCTGCGGCCGGTGCAGCCGGACATGCAGGACGCCGCCTTGGCGATCAAGCAAAAGCGCGCTCGGATTGTGCTGGGTCACGGGGTTCATCCTTCTTTTCGCGGGGCAGAGTGCCTTCCAGCTTGCAAATAATGGCGAGCATCACTTCGTCGGCGCCCCCACCGATGGAAACGAGGCGCCCGTCGCGAAGCGCGCGGCTCAGCGGATTTTCCCAGGTATAACCCATGCCGCCCCAATATTGCAGGCAGGAATTGGCGACCTCGCGGATCAGGCGTCCGCATTTCAATTTTGCCATCGAGGCGAGCTTGGTCACGTCCTTGCCCGCCACGTAGTCTTCGATGGCGCGCCAGGTGAGCGAACGCAGCGCCTCCACTTCCGTACGCAACTCCGCAAGCCGGAAATGCACAACCTGATTGTCGAGCACGGACTTTCCAAAAGCCTTGCGCTGGCGCGTATAGTCGATGGTGGCGTCGATCAGCTTGTCGAGCATGGTCAGCGAGTTCGCCGCACCCCACAGCCGCTCCTCCTGGAATTGCAGCATCTGCAAGGTGAAACCCATGCCTTCCGGCCCGATGACATTCGTTTGCGGCACGCGCACGTCGTCGAAAAAGAGCTGCGCGGTGTCGGACGAGAACATTCCCACCTTGTGGATCTTCTGGCGCGTGATCCCCTTTGCGTCCATCGGGACAAGGATCAGCGACTTGTTCAGGTGCACCTTGCCTTCCGACGTGTTGGCGAGCAGGCAGCACCAGTCCGCCTTCATCCCGTTCGTGATCCACATTTTTGAGCCGGAGATCACGTAGTCGCCGCCATCCTTGCGCGCGGTTGTCTTGATCGCTGCCACATCGGAGCCGCCGCCGGGCTCCGAGACGCCGAGACAGGCCACAGCTTCGCCGGCGATTGTCGGCACGAGCCAGTTGCGCTTCAGGTCTTCGCTGCCAAACCGGTGCAGCGCGGGCGTCGCCATGTCGGATTGCACACCGATGGCCATAGGGACGCCTCCGCAGGTGCAAACGCCGAGCGCTTCCGCGACAACCGCCGAATAGGAGAAATCGAGGCCGAGCCCGCCATAGGCCTCATCGTATTTTACGCCCAGCACGCCCAGCGCGCCGAGCTTCTTGAAAATCTCATGCGACGGAAATTCTTCCGCTTTCTCCCATTCGTCCACGAAGGGGTTGATCTCATTCTGGACAAAGCGAACGACGGAGTCGCGGAGCTGTTCGTGTTGTTCCGTCAGCTGCATGAGGTTTCCTCCTATCCGTCACAGTTCGCACCATGAAGTGGGATAGGAAAGTAACTTTCGGAATAGGCGCGTGGCCACGCGGCCTGCAGATTGACCCATTATTGAAGAGCGGGGCGCGCAGCTAAGATGAACATTTCATGAATTGATCCGTGACAGTTAGTTCAAGTGACACCCCATGGCGTTCCTGTCAGCATGCGGCATCGCGCCGCTCTGAGCGCGGCCCGCCACCAGTGGAGTACATTGATCATGAAAGCTTTAATTTTCGCCCTGGCGACGTTTTTAGGCTTCGCCGCTTTCGTTTCCGACGCTAACGCCTATGTCTGCGCACGCGGTTGGCGTGGCGCGGCATGCGCTGGTCCTCGTGGCGCAGTTGCTGTCGGGCGACCCGCTTATCGCCCGTACCGCCATTATGGCTATCGCAGGTGGTAAACTTCGGATGGGCCGCCAAAGTGCGGCCCTCTCCCATCGTCGCGAAACGTCCTCTCAAATTAGTAGACGGCCGCTGCTGGCGGATGATCGGTCTCAGCGCGCAGCGGGCGGGATAAGAGAGCTTCGATCGCCTCATCGACGTTCATCTGCCCTTTCACCACATGATGGACGGATTCGCAGATCGGCATCTCCACGCCGTGCTTTTTCGCGAGCGCCACGACAGCGCCTGCCGAATAAACTCCCTCCGTAATCGACTTCCTCGCGCCCAGAATATCGGCCAGCGCTTGGCCCTGCCCCAGGGCGACGCCAAGCGACATGTTGCGCGACTGGATGCTGGAGCAGGTCAGGATCAGATCGCCCAGCCCCGAAAGCCCCGTGAGCGTCTCGAAACGCCCGCCGAGCTTCGTGCCGAGCCGCACCAGTTCGGCAAAGCCGCGCGTCGTGACGGCGGCGTGCGCGTTCCGGCCGAACTGTCGGCCTTCCACGATGCCGGCCGCAATCGCCAGCACGTTCTTCACCGCGCCGCCGATCTGGGTTCCGGCCACGTCGCTGCACCAATAGAGGCGGAAGTTGCGGTGAGCGAGAGCAGCCATGAGCGCCTTGCCAAGGTCTTCGCTTTCGCAGGCCAGCGTCAGCGCAGTCGGCAGGTTGCGCGCGACCTCGCCGGCGAAACTCGGCCCCGACAAAACCGCGACTTCCGCACCCGGCAAGACCTCTTTCACAACCCCGCTCATGAACGTGCCCGAGTCCTCCTCGAAGCCCTTCGCGCAGATCACGACCGGCTTTCCGGCTGCAAAATGCGGCGCAATTTCCTTGGCGACCGTGCGCAGGAACTGGGCCGGAGCGACGAACAGGATCAGATCGGCATCGGCAACCTCTTTCGCCTTCGCCGTGGCCTTGATGGCAGGATCGAGGGCAATGCCGGGGAGATAGACGCGGTTCGTGTGATGGGAATTGATCTCGGAAACCGTTTCGAATTCATAGGCCCAAAGCGTGACGTCCCGTCCCGCTCGGCGCGCGGACTGAGCCAATGCCGTTCCCCAGGCGCCGCCGCCAAGAATCCCTACGCGCTGAAACGTTCGCGTCTCGCCGTCCTGCAAGGTCCCGTTCATGATTCTGGAGCCGCCTTCCAATGTCTGCGCAGGCCCTGCTCTACGCTTGTGCCAGGGCGCTAACACCCGATCGAGGGTTGTGGTAGCGGCAGCGCCTCAAGGACGCAAGTGCGGTTGTCCGGCGCAGTCTATGCTTGTGCGGCAAAATTGCGAAAGACGTCATCTCTGGTCTAAAACTGCGGTTGCGCTTGGCATGTCGTTCGATTGAGGAATTATACGGGAAAGCGCCTTTTTGAGTCGTTAAGCCATAAGCCATTGATATATAATTGGAAAATACAAAGAGGCAACTGCGCCGCCGCTGCGCGAACGCCAAGCGGGGGGCGCGTAAGGTTAATATGCTGATCTAAAAATATATTTAACGGACTTTAGAGCGTCCCAGTAAATGAAAAAATTCCGGCATTCAGTTTCATTTAATGGGAGGTCAGGTGTGAAGAAAAGTTATGTTATTTCAATATTATACCGCCATTATTTCCTCTCGGAACGAAGCCCGGCGAGAGGGAGTTGCTGCGGGAATAAATGGATCTTTAAGCATGCGACGGAGGGAAAAAATCCGGGCGCGCTACCGTTAACGCTATTGGGTAAATGCAAACCCGTCCTTAGGCGGCGGCAACGATGCGTTCACCTTTGGGATGCGTGCTTTGCGCCGTCATGAGTCATGGCCGGGCTTGTTCCGGCCAGCATATCATCGGATTTGCGCATGTTTCCCTGGATGGCCGCCTCAAGGGCGGCCATGACGGGCAAGCGCTCGGAGCCGGCACCTGCCGTTGACGTTTCGGAGATGGGCCAGCGCGCGCGGGCGGGCGCATCCAGGCTGTCGGCGTAGCCCGCGGCAAGACGGCACGCTCCGGCCCAGGCGATCATGGCGGCGTTGTCGGTGCAAAGGCTTGGCGGCGGCGCGTGGAACGTGTAGCCGAACGCCTCGCATTCCTTGAGCAAAGTATCTCGCAAGACCCGGTTCGCGGCCACGCCACCCGCGGCCACAAGCCTTTTCGGCAAGCCTTCCGCACCGTAGAGCTTGAAGGCGGCGCGGAGCCGGTCGCGAAGCGTATCGGCAGCTGCTGCCTGGAAAGAGGCACACAAGTCCGCGACATCCTGGCTGCTGAGCGGAGCCTGGGTCAGCGCAGCGTGACGAACGGCGGTTTTTAACCCGGAAAAGGAAAAATCGGGACGTTCGCGGCCGACGAGCGGCCTTGGCAAGGCAAACCGGCTCGGATCGCCGCTTGCCGCCGTGCGCTCTACAGCGGGTCCGCCCGGAAAACCCAGCCGCAGCATCTTGGCCACCTTGTCGAAGGCTTCGCCGAGCGCGTCATCGATCGTGCCGCCGAGCTTCTGATAATCGAAATGCGCGCGCACCCTCAGGAACTCGGTATGCCCTCCCGAAACGAGAAGAAGGAGATAGGGGGGGTGAAGGCTCTCCGTCAGGCCGACCGTCAGCGCATGGCCTTCGAGGTGATTGACGGCTGAAAGCGGGAGGTTATGGACAAGCGCAATCGCCTTCGCCGTCACAAACCCGGCAAGCACACCGCCGATAAGGCCCGGGCCAGCCGTGGCGGCTATGCCGTCCAGGTCGCTAAACCCAAGGCTGGCTTCCGAGAGCGCGGCCCCGATCAGCGTATCGAGCACTTGAACGTGAGCGCGAGCCGCAATCTCAGGCACGACGCCGCCATAGGGCTCGTGATCCTTGAATTGAGACCGGACAATATTCGAAAGGATTACGCCGTTCCCTTGGCGGTCGCGCCGTACAATTGCCGTGGCAGTTTCGTCGCAGCTTGTCTCAATACCAAGTATGGTTAATCTGCGATTTTTCGTCGCTGCCGGCTCCGAATGCTCTTTAGTGATCGCGCGTTGCTGCATGATCCTTTACTTAGACCCTTAATTCGCTTTAGTGCTGTACGTCGCGGCCGGGATATGCTTAGTGTCCCCATCGCGAAGCGCAGCTTCATCTCAGCCGGTCAATGGCGGCGCGCCCGTACAACCCAAGTGCACACAACCATGAAAAATCTCACAGACGCAAGGCAAATTCGCATTGGCACCAGGGGGAGCGCTCTCGCTCTCGCGCAAGCACACGAAACTCGTGACCGGCTCTCGGCCATCTACGGTGACAAGGTCTCCTTCGAGATTGTCATCATCAAGACAACCGGCGATAAGATCCTCGACCGGGCTTTGGCCGCAGTCGGCGGCAAGGGCCTGTTCACGAAGGAACTTGAAGAGCAGCTTCTCGACAATACCATCGACATTGCCGTCCATTCCATGAAGGACATGCAGGCCGTCTTGCCGGGCGGGCTTGAGATCGGCTGCGTTCTGCCCCGCGAAGATGTTCGCGACGCCTTCATCTCGCCGGTAGCGAAATCGCTGCAAGATCTGCCGTCGGGCGCGATTGTGGGAACGGCGTCCATCCGCCGCGAGTCCTTCATCCGGCACAAACGGCCCGACCTGAAGATGATCCTGTTCCGCGGCAACGTGCAGACGCGGCTCCGCAAGCTCGAGGAAGGAGAAGCGCATGCAACCCTCCTCGCGTCTGCCGGATTGAGGCGCCTTGGGCTCGCCGACCGCATCACGCAGCTGATTCCCGTCGAGGACATGCTCCCGGCCCCGGCGCAAGGCGCCATCGGCATTGAGCTTCGCTCCGACGATCACCAGACAAAAGAAATCCTTTCCGCCATCAACGATCGCAATTCGTTCATCGCGGTCGAAGCCGAGCGCGCATTCCTCAGCCAGCTCGATGGGTCTTGCCGCACGCCGATCGCGGCGCTCGCCCGCGTCGACGGCGACGCGCTTTCCTTCAAGGGCATCATCCTCACGCCTGACGGGGCGCGCATTTACGAGACCGAACGGAAGGGACACGTGAAGGATGCCGCCTCGCTCGGCAAAGATGCCGCGCGCGAGTTGTACGACCGTGGCGGCAAGGACGTCTTCCGCGACGTCGCCTAGAGCGTACCGAGCTGGAGGAACCATGCGCCTCCTCGTGACAAGACCCGAGCCGGATGCCAGCATCTTCGCGGAGGAGCTTCGCGGGCTCGGGCATGAGCCCATCCTCCAGCCGCTCATTGAGTTCCACGTTCTCGACTTCGATCTGCCCCCTTTGCGCGCCGCTGAGGTCCTCATAGTCACCAGCGGCAACAGCCTGCGCGCTTTGCAAGAGCGGGGCGTCGTCGAGGACATTCTCGGCAAACCGCTTTACTGCGTTGGCGAACAAACGGCGAAGCGGGCGCTTGCGGCCGGTTTCGAGACCGTGCTTGAGATTGCCGACACTGGCGAGGAGTTGGCCCGGAAAGTCATAGCGTCCGGACGAAGGGATGCGCCGCTCGTTCATATCATGGGAGAGCACATGGCCTTCGACATTGTGGGCGCGCTCGCCCGCGAAGGCTTTTCCGTTCAAAGCGTGACCGTTTACAGTATGGATGCTTGCGCCCGGCTGCTGCCCTCCGTTGACGCCATGCTGAGGGCGGGCGAAGTCGATGGGGCTATTTTGATGTCGCCGCGTACGGCTGAGATCTACGTTTCATTATGTCACAGGCACGGTATCCTCGATTGCGCTAAAACCCCGGTATATTTGTGCATATCTGAAAACGTAGCGGCCAAGCTTGCCTCACTCAAGCCAAATCACGTGCGTGTTTCGGCGAGACCAAATCGGAAGGCGCTTCTGGAACTTCTGCAGGCGGATTGATAACGTTGCGCGCTTGAGTAAGATGGCTGCAACGAGGCCGTAACAAAGGTCCTTGATAACATGCCCGAAGAGAAACGACCAAGACCGAGGATCAAGATGACTGCCGAGCCCGACGACACTCCGGTCGAACCAACGATTGCGCCCGCCGCGTCCGGTAGAGCAAGCGGCCAGACGGCCCGGCCTCAGCCGCCTGTCGAGCAGGAACCGGAAGCTCAGCCGCAAGGTTTTGGTGCGCTTCTTCGCCCGCTGGCGGCCGGCCTCATCGGCGGCCTTCTCGCCGCAGGCGCCCTGTATCTGGTCCTGGCGGGAAGCGGGCCAAAGCCCGACCAGCAAGCGCGGGCTCTGATCAAGGAGCTGCAAGATAAGATCAAAGATCAGCAGGATAAGATCAAGGAGCAGCAAGATAAGGCGGCTCAACTCAGCGAAACGATTCGCGCGAAGCTCGCCGCGGAGCCTGTGAAGGCGGCGAGCCCCGAAGAACTGAACGAGGTGCGCGCGCGCCTGGAAGAAGTGTCGAAGACTGCGAAGGCTGAAGAGGAATCGGTGCAATCGCTGTCGCAGAAGGTTGAAGCCCTGGAGCAGAAGCCCGCCCCTCAACCGGATAAAGAGGCCGTGCAAGCCGTAGTCGCTTCGCAGGTGGCGCCGGTTACGGAACGCCTCGCGGGTCTCGAGCGTACTCAAACCGAGAAAGCATCCGAGGTTACGGAACGCCTGGCAGGCATCGAGCGCACCCAGAATGAGCGGGCCTCCGATGCGCGGACGGCCACCGTTACCCTCGCGCTGACCAACCTGAAACGGGCTGTTACCGACGGCAGGCCGTTCGCCACGGAGTTGACCGCGATCGAGAGCCTCTCCTCCGAAAAGCTGCCCGTTTCCGATCTCGCTTCCTACAAGGACAGTGGCGTGCCGTCGCTCACCCAGCTGCAGCGTGAATTCTCGGACACGGTTCGCAATGTCATCGTGAAGCATTATCATGGCAAAGCCAAATCCTTCATGGATGAGATGCTTTCTCGCGCCAGGGGAGCGGTCCAGGTTAAACCCCTTGGCGGCGCAGGCGATACCGTGGAAGCTGTTCTGGGGCGTATGGAGAAGGCCCTCAAAGCCGGCGACCTGAAAGGGGCACTGACCGAAAGCGCCGCGCTCGAAGGCCCTGCAAAGGAAGAGCTGAAGACTTGGCTCGAACATGCTCAAGCCCGTGCTACAGCGGATGAGGCAGTACAGAAGACCGACCAGGAATTGCTTGCCAGCCTGACAAAGACATCCGCCACTCACTGATTATCCTGTAACGGCAACCAAGCGCGAAATCGCGAAACGCTGTGGAAGTTAAGCCATGATCCGCCTTATTGCCTACCTCGTGTTTGTTGTCCTAGCCGCCTGGGGCCTCTCCTGGATCGCGGACAGGCCGGGAAACCTGACCATTGAATGGCTCGGCTACGATATTCGCACGAGCGTTTTCATCGCGACCATTGTTCTGCTCATCACTTTCGCCGCAATGGCTCTTCTAGGGTGGCTCGGCATTCTCACCGTCTCCGCGCCGAAGCGGCTTTCCCGCAAAATGGATCAGCGCCGCAAGCGTGTTGGCCAGGAAGCGGTGCGCCGGGGCATCTTCGCGGCAGGCGCTGGCGACAAGCTCACGGCGTTGAAAGCGACCGCCATTGCAAAGAAGGCGACGCCCGAAGAGCCGCTCGCCCTTCTTCTTGAAGCGCAGGCGGCTCAGCTCAACGAAGACGCGATCGCGTCCCGCCAGGCTTTCGAGCGCATGCTGGAAAAACCCGAGATGGCCGAGCTCGGCCTCAGAGGTCTCTACATCGAGGCGAAGAAGGCAGGGCAAACTGAAGCGGCCAAACAGTTCGCTGAACGTGCTCTCACAGCCAATGCAGCATTGACCTGGTCATCCAGTGCCCTCTTTGAGATGCAGTGCCGTGAAGGCGACTGGCGGTCAGCGCTCAAAACACTCCAGATCGCCAAGCAAAACCGCCATCTTGGCAAAGCCGAAGCCGACAAGCGCCGGGGCCTTCTTCTGACGCAGCTTGCCATCGAGCTTGAGGATTCCCAGCAGGCCAAGGCGCTTGCCTACGCGACGGAAGCTTTCGAGCTTTCCCCGTCGCTTGTTCCGGCCGCCGCTGTTGCAGGAAGGATCCTTACAGCACAAGGTCAAACATCAAAAGCGACCAAGATTCTAACTCAGGCTTGGCGCAACACGCAGCACCCCGAAATCGCTCTCATTTTCGCTCATGCCCGGAGAGGCGACGCTCCACGCGACCGGCTGTCCAGGGTGAAATCGCTTGTGGCGACAGGGCCCACCAGCCTGGAGGGCGCCGTAGCAATAGCCATGGCCGCGATCGAGGCGAAGGACTGGAAGGCCGCGCGTTCGGCGCTAGAGCCTTACCTTGCCAATACGCCACCGGCTCGCGTCTGCCGCCTCATGGCACGCATCGAGGCCGGACAAAACCGTGATGCCGGCCGCGCTCGCGAATGGCTTGCAAGGGCCGCCCGTGGCGCACCCGATCCGATCTGGATGGCTCCGGATGGCTCAGTCTCGGCGGAGTGGCAACCGATGTCGCCAGCAACCGGCGCTCTGGGCGTTCTCGAATGGAAATCGCCTCCGGCCGCGGAGTCTCAAGGTGCGGACGATTTCATTGCGGAGATGTCAGCTCTCGATCTCTCGTCGATCGACGCGGAGCCCGTGCCGGACTCCCTGAAAAAAGCGATCCCGTCGTCGTCATCGCAGCAGGAGATATCGGCGGGGAGCGCAGACTCATCCGCCGACGGTTCGACAAAGAACGCGAACGCCACAGCGTGAGGAACGAATGAGCGGCGTTAAAGTGAGCACCGCTCAGGTTATCCCACCTTTTGTTCGGGCCTCTGAGTGGACTTGACTTGCGCCGCGATGGAGGCCATTGCTATTTATGTCTCGCGGGGCTTCTCCGCAATGCCGCTTTAGCTCAGCCGGTAGAGCACATCATTCGTAATGATGGGGTCGGGTGTTCGAAGTCACCCAAGCGGCACCACTTGTTTTCAAAGGCTTAAGCCTGAGAACAACACCGGAACGTCCAAGATCGTTTTACAATTTCGCCAAAAAGGTTTTGCAAAGGCGGCTCTTCGGCCTTGAGGCGAAGCCACGCCTTTCCCGGGCTTGCACTTGCGGGACACCAAAGCTGCCGAAATGTCCCCTTGCTCCCCTCAAGCTTGGGCTGTTACAGTCCGTCGCAATCAATACCTTTTTAAATAAGGAGCAGGTTATGCGCTTGCCATCCCGCAAAGTTATCGTCATTGGAACCGCTTTAGCTGCTTTCTACGCCGCTTCCGCCTTCGCTCAAACGGAACCGGCGCAAAATCCATTCGGCAGCACGGCGCAAGCAACCACGCCTTCCCCCAGCACCCCCGCGCCCAAGAAAAAGCGCGCTGCGGCCCCGTCGAAGGCAGGGCAGTTCACCACCGAGGCGGAGGCAAAATCGAGCTGCCCAGGCGATACAGTCGTTTGGGTCAACACGAGTTCGAAAGTATACCACCACGCCGGCACCGCCACCTACGGGAAGACGAAGCGTGGCGCCTACATGTGCGAGAAAGATACTGCCGCCGCCGGCTTCCGCGCCGCCAAGAGAGAGAAGAAGTCAACATAAGAAGGCAGGAGCGCAGGTAACCAGAAACACAAAGGCAGGCTGAGGCGGGGTGCGCGGCTTTACGCTGCCTCGGCAAGGGGTTTTAACTCTGCATGGTAGCCAAGCTTGGCGAGTTGTGTCCAAGTTCTATTTTACTGAATCTAACCGGGTTTCCTCGCGGTCAAAATTTCAAGCGCGATGAAAGCCTCGAGATAGTATTGCTTGGGCCCGTCCACTTTCAGCCCAGCGGCTTCGAAGGCGCGAGCATAATCCTTAACGTTCGCCTGATCTGCTATAATCGCGATGCCCTGAGGTTTGAGAACACGGGCGATCTCGCAGCACACTTTTGCGCGCCCGCCGACGTCGTCGATACGATGCAGAAACAGAAGTGAAAGAACGACGTCGAAGGAATTGTCGACGAACGCGATGTGAAGAGGATCATCGCTTCTCAACTCAACACGGTCATGAACGCGGGCGAGTTCAAGGTTCTTTTGCGTCGCCTCAAGCCCGCTGCCGGCATCGGCTGCTGTCTGCCAGTCGTCAATGCTCACCACTGTTCCCGTGCGAAGACGCTTTGCCGCGCCGACAGCGAGAAGTCCGCGCCCGGTCCCAATGTCGAGAACCGTTTCGTTGCCGCGCCAGCGCACCATCCCCAGCATGCGCTTGCGAATGTTGAACTTGCCCCAAAGCGAGTAGGCAAGCTTCGAGGCGCAAACTGCAAGGCTCAGACAACCAAGGGCGAGTAACGTAGGGCCGACAAGCGTGACGTAAAAATCGCCCAGATGGAACGGCGGCAATAATAGGCCGGCAAGGATCGCACAGGCGCCCATTGCGAAAAGAAGCCTTACCCTTAAGGGCAAGTCGACCCCATAGTTCGGTTTGGGCCGCGCCCGTAATCGAGAAGGCTGATGTTGCATTCAAACCTGATCCCATTCCGGGTAGCTTCACGCCAACACATAATGATGGTGAACGCCTCAAAACATCAATTCCTCGTGCATTGGATCTTAAATATTAAAAGGTTATGACCTCTATAAATTCGAGGTCTAAGCAGACTTCGCTCATCTGGCCAACGGATTGCGGCTGGCTTCGTACTACGGGGGAATCATCCGGCCAAGCGAAGCGCGAGCCGGGATCGCCAAAAGACCGGCAATTCAATTTGTTTACGATCCCGGATAAGGCTTCGCCTTTTTCCGGGAAGACACAGGGCGGCGATCCCGTGGCGCGTCAGGCAAACTCTTGCTTCGGTTTGGATTGAACCCTTTATGCGCACAGAGAGTTCGCCTCAAGGCTTTCTGGGTTGAAACTCGGGCTAGTGGTGGTTCCGAAGAAACTTAGACAGGCACATTGCCCATGATCGGCACCGATCCAGACGAGAAACCCGCCGGAAGTCGAGCCCCTGCCATACCCACGGAACGCTATCGCTTGGTGCTCGGTTTCGAGCGCGTAGGATTGATCGCGCTGCGGACGCCGCTCGCGTCCGCCTTATTGTCGCGGCGCTCTGCCTTTCGCCGCTTTCGGCGTCGCGAAGCTCAAGGTCGACGAATTCGCTCAGCTCGCTGTTCCGGTCCAACACGCCCGAGTTCCGGCAGTTCGAGGATCTCACGCGCCGCTTTCCTTCCCACGAATACGATGTGCTGATGGTGGTCGAGGGCGACGGTCTTCTCGAGCGCGAGAACATCGATAAGCTGCGCGACTTCGTCACCGAAGTGCAACTCATCGAGGGCACGCGCGGCGTCGCTTTCGATGTTTTCGGCGCGGAGGCGCCCGAGAAGGCCACTCCCGGCCCCCTGTTTCCCATGCCGAGTTGCCGGAAGGCGACGACTACAAGGCGCTGATCGACCGGGTCCTGTCCAACGACATCATTCGAGGCAAGCTGCTGTCGGAGGACGGCAAGCTCGCGCTCATCGTGATCGCGCTCGATCCCGCCGTGGCCGACAGCGACAAGGTCGGCGAAGGTTGTCGGCGAAATCCGCAAGACGGTCGCGGATGACCTCAAGGCTCCGGCCTCAAGGCGGAACTGTCGGGCGTGCCCGTCATGCAGACTGGAAATCCGAAACGCCGTCGAGCGCGATCAGCTCCTTTACAACGGCATCGGTTTCGCCGCCGGCTGCCTGATCGCGATCATCTTCTTCCGGCGGCTGTCCTTCATGATCATCGCCGCGGCGCCGCCGTTGATGGCAATCCTGTTCGCGCAGGGGGCGCTTGGCTGGCTCGGCTTCAAGCTGAACACGTTCCTGAACGTGATGACGCCTCTCATCATGGTCATCAGCTTTTCGGACAGCATGCAGCTCACCTTTGCGGCGCGCGACAGGCTCATCTGGGGCGAAAGCAAGCGAGCGCATTTCGCAACGCGATCCTTGTTGTCGGGCCGGCCTGCGTGCTGACCCATGCGCACAGCGGCTTTCTCGTTCATCGCGCTTCTGTTCTCCAGCTCTGAGATGATCCGAAACTTCGGCGAGGCTGGCATCATTTCCACCGTAATCGCGCTCTTTACGGTCATCACGGTACTGCCGCTTCTCGGAGTGTTGCTGGTCAGAAGGAAGCGGCCTTCGCGGCTCGGCTCAAGGGCGCGGACTCCGCGATCGATGGGTTGCGAGCCTTCTGTTCCTGGATCGCCTTGCGCGTTGTGGCCCGCCCGGCGATTTACAGCCTTATCAGCCTCTCGATCGTAGCGATCCTCGCCGGCATCTATTCCAACCTCGACGCCCGCTACCGGCTCGCCGACCAGGTTCCGGACAAGCAGCAGGCCGTTGCCGCAAGCCATCGCCTTGACACAAAGCTTACCGGCTCGAACCCGATCGACGTTCTTATCGAACTGCCGCGCGGCGCCAAAATTTACGACCCGCAGGCGCTCGCCACACTGGGCGAGGTGCACAGCATCCTGGAAAAACAGGCTGGCGTTGGCAATGTCTGGTCTCTCGAAACGCTGCGCCGGTGGCTAGCCGAGAAGTTGGGCAAGTCTGACGTCGAGACGCTCAAGGAGTATGTCGGCTATCTTCCCGAACATCTCGTACACCGCTTCCTGGACGCGAATCAGGACGCGGCGGTTGTTTCGGGGCTCATCCCCGACGAGGACGCAAACCGGTTGCTTCCCCTGATCGATAAGCTGGACAAGGCTTTGAATACCGTTCGGGCGGAACATCCCGGTTATCAAATTGCGGTGACCGGGCTCTCGGCTATTGCGGCCAGGAACAGTTCCGCCATGATTGAACGGCTCAATAAAGCGTTGACGATAGAGATCGTATTCGTCGCCGCCTTCATTGGGTTGGCTTTCCGCTCGGTGATCGTGATGCTGTCCGCGATCCTGCCCGCGATATTCCCGATCCTCGCCTCGGGCGTGCTGCTTTATTTTGTCGGAAGCGGGCTGCAGTTTGCGAGTATCGTCGCGCTTACCGTTTCTTTCGGGCTCGGGCTCAGCGCGACGATCCATTTTCTGAACCGGTTGCGGCTCGAAGACAGGCCGGACCAATCGCCGAGGCATTGGCGTTGAGCGGGCGACTGTACTTGTCGGGCCTGCCCTGATTCTCACAACAGTGGTACTAGCCTGCGGGCTGGCAGTTACGGTATTCTCGGATCTGCCATCTCTCCAGGCTGTTCGGATGGCTTTCGGCTTTCGCGATGATAGCCGCACTCTTTGCGGATCTCTTCGTGTTGCGGCCGACAATCATGTTCCTGCTGCGATTGCGTCGCCGGAACCGTGAGCCTGCAGCCGGCTCGGAAGTGGAGCACGTGCTGTAAAGCTTGAGTTGAGTTACCTTTTTGTTTGCACTTATAGGTTTATAACTCAGGGAAATAGGAGGAGTACCGTGATGGCGTTGAAAGTACTGCGAGCAGGCTTGATCGGGGCGGCTTTGGTTTCAGCCCTTTCCATCGGCATGATGCCGACGGCCGAAGCAAGAGACGAAGGCGGCAGCATCGCCGGCTCATGGAGCGGGGGTGGAACCGTGGTCTATGCCTCGGGCCAGCGAGAAGAGCACATTGTCGCGCGAGCTATTCCGGCGGCGGCGGCAGCGTTACGATGAGCGGCAACTGCGCAACCCCATCCGGCAGCGTTTTCCAATCTGCGCGTCTGCGCAAGGTCGGCGCTAACAGCTATGCGGGGAGCTTCTTCAACAGCCAGTATAACATGTCTGGCAGCATCCACGTTACGGTTCACGGCAACACCCAAAGCGTGAGCCTCAGCAGCGGCGCCGGGTCTGCAAGCCTGACGTTAAGGCACTAGGCGAGATTGCGACCATCGAAAACATTGGCGAATTTTCGCTTCCACTTTCATGGCCGGGCCATGCCCTTGGGTTTGACCCGAGGGTTGACCCGGCCATCCAGTTATAACTTGGAATACCTTGTATTTTTCTGGATGGCCGCCTCCAAGGGCGGCATGACGATGGAATTGGCGGAAACATCCGGGTAATCAAGTCCCGGAAAGGCCCCGAGATACAATGCGGGATCGTAACAGGTTGGAATGCTTGGTCCACGGTGTTTGCGATCCCGGCTCGCGCATCGCTTGGCCGGGATGACGAAGTGCGGAGCGAGCCGCATCCGTTGGCGGAAAAGTTGATCTTTTCTAAAGTGCCGGAGCAGTTTATCCGCGTCCAAATGAGCGCGGGCTGCTCCAGGCCGATTGATCTGATTTATTTCTAGACGGCTAGCGACAGGGGGTGCGCCCCGAAAAGCCAGAAGTGAAAATGCAGAACCGCCGCCCACGCGATCACCGCGATGGCGATTTTCCACCAGCCAATAGCCTTCAGGCTGAAATCGCGCCCGGCCCTGCAGGATCGCCACAAAGGGGAAAAACGAGGTCTTTGCTTCGAAGGCAGCCCAGCCTGGAACAGTCTCACGCTTGCGGTTCTGTTGCAGCCAGCTCCCGATAAGAGCGGTGGCGGCGATTGCTCCAAAAAACATAAAACCACGCCAAGTTGCCTGCGAGATCAAATGCGTGATGGCCCAGATCGCCGCTCCCCACATGACGGGATGGCGCGTAATGGCGAATATGCCGTCCGCGGCTTTGGGATTTTCAAGCGCCTGGGCTCCGATGGGGGTAGACGGATTTGGCGTCAGCAGGCCACCGAACGCCAGGATGAACGAAAAGAGGATCAATACCGCTTGCACCCAACGCCACCACTCGGGCACGAGCCACAGCTTATCGCCGTAAGGCGCAACGTTAAATCGGTGGATAAGCCAATAAAAAGAGATCAGCGATAGGATAGAAAAAACGCCTGTGTAAGCACCTTCGCCTGCAATCGCGATGCTGCGGGGACGAAGCGGCGACGAAGGAAGCATGTGCAGGAGGAAAAACCAGGATGCTGCCGCTAACAATGCGCCCAAAGCGTCCTCCCGCTATGAATTTGCTAGTGCTCCCCGCGCCCCTGCGGGCTAACAAGAAACTCGCTACCTGAAGATGCTGATATGAACGCCTGCAACTTGTTTCATTCATCGGGGTCGGCCGACAGGCCGGTGCGGAACTAAGCAGCCGAGCTTTAATGCAACCGCTTCTTGATGCGGTCCAGGCTTGCCGTAATCGTATTCTCGGCGACCTGCCCAGACATTTTCTGCTCGATCAGCTGCTCGGCGGCTGACACTGCAAGCTCCGCTGCCTGCGCCCGGATCTGCTTGCGCGCCTTCTCCTCTTCGAGCTTGATCTTCTGTTCCGCCACATTGAGGCGGCGGGCGATCATCTCATCGAACGAAGCTCGCGCTTCCTTCGCGTAGGCCGCAGCCTCACGCTCGGCCTGGGCCAGGATTTCCTCGGCCTCGACCTGGGCGTTCTCGGCGCGCTGCTTGTAATCGGCAAGAAGCGCTTCTGCTTCTGTCCGGAGTTTGCGGGCTTCCTCCAACTCTCTGGAGATCGCGGCGGAGCGCTGGTCGAGCGCTTTGACAACCCTGCCAGGTAGCTTGTAATAAAGAACGACGCCCACAAAAAGCACGAAGGCGATAGCAACCCAGGTTTCAGGATCCGAGAATATGGCGGGGTTCATGCTCGTTACTCCTTCGACCGCTGACGCAGAGCCGCCTTCACTTCATTGTCGCTGACATCAATTCCGGCAAACTCTTTCACGATATCGCTCACAACTCCGGCGGTCATCGCCTCCATCTCGCCGGAAGCCCGCGCAAGCAGGCCCTGAACGCGCTTCTCTGTCTCGGCTGTTTTTTCGGCGAGCTGGCCGTCAAGCTCTTTGCGTTTGTCGCCGAGTTCCGCGCCAAGTTTGTCTCGCGAAGCGCGTATCACGCCGTGACCCTTCGCCTTCGCAGCCGCAAGCTCGGCCTCGTAGCGCTCAGCCTCTTTGTCGGCGTGATGCTGCGCGTCGCGCGCCGCTTGGATATCGCCTCCAATTTTCGCCTTGCGATCCTTGAGGACGCGCTCAATACGAGGGAGCGCGAGACGCGAAAGCGCGAAATAGAAAAGCGTAAAGATGATCGCCAGCCAGATTAATTGTGGGGCCCAATCACCGGGTTGCAGTTGAGGCATGGATCTAGTCGCCTATACGAAGAATGATGGCGCCGCCCTTGGGCGAACGCCAGCCTTCAATATTAGAATACGAACAGAAGGATGAGCGCGATAACGAGACCGAACAAACCGGTCGCTTCGGCGAGCGCGAACCCGAGAAGCAGGTTCGGGAACTGGCCGGGAGCCGCAGTCGGATTGCGCAGCGCGCCCTGCAGGAAGTTGCCGAAAATGCTGCCGATGCCGACGCCGGCGCCGATAAGGGCCGAACAGGCGAGGCCCGCGCCAATGAGCTTGGCTGCTGCTGGATCCATGGAAAATCTCCTATTCGATGGACGGGTTGAGAGGTTGCGAAGTGGTTAGTGCTCGGATGCGTGGAGGGCGTCGTGCAAATAGATGCAAGAGAGAACCGCGAAGACATAGGCTTGCAGGAAGGCGATCAGAACTTCAAGGCCCATGAGCAGGACCATGAAAATGAACGGCACGCCGCCGGCCAGGAGACCGATATTGACGCCCAGTCCTACAACGAAGCTGCCGAACACCGCCAGCATAGTGTGCCCTGCCATCATATTCGCGAAAAGACGAACGGAGAGGCTGACGGGCCGCGTGAAGTAGGAGATGATCTCGATCACGACGATAAGCGGCAAGAGCCAGATCGGCACGCCCGAAGGGACGAACAGCTTCAGAAAGCCGAAGCCGTTCTTGAAGATGCCGATCAAGGTGACGCCTATAAAGACGAAAGCCGCGAGCGCGAACGTGACGATGATGTGGCTCGTTACCGTAAAGGCGCCGAGGCCCGGAAGCGGGATCATGCCCAGCAAATTCATCGACAGCACGAACATGAAGATCGTGAAGATCACCGGGAGATATTTCATCCCGGAATCGCCCGCATTCTGGCGGACCATATTCGCCACGAACTCGTAGGTGATTTCGCTTACGGATTGCAGCCGGTTCGGAACCGCGGATGCACCGCTCATGCTGTAGAGGAACAGGGCCGTGACGAACGTCGTCGCCATGACCATCCACAGCGCGGAGTTCGTAAACGAGGCGTCGTATCCGAACAGATACAGCGGATAAATTCGGTTGATGACGAACTGATGCATGGGGTTGAACTCATGCCCCCCATGGCCGCCTTCCGCCGCTGCAGCATGCGCCGCGCTAATGAACCAGTCTATCATAGCAATCCCTGCCGGCGCCGAATGCCGAACCGCTTCTACTTTTCACCCATCTCGCGCGCCGCGCGGAAGACGTTCACGAACCCGGCAGCAATGCCGAGGAAGAGAAAGACAATCAAGAAGAAGGGATTCGTAGTGAACCCCAACTTTGGCATGAGCAAGTTATCCAATGCCCACCCGATAAAGCCCCCGACGAACACACCGGCCACCAGCTCGGTGGAAACCTTGAACGCTTTTCCGAGTGTCGAGCTTCTCCTGTCAATCTCGGCATCGGACATGCCTTCGCCCTTATCATCCTCCGGTTCGAGCTTCCGCTCCAGCTCACGAAGCCGCTCTCTCAGGCGATCGCTTGACTCGGGCGAAGCCTTGCGTTCACCATGATCGCCGTCGCCTGTGGAGGACATCAGAACCCGATCGCTGTGGGGACAGACAAGCGCTTAAGAATTTCTGGGTGTTTTCTTAAGCCACCGCATAAAGCGAAGTCAAGCGTGCGTCGCGCTTCCGCGTCCTTAAGCGGCAGTCATCAGGGGGAAATTTTACTTAACGAGTGCAAAAGCCAGCCCGTCGTGGCCCTTGATGCCGATGCTTTGGATGATCGTGGCCTCAACGCCGGGGTGCTTTGAAAGCGCGTCTAAAAACCTTTGGATGCCTGCGACGCGCGAATCCGATTTTCCCGCGTCGGGGTCTATGACCGCGCCGTAGCGGATGACGTTGTCCGCGACGATCAGCGTCCCGGGTCGCGACAGTTGCAGCGAGAGGCCGAAATATTCGAGGTAGGACTCCTTGTCCGCGTCGATGAAGATCAGGTCGAATGGCTTCTCCCCGGCCGCGACGAGTTTCGGCAGAACCTCAAGCGCCGGTCCTTCGCGGACCTCGACCGTGCCGAGGAGCATGGCGCGAGCGAGGTTCCGGCGCGCGATCTTGGCGTGGACCGGGTCGATTTCGAGCGTGAGCAGGCACCCGTCCTCGGGGAGCGCGCGGCCGAGCCAGATGGTGCTGTAGCCGCCCAGCGTGCCGATTTCCAGGATGCGGCGCGCGCCGGCAAGCTTTGCGAGCATATAGAGCAACTTTCCCAGCACAGGCGAAACGCTGATCTCCGGCATTCCAGCCGCGCTCATTTCCTGAAGGGCGGAGGTCAGCGCCGCATCCTCCTTGGCGAACAAGCCTGAGATATAGCCGTCAACGGCGGTGAAGATGTCGGTCTGTGTCATCCAGAAGTTCCTGCGGTGCTCGTGGGAGAAGCGCTTCCAGGTTGGTTTTGTTCGAGACTTCTCTATTTGTATTTGACAAACCGGGCGCGCCGCCAAAGTTTTTTGCGGCCGGTGTTGTCACGAGGTTTCCTTGAGCAATCCTAAACACAAGACGCCCCCCTTTTTGCGCGATATGGATTTTCAATACGGCGTGCTCGAACGCATTGCGCCGGGCCTGCGGCGCATCGTCTGCAATAATCCGAGTGCGTTCACCTTCAAGGGCACGAATCTGTACGTGCTCGGCGAAGGGAAAGTGGCGGTGATCGACCCCGGTCCGGCATCCGGCGAGCAACTCGACGTCCTTTTCCACGCGCTGAAAGGCGAGACGATCACGCACATCCTCGTCACGCATTGCCACGCCGACCACAGCGGCGCCGTTGCGGCGCTGAAGGCGCGGACGGGCGCACCCGCCCTTGGCATGCCGCGCGCCGCAGGCGCTCCATCGGCTGGCGCAAAAGGGCCTTCGGGGCGGAGCTTCATCGTACCCGTCGCTTTCGATGTCGCGCTTCAGCATGGCAGCCGCATTGAGGGCGATGGCTGGGAGGTTCAGGCCATTCACACCCCTGGCCACGCGCCCGATCACCTTTGCTTCTATATGCCCCGCAAAAACATCCTTTTTTCGGGCGATCACGTGATGGGCTGGAATACGACCGTCATCGCGCCGCCTGAGGGGAACATGGGCGATTACATGCGTGCGCTCGATTTTCTCATCGAGAGAAAAGATGCAGCCTATTATCCAGGCCACGGCGCGCCAATTCACGAGCCGCAACGGTTTGTCAAAGCGCTGATTTTCCATCGCCGCTGGCGCGAGATGGAAATCGTCGAGTCGCTGCGCGCAGGTTTGACCACCATCGGCGAGATGGTGCCTCGCATCTACAATGGCCTCGACCCGTCGCTTTCCGGCGCGGCGGCGCTGGCCGTGTTTGCGCATCTCGAATATATGGCCGAGAAAGGGAGGGTGACGGCCCGGAAGCCTGGACCGCTTACCGTGGATCAGGAGTTCGCTCTCGCGGAATAGGTTGGTCGAGGGCTTCAGACGGGAAAACGGAACATTGCTGCCATCCCCCGCGATAGTATGTGTCTGCACGCCGATGCGGATGCACACACCATGAAGAGCGGTGAAGGCTTATGAGCAGCTCCATCCTTGTGCTTTACGGCTCCTACCGGTCCGACCGCATGGGTATCCGGCTGGCAAGCTATATTGTGGAAGGCCTCAAGAAGCGCGGCGAGGGGCCCGAGCTTGTTGACGCGAAGGCGGTCGGTCTGCCGATGCTGGACCGCATGTACAAGGAATATCCCAAGGGTGAAGCACCTCCGGCCATGGAGGGGTTGGCGCGAAAAATCCGCGCCGCCGATGCCTTCGTCTTCGTGACGGGTGAATATAATTGGGGCATTCAGCCAGGGCTGAAAAACCTTACGGATCATTTCCTGGAGGAGTGGTTCTGGCGTCCCGCCGCGATAGCCAGCTACTCGTCCGGGCGGCTTTCGGGGGCGCGGTCGAGCTACGCCTGGCACAATACGCTCTCGGAGATGGGCATGGTCGTGATCTCAAGCACACTGACCGTCGGTCCGATTGCCGAAACGCTAAGCCCAAACGGCGAGCCGTCCGGCGATGCTGGCAAGGCGCTTGAGAGGGCCTTTTCGCGCTTCGCGGACGACCTCGCATGGTGGACCGAGGCTGCAACAGCACAGCGCCAGCGAAAGAAGCCGCCTTATTGAATCCGGAGGGCAAATCCCTCACGCCTGCAGTGGGGCGGAACGAGAAAGGCTCATTGTGAGCATATGTGGTGCGCCGCACCTCCAGAAACGGACTCGGCCCTGCGGCGGAGGTAAAATAGCCGGGAAGGGTGTCGCCTGTGTGGATAACTAGATTTTTAGGAAGCCCGCCATCGACCAAACCCGACTATTGCCGGACACAAAATCAAGGTTATGATCGCCCAAGTGGTTTGGCTCGGTGCATGAACCCGGGATGGACTTCTGCACCGTTAGTCCGACTTGCGGTAAGGTCAGCGACATGGCTAGTTCGGATTCCGTCCTTTTACAATTTCGTGACGCGCTCGGTGCCCTTTACGGAGACCGGATTGAGCGAGTGGTGCTATTTGGCTCGCGGGCGCGCGGTGAGGCGCGGTCGGATTCAGATTACGACGTGGCCGTTTTCTTAAAGGCCCTCGATGATCGGTGGCACGAAGCTGATCGGATCGCCAACATTGCCACGGAAATCATGGACAAAACCGGAGCGTTCATTCATGCAATGCCTTACCCTGCCGGAACCTATCGAGATCGCACGCCATTGATGCACGAGGTTCGTCGGGAGGGGATTGACCTGTGACTCCGGAAGCATCCGGCTATCTTAGCAAAGCGCGGCAATGCCTTGGCTATGCTCGGATCAATATCGGCGTTGGCCTCGGCAATGATGCCGGCCGGAATGCCTATCTTTGCGCATTTCACGCGGCGCAAGCATTTATCTTCGAGCGGACGGGGAAGGTCGCCAAAAGCCACCAAGGGGTCCACACGGAATTCAACCGACTGGCAAAAGATGAACCCCAAATCAATCTGGATGTCCGTCGTTTCCTGCCGCAAGCATACAATCTGAAGGCGGTTGCCGATTATGAAATGGGGCCAGATTCCGAGGTTCCGCTGATTCGGGCCAAAGCGGCCATCGCTAATGCTGAAGAATTTATCGTCTGCGTAGAACAACTACTGGAGACCAACAGCATCTCTTAATACGATTTGTTAGGAAAGGCTTGCTTTCCGCAGTTGGCCCAGTCGGGCCGCAAACGGACTTCGAGGCGCTAATACCTCCGCCCTCGCCGGCTTTGGCTTGGTCTTCGCGCTGGATGCAATCCGCTTTGCCGTCGCCACGAAATAAGCGCCAAGCGCGATCATCGGCAGCGAATAGACAACGCCCTCCGAAAAGTAGGCGGTGGTGAAAAACTGCGCCGTGTCCCATTCCTTGAAGTATTCGGCGAAGATGCGGAACACGCCATAAGCCGCCAGGAAGACGCCGGTTGTCAGCCCCGGGGAGCGCAGAGACAGGCGGCTGTGCGTGAAATAGCGCAGAAGGAAAAACATCACGAAGCCTTCGAGAGCCGCCTCGTAGAGCTGGGTTGGATGGCGCGGGCCGAGGACATCGCCCTTGGCGAGGACGCGAGCCGGGAAGTCCACGGCCCAGGGCACATCGGACAGGCGGCCATAGATTTCGCCGTTGATGAAGTTGGCGATGCGGCCGAAGAACAGCCCGATAGGCACCACCGCCGCCGAAAGGTCCATCAGCGAGCGGACGGGGATGTGATTGCGGCGCGCGAACAGCCAGATCGCGAGCCCCACGCCTAAGAGGCCGCCATGGAAGGCCATTCCGCCTTCCCAAATCCGCAAGAATTGGAGCGGATGGCTGAACAGCATGCCCGGTTCATAGAAGAGAAAGAAGCCCAGCCGTCCCCCAATCACCGTGCCGAGCGTCGCCCAGAACAGGAAATCGTCGACCTGCTCCGGGTGCATCGGGCTCGGGCCTCCCCATAGGCGGTCATCGGCGCAGAGCCGCCGCATATAGAGCCAGCCGAGGAGAAGCCCCGCCATGTAGGCGAGGCCGTACCAGCGTACCGCAAGCGGCCCGAGATGGACCGCGACGGGGTCGTTGAAGGGGAATGCAATCGCCATCAGGTCCATGGTAGCCTCTAAGAGCGCGCCTTTTGCGCCCTCTTAGCAGAGGAACCGCAGACGGCCAACGGCTCGTGCGAACACGGCGTTCCGTCCCGGCTTCTCTCGCATGCGATGAGAGGAGCGAACGTTCCGGCGATATCAGTAGGGAGCAGCCCAGGCGACGAAGCCCACGAAGGCGGCAGCCGTCATGAACCCCGACGCGGCAAGGCGCGCGCCCAGGCTACGCGCGTAGAGGCCGCAAATGCGCCAGGCGAGGACGATGGCCCAGAGGCAGGCCGCCGCCATCAGGATGGTCCGCGCCGTGGCGAGATAGGGAAGCGTCACCCCCTCCGCATGCAGCATGGTGGTGGTCAGAGCGAAAAGCCCCAGGAACACGCCGCATCCCGCGACGGGGATAAGGCTTTGCGCAAGATGATGAAACCGCGCGCGTCGCGCCTCACTGGCGTCCGGCGCCGTCAAAACGCGGCTTGCGGCCGATACGAACAACAACGCCGCGCCGCCGATCGCCAGTGTGGCCGCAAGGAGGTATGCGAAAAGCACCGCGCCATCCAGCGGGGTCATCACGTCGTTCAGATCGGGATAGCTCGTGAGCACCCACCAGGGCGCCTGCGCTGTGACCGGCCACATGATGCCGCGATCAATGAGCCATTCGGCGGCGGCTTGCTTGGCGGCGACGAACCAAGGGCTGGAGGCCCAGTGGAAAGCGCCCGTCGCAAGCCCCATCATCCCGAACGCGATAAGCCAGGTTTCCCACGGCCGGGGCTCCGAGCCTGCCACATGCACGATCTCTTCGCCGGGCGAGCGGCGCGCAAGCGTCACGGCGCCGCGAAAGCCGCTGCATCGGCCGCACATATGGCAATCGGCGGCCCCGCGCATGGTGCGGATCGGAACCAGCGGCGCGCAGTTGACGCGCCGGCCTTCCAAGAGGGAGGGCTTGGGGGCGTCATCCCAGGCTTCGCGGTCGACGCGGTAATGGAAGGGCGCGAGTTTCGACAAAAGGCCGAACACCCCGTTCACGGGGCACAGATAGCGGCACCAGACCCGCTTTCCGCGCCCGAAGGAATAGCCCACGCCAATCGCCGCAAGCGTGGAGCCGCCCAGGATCAGGAGCGCCGGCTTTGGATATTGATAAACGCTGACGAACTGGCCGTAAGCCGTCGTGCAGGCAAAGGCGACGAAGGGCCATCCCTTCCATTTCATCCAGTGCGGTATCGAACGGCCCCGGCCATGCCTGCTCGCTGCCTCCGACAACGCGCCTTCGGGGCAGAGCACCCCGCACCACAGACGCCCGACAAGCACCATGCTCAGGAGCACGAACGGCCACCAGATGCCCCAGAATACGAACTGGGCGAAAAGCGTGAGGTCGGTCCAGATATGCGCTGCGCGTTGCGGCGGCGGCAGAAACGCGGGCACGGTCACCAGAAAGGCGTAAGCGGCGACGACAACCCACTGCACCGCCATAATCTTCCGCTGGTGCCGCATGAGCCAATCGCCTGTCGCGGCCAGGGCACGGTCGAGCGTGCCCGGCGAGGGCTGGCTCATCCGGCTTTCGCCATACTCTCTTTCCCTGGCGCGGGCGAGAAGATCAACCATGGAACCAGTATCCAGTCATCTGAGAGAGCCGCCTATGTTGCGGCCCCATATTCGGAAAAAGGGCGCGGTGTCTGCAAGACAACTCCAAGGAAACAAACACCGCGCCAGTCCCCATGGCTGCCGCAAGGGCAGCAGGACTTGCGTCATTTCGCGATCACCAGCGCTGGCGGCGCGTCAGGCTGAAAATCGTCGAAAAACTTGTACTCGCCCGCATCGAGCGTGCGGATAATCACCGGCGCCTCGCCGCCAGCCGGAACGACGACCTCTTTACGAAGTTCCGTGCTTTCGAATTCGGCGGGCATCCTGCCGGTATTCTTCACGATGATCTTGAACCTCGTCTTCGCCGGCACCTCGATCCGCGCCGGCGTGATGACGCCGTCCTTCATTTCAATCAGGAAAACCGGTTCATCCGCTGCCCGACCCGCCGATGGCGCAACGACGCAAAACATGGCGAGAGTGAGCGCCGCCCGCTTCATCAATACGCACCTTTCTTGCCCGTTCCGGCGTAAACGAACTCGTACTCGGCGGTGAAGGGTTTGAACCACGGGCCGACACCGGTCTCCTTGTCGACGTGCCTTCCGAAATGGGCATGCGGGTTTTCGCTTGGCGGCTGGATCGTCAGGATGAGCCTGTATTTCCCTGGGCCGAACAGCTTGACGTTGTCCCCATAATGGGGGCCATCGTTCGCCACCATCGGCATGAACTCGCCTTTCACGCTCTGCTTGTCATCGAGCTTGACCAACTCGAAGCCGACGCGGAGGTAAGGCATCCAATCGCCTTCCGCAAATCCGTTCGGATTGCCTTTGGCCGCCTTGATGTCCGCTTCGAGATGGACGTCGGAATCCTTCGCGTCGCGCATCATGCCGGGCGGCTCCATCTCGATGGGCTGAAGGTACACCGCCGCGATACGCATGCCCTCTTTCTCCTGGGCCTGCCCGATTGGATATTCCTTGGCCGCCGCGCTGAGAGCGCCGCTGCATAGGACAAGGGCCGCGATGCCGGCAACTCTTAAATCCATCCCCTTCTTGCTCCCCGATGCGCGGTCTTCTCCTGTCAATGAAACCGCGTCCCCGTTATTGTTTACTCTTGTTGTCTGAAACAGAACGCAAAGATTAACTTATAGCTAGCTATTGGCTATGCAAAGATCAACGTTTTTCTTTTTAAATTAGATCAATTCTAAAGTACGATAACCGTGTCTACTACTGCGTCTCGAATAGGAATGAGTTCGCAATATTGAGCGAGCCCCATCGCGACCGCCCGGCTTCATGGCGTTTGCTCGACTGCGTCAAATGCAACAGAACCTCGCACTGGCTTGCAGGAGCCTGAAGCAATGACTAGTTTCGCCGCAGAACAAGGCTCACGAGGGTATCGATCCATGACGCAGACCACAGGCCGTTTTTTCGACGAGATCGCGAAGTTCATGACCGACGCCGCTGGCGCCGCCCAAGGCGCGCGCACCGAGATCGAAACCGCCGCGCGCAGCCAGGCCGAGCGCTTCTTCCGAAGCATGGACCTTCCGCAGCGTGAAGAGTTCGAGGCGGTGAAGGCCATGGCCTTGAAGGCACGCGAAGAAAACGAGAAGCTGGCGAAGCGGATCGCTGAGCTTGAGGCGGCTCTGGGCCGCACGCAAGGTGCAACCGGGCAACACTCATAGGTTGAGAAACGCTTTTCGCGAACTGCTCGGCAACACTAACAACATCCATTTCATGTCACTGCGGTTTTCCCCGTGGAGAAAGTTGCGGATCGATTGCGCAAAAGCTGCGGATCACCGCATAGCCTGATGATACTTGATGCGGCAAAACCGGACAGATGAAGCGTTGCGACCGAAGACTCTGTCCGGGATATTTTGCTGCAGCATCAGAGGGGAAATTACGGATGGCCGCTGCCGGACAGGAACAGGATTACAATCGTGTCTCACACCCTGTCGATCTTATGGAGCATATCGCTTGCGTGCAGGATTGGGTTTTCGAGCGTTCGAGTGAAGATGAGTTGACTGTCTCCGTGGCCGGTTCGTGGTGCGATTATCATATCTCGTTCAATTGGCGTGATGACTTGGAAAGCCTGCACATGGCGTGCGCCTTCGACTTCAAGGTGCCTCGCAACCGAATGACGGAGATTTACCGTCTCCTCGTCCTCATCAACGAGCAACTCTGGCTCGGGCATTTCGACCTCTGGTCGTCCGAAGGGCTGCTGCTCTATCGCCAGGGGCTGATGCTGAACGGCGCCGAGCCGACCGCCAAACAATGCGAGGCGCTGCTTCAGGCGGCGCTCGATACCTGCGAGCGTTATTACCAGTCTTTCCAGTTTGTGGTCTGGGCCGGCAAGCGCGCCGAGGATGCGCTGGCGAGCACCATTTTCGAGACAGAGGGGCAGGCTTGAGCGAGAGTAGCGTCACCGCTTCGATTTTTCTGGTCGGCGCTGGCCGCATGGGCGGCGCTTTGCTTCGGGGCTGGCTCGCGGCGGGCTTCCCCGCGGCGACACTGGCGGTGAAGGAGCCTCAGCCGTCGCCGGACATGGCGGCGTTTCTGCAAGCAAACGGGATCGCGGACCAGCCGTCGTCCGCGCCCGACGTCCTTGTCATGGCCGTGAAACCTCAAATCATGGCGAAGGTTCTCGACGAGATTGCCGGGCAGGCGGGGCCAAAAACAGCCGTGCTCTCCATCGCGGCCGGACGCACCGTTGCCAGCATTGCACGTCACTTTCCGCCCAATACCCCGATCGTGCGCGCCATGCCCAATCTTGCCGCCGAAATCGGGCGCGGGATTACGGCGGCGTTCGCGAACCCGCATGTCACTCCGGCCCAGCGCGACCTTTGCGGCAGGCTTCTCGGGGCGACGGGCGAGGCGGCCTGGATCGACGATGAGAGTTACCTTGATGCCGTGACCGCTGTTTCCGGCTCTGGCCCAGCCTATGTTTTCTATTTGACGGAGTGCCTCGCCCAGGCTGGAAAGGATGCAGGACTGCCGCCTGAACTGGCGGAAAAGCTTGCTCGGGCGACCGTGGAGGGCTCAGGCGAGCTTTTGCGGCAATCTCCCCTTGCCCCCGCCCGGCTTCGCGAGAACGTAACCTCACCAGGGGGCACCACCGCCGCCGGGCTCGCGATATTGATGCGAGAAGGCGGTCTTCCGGATCTCCTGCGGGAAACCGTTGCCGCCGCCGCTGTCCGCTCCCGAGAATTGTCAGAATAAGGATTAGCGCACGTTACGTCACCCCGGAAAGCACTATCCGGGGCCGTCGCAAACTCGCGCGCCCGCAATGTATTACGATCCGGAAACGCCCACGGCTGGTGTAAAGGCCAATGTGCACCGGGTGACGTTGGCTCAATTCTCTAACAAGAAACACAAAAGTGGGCTGGGAGAGTTCGCCTGACGTGCTAATGGATCGCCGCCCTTGTCTTCCCGGAAAGGCGAAGCCTTATCCGGGATCGTAACAAATTGAATCGCCTACCTTTTTACGATCCCGGCTCGCGCTTCGCTTGGCCGGGATGACGTAGTGCGGAGCGCGCTGCATCCGTTGGCCAGATCAGCGGAGTTTGCTTAGCCCGGCATGCGCAAAATCGGAACCGGTTGCGACGCAATTTGTGCTGCGGTGGCATTTCGGGGCGGCGATCATCGCGACGCCCGCGACGCGGGATGCGTTAGGAAGCCAACGCCATAGTGGACGACGCTCGCAACGCGGGTTTTCGTAAACATTTCGTTCACTGCGGCGAGCCTTCATACTTATGTGGTTAACAGAAGCGCGCCGGAATTATTTCCCGCCGTGTGTTGGTAAAAAACTCCTTTAAGCGGCACGAAATGGAGAAATGCCGCGCCTACGGCCGGCCAAAGGGAGGCTACCATAAGCCATTGAAATTGCTATAGTTTTTATTGTTAACAAATGACCCATTAAATAGAATCTAATGCCGGAATTATTCCATTTACTGGGACGCGCAAAAGTCCGTTAAATATGTTTTGGAATCGCGAATTAACGCTTGCGAAGGCTGGAACTGCACGGCACCGGCAGCGGCGACGGCGTCCCGTTCTGTCATTTTTCCAATATTTATCAAGGACTTGAGTGCGCTTAAGCTGCGTTAACCTGGCATCAAGGCGATTTCGCTGAAGATCCTTCAGAAGAAGGAATGCGGACGAAAGTCTCAGATGCCGCCATTTGCAGGATGCACTACAAAATGGACCATGCCGCCCGCGTCCGGTTAAACGCTCGATGCCCTAGACCGCTATTTCACCGTGATGGTGATTTTCTCCGAGGCAAGCGCGGGATCGTAGGGAATGTGGTTCCCATCGCCGACGACGAGCTGGAGCGTATGCTTGCCCGGCGCGAGCGCGAGCTTCGTCTCCGTTTGCCCCTTACCGAAATGCTTGATGTTATCCTCGGCGGGCATGGGTGCGAGGGCCTTCTCGCCCGTGGGCACATCGGTATCGATCAAGATATGGTGGTGCCCGGTATCGGGCTTGTCCGTCCCCGCGGGCGCGACCTCGATCCCTTGCACGCCCATCACGACCTTTACCGGACCCGAAATTTCTGCGCCGTTCTTCGGCTCGACAAAAAATACTTTGGCGCCCGTGGGCCAGTGCGCTTGCGTGGACTCAGCAAATGCCAAATGCGCCGTCAATACCGTAAGCCCTAAGGTTGCAACAAAATGAATATGGCGTTTCATGACGTTCCTCCGTTACAGACGGCGCTGCAAACAAAATTCAACCAGCGATTAGCGACAACACGAAGGTTTTTTAAGGGGGCGAGGGCCTTTCCACGTTGAACTTTTCGCGATGACGACAACGAACACGGCTCGGATATGGATGCTTATCGTGAAAGGAACCGGGAGGGTTCTTATGTGAGGCGGCATCCGCCACGAAAGGCAATAACCATGACGAAATTTGCATTCATAGTCGCAGGCGTGCTCGCGCTTTTCGCAGCGGACGCGTCACGGGCTCACGAGCACCACACCGGAGACCTGACGATCTTTCACGCCTGGGCGCGTCCTGCCGCCGAGGGTCGGAACGGCGCCGTTTATCTCACCATCAAGAATGACGGCAAAGAGGGTGAGACGTTTGTTTCGGCGGAAAGCCCCATCGCGGAAAAGACCGAGCTTCACGAAACGCGCGACGAAAATGGCGTGATGAAAATGCACGCCGTGAAGGAGGGTGTCGAAGTCAAGCCCGGCTCTTCGCTCGAGTTCAAGCCGGGCGGCTATCACATCATGCTCTTCGATCTAAAGAAGGCGCTGGAGACCGGGGCGACGTTTCCGCTGAAGATCACGCTGGCGAAGGCAGGCGCCGTCAGCGTCGATGTCAAGGTGGAGAAGACGGAGCCGGGCTCGGCGGAGGCGATGCCGATGCACATGCACGGCATGGATCACTCCGCACACTAGACTGTTTGCTCCACAGATTGTCAGCCGGAAGCTGCGTTTCGCCCAACGCGGCATCCCCTGGTTGTTACTTATCGCAAGAAATAGGAGGAGGCCCTCAATGGCAAATCAGGCAACCCGCCACATGCTGGCTGCAGGCGCGGCGATGCTCGGCTTCGGGCCGAAAGTGGAAACCAACCATGGGCCGTTCACCCTTCCTCCTCTTCCCTACGCATACAGCAAGAACGAACCCGCCATCGATAAGCAAACCATGCAATTGCATCACGACAAGCATCACGCAGCCTATGTGAATGCCCTCAATCAAGCAGCGGCAAGCGGAGGCAGTTGGACGAGGAAATCCGTACAGGACATTCTGGCGAGCCTCAGCTCGGTGCCGGAAAGTGTTCGCACCACTGTCCGCAACAACGGCGGCGGCCACGCCAATCACACCATGTTCTGGGAAATCATGGGTGGGCGAGGCGGGAGGCCGAGCGGCGATGTCGCAGCCGCCATCGACCGCGATCTGGGTGGTTTTGGCAATATGCAGAATGCCTTCAATACTGCGGGCCAGAAGATTTTCGGGTCGGGCTGGGTTTTCATCACGGCGGACAGGGCCGGCAAGCTGGCGCTCACAACGCGGCCCAATCAGGATACGCCGCTGATGGACGGCGCGCGGGTCCTGTTCGGCAACGACGTCTGGGAACACGCCTACTACCTCAAATACCAGAACCGCCGCGCGGATTACCTGAAAGCCTGGTGGGGAGTTGTCGACTGGGGGAAAGTTGCTGCGCGTTATGCAGCGGCAAAGGCGGGAACTCTTACAATCTAATTTTACGGACTACGGCCAAGCCGTGATCTACGAGGGGGGCTTGCTCACGCCGAGACTGCGCTTTCTGCTTCCTTAAAAGCACTCTTCCTCAAGTTTCTTGAGCGCGCGGAGCGCCTCGGCGTCGTCATGCTCTTCGAAAAGCTCGACCATGTAGTAGACATGGGCATGCAGCAAAAGGAGCTTGTCGGACGTGCCGGCTTCGGCGGCACTGCACTGCTCAAGGCGCTGCTTGAACCGGTCCCAGAATGCGTTTCCCTTCTCGGGATCGTCGATGTAGCGGCGCAGATGAGCGAGAACGGCCGCGATATTGCCTTCGAAATCGATGTCGAGGAAGCTCACATAGCGATCGGGCGCCGAAGCGCCATCCGGTTTCGAAGACGATCCCGTATCCATATCAACCCCAGGCTGCGCGTGAAATTGTAGCGATCTTGACATAACCCGCCAGGACAAGAGGGAAAGCAAGATGCACGCCAGACGGCTGCGAAGGCGGTAGTCCTGCCGCGAGCCGCTTCTTGAGTATTCCTATTTTTCGGCCGGAGGCAGGGAACAGGCCGCGTCACTCTCCTCGCATTCCAGATATCTTTTGAGTTGGTTCGCCCGCGCCTTCGTCAGTCTGTCGAGGCAGCCGAAATAGATCAGCGGGAAGATGCTGCCGCCTTGGTTGTCCGCTGCGCCATACTCGCACTCGGCGTCGCGGAATGCGACCCAGGCGCGCTCGGCAGAAACCAAGAGCTTCCCCGCCTGCGCGTCTTCCTTGTTCCGGCTCTGCAATTTCTTGTAGACCGCATTCAACTCGGCGTCAGACTTGTGCCAGGCGTCTTCGGCGCACCTGTTCATGGTCCCCTGGTCCATGGCGTTGTCGCAATCGTCCGCGTGCGCCGCAGATGTGAACGCCGCTATCAAGATCAGCACCAGGAATGACCGCATCGATTTCTCGCCTCAAAACCTTTCGAAAGCCAGCCCTCGGTGCCTGCCCATTTGCCCGGAATTATGGCCGCAAGATTGATCTTTAGTGGAGATGACCAAGACACGCGCGCTTGTTCACCCTTTCCAGTACGGGTTTAGATCGTGTAAATCGCGGCAATGGGTGATTTGAATACGGCGCGGGAATGCCTGCGGAAGACCTTTGGGTTCGCGGATTTCCGCGCGGGCCAGGATGATATTATCAGCGCGGTCCTCGATGGGAGAGACGTGCTTGCCGTGATGCCGACGGGTGGCGGCAAGTCGCTTTGCTATCAATTGCCGGCGCTTTTGAGAGACGGACTGACCATTGTCGTCTCACCGCTGATTGCGCTGATGCGCAACCAGGTCGCGCAGTTGCAGGCCTTTGGGATTGCGGCAGGCGCTCTCAATTCTTCGAATAGCCGCGATGAAACGGCCGCCATTCTCGATGCCATTTCAAATCGCCGCTTGCGACTTTTGTACGTCGCGCCCGAGAGACTGGCGCTCGGCGATACGAAAGCGATGCTCCAGCGGGCCGGCGTCAGTCTCTTCGCCATCGACGAAGCTCATTGCGTTTCTCAATGGGGGCATGATTTCCGTCCCGATTACCTCGCTCTGGGAGAGGTTGTGGCCTCGCTCTCGAGCGTTCAAACTCTTGCGCTCACTGCGACGGCTGACACCGCCACGCGCGAAGACATTCTGAGGCGTCTCTTCGTCCGCGCGCCGGCGGTGTTTGTCCATGGCTTCGACAGGCCGAACCTGCGCCTTGCCATGCGCGCGAAGAGCGATGCCCGCCGTCAACTGATTGACTTCATCGGCGACCACAAAGGCGAAAGCGGCATCGTCTATTGCAGCGCGCGACGGCAGACCGAGGACCTGGCGGCCTTTCTTTGTGAAAAGGGCATTCCCGCGCTCCCCTACCACGCCGGTATGGAGAGCGCGTCGCGCTCTGAAAATCAAGACCGGTTCCTGCAGGAGGACGGCCTCGTCATGGTGGCAACGGTTGCTTTCGGAATGGGCATCGACAAGCCTGATGTCCGGTTCGTGGCCCACGCCAATCTGCCCAAATCCATCGAGGCCTATTATCAGGAAATCGGGCGCGCGGGACGCGACGGCCTGCCGGCTTCGACGCTGACGCTTTACGGCCTCGACGACATGCGCCTGCGCCGCCAGCAGATCGAGGAAAGCGAGGCGCCGGATGAACAAAAGCGCGTCGAGCGCCGAAGGCTCGATGCTCTCATCGCGCTATGCGAAGCCCCGCGTTGCCGGCGGCAGACGCTCCTTGCCTATTTTAGCGAGAGCGCCGCACCTTGCGGCAACTGCGATCTGTGCGTGGAGGGGGTCGAACTTGTGGATGGCACGATCCTCGCGCAGAAAGCGCTCTCGGCGATCGCCCGCACCGGCCAGAGGTTCGGCGCCGAGCATCTGATCGCGTTGCTCCGCGGCCAGACGACGGAGCGCATTACGCAGCTCAACCACCACAACTTGCCCACGTTCGGCGTAGGCAGCGACATCAGCGCAAATGCCTGGCGGGCGATATTCCGGCAGCTTTATGCGGGCGGCGTCATCAATCTCGATGTTGCCGGTTACGGCTCTTGGACGATCACCGCACACGGCCGCGAGGTTTTGCGCGGGAAGGCGGCGGTGGAACTCAGGAAGGAAGCGCTCGTGGAGCGCGGGGAAAAACGGTCGCACCGCTCCGCACCGGCTGCCGGCGCGCACGGCCACGCTTTATCGGGCACGGACGCAGCATTGTTCGAAGCCTTGAAAGCGGTCCGCCGCGCGCTTGCAACCGAAAAGAAGGTACCCGCTTATGTCGTATTCCCCGACAAGACGCTGCTCGACATGTTGCACCTGAAGCCTCAAACGCGGGGCCAAATGGCGATGGTCCATGGCGTGGGCGCAGCGAAGCTCGAACAATATGGCGAGGCGTTTCTTACGGTCGTCAGAGAGCATCTCGCAGGGACTGTGTCAGCGTGAATCTCCATGCAGGCGTTGTAATGTCCTCACGCCACCGCATCTTTCTGTTCGGCGGCAGACTGCTCGCCAAACAGAAATGGGCCGAGTTCGACGCGCTGCCACAGACTAAAATTATGCAACGGCAGAGGCCGGAACTTTCAGGATTTAGTAGCGCGACAGGAATTGTGGAGCGCTCGTAACTTCCGCGAAGCAAGGTGGGCGCTTAAATAAGGAATCGTGCAAGCCTGAATAAGGTGCGTTTCCGGCCGCAAGCGAGTGCGCGCCATAAAACAGGCTCCAGAGCGTTGCAGATTGTGAATCGAGGTAGCGTCAGGCCATGCGCTTCTCGTCCGTAGAAGCCAAGAGGGATCGATTTTGGGCCGCCTGCTGGTTACACTTGCCACGTTGCTCGTCCTTGTGCTTGGCGCGGCTTTTGTCGCGCCGGCATTCATGGACTGGAACGCCTACAGGCCGGACATCGAGCAGGCGGCCTCCGCGCTTCTCGGACGCAAGATCAGCATCATCGGCGATATCGACATTGCGCTTCTGCCGGAACCGCATCTTCACGCCAAGAAGGTTGCGGCGGAGGGTGACCCGACCGAAGCGGCTCAGATGACCGCCGAAGCAGTCGATCTTTCCCTGTCCCTGCAAGCCTTGTTCAACGGCCGGCTGGAGGCAAGCCGGCTCAAGCTTTTGAATCCGTTTCTCATACTTGACCTGTCGAAGCCGCTAAAAAGCAGCTCCCAGCCGGCCAAGGCTTCGCCGTTGCCGCTCGCGGCGGGGGTGACAAGCCTGGAAATCCAAGGAGGCCGCATTTCTGTTTATCCGGATGCCGCCCAGCCTGAAGCGCTTATCCTGACGGGTTTCGATGGAACTCTGCTCGCCCCGCCGCCGGGCACTGCTTACCGTTTCACCGGGCGCTTCTTCCAAAACAGCCAGCGCTTCGATGTGAAATTCAGCGCAACGCCTTACGGCAAGGGCGTGAAGCTCTCGGGGACAGCGGCGAATTTTGCGTCAAAGGCGGTGTTTCAGGCAGATGGGGTGCTGAACACGGCGGATGCTCCGGTTTTTGAAGGAGCGCTTGCGTTGGCGGCACCTCGGGCACTCACCGGTGCCCCTTTCGAAATCCAGGCGAAGGCGAGCGGGAAACTCAACCGCGAGGGCTTGGCGCTCTCCGATCTTGTGCTGACGATGGACCCGGAAAACAGGTCGCAAGTCCTGACCGGCTCTGCGAACGTGGCCTTCACGCCCGCGATGGCTGATATCACGTTGCAAGCTCGCTCACTTGACGCCGACGCGCTGCTGTCTGGCGACAGAATCAGGCTCGTCTGCCGGATGGAGCACCTTTCGAACCACGGCGGAGCAGATGCTGTGGCTGTACCCGGATGTCGGGGGGCATCTTTCCCTGGCGCTCGATCAAGTCCAGCTTCGGGGAGAATCCATCCAAGACGTAAAATTCGACGGTACGCGGACAGCTCAAAAATGGTTGTTCGAGGACGCCGGGGCCACTCTTCCAGGCGAAACCGCAATCAAGCTAACAGGCGCGCTCAAACGGACGGCCGGGAAACCGGAACTCTTGGCGCGCGTCGCCCTCGAAGGCAAAAACCTGGGCCGCCTCAACCGCTGGATCGAGCCCGCCCCCGCTAACGCAAGAGCCGTGCCTGCGAGAGCGTTTGCAGCGAGCGGACTGCTCACGCTTTCGGACGATGTCACGGCCTTTACGGACGTCAAGGGCGATGTGGACGCCACTCCTTTTACTGCGAGCTTGCGACTCGACAAAGCGCCTACTCCGAAGCTGAGAGCCTCGCTTGCGGGCGACAGTTTCGACTTGACCAGCCTCGAAAATGGGCGATCCGGCGTGGATGCTCTATCAAGTGAGAGCGTCAAGGCCGCCTGGCAGGCAGGGATTGCGCAACTGGCGCCGATTCTGGGAGACGATCCCGCGAACATCGATACGGCCGACATCGACGTCTCCGCCGGAAACATCAAGACGAGCTTCATCGAAGCCAAAAACGTCGCCGTCCAACTGAAGTTCAATCCGGACTTGCTGACTGTCAGGAAACTGAGCGCCGAGACGGCTGACGGGCTGGCTTTGCATGGAGAGGGCCTCGTGCCATTACGGAGCGGAGGGCAGGGCCGGTTCGATGGCCGCCTTGAAGCGGGCTCGTCACAAGCCGTTCTTAAGCTTGCGGCACTGGCAGGCTACGATGCCGATAGCTTTGCCGGACGCCGTGCCGAAGATTTCACTCCTGCCATCCTTTCAATCAACTCCAGCGCCGAGGGACAGGGCAGCGCATCAATGCAGCTTAGCGGCAGCCTTGGCGCGGCACACCTCGACGGCCGCGTTCAGTTGAAGGGCAGTCTTGCGGAATGGCGAGTGGCTCATTTTTCGGGGCAGATTGCGCTTTCGGCGGTTGAAGGCAACAAGCTCGTCGCGCTCCTCTTCCCGAAGGCGGCGGACTCCGGTGCTTCCAATGCCCCCGGCACGATCGCGATCAGGGCCAACGGGACATCCGAGCGGCTCGACACCTCCGCCACCGTCAAGGCCGCTCTGCTGCAAGCGCAAATCGACGGAGCTGCGGCTTTCAACGCTCAAGGGTTCTCCTTCACCGGCAAGACGCAGGCCTCAAGCCAGACGCCCGAGCAGTTTCTGCCGCCCGCGCTTTTGGCGCTGCTAGGCGGCGAACGGCAGTCCAGTTTCAGGGTCGAGACCAATCTGGCCTATTCGCCCGGGCATATCGAGGCATCCAGGCTCAAAGCGGAGTTGCCCAAGAACGTTGTCACCGGCCATCTCGTTATTGGCACCGCGGGTCCCGCAACCGAAGTTGATGCGGACCTGAAAGCCGACCAACTCTCTCTCCCCGCGGTCCTGAGCTATCTGCTCGCACAGCCGCCGTCGGATCGGATCGGGGCAGCGCTATCGGCTGCGACACCAGCGCCGTCGTCCGGCATCTGGAGCGACCGGCCTTTTGCCCTGAATGTTTTTCAGGATACGGCGGCGAAAGTTACGCTCGCCGCCAAGACGATGAGGCTTGGCGAAACGCTTTCGCTCTCGGACGCGCAGTTCTCTGCCAAGCTGGAGAGATAGACGTCTCGATGTGCAAAAGCTCGAAGGGAAAGCGTTCGGCGGCGACCTTACAGCCTTGCTTAGCCTCGATGCGCGCGGCGCTGTCGTCGCCACCACCGCTTCAATGGCTCTCTCCAAAGCTGACCTGTCCACCCTCGCAAGCAACGGCTCACCATCGATCTTTTCAGGTAAGGGATCGCTCTCGCTTCATGCTTCCGGGCAGGGGTTGAGCCCCCGTGGGATCATATCCGTGCTTCAAGGCAGGGGGGTGATCGCGCTTTTGGACGGGCAGCTTGCGAAGTTCTCTCCAGCACGTGCGCAAAAAAGCGCGGACGAGTTGGCGGCCGTGCAAAAGCCACTTCCGGAAGATGCGATCAAGAAGAAGCTTTTCGAAGCGCTGCAGTCCGCCGACTTCAAATATCCGGCATCTCAAGATACCCGTCCGGATCCGCGATGGAATGCTGGAGATTCCGCGCGCATCGTTCCGCAGCCGGGACAACAAGGACGGCACCGTCCGGATGGAGGCTTATCTCGACCTTTCCACCATGCAGGCCGACACGACCTGGCAGGCGGGCGTAAGCTCCGACCGGCGCGCCAAGTGGCCGCCTGTGAAGGTTCAGATGGCAGGGCCGCTTCGGGAACTCGGCGGCAGGCCTCGGGCGCTCTCGGCGGAAGATTTCGGCCGCACCATTCTCGTTCGCAAAATGGAAGGCGACATGACGCGGCTTGAAAGTCTCAACAAGCCTCAAGCCGGCGCCCCAACCTGGGCAACGAAACAGGAAGCTGCTCCCCCGCTGCCGCCCACTCGCCGTAAGCCTGACGGGCAGACCCTCCCGCGCCGCGAGCAGGGGCCGCTGCAAGCGGCGCAAGCGAATTCGAGAGGCGCATGCGCGACGCTCTTTCCAAGAACCCGGCGCACCCAGACGCGCAATAGCGCCTACCTTCACCTCTTGAGATGGCCCGCGAAGTCCGACAGCTTTTCCGGAAAATCCTTGATTGTGCCTTCGAGCTTCCTTCGCCAATTCGGCCTTTCGCGATCCGTCCCAGGAAGGTTCACCGCCGTGAGTTCGCCCACAAGATCGTCGATTTGCGCAATGGAGATAAGTGAAGACGCCCGGCCGAGAAGGCGATGGGCAGCGGCGGTGACCGAGACATCGAGTGTCCCGTTCAAGTCCGTCTTCGCGGGGAGTTGTTCGCGTGCAATCAGGCGAAGCAAAGCCTGCTTGTCCTTAGCGCGCCTCTCCAATGCGGTCTCTGCTTCATCCGCCGATAGGATGCCCAGCGCTTCTTTCTCGCGAATGTCCTCGCCCTGCCACCAGCCTGCCAGCGTTGACAGGTCGTGCGTCGAGAGGCAGGCGAGCGACTTTTTCGGATAAGCTGAAGGCGAGGTGAATTCTTCGCCGCTCGCGCTCGAACCAAAACACGCGATAGCTCAAGATATCGGCCGCGTCCATTGTCTCGCGGAAATCCCATCGGCACGGTGCCGAGGTCCTCGCCGACCACGATGCAGCGAGCGCGCGTGGCTTTCAAGGGCGAGTTGGCCGATGAGGTCGTCCACGGGATAGGAGATATAGGCGCCTTCAATGGCCTTCGCTCCGTTCGGGATGACGAACAGCCGCGCAAGCGCCATGGCATGATCGATCCGCAGCGCTCCAGCATGGCGCATGTTGGCGGCGGTCATCTCATTAAAGAAGGCATAGGCGGAACGCTGCCAGGCGGCGGATTAGGGGGCTGCAAGCCCCAGTTCTGGCCGTGCTTCGGAGAAGGGGTCGGGCGGCGCGCCGACGGAGCAGGCCCGCATCAACTGATCGGCGTTGGCCCAGCTTCCGCGCCATCGGGCGCAGCCCCGACGGCCAGATCGCGATAGAAGCCGAGCCATAGCCCGCTTTCGCGCCCTTGGAACTCGGCTCTCGCAAGTTGCCGCTCGCAGACCCATTGCAAGAAAAGATGAAACCGGACCAGCCACGCGTTTTCCTGCGCAAAGGTCTCGAGCGCGGCTGGATCACGCTTCGCAAGGCCCGCCGGCCATTGCGTCCATGCCTGTCCGTGTCGCGCTTTCGCTGATGGCCTGGAAGCAGGCGAAGTTGAAGAGGGCTCGCCGCCCCTTGCGATGAATACGTCGAAGTTGCGCGAAAGGTCAGAGCCTGGGACCTGGGTTTCGAGGTCCTCGAAGTCGGCGAAAGCGGCGTCCAGAACGTCTCGCTTCGCGCCCAGACCGAAGCGTAATCGACATGGGATTGACGAGAGCGCGGCGAGGCGGTTCTCGTGCTTGGCGAGGTCGCGGCGCAGCAGCCACCGCCGAACATCGCCGGGAGGCCCGCAACATCGATATAGATCGGATCGATGAAACCGCCGGTCGCAGGGTAATAAGGGCTGGCGCGTTCGCGGTCGGAGTGAAACAGAGGCGTGCAGAGGATTGAGTCCCACCGTGGTGAAGCCTGCTCGTCCAGCCATCCCGGCGAAGTCGCGCAGCGTCGTGAAATCCCCGATGCCTTGGTCGCCGGTCCGGCGCAGGGAGTAGAGCTGTGCCGCGATGCCGGTCGCCTTCTTGCCGGAGATGAGAGCGCTCGGGCAGATAGCATCGCCCCGGCGCAACGGTGAGGCGGCAGACAATTTCGGGCCGATGGTCGAGGATGATGCGGTGACGTCCTAAGGGTTGCGGCGGCAGCTTCGCGATGGCGGCCTCGATCGCGCGGCCATCCAGGGCCGTGAAGGGCCGCAAATTCGAGATCGCCGGACCTAGCGGGATAAAGCTGTCGCTGCCGTCCTCGCGCTGGATCTGCAGCGCCGTGGGCGCAGGCCCATGGATCAAAGGCGACCGGAACTCTAACGGCTTCGCCTTCGCTGACAACGAGGCTCCACGGAAGCGCGCGGCGATCGTGATCGTCAGCCAAGCGAGCGAGGCTGTCCCGCGCCTCGCCGCTGCTGCGGCCGGAAGTCCCATGTCAGCCAGCAACGCGACTTTCGTCTCGGGCGGGACGATGTGCAGCGTCTCCCGAGATGTCATACCAGTCCGGGCGCGATGCCGGCCGCACTCGCCAGCCTGTCGAGCAGATCGGGCGCAACGCTTTCTCCGACTTGACTGCGAAATGGAATGCGTCCGCCGGATCGCTCCTCGAAAACGACGACAGAGCGCGGTGCAACAGCGATCGTTGCGCCTCCCGCGAACGCCTGTTCCTGGCCGCGGCCGTCCTCGTGCGAGGTGTCGAGGCAAGTGCGCCACGACGCAGCCCGCTTGCGTCTCCGGCAAGGTCACATCGGCGGCCTCTGAGCCGCCATGCAGAATGCAAATGACGCGATCTGCGCTTTGGTCTTGTGTTGCAGGCACATAAAGCGCTGCGATGACCGTGCGAAGGTTGCGCGTCATTCCAGTCCTCGGCCTGCATCGGCGAGCCGCTGCGCGTCAGCCATGCGACATCCGGGATGAGGCTCGCGTCGGCGGCATCGCCGGTCAGGAACTGGTCTCGCGTGAAGGCGGGATGCGCCTTCCGCAGCGCTATGAGCGTTGCTGTGAAAGCCGTGAGCGCCGCTATCGGCTGCCGTCCCAGTTCATCCAGCTTGTAGCGTTGTCCTGCGCGTAGGCGTTGTTGTTGCCGTTTTGGGACTGGCCGCACTCCGCGCCCATCGCGAGCATGGGCGTGCCCCGCGCCAGAAGAAGGGACGCCAGCAGATTGCGCTGATCACGCCGCCGTGCCGCAAGAATGGCTGGATCGCTTGTCCGGCCTTCGACGCCGTTGTTCCAGGAATAATTGGCATCGGTTCCGTCGCGGTTACCTTCGCCGTTTGCTTCGTTGTGCTTGCGTTCGTGTGAGACGAGATCGGCGAGAGTGAAGCCGTCATGCGCCACGATGAAGTTGACGCTTGATGAAGGACGGCGTCGCGGCCCGAAGATGTCGGACGACCCTGCGAACCGGGTTACAGCGGCGGGCAGAGGCCGCTAATGCCTCGCCAGAACCTCCGCATGCTGTCGCGGAACTGATCGTTCCATTCGCGCCATGATCCAGGGAACGAGCCGATGCGATATCCGCCGGGGCCGATGTCCCATGGCTCGGCGATAAGCCGCAACTGACGCAGCTGCGGATCCTGCGAGATCGCCGTGATGAGCGGGGCGGAGACGTCGAAGCCGTTGTCACGGCGGCCGAGAATTGTGGCCAGATCGAAGCGGAAACCGTCGACCCCGCCAAGGGTGGCCCATGTTCGGAGGGTATCCGTTGCCAGACGGACCACGGGCGGCCGGTCGAGCGCAAGCGTGTTCCCGCACCCGGTATCGTTGATGAAATAACGCTCGTCGTGCGCCAAACGGTAATAGGACGCGTTGTCGAGGCCGCGCATGGACAAGGTCGGCCCGAGTTCGCCACCTTCGCCGGTGTGGTTGAGCACAACATCTACGATGACTTCGATGCCGGCGCTATGAAGGGCGGAGGTGCAACTGCGGATTTCGTCCCAGCCGCCGGGAGCGAGACGAGGATCGGGCGCCATAAACGCGACGGGGTTATAGCCCCAGTAATTCGTAAGGCCAGCCGCGCTCAGGTGAAGCTCGTCGATCCATGCGGCGCATGGCATGACTTCAACAGCGGTCACGCCCAGTTTCACAAGGTGCTCGATGGCAGCGGGATGGGCGAGACCCGCAAATGTTCCGCGGATTGCCTCGGGTACGCCCGGATGTGTTTTCGTGAAGCCCCGGACATGCAACTCATAGATGATTGTGTCCGCCCAAGGCCGCCGGGTCGCCGGTCCGGCTTCTGCGACTACCGGGCTGATCGCAATCGCCTTCGGCATGGATGGCGCATCGTCGGTCACATCGAAGCTAAGATCCGCGTCCGTAGCGTCGAGCCGATAGCCAAACATCGCCGGCGCCAGCGAGAAGGGGCGATCCAGGGCCAAGGCGTAAGGATCGACGAGAAGTTTCGCCGGGTTGAACCTGTGCCCATCGTGTGGCGTATAGGGGCCATGTGCGCGAAGGCCGTAGCGCTGGCCCGCGCTTATTCCCTCGAAATGCCCGTGGAAAACATCGCCTGTGCGGCTGGGCAAGCGTACCCGCTCGACTTCGATCTGCCCCGAAGCGTCGAAAAGACAGAACTCGATCGCTTTGGCATGAGCGGAAAAGACTGCAACATTGGCGCCGCGCTCATCAAGCGTAACCCCGAGTGGCTCCGGCGAGCCTTCGCCCACGCGGTGCATCATGCGGCGGTGTCCATTGCTGCCTTTTCTGGGACAAGCTCCCTATAAAGCTGAACGTAGCGGCGGGCGGGATTGCGCCAGGATACATCCGCTAACATGCCGTTTGTTTGCAAGGACCGCCATGTCGCCTTGTCGCGGAAGAGCGCCGAGGTCTTGCGCAAGGCCAGCGCCAGCCCATCGTCGGTCCCGGCCGCAAACTGGACGCCGGTGGCGACGCCCGCAGCAAGCGCCATCTCGTTGGCGTCAATGATAGTGTCGGCCAAGCCGCCGACCCGGGAAACGACGGGCACCGCGCCGTAGCGGAGCGCACAGAGCTGCGTCAGGCCGCAAGGTTCGAACCGCGACGGGACAAGCAGCGCGTCCGAACCCGCCTGGATCCGATGCGCGAGCGTTTCATCGTAGCCAAAGCAGACGCCTACACGGCCCGGGAAGCTTTGCGCCGCCTCGCGAAACCGGGATTTTATCTCGGAGTCGCCTTCGCCGAGCACTGCGAGCTGCATATTCTCTTCGAGCAGAACCGGGAGATTGTCGAGCAGGAGGTCGAGGCCCTTCTGCCAGGACAGGCGGGTTATGATGCCGGCAACGAGGACATTCGGGTCTGGGTGGAGACCCAGGGCATGCTGCAGGACCTCTTTGTTGGCCGCGCGCGCGTAGAGCGCACGGGCGTCGTAATTGACGGCAATGCGCGGGTCGTCGGCGGGATTCCATACATCGGTATCGATCCCGTTGAGGATGCCCCTCAGCCGCGAGGCGCGTTCGCGAAGCAGGCCGTCAAACCCCATCCCGGTTTCGGGGCGCTGAATTTCAACCGAATAGGTTGGCGAGACGGTCGTGATCCGGTCCGAAAGCTGGAGCGTCGCCTTCAGGTAACCGATCGCGCCGTAATGCTCGATACCGTTGAATGTGAGGGATTCCGGCGGCAGTTCCAGCGCGCCAAGCAAGGTCGTCGGGAATTGCCCTTGATAGGCGAGATTATGAATGGTGGCGACCGTGGCCGGCCTCGCCCCTTCGCCATAATAAAGATAGGCTGCGGTAAGGCCTGCTTGCCAATCATGGGTATGGACGACATCTGGCGCAAACGCAGGCAGCAGACCTCGGCCTATGTTTGCGGCAATCTTTCCGAGCGCGGCGAAGCGAAACGCGTTATCGGGCCAATCGGCGCCGCCCGGCGCCACATAGGGGTTTCCCGGGCGGTCATAGAGGTGGGGCGCGTCGAGAACGAAGAGATCGAGATTTCCCGCTTTGCCGTTTAGAATGCGCGCGCTTCCCCCGAAAAGAAGCGGGATCGAGCGAATTTCATCGGCAGTGTCCAAGGCGGCCATCACCGCAGGGTAACCCGGAACCAGGGTGACCATGCGGGTATCCTCGGCGCGCAACGCGAGGGGGAGTGCTCCGGCGACATCCGCGAGGCCGCCCGTCTTGACGAGCGGGTAAACCTCCGAGGCAACTGAAAGGATTGTTAGTTGACTCACGCTTCAAGCCCGCCTGTAGCGGCTTCGCCTTCACGCTCCTCAATCGTGGCGTCGTGGTCCAGCCCGTTGATGGCAAGTTCCTCCTCGGCTCCGTTAGCGGAAGCAGGCTCCTGTGCAGGAGTCAGAGGTACAGGAGGTGCTGGAGGCCGGTGGATTGAGGGTTGTTCGAGAAGCCTGTCGATCATCGGTTGCGTGATAAGGCAAATGCCGCGTTCCGTTCGCCGGAAACGCTTCGCGTCTAGCTCGGGATCCTCGCCGACGATCAGCCCCTCCGGAATTTTGACATCCGCGTCGATGACGACATTTCTCAAGCGCGCTGAGCGGCCAATATCGACGCGCGGGAGAATGACCCCATACTCCACGGATGCAAACGAATTCACTCTTGCGCCCGTGGAAAGCAAGGTCCGCCGCAAGGCGGCGCCGGATACAATGCACGCGCCCGAGACGAGCGACGAAATCGCAAGCCCGCGCCGCCCATCCTCATCGTGCACAAATTTGGCCGGCGGCGTAATTTCATTGTAGGTCCAGATCGGCCAGTCCAGATCGTAGATGTCGAGGTCCGGAACCACCTCTGTCAGATCAACGTTGGCCGACCAATAAGCATCGACGGTGCCAACATCGCGCCAATAGGCGCCTTTTTCCGACTCCGAGCGGACGCAGGAGCGCTGAAAGCTATGCGCAACCGCTTTCCCATGCTTGACAAGATAAGGAATAATGTCCTTGCCAAAGTCGTGGGACGAGTTAGGGTCCGCGGCGTCACGCCGCAGCTGGTCTAACAGGAAATTCGTCTCAAAAACGTAGATGCCCATGCTGGCCAGCGACGTGCCCGGCTTCCCGGGCATCGAGGGAGGATCCTCCGGTTTTTCCACGAAAGACCCGATGACATCCTGCTCATCGACATCCATGACTCCGAAGCCGGTGGCCTCTGCGCGCGGGACTTCGATGCAGCCAACCGTAACGTCGGCGCTCTGCTCCGCATGCTGGTGGAGCATCAACTCGTAATCCATCTTGTAGATGTGGTCGCCCGCCAGCACTACGAGGTATTTCGGATTATAACCTTCGATAATGTCGATGTTCTGGTAAACCGCGTCCGCGGTGCCTTGATACCAGAGTTCTTCGGAGACGCGCTGGCTCGCGGGTAGGATATCGAAGCTCTCATTGCGGATGGGGCGCATAATATTCCATGCGCGATGGAGATGCCGGATGAGGCTATGTGCCTTGTATTGGGTGGCGACGGCAATGTGCCTTATGCCTGAGTTGAAGGCGTTCGAGAGCGCAAAATCGACGATCCGAGTTTTCCCGCCGAAATAGACGGCAGGTTTGGCGCGCCTTGCGGTCAGTTCCATCAAACGGCTGCCGCGACCCCCGGCCAGAACGTAGGCCATGGCGTCGCGCGCTATGGGAGATAGTCCGGGCGTCCTCATCGGTTCCTCCCAATGTTGGCTGAGAATTTTAAACTAGCAGGATTAGCTTGTTGCAGGTTTAACCTAAGTCAAACTCAAAATAAACAGTCGCGAGCGGCGGCAGCGTGATTTCTGCCGATGCCGGGAACCCATGAGACGGGTGGCTGAACGCGGTCACTGATCCAAGGTTGCCAATGCCTGATCCGCCATAACCTGGAGCATCGGTGTTAAGAATTTCCTTCCAGCGTCCCCGGAAAGGCAGGCCGATGCGATAGTTGCGGCGCGGCTCGGGTGTGAAGTTCGAGATGACGGCGATGGGCTTTGACCCGGGGCCGCCCCAGCGCACCCAGCCGAAGACGGAGTGCATGTGGTCGTCCACGACAATCCACTGAAAGCCTTCCGGCTCACAATCGCGCGCGTGAAGCGCAGGCTTCTCGCGATAAAGATGATTCAGATCGCGGACCAGTGACTGGATGCCGCGGTGGAACGCATAGTCAAGAACCCACCAGTCGAGGCCCGTATCGAAGTTCCATTCGTTCCGCTGGCCGAACTCCTGGCCCATGAACAGAAGCTTCTTGCCAGGATAACCCCACATGAAGCCGTAATAGGCGCGGGCGTTGGCGAATTGCTGCCACTCGTCGCCAGGCATCTTGTTGACGACCGAGCCTTTGCCGTGGACGACCTCGTCGTGCGAGATCGGCAGAATGAAATTCTCGGTGAAGGCATAAAGCAGGCCGAATGTCAGCTTGTCGTGGTGCCAGCGCCTGTGAATTGGGGGCTTCGTCATGTAAGCCAGGGTGTCGTTCATCCACCCCATGTTCCACTTGAAGCCGAACCCGAGCCCGCCCCCGCTGGTAGGATGAGACACGCCCGGCCAAGCTGTCGACTCCTCCGCCACTGTCGTGATTCCGGGGAAGCCGGCGTACACGCGCTCGTTCACCGACTGCAGAAAGTGCACGGCATCGCGGTTTTCGTTTCCGCCCTCGGCATTCGGCAGCCATTCGCCCGGCCGTCTCGAATAATCGAGATAAAGCATGGAAGCGACCGCATCGACGCGGAAGCCGTCGATATGGAAACGATCGAGCCAATACATCGCGTTCGAGGTCAGGACACTTGAGACTTCCCGCCTGCCGAAATCGTAGATCGCGGTGTTCCAATCGGGGTGAAAGCCGCGGCGAGGGTCCGGATGTTCGTAGAGCGGAGCGCCATCGAAATGGGCGAGGCCGTGCTCGTCGGTCGGGAAATGAGCGGGAACCCAGTCGAGGATCACGCTGAGACCGGCGCGATGCGCTCCATCGACGAAGCGTTGGAAGCCCGCAGGATCGCCATGACGGCTGGTGGGAGCGAAGAGCCCGATCGGCTGGTAGCCCCACGAGGCATCCAGCGGATGCTCTGAGATAGGCAGGAGCTCGATATGGGTGAAGCCCATATCCGCGACATAAGGAATGAGCTGCTCCGCTAGTTCGTCGTAGCTGAGAAAGCTATTATCCCAGCCTCGACGCCACGAAGCGAGATGCACTTCGTAAATCGACATCGGGCCGCGACGAGCATCCGCCGTTGGACGCCAAGCCAAATGAGCCTCGTCGCCCCAGGTGAAGTTGTCTGTCCGCGCCACGATCGAGGCCGTCGACGGCCTTATTTCGCTGCCAAATCCGAAGGGGTCTGCCTTGAGAGGCATGAGATTTCCGCCCACGCCGACGATTTCGTACTTGTAGACGCTTCCTTCGCCAAGGCCCGGCGCGAAAATCTCCCATAGGCCGCTATCGACACGCTTTCGCATTGTATGGCGGCGCCCGTCCCATTGGTTGAAGTCGCCGACCACGGAGACGCGCCGCGCTTGCGGCGCCCACACCGCAAACAAAACGCCGTCAACGCCCTCGTGTGTTATTGGATGAGCGCCGAGTTGTTCGTAAAGCCTTTGATGGGTTCCCTCGACCAGAAGGTGGTCGTCGATAGCGCCGAGAACAGGGCCGAAAGTATAGGGATCAATGAACTCCCACGTATGTCCCTTTTCATCGGCGCAAAGGCGATAGCCGAAGCGGTCTTTTTGGCCGGGTAAAAAGGCCTCGAAAAAATCGCTCTCGCCGCGCCGTTTGATGTCGATAACCCGGCCGCTCTCTGTCAGCGCCTGCAAAGATGCGACACTAGGAACGAATGCTCGGATAACCATTCCTCCGGGCGCCTCATGCAGCCCGAGAATGGAAAACGAATCATCATGCGTTGCGGCGACGATGCGAGCGACGTCCTCGTCGCTCGCGCGCCAGTTTTCACCGGTCACTTTTTATTCCCTCACGCCGGGCGCACAGGCACGCGCCAAATACCTTCAGCGTATTCTTTAATCGTTCGGTCGGAAGAAAACCAGCCCACACGCGCAGTATTTAGTATCGCAGAGTGCCACCAGGACTTTCGGTCGCGCCAGCGGACGTCCGCTTCCCTCTGCGCCGCGCAATAGGCTTCAAAATCCGCCGTCACCATGAAGTGATCATGATAGGTCAGGATGTCGACAAGCTGGCGGTAGCGGTCTTTTTCGTCGTGCGAGAACACTCCTGAAGAGACCGAATCAAGGACCTCGCGAAGCTGTGGCGATGTCGCGATGGTCTCGCGTGCGTCTATGCCCTTGCGGCGGCGCTCCTGAACCTCCTGGGCTGTCATCCCGAAGATGAAGATGTTGTCCCGACCCACGCGCTCGCAGATCTCCACGTTCGCCCCGTCGAGCGTGCCGATGGTGAGCGCGCCGTTGAGCGCGAACTTCATATTGCCGGTCCCCGAAGCCTCCATCCCGGCGGTGGATATCTGCTCGGAAAGGTCGGCCGCGGGGATGATCGACTGCGCCAAGCTTACATTGAAGTTCGGGAGGAATACCACCTTCAGGAGGCCGCGCACGGATGGGTCGTTGTTCACCACGCGTGCGACATCGTGAGCCAGCTTGATGATCAGCTTCGCCTGGTGATAGCTCGCCGCCGCCTTGCCCGCGAAGATCTTGACGCGAGGCACGAAATCGCGCGTGGGGTGGGCGTGGATCTCGTTGTAGAACGCGATCGTCTCAAGAATGTTGAGAAGCTGGCGCTTGTACTCGTGGATGCGCTTGATCTGGACGTCAAAGAGCGCATCCGGATCGACCTTGATGAGAAGCCGGTCGGTGATGATCTTCGCCAGCGCTTCCTTGTTGCCATGCCGAACGGCTGCATATTTTTCCTGGAAGCTTGAATCGTCGGCGAATTTCTCCAGGCTTCTCAGGGCTTCCGGATCGTCCAGGAATTCCGGCCCGATCGTTTCGATCAGAAGCCTTGTAAGGCCGGAGTTGGCTTCGAAAAGCCAGCGCCGGAAGGTGATGCCGTTCGTCTTGTTGACGATGCGATCGGGGTAGAGACCGTTCAGATCGTGGAACACCGTCTCCTTCATGAGATCCGTGTGCAGTTGCGACACGCCGTTGATCTTGTGCGAGCCGAGAAAGGCGAGATGCCCCATGCGCACTCGCCGCCCGGCATATTCGTCGATGAGCGAGACGTGCGATTGAAGTTGAAGATCGGCGCCTTTTTCCCGCAATACATCCAGGTGCAGCGCATTGATGAGATAGATGATCTGCATGTGCCGCGGAAGCAGGCGCTCCATCAGCGGCACGGGCCAGGACTCAAGCGCTTCCGGCAGCAGCGTGTGATTCGTATAGGAGAAAGTGGCTTGCGTAATGCTCCATGCCTGTTCCCAGCCGATGCCGTAAACATCGACCAGGAGCCTCATAAGCTCCGCGACCGCGATGGCCGGGTGCGTGTCGTTGAGCTGAATTGCCACCTTGTCGGCTAGCTTGGTAATGTCGCCGTGCTGTTTCAGGTGGCGGTGGATGAGGTCTTGCAGCGAGGCGGACGCGAAGAAATATTCCTGGCGCAGCCGAAGCTCCTGGCCAGCCGGCGTCGAGTCGCTAGGATAGAGCACCTTAGAGATAGATTCGGCCCGAACCTGCTCAGTCTGCGCGGCGACGTAGTCACCGGCGTTGAAGACATCGAGGCGTAGAGGATCGGGCGCGCGTGAGCGCCACAACCGAAGAGTGTTCACGTATCTGCCGCGCCAGCCAGGGATTGGCGTATCGTAGGCGACGGCCTCAACGACCTCGGACGGACGCCAGATCTGCCCGACCGAGCTATGGTGGAGCGATTCTACGGAGCCGCCAAAGCCGATGGCGTAGGCTTTTTCCGGGCGCGGAAACTCCCACGGATTGGTGAATGCCAGCCAGTCTTCGGGATATTCGTGCTGCCAGCCATCCTTGATCGCCTGCCGGAACAGGCCGTGATCGTAGCGGATGCCATAACCATATGCGGCGACCTCCAGTGTCGCCATGCTCTCCATGAAGCAGGCCGCGAGCCGTCCCAGGCCGCCGTTGCCGAGAGCGGCGTCCGGCTCCATCTCGGAGAGCTTGTCGAGATCGACATCGAGGCCAGCCAAAGCTGCGCGGAACTCAGAGGTGAGGCCGAGATTATTCAGCGCGTCCAGGAGGAGGCGGCCGATCAGGAATTCGAGTGAGAGATAATAGACGCGCCGCTTGTCCTGCTCGTAATTAGCCTTCTTGGATGCAATCCAGGCCTTGATGATCCTGTCGCGGGCGACAAGCGCGGCCGCGATGAACCAGTCGCGCTGGCTTGCGGAGGTCTGGTCCTTACCGGTTGTCGAAATCAGTCGCTTGAGAATGAGCTCGCGCAGGTTGGCGACCTCCTCGGCGCTTGTTGCATTGTCTGCACGGTTCGATTGTGACATGCTTTCCGTCATAGGCCTTTTCTCATTCCTGTTAGCGGACGCACTTTGCGAAGTGGCGGCTCCCTTCGTCACCCGCGACGCACGCCTGATTGCGCGCCAAGAATGGAATAAAGGTCCAGCCATGCCCCCAGCTTTCGCTGCACGCCCGCCCAATAGAAAATTTGGCATGCAAACTATTACCGCAATCCGATCGTTTTGTCGAATAGCACGGTAGGCTGACGATTCTTAATCTAACTCAGGAAGCATGAAATTGCAGTGACGGTCGATTTAAAAAAAATTATTGCCTCGTTCAGGTCTTTGGATGGGAGCGCAAATACTAGGTCTGCAAGCTGACGACATTGGCGGGAAGAGCCAGCTACAAGTCTTCGATTAAGATTATTTTCAGGAAGTCTATTTTGCAGGTGATAAATTAGCTCTTCGTGACGCACCCCAAAAAAAGGGGATTGGCAAGAGGCGAATCGGGCCTTATCTTATAGTCGTGTTGAGCATAAGTGGATATCGGGCGTAGGCGCTCGATTTTTTATGCACCGCTAATGCTCAAGGTGAGTATAACGTCGGCTGGAACGGAGGACAATATGGCATTCTTGGATAGCGGAATTCAGCCGTTTCGGCGGCGGAGCGCCAATGCCGTTCCGGCGATCGACCTCGATTTCGACATCGAACCCGCACGCCACGACTTCGACGCCGCCTTCGTCCGCGAAGCCATCCGCGAACTGAAGCCGCTCTACGCTCGCGTCGAGCGCGTCATCTCGCCGCTGGAGTGGGTTGGGCATGCTCCGTACATCAAGGCCATTCGCGACCTTAAGCGCGAAAAGAACGCCGTCATCCTGGCGCATAACTACATGACGCCGGAGGTCTTCCATGGCGTGGGAGATATCCTGGGCGACAGCTTGCAACTCGCCAAGGAGGCGGCGAAGACTGACGCGGACATTATCGTGCAATGCGGCGTTCACTTTATGGCCGAGACCTCCAAGCTCATGAACCCTGACAAGATCGTTCTCATTCCAGATCCGAAGGCCGGCTGCTCGCTTGCGTCATCAATTACGCCGGAGGATGTACGGGCTCTTCGCGCGGCCTACCCGGGCGTCCCGGTCGTCACCTACGTCAACACGAGCGCGGCCGTGAAAGCGGAGTGCGACATCTGCTGCACGTCAGCCAACGCGGTGAAGGTCGTGGAGAGCCTCGGCGCGCCGCGCGTTCTGCTTATTCCCGACCAATATCTGGCGCGCTATGTCGCGACCCAAACCAAGGTGGAGATCATTTCGTGGCAAGGCAGCTGCGAGGTGCATGAGCGCTTCACGGGCGAAGAGCTGCGCCGGTACCGCGAGGGCGAGCCGGGCGTAAAAATCATCGCGCATCCGGAATGCCCGCCAGATGTGATCGAGGCGGCCGATTACACCGGCTCGACCAGCGGCATGATCAAGTGGGTGAAGGATCACCAGCCGAAGCGCGTCGTTCTCGTGACAGAGTGCTCGATGGCCGACAACGTGGCGGTCGAAGCGCCCAAGACCGAGTTCACGCGGCCTTGCAACCTTTGCCCGCACATGAAGCGGATCACGCTGCCGAAAATCCTGGACAGCCTGCGCTACGGAAAAGTGGAGGTAACGGTCGATCCGGCGGTGGCGGTTCGGGCGCGTCTGGCCGTCGAGCGGATGGTGAACCTCGCCGCCTGACCTTTGAGAAACGGTTTCTGCAAGTGGGGGAAAGCATGAGCGACCAGCGCACCCAAGAGCCTTTGAAGTTCCGGCGCCCGGGCGACCCCGACCGCGTTCTTGTTATCGGCGGTGGCCTGGCGGGGCTGTTTACGGCGCTTCGCCTCGCTCCGCTTCCGGTAACGGTGCTGACGCCGAAGCCGCTCGGCGAAGGCGCGTCGTCCGCATGGGCGCAGGGCGGCATTGCCGCTGCCATTGGCGAAGGCGATACCGCGGAGTCCCACGCCGCCGATACGATTGCGGCTGGCGCCGGGCTTACCGATCCCGCGATCGCCGAAATCCTGACGCGCGAAGGTCAGGAGCGAATCGAGGATTTGCTGCGCTACGGCGTGCCTTTCGACCGGGAACTCGATGGCAGGTTGCGCCTGTCGCGCGAGGCGGCTCATAGCGCGCGCCGGATCGTGCGGGTCCAGGGGGACCGCGCCGGCAGGGCCGTGATGGCCGCCCTCATCACGGCCGTCTCCTCAACGCCCTCGATTTCGGTTTTCGATAATATGGAAGCCGTCGAACTGGTGAGCAGAAACGGCCGGATCGTCGGCGTATACGCGAGCCGCTCGGGGCAACCGGGCCGGGCCACTTTCCTGCCCGCGCGGGCAGTGGTGCTCGCGACCGGGGGAGCCGGCCAACTCTACCGTGTGACCACCAATCCCAAGGAAGCCAATGGTGGCGGCCTCGGCATGGCGGCGCGGGCTGGTGCGGTGATTGCCGATCCCGAGTTTGTGCAATTCCATCCGACAGCCTTCGATATTGGCCAAGACCCTGCGCCGCTCGCTTCCGAAGCGATACGCGGCGACGGCGCCCTTCTTATCAACCGCAGTGGCGAGCGCTTCATGCTGAAGGCGCATGCGAGCGCGGAACTTGCGCCGCGCGATGTGGTCGCTCGCGCCGTCCACGAAGAAGTGGCCGCTGGCCGAGGGGCTTTTCTCGACTGCCGCTCCATTCATCTCGAAGAGGCTTTCCCCACGGCCTTCGAGATTTGCGTCGAAGCCGGGATCGACCCCGCGAAGCAGCCGATACCAATCGCGCCCGCCGCTCACTACCACATGGGGGGTGTTCTGACCGATGCGCGCGGAAGGACTACGCTCACCGGGTTATGGGCTTGCGGCGAGGTCGCCTGCACGGGCGTGCATGGCGCGAATTGGCTTGCCTCGAACTCCCTTCTGGAAGCCGTCGTGTTCGGAGCTCGCGTGGCTGAAGATATTGCCAGCCGGGAACCAAATTGGCGCGCATTGGGAGAACAATCCGACGTTCCTGAGACCGTCAATCTCGCGGTCGCGGACCCTGCGCATGCGTCACGGCTGGTCAAGTGGCTCCGCGAGACCATGGCCGCGCAGGTGGGTGTTGAACGCTCGGAAGCGTCCTTGCGCGCCGCCCTGTGGTCTCTGCAGGAGATCAAGGCAGGAGCAGCGGCTCCCGCTCTGAAAAATATGGTGACAGCCGCGCTCCTCATCACCGCTGGTGCGTTCGCCCGTAACGAAAGCCGGGGAGCGCATTTCCGGCTGGATTATCCGGAGACAGCGGCTACGAAGCCTCGTCACACCTACCTGACGCTGGATCGCGCCCGCGAAATCCTCGCCGATGTAACCGGCGGCTATTTCGGGGAGTTCATCAGCGATGCTCCGCGCAGACAGGCTGTGATGTAACCGAAATCTGCGGTAGTGTTTTGTTGAGGCATTCATCCTGGCCTTCCGGGGAGGAAGGGCAGAAGGCTATGTTTCCCACTGCAATCGAGGCTGCTTCATGCAGAACACGGCGGCTCACTACGAGACCGGACTGCAATTTCCCCATCATCTTGCGGCGGACACTGTCCGAGCCGCCCTCCTGGAAGACCTAGGCCTTGCGGGCGACATCACGACAAACGCGATCATCGCGCCAGAAGCCACATACGAAGCGATTTTGGCCTTGCGTGAGGACGGGTGCATCGCGGGGCTGCCTTTGGCGGCGGCCGCGTTCCGGGCGCTAGACCCGGACATGGTTATCGAGCCCCACACAAGGGAAGGAGCCATGGCTGCCGCCGGGAGCGTCATTGCGCGCATCAAAGGAAAAACGCGGGCCATCCTCACGGCGGAGCGGGTTGCTCTCAATCTCTTGCAGCATCTGTCGGGCATAGCCACGGCCACCCGCCATTTTGTCGAGGCGGTTGCCGGTACGCATACCCGGATTGTCTGCACGCGAAAGACGACGCCAGGGCTTCGCGCGTTCGAGAAATACGCTGTGCGGGCGGGCGGCGGGTTCAATCACCGGTTCGGTTTGTTCGATGGGATCCTCATCAAGGACAATCATATCGCTGCCGCCGGGGGCGTATCGGCAGCGATCGAGAAGGTGCTCGCAGCAAGCGGTCATCTCGTAAAGATCGAGGTCGAGGTCGACAGGCTCGATCAGCTCGAAGAAGCGCTCCAGCACCCGATTGATGCTGTGCTGCTCGACAATATGGCCGTACCCGAACTGAAAAACGCCGTGGCTCGGGCAAAGACAGTAAAGCCCGGAATTTTGTGTGAAGCCTCAGGCGGCATCCGCCTTGTAACGGTTCGCTCGATCGCGGATACGGGCGTCGACATGATTTCCGTAGGCGCCCTCAGCCATTCCGTGAGAAGCCTGGATATTGGGCTCGACTTCTGACGCTGCTTTCTCCAGCCGGTCCTTTCGGACGGCCACGAATTCATCTTGCTGGCTGCGGATAAGATCAAGCCTTTACAAACACGCAACTTAGAGTTGGTAGGGTTGGCGTCGTTGGAGAATGACATGAGCGGTAGGCCCAGAAAAACAGCGGTGCAGGCAACGGTGAGGCGGCAAAAGCACCGCAGCGCCCACGTCACAAGACGCAGCCTTTGGTCAAGCAAGGCGACATCGCACCCGATATGTCTCCGACAGGCCTACGCCAATTTTACGTCAACGAAGCCACCCAAGGGGCGCAGGAAGCACAGGCCGCTGCGCTCAAAGTGATCATGAATGGACCGCCTTCCCTGGACGTAAGCAGCGAGCCGGTTCAGGCCATTCTCGCCGGCGGCGCCCCGGACGACGCGGCGCATCTGTTGAACGTGATCGGGCAGCGCGCGGCAAAGAAAGAGGTGCGGCGCACGAGCGACGAACTGGCTGCAGATTGGCGGACCGGCGGTTATCCCTACAAATACAAGATGCTTCGCAAGGACTACGAAGAGCAGAAGTTTCAGCTGCAAGCAGAACTGCTCAAGCTCCAGGCGTGGGTGAAGGAGTTGCGGCAGCGGGTCATCATATTGTTTGAGGGGCGCGACGCGGCCGGCAAAGGCGGCACCATCAAACGGTTCATGGAGCACATGAACCCTCGCGGCGCGCGCGTCGTGGCTCTGGACAAGCCCGGCGACGTCGAACGCGGCCAGTGGTATTTCCAGCGCTACACTCAGCACTTGCCGACGGCTGGGGAGATCGTACTGTTCGACCGCAGCTGGTATAACCGGGCGGGCGTGGAGCGCGTCATGAGCTTTTGCTCGCAAGCTGAATATGAAGAATTCCTGCGTCAAGCCCCCGAGTTCGAGCGCCATCTCGTCCGCAGCGGCATTCATCTGATCAAGTTCTGGTTCTCGGTCAGCCGCGATGAGCAGCGGCGCCGCTTCAAGGAGCGTCAAAATCATCCGCTCAAGCAATGGAAGCTTTCGCCTATCGACATGGCGTCGCTCGACAAATGGGATGACTACACCCGCGCCAAGGAGGCGATGTTCTTCCACACAGACACGGCGGACTTCCCCTGGACCGTGATAAAATCCGATGACAAAAAGCGCGCGCGGTTGAATGCCATGCGCTATATCCTTTATTCGCTGCCCTACAATGGCAAGGAACCCGAGCGCATCGGCTTGGTGGACGATCTCTTGGTGGGGCGCGCCAACATCATACACGAACGCGGCGAGCACGACCTCATTACGGGGCGTTATCGCTGAGGCTCACATTGGGACCCTACAGCATCGTGCGTGCAATCGGACGCGGACGTCTGGACGCTTTTTTGTATGCATGTTGCCCTCTCTTCATCCCAAAACTGGCTTGTGTTTCTTCTTTGCGTTCGAATGGGCTGATCCCAGGATCTTGCGCAAAAGCGCCTTGCCGGGATGTTAACGCGACGCAAGCCATTGATATAAAAATGGAATTCCGGGGCGAACAGCGGTTCCCAGCGCGCGCCCCGCTACCTTGCAGGCCCGTTTCTGGTTAACAAGCGAAACCGAAATATATTTAACGGACTTTTGCGCGTCCCAGTAAATGAAAAAATTCCCGCATTAAGTTCTATTGAATAGGAGCTCGGCTGAAGACAGAAAACCATTCGTTGCAAGGAGTTAGGACCCGCTTATCCGCAGGTGGCTAAGGCGCGAAGGCGCCCCGTTTCGCGGCACCTTAAACAATTTTTAAGCATACAGTGACGGGAAATAAATCGGGCGCCCGCCAGTTAACCAACTTGGTATTAAAGGCTCGGCGGCGGCGACGAAGGCTTTACCATAAGCTGGGCGGCGAGCGCCGTCCGAGACAGCGATGGCCAGAGTGGCGAAGCATGTCTGGGAGCGGGAGTGACCGTGATCGTCGTCCGGACTGCGGCCTCGGCGCAGTCCGGAGCTGCTAAGAAAAAATTGCATCGCAGCCGGTTCCGGTTTTGCGTACGCCGCTATAGATATCGGCCTCAACTCTTGATGGCCTGCCCCGCGCAGATCACTAGGCTAGGCTTGACCCCAGCGCCTTTCGGGAATGCCTATTACTCGGCGTCCCTTATCCTCTGTTGCGGGCGCGGGAAAGCCGGGCGAGGGGGGCGGATACGGCGATGACCGCAGGGTGAGAAGACCGGCGCATGGTGACTTTCGACAAAGACGACCCACAACATCTGTTTGTGTACGGCACGCTCATGCGGGCCAGCCGCAGCCCGTATGCGCAGCTTCTGCGAACGCGGGCGCACTTCGTCGGCGAGGCTTGGGCGCGGGGATGTCTATATCATCTCGGGCGTTTTCCCGGCGCGGTCTTCGGCGATGACTGTCGCAGCAAGGTACACGGCGAGCTTTTCCTGCTCCGCAGTGCCGCGTTGCTGGCGACGCTCGACGCTTACGAGGGCTGTGGCAGCCAAGGTTCCAAGTCCGACCTTTTCTATCGCGATGCGGTTGAAGTCCAGCTTGCCCGCGGCGCGAACCTCAGTGCCTGGGTCTATCCGTTCGCTGGCTCGGTGAGCGGCCGCCCGCTCATCGCCTCCGGCCGCTTCCCTTTATAAAATCGCCAAGGCTCTGCAACCTCGTTGGAGTAAGGGGAAGATGGGTGGCCGGGTCAAAGCCCGGCCATGGCGAGTTTCGGGCTACTAACTCGATCTCTTGCTAATAGGCCGAGGCCATGGCTTCGAGTCCGTCCTTGCGGTAGATATCGTTGCGGAACTGAACGGTGCCGTCGGGCGTCCCCCAGGCGGTAATATACGTCCAGAACAGCGGCACCCGCTTTTTCAGCCGCACGGTCAGCCTCTCGCCGGATTGCTTCATGCGCAAAACCTGCTGAACCGACCAGCCATTGTCTTCCAAAAGCCACGCAACGAGCTGGTGGACATTTTGCACGCGCACGCAGCCGGAGCTCTCGGCTCGAAAGCTCTTAGCGAAGACACTTTGTCCGGGCGTATCGTGCATGTAAACGCCATGGGGGCTGGCGAAATTGATTTTGACGTAGCCCAGCGGATTGTCCTCGCCTGCGTTTTGCACGTAAAAATAATGCAGCGGTGCATCCGATGCCCAGTCGATCTGGGTCGGGTCGAGCCTCTGGCCCCGCTGGTACGCCGCGTGATCAAGGTAAGCGTCGATTTTGTATTTCGCGAGCACGTCCTGGCCGCTGCGGCCCTTCGGGACCAGATCCGCCTTGAGCACCGTCGGCGGAACGACCCACTCTTTGTTGAAGTTGACTTCCTCGATCGCCGATGTCAGGAGCGGCGACGGCCGGTCCGGTTTGCCGACAACACCCGCGTGGCGCGATACTACCTGATTATTATTCACCGCTTCGATCTGCGCGGCCGGGATGTTGACCAGGACGTACTTGCCGGCGGGCGTCGTTGAGACAAGGTTCTGCAAGCGCGTCAGGTTTGTCCGCAACTGCCGCAAACGCGCGCTTGCCGGGACGTTCAGCGCATCGATGGTAACTGCGTCGAGGAAGCCCGTCGGCGGAACGCCGTGGCGCACCTGCACACGCTTTATGGCCTGTTCGACGTAGGAATCGTAAACCTCGGGATATCCGCCATAAGCTTGGAGATCACCGGTCGCCTGCAGCCGCCGGCGGAGTTGCACCACCGCCGGATGGCTCATGCCGGTCTGCAATTCGATAGGCTGCAGCTGGGGCCATCCGCCTTGCGCAACAAGCTCGGCATATTGCTTGATGGCCGTCTTGGTGGTCGCGATGTTCTCCTTCGCGATCGTTGGAAAGCCGCGATCCGGCTGCGTTTCCCATTCCCTGGCGAAGGCACGGTCGCGGGTGGGCTGCTGATCCATGCTGTCTTCCGACTGGTCGAAACCAAGCCAGTCGTCGAAGCTGCCCCTGCGCTGCTGCTGGGCATCCGCCCCCAACACACCCGCGAAAACCATGAAGGCAGCCGCAACCAACGCAGCTGTGACCCTCTGTTTCATAATCCCCATCCCACCTTCCAATACAGGCACATCGAATCGCAACCCCCGATACGCACTACCTCTTCGTGGCATCGAATTATGACGATAACGGGGTTACGTTCGCGTTAGCTAAAGGGCGACAATGCAAGCTTGCAGTTCGAGGGGACCTTCAAGGCAATTGAAAATGCAGGAGATCCCGGCTTCACGCGGAAGGGAGGCTGGAGGGGATGCAGCGGCATTGTTACATCCAACGCCGCTTCCGTGCTTAAAGCTGATAGCGAATCTGGTCGCCCCAGAAGCGTTCGAGCTTCACCGAGATCTGATTGAAATGCTTGAGATCCGGGACCGAGACGCCGCCGACTTTCTCGAGCATGTTCAATTGGCGCTCGAGAAGCCGGTTCACCATCTCGGAAATGGCCTTGCCCTTGTCCGTGAGCTTCACTCGGACGGAGCGTTTGTCGGTGCGCGAGCGCTGGTGATGGATATACCCGCTCTCGACCAGCTTTTTCAGATTATAAGACACATTTGAGCCGAGATAGAGGCCGCGGGTTTTAAGCTCTCCCGCTGTTAGCTCCACATCTCCAATGTTGAAAAGGAGAAGGGCCTGAACGCTGTTAACGTCCGTTCGGCCAACACGCTCGAACTCATCCTTGATGAGATCGAGAAGGAGGCGGTGCAACCGCTCGATCATACGGAGAGTGACGAGGTAGTTTGATTTTAACGTCTGGTCGTCCGGCTGGACGCGTACGAAATCGGCGATCATGTCACCAACCATCCTCAAGTTGCTTGATACCCATGAATACAACCTAGAGCTGAATCCGTGAATATCGTCTTAATTGTAGCAACTTTTACGAGAAATAGTGCAAGCCCCCGCAACGGGCACTGTTAACGATTTGTTTACGTGACCGGTTGGATTGGAAGCACCTCCCTACCTCAGGATTTTCCGCGCAAAAACTGGATGATGGCGGAAAAGTCTAGCCCACCCGCTCCGTGGCTGGCGAAAAGGCTATAAAGAGAAGCGGCCTCGGCGCCGAGCGGCGTGTTCGCGCCACTCATACGGCTTGCGTCCTGGGCAAGCTTCAGATCTTTCAGCATCATCGCTGCCGTAAACCCGGCAGCATAATTCCGGTTCGCGGGCGAGGTGGGCACGGGGCCTGGAACCGGACAATAACTTGTGAGCGACCAGCACTGGCCCGACGACTTCGAGGCGATGTCGAATAGCGTCTGGTTGCTGAGCCCAAGTTTCTCGCCAAGCGCGAAGGCTTCGGAGACGGCGATCATGGAGATGCCGAGGATCATGTTGTTGCAAATCTTCGCGGCCTGGCCGTTGCCCGGCCCGCCTGCGTGGATCACGGCCTTACCCATGCAGGACAGGATCGGCTCGCCGCGTTTGAAGGCGTTTTCGCTTCCGCCAGCCATGAACGTAAGCGTCGCCGCCTGCGCGCCGCCGACGCCGCCCGAGACCGGCGCGTCGAGCATATCGAGCCCCGCCGCTTCGGCGGCCGCGCTGACTTCGCGTGCCGTCGCTACGTCGATGGTCGAGCAATCGATCAGAAGGCAGCCGCGCGGCGCCGATGCGATCAGGCCCTGCGGGCGGAGATAGAGGTCGCGCACATGCGGTCCCGCGGGAAGCATCGTGATGACGGCTTCAGCGCCCTTCGCGGCGTCGCTTGCGGAAGCCGCGGCCTCTGCGCCAGCCTCGACGATTTTCGCAATCGCGGGCTGCGACAGGTCCAAAACGCGAAGCTTGTGGCCTGCCTTGATCAGGTTGGCCGCCATCGGGCCGCCCATATTGCCAAGCCCGACAAATCCGATCGTCGCCATACGCACCTCCATTATTGCCTTTTAAAATTCGTTGGCGGAGCGCGGCGTTGTCAAGATCGCGAAGGTATTCAGTGATTGCTCAGCTTGCCGATTTTAGCCGCGCCTGAAAATTTCATTCGAGGGGCATCTCGCAGTGCTGAGGATTGTCCTGACGCATGTATTACGTGATCTTCAGCCGCCGGCCTTCTTCAGGCTTCCAGCGGGACAATAGTCCGGGTCCTGCATCGTATCGGCGGCGATGAGGTCCAGTCGTTTTCCATTCTCTGAAAATGAAATCCGGTAAGAGCACCGCGCCGAGCCGTGCTCGTAGAAAACCTTGATGTCGGCGGAATCCTCGGCCTTGCGGATTTTGGCCCGTCCGTGAACCGGGTGAAACCAGCCGCCCTGGTCTATTTGCAGGATGCCGCCGCTGTCTTTAATGATCCATTGGCCCACTAATGACGGCGCCTGATCCTTTTCGCGAGCTGCCACCTTGTTTTCGTCCGAGGTTGCCGAGGCTGAGGGAAGGCTGGCCATTTCCTCAAGATGATTTCTGAAGTCAGCAACGGTCGCGGCGGTCTCGTTCAGCACACGGGCATTGTTGTCCGCCGTCGCGCCCGTTGCCACGCCTTTAAAACGGATGCCGGGATTGGACCAATAAGGCACGCGCGGATCGCATTTGTCGGGAGCATTGCATTGGTAGGCCATGACGGTCCGGAATGCCTCGGTTGCCGTTGGCGAGGGCCGTTGAAAGGCATGTCCATAAGGGAAGGGCGTCTGAGTGGAGTCGTGGCCCTCATCGTGACGGGCGCCCATGAGATGCCCGAGCTCGTGTGCAAACGAATAGTAGCCGGTTGCGCATCCGTAATGGACCGCGGCAAATGCCGTTGCCGGATTGGCCATGATCCCCGCCGCCTGGCCGCAAGCCTCCGGCCTGTTGACAATGAGCGCTGCGAGATCGGCATGCGCCGCCCTGCGTCTCTGATAGATCTCGGGATTGTCCTTGAAGTCGGCGACGATGGCTGGAAATGTATCCCCTTCGGTATAGTCCAGCCTGACCGTGTCGACGAGATTGAGCCTGATCCTGATGCCGCTGTTGATGTAGGACTGATTTGCTTCCGCAACGGCCAGCTCGATCGTGGCCTTGATATCGGAGACGGACGCCTCGGCCGAGGGGGTATAGGCCACGAGCACGTTGATGCTTATGGGAGCGTCGCCGAGCGGCGCGCTTTGCAGGTGCAAGCCTTCCTTCGGTGTGATCGCATCCTGCGGTTTACTGTCTTCGCTCGGTGAATGCTCAGGAGGAAGCTTGGACGTATCGACCTTGACGATGGCGTGGACACCGCCGCCGAGAGGCTCGATGTGGAACAGGTTCGAGCCATCCTGAACGGTGCCGGTGATGTTGCCATCCCGGACGACAAGCGTTGCCGTTCCCGGCAGGTCGGCGAGCTTCCCGTGCCAGATCAGATCCGTACCGCCCGTTCCTTGCACGGACTGCTTCGAAAATGTGAGAGCGCGTTCGCCGGAGAAGCTGAACTTGGTGGTGTCGCTCTGCAGCGCCTTGAGGTTGATCGCCACCAGATCCAGGCTTTTGGTCGCTGGTTGCTGCTTGATCCGGGCAAGCCTCTGAGATTGTTCAGGTGTGACCGATGACGAGAACTGGTTTTGCGGGATGGGTATGAACAGTTCCTGGGTCTGTGCTTCGGCCGCCGCAAAGGTTGCAAGGACGAGCGCGGCAATCGTTAGAAGGAAGGGTCCCACTTTGGCCAGAAGCAACCTAACCAGTGGCGACGCCGTTTCATCTGCCGTCTTCATATAGTCTCCTCCATATCCATTCATTTTAATAGGCGTCAAAAAACTAAGCAAACTTCGCTGATCTGGCCAACGGATGCGGCTCGCTCCGTCATCCCGGCCAAGCGGAGCGCCGAGCCGGGATCGCGAAAAGACAGGCGTTTCAATTTGTTGCGATCCCGGATAAGGCTTCGCTTTTCCGGGAAGACGGCGGCAGCAATCCGTTAGCACGTCAGGCGAAGTTTGCCTTAGATTTGTCCTGGACGACAAATGGGGGCGGTAAATAAAATCCTCACCCTATCGAGCGAGCGTTCCACGGCAGCGCCCGGGATCGGTGCTTCAACCACACGCCGCCGCCGAGGGTGTTCCGGGCCGGCTTATCGGGCCGTAGCCGTCAGCGAAGGGGCCTGCAGAACGGTCCGGCAGTCGTGCGGAAGCTGTGCCAGGGTAACGAACGGCTTTCCCCTTGAAGACCTCGCGGGCGTTGTCCCAGCTTTCGGCGCTGGTGCAGCCGCGACAGGGACAGGCTTTTCCTTCGAGAGATTCGCGATCCAGGCGTCCAGGCCCTTGCCGCAGCCTTCGTCAGTAGCGAGAGTGGCTTGGTTACGGCAGCCCGGATTGTCCGCAGGGCAAACGAGCCGCACGTGGAAATGGTCGTCGTGGCCCCTGATTGGACTGATCTTCCGCAGGAAGGCGCGGTCTTCCTTCACATTGTCGCACAGCCACTTCTTGATCGCGGGGTTCACGAACACGCGCGCGACCTCGGGGTAGGCCACGGATCGGCGGAGCAGCTTCGCAAATTCCGGCGTCCAAACGTTGGGATTGACGTGCCCCGGATCGAGGAGAAAGGTCTCCATGGGCATGTTTTCGCGCTCTGCATCCGTCAAAGTCCGCTCGGGCATGGGCTTGTACCAGATATCGACGTCGAGGCCCACCTGATGGCTGGCATGGCCGAAGGGCATCGGACCGCCGCGCGGCATCGACATGTCGCCCACGAGCAGGCCGGGCCAGCCGTCCTTGGCCTTGGCGTCCTTGGCGAAGCGCTCGATGTATCTCACAAGCGATGGATGGCCCCACATGCGGTTTCTTGAAAGGCGCATGGCCTGCCAGGCCGGGCCGTTGACGGGCAAAGGCTTGCCGCCCGCGAGGCATCCTTTCGCGTAGAAGCCGATGGAACGCGCCGCCATCTTGGAAGGGTTCGTCACGACGCTAAACAGAACCTTGGCCGGGGCAAACTTTACGACCAGCGCTGGAATATGCGCGAGGTTGGGCGTGGGAATCTGTGCAGCGGTGGCCGCGACGCGGACCATAGCCTGCTGTGACTGGGATGCAGAATCGATGATCGCCGTCTCCGGCGCTTGCGTCAGTGGAGGGAGATCGCTCCTTGCAACGGTGCTTTCGGCAGGTTCCTCCGGCGCCGGTGTCGCCTGGGCCAGGCTCGTCTCAGGCGGTAGCACAAAAGCGGCTGCGGCCTCCGCCGCAGGCTCGGGGGCTACAGCTCTGGGCGCGGGCATGCTCAAAGGCTCGGCTTTTGCCGCGTCCGACTGTAGCCCGGTGACCGGCGCACTTGCCGACCGCTCGGCGAGCCAGTCCAAGCCGCCAAGCACGGCAAACGCAACAAGCAGAAGGCTTATGGCCACCACGCCATTAAGGACTGAACCGAACCTCCGCATAGTGATTCTCCCCAGCAGACGCTCACTATTCCCTAGGAAACAAAGAGGGGCAAGATTGCCCTTGCGGAGATTAAACGGAATTTTCTCACCGCTTCGTTTCCAATGATCTCCGGTTGCACGATATAAGCAGCCTCTCCAAGGATTAGCAGCGAAATAAGTCATGAGGCTGTCGCCGCGTTCGCCTTGACGACATAGTGGAAACTTATCAACTTACTTTTTCGGTAAAACGGCGTTGGAGGAATGGATGTTCAGGATTTTCGCATTGGCCTTAGTTGCTACGCTTTTGTCCGCGGGAGCTTCCTACGCTCGGGATTGGGAAAGATTGGGTGAAAGGCGCGTCAGCATCGCCGGCGAGCACGACACCATCGAGGTCGGCCGCCACGAAGGCAAGTTCCGGCGGCTCAAGCTCCTTGCACGCGGCAACGACATCGAATTGAACAGCGTCAACGTGGTCTTCACAGATGGCGAGGTCGAGCGCATCAAGTTCAACCAGCGCGTTCGGGCAGGTGGGGAGTCGCGACCCATCGATTTGCGGACGGAATGGCACGAGGGCCGCTACATTCGCGAAGTTGAACTTCGTTACCGTTCCCGGCCAAGCAAGCGAGGCGAAGCAATCGCGGAGCTTTGGGGCCAGGAGCAGTAGGCGAGGGCTGCTCACCGTTGAACACGAAGCAAGCGCTGATCCGAAGTGGCCTTACTCCAGGCCGGTTTCGTTCGGGAGCAGTGTATTGTGCTGGAGATTTAGTGCTGGCGCCGTGCTCATGGCTGGACCCGACGCTGCACCCGCCGGAGCCGCTCCGCTGGACCCTGCCGTGACAGTGCTGGTCCCAGAGGGCATTATCGCACCAGAACCAAGCGCAGAGCTTGTCGCACTGCCAACACCCGTCAAGCCGTTTAGGCTTGTCCCTGTGCCTGCGGTAGAGGACAGGCCCGTGTTCACATTTCCCGCAGCGGCATTTCCAATCCCTATTGAACCGGGAAGGTTTGTGCCGGTGGTGGATAACACACCCGTGTTTGAGCTGCCTGCAAGCGTTGTGGTGGTCGAAGCTGCCGGCGGGATGACGGCGGTGGCAGGCGCCGCCGAGGTGTTTGCAGCCGCGGCGCCGCCCGAGGTTGCGGAGCCCGCCCCAGTTGCAACTGCTCCAGTGCTCGTGGCCTCTTCGTCCCGGCAGGAGGCCGACGCAAGCGCCAAAGAAAAGAGGAAACCCGCTTTCAGGACTTTTCTCACAACCATTCTCCTTTAGCGGTGAAAAACCGGCGGAGAAGGAGGGTTCCTGCGGGCAGCAACCCTCCGAAGAGTGGCGACCAAGCAGCGGTTCGTTGCGAAGCGAGGAAGAGCCGGGACCCCAGTCTGCATGAATTAGGCGTCTACGCCGTACTTGCAGTCCCAACGGACAGATAACATTTCAACATCTCGACTTCGGGAAGCTTACGGTTCCGGTGAGCAAAGGGAGAGCGCGTCCTTCCGCATCGAACCTCCAACCTTGGAGGGGGCATTTTCTTCGAAAAGCCAGGATGAAAGCTAAGACTTTAGCAGCAGGCACACAGGAGCCCGAGCGTGAAGCTGGCACGGAGGCGACGCCTGCCTCAAATCGGGCAAGGGCAGGGAAGCCCGCCGGTTTGCCGGGCGGCCTGGGCAGTGACATGCTCTCGGCTATCGGATTGAAGCGGTGGACTATCGGGGCACGCTTGGCTCTGATTGTGATTACGCTGGCGCTTCCCCTGAACCTTCTCGGAGTTTCGGTCGTTGACCGGGTCGTCAACGCCGCGAACGATGCTCAATGCACAAGTCTACTTTATGCGGCGCGCTCGGTGGCGACCGGTCTCGACGCGCAGCTCGACCGATACATTACGATCGCAACATTCCTCGCGAGTTCGCCGCATCTGCTTGACGATGATCTTCGCGAGTTCGAAGCGGAAGCACGCAGGGCATTTGCCGGTGTCCAGAACTCCTGGGTTGTGGTCGCCGATCCAGAGGGGCGGCAGCTCCTGAATACCGGCGACAAGGCGAGACAGCCGCTTCCGTGGCGGGATGCGGTCGCCATCGTGACGCAAAAACGTGCCCTTGAAACCAAGTCGATCCTTGTTTCGGATATATTTTTCGGACCAGTCTCCGCTAATTGGGTGACCACCATTGAAGTCCCGATCTTCAAGGGCGGCGAACCCTACCGGGAACTCGCCGTTACCATGAGCATGACTGGATTTCTCCGCCTTCTCAACGAACAGAAGATGCCGCAGGGCTGGCTCGCGGGGATCGTCGACCGGCAAGGCCGCTTCATTGCCCGCGTCCCCGATCAGGATCGCTATGTGGGCGCACTTGCCTCGGAGAGCTGGCGGAAGATCAAAGACGTGGACGGCGTTTTTGATGTCCGCAGTCTTGAGGGCGATGACACGGTTACGGCAAATGCACACTCGGCGAGAAGCGGGTGGACAGTAGGCATCGCGGTGAAGAAGGAGGAGCTGCAGGCGGCGGTCTGGAGCACGGCCCGTCCGGCCATTGCCTTGAGCGCGGGGTTATCGGTTCTGAGCCTCCTGCTGGCCGGCCTGATTGCACAGCGCATTACACGGCCAATGGCCGAGCTGCGCGACAAAGCGGCTGCGCTGCTCTACGGCCCTGTGCCCGATTTCAAGCCCGAAACTCCCGAAATCGAAGAGCTTTGGGGCGCCCTTCAGCGCGCCGCGCTAGAGCGAAACCGGGCCGACGCCGCCTTGCGGCAACTCAACGAGCGCTTCGTCGCAGGCGAAGAGGCTGCAGGCGGCTTCGTTTATGACTGGGACGTGAAAAAAGACTATTGCTGGCGGAGCGAGGGCTTGATCAGGCTGCTCGGCTATCACCCCCGGGAGATTCCGCCATCAAGTGCGGCCTGGCTCGCCCTTCTGCATCCCGGTGACATTAAACGCATCGCTGTCTCTTCCCTGATTTACAGCCCGGACGGCCGTTACAGCGTCGAATATCGGGTGAAGCACAAGGACGGCAACTGGGTCTGGCTCTGGGATCGCGGATGCGTCACAACAGCCTCCGACGGCAGCCCCGTCCGCTTCATCGGATCGGCGATCGATGTCAGCGAACGAAAGAAGATCGAGGCTGCACTCGCCGAAAGCGAGAACCGAGCCAGAAACTCACTCGCCGAAATCGAGGCGATCTACGATACCGCCCGCGTCGGCTTGTGCGTTCTCGACCGGGAATTGCGCTATGTTCGCATCAATGAGCGCCTGGCTGAGATGAATGGCTTTACGGTTGGTGATCACCTCGGCAAGACGATCCGGGAAATCGTCCCGGAGGTAGCGGACAAGGTTGCGGGCATCGCGGCCAGGATATTCGAAACCGGTCAGGGCGTGCCCGACTTTGAGCTATACGGGACGACCGCCGCGGCGCCTGGCTCTCTGCGATGCTGGCTCGAACAGTGGATGCCGCTCAGAAACACAGGCGGCGAAATAATCGGCATCAACGTCGTTGTCGAGGATATTACCGATCGCAAGAAGCATGAGGAGCAGATTTTGCTTCTGATGGGCGAGGTTAACCACCGCGCCAAGAATATGCTGGGCGTGGTCCAGGCCATCGCACGGCATACCATCACGTCACACCCGGAGGACTTTGTCCGGCGCTTCTCCGAGCGTCTGCAAGCGCTCGCGATGAGCCAGGATCTGCTCATCAAGAATGAATGGCACGGCACGGACTTAACGGAGCTCGTCCGCGCGCAGCTTGCCCATTTCAAAGACCTGTTTGACACGAGGGTCGTGCTTGCTGGCTCCCCTGTCCGGCTTACCCCTGCTGCTACGCAAACGATCGGCATGGCGTTGCATGAGCTTGCGACAAACGCCGGAAAATACGGGGCCCTCAGCAAAAGTGAGGGGCTGGTTGAAATAAGCTGGAAAGTGTATGAACCTGAACTTGGAAAGCAGCGGTTCTCCATGAGTTGGATCGAAAGCGGCGGCCCGCACGTATCAGCGCCCGCGCGGCGCGGGTTCGGCTCTACCGTCGTCGAGTCCATGGCTCGAATGGGGCTTTCCGCCGACGTTCAGCTCGATTATGGCTCCTCGGGTTTGCAATGGCGCCTGGACTGCCCGGGCCAAAATGCCCTGGAGATTATAAAGGGACCTATAGTTAGGAGATAAGACATGGCCGAGCGGGTTCTCGTCGTCGAGGATGAGCCCCTTATTGCCTTCGATGTCGCGGATCACCTGAGGGATGCGGGCTTTGAAGTTGTCGGCCCGGCCGCCTCTGTGTCGGCTGCGTTGAAGCTTCTCGAGTCCGAGGGGTGCGATCTGGCGGTGCTGGATGTGAACCTCGGCCGGGAGACGGCTGCCCCGATAGCCGATGTGCTGAACACGAAATCGCTGCCATTCATCGCTCTCTCCGGCTACTCCAGCGACCAGTTGCCGGAGATCTTCCAGGGAGCGCCAATGCTTACAAAGCCGGTCAACTCGAAGAAGCTGGTACATGTGCTGCGCCACTGCCTGGAACGCCGCTCGTGCAAATGAAGTTGGAGAGCCATTTGTATGACTGCCCTTGAGCGGTTAGGGCTCAATCCGGCTTTGGGCGCCGATAAAGCCGCCGGAAGCTCTGGACATACCTTTTCTTTCAGTTGCCCCGAGCCATAGACTCGGTTAGCTCTCGCGAGTATTTCTCCCGCACGAAAGCTTGCCCCCCGCAGCTTCGTCTTAAAACCCAAGGAATATCAGGATGTTCGACGAATCCGTCATCGCAGCTTTATTGCTTCTCGCCGCTCTTGCCTCTGCACAGACCGCCAACGGGAACCGCGCCAGCTAAACATAATGGAGCGAAGGCCCAAATTCTCCCGGTTTACCTGGGGAGGGGCGGGTCACCCTGTTGTCATCACTTCCATCACCGCGTCTGCAAAGGCCTGCGGCGCCTCTTGTGGAAGATTGTGTCCAACGCCGCCGGTGATGAGCCGGTGTGTATATTTGCCGGCAAATTTCCTGGCATAGTCACTCGCCTCCGGATGCGGCGCTCCATTGGCGTCGCCTTCGAGAGTGATGGTTGGCACGGTGATGACCGGGCCTTCAGCTAAACGCTTTTCCAAGTCGCCGTATCGACGCTCGCCCTCGGCGAGGCCTAGCCGCCAGCGGTAATTATGGATCGCGATGGCGACGTGATCCGGATTGTCGAAGGCGGCGGCCGTCCGGTCGAAGGTCGCATCGTCGAAGCTCCATTTCGGCGACGCGATTTGCCAGATGAGCTTCGCGAAATCGTGCCGGTATTTCTCGTAACCGGCCCGGCCGCGTTCGGTCGCGAAGTAAAATTGATACCACCATTGGAGCTCGGCCTTTGGCGGCAATGGCATCTCGCCGGCTTTCTGGCTGCCGATCAAATAACCGCTCACGGAGACCAAGGCTTTGCAGCGTTGCGGCCAAAGCGCCGCGACGATGTTGGCCGTCCGCGCTCCCCAATCATAGCCGGCCAGCGTTGCGGTCTCGATTTTGAGGGCATCCATCAAAGCGATGGTATCGACCGCGAGTACGGCCTGCTGGCCGTTACGAGGCGTCTCGTTCGAAAGAAAACGCGTCGTCCCGTAGCCGCGCAGATAGGGGACGATGACCCGATAGCCCGCGGACGCGAGAAACGGAGCGACATCCACATAGCTATGGATGTCGTAGGGCCAGCCGTGCAAAAGGATGACCGCAGGTCCGTCGGCCGGGCCAGCTTCGGCATAGCCTACGTTCAGCACACCGGCGTCGATCTTTTTGAGCGGGGCGAAGGAGGTGTGCGCTCCCGGCTTGGCGCGGGGCACGTCTGATTGTCCCTGAGCGGAAGCGGACAAACAAAGCTGGGCGGCGGCGGTCATGGCCGCGGTGGCGCAAAAATGGCGGCGATGTCTGTCGATGTCTTGTGATGTTTCGTTCTTATCCATGGTGAGCATCCGGCACAGTCCCGAAGAGCGGAGCCTTAGCTCAGCCCGCCATTGCTATCTGTATTTGTTCAGATCGCAAGGTACGTACGGTTGAAGACAAGGTCGCGAGCTTTGACGGTCTAGTGTCAAGGAAAGCAGCAAAACTCTATCCTCGGTAATCAGATCACGAAATGAAAATTGGAACTTAAAATTCATGCTTGGTTAAGTTATGTTTTAGTTTTGTTAAATCTATGCTTCGGCGTAACGGATCTCAGGCAGGTCGGGCGGCGCTTCAAAGTTGCTTGAAACGCCGCCCTCATCATTTCTTCTCCTTGAGCAACTTCCTGCTCAGATCAAGCAAGGTCGAAGCGATCGAGGTTCATCACCTTCGCCCATGCCGCCACGAAGTCCTTCACAAACTTCTCCTTCGAGTCCGCGCATGCGTAAGCTTCCGCAAGAGCGCGCAGCTGCGAGTGCGAGCCGAATATCAGGTCCACACGCGTGCCCGTCCACTTGACCTCCTTCGTCTTCCGGTCGCGCCCTTCATACACGCCCTCCAGGTTGGCGGACGGCTGCCATTCGTTACGCATGTCGAGCAGGTTGACGAAGAAGTCGTTCGTCAGCGTCTCCGGCCGGTTGGTGAAGACACCGTGCGAGGAATGTCCGGCATTTGCGCCGAGAACGCGCAAGCCTCCGACAAGAACCGTCATCTCGGGAGCCGTCAGCTTCAAGAGCTGTGCCTTGTCCACAAGCGCTTCCTCTGGCCGCATGAACTGCTTGCCGCTGAGATAGTTGCGGAAGCCGTCGGTCCTGGGTTCGAGCGCCGCGAAGGACTCGACTTCGGTTTGCTCCTGCGACGCATCCATCCGGCCTGGCATAAAGGGCACTCTCACGTCGACTCCGGCGGCCTTCGCGGCCTTTTCAACGCTTACGCCGCCGGCAAGCACGATGAGATCGGCTAGCGAGACCTTCTTGCCGCCGGGGGCCGAGGCGTTGAACTCTTTTTGGATCGCTTCCAGCGTCTGCAGGACTTTCGCAAGCTCGGCGGGCTGGTTGATCGCCCAGTCTTTCTGCGGCGCGAGCCTGATGCGCGCACCGTTCGCTCCGCCGCGCTTGTCGGAACCGCGGAACGTGGACGCCGAAGCCCACGCCGTTGAAACAAGCTGGGAAACGGACAGGCCGGAGGCAAGGATTTTGGCCTTCAAAGCGGCGAAGTCCTGCTCGTCGATCAGCGGGTGATCCACGGCTGGGATCGGGTCCTGCCAGATCAGCGTTTCTTTCGGAACGAGAGGGCCGAGATAGCGCGCCACCGGTCCCATGTCGCGGTGCGTGAGCTTGAACCACGCGCGCGCGAAAGCATCCGCGAACTGATCGGGGTTCTCGTAGAACCGCCGCGAGATTTTCTCGTAGGCCGGGTCGAACCGCAACGAAAGGTCCGTCGTCAGCATGGTCGGCACATGCCGCTTCGACGGGTCATGCGCGTCCGGGATCGTGGCCTCCGCGCCCTTCGCACGCCACTGCTGAGCGCCGGCGGGGCTCTTCGTCAGCTCCCATTCATATTTGAACAGATTGTCGAAGAAGTGATTGCTCCACTTCGTCGGCGTTTGTGTCCAGGTCACTTCGGGGCCGCCGGTAATCGCGTCCGCGCCGAAACCCGTGCCGTACTTGCTCCTCCAGCCGAGGCCTTGATCCTCGATCAAGGCGGCCTCCGGCTCCGGGCCGAGCAGAGACGGATCGCCGGCGCCGTGAGTTCTTGCCGAAGGTGTGACCACCAGCAATGAGCGCGACGGTTTCCTCGTCGTTCATCGCCATGCGGAGGAAGGTTTCGCGAATGTCCTTCGCGGCGGCGACAGGGTCCGGATTGCCGTTCGGCCCTTCCGGGTTCACGTAAATCAGGCCCATCTGCACCGCGCCGAGCGGCTCGGCAAGCTGGCGTTCGCCGCTGTAGCGCTCATCGCCAAGCCACGTCCCTTCCGGCCCCCAGAACAGTTCTTCGGGCTCCCAGGTGTCAACGCGCCCGCCGCCGAAACCGAAGGTCTTGAGGCCCATGGACTCCAGAGCGACGTTGCCAACTAGGACAAAAAGGTCGGCCCAGGAGAGTTTCCGGCCGTATTTCTGCTTGATGGGCCACAAGAGGCGGCGCGCCTTGTCGAGGTTCGCGTTGTCCGGCCAGCTATTAAGCGGTGCGAAACGTTGTTGTCCGCCGCCCGCGCCGCCGCGCCCGTCGGTGATGCGATAGGTGCCCGCGCTGTGCCACGCCATCCGGATGAAGAGCCCGCCATAGTGGCCGAAGTCGGCGGGCCACCAATCCTGCGAGTTCGTCATCAGAGCGTGGAGGTCCTTGGTCACGGCGTTCAGATCGAGACCTTTGAATTCCTTGGCGTAGTCAAATGCCTCGCCCATCGGATTGGAAAGGGAAGAGTGCTGGTGAAGAACCTGAAGGTTCAGCTGGTTCGGCCACCAGTCTTTGTTTGTGTGTACATGGGTGCCGCCCGCCATCGGGCACTTGCTTTGGCTCGTCATGGTCTCTCCGCTCATGTTTGTTTTTTATTATCTATGTTCAATCCTGGAACGTCATGCAGTGTGATAAACCTTAGGCTGCAGAGGCAATCAGGTCTATTCGCATTAACTGAAGCCGCGATAAGATATGCTGATGGCCGTCAGCTTCGCTATTTCGAAGCATAAAGCAAATAGGCCTTCCCGAAAAAGGGTGCCGCTTGCAAACCGCTTACAAACCCCTTTGCGGCATTTTTTGTATGAATATTGACGAGAAAGATCTTACTCTTCCAATCAAGGGTAGTGCACCATGCGGGTGAGGACTGGCTGGCCGGGGATGGATTTAAATGGACGAGGAGGCTTTCGCCTGTTCAGCGATTGCCAGGAAGGCTCCGCCGCTAGAATAGCCGTACTTTATGCCATCCTGGCCGCGGCCAACATCGCCGCTTGGGCTTGGGCTTTGATCGCGTTTCGAGATTATTCGCTGCAACTGGGGACCGCTTTCCTGGCCTACACGCTCGGCCTTCGCCACGCCGTGGACGCTGACCACATCGCGGCCATCGATAACGTTACCCGAAAGCTTATGCAGGAAGGCAAGCGGCCCGCGGCAGCAGGGTTTTTCTTTTCGCTTGGGCACTCCACGGTGGTGTGGCTTGGGACGATTGCCATTGCGCTTGCGGCAGCGGCCTTCAAGGACAGGATCGACACATTCAAAACTATCGGCGGGGTCGCTGGAACCTTGGTGTCGGCATCTTTCCTGTTGGCCATCGCGGTCATGAACATTTTTATCCTGGCCGCGGTCTACAAAACTTTCCGGCACGTCAAGGCAGGCGGGGCATACGCCGACGAAGACCTCAACATGCTCCTAAGCGGTGGCGGCTTCTTTGCCCGCATGTTCCGGCCCTTGTTCCGCGCCATCAGCAAAAGCTGGCACATGTACCCATTAGGGCTGCTGTTTGGGCTTGGGTTCGACACGGCGACCGAAGTCGGCCTTCTCGGCCTCTCGGCGGCTGGCGCTTCGCAAGGGATGTCGCTGTGGTCAATTCTTGTGTTTCCGGCTCTGTTTACCGCCGGCATGTCCCTTGTCGATACCACCGACAGCGTGCTGATGCTGAAAGCCTATGGCTGGGCCTTCGTGAAGCCGGTCCGCAAGCTTTACTACAACATGACCATGACCTTCGTTTCGGTGCTCGTGGCGCTTATCGTCGGTAGCCTTGAGACGCTGAATTTGATTGGCGACAAGCTTGAACTGAGGGGAAGCTTTTGGGAGGCAATCGGCGCGATCAACGACAATTTCGGGATCTTTGGCTATGTCATCATCGGGGTTTTCGCTGGCACATGGGTTATCTCGGTTCTGTTCTACCGCTTGATGGATTATGATCGGCTCGAGCCGCTGCCGGTGAGATCGGAGCAAAGGAGCGAAGTCCTGAGCATTCAAGCGCGAGCCGTGAGGGGATCGTCTGCGCCGGTGATAGCAAGACGCGCTACTCTTTTGGATGCGCGTGAAAGTGGTTTCCGGCATTGGCCTCGTCGCCGTGCGGGTGCGCCTTAGCTTCCAGCGTGACAGGGATGAAACTCACCTGGCCGTGCGTGACGCCGCGCTCTGCGATGACGCCGTTGGCGAAGTCGCGCACCGCCCCCGCCTTTCCGCGAAGCACGGCGACCTCGAGGCAGTTTTCATGGTCGAGATGCACGTGCATTGTCGCGACGTGCAGGTGATGGTGATCGTGATGCGCACCCGTCAGCCTCTTCGGAAGTTCGCGGGTGTGATGGTTGAACACATAAGACAGCGTCGCGAAACACTCGCCGCTGCCCTCCGCGTCGAGCTGCGCGTGCTGCAAGCCAAGCCGGGCCAGATCCCGCAAGGCTTCCGAGCGATTGGCATAGCCTGCGCTTTCCATAAAGGCGCTGAGTTCTGCCGCGAACTCGTCGGACATGCTGATCGTCACGCGCTCCATCGCACACTCCCATTTGTGCAAGTCTCGTCGAACAGCGCCCTGCTTGCACTTCCTATTTGCTTCCAGCAAGCGCGTCTTGCAACCTAAGTAGAGTGCGCCGGACGCTCCAACGGATCGCCGCCATCGTCATCTGGAACTTGATTACCCGCATGTTTCCGCCAGCAGAAGTAGCCATGAAAACATTGGCGAATTTTTCGCTCCACTGTCATGGCCGGGCTTGACCCGGCCATCCAGTCATAACTTGAAATGCCTTGTGTTTTACTGGCCGCCTCCAAGGGCGGCCATGACGACGAAATCGGCGGAAACATCCGGGTAATCAAGTTCCGGAAAGGCGGAGCCTTATCTGGGATCGTAACAAATTGAATTGCCTACCTTTTTGCGATCCCGGCTCGCACTTCGCTTGGCCGGGACGACGAAGCGCGGCGCCAGCCGCATCCGTTGCGTAGTCAGGTCCAACGTGCCGGCCTCGACAAGAACCATGCTGAACGTTTCAGCTTTCGGGTGTTTCTATCTTCCAGAGCGCCGCTTCGCAGTGTGGTGTCATTTGAGAGCGGCGTTCGAAGCGAGGCCATATGATAAATACCACGGCTGATAATGCGGCAGCGCTTTGGCCGCCGCTGCCTTACCGAGAATGGCAGCAGACTTACAGACATCTGCACCTTCTGACCCAAATCGTGGGGAAAGTCCGGCTGGCCCTAACACCGTGGGTAAATCATTCCTGGCACGTGCCATTCTACGTAAGCCCGCGCGGGCTGACGACGGGAGCCATCCCTTATGGCACGCGGTTCTTCGAACTCACATTCGACTTCCTGCGCCATCGTCTCCTCATCGAGGCGAGCGATGGCACCGAGAAAGCTATTCCGCTTGGCCCGGGCAGTGTTGCCGGGTTCCATCAGGTATTCTTCGAGGCGCTCGGTGATCTGAATGTCGAGGTCAAGATCTTTCCTATGCCCAACGAAATTGCCGATGCGGTTCCTTTCACCGAGGATCATGAAGCGAGACCTTATGATCAACAGGCCGTGCTGCGCTTCTGGCGAACTCTTCAGCAGGCAAGCCGCATCTTCGAGCTTTTCCGCACGCGATTTATCGGTAAGAACAGCCCCGTCCATTTCTTCTGGGGAAGCTTCGATCTGGCGGTCACGCGCTTTTCGGGCAGGCCTGCCCCCCCATCCTGGCGGCATTCCCAATCTTCCCGACGCGGTCACGCGCGAGGCCTACTCGCACGAGGTCAGCAGCGCTGGCTTCTGGCCCGGGGGCCCCGGTCTCGAATATCCGGTCTTCTACTCTTATGCTTATCCGGCACCGGACGGTTTTGCGGATGCGAAAGTTTCGCCGCCCGAGGCCTTCTTTAGCCGCGAGTTCGGAGAATTTGTCTTTCCGCATGAGGCAATGCGAACTGCCCCGGATCCGGACAGCGCCTTGCTTGCTTTTCTGCAATCAACCTACGAGGCGGCGGCATCTCTCGGCGCGATGGGACCGTAAAGCCCTGGAAGGACCGCAGGGCGGATTGGGGAAGCCGCCTGTTGTTTAGTGTATGAAGAACAAGATACACTTGGCGTCGAGGCAATGCCCGACGGAGTCGTTAGAGTGTGCTCTCGTCGCTTGCGCTAGCTTGCAGGATCCTGCGTCTGGCTAACGAAAGCCTGCATCCGGTCTTGAGCGAACTGCGTCTGAACTGTGAAAGCCTCTTGGGGTGTCTTCGCGTGGGCCATTTTGCCGGCGAGCGTAAAAGCTGATTTCGGCATTCTTCTTCGCGATTTCCATGGCGCGGTCGTGAACATCTTTCAGGCCGGCGGCCATAGGATTTGATGGGATCGTGCCCATCCATGCGCTCATGGCGTTGGTCACACAAGCGGTGATCTGATCATAGGCAGCGTGCGCATGCTTCAGCTTATGTTCGGCAAGCTCGTGCACAGTGTGCGGAAGTTCGGACGGGTCTTCAGCCATGTATTCCTCCCCAGCGACATTAAAGGAACTTAGCCGCAGCCTGAGACAGTGAGATGACGACGACCCGGCGCACTGCCCAGTGAGCGAAAGAGTGCCGGGACATCCTTGTGCGAAGCCTGCAGATAAATATGTGCCGGTCAAAATGCTAGTGCTCCCGTCGGGCGCCGGGAGGGTTGTCAACGCTTTAAGTGCAATGCCACATAAATTAATCATTGTTACCGACGAACTCGGTAAAGAGGCAGTATCACTACAGCCGATCGCAAACCACGCTCGGCGGATCAGGGGCCAGTCATGATCGTGATGAAATTCGGCGGAACGTCGGTCGGCAATGCGGATGCGATTTCGCAGGTCGCCTCTGTCGTAAGGCACTCTCTTGCCAGGAAACCGGTTGTCGTCGTCTCCGCCATGACTAAAATCACGGACGCTCTGATACGGCTTGCTGCAAAATCGTCGGAGGGAACGGGAAGCGCTACGGCAAGGGCTATTCGTTCAGCCCATGAGGAGACCAGCGAGACTCTTGGCATCGACCGACACATCTGCGCACGAGAACTGCGCGAACTCGACCAGTTGGTGAACGAGATCGCGCGGCGTGCCCGTGGATGCAATGCGTCTCGACCTTTTTCAATCGTTTGGCGAGCGCATGTGCGCGAAAATTGTCGCGGCGAAGTTGTCGAAAGACGGGATAGCAGCACGCGCGTACGATGCTTGGGATATCGGCATGATCACCGACGCCCATTTCGGCCATGCCGAGCCTTTGGCTTCGTCGTACGCGCTCATTAAAGAAGCCATCGAGAGAATAGATGAGGTGCCGGTCGTCACTGGATTTATCGGAAAGACCGAAGCGGGCGAGGTGACAACCTTAGGGCGGGGCGGCACCGACTACACGACATCCATCATCGGCGCTGCGATTGGCGCGGAGACGATCCAGATTTGGAAAGAAGTCGACGGCATCATGACGACCGATCCGCGCATCGTGCCCGAAGCGCGCGTCGTGCCGGAACTCGCCTTTGAAGAGGCGTGCGAACTGGCTTATTTCGGCGCAAAAGTCCTACATCCCAAAACCATCATGCCCGCGATGAAAGCGCATATCCCGGTCGAGGTGCGAAACACGTTCAAGCCCGAGCTTCCGGGAACGACGATTGTTTCGACCTTCGCGGAGCGCGCCAACAAAAGCGCGACTCTCGAGGCGCTCACGATCAAGCGGCGCGTGACGATGCTTCATGTCTACTCGCCCGAATTTTTCGAAGGAAGCGGCCTTATGGCGCGCATCTTCAGCGTTCTGGAGAGGCGGCGCATCAGTGTCGACGTGATCGCGACGTCGGTTGCCAGCGTATCGCTCACAATTGAGCACAACGATCATCTTGAAGAGATTGCGAAGGAACTCTCCGGTATCGGCGAAGTGTCGGTCGAAGTGGACAAGGCGATTATATGCGCCGTCGGCGGCAGCGTGAACGCGGCGGGAGTTGTAGGCCAGATGTTCAGTGTCTTGGGGGATGCCGGAGTTGCAATTTCGGTGGAAATGATCTCCCAGGCCGCCGGTGGCGTTAGCATCACCTTCGTCGTTGATGAGAAGGACGCCGAACAGGCGGTGAAGGTCTTGCATAAGCAGTATATTGAGCGTTGCTGACGGTTTCACACGCCCCTCTATTTGAGCGCGTCAGACAATGAACCCGGACTGCTTTTCCGGGTCTGTGGCCTCGCGCGGTCTGGTCCGCGGTTGCTTTAGTGATCGGCGCCGCGGCCGCCTCTCTGTAAACAAACATATCTGTTGGCGGTGCTGTGCGAAGCACAAAGCCTCATGGACATAAGCAGGACTTCAGGACGTATAGGTTAATGCTGCGTCCTCTTTCGACAGGATGCTTTTTGACTCAGGAAACTCCCATCATGGCCGAAGAATTTCATCGCATCAAACGACTGCCGCCCTACGTTTTCGAGCAAGTGAACAAGCTCAAGGCCGCAGCACGAGCGCGTGGTGAGGACATCATCGACTTCGGCATGGGAAACCCGGACCTTCCCACGCCGGACCATATCGTCGAGAAGCTGATCGAAACCGTCAAGAAGCCGCGCACGAACCGTTATTCCGCATCGCGCGGTATTCCAGGCTTGAGGCGCGCGCAGGCCGCCTATTACGAGCGCCGGTTCGGCGTGAAGCTCAATCCCGATACGCAGGTTGTCGCCACGCTCGGCTCGAAGGAAGGCTTTGCCAATATGGCGCAGGCCATCAGCGCGCCGGGCGACCTCATCCTCGTGCCCAATCCGACCTACCCGATCCACGAGTTCGGCTTCATTATTTCTGGCGCAACCATCCGCCATATACCCGCGAGCGTCGATAACGAGTTTCTTGTGGCGGTGGACAGAGCGGTGCGCCATAGCGTGCCGAAGCCGATCGCTCTAGTCCTGAACTATCCATCCAACCCGACCGCGCTGATGGCGAGTTTCGATTTCTACCGCGAGGCCGTGGCCATGGCCAAAAAGCACGACCTCATCATTCTGTCCGACGTCGCCTATGCCGAAATCTACTTCGACAACGACCCGCCGCCCTCCATCCTCCAGGTGCCGGGCGCGATGGACGTGGCCGTGGAGTTCAGCTCGCTGTCGAAGACCTATTCCATGCCGGGATGGCGCATAGGCTTCTGCGTCGGTAACGAGCGGCTTGTCGCCGCGCTGGCGCGCGTGAAATCCTACCTCGATTACGGCGCATTCACGCCGGTCCAGGTCGCGGCCACGGCAGCGCTGAACGGCCCGCAGGACTGCATCGAGGAGATGCGCCAGACTTACAAGCACAGGCGCGATTGCCTCGTCGAAACGCTCGACCGTGCCGGCTGGACCATTCCGTCCCCCCCTGGAACGATGTTTGCCTGGGTTCCACTACCGCCGGCGATGGCGGAGGTCGGATCGCTCGAATTTTCGAAGCTCCTCCTGGAGAAAGCTGGCGTAGCTGTGTCGCCGGGGCTGGGCTTCGGTGAATATGGCGAGGGCTACGTTCGCCTCGCTCTAGTCGAGAACGAACACCGCATCCGGCAGGCTGGCCGCGCGATCAAGAAATTCCTTTCTTCAGCCGAGTCCACCCTGCACAATGTTATTCCATTAGCGCAGGCTTCCGGCGCGCGCTGAGGGCAAAGCTCAATGAAGTCAAACATACCGCTGCGCATAGGTATTGCCGGATTGGGAACCGTGGGGTCCGGACTCTTGCTGCTGCTTGATCAGCACAGCGGTGATATCGCTGAAAAGGGCGGCAGGCCGGTTTCAATTGCCGGCGTCTGCGCCAAATCGCACGAGGAGCCCGGCGCCAAGCTGACGAACGCGCCGTGGTTCGACGATCCGAAAGCGCTCGCGGTCTCGGCGGATATCGATGTCTTCGTTGAGTTGATGGGCGGCGACAAGGGGCCAGCGCTGGAAAGCGTCAAGGCTGCGCTCAACGCTGGCAAACATGTCGTCACCGCGAATAAAGCGCTGCTCGCCCGCCATGGCGCGGAACTCGCGGCGCTCGCGGAAAAGAGCGGCGTCACGCTCAGTTTCGAAGCAGCGGTGGCTGGCGGCATTCCCATCGTGAAGACGCTGAGGGAAAGCCTGCTCGGCAATTCGATTTCCCGGGTCTACGGGATTTTGAACGGCACCAGCAACTACATCCTCACGCGCATGCAGCGGGAAGGCTTGCCGTTTGCCGAGGTGCTGGCGGAGGCGCAGGCGCTGGGTTATGCTGAGGCCGACCCGACCTTCGATGTGGACGGTCATGACGCAGGCCATAAGCTGACGCTGCTTGCCGCGTTAGCCTTCGGCGTACGGCCCAATTTTGACGCCGTCCATCTGGAAGGCATCCGCGGCATCACGCCCGCCGACTTCCGCGCCGCGGACGAGCTTGGCTACCGTATCAAACTCCTGGCTGTGGCGGCGAAGACGGCCAGCGGTATCGAGGCGCGCGTTTCGCCGACCATGATCCCGAAATCGAGCGCGCTGGCCAGCGTCGATGGCGTCTTGAACTGCGTCGCCGTCGAGGCCGATTTCGTGGGTCAGATCATCCTCGTCGGGCCCGGCGCCGGCTCGCGGCCCACAGCCTCGTCAGTGGCAAGCGACATCATCGATATCGCGCGCGGACATAAGGGCCTGCCCTTCATCCTGCCCACAGCAAAGCTTGAAAACCATAGTCCCGCCGAAATGCGCACCCACGAAGGCGGCTTCTACATCCGCCTTTTCGTTTATGACAGGCCCGGCGCCATCGCGGCGATCGCAACGCGCATGGCCGAGCAGCGCATCTCGCTCGAAAGCGTCGTTCAGAAGCGCGAAGCCCCTGATTTGCCTGGGTTTGGCCAGCCCGGAAAAGAGGGCGAGCCGACACCCGTTGTGATGATCACTCACCGGACGCGCGAAGACCTGCTAAGGGCGGCGCTCGACGCGATCCAGAAAGATGGTCATGTCGCGGGTTCCCCGCAGATGATACGCATTGAGGCGCTTTGAGCCGCCTGCTACATCTTGTTACAAAATCGGGCTGAGAGGGACAGGGAAGGATCGCGTCATGGAAAATCAATCGGGACCAGGGGTGCTATCAAGCAGCCTCACGCGTACCCTTTCGCTCGACATTGCGCGCGTGACGGAAGGCGCAGCGGTCGCCGCCGCTCGTCTTCGCGGGCGTGGCGATGAACGCCAGGCGGATGCTGCGGCGGTTCAGGCCATGCATCGGGAACTCTCGGACCTTCCGGTGTCGGGGCGGGTGGTGATCGGTGAGGGCGAGCGCGATGAAGTATCGACATTCTATATTGGAGAGGAACTCGGCCGGGGCGGCCCTCCGGTGGACATCGCAGCCGACCCGCTCGAAGGCACGACTCTGTGCGCGAAATCGCTGCCAGGCGCGCTAACTGTCGTGGCCGTCGCCGAGCAGGGCGGCCTTCTCCATGCGCCCGGCATCTACATGGAAAAGATCGCTATCGGCCCGGGCTATGAGGAAGGGCTCGTGAGCCTCGACTTTTCCATCGCCGAGAACTTGAACAGGCTCGCCGCGGCGAAAGGCGTGTCAGTCCGCGACATTACGGCTTGCGTGCTCGACCGTCCGCGCCACGCCCGTCTGCTCGAAGAGATCCGGGCGGCGGGTGCAGCGATAAGCCTGATCGGCGATGGCGACATCGCAGGCGTGATTCAGACCTGCGAGTCGGAGGAGACGGGCATCGACATTTATCTCGGTATGGGCGGCGCGCCGGAGGGCGTGCTTGCGGCGGCGGCCTTGCGCTGCATCGGCGGCCAGATCCAGGGCCGGCTTGCCGCTCTCAACGATCAGCATCTGAAGCGAGCGGAGCACTTCGGCATCAAGGATCTGAGGCGCAAATATTCCACGGCTGATATGGCGTCCGGCGACATCATATTCGCGGCAACCGGGGTTACGGATGGGTCGCTGTTGAGCGGCGTCAAATTCTACGACGGGCAAATCGAGACCCACACCGTCATCATGCGCTCCGCGACCCGAACCGTCCGTTGGCTCTACGCCGAGCATATGGATCTGTCCAAGTTCGAGCGTGGCAACGGCTAGCGTCCGGAGGCCTCAAACCCATCACCCCCGCCTCTCCCAGTCGAACTTGCCTTGGCGAGTTCGCAACTTAGGATGATCGCATCCGCAAGCGGTTGGGAGAGGGGGGCCGCTCGCGTTCGCATTAAGGATGAAGGGGCTGGTTGGCAAACCTCAGTTCAAGCCCTTTATTCCTTCGGCAAAGCCGGCGAGAGGGGCGGGGAAGCCGATGCCGGAATCGGGCGTCGGGAATACGATGAAGCTCGCGGTCTGCCCGGACGTGAACTTGCTAACGAGGGTGTCGTCCACGATCACCTCGGCGAGGCAGCCAAACTTCCAGCACTTCAGGAACTTGACGTTGCCAACGTCCGCGCCGTCCACCCTCAGCCCGAGGCCGGCCGGAAGCACGACGCCCAGCGGAGCCACGATGCGCAGGATTTTCTTGTCGCTGTCGAACGACCGCATGAACAGGACCGTCAGGAACATACTGGGCCGGTCCGCGAGCTTCAGATCCTGCACCAGCGCGCACTTGTCCTGCTTGGCTCCGGCGATCTGCGCGCACTTCAGCTTCCAGGCTCCGTAAACCGCCTTGACCTGCCCAGACCCAACCTCCGATTGAGCATGAGCAAGAGGGGAAAAAAACGAGAGAAGAAGGCAGGCAGCCAGGAGCTTGGCCGGATGAAACATCGTTGCACACCGTGTTGAGGAGCGAGCCATTCAATACATCGCAAGTCGGCAAGGAATTGGGCCGAATTGAGACTTCGGCTTTCGCCCGGCCTCATCGCGGCGTTGTGAAGCCCAAGCCTGACACGCAAGTGTGAAACCAAAAATCCCCTGCGGCGTTGTTCAGTGCAAGGAAAGTGGATAACGGCTCCTTGCGACTTTAAGTCAAAGCTCTGACTTAATCGGAGAAAAGAAGAATTAGCTGGAGGTGCGGCTCTATGAAAGCACGAAGTCTATTGTTCGTGTCCTCCTTGTGCTTGGCTATATTCTGGAACGGTCGGAGCGCGTTTGCGGCAATCGGCGCTCCTAGCGACTGGCAAATCAATCTTCCCGATTTGTCACGCCCATGCTGGACCAGATGAAGGGCTTCAACGATCTTCTGCTGATCATCATCGTCGCCATTGTCCTGTTCGTCATGGGCCTCCTGGCCTGGGTGATGATCCGCTACCGGGAAAGCGCAAACCCTGTGCCGTCCAGGCTCTCGCACAACACCACGCTGGAGGTGCTTTGGACGATCGTCCCGGTGCTTATCCTGGTGGTGATCGCCATCCCTTCCTTCCGACTCTTGTTTCATCAGTTCAACTTCCCGAAACCGGACGTGGTGGTGAAAGCGACGGGCAAGCAGTGGTACTGGTCCTATGAGTACCCGGACGCAAAGGTCGCCTTCGACTCCTATCCCATCGACGACAAGGATTTGAAGCCCGGCCAGATCAGGAACCTCTCCGTCGATAACGAGATGGTGGTGCCCGTAAACAAGGTCGTGCAGGTCTTGATCACTGGCGGAGACGTCATCCATCAATGGGTCGTACCCTCCTTCGGTACCCGCGCGGACGGCATACCGGGCCGAATCAACCGCACATGGTTCATCGCAAGGGAGCCCGGCATCTATTACGGCGAGTGCTCGGCGCTTTGCGGTCAGGGCCACGCCTATATGCCGATCGCGGTGAAGGTCGTGAGCGACGACGAATACTCAAAATGGATCAGTGATAAGCAGAAAAGCGCAAGCCTGGACGGGAACCAGGTGGCCAGCGCGGACCCAGCAGCGGCCCCCGCGCGTTAGTTACCACGTTGAAGACCGCCGCAGCGGCGCATGGCTGAGGGCACATTATGCAAAAGGAAGTCGCAGCTTATTATGACGATGGCCGGCCTAAGGGCTTTGCCAGGCGCTGGCTTTTTTCCACGAACCACAAGGATATCGGCACCCTTTACCTGATCTTTGCGCTGACAGCGGGTATCGTCGGCGCCATTCTCTCCATTCTCATCCGCATGGAGCTTGCCTATCCGGGCCTCCAGATTTTTTCCAGCGCCCAATCCTATAACGTCGCGGTCACGAGCCACGGCCTGATCATGATCTTCTTCATGGTCATGCCCGCCATGATCGGCGGCTTCGGCAATTGGCTCGTGCCTCTCATGATCGGCGCGCCGGACATGGCATTCCCGCGCATGAACAACGTCTCGTTCTGGCTCCTCCCTGCGTCGTTCACGCTCCTGGTTCTCTCCCTTTTTGTCGAGGGCGCGCCTGGCTCGAACGGCTTTGGCGGCGGCTGGACCATGTACGCGCCGCTCAGCACGTCGGGCCATCCCGGCCCCGCCATGGATTTTGTAATCCTGTCGATCCACCTTGCGGGCGCATCGTCCATCCTCGGCGCGATCAACTTCATCACCACCATCTTCAATATGCGCGCGCCGGGCATGACGCTGCACAAAATGCCGCTCTTCGTATGGTCGATCCTGGTGACGGCATTCCTGCTTCTGCTGGCACTGCCGGTGCTCGCGGGTGCGATCACAATGCTGCTCACGGACCGGAATTTCGGGACGACCTTCTTCGACCCGCAGGGCGGCGGCGATCCGCTCCTGTTCCAGCATCTGTTCTGGTTCTTCGGACACCCGGAAGTCTACATTCTGATCCTGCCGGGCTTTGGCATGATCAGCCAGGTGGTCGCGACGTTCTCCAAGAAGCCCGTGTTCGGCTATCTCGGCATGGCGTACGCGATGGTCGCTATCGGCGCGATCGGGTTCATCGTCTGGGCACACCACATGTACACGACAGGCATCGGCGTCAACACGCAGGCCTATTTCGTGTTTGCGACGATGGTGATCGCGGTTCCGACCGGCATCAAGGTCTTCTCATGGATCGCGACGATGTGGGGCGGCTCCATTTCGTTCAAGACGCCGATGCTGTGGGCGATCGGGTTCATCTTCCTGTTCACGGTCGGAGGCGTCACGGGCGTCGTGCTGGCAAATGCGGGCATCGACCGGCAATTGCACCAGACCTATTACGTCGTGGCGCATTTCCACTACGTGCTGTCGCTGGGCGCGGTGTTCGCCATCTTTGCCGGGTTCTACTACTGGTTCCCGAAGATGACGGGCTACATGTACTCCGAGCCGCTCGGGAAACTGCACTTTTGGCTGACCTTCATCGGCGTCAACCTGACTTTCTTCCCGCAGCACTTCCTTGGCGCAGCGGGAATGCCGAGACGGTATGCAGACTACGCCGACGCCTATTGGGGCTGGAACTTCGTCTCGTCGATCGGCTCCTACATCAGCGGAATAAGCATCATCGTCTTCCTGGTAATGCTGGCGCGCGCCTTCGCTCAGAAGAAGGAAGCGGGGGCAAATCCCTGGGGCGCTGGTGCGACAACGCTCGAATGGACGCTGCCGTCGCCGCCGCCCTTCCACACCTATGAAGTGCTGCCACGCATCGTTTAGGCATGAACAGAAGAACGATCATGAGCGAAACCCAGGTAGCAAGCAGCGTTTCAACACCAGCCGCGATTGCGTCGGTCGGCGACTACATCGCGCTTATGAAGCCGACTGTGATGTCGCTTGCGGTGTTCACGGCCGCCGTCGGCATGGCGGTCGCGCCCGTGCATCTGCATCCGGTGCTGGCGATCACGGCGCTGATCCTGATCGCGATGGGCGCGGGCGCCGCGGGCGCTCTCAATATGTGGTACGACGCCGACATCGACGGCCTGATGCAGCGCACTGCGAAGCGGCCCATCCCGCGCGGACTTATCCCGCGCGAGGAAGCGGCGGCCTTCGGGCTTTTCCTCGCGGCGTTTTCCGTGCTGAGCCTCGGGCTCCTCATCAACTGGGTGGCGGCGTCGCTTCTGGCGGGCAGCATCGTCTTCTACCTCGTGGTGTACACGCATTGGCTGAAGCGGCGAACCCCGCAGAACATCGTGATCGGCGGCGCGGCGGGCGCTCTTCCGCCCATGATCGGCTGGGCTGCTGCGTCGCCAGGCTTGTCGTGGGAAGGCTTTGCGCTCTTCCTTATCGTCTTCCTCTGGACGCCGCCGCATTTCTGGGCGCTGGCGCTCTATCGCTGCCGCGGATTACGCCCGCGCCGGCGTTCCGATGATGCCGAATGTGTACGGCCCAGATCACACTCGCCTTGAGATCCTGATTTACACGGCGGCGACGGCTGTGGCGGGCTTGCTGCCGGTTTTGCTCGGATTTGCCGGATACGGCTATGCGGCGGTCGCCGTCGCGCTGGGCGCTGGGTTTCTGTTCCTGGCGTGGCGTGTGTTCCGCGTCAGGGACGGTTTCGAGGCCGACAGGGCCTCTCGGCAGCTCTTCACCTTCTCAATCCTCTATCTTTTCGCGCTCTTCGGCGCTCTGTGGGTGGATCATGGCTTTGGGCTCGGACGATAAAGCGCACGATATAGTCAACGAGCGGACGCGCGCAGTTTCCGCTCCGCCCATACTCGACGCAGAGGCGAAGCGCCGGCAAAGGCTGCGTTCGATCGCGATAGCATGGGCGTTGGCCGCCATCGCCTTGATGTTCTTCCTTGTGACGATTGTAAGGCTCGGAGCCAATGTTGCGAACCGGCCTCTCTGAAGCAGGAAAGGCAGGCGCTCCCGGCAACGGGCGCATGGCGCTCGGGCTGGTGGCGGTCGTAGCCATCATGGTCGGGCTTTCTTTCGCAGCCGTGCCGCTCTACCGGATTTTCTGCCAGAAGACCGGATGGGCCGGGACGCCACAACGCGCTGCTTCGGCTCCGAAAACCATCGCGCCCGAGACGGTAACCGTGCGCTTCGATGCGAACGTCACGCCCGGCCTCCCCTGGAATTTCGAGCCCGCCCAACCCGAACTCACCCTGCATGTCGGCGAGAACAAGCTCGCTTTCTTTCGGGCTGTGAACCGCTCTGGGGAGACGGTGACGGGCTCCGCCGTCTTCAACGTCAGCCCCGATATCATGGGGCAGTATTTCACGAAGGTGCAGTGCTTTTGCTTTACGGAGCAGACTCTGAAGCCCGGCGAGGCGGTCGAGATGCCGGTCTCCTTCTTCATCGATCCCGCCATCCTGAAAGACCGGGACGCAAAAACCGTCCGGGATATGACCCTGTCTTACACCTTCTACAAAGTTCAGAAGCCGCGAGCCGAACAAGCCCACGCGGCGTTGCGAGTTCAAAATCCGGGTTAAAGGCATTCGGAGAAAGTCATGGCGCAGGAACACGTCAAGCAACACGACTACCACCTCGTCGAGCCAAGCCCCTGGCCCCTGACGGGCTCGATCTCGGCGTTCGTGCTCGCCATTGGCGCGATCATCTGGATGAAGTCGAGCGGCGACGGTGTCTTCGGGATAAAGGGGCCTTGGGTTTTTGCGGCGGGCGTGGCTGGCGTGCTGCTGACGATGTTTCTCTGGTGGCGCGATGTCATCATCGAGGGCGTCTACAAGGGCGACCACACACCCGTGGTGCAACTCTCGCTCCGCTACGGCATGATGCTGTTCATCGCCTCCGAGGTGATGTTCTTCCTGGCGTGGTTCTGGGCCTATTTCAACGTGTCCCTTTTCCCGGCCGACGTTCACCAGATCGCCGATGGGCTGCAGATTGGCGTCGTCGGCCGCGACCAGGTGCTCGGCGGCAAGTGGCCACCGGTCCCAACGGCCGATGGCACCTTCAAGCATCCCTTCGATCCCTGGGAGCTTCCGCTTTTCAACACGCTCGTGCTTCTGACATCGGCGACCACCGTCACGTGGGCTCACCATTCGCTTCTGACGGGCAATCGCAGGGGTCTCATCACAGGCCTTGCGCTGACGATATGCCTCGGGCTGCTCTTCACCGCCTGCCAGGCCTATGAATATTCTCATGCCGGGTTCACTTTCGCGGGCCACGTCTATGGCTCGACCTTCTTCATGGCGACCGGCTTCCACGGCGCGCATGTGATCATCGGCACGATCTTCCTGACGGTTATCCTGTATCAGGCCATCGCGGGGCACTTCACGCCGGAGCGGCATTTCGGCTTCGAGGCCGCCGCCTGGTACTGGCATTTCGTGGACGTGGTCTGGCTGTTCCTGTTCGCCAGCATCTATGTCTGGGGCGCAGGGACGGCAGCCGCTGCGAGCTGAGCGAACGCCGCCGACCGGACCCTAAATCTGCATGCCATCCCCCATGGACTACACGATGGTCCAAAATAATATTGGCTTCGGACCAAGATCGAGTGCGGCTTCAACGCAAACCGACCGCCATTGCGGCTGGACGAGATCTTAGGGAAAAGCGCCTTAGCGCGAGGTTAATCGCGATAACCTATTGATTTTGCCATGAAAATTCCAGTCCGCATGACGACGCCGAAGCGCGCGCCGCTGCTGTGACAGGCGCGGACATCGTTAACAGGCGCGACGGCAACATATTTAACCGGCTTCATCGCGTCCCAGTAAAGGAAAAAATTCCGGCATTAGATTCTATTTAATGAGCGCCATTGAAGACAAAAGCTGTTTATTTTCAGAGCCTTGGCGCGTCTTATCCCGTGGCAGAGCGGCCCTCGTTTGCGCCGGATAAACCACTTGTTAGGACAATTTGGACCGGAAATCAGTCCGGCGCGCTCCTGTTAACCAGTTTCGAATTAAGATTATGGCCAAGCTTACCCGCGTCAACCATGCGTTTACCGTTGTGGCGGGTGCTTTGCGCCGTCATTGGGTCATGGCCGGACCCCTTATTGTCATGGCCGGGCTTGTCCCGGCCATCCAGGGAAACGAGCCGCAGAGTCGGAAATCTGGATGGCCGCCTCAAGGGCGGCCATGACAATGAACGACAAGCCCGGCCATGACGACAGCGGCGTGATTCCCGTCGTCGCCCCGGAATGCGATCTGCACATAGAGGCATCGCCGCGGCGTCATCCCGTGCGCGGCGCAGCGCGAAGCGGTGCGCTGCAGACACGGGATCGTAAAACGCACTGACCTGAGTTTGGAACGGTCCCGGCTCGCGCTGCGCTTGGCCGGGATGACGCTCCGATGCGGCCTGCTTTCGGCGGCCCAAACGCACGGACTATGAAAATTTGAACCGCGGTCGGTTGCGCGCTAGATTAGCGATTGAAACCTAAGGAGGGCCGCCGCAGTGAGCAGCATAACCATTCCCGATGTCGATGACGCGCTGAAGGCGCGGCTGGCGGCGCGGGCGGCGCGGCGCGGCAAGAGCCTGGAGAGCGAGGCGCGGGATATTCTGCTTGAGGCGCTCGGGGAAGAGGGCGTCCGTCGACCCGCGAATCTTTACGCGGCGATCCGCAGCGTCATGGAGCCGCTTGGCGGCGTCGAGCTTGACATACCTCCGCGCGAACCGGTTCGCGAGCCGCCGCAGCTCGGCTAAGCGGCGATGGTCATCCTTGACACGAATGTCATCTCCGAGGCGATGAAGCCGCAGCCCGATCCGCGCGTGGCGTCATGGATGGTGCGCCAAAACGCGGAAGACCTTTTCACAACGGCCATCGCTCAGGCAGAGATCCTGCATGGCGTGGCGATCCTGCCCGATGGCAAGCGCAAGCAAGACCTTGCTTCGGCGGCCCGGCAAATCTTCGGCTTGTTCGCGGGACAAAATATTCCCCTTCGACGGCGGCTTAGCGTGCCTCATCCCGGCCAAGCGCGGCGCGAACCGGGATGTAAAAAAGGCGGCGTTTCTGGGTTTACGATCCCGGATAACGCCTGCGGCGTTTCCGGGATGACGACGGCGGTGGCGAGCCGGTGGGCAAAGCGCGAAGAAAGCGGCGTCCCGGACGGTCCGTTGCCAGGCTGGCGGTGTTTACCCATCTAAAGGCCGGAGGTCGCCATGGCTGTTCAAGAACAAGTCTCGCCCTGGGTCGCGGGGCTTTCGTGCCGCTGCCCGCGCTGCGGCAAAGGCCGGTTGTTCGATGGCTTCCTCACGCTCGCCAAGCGCTGCACCGTCTGCGGGTTGGACTATAGCTTCGCGGACTCGGGCGATGGCCCCGCCGTATTCATCATGCTGATCGTCGGCTTTATCGTCACCGGCGGCGCGCTTATCGTGGAAGCGCTCTACTCGCCGCCCTATTGGGTTCATGCCGTGCTATGGCTCCCCCTCGCCATTGCGCTCCCGCTTGTCATTCTTCGCCCCTTCAAAGCCACGCTGATCGCGCTGCAATACGCGAACAAGGCTGCGGAGGGCCGTATCCGATGAGCCATGTCGCGCCTGACATTCAATCGTCACGCGCCGGGCGAACCAACCGGAATGGCCGCATCGTTCTCACGCTTTGCGCGCTGTGCCGCGTTCGGCATCCTGATCGCGCTTGGCGTCTGGCAGTTGCAGCGCCGCGACTGGAAGAACGATCTCCTCGCGCGCTTCGAGCAGGCGCTGTCGAAGCCTCCCATCCCTTATGAACCGCCGCAGTCGAATGCGAATGAAAGCTCGCGGGAGTTTACCCGCGTCGAAGCCTCAGGCGCGTTCGAGGTGGCGGAAACGGTCAAGCTCTTGGTCCCCACGCCGGAGGAGGCACGAGCGCAGACGCCAGACGGGTTCGGCTATCTTTTCTTCGTGCCGCTCAAGCTCGGCAACGGCACGGTCTTCGTCAATCGCGGCTTCGTGCCAAAGACTATCGCCGATAGCGGCGGTGTTGCTGGCGGCGAAGCAACGGTCACCGGCATCCTGCGCCTTTCCGAAAGGCCGAGCTGGTTCCTGCCCGCGCCCGATCTCGCGAAACGGCTTTTCTTCTCGGCTGACATCCCGGAAATGGCGAAGGCGGCGGGGCTGAGCGGTACTGCAACCGTTACCCGCGAATACATCGAGGCCGAGCCCTCGCCGCACGCCAGCGCATGGCCCAAGGCCCGCGATCCTCACGAGCTGCTCGCGGCGATCCCAAATCGCCATCTGGAATATGCCCTGACCTGGTTCGGCCTCGCCGCGGCGTTGGCTGGCGTTTATGGCCTTTTCATTGCCCGAAACTGAAGTTTCGCGCCTCCGAACCCCCGAAAGCAGTCTGATAACGGGCGCGGCGGAGATGACACCGCCTTAACTCCATCATATTGTGCGATTGAATGACCATTCCGGCCTCAACCAAAATGATCCCATGATGTACGTCTCGACCCGAGGAGCCGCAGCTCCCGCAGACTTCGAGGAAGTCTTACTCGCGGGGCTTGCGCCCGATGGCGGTCTCTACATGCCCGCGTCCTGGCTCCAGCTTTCGTCGCTCCCAGCTTCCCCGGCAGCAAATTATGCGGCAGCGGCTGCGCATGTCATCGGGCCTTTCACTGGCGGCAATCCTCGCCACGCGGATCTCTTCGCCATTGTTTCCGATGCGTATGCGGGTTTCAGCCACCCAGAGACGGCTCCGCTGCACGAAATTGGGCCGGACCTGTTCCTGCTGGAACTTTTCCACGGGCCGACGCTCGCGTTCAAGGATTTCGCGATGCAGGCCCTGTCGCGGCTCATGGAGCGTGCGCTGAGGCGGCGGGGCGCGCGAACCACGATTTTGGGCGCAACCTCTGGCGATACCGGCGCCGCTGCGGTCGAGGCGTTTCGCGGGCGCAAGGACATCGAGCTTTTCATCCTATTCCCGCATGGCCGCATCAGCGACGTTCAGCGCAAGCAGATGACGGCGGCGCAGGAAGACAACATCCACGCCATCGCCATCGAAGGCACCTTCGACGATGCGCAGGCCATCGTGAAGACGCTGTTCGGCGACGCCGGCTTCCGCAAGCGTCACGCGCTTTCCGCGATCAACTCCATCAACTGGGCGCGTATTATTGCGCAGGCCGTTTATTATTATACCGCGCATGCCAAGCTCGGGCTCGATGTGCGGCCGAGCTTTACGGTGCCGACCGGGAACTTCGGCGACATCTTCGCCGGTTACGCCGCGGCCAAGATGGGTCTCCCGCTCGGAAAGCTTGTGATTGCAACGAATGAGAATGATATTCTGGCTCGCGCGCTCGAAACCGGTCGGTATGAGCCGCGCGAGGTGATGCCCACCGACAGCCCGAGTATGGACATTCAGGTTTCCAGCAATTTCGAGCGCCTTCTGTTTGAGGAGAGCGGACGCGATTCTCGGCTTCGTGATCCAGGCGATGGCGAATTTGCGCGAGCAAGGGCGCCTTTGAGATTCCGACCCCCACACTTGCCCGGATGCGCGAGCGCTTTTCCGCCTGCCGCGTAAGCCGGGAAGAAGCAGCCTCGGCCATGCGCAGGCTTTTCGAGGAAAAGGGTATGCTCGTCGATCCCCACACGGCGGTCGGGCTTGCTGCGGCTCGGAAGGAGCAGGAACGCCAGCCGGGGCCGATGGTGGTGCTGAGCACGGCGCATCCGGCCAAGTTTCCCGACGCTGTCAAGCGTGCGACTGGGCGCACAGCCGAAATTCCCGAACGTCTTCAGGCGCGCCTTCACGGCCGCGAACGCTTCGAGCTTTTGCCGAACTCCGCGAAAGCCGTCGCCGCCTATATAGAGACGCACGCGGGCACTCCGCATTCATGACCTTCGAGGCTTATCAATGACAGTTCAAGTGAGCGAGCTCAGCAATGGGATGCGGATCGTAACCCACCGGATGGCCGGGCTCGAAACGGCAACCGTCGGGGTTTTCGTCACTGCCGGAGCGCGCGCCGAAACCGACCATGAGCATGGCGTGGCTCATTTTCTGGAGCACATGGCCTTCAAGGGTACGCCGACGCGTACGCCGATGCAGATCGCGGAAGAGATCGAAGGGGCGGGCGGCGCGCTGAACGCCGTGACCTCATCGGAGGCCACCAACTATTACGCCCGCGTTTTGAAAGACGACGTGGAACTCGGCCTCAACCTGATCGGCGACCTTCTTCTCAATCCGGCCTTCAGCGAGGAGGAGATGGACCGCGAGCGCGAAGTGATCCTGCAGGAAATCGCCGCGACCCAGGATAGTCCCGACGACATCGTCTTCGATCTTGCCCTCGCCGAAGCCTATCCCGACCAGGCGCTGGGCCGCTCGATCCTCGGCACGGAGCGCAACATCTCCCGCCACTCCGCCGCCGATCTCAAGCGTTTCCGCAACGAGAACTATTCGGCCTCGCGCATGATCATGAGCGCGGCCGGAGCCGTCGATCACGACGCGCTTCACCGTCTGGCGGAGCAACTCTTCACCGGGCTTCCCTCGGAAGCTCCGCGGCAGATCAAAAAGGCCAAGTTTGTGGGTGGCAATGCGGACTCGGACAAACGCTTCGAGCAATGCCACGTTCTCTTTGCTTTCGAGGGCTATCCGAACGGCCACGAGGCTTCCTTTGCCGGGCGCATTTTTGCCGGGATCGCAGGCGGAGGCATGGCGTCGCGGCTTTTCCAGGAGGTACGCGAGAAGCGCGGGCTCTGCTACGATATTCACGCCTTCGATTGGGGCTACGCCGATTCGGGTGTGATCGGGCTGCATGCGGCCACGAGTGCCCAGCAATTGAAGGAACTGGTCAACCTGTCGCTTGGCATCTTCTCGGATCTCGCGGAGCACGGGCCTACCGAGCAGGAACTCGCGCGCGCCAAAGCCCAGATCAAAGCAGGGCTGTTTATGAGCCTTGAAAGCTGCGAGGCGAGGGCGGGGCAGCTTGCCTGGGATTCTCATGGTGTTCGGCAGGCCGATCACCAATGAGGAGTTGATCGAAAGAATCGGCAGCATCACTCGCGAGGACGTTCAAGAGGTCGGCCGCAGCATACGCGAGAAGCCGGATATGGTTTCGGCGGTCGTCGGCGGGCGGGGGTCCTCGTCGGTCGTGGCTGACGCCGCTGAGGCATTCCTGTCCGGCGCGCTTGCTGCGTAACGGGCGGGCATGCTTTCCGGCGCGCGCATGTTTTTCTCCGACACGAGGCCCTACGTCGAGGGCGACGGGGTCTATCTGCGCGAACCGCAAATGTCGGATTACAAGGCGTGGGCGGCGCTGCGTTCGGATAGCCGGGCCTTCCTCGAGCCTTGGGAGCCGCGCTGGGCGAGAGACGAACTGACACGCGACACCTTTCGCCGGCGCATACGCTACTACTACCGCGATGCCCGCCAAGACCTCGGTTACGCCTTTTTTCTGTTCAGAACCTCTGATAACGCCTTAATCGGGGGAATAACTTTGAGCAATATCCGGCGGGGGGTAAGTCAGAGCTGCTCCCTGGGGTACTGGATCGGCGAGCCGTACGCCCGGCAGGGCTACATGACCAAGGGGGTGCGGGCGGTCATCTGGTTCGTCTTCGATGTTTTGCGTCTTCACCGGTTGGAAGCGGCGTGCCTGCCAGAGAATAAGGCGTCGGCGGCGCTTCTGAACCGGACGGGGTTCCAATTTGAGGGCTTGGCCCGGCGGTATTTGAAAATTAATGGCACATGGCAAGATCATTGGCTTTTTGCACTGCTCAGTGACGACCCTGCCCGTTGAACGAAGCTGCGGCCGGCGGGTCCGGTAATGGGGAAGCGGGGTAAAAGCCCTATAGTGCAATCGGCGGCTCTAGCGCTTTGGCGGCGGAAAGGCTTTTCGCCGGCTCTGTTCGCATTCATCGTCGTATTTCTCATAGCCCTGGCGTCGATGGTGACGCCGTCCCGGGCCGTGGAGCCGATTGTTATCGGTCCGGAAGAGAAGATCGATATCACGCTTCTCGGCGAGTTCTACGAGCGGCGCGGCGACAAGCTCAGCGTCGAAACAGCCCCCAACGCCGATGGCATCGCCGGGCGCATGACCGTCTCAGCCAAAACGCCGGGCACGAATCCAAGCTGGGTGGTCTTCGCGCTCAGCAATCCGACGGACAGGCCCATTGTTCGCTTTCTGACAGCTCAGCGATACGACATCGTTGGATCACACGCCACCAAACCGGACCTCGACGCGCCGCGAATCTCGAATGTTACGCCGTCGCTCGGTTTTCGCCCTGAAAGGAACGAAGATTACGAGCATCTCGATATTTACCGGATTTCGATAGAACCCGGCAACACCGTCACATTCATCGTGGAACTCGCCTCCGCGTCGGTGCCAAGGCTTTATCTGACCTCGCCGGCGAACTTTGGGAAGCGAATGCGGGAGTCAGCCCTCTTCCGAGGCATCCTGCTTGGCATCACCGGTATTATTGCGATCTTCCTGACGGCGATTTTCGCGGCCAACCACAAACTTGTCTTCCCGGCCACAGCGCTCGTCGCGTGGGCGGCGCTGGCGTATTTTTGCGTCGATTTCGGCTTCTGGGATAATCTGTTTCAGCTCCCATCCGAGGATAACGGCACCTACCGGGCGGCGGCCGAAGCGTTCCTGGCGGCGAGCCTTGTCATCTTCCTTTATACTTTCCTGAATTTAAGACTCTGGCATGCCTGGATCTCGCTCGGGTTTCTGGTCTGGATCGCCGCGCAATTGGGCTTGGTCTTTTTCGCCCTGATCGACGCTCAGCTCACGGCTGGTTTTGCACGGCTCTCCTTCGTCCCGATCGCGGTCATCGGGAGCGCGGTGATCGGCTTTCTGGCTTTGCGCGGACAGGAACGCGCGCTCGCTCTGGTGCCGTCCTGGATGCTGTTCATGGTCTGGCTGTTTGCGGCAGCGGTCACCATAACGGGCAAAGTATCGGGCGATATTGTTGTGTCCTCGCTATCCGCCGGGCTTGTGGTTTTCCTGATGCTGATCGGTGTGACGGTGACGCAATACGCTTTTCAAACCGGCGAGGGCGGAGGCACGGTCGAAGAGGCCGGCCAGTTCAAGCTGCGTGTCATGGCTCTGGAGGCGTCCGGCGCAAGCGTCTGGGAATGGGACGCCCGCCGCAATGAAATAAACACCGGCCTCGAAGTGGAACATGCGCTTGGCTTATCGGCGGGAACGCTTCGATGCGCCGCCGACAACTGGCTCCAGCATCTTCACGCTTCGGACAGGGAGCGCATGCGCCTCACGCTCTGGACGTTGCGCGAGCGCCAGGGCGGCGACATCAACCAAGAGTTTCGCATGAAGCGCGCCGACGGCGGCTATCTTTGGTACGAGCTCAGGGCCACGGTCTCGCAACAGCGCGCGACGAGGGCGTTGCGCGGCGTCGGCCTCATGCGCAACGTCAATGCTCAGAAGCGCACGCAAGAGCGTCTCCTCCACAATGCCATTCGCGATGGCCTGACCGGCCTGCCGAACAAGGAACTGTTCATCGACCGGCTCGAAACCGCAGTCGCCCGCGCGAAGCAGGAAGAAACCAAGCCCACACTATTCTTCATCGACCTCGACGCGCTGAAAAACCAAAACCGCTCGCCTGATTTCGCGGCCAATGACGGCGTGCTCCTGACCATCGCCCGGCGACTGACCCGCCATATTTCACCGCAGGATTCGCTCGCCCGGATCAGCGCGCTGCAATTTGCGATCCTCATTTCCGAAGACACGGAGCCGCGCCATATCGCGATGCTCGCGGAACGCGTGCGGCGGTCTCTGCGGACGCCCATGAAGGTTGGCGGCCGCGACCTGGTCCTTACGGGGAGCATCGGCATCGCGATGTATGACGGTACGCAGGAGCACGCCGAAGACCTGCTCCGTGAGGGCGAAAGCGCCATGTACCGCGCCAAGCGGGCCGGATCGGATCGGATCGAGCTGTTCAAGCCCGAGATGAGGGGCGCAGCCGACGAGCGCTCCATCGTTCAGTCCGATTTGAAACACGCCATCGAGCGCCGCCAGATCCGCATTCTTTACCAGCCTGTGATGCGCATCGCCGATGAACGCCTCGCCGGCATGGAAGCTTTCGTCCTGTGGGAGCATCCGACGCTCGGCCGTTTGAGCCTGCCAGAGTTCGAGCCCGCCGCCGAGGCCGCGGGACTTTCGGGCGAGTTGTGGGCTTACGTCTTCGAGCGCTGCATCCGGCAAGGCGCGCGTTGGCATCGCATCCTCCCGCGCGAAGATCCGATCTATATCAGCATCAACATGTCGAGCCAGCAGCTCTTTCACCACGATCTGGTGCAGAATCTGCGGCTCATCATCGGCCGCGAGACACTGCCAAAGGGCGCTCTGAGGCTGGAGATCGCGGAAACGCTGATCAATTCGAATCCGGAGCAGGCCATCGAGATTCTGGACTGGCTCAAGAGCTTGAATGTCAGCGTTGCGCTCGATGAATTCGGCGTCAGCTTCTCCTCGCTGTCCTGCTGGCACCGGCTGTCCATCGACGCCATCAAGATCGATCGCTCGCTCGTGACGATGAGCGACAAGGAGCGGTCCAGCGCGATGGTGCTGAAGGCCGTCTTGACGATCGCCCATGAGCTTGGAAAGGATGTCATCGCGGTCGGCGTCGACAACGACGAAGACCTTGCTTATGTCCGCGCGCTTGGTTGCGACTTCGGCCAGGGCTTCTACTATGCCGACCTTATGACGGAGCGCGAGGTCGTCAATCTCCTCAACGCGATTGCGCGCTCCAGCCGGCGGGACAGCAAAGAGCAGGAAAAGGAAGAAAGACGGGCTGAGCGCAGAGCTGAAAAGGACAGGGAGCGGGAGGAAAGAGGGCGCGAAAAGGCTCCAGCGCCCGCCGATGCCGAGGCGAAGCCCGCCGTGGCAGTGCCCCCCTCGCCGGAGAGAAAACCGAGCAAAGGCATCAGGCGCCGTCAAAGCTCCGTCGAAGACGCACAAGGCACGAACGGAGCTGCGGCAGTAAAGGAGGGCGCGCCTCGTGAAACCCAGCAGCCGCCTGCGCCTGGCGAAGGTTTCCGTCCTGCGGCACAACAGCAGGCATCGCGGCCGGCTTTTCCGTTGGGCAGGCGTGAGAAGTAATTGAAGCTGGGGTTAGGCCCTTCCGGCGACGCCCACAAGGTGGGAAGGGTCGACGCCCATGCTGCCGAGGGCACGCCCGTACTTGCTTTCCAGCTCGCAATTGAAAACGATCTCCGGATCGGCCGGACAATTGAGCCAGCCGTTCGACTGGATTTCATGCTCCAGCTGGCCAGGGGCCCAGCCCGCATAGCCAAGCGCGAGTATGGCTCTGTCCGGCCCGCTGCCTTTCGCGATTGCCTTCAGAATGTCGATTGTGGCGGTTAAGCAGACGCCTTCGTTGATCGGCAGCGTGCTGTCGGCCGCGAAATAATCCGAACTGTGCAAAACGAAACCGCGGCTCGTCTCCACCGGGCCGCCCATGTGAACGGCCATGGAACTCACGTGGATTTCGCCAAGCGTCAATCCGTCGGGCAGTATTTCGAGCTGCTCCAGAAGACTCGGCAGCGTAATATTGGGAGCGCGTTGATTGATGACCAATCCCATGGCGCCTTCCGCCGAATGAGCGCACACATAAATGACTGAGCGATGAAAGCGAGAGTCTGTCATTGAGGGCATGGCAATAAGAAGCTGCCCGTCAAGGTAACCATCGGTTTTCAAAAAGCCAATATTTGAAAGTCGTCTTGGCATCCTTTGATGGTAACGCCTCTGCCCGCATGTTGTGAAGTGCGATCGCGCAATTTTTTCTACGCGCGCCCGTGATTTATGCCGCAGGCCTATCCCCGTTCGCTATAGGATGAACCTTAAGGACATTGACAGGTTCCAGGCAGCGCCCGCCTAAATCGCACGCCAAGATCGCGAACAGCTCCCTCAACGGCCCCTCGAGTGCGCCGCAAGCTCGCGGCATGTTTTTCAACCGATAATAGCGAGAAACTGACCGCCTCGGGCGGGAGAGGGTTAGCCCATGGAGTTTCTCAATCAGTTCCAGCAGCTGCTGTATGCCGTATTCGGCGCCACTTTCGGTTTCATGCGTGATTTATGGCAGTGGTGGCTTACACAGATACTTGCCGTGCCGTGGAGCCGTGTCAGCGATCTGCCCGGTTCCAAGGTCTTATTGCTCATCGCGAGCACCGGCATCGTTGCTTATTTCCTGTTTCGCGCCGCGCGGGAACTGTACACGGCGGGAGCAAAGGCTTTTTCCGCGTTTCTGACGCTCGTCAGGGTTTTCGCCAGGGCGGTGCCCCCGATCTTGTTCGCGGGTCTCGCCGCCGCTGCGGGAGCCTGGGTTGTGAAATCATGTGCAATTGTGAGCCTGTCCCGCGTGTGTTGATAAGTTATACATGCAGAGGTTGTGCCGCTTTTTGAAGTCGGTCAAAGCTTACGCTTGCGGCAACAATATGCCATAAGGGCAAGGCGCTGGGTCATCGTCGCCGGAGCGTGCAGCCAGAACCGCAGCCTGCGGAGTGCGCCATGACCATCCGGAACCTCGATCTCCTGTTTCATCCCAAAAGTACCGTTCTGGTGGGCGCCAGCGAGCGGCCGGGTTCCATCGGGTTGCATATCGCGGAGAATCTCCTGCGTGGTGGCTTTGCGGGCGAGATTGGTTTCGTCAACCCGGGCCATGACATCATTCTCGGGAGGCCGTGCTACCGAAGCATCGAGGCACTCCCCTTCGAGCCGGGCCTCGCGGTCGTAGCCACGCCTCCGAACACGATACCCGGCGTCATCGACGAGCTTGGCCGCAAGGGTTGCAAGGCAGCTGTCGTCATCGCGGCTGGGGTGACAGGAGAACTGGCCCGGCGGATGCTGGCCGCGGCGAAGCCCTATCTTCTGCGAAATCATCGGCCCGAACTGCATGGGGATCCAGATCCCGAGCTTCAAACTCGATGCGAGCTTCGCGCATACGCTGGCGAAGTCAGGAGATATCGCGCTTGTGTCGCAATCGGGCGCCATCACGCTCGCCATGCTCGACTGGGCTTCTGTCGAAGGAGTAGGCTTCAGCCATGTGGTTTCGATCGGAGATTCCGCCGACGTCGATCTGGGCGACATGCTCGACTATCTCGCAGGCGACATCACAAACCGCGCCGTGTTTCTTTATATCGAGTCCGTTAAGAACGCGGCCAAGTTCATGTCCGCGGCGAGGCGCTGCTCGCGCGCCAAGCCGGTCATTGCGATCAAGGCCGGCCGGCATCCTGAAGGGGCGAAGGCTGCGGCGTCGCATACGGGAGCGCTCGCAGGTTCCGATAACGTCTATACCGCCGCGCTGCGCCGCGCGGGTATCCTTCGCGTTGTCGATCTGGACGAGATGTTCGATGCTGGGGAAGTTCTCGCGCGCGTGCGATGCATCCCGGGAAGCCGTATCGCCATTGTGACGAACGGAGGCGGCGCCGGCGTTGTCGCCGCCGACACGATTGCCGACTTGAGAGGGACGCTCGCCGATCTCGAGCCGGAGACGATCGACTCCCTGAACAAGGTGCTTCCCCCAACATGGTCGCATGGCAACCCCGTCGACATTATCGGCGACGCTGGGCCGGACCGTTACGCGGCGGCCATGGAAGCCGTCTTGCAGGATCCGAATACGGACGTGGTGCTGGTCATAAACTGTCCGACGGCGCTGGCCTCGTCGGTCGATGCCGCAAAAGCGACGATCGAAGCCGTGGAGAAGCAACGCCGCCGCGGCCGCAAAAAGCCCGTGGTCGCGACATGGCTCGCGCAAAGCGCGGTAGAGGAAGTGCGGCCGCTTTTCGCCAAGGTCAACATCCCCGACTTCGAAACCCCGACGAAGGCGATCGAAGGCATCATGCAGCTCGCCCGCTATGCGTGGGCCCAAAAGGAGTTGATGCGGACGCCGCCAGTCACGCCGGAGAACCACGTCGATCCGGTCGCCGTCGAAGCCCTCATCGCCCGCACCCTTGCTCAAGGCCGCAGCATGATGACGGAACCGGAGGCCAAGGCAGTGCTGAGCGCCTATGGCATCCCGACAGTGCCGACAAAGGTGGCCGCAACGCCGGAAGAGGCGGCCCGCGCGGCGGCGGGTCTGTTGCGTGGCTATGCCTCGGTCGTCGTGAAGATCCTTTCGCCGAACCTGACCCATAAGTCGGACATTGGGGGCGTCCGCCTCGACCTCACATCCGCCGAGGAAGTGGAGAAAGCCACCCGCCGGATGCTGAGCGATATCAAGGCTGCCCGCCCGGAAGCAGTCATCGAAGGCGTCACCGTCCAGCCCATGATCCACCGCAAGGAGGCCTATGAGCTGATCCTTGGAATATCGACAGACGATGTCTTCGGGCCGGTCATCGTGTTCGGCGCTGGAGGCACAGGCGTTGAGGCGATTGGCGACAGCGCCATGTCTCTCACCCCTCTCGATCTCAAGCTTGCGACCGATCTCATCCAGTCGACCCGGATTTACAAGTTGCTGAAAGGTTTCCGGGACAAACCGCCCGTCGACCTGCACGGCCTCGCGCTTTGCCTTGTGAGGCTGAGTACGCTTGCCGTTCAGCACCGCGCCATTCGCGAGCTGGATATCAATCCTCTCCTCATCGACGAAAAGGGCATGATCGCGCTCGACGCCCGCATCAAGGTCGAAGATCCGGCAATCCACCCGCCCGTTCCCTGCGCCATCCGGCCATACCCGACCCAGTGGGAGAAGACGTACACACTCTCGGATGGAAGCGAGGCCTTCGTCCGCCCGATCCGCCCCGAGGATGAGCGATTCTATGCGAAGTACATGGATCGGATGGACCCGGAGGATATTCGCCTGCGCATGTTCATGCCGGTCAAGGAGTTTTCCCACGAGTTCCTGGCGCGCATGACGCAGATCGACTACGGGCGGGAGATGGCTTTCATCGCGCTTCGCCCGGACGGAGCTGGAGATTGGGAGGGGCTTGGCGTCGCCCGCTTCTTCGCCGATCCCGATTATGAAAAAGCCGAATATGCGGTCTTGGTGCGTTCCGATCTGAAAGGGCTCGGACTTGGGTGGATCCTCATGCAGCACCTCATCACCTACGCAAAGGCCGAGGGGCTGAAAGAGATTTACGGAACCGTCCTCTGCGAAAACGTGAACATGCTGAAGATGTGCCGCGAGCTTGGCTTCATCGTGAGGCGCAATCCAGAGGACGAGATGACCTATCTCTGCACCCTCGATCTCCGCTCGCCGTCTGTCGCGAAGTTAACGCAATAGCCGCCCAAGCGAGCATGTGGATGACACTCTGGTTGTAGAAGGGGGCGGCTGTCTTGGGGGCGCAACCTGAAGTCAGGCCGGTGCAGAAATAGGCAGAATAAATTCGCCTGACGCGCCACCGGATCGCCGCCGCCCGTCGTCCCGGAACTTGATTACCCGCATGTTTCCGCTAGCAGAAGACGCCATGAAAACATTGACGAATTTCCGCTCCACCGTCATGGCCGGGCTTGACCCGGCCATCCAGTTATAACTTGTTTTACTGGATGGCTGCCTCCAAGGGCGGCCATGTCGAAGGAATCGGCGGAAACAAAATAATCCAGGGTTTCGGGATAAAAGAGGTAACGGGCCTATCGGGTCTGGATGAAGCTATGCCGCTTTGCTGCAAGGTCGGCGATAAAACGCTTGTCATGGCGGGGCTCAATCCTTCATTTGCTGTGTTGAGCGCTCATGGGGCGTCGGAATAACATAATCCCCGATTGTCTTTTTGTGTAAACGCAACATTGGGTTGAGATTTAGTTTTTAACAATTTGTACTCTTTAGGAAACAGGCTGATGCAATCCAGCCGCGCTTGTAGTTTGGTCTGCATCGCGGCATGATGTGGCCTTCTCGCCAGGAAAAGGACAACGCCTACAATGGAGCAGACGCCTCAGTCCTTGATTCGTCAGCATTGCTTGATCGACGGTCAATGGGACGGCAAGGCATCAACACCCGTCATGAATCCGGCAACCGGGGCTGCCATCGCCTGCGTCCCGAATCTCGGTGCGGCCGAGACTCGAAAGGCCATCGACGCCGCTCACCGGGCATTCCCCGCCTGGAGTGGCCTCCTTGCAAAGGAGCGCGCGGCAATCCTGAGGCGCTGGTATGAACTGCAACTTGCCCATGCCGAAGAGATCGCGCAAATCATGACGGCGGAGCAAGGGAAGCCGCTAGCGGAGTCGCGCGGCGAGGTGTCCTACGGCGCGTCCTTCGTTGAGTTCTTTGCCGAGGAGGCGAAGCGCATCTACGGCGAAACAATCCCGACCCACAGAAAGGGCGGGCGCATCATCGTCCATAAGCAGCCCGTGGGCGTTGTCGGCGCGATCACACCTTGGAACTTTCCTTTTGCGATGATCACGCGCAAAGTCGCGCCCGCGCTCGCCGTCGGCTGCACGGTGGTCGCGAAGCCTGCACCGGACACGCCGCTGACGGCGTTGGCCTTGGGCGAGCTTGCGATCCAGGCGGGCTTCCCGCCCGGTGTCCTGAACATCGTCACCGGCGATGCGGAAGCCATCGGAAAGGAGCTGACATCGAACCCGCTTGTGAGGGCCATAACCTTCACGGGTTCGACGCGTGTCGGAAAGCTTTTGATGCAGCAGTCCGCGGCAACCGTGAAAAAAGTCGCGCTGGAGCTTGGCGGCAACGCTCCGTTCATCGTCTTCGACGATGCCGACCTCGATAAGGCTGTCGAGGGCGCAATCGCCTCCAAGTTCCGGAACATGGGCCAGACCTGCGTTTGCGCCAATCGGATCCTGGTCCAGGACGGCGTTTATGAGGCTTTCGCGGAGAAGCTGGCAGATCGCGTCTCGAAGATGAAGGTCGGGCCAGGCTCGGAGGAAGGCGTGGTTCAAGGTCCGCTCATCAACGCGGCCGGCCTTGCAAAGGTTGAAGCGCATGTGGCGGACGCGCTTTCAAAAGGGGCGAAGGCCATCGTCGGCGGGAAGCGCCACGCGCTTGGTCTGACCTTTTTCGAGCCGACAGTGTTGATAGATGCCAATGCCGAGATGCGGCTTGCAACGGAGGAGACGTTCGGGCCGGTTGCGCCGCTGTTTCGCTTCGGGTATGAGGACGAAGCCATCCGCTTTGCAAACGCCACACCCTATGGTCTCGCGGCCTATTTCTATTCGCGCGATATAGCGCGCGTCTTCCGCGTGACGGAGCGCCTGGAGTTTGGCATTGTCGGCGTGAACGACGGAATTATCTCGACAGAGGTTGCGCCTTTCGGCGGCGTTAAGGAATCGGGCCTTGGGCGCGAGGGCTCGCGGCACGGCGTAGAGGAATTTCTCGAAATGAAATACATGTTCCTAGGGGGACTTTCAGATTGACGCAAGAAACACAGGCTTATAAGCGGCAGGCAGCGGAGCAGGCGCTCCAACTTGTCGAACCGGACATGGTACTCGGGCTGGGCTCTGGCTCGACAGCGCTTGCCTTCGTCGACCTTCTGGCCGAGCGCATAAAGGAGGAAAACATCAGCCTCACCTGCGTCGCGACCTCGGAGCAGACCCGCCAGTTCGCGGAGCAACGCGGCATCAAGATCATCGACTTCAGCACCATCACGGATGTGGATCTCACGGTGGATGGCGCGGACGAGATCGATCATCAGTTGAACCTGATCAAAGGCGGCGGCGGCGCTCTCCTCCGCGAGAAAATCGTCGCCATGGCGTCCGACCACGTCTGCATCATTGCCGACAACTCGAAGCTGGTTCGCCAGCTTGGTGCATTCCCCTTGCCTGTCGAGATCGTGGATTTCGGCCTCGCGGCGACGCTCGCGATGATCGAAACGGCCGGGGAGGACGCGGGCTGCCGCGGTGAGGCCAAACTGCGTCGCACAAGCTCTGGCGAGTTATATCGCACCGATGGCGGCCATTTGATCGCGGATTGCGCATTTGGTGCAATCCCAGATGTGGAAACCTTGGCGGATTTGCTCGATATCGTTCCGGGAGTGGTGGAACATGGCCTCTTCCTCGGCATAGCCGATGACATATTCCTTGCCGGTCCCGAGGGCGTAAAGCATCTCCAGGCTGAGCGCGACGACGACGAAGATTAGACTTGGGTCGCTGCCGATCGAGTGCGACCGTGATCACGGGAGCAACGGCATGCGCTTCAAATTATTTATCTTCGGTCTGCTGGCTGCCCTTGCGGCTGGAGCGGCGGGGGTTGGTCTTGCACAGGACAAGACGCCCCAGGAGCAGGCTGCCGTCGATCCTCGGGCTAAACAGATCGCGCAAAATCTGATCGAGGAGGCGCTCCAGCTCAGCCACGCCGCTGAGATCTTCGACAGCTTCAGGCGCACCCTTCGCGATGTCTACATGCCGGTCATGCGCGGGATGGTGCAAGGCGATTACCCCGGCGTGCCAGAGGCAGACGTCGCAACCGCGTCGGCCCTCGCCAAGATGCTCACCTTCATGGACTACATGCGGAAGGCGGGCGACGAGCTTGACGTCGCTCTTACCGAGAACCGCGGCGCCATGGTTTCGGACTTCGCCGGGCAGATGGCCAAGGCCGCCAATTCATCCGAACTCACGGACGCACGCCGCCTCTTCGATCTGCCCGCGACGCGCAAGACCCTGGATGCGGCCTACGCGATGTCGAAGCTTGTGACCGGCTTCTCTTACGAGGACAGCCGGACGTTTTCGGAATTTTCCGCCTGGGCCAGGAATCTAAACCTCGATATTAACCAGGTCATGCCGGGCAACAATAACAACAGCTCTAAGGCGGTCCCGTCAGGCCGGAAGGTCCTGAAAGCGCAAACTTTCATGAACGACCTCATGCGGATTTCTCATGTTGATGAGGTGGTGGCCGACGCAGAGAGTTTCGCCCGGGATGTCTACGCCGAAACCATACCGGCGTCCCCGGAGGATCGGGAGAAACTCCGTCACGACGTCGATCAATACGCGTTCATGTACAACTTACAGAAGGCGGTTGTAATCGGGATTGCGCCTTCGGTGATCGCGGCGTCCTTGACCGACGAGCAGCTTGAAACTTTGAACGGATATCTGCACTCGCCGGCTTTTGCGAAAGCGTTCGACCTGCTTCGGGCCGCGGTGAAGTCGGGCACGGCCTACACGAAGGAAGATATTCTCGAAGCTCAAAAGGCGTTCAAGGATCTGGACGAGAAATCCAAGCTCCGGAGCGCGGAGGACCGGGAAAAGGCCAAGGCAGAATGGTCGGCCCTGATCGACAAGTGGACGGATACGCTAAAAGAGAAAATCTCTCCCGAAACGCGCCGAGGTCTTGAGCAATCGCTGGACGATTTGCAACTGCGCGATGTTCCGATGTAAGCGGCAGCAGCGGCACGGGCAGTTTGCTCTGCCCCCTTAGAGCTTTTGATGGAATCAAAAGCGAACTCTAAGTTTTTGTTTTGTCATGCGTCTTATCGGAAAACCGCTTCGCACTTTTCCGGACACTATCTAGCAACTGATCATTGAGATACAAGCGTTTGTGTTTCCGACGCCGTTGCAAGTTTAGAGAGAATTAGCGCGGCTGAGCCGGGAAGACACTCTCGAGATCAAGGCAGCCCTTTCCATACAAATAGAAGACGAGACCGTGCAAAGATTGGATCTTGTGAATTCCGCGCGTTACGAAGCGCTTGTGTTGAATGTAAAGGGCTTTTAAGCATTCAGCCAGCAGACCGCGATAGCCTCTCTATCCAGGACGAAGCGTTGCGAATATGATCCACTGGCATACCATAGGGTCAGTGGCTGCTTCCGATTGCATTTCGAAGCCAAGTCCTCTCGAAAATAGGAAATCATGCCGAAATACGATTACGACCTTTTTGTCATCGGCGGAGGCTCAGGCGGTGTCCGTTCCGCGCGGCTTGCCGCGGGCCTCTGTGTGCGCACGGCCATCGCCGAAGAATACCGTTTCGGTGGAACCTGCGTGGTCCGCGGCTGCGTGCCGAAGAAGCTGTTCGTCTATGCGAGCGAGTTCGGCCACGCCATCGACGATGCGCGCGCCTATGGATGGACCGTGGGCGAGAAGCGCTTCGACTGGAAAACGCTGGTCGCCAACAAGGATGCGGAAATCGCGCGCATCAGCAAGGTCTACAGCAATGGAGTCGAGGCCGCGGGCGGGACCGTCATTCAGAGCCGCGCCGAGGTGGTGGACCCGCACACGATCAAAATCGTCAGCGAAGGCCGCACCGTCACCGCCGAGCGCATTCTGATCGCGACAGGCGGACATCCTTTCATTCCTGAGATCCCCGGCAGGGAACTCGCCATCACGTCCAACGAGGCATTCCATTTGGAGGAACTGCCGAAGAAGATCGTGATTGTCGGCGCGGGCTATATCGCTGTTGAGTTTGCCGGCATCTTTCGCGGCCTCGGCGTGGACGTCGAACTGCTCTATCGCGGAGGCGAAATCCTTCGCGGCTTCGATCATGATTTGCGTGAGCGGCTGACGGATATCATGACAGGGCAGGGGATCTCAATCACGCTCCATGCAGAGCCGCTCGCCATCGAGAAAACGCGAGAAGGTTTGATGGTGGTCACGAACAGCGGCGGACGCATCTCCTGCGATGCAGTCATGTTCGCGACCGGCCGCCGCCCGAACACGGTCGGCCTCGGCTTGCAGAAGCTTGGCGTGCAATGCGGCTGGAACGGCCGCATCATGGTCGACGACTATTACCAAAGCTCGGTGCCGAGCATCTATGCCGTCGGCGACGTGACCGACCGCGTGAACCTGACGCCGGTCGCCATCCGCGACGGCATCGCGTTCATCGAGGGCGTCTACAAGAACAATCCGAACCCCGTCGATCTCGCCTATCTGCCGACGGCGGTGTTCTCCCAGCCCGAAATCGGGACGGTGGGCTACACCGAGGAAAGCGCCCGCGAGATGTTCCGCAAAGTGGACATCTACAAGACGAGCTTCCGGTCTCTGAAAAATACTCTGACCGGACGCCCTGAGCGTGTGCTCATGAAGCTTGTGGTCGATGCCGAGACCGACAAGGTGATCGGCGCGCATATCTTGGGGCCGGACGCAGCCGAGATCATCCAGGCGCTCGCGATCGCGGTGAAGATGGGCGCTCGCAAATCCGATTTCGACGCGACCATTGCGTTGCACCCGACGCTTGCCGAGGAGCTTGTCACCATGCGGGAGAAGTGGTCCCCGCCGGCTGCTTAGAGCAGGATTGAGTGGGCTCAAATCGTCATGGCTGAGCTTGACCTGGCTTGACCCGGCCATCCATTTTCTTTGATCACAGGGTCGGATCATCTGGATGGCCGCCTCAAGGTCACCTCAAGGTCGGGCCATGACGCGGTGCGAGGCCTCAAGGGTGCGCCAGACGTCGATGGCGAGCCGCGCGTGGGCACCGTGCCGCCTTGATCTCTTCAAGCGCCCGCGGCGCTTCCTCCTCCATTGCGGCCGCATAAGCCTTACTCTCGTATGCTTCGCGCTCCTGGGCGGTGACCGGCACGCGCTTCAGGTTTCCTTCCGCCATGAGCGCACCCGCTCCATGCAGGCGCAAAGCGCTTCACGGACGCAGCTCGATGACGTTGCCGACGCGCTTCTTTTGGCGTGGCGCCACCGGCTTGCAGCCATCGAGGATCGTCTCGAGCGCCTCATATTCCTTTCGAAGGCTGGCGCAGATGCTCAAATGGCGATTGACATCGTAGAGCCATGAGCCTGTCTGACCTCGCGCTATTTCGGCGCGCTTGGCCGCCTTGAGTTTCGCAATGATTGCGAGGCGGCCCTTGATGCTGGTATCGCCCGCTTCCGCGTCTCCAATACCGAGCAGGTTAACCAGAGCTTTACAGCGCCTCCCGGCCGCCGCTGCCGATGCTTCGTATCGAATGCCCACAAGTCATCTCCTTGCACTCAAACCAACACTGCGCCGCTGATATGAGAAAGCGCTTTAAGCTTTGGTAAATGAGCGGGCTTGGAATGGGGAAGCTGCGGCCATCCTCGGGCAAATGAGCAATCAGCGGAAATTATGTCTTGCACCGGGGCGTAAAATTACGAAAATCCGGCTTGCTACGGGGTGCGCATGTTCGAAGGCATCGGGGACGCTCTCATCTGGATCATGAGCTGGGTCGTGGACCGGCGGCTTCACAGCGAGCAGGCCCTTCGCCTCATGGCCCTGATCGCATTCAGCGTCTTTGCAACATTCCTGATCATTTATTGGAGGAACCTGGCCTACCGCTCGCCCGCGATCCGGCGAAGGATGATGCCCGAGGAGCGCTATGCGGGACGCTATCTCCAGGCGCTGTGGCGGCAGGGAGAGGTGCGCTACTCTTTCGTCGATATTTTCTACAATCCGAGGCGGCGTCGATATGAAGTTGCTGGACGCACCTATAGTCCCGGCGGGCAGAAACTGAATGATTTCAGATCGAGGTATGTCTTCTTCCCAGCCAAGAAAAACGCGAATATCGAATTCATCTGGCAGGCGAATAATTCATCGCAAGGCTACACCCGGATGACGCTTGAGGATTCCGACGAGGACTATATCCAGGGCGACGGTCTCATCATTACGTTCAATGCTTGGCCGAGAGCCTATCCCCTTCGGTTCAAGCCTCTGCACGATCATCACGTTCGCGAGGCGCTTGGCGTGCGTTCGCCTTCGAACTTCAGCGAGGAGCCGGAGTTTGTGAGGAGATTTCACGCAGCCTTTGGCGAACACGTGATGGAAGGCTTCGGCGGCGCCGCCAAGGCTGAGCCCACGGCGAATGTTCAACCGCTGACGGAAAGCTCGCTTATCACGCAAATCTGAGTATCCACCAGCGCCTCTTCTACGGATGGATATGCGGGCTCTGACGCCGGTTTGTCGTGGCCTCGAGCGACGGTGATCGTGTTGTGTCGAGGCTGAGCGTGAAAGCTGACCCGGCTCTATGCTGGGCGCGGGACTTGCGAAGTGACGCTATTGGCTTTCGGACCTCTGCAACTCCTTTAAGTTGTTCAACAACGCCTCGTGGAAGCGGCCCGGATCCTGAATTTGAGGGGCGTGGCCCAGGTCCGGAAACATAACGAGGAGCGACCCGCGGATGGCTCTCGCGGTTTCAGGGCCGAGTTCACTGTAATGCCCGATGCGCTGCGCCACCTCCGGGGGAGACCACGCTTTGCCGATGGCAGTATTATCCTTCGCGCCGATCAGCAGCAGCGTCGGCATGCGAATATTGCCAAACTCATAGACCACGGGCTGGCTCAAGATCATGTCGGTGGTGTGAGCCTGGTTCCAGGCAAATACTTCTCCGTCTTTGCCCTGATACATGCTCGCAAGCATGTTGACCCATTTGTCGTACTCGGGCTTCCATTCGCCGACGTAGTAGGTCTTGCGCTCGTAGTCGCGAATGCTGTCTGCCGTTGTTTTCAGTTCGTTCTGATAGAGCTGATCGATCGTCTTGAGCGGCACTCCCTTGGCTTTCCAATCCTCAAGCCCGATCGGGTTGACTGCAACCAGCGCCCTCGTCTCCTGCTGATACATCAGCGCATAGCGAAAGGCGAGCATTCCTCCGGTCGAATGCCCCATGATGATCGGACGTTCGACGCCAATGCTCCTCAGGAGTTCGTGCGTGTTGAAGGCAAGCTGGTGAAAGCTGAACTGATAATGTTCGGGCTTCGAGGACTTGCAGAACCCGACCTGATCCGGGGCCACAACGCGATAGCCGGCTGCGCTAAGAGCTTTTATGGTTTGCTCCCAGGTTGCCGCGCAGAAATTTTTGCCGTGGAGGAGAACAACCGTCTCGCCATTCGCCGGGCCTTGCGGTGCAACGTCGAGGTAAGCCATGGCAAGCGGGAGCTTCTGCGACGTGAATTCGAAGCGCTTGACCTCGAAGGGGTAGTTGAAATCGGCCAGCATCGGGTCCGCAAAGGCGGGTTTGATCGCGAAAGCGATGAGAAGAAGCGCGAACGCCTGTCTGATGGCTTGGTGAAAAGTCATGCCGGTCCTCACTTTGCATAACACCGTTGGGCGAAAGAAATTTATTTGCGTTCGGGTTCCCCGGCAGATCGCTTGGCGCGCCGTCTTGATGCGCAGGAGGAGCCGTATTTCAGCATCGTAGGTTTCATCAGACGCATGGCGTCCCGATAACTGTCGCCCCGGCATGCGCTCGGCGCATATCCGGGGCCGTTAAAACTGGAAGCGTCTTTTGCGATCTTTACGACGCAGGCATCGTTCCGGGATGGCAAGCTTTGCTCAGGATTGCGTCGCAACCAATTCCGATTTACGCGCTCCGCCTACGCCGCACCCGCCCCTGCAACCGAAGCCTGAACGGTCCAGCCGGACGAAAGGGACACGACTTGAGAGAGAGGGGCCTCGACCTCCCAGGCGATCCCCTCCTTCCCAATACCGTATCGGGCCTCGCCGGACAGTGTTTCCGGAACCACCCGGGTCAGAACGGTCGATCCGAAACCTTGCCGCGATAGCTCGGGCTCCCGGCAATGGCTTCGTTCGCGCCACGCGAGCTTGAAAACGTCGTCTTTTCCTTCGGTTTCGATCTTCCAGCTGATGTCGATCTGGCCGTCGGGCACGGCCAGCGCGCCGTATTTGACCGCGTTCGTCGCCAGTTCGTGGAAGGCAAGCCCGAGCGCCTGGGTTGCCTCCGGGCGAAGCATCACCGGCGGCCCCATGACGCGAATGCGATGCTTGTCCGAGGGCGCGAAAGGCTGAAGCTGCGACTGCACATGCTCGTACAGCGGAACGCCGGTCCAGTTGCTGCTGACGAGCAGATCGTGCGATCGCGAAAGCCCCTGAAGCCGAGCGCCGAAATCCGCGACGAAGTCGGAGACCCGGCTATATTTTGCCGCCTGCCGAGCCATGGAGTAGACGACCGCAAGCAGGTTTTTCGTGCGATGGGACAACTCGCGCATGATGAATTTCGCATGCTCCTCGGAGCGCTTTCGAGCGTCGATGTCGACGTTCATGCCCACCCACTCGCGTATCCCGCCGTCCGCGGAAAGGAGCGGAACTCCCTTCGCCGCCGTCCACCGCCAACCTGTCTCGTTGTGACGGAGCCGGTATTCGACCGAATACATCTCGCCCGTGCGAACGGCTTCCTCCCAGGCGGCGAGTGTCCGCGACCGGTCCTCGGGATGGATGGCATCGAGCCAGTTATTGCCGATCCATTCCTGCCAGGTCTGCCCGGTGAATGAACGCCAGCTCATCGAAATCTTCGGAAACATCGCCCTTCGCATTGCATGTCCAAACAACCTGCGCGGACGCTTTGACAAGCGCCTCGAAGCGCGCCTTAGAACGCTCGAGCTCTTTCGTTCTCTCGGCGACGCGCATCTCAAGTTCGTCTTTCGAGCGCTTCAACGCGGCGAGAGTCTCGCGATGGGCGGCGACTTCGAGCGCGAGTCCGTCGTTGACGATTTGCAATTGGCCTGGACTTGGAATTGCGAGCGCTTTCGGAATGAGCGGGAAAATCGCGATTGCAGTTGTGACCGAGACGATTGCCGTGACGGCTTTCACATACCCCTGAACTTCATAAACCGGCCACCAGAGCGTTACGGCCTGAATGAAATGCGTTAGTCCGCACAGGAAGATGAACGCGGCGAACAGCACCGCGAGCGGTTTCAGAGTCAAATCCTTCCGTTTGCTCAGGAAGATCCAGATCGCGACAGGGATTGCGAAATAAGAGCCGAAGATCAGAAGATCGGAGGATGCATGGATGGCGACGAGCCAAGGCTTCCAGAGCAGGCAGTAGCCGTGCGCCATGTAGGCGGCCCGATTGATCATGTCCTGCAGCATGGTCGCAATCCCTTGTTCGCCTGGCGATGCGCTGCAAAAACATCGTACTTGGTATACGGCATATCAAGCGGCCGAAAGGGCATAGCTCGGACCGGTTGGGTGGGGTAATGCCACGCCCTTAAACCACATCGAGTTGTAGGTTGCTCTTGAGCTATCCCCAACAATTGGTATGCTTCTTGCTGCGACAGGACGACGCGTGCAAGGCTGCCGGCTACCGGATGCGAGCCGTTGCGATGCTCGTGGCGTGCATATTGGGCAAGGCAAAAGGGACACCATGGCAGCGCTGGCCAATATCGAGTTCTATAGCGACGCGCTCGTGGTTCTGGGTATCGCGGGCATTGTTGTCCCGTTGCTGAGCCGCTTAGGCATCAGCCCGGTGCTTGGCTATCTCGGCGCAGGGGCCTTGTTGGGACCTTTCGGCCTCGGCTCGTTTAAAGGCGAACTCGGGCTTTTTCATTGGCTCATCATATCTGACGCCAAGGGTGTTGCCGGCATCGCCGAACTTGGCGTGGTCTTTCTCCTGTTCATGATCGGGTTGGAACTATCCTACGGCCGTCTCCAGGCGATGCGCCGGCTGGTTTTCGGGCTGGGGGGCTTGCAAGTCATGGTGTCGACGGCGGTGATCGCGGCCGTTGCAGCGTTTCTTGGCAATGCACCGGCTCCGTCCGTTATCGTCGGCGGTTGTCTGGCCTTGTCCTCGACGGCCATTGTCGTCGAAGTTCTTGCGGGCCAAAGGCGTTTGGCCACCACGACCGGCCGCACGAGCCTCGCCGTTCTGCTGGCGCAGGATCTGGCGGTCGTGCCTCTTCTGCTCTTCCTTTTCATTCACAGCGCGGCCACGGGCGCCTCCGTTTGGACCGTTCTCGCTTTGGCGGCGGCGAACGCTCTTCTCGGCCTCGGGCTGATCGTGCTTAGTGGCCGCGTGCTGCTGAGGCCTCTGTTCAGGCTCGTTGCGTCCTCCGGTGCGAGCGAGCCCTTCATGGCTGCCACCTTATTCGTCATTGTGGCGACAGGCGTTGCGGCGAATTCCGCTGGGCTATCCATGGCGCTGGGAGCATTCGTTGCCGGCATTCTCCTCGCCGAGACGGAATACAGGAAGTCGATCGAGATCGCGATCGAGCCATTCAAGGGCGTGCTTCTGGGCCTCTTCTTTTTCACCGTCGGTATGCAGATCGATTTCCGCGAGGTCATCAATCAGCCGCTTCTCGTATTCGGAGCAATCGCGGCGCTAGTTTTCATCAAGGCCATTCTGCTTGCTGGGCTTGCCACCCTGTTCCGTGTGCCACGAGGCGCGGCGCTGGAGACCGCTCTTCTCCTAGGCCCTGCGGGCGAGTTCGCCTTTGTAGGCATAGGCTTGGCGACGAATCTCGGGCTTTTGAGCACGACTTTGTCGAGCTTTGTGCTTGCGGTAACCTCGCTCTCCATGGCGTTCACTCCCGCTCTCGCCATGGCCGGCAGGAAGATTTCGGCGAAGCTGCAAGAAAGAGAACGGACTCACGATCCCAACCTTTCCGCCGTCCCGCGCAAGCGTCAGGGACATGCGATTGTGGTGGGTCATGGGCGAGTGGGTCAGGTCCTTTGTGCGCTTCTAGAGCGGCACGTCTTTCCTTTTATAGCGAGCGACAGGGACCCGGACGTCGTCACGGAGCACAGACGCCAAGGCCGAAATGTCTATTTTGGCGACGCGACCAATCCGGCCTTTCTCAAAAGCTGCGGAATTGAACACGCCAAGGCGGTCATCGTCACGGTCACTGGACGCGAGGTTATCGATAAAATCGTCGACGCCGCGCGCCTCGTACGACCGGATGTTTTGATCGTGTCCCGTGCGCAGGATGCGGCTCACGCAAGCCATCTCTATAAGATCGGCGTCACGGATGCCGTGCCGGAGACCATTGAAGCAAGCCTTCAGCTATCCGAGGCGTCGCTCGTCGGGCTTGGCTTGCCTGCGGGGCCTGTCATCGCCTCAATTCATCAGATGCGTGACGAATTCCGGACGGAGTTGCAGAACGCCGCGCGGAAGTCCGGGAAGCAGTTTACGCGGGCGATCCGAAGGAAGACGCTGCGCGAGAAGCTCATTGAACCGGGAGGCGCTTCGGTCCCGAAACAACATTAACGGCTGGGCCTCCAGAGGGCCTTTGCCCCCCGAGAGACGGCATCGCGTTCTCTGGCAGGAACGGGTTCCTGACAATAGCTGGCGCTAATGCATTTTCGCCCTTCAAGCGGGTGTGCTGAGGAAAGGCGGGTGTGGCATCGCAAAAGCTGCCGCGGTCGACGTCTGGAATATGCGGGTATATGAGTGCCTCAATATCGTTAGAGGCGCCTGTCTTGGCGCATACTGAGGGAGTGGAAGCCGCATGCGCCGCAGTGGCGGCTGCAATGACGATCACGGAAAAAAAGACGCGGGACAAAATCATCGGACGAGCACGCAAAACATATTCTACACAAGCAGCTTAGGTTCCGCACATTAGCGCCGTTCACGGCATGAGTCGCCATGAATTTGATGGGGATCACCGGGGCTTTCGATTTTTCTTTCCAACGGGAAGGGTTGGAAACGGTGAAAAAGCATGATAGCAAGTCTCGAACAGCGCTTAACATCTGCGCGTCTCGCAAACCTCAACTTATTGGCTTGCGCTTCCACCGGCCCAACCGGCGACTGCGTGGACCGCTTGGAATTTTGCTATGAAGATCAAGAACTCGATCAAGACCCTTCGGACGCGCCATCGTGACAACCGCGTCGTACGCCGCCGCGGCAGGCTTTACATCATCAACAAGAAGGTGCGTCGCTACAAGGCCCGGCAAGGGTGAGTGCCGAGGCTTAGCCTCGGCATCGTTGAACGGCTGGCCTGTCAGTTAGGGATGACGCCGTTCTCGCCAACTTTGAAGATGCGGAGCATGTTGGTTGTTCCGGGCCTCTTGAAGGGAACGCCGGCGCAAACAATAACGCGGTCGCCATTGACCGCGTAGCCTTCCGCACGCGCGACGGCTTCAGCGCCCTTCACCATCTGCGTCGTATTCGCCGGGTCGGCGGTCTGAACGCAATGCAGCCCCCAGACAAGATTGAGACGGCGCGCCGTCTCCCTTACGGGCGTCAGCACCAGGATAGGCTGGTGAGGCCGCTGGCGGGCAACCCGAAGCCCGGTGGTCCCTGTCGCCGTGTAGCAGACGATGGCCTTGAGCTGGAGCGCTTCTGCGATTGACGCCGCAGCTACGCTGATGGCGTCGGCGGTTGTCTGACGGGCCGTGGTCTTGTGGAAGCGTAGAATGTCTTCGTAATTCTGATCGCTTTCGACCTGTGCCGCGACACGATCCATGGTTGCCACGGCTTCGACAGGATAGGCGCCCGTTGCAGACTCGGCTGAAAGCATCACCGCATCCGCGCCCTCGAAGACGGCGGTGGCAACGTCAGACACTTCAGCCCGCGTTGGCACGGGTGAAGCGATCATGCTTTCCAGCATTTGCGTTGCTACGACAACGGGTTTGCCTCGGTCGCGCGCTGCGGCCAAAAGCTGCTTCTGCAGCCCCGGCACCTCCTCAAGCGGCAATTCCACACCGAGATCGCCGCGAGCGACCATGATGCCATCGCTCTCGGTGAGAATGTCTTCTATCGCCAAAATGGCGGCCCGCCGCTCGATCTTCGCCATAACGGCAGCGCGGCCTTGCACAATGGCTTTAACATCGAGAACGTCCTGGGCGCGTTGAACGAAGGAAATCGCGATCCAATCCACGCCGGCCCCGATGGCGGCCTCGCAATCTTCGCGATCCTTGAGCGTCATCGAACCAAGCGGCAGAATCGCATCGGGGAGGTTTACTCCCTTCCGGCTCGACAAGATGCCGCCCGTGACGACTTCCGCAATTATGCGGCCGGGCTGCACTTCCAGGATTTTCAAATTCAGTTTGCCGTCATCGATCAGAAGCGTGTGTCCCGGTTCTGCGGCGAGATAAATTTCAGGATGCATAAGCCCAACGCGGTCCGCCGTCCCGGGCATATGATTGGCGTCGAAGACAATGCGATGGCCCTTCTCGAGCCGGACCTGCCCCTCGACAAGCCCGCTGATGCGAAGTTTGGGGCCTTGCAGATCGGCCAGGATGGCGATCGGGCCATATTTATTCTCAAGCTTTCGAAGCGCGGCGACATAAGTCCGCAGTTCCTCATGGCTCGAATGGCTCATGTTGATGCGGAAAACATCGGCCCCCGCGACAATAAGCTTTTCGAGTTGCGACGGCTCGCAGCTCGAAGGTCCAAGCGTAGCGACGATCTTGGTCCGCCGCTGGCGCTTCATCTCCGGCGCGTCCCTGGCGCGGTTGTTACGGAAGCCTGGGAAGGTGCTTGTGACTGCGTTCCATTCGCCGCGCCATCGGCCGCCGGCGCCGGCTCCGTTTGATCTGTCAATTTCACGGTCCAGTCTGTCTGTTCCTGGGTATCGACCTCGAAGAAACCGCTTTTTTTGAACCCGCGGCCCTCGCAAGTGTCGATGCCCTTGATCGTGAATTCGACATCGTTCGTGCACATGTTGATGGAGCCGCCCCACTCGCCGCCTTTGTCGTAATCGAAGGCGTAGACGTAGTAGAAACGGGCGCGGAGCTTATCCTGGATCAGAAGCGCGCAGGATTGGCTGTCGACATTCCACCAGCCCTCGCTGACCCAGCCATCCTTGTCCTTGTAACCAATGGCGACGCCAATACGGCTTGCCGTGCTGTTACAAAGTTTGAGTTCGGCCCTCGCGAGACTTGGCAATGTCAGCGCCGCCGCGCAGAAGACAATGGCTGCCGTCACGGCGCGGGCTGGCCATGCTGATTGGTTTAGTTGCTGCAAAGTCATCCCTGGAGTCCAGAAATCAAGTGAGTTGAACGCACACTAATCTCTGATCGCGCTATCAACAACAATGGCTCTGAAGTCGTTTACATTTGTTCCGGTAGGACCGCAAACGAGCAGATCATTTGTTAACCGGAAAAATCCGGTAGAGTCGTTATTGTCGAGAAATGTGGCTGGAACGAGATTGAGGGAGGAGGCGCGACTGACCGTGCTCCAATCGATAAACGCGCCGGCTGGATCGAGGGAGCTTCCGGTTCCGCCGTCCGTTCCATCGGTATCGCCAGCGAGAGCGGCAATGCCTTTCTCGCCGCCGAGCGCGACAGCCAGCGCAAGCGCATACTCCTGATTCGGCCCGCCCTGGCCCTTGCCCTTGACGTTCACCGTGAGTTCGCCGCCCGACAGGATCACGGCGCGGCGTCCATCGGCAAGGCAACGCTTGGCAAGTTGCGCATGCAACTGTGCGACGTCGCGCGCTTCTCCTTCAAGGGAATCGCCCAGCATGACGACATCGTAACCGAGGCCCCGCGCCAGTTCTCCCGCCGCGAGAAGCGAGTCGCGGCCTGTTGCGACAAGCTCGTAACGGGCATTCGCGAAGATAGGATCGCCAGATTTGGGCGTCTCATTTGCAGGATCGCTTAGCGCCGCCTTTATCGATGGGGGAACATCGATGCCATATTTCGCGATGATTTTCCGAGCCTCGGCCAGCGTTGTCGGATCGGGGCATGTCGGGCCGGAACCGATTGTCTCGGGCTCGTCGCCGGGCGTGTCGGAGATCGCAAGGGTAACGAGGGTGGCGGCCGCGGTGCAGGCCGCAAGGCGGCCGCCCTTGAAGCGGGAGATGTGCTTGCGGACGCAATTCATCTCGTGAATGCGCGCCCCGCAAGCCAGAAGCGCCTTCGTCAGCGCCTGTTTTTCGGCGAGGGTCACGTCGCCCGCGGGGGCTGCGCAAAGCGCTGAAGCGCCGCCGGAGATCAGGAAAAGAACAAGGTCGTTCGCCTGCGCGGAGCGTGCAAGCTTCATGGCCTCAGCCGCCGCATACTCGCTCGCTTGGTCGGGAACGGGATGGCCAGCCTCGATGAGCTTGAGCATCTTCAATTGCTCGCCGAAGCCGTACCGGGTGATCGCCACGCCGATCAACGGAGGGGGAGTTTCCGCCAGCTCGTAATGATGTTCAGCCGCCCTGGCCATGCCTGCCGCAGCCTTGCCGCAGGCAATCACAATGATTTTCCCGTCCGCCGGAGCTTCTGGAAAGTGGCGTGGCAGGCATTTTGCGGGGAGCGCCGCCGCGACGGCGGTATCGAAAAGGGCTTGGAGGAAGCGTCTGGTGTTGAGCGGCACGATGACACTCGTTGCTTTGACCCGGCTTCAGCAGCCCGGAACCTACTGCGACTCTACAACGGCTGATATTGGGCTTAAGTCTTTCCCCCAAAAGTATGGGAACGGCTGTTTATGGCGCGTCGGGACGGCTTCGTCAAAAAGGCTTGAACTTCCGCATCCAGAGATGGCATTACCTTCGCCTTCGACGACGCCAGCCAGGAAGCCATGATCACTCATGCGGGAACTGTGCGCCAATTCCTCCAAAATCCTGATTGTCCCTACCAAATGACCCATCGATGCAACTGATATCCACCGCTCAACCGGAGCCACATCCCGGGCATTGCAAGAGTTTCGACATCGTACGCGCCTCGCCCGGCGGTTCAAGCTTTCTCGTTTTATGCGATCACGCCACGAATTGGCTCCCGCCCGAGTACGGAACGCTTGGCCTCGACGAGGGCCAGCTGAAGCGGCACATCGCCTATGATATCGGCGCGCTTGGCGTCGCGCTGGAGATCGGGCGCCGCCTGCAGTCGACGGTGATCTCCACGGGCTTCTCACGTCTCCTCATCGATCCCAATCGCGGCGAGGATGACCCTACCCTGGTCATGCAGATATCCGACGGCGCGCTCGTTCCCGGCAATGCGCATATCGATGAGGCGGAACGCGAGCGGCGCCTGGCGCGCTACTTCACGCCCTACCACGCGGCCATCGCCGACGAGATCGACGCCATGCTGCAGCGTGGCATGATCCCGGCCATCGTGTCGATCCATAGCTTTACGGAGAATTGGCGCGGCGTTCCCAGGAAGTGGCACGCGTCCGTCTTGTGGGACAAGGATCCACGCCTTGCGTTGCCGCTCCTGCGGGAGCTTCGTGAGCGCACGGGTCAGGAGATCGGCGATAACGAGCCTTACGAGGGGTATCTGCGCAATGATAGCATCTTCCGCCACGCGACGGTTCGCGGCCTGCCCAACGTGCTGGTCGAGGTCCGGCAGGACCTCATTCGCGACGCCAAGGGGCAGCGGGATTGGGCCGAGCTGCTCGCCGATTGTTTCGCGTCCATTCTCGCCGACCCTGAATTGGGCAGGCACTTATCCCACGTGGATCATTTCGGATCGCATTCCGACATCGAATTGATTCGGCATGGCTCAACGCCTTGATGTGACGGAATCTTTGCATCGAAAGATGGCAAACAGCACACGCCTGGCGGGAGGTCCGGCCTTGAGCGTCGCCGCAATTATCTTTTTTAGTTTTTTTTATTTTATGTTACTATTAAGCCACAGATAAGTCTGTGGTGAGGTTTCCATGAAAAAATTTGCAGTGTTAGGTTTTGCTCTCTTCGTGGGGGCTATTGTGCTCGGTGGTTCTGGACACTCAATCGCATCTCCCCTCACAAGCGCAGCAATTGCAGCCGTTCCAGCTGAGGCCGTCAAGAGCGGAATTACTCCCGTCGAGTGGGTCTACGTCCGTCGCTACCCCGTCCGTCCGACCGTTTACACCAGTCCGAGATACGTTCGTCCGACGGTTTACCTCAGCCCGAGATACGTCCGCCCGACGGTCTACCTCGGCGCGAGGTACGTCCGCCCGACGGTCTACCTCGGTCCACGTTACGTGCGTCCAACCTATTACAGTCCATATTACGTCCAGCCGACCTATTACGTTCGACCGACATATTACGCCCCTTACGTCGTCCGTCCCACGGTTTACGCCACTTCCGGCTGTTCCGTTGGATATGTCAGTCCGACCTATTACGCCGGCGTGGGAGGCTGCGGATACTGATAGACACGTCACGTAGAACAAGCTGAGAGATTCGAACGGCGGCGACAATCAGGCCGCCGTTCTGATTTCGACTAGTACAGCCCGCCGGAAGTCTTGACCCCATTTGCTGCCGGCGCTGACAGGACTTTCCTCGGATAAGGCGTACTAGCAACTTATTGATTCTAGTACAGCTTATCCGAGGCAAGTTCGCTAAAGCGCGTGCGGCAAATGGGGGCGAACTTGCCTCGGGCTGTACTAGCGATACCCAGGAACCCGTTCCGCCGCATAATTGACCGGGAGCGAAGCCAGGCATCGTGAAGGCGAAGCATTGGTGGCTTCCATGATTTCCGCATAAGTTTCGGGTGACTGTTCCTTCACCTGCCGCATGATTTCTTTCATGGAGTGGAAGAATGCTTTTCCCGCTACAGGACCCTCCCCGACGCCATTGGCCACTCCGCAAATCTCCTGATTTGCATTCACAATCATGCTCCCGGAATTCCCGTCCAGGATCTTGAGCTGCGCAATCAGATAGGAGTTGTCGTTATCCAAGACGTGGCCGATGCTCACTCGCGAGGGAACCCCCCGTCGAGGCCAATCCCAAGTCGCCATCGCTATGGCATCGTGGACGAGAGGCTCTGTTTCCGTGATTCGCATCACCGGCACATCGTCCGGGATGCCGCCGCAGCGGACCACGGCAAAGTCCCTTCCGCCTTTCGCTCTCTGAAAAGGCGAAACCGCCATCACCTTTCCGCAGCGGACGGCATGCGCCTTCCCGCTCACAATAAATCGCACCCGCATATTGCTGTCCCGGCCTCGAATCGATTTGGCCTGAGCCCAGCCACCGCTTGGTCCAATCACGCAATGACCGTTCGTTATAACGAGGTCGCCGCCAATGCGGGCGCCCCCACATACGCCAATACTGGTTTCGATTTGCGCCGCTGACTTGATCAACTCCTCGGCGTTCAGGTCGCCAAGATCGGTGCGACATGCGCGTGCACGAGAGGAAACAGCGGATGGCGGCGTACCTTCGGGCCGGAGCTGCGAAACGGGGGGTGATTTAGGTTTGGCCAAGGCCGGACTTGGTTGTTTCGGCTTAGACGATAGGGTGAACAAAGCCTCGAGGAATGTTTTTTGCGCCCAAAATACTTTCCCCGTCGTTGGGTCCCGCCAATAATAGCGCGGACCATACTCGATCACCACGCCCTCGGGCACCCGAGCGGGGTCAAGGAGAGGATCGCTCTGGTTGGTTTGGCTCGACGAAGCCCCTGAAAGAGGCGCTGATGGCTCCGCGCTCAAGGGGATGGAGGAATTGGCGAAGCAAATAGCTAAGAATAAAAAGATATAACTAAGAGCTTTGCCTTGCTTACTCACTCTGACCTCCACAGTCCCTTCTCTCAAGCTGATACAAAAATAGCCAGCCGAACTGCACTAAGGGACAAACGCCTGTTACGTTTACTGCCAAAACTCTATCGAGAGTCGATTTCGACTGTTTGAATATGAAAAAAGTGAGGCGTCCTATGAGATATATACAGAGATTTTAACTTCCCCATGTGTCTGAATCCTGACATTGATGCTCGGTTGTTGGACCCTCGCGAATGAGCGCAAGCGATGGGTTGGCGGTCGCACGGCAGGCGCCGGCCTGGGTGCGCTCACGAGCTAAGCCCCGCTCAGCCTTAAGCAAAACTTCGCTCATCTGGCCAACGGATGCGGCCCGCTCCGCACTTCGTCATCCCGGCCAAGCGAAGCGCGAGCCGGGATCGTAAAAAGACAGGCTTTTCAATTTGTTACGATCCAGGATAAGGCTTCGCCTTTCCGGGAAGACGGCGGCGGCGATCCGGTGTGCGTCGGGCGAATGGTGCTGCGGGTTCTGCAACAGGCAAATCTCGCTCTTCTGGCAAAAAGTTGCGGAACGGGCTCATTGATTGCGCTCGTCGTTGTCCTACCTCCCATTCGGACTAGAGGTGGAAGATTCGAAGGCGAGGAAAGCCCATGAGCGAAATTGATCCAAAGACCGAGCTTGAGCTTGAGGCCGCCGCTTTTCGCAAGCTGGTCGATCACCTTCGCGCACGCACGGACGTGCAGAACATCGACATGATGAACCTTGCCGGCTTCTGCCGGAACTGCCTGTCGAATTGGTATCAGGACGCGGCCGGGGAACGGGGGATTGCGCTCACGAAGGATGCCGCCCGCGAGCGCGTCTACGGCATGCCCTACGCCGAGTGGAAGGCGAAATACCAGACCGAGGCGACCCCGGGAGCGGAGGCGAAATACGCCGGGACGCACTAGCACTGATCGGCAAATCGGGGCGTCTCAGGTCTCGCTCCTGGTTGCGGCTGCCCACGCCAGGGCAAGGAATGCGAGGAGCGTGCAAGCCGCCGATGCGACGTGCCCCCATTCCCACTGAGACCGCGCAGCCCTTCCAGTTGGCCGGGATTGTGGTCCAGTTTTGCGTGATCTGGTTCGCGGGGTAGACGTAGGCAAAAAAGATCGCAAGCGAGGCGGCTATCATGAGGGCGGCGAACACTGAGTAAAGCCTGTCGCGGCGGCGGCCGGGCAGCGCAGCATTCGCAAGGCAGGCCAAGAGGCTGCCGATGATAGCGATCCCGAAATAGGCCCAGCCGCGGTAGAGGCCCTGAACCACAAAATAGGCGTCCCGCCCTAGCTTCATCTTCGCAGCCATTTCAAAGACATGTGCCCCCGCCGGGATGAGCGCGATCGCCGTAAGAAGAAGAGCGAGAAACGACAGGATGGAAACGCGGGAAACCTTCATGACGCCTCTTCTTGCCATCGCCGAAGCCAAATCAGCCAAGCTTATAAGCGGCAAAACGAGTCGAAATGGGGATGCGACCGGCCATGAAAGGGAAAAACCCGGGCACGCCTTCCAGCATCGGAAAAACGTGCCGCCGGGCCTTTTGCGCTGCCCGCTGGCTAGGACGTTAAATCCTTGACCACTTACCCTTGCGTCTTGCGCAGCCTTTATCCGATCGGCCGATTACAACGCCTTCTGAATGGCAGCTCCGGGGAACGAAGGCGCATGGATCGTTGTTTTGGAGCGCAGTTCATCATGGCCGACCCAGACAGCGACCCCAAGCATCACACGCAGAAGATGCAGCGGCGCTTTCAAGAGCTCATCCAACACCTTCGCTCAGACATCGAGAAAGTGGACGAACCGCAGCTGAAAGCCATGTTCGAAACCTCCGCCGAGGTGTTGTCGGGCCTGTCGAAAGCGTTTAGCGATTACGAGCGCAAGAACGAGCCGGCCTGGGAGCGCCAGGCTTAGGGGGAGACATGGGTTTCGATTTGAAGGACTTGAACCGGCGCGGCGTTGCGGCGCTTGCGGCTTCGCTTGCCGCGGGCGTTGTTGTGGTTAGGAGTGGCGCGGTCCAAGCCTTCGCTCCTTACGAGGGAGAGAAGAAGGACGAAGACGTTTCCGCAACCGAAGATTTGATGCGGGAGCATGGCGTGCTTCGGCGCACGCTCAACGTCTATGCCGAAATCGCCCGCCGCCTCGAAGCGAACCAGGCTGATATCGACACCGCCGTGCTTGTGGATGCCGCGAAGCTCTTCCGCGACTTCGGCGAGGATTACCACGAGCAAATGCTCGAACAGGGTTACATTTTCCCCGAAGTGCTGAAGGCGGGCGGCCCGAATGAGAAGCTCGTCGAGATCCTGATGACCCAGCACCAGCGCGGGCGGGAGATCACCGATTATCTTGAGCGCGTCGGCTCGCGGGGCAAGATCGGCGCCGATGCCGAGCCGCTGGCGAAGGCGCTTTCTTCCATGTCGCGCATGTATAACGCGCATTCGGCTTGGGAGGACACAGTCATCTTCCCGGCGTGGAAGGCGCTGCAATCCAAAGACAGGCTTGAGGAGCTTGCCGACAAGTTCGAGGACATCGAGCACGAGAAATTCGGCAAGGACGGCTTCGAGGACGCGGTCGCCCGCGTCGCCAAGATCGAGCAAGCTTTCGGCCTGGGCGATCTCGCTGTCTTTACCGCTCCGCCGCCGCCCGCGGCGTGACGCGGCGCAGAGTTTGCTCATCTGGCCAACGGATGCGGCTCGCTCCGCACTTCATCATCCAGGCCAAGCTTTGTTACGATCCCGGACAAGGCTTCGCCTTTCCGGGATGACAGAGGCGGCGATCCGTTGGAGCGTCCGGCAAACTCTGCTTTGGCCGGTTACCGGCAGACCTTCACATAGGTGCACACTTTTTTGAAGTTTACCCAGCGGCATTGCTTCTCCATCCGGCAACGCGGCTCGGCTGCTGCTGGCGTGGCGTCCATGGCAGCTGCGTAGACGCTGGCGGCAAGGGCAAAAGAGAACAAAGCTCGCATCATTCAACTCCAAAGCAATAGCACGGTCTGCAAATACTAAGGGCAGGACTGCATTGTAACGCCAAAGGAGGCGCGGTGTTTCCCGTCGTTGAAGCAACCATCCGTCCAATTGCCGTCGAAGGCGCCGGACGCATTGGTCAGTGTCCCTTTTCCATTCGGCTTGCCGTTCACGAACAGTCCCTCGTACCGGGCATCGCCAAGCACCAGCACCCCGCGGCCATTCGGGAGGCTATCTGCAAACTCGCCATCATATTGACCGCCGGGCCACACTTGCGAACCGATTGCCTGGCGGCCGCCGCGCCATTGGCCCTCGTCGCGCTCGTAGGTCTTGCCGCCTCGCTGCCATTCTAGCGTGCCCATGCCTTCGACAAACCCGTCCTTGCAACCGCCGGTCCAGCGAATAGTTTCGCCGCTCGCGGGATGCGGATTCCAGACTTTGCAGCCATCGCCCGCGACGGCCCAATCGCCTGCGATGGCTCCCGTAATGGAGACCGCAAGGAGCAGTATGGCCGCGACCAGGGCCGCGCCTGTGAGAATGAATTTCATTTTCGCATCTCTGCCGGGATCGTCCCGGCAAGCCTTTCCTTCAGAAGCGGAGTAACCACTTCATCCAGAAGACCTTCGTCCACACTGATGAATTTGTCCCGCACGATGCCTTGAGCATCCACCAGATAACTGACCGGCACCGCCTCGGGCGTACCGAACCCGTTGCGGCTCGCGTCGCTCACCAACGCGCCTGGGAAAGATAGCTTCGACAGCACCCTGAATGCCTTCGCTCGGCTCCCCGGCCTATCGACGCTGAGCGCGATAACCTCGAACCCGTCCGCTTTGTGCTCGCGGTAATATTTTTCGAGCGCCGGCATCTCTTCGAGGCAGGGGCCGCACCACGTCGCCCAGAACGCGATGAGCACGACTTTCCCGCGCATGGCATCGAGTTCGAATTCGCGTCCGTCCGAGATCGGTACCGTCAGCGCTGGCGCAGGCTCTTGCAGGCGCGGCTCCGCCAAAACTGGGAAAAGCACGCTAAACAGAAGTAACGCGGCCGCCGACAGGGCGGACCACGTCGATTGGTGTTTCATGATACGTTTCACGGTCAGAATGTGTAGGCGAGAATCAGCTTGGACAAGAAGGGCGATATGAGCTGGTTTCCATTCATCCTTTGATAGATCGGGATCTCGATATCTCCGTACAGCTTGAGCGTTCGATTGTTGGCGTCGTCCACGACCTTAGTGAAATCCACCCCAGGGGAAATGTAGAGCCGGTCATATCCGGTGTCCGCGGGGTCCGCAGCGGCGCCGCTGTCGGGCTGGCGATGCGAGTAGATGAGCTGAAGCACCGGCGCGATCTTGTCGAACGGCCCGACGTGGTACCAGTTGTTATAGACAATGCCGGCGGCCGCGTCGAACTTGCAGGCCGGGAACGTAGTTGGCATTGGCCTGCAGATCGGCATCCCAGGCGGAACTCGTGAGAAACGGCTGCTGATATCGGAATTGACCAAAATACTGCCACGCATTGTCGCCGGTGATCATGCCGCGCCAAAAACCGCCAAGGATGAGATCGGTGCTGCCCGTGCCAATTTGTGTATCGCGGTCAAAACCGGGGGCCGTGTAGTTGCCGGTCGGCAGTTGTATACCGAATATGATTCCCTTCGACATATCGTTCGAAAAGCCGGTGTACATGCCCATGAGTTGGATGTCGCCGATGGTGGAGACGGAATACTTTTGGAGATCCTGGGGCACATCCGGAAAATTGGTATCGGTTAGGAAGGAGCGGCTGGCGGTCGGGATCCGTATCATTGAACGCCCCAATCGCGGTTGATCATGTAGTTCGCCCCGACGACCAGCCAGTTGGTGAGAATGTTTTTGTCGGCGTCGTTTGTTGCTGGCGCTTTCGACGTACCGCTCCAGTTCGTGTTCTGGTTCGAGTAGTCCCACTCGAAATAAACGGAGCCGCCGTGATCGCCTTCCTTCGGAAGAAGAGCGGTGGACCCCACATCGAATACAGCGCAGCCGCAGGCACAGGCCAGGGCCTCGGCTGGAATAAGGCTGCAAAGGACAAGCATGGCAGCGAGACGGCGTATATGAGCGGAGGCAGGCATAAAACTCGAAGGTGTGAAGCGCATTGGTTTGGCTCCGATTGCCGCGCAGGCGGCCAAATTGGGTTGAAAGAACCTCTCCGATCACAACGACCGAGACCGAGGGCACAAATTCACTTCAACTGTCCAGAATTTTCAGGCCAGCGGTGGCGCACGCGGTCTTATCTGGCCCGCTGCTTTGCGCACATGCTCTAGCTCGGAGCGATCAGGGAGGAAGGTTGCGGAGCCGGATGGTCCAAATGCAGTGCGGTCAAAACCGAGAGGGGGAACTGGAGGGAGATGATGGAATGCGACGCAGAAAGGACACTTCTCGCACGGCAAAGTCTGCCGATGATCCGGAACGCTGCCGGATGTGTCCTCGTCGCTGTGATGGCAAATAGATAGAAGAACGCTCTCCGGGGTTTCTCCGAGCGCGGCCAGTATTTCAGAGAGCCGGACGGCATCGGCGGGCGGCCGGATGTGAACGGCGGCTGCGAATGTGGAAAAGAGGAAAAGGGTTGCCAACAGGGAGATAAGAGGCACCCGCGCGTCTCGAATTATTGCGCGAGGGCGCGCAACTCTTCGATTCCTCCCCCAGCGATGGCTCGCAATGCCCAAAGCCAATCCCATCCCCAGCGCGAATCAGCCAATGCAGGCAGCGTACATTTGCCGCATCGGTTCGGCCACTGCGAAAAAGTCGCCTGCATAACGACTCCCGTGGATTGCCGGGATGAATGAAGCCTCCACGTTGAAGCTTCCCACGCCGCGCGTTAGCTTCTGTCCGGTTTCGATTCGACTTCGTGGAGGGCGTCGTGGACAAGAGCGTGGAATCTTCTGGAAATGGCATCGCGCAGACTGCAAAGGATCAGCTGCGCTCTTTCGTTGAGCGCATTGAGCGGTTGGAGGAGGAAAAGGCGGCGCTGGCCGGCGATATCCGCGATCTTTTCGCCCAGGCCAAATCGACCGGTTTCGACACGAAGGCGCTTCGCACCGTCATTCGTCTTCGCAAAAAGGACGCTTCCGAGCGCCGCGACGAGGAAGCTGTTCTGGCCACCTATATGCATGCGCTTGGCATGCTCGAAGCCGACTGAGAAACGGCGGCTCGGAAAGAGTTGAGCCTCGGGGCGCCAATTCCAAAAATCGTCGAGAAAAAGATCGCGGGGCTGGAAAGTAACCCAGCCCCGATCCAGCGGTTCAATTGAAGCAGGCTGCTTTAAGAGGAAACCTTCCGGCATTCTTCCGCACAAGCGGCGCAGCTTTCAGCGCAGGCTTTGCAGGCCGCATGCTCATTCTCATGCTTTCTGCATTCTTTTTCGCAATCGAGGCACACCGCGTGAGCGATCTTCGCGAACTCGGCCAAGTGTTCGGAGTTGGCTGTAGCGAGCCGAGCGACCGCTTCGCAGACCGCGCTCATTTGATACACGCTTTTCGCGCAGGCCGCCGTCGTTGTGTCGCCCTGGGCGAAAAGCTGGAGACAGTGGCTCATGCAAGCATCGCCTGATGAAACGCAATGCCTTGCTGCTTCGCTCAATGCGGCATGGCCTGATGCGGCATGCTCGTGTTGATGCTCCTCGGCCGCCAAGGCCTTATCCATCGCCATTACCAGAGTTGCTCCGCCAATGGCGACGCCAAGAACGTCCCTGCGATTCATCGAACTCTCCCTTACGTAGCAGTTCATGAGGTGGCAGTGTCCGCGCATCCGCAGGCCTGTCCACTTCCTTCTTAAGCCTTCCCAGTCAAGAGCGCAAAAGCTCAAGCCTGTTAATTGAGCAAATCTCCAAAGCGTCCCGAAGCATAGGGCTGTTATGTCCTGTTCCGGTTACCTCCCCGCAACTTGGCCTGAGCTTTGGTTGACGGGGATAGACTTAATCGCGCCGCGATCAGATCAATAAGTCGAGCGTCGTCAGCGGGTGGTTTCCCTGCGCGCCTCTGCCGATGCCACTACCGTCATGCGTCTCTGGCGAATGAAGGCTACCGCAGCACCTTTGAAGATGTTGGCCTCGTAGAGTTCCTCGATCTGCAGCCCATGATCGAACTGTTCGGCCGCGAGAGCGCTCGGGGATGACATCAGGAAGCCGATCTTTGGAAATACCTCCGGGCGTGACTGATCGTCGGGCATTTCGAGATAGGTGAGCGACTTATCTCCGAGCAGAAGATTGGTGGGAATCGGTTCCAACTCCATGTCGTCGTCCTGCTCCTCGCCCTCATCCTTGAACTTTGCCTCAAGTTCCTTCACGTGCGCGGTAAGAGCGTCCGGCGTCGGCAGGGCCGCAGGCTTGGCCTCGGACAAGGCCGCAGTTTTGGCTTCAGGCGCCTGGGCTGGGGCTTCCTCGTCCTCCTGAAGGGTCAGGCTTGCCTGCCGCAAAAGGGGCTTGTCGGTTGGGGTGAGGTTGGCGAGCATAGTGCCCGAAACTTTCTTATGCGTAATAACCCACGGCAACTCGTTTCCAGCGGCTTGCCATTTCGCGAGCGCGATGCGGGAATCCGCGGTCGTCAACGGCCGTCCGTCTGACGGCACATGGCGCGAATGCCCGTTCGGGAAAACCAGGGCAAGTTCGGTGCGCGAGATGCTCGGCCAATGGCGAACTCCGCCGGTGTCGACATGCACGAAGGGCAGGCCCGGACGTGGGATAAAAGCCGACGCCGCCGCGTTCCTTCGCGAGCGCCGCATAGCGGAGCTGTTTCAAGGGGACGTCAGGGAACACAAGGTCTGCCGCCTGGCCGGTAATGTGGCGGCTGTTCTTCGCCTGACCGCCTGAAGTCCGCCGGAGCAATTCATTCGTTGCCGGCGAGCGGTATCCGCAAATGAGGTGCACGGGCTCCTTGGAGCCTAGCTCTTCGTGCAGTTCCCAGATGAGGTCTAAGAGAGCGGGGTCTATCTTGATTTCGCGGTTCTGCCGCCAGTCCCGCATGAAATGATTGAGCTCCTGCAAGCCCTCGAGGATGTATTTCCCATTCCGCTTGAAGGTCACACTGACCGTCTCTTGCGTATGGATATTATACATCGAGAGCGTACGATCCTCAGCCGACGACGGAGTGGTCAGCATCATGAAGACCGTTACGCACACGCCTACTACACGGGCCAACTCACGGCCCGGGACGCCGAACAGTACTGATTTCACAATTGTACCCTTTGATACGCCGCGAGGAGCCCAATTCGCCCTAATGCCATGGTGCATAAGAGAAGAACGCGGGACTGCACGCTTCCGTAGGTATCCTGATTTGGTTAACAAACGGTTAGGTGCGAATTGCGAGAAAAACATGGCGCTCCCTCCGAGGGGCATGACATTTTTGCATCCCGCAAACCAAATCGCTGAGTCTCCTGCGTAAATCGGGAAATTGTGGAAATATTGAGCGGCGGTGGAAAAGGCGCGGCAGCAAAAGCCAACCTTAAACAGAACGTTAAAGGGGGGAGCATATTCCTGATCTTCAACCCATGTTGCGATAGATTACATCGGCGTGGCTGTTGACCGGCTGGCGGGAATAGCCAAATCCATATCCAAAGCGAATCCGAAGGAAGGACTCACGGATGAGAGGGCTTTTTCATCTTTCATGGGCCATGCCGGCGCATGCACTCGAAGCGGGCGGCGGCTTTCTCGACGTTGCGCCCCGCAATCCCGAGGACACGCCCGGCTGGAATTTGGGTGACCTCTATCCCGCTGGCGGCGCGGAGCTGAAGGCCGACATCGAGCGGGCAGCGCGAGGCGCGGCTAACTTTCGCGAGACGTTCGCCACGAAGCTCGAAGCGCTTGCGCGCGAAAACCCTGGCGGAACTGGCAAAGGCTCTCGCCGATTATGAGGCCCAATCCGATCTCATGGGCCGTATCGGCTCCTACGCCTATCTCAACTATGTGACCAATACGGCGGACCCGGCCCGCGCCAAGCTTTTCGGCGATGCGCAGGATAAGCTCACCGCCATCAGCACCCAGCTGCTTTTCTTCGAGCTGGAATTGAACCGCATCGATGACGCCGTAATGGACGCGGCGCTTAAGAACGAGGCGCTGGCGCATTACAGGCCGTGGCTGTCGGATTTGCGTAAAGAGCGCCCCTTTCAGCTCTCCGACGACATCGAGAGGCTGTTCCACGAGAAGGCGATGACCGGCCCCGCCGCATGGAGCCGTCTTTTCAACGAGACCTTAACGGGTCTGCGGTTCGACGTTGAGGGCGAAACGCTCACCCTTGAGCCCGCGCTTAATCTTCTAAGCGATTCAAATCCCGAGAAGCGAGCCGCCGCCGCAGAGGCGCTGGCCAAGGTGCTCAAAGGCAACGTGCGGCTGTTCACTCTGATTATGAACACGCTCACGAAGGACAAGGAAATTTCCGATCGCTGGCGCGGCTTTGCGGACGTTGCGTCTTCGCGGCATCTGGCGAACCGGGTCGAGCCCGAAGTCGTGGATGCGCTGGTGAAGGCGGTTCGTGACAGCTATCCGCGCCTCTCCCATCGCTATTATGCGCTCAAGGCGAAATGGCTCGGCATGGACCGGCTGAATTATTGGGACCGCAATGCCCCGATCAGCCGCGACCCCGAGCCCGTCATCGATTGGAAGGACGCGCGCGGCACCGTAATCCAGGCTTACCATCGCTTTTCGCCGCGCATGGCCGAGATCGCGGACGGTTTCTTTGCGAAGAACTGGATCGATGCGCCCGTGCGCGAGGGCAAATCGCCCGGCGCATTCTCGCATCCGACCGTGCCGTCGGCGCATCCCTACATCATGATGAACTACCTCGGCAAACCGCGGGATGTGATGACACTCGCCCATGAGCTTGGCCACGGCGTGCATCAGGTGCTCGCCAACGCGCAAGGCGCGCTGATGGCCTACACGCCGCTGACGCTGGCCGAGACCGCGAGCGTGTTCGGCGAGATGCTGACCTTCAAGGCGCTTCTCAACCAGACGCAAAATCCGCGCGAGAAGAAAGCGCTGCTCGCCCAGAAGGTCGAAGACAAGATCAACACCGTGGTGCGGCAGATCGCGTTCTATCAGTTCGAGCGGCTTGTGCATCAGGCGCGCCGCGAGGGCGAACTGACATCCGACAAGCTTGGCGAGTTCTGGCTCAGCGTTCAGGGCGAAAGCCTCGGGCCGGCGATCAAGCTGAACGACGGCTACGAAAGCTATTGGACCTATGTCTCGCACTTCGTCCATTCGCCGTTTTACGTCTACGCCTATGCCTTCGGCGATTGCCTCGTGAACTCCCTCTATGCCGCCTACGAGCGCACGCCGGAAGGCTTCGAGAACCGCTATCTCGACATGCTTCGTGCCGGTGGGACCAAGCATCACAAGGAGTTGCTGGCGCCGTTCGGCCTCGATGCGACCGATCCCGGCTTCTGGGCTATGGGTTTGAAGGTTATTGAGGATATGATCACCGAGTTGGAAGCGCTCGAAGCGTGAGGTGTAATGCAAGATAAGCCAGAGAACCCGGAGTTCGAGACGCCGCCGTTTCAGCCCGAGGATCGTGAAGGCAACCGCTTCTCGCGGCGCGTCCAGCGTTATGCGCGGGTGGGCTCGAATGTCGGGGGCATTGCAGCTCGGATCGGCGCGAATTACCTCCTGGGCTCTGGCACGGACCGGCATAAGAATGCGTCGCAGCTTGCGGCGGCGCTCGGGGGCCTCAAGGGGCCGCTGATGAAGGTGGCGCAGCTCATCTCGACCATTCCGGATGCGATTCCGCCGGAATACGCCGCCGAGCTTGGCCAGCTTCAGAACATGGCGCCGCCGATGGGCTGGCCTTTCGTGCGCCGCCGCATGGCGGCGGAACTCGGGCCGGACTGGCGAGCCAAATTCTCGAACTTCGGCGAGCAGGCCGCGGCGGCCGCTTCGCTCGGGCAGGTTCACAAGGCGACGAGTTCTCGATGGTCGCGCGCTTGCGATGAAAGCTGCAATATCCCGAGATGCAGTCGGCGGTGGAAGCGGATCTCAATCAGCTCCGCATCGTGATGAGCATCTACAAGCGGATGGACCCGGCGCTCGACACGTCGGAAATCGTCGGCGAGATCGGCGCGCGCCTTCGCGAGGAACTCGACTACGATCTCGAAGCGCGGCACATGGCGCTCTATCATCGTATCTTTAAAGACGACCCCACCATCCTCGTGCCGGAGCTTCTGCCGGAATTATCGACGAAGCGCCTTCTGGCCATGACGTGGCTCGATGGCGGCAAGCTTTTGAACTACAAGACGCGGCCGCTCGAAGAGCGGAACGTGATCGCGAAGGCGCTCTTCCGCGCCTGGTGGTATCCGTTCAGCCACTACGCCGTGATCCACGGCGATCCGCATCTCGGCAACTACACGATCTTCGAGGAAGACGGCCGCGCCGCTGGCATCAACCTTCTCGACTATGGCTGCATCCGCACCTTTCATCCGAAATTCGTCGGCGGCGTGATCGATCTGTATCACGGCATCCGCACCAGGGATCGCGCTCTCATTGTGCACGCGTATGAGACGTGGGGCTTCCGCGGACTCTCCAACGATTTGATCGACGTCCTGAACATCTGGGCGGGCTTCATCTACGGCCCGTTGCTCGACGACCGCGTTCGCCCGGTTGCGGACGGCGTTGCTCCCAACGAATATGGCCGGCGCGAAGTCTACCGCGTCCATGTGGGCTTGAAGGAGAAGGGCCCGGTTAAGGTGCCGCGCGAGTTCGTCTTCATGGACCGGGCCGCTATCGGCCTCGGCGCGGTCTTCCTGCATCTCGCAACGGAGATGAATTTCTATCGCGTGTTCAACGAGGTGATCGAAGACTTCAAGCTCGAGGAAATCGAGGGGCGCCAGCGCGAAGCTTTCGAGGCCTGCGGCGTGCCCCTGCCGCAGTAGACTTAGGCCCGGCGGCGGGCAAGTTCGGCGCGGGCAGCTTCGGCCAGGAAGCCAGAACGGTTGTTGCTGATCTGGTCAATTTCTTCAAGCAGCGCTTCATCCAGAGTAACATTCACCCGCCGCGCCCGGCCGGGAAGCACAACAGGTACGAGTGTGATCGCCACCGTGGACGGCTCTTTCTCAGCTGCGACTTCTTCGAGAGGCGTGGGATTTCGGCAATGCTTCGCCATCCGCGATCATAAGCGCGATATGGCCTGAAAGCGCCTCCTGCGCTCCCAGAAGGGACTCTTCCAAGGTTTCCCCTGCGCTAACACAGCCGGGAAAATCTGGAAAGCTGACGCCGAAATCGCTTTCGGCGTCCTTATCGGCTAACGCTGGGTAATAGATTTTCTTCACTTTACCTTTTCCGTTCGATGCTCCCTCACAACAGCTTTAGGCCGCATGCTTCCTCGACACGGTCGATGGAAGCAATCAGAAACCTTAGGTGCAGACTTTGCTATGCCGCACGGTGTAAAACATGCTATTTCGGAGGAACATATTTACAATTTAGGATAAAATCGTCGTGTTGCGTCTTTTTGCCCTCCTGATGCTGTCCGCGCTGTCCGCATGCGCCACTGCAAGCACAACCCCGCCCGAAAGACAATTCGCCCTTGCCGATCCGGGCAAGTATAAGACCGAAGCAGAAAAAGAGCGGGCGGTGCTGATTACGCAAAATGACTGTAAAGTCAAGGCGATGGCGGCGAGCGCTGCGATTGAGAAATCCATAGTCTCAGAGCGCAATAGCATGGAAAATTTGTCCCGCGCGCGTGAGAAGGGGGCTGAGATGTACACCAGTTCCTACACGCTTTGCATGCTCAATGCGGGCTTTGCGCAAAAATAGAAACAACTAGTGTTGCGCCTCACTGAACGATTTGTAATCCAACCGCGCGCTTTTGCGTCTTGACTTGATGCCTTGTACACATCAGGATGCGGCAATTTGCGGAAAAGGTGGGGTCCGCGGATTGGCGCGACACCAGCAGGAGGCGTGCGTCCAGAAGAAAAGGGGGAAGAACGCAAGGGGTCAATGATGAACGATGGGATTTCGCTGGAGATGCTCGCCTTCAACCTGAAGCTGTTGGGCAGAAAGAGCCGTAAAAAGGTTCTTATCAGCGCAGGCAAGTCCGAAGACAAAAAGCGGATGTTGCCTGCAATTCAACAATTTCTAGAACTCGAAGTCGAAATTTATTCCACACCAGGTACCCATAACTTTCTCGCCTCACGTGGCATAGAAAGCGTCGAAATTCACAAGATCAACGATCGCCGCTCGCCAAATATTCTGACTTTCCTGAAAGAAAACCGCTTCGATCTCGTCATCAACGTCTTGACTGGCGATAACGACTACGACGAGTCGTCCGACGCCAAGCTGATCCGCAAACTCTGCATCGAAAATGGCATCCCGCTGATTACCGATTGTGATGTTGGCATCGCCACGCTGCAGCAGATCTTTCGCGATACTAGCAAGGGGACGTTCCGCTACAAGCTCGCCGACAATTCACAGCCATGGAACCTGCGTCTCCACTTCATGGAAGCCGTGGAGAAGCTGGGCGGCATCGCAAATCACCACGCCCATTTCGACAAGGCCTACCTCATCAATCTGGAGAACCTGCGCCTCAGCCAGGTCGACATGCAGAAGAAGTGGGAGATCTACCGCTACCTCAAGGAGAATTACACCTACGACGACCTGGTGGAGCGGATAAGCCGCGGGCTCGAGACCATGATCGAGCAGGGCGTGACCTATTGCCGGACGATGGTAGACGCCGACAGCACCGTGGGGCTGCTGCCCATCACGGCGGCGGTCGAAGTGAAGAAGCGCTACGCCGACAAGATCACTTTCGAGGTCGGCGTCCAGCCGCTTCAGGGCGTTCTCGACCGCGCCTCCTACGAGCAATATGCCGAGGCATGCGCGATGGCGGACTATTGCGGCGGTCTTCCGTCGCGCGACCGGCCGCGCCCCGAAGCGCACCTCGACCTCATCCTGGACCTTGCCAAGAGGCTAGGGAAGCCGGTTGATGTGCACGTCGATCAGGAGAACAACCCGCTCGAAAACGAGACGGAATTGCTTGCCGCGAAGACCATCGAGCACGGCATGCAGGGCCGCGTCTTCGGTATCCATGCGATTTCTGTCGGCGCGAAGGAAGAGCGCGAACAGGACCGGATCATCGCCAAAATCCTCGAAGCCGACATGGGCATCGTGATCTGCCCCTCGGCCGCGCTCAGCATGGCCAAACTGCAAATGAACGCGCCGCTGCACAACTCCATCGCGCCCTTCGCGAAGTTTTGGCAGGCGGGCGTGCGCTGCTATCTGGGCGTCGACAACATAGCCGATCTTTTCATGCCAATGGTGGACGGCGACATCTGGACCGAATGCCGCATGATGATGGAGGCCTGCCGCTTCTACGACATCAACACCGTCGCGAAATGGGCGTGCGCCAGACCGATTACGTGGGCGCGGCCGTCGTCGCTCGCGGCCTAACCGCTTGACGGGCAACGCCGTCAAGGTGTTAGGTAGAACCAACGTGGTCCTTTGCCGGCCGGCTTGCAGCCACGATAAACAACTCGCTAAAAGGCCGTCAGCCCTCCGGCGCGGCTTTTTAAATCGCCCTTAAGGAGGGGAAATGTCCGACAAAGACGGCCTCGCAAACCTTCATCCCGATACGCTTCTCGTTCACGGCGGCACGCTTCGCTCGTCCTTTGGCGAAACATCCGAGGCGCTGTTTCTGACCTCGGGCTTCGTCTACGACAGCGCCGCCGAGGCCGAGGCGCGGTTCAAGAACGAGGTGGAGGGCTACACCTACAGCCGCTTCGCGAACCCGACGAACACCATGTTCGAGACGCGCATGGCTCTTCTCGAAGGTGCGGAGGCTGCGCGATCGACGGCAACCGGCATGGCGGCGGTTTCGGCGGCGCTCCTTGGGTATTTGAAAGCTGGCGATCATGCCGTTGCGGCGAAGGCGATGTTCGGCGCGTGCCGCGTCGTGATCCAGGAGCTGCTGCCACGGTTCGGCATCACGACTACGCTTGTCGACGGCCGCGATCTCGCCGCCTGGCGAGGCGCCATCCGCGATAACACCCGCGTGCTTTTCTGCGAAAGCCCGGCGAACCCGACCCTCGAACTTGTCGATCTCGCGGCCGTGGCCGCAATCGCGAAAAGCGCCGGTGCGCTCCTGATGGTCGATAATGTCTTCGCGACGCCGATGCTGCAAAAGCCGCTTCAGCTCGGCGCGGACGTGGTGATCTATTCCGCCACGAAACATATCGACGGGCAGGGCCGCTGCCTCGGCGGGGTGGTGCTGTCGAACACGGCGTTCATTCTGGACCATCTCCAGAACTATCTGAGGCAAACCGGCCCCTCGCTCAGCCCGTTCAACGCCTGGGTGCTTTTGAAGGGGCTCGAAACTCTGCCGCTCCGCGTCGAGCGGCAGACGGCGAGCGCCGCCAGGATCGCCGATTTTCTGGCGGACCGGCCCGAGGTGGAACGCGTCATGTATCCCGGACGCGCCGACCATCCGCAGCGCGCCATAGCGGAAAAGCAGATGACGGCGGGCGGTCCCCTCGTCGCCTTCCACCTTCGCGCGGACAAGGCGGCGACCTTCCGCTTCATGGATGCGCTGCGCGTTATCAAAATCTCGAACAACCTCGGCGATGCGAAAAGCCTCATCGCGCATCCGGCGACCACCACGCATCAGCGGCTCGCGGACGAGGCGAAGGCGGAGCTGGGGATCACGCCGGGGACGGTTCGCCTTTCCGTGGGGCTGGAGCATCCGGACGACCTGATGGCGGACTCTGGCGCAAGCGCTTTCCGGAACATTCGGCCGCCTGGTAAAGTCTATACCCGAAAATCGCCAGCACTTTGGGAGCCGCCTTGGCTGAGATCTATACAATCGGCCACTCCAACCGGCCCTTGGACGAGTTCATCCGGCTTCTTCAGGAAGCCGGCGTGGATCTCGTCATCGATGTGCGCACCATCCCCAAATCGCGGCACAATCCGCAATTCAACGCGGATGCGCTGGAGCACGCGTTGCACGGCGCTGGCATCGGCTACAAGCGGATCCCCGAACTCGGAGGCCTGCGGAGCAGGCGCAAGGATCAAGGCCCGTCTCCCAACGGCTTCTGGGAGAACGAGAATTTCCGCAATTATGCCGATTACACAGCCACGCCCGCCTTCAGGGCCGGCCTCGATGACTTGCGCCGCCTCGGCGAGGCGCACACCTGCGCCATCATGTGCGCCGAGGCCCTCTGGTGGCGCTGCCATCGCCGGATCATCACCGACTACCTGCTCGCCGCGGGCGAAACGGTGATCCACATCATGGGCGAGGGCAAGCTGGAGCCCGCGCAGCTCACGGAGGCCGCCATCATCGGGCGGGACGGCATCATCACCTATCCTGCGGCGCAAGGGCATCTTTTGCTTTAGGTGTGCGCAGATCGCCTGGACTGTTGCAAACCGCGCCGCCAGTGATAATGTAAGTTCAACGCGGGTGTAGCTCAGCCGGTAGAGCATCAGCTTCCCAAGCTGAGGGTCGCGAGTTCGAACCTCGTCGCCCGCTCCAATAAAATCAAGGGTTTAAGCCGAAAAATTCAAGGTTCCCGTTCCGCAAGATAGCCTCTGCGGAACGTCAGCGGAACGGGAGCTCCATTCGGGGTATGTCAACCTGACGCACCTCGAAATGGGCTTGATCGCGGCTGCGAATTTTGTGTTTGCGCAAGACGCCGCAAAAACCGCCGATGCGGATTTGTCTCTAGACCCGGGTCCAGACAAAGGCACAGACCTATCTCCATCGCAGACCTCAAGCCATCAGAAAAACTGCGTTTCATCCTTCTCCGCAAGGCGGCCCTCACCGGATGGATACGAATTAGCCCGGTAAACGCTCAATTAAAGCCTTAAGCTTGCGCTGGCACTCCTCGATGGCGGCGAGCAGCTTCCAGATTTCGGGCGCCTCTGCTGATGGCGCGCTTTGTCCTGACAGCCAGAGCTTGAACAGCCCGCCCAGCCTGCCCTGATCGGCGTTCACCTTAAGGAGGGCGAGAATGGCCTCGTGATCCAGGGTCGAGTGCGGCTGAAATCCAAGCCCGAGATTGCGGAGGTAAGCGGACACCGACAGGCCGGTGGCCGCAGCGCGCGTTTCGATGTCCGCGCGTTCGCGCTCGGAGACAAAAACCTTGAGCGGCCAATTCCTGTCGCGGCTCTCCTCCATCTTCCCTGCCGGCATGGCCTCGACCTTCTCCTTTCCGGCGCGCGTCAGCGCTCTCGTCGAGCCGAAGGCGAGTAAGAGAGACGCAGGCCGGACGGCCGGAGGCGGTGATGTGGGCCCACATCACACATCTTGCCGTCAAAAACTTTGGCCATCTCTGACGATCTTCGTCCATCTTTGTCCATCTTCGACAAACTCCGTCCATCTATGGCGATCTCCGTCAAACCCACAATTTTTCGCCATTCCTCGCCATAGATCGCCAAAGAACGACAATGATCGCCAAACTTTGCCCTTGTTCGCCATAGCCCGAAACGGATCGGTTTTAACCGATAAATGGCGACCGGACAACGGGCGGTGACAAAGAGGTCGGGCAGCAAAAGAGCACGGTGGGGCGAGGGCCGGGTCGCCTATGTGGCGCTCGCGCCAGACATCGCCAAAGCCCTCGATGAGGGCCTGCCGATGACCAAGGTCTACGCGCTGTTCGAGGCCCGCCTCGGCATGAGCTACCGCCAGTTCATGCGCTACGCCAACCCTCGCGCAAAGGAGAGAGACCATGCCCCATCCCCAAGGCCCGTTCAAAAGCCTGCTCGAGCCGAAGCCCGTGACCGCGCTGCCGGCCCCCGCAAGCTTCCAGGCGCCGGCAATGCAAGAGGCTTCCATTTCGATCCCTCAGACATCGACGACAAGAAGCTCATCTGAGGTCGAGACCCGGCAGGGGGATGCGGCCACCAGGAACGTTCACTTCATTCTCAACAGCAAGGGTGGGGGGGCAAATCCTTCGTCGCCTTCCTGCTGGCGCTCTACTACCGCCATTTGCGCGAGCCCGTTCTTTGCTTTGATGCGGATGCAACGACAGCCACTTTTTCACGCTCACGGAGGCACCATCCTGAATGCGCGCCGGTTCGACGAGATGCTGGAGCCGATCCTTGCCGAGGATGCGCATTGCATCGTAGACACCGGCACCTCGAGCTTTGTCGCGATCTCCCATCCGAGGATCACGCCCGGCAGGAGCAGGTTCTTGAAGCGATCGGCCGCCAGTGGAACAAGTCTCCCGAAGCCATCAAGCGCATGATCGCTGAAACATCCGTGGATGCGGAGGATCGGCGCGCGCTGTTCGTGGGCCTCGCCGCCTATGAAGCCGCGGGCGGCTTTGTTCTTCGCGATCTGTTCGATGAAGACTTCCGCCAGATGGCTTCAGGACCCAGCGCTCCTCGATCGCCTCGTCGCCGAAAAGCTCGAGGTCGAAGCGGCCCTCGATCCGTTCGGAAGGCTCGAAGCCGCGATCGACTTCCCCTGGAACCACAAGCGCGATTACCGGGCGCTCCAGCCGATTGAACCCGCTCTCTCGGCTGAAGAGGAAGCGAGGCTCGAAGAGCTCCAGACGCAGCTCGACGAACTCTAGCGCCAAGAGGAGCTCAGCGCCCAGGACGAGGAGCGGATCGAAACGCTCAAACGCCAGATCGCCGAGATGGAGAACAAATCCGCGCTCTAAGCAGAAAAGCAGAAAGCCATCGCCGGCACCTTCGTCGGCCTCGCGATGACGGCTTCTTGGAGATCGAACGCGGTTATGTTCGGCGCGAGGACCAGCCAGCGCTTCCTGCGAGCGGTGATGATGCGTCCGTCGACGACGCACCCGAATGGATAGACGGCGATGCTGTGCCGGTTGAAGTCGCAGTCGCTGGCTCCAGCGCCGGCGATGAGGAGGACGGCGCCGTTCATCTGCCTGACAGGCTCCGAACCGAGCTCACGGCGTATCATTCGCTTGGGCTAAGAAACGCGATCGCTGATAATCACCGTGTTGCCTATCTGGCCGTTCTGGTTCAACACAAGCGTAAATCCTCCAAAGCACTGGTATCGCCATGACAGTGTCCAATTATTTCTCCAGCAGCTACCGTGAAGCACGATACCGGTTCCTTGCCGCTGCGGCTTCGGTTGGCGCCCGTATACGAACGCACATCAACCCCGTTGGCCGTGGAGCCGAAGCGGAGGAACTTGCAACCGATGTTGCCGTGCTCGGCGCAGATATGCCGACGTCCATGCTCGTACTGATATCAGGAACGCACGGTGTCGAAGGTTTCTGCGGCTCGGCATGTCAGACCGGCTTCATGCACGACCGACTCCATGAGTGCTTGGCCAAAAAAGCCGCGGTCGCTATTATTCACGCACTTAACCCATTTGGATTTTCGTGGCAGCGACGCTGCAATGAAGACAATGTAGACTTGAATTGGAACTTCTTGGATTTCCAGCAAGCCGTTCCGTCCGCACACGCATACGAGAAACTACACAGCGTGCTAGTCCCCGCGACCTGGAATGGTGAGGCGCGGGCGCTCGCAGATCTGGAGTTGAAAAAGTTCATAGAACAACAAGGCGTCAAAGCGCTGCAGGATATCGTCCAGCCCGGACAGTATTCGTGTCCCGATGGTCTATTCTATGGGGGCACGCGCCCCGTGTGGTCCAATAGAACCTTTTGGACCATCCTCAAGGATTGCGTGCCGTCCGAAGTACGATCGCTTTGCGTGATCGACCTACACACGGGACTAGGTCCGAGCGGCTATGGAGAGGTCATCTTGTCCGAAGGCGCGGAGTCCCAGCTCGATCGAGCGAGGGATTGGTTCGGATCGGATGTTAAGAACGCGACCTCGTCCGTATCGTCGGTCGTCTCTGGCTCGTTGCTCCAAGCGGTCGCCACGACTGCGCCGCCTAATCGCTCTGTGATGCCGATTGTCATTGAGTTCGGGACGTTGCCACTGCTCACTGTGCTTGAGGCGCTTCGGTCGGATGCCAGTCTGCATCGATCTTCGCCAATTATCGATGAGGACAAAGCAAGCGTTGGGGTGCAGATGCGAGCCGCGTTTCTTACTGACACGCCGGCTTGGAAGTCAGCAGCCTACGGACGGTTTTCCGATCTCGCGTACCGCGCAGCAATGCGATTGGACTGATTTTCGAGTTAGTCTTCGGTGAATTAGTTGCGACGACCCGCTGTTCAGCCGTTTCACCTTCCGTCTTCTAGGCGTCGCGCTGACGCCCCCACACAAGACGTGCCTGGCGATGTTTGTGGAAGCGCTGCTGCTCGAAATTGCGGCGGCCTTCGCTCTCGAGGGAGCCAGCGATGACCAAGATCACGCCTGAGCATCTTGCGCGCACCGCCTTCGTCTACGTCCGCCAGTCGACGGCCGATCAGGTGGCGCACAATCAGGAAAGCCGACGGCGCCAATATGGGCTCGCCGATCGCGCCCGTCAGCTCGGCTGGTCCAAAGTTGTGATCGTTGACGACGATCTTGGCCGCTCAGGGGGCGGCATCAGCCGACCAGGTTTTGAACGGCTGCTTGCGGCGATCTGCGAAGGAAAAAGCCGGAGCCGTTCTGGCGATCGAGGCGTCCCGGCTGGCACTAAATGGCCGGGATTGGCATACGCTGATCGAGTTCTGTGGATTGGTCGGGCGCGCCCTCGACGCGACGCGCGCGCTCGCAAGCTCGATCTCGATTGTGCCGCACGACGCGATGGCCCCATCTTCCTCTCCGCCGCCGCTCTCCCGCCACCGTGATCGGAATGAACGGCATCTGCGTTGCAACCGCTTGCCGAACCTGACCGCGCCAATTATGAAGCAAGCCGCAGCTCACGCCATGACACCGCGCCACAGCGGCGAAATTTGCGCCGGGAGCAAAGCTCTCCGACACGATCCGCGCCTTCTCTTCATCGCTCCATTTCCGGCACCGCCGCTGCGTGCCGTAAGAGGCTGTGCTGATGCCTGTCACTTTTCATAAGCGCTCATCTTCTGTTCCCACTTTCCCGCCAGTCTCGCGCGAAAAGCCGCTCTTGAAGGTGATGCCGCCGCAACGGATACCTCTGAACTCGCCCCGCAGCTGGGACAGGGGTCGCTTTGCTTATGTGCCGGACGGTGATTACGGTCGTCGTGCCGTCACAGACAGCGCTCGCTGCCTCAAATCCATGCGGGACGAGGGCAGATGGTCGAAAGGCTTGCTTCACCGCGTTGATTTCTCTGTGAAACCAACAAGAGCCGGCGCCCACACTTCATCAAAATTGAGTCAGAGCCCTTATTCCACGCCGATTCACAGCTACAGCCACGACGCGTTGGTACGGCTTTGCTGTCCTGAATGGATTGGCTCCTCTTCATCGTTCGTGCACGCGTATTTCCACGAAATGGCACCGGCAATAATTACATACGCAACCGCACCGCGTCGCCCTAAGCCAGCGCGGGCGCAGCGCGAAGAGAATGGGCTACGCGGCCCCCGTGCCGCGCAAATAATCGTTCCATAATGAACGGTAGAGTGAAGAGGCGGCCAGAAGTTCTCCGTGGGTCCCCTGAGCCACGACAGCCCCCTTTTCTATCAGAATTATAGCATCCGCTGTCCGCGTCGCAGCAAGATGGTGCGACACCAATATCATCAGGCGCCCATTGCCCCATGCGCTTAATCGCGCCTCGAGGTCAACTGCGGCTTCAGCGTCGAGGAACGCAGACGGTTCATCCAACAGGATGATTTTGGGATCACGCAGCACAGCACGCGCAACTGAAAGACGCTGACGCTGTCCGCCCGAGAGGTTGGCGGCATTTTCGTCCAGGCGGGCGTTCAGCTTTCCCTGAAGCTCATTGACGAACTCCCATGCGCCCGCCACACGGAGCGCGGCCTCGATCTCAGCATCCGTCACGCCTGGCATCCAGCTGGAGACGTTCTCACGAATGGTTCCGGCAAATAGGACAGTATCCTGATTGACGATCGCCATCTGCGATCGCAGCCAGCGCGGATGATACGCCCTAACGTCGTTGCCGCCCACTCGGATATGCCCATCAAAATCGGGCAATAGCCCTTGCATCAGGCGCAACATTGTGGACTTTCCGGCGCCGTTGCGGCCAACGAAAGCGATAAGGCCTGCTTCGGGCAAGCGCAGAGACAGTTTCTTGACTGCGGGCGTCGCTTCGGCACTGTAGCGATAGGTGACGTCGCGGAACTCAATGCCGCCGCTGAGCGGAGTGCGCAAGGGCCCATCCCTGCTGGCGCGGTCGGGCGGGGCGTCGAGCAATCGTCCCAGTTCGGCCACCGCCACGGCGACGTCTTGGAACTGACGCGCGACGTCGGCTGAATTGAGGAGAGGCGCGGAAACTTTTTCCGACAACATCAATACAGCAAACAGGTCGCCCACGCTGAGTGCGCCGTGCACCATTTGAACGCCGCCAACGCCGACAACGGCGAGCGTCAAAATATGCTGAGACAAGCGGGTTATCCGAAAAAAGCGGCGGAGGATTTGCGAAGTATCGCCATAGGCGTCGACCAAATTCTTCGTCTTCTTGCTCCATAGACGACGGCGCCCCGGCTCGATCGCTAACGACTTTATGGTATGCAGTCCGCGTACTGTCTCAGCGAGATTACCCTGCCTTTCGCTCCTAAGTTTGAACTGGCCAAAAACCTTCGAGTAGAAGTTGGCGAGAATGGTCTTGGAGACAAGAAACCCACCCATGGCAATCAGAAGGACTATGAGACCGCAAGACGTGCTGTAGGCAAAGATGATAACCGCAGCAATGACCGCACTGCCGATGTCAAAGATCGACGATGGAATGATGTCGATCATAAAGGTCTTGATCTTGTCGGTCTGCTCGGTCCTATTGAGGATCTCGCCCGTGTTACAACCGTTGGCGTCGATGCGAGCGCTCAACAGGTGCGCCATAATCTCCAAGGAAATGTGTCGGTCGACACGTTGGCCCAGCGATATCACCTTCGCCCGCCGGAAATCCGCCAAAAGGACGTCGGCGACCGACAATACAAAAGCGAGCACGCCTAGAACCCCAATGAACATAGCCGAGTTCTTGGTGATGATGCCGTCGACGATGTTCTGGATGACGATAGGAATCGAGAGACTTGAGGCGTAAACGCCTAACGTGGCCATGAGGACGCTCGCAACTCCCCAGCGATTGCGGCGCAAAATGCTAGCGATGAGTTGCCAGCCACTCCCGAGCTGACGAAAATCAATTCTCCACCCAACGCTCTTCAAATTTATTAACCCCAGTTGGAGATACGGGCTATCGGTTGGACGCATCCGCATTGTTTGTACCAAGAACAAAGCGCCGCGTTTCGGCGGCTCCTAAAGTGCAGCGGCTCCCCAGGCTTTAATGTCGATCCAAAAGCCATGCTCGGTGAAGGCTGGGCAAAGCACGAGCCTTTGAACCTGAAGCCGCCTCCGATCACTCACGCATAACGCTATTTTGTCCGGCTGTCAGTCTGCGCAGGAAGCTATCCCCGACTTGGCTCCGGGCGCCATCTCGCGGCTGCGGTGTTTCTTTCTGCTTCGAGGAGATGACCGGCCCCACCGCCCAGGCGTTCGCTCAGGCGCCATGAGAATTCCGGCCCAGCCGGGCCCTGGATGTGCAGCATTCCGGGACGCCCCTCAGTCCCCTACGCAGAGCCCCCTCTGCCTCTTGTGCAAATCTCCTTCTGCTTCCTGATATGTTTCCATTACACCGAAAATGTGACGTACCAACAGCAGCTGGCGGATTGCCGCCAGCCGACAAGAAAAACAAAGAACGTAGGAACTTATGACCCGCACTACCCTGAGCTCGCCGACGCCGCAGGCATCCCTTCGGCTCGCTGCACTCCATCCTGCAGTCGCTTGAGAAAAAGGAGCTCATCCGCAACACACGCGCCGGCTCGGCAATCGGAGCGTTGCGCGACTGCGATGGCGTTCCATCGGCTGCGCCACGCATTTCGCCCTTTTCAGCTAGCGCGAGAAGACGGCAAATCGCCCAGACGCCGAAAATACCGCCTGTGAACACGCTCAGAACTCGCCCCGCAGCTGGGACAAGGGCACCTTTTGCTCATGTTCCGAACGGTGATTACGGTCGTCGCGCCGTCACAGACGGCGCTCGCCACCTCAAAGCCATGCAGGACGAGGGCAGCTGGTCGAAGGCTTGCTCCACCACGTTGATTCCTTTGTGAAACCAACGCGAGCCGGCGTCCACACTTCATCAAAATTGAGTCAGAGCCAATTTTGGATGCCGATTGACACCCCCCGCAACGGGGCATAATCAGACCAGACTCTATTTATAAACAAGGGCAAGTCGGGAGCAGGTCAATCGTGCGGCAGTTAACCTATTCCACTGAGGGGTGGCATCCCCTATCTGGCGTTCAGCGTAACTTCTGGTTTCTCTATAAACTGCGACCGCAATTAAGGGGTACATATAACGAGGCTTTCTGCATTCAGATCGTTGATGGGCTGGATGTGGCATGTCTGAGAGAAGCATTGAACGGGCTAGTCTCGCGGAATCAAATGTTGCGGGTGCGGTTTCGGGAAATTGGCGGCCAGCCCAAACAATGCATTGAAACTAACATAAAAATAGATGTGCCCATCGAGATCTTCGAGGTCGAAGGCCTTGACGATGCGTTGCTGAAACGTCGCGTAACCGTAGATTATGCTAGACCGTTTGATCTTAATCGAGCACCGCTACTAAGAGCAAGCGTGTACCGTTTGTGTGATCAGCGATGTGTATTGCTGTTAGTTATTGATCACATAATCTGCGATGGCTGGTCGTATTGGCGGCTGATTGAAGATCTTGGCGAACTTCTGCAAGCTGGTGGGGCATCCACTTTCATTTTGCCCCGTTCTTTCCCAGGTGAAGAGAAGAGCTATTTCGAGTATATCAGACAGCAGCAGCAGTGGCTGGGCAGTAAGCAGGGGGTGAAGCAATTTGCCTATTGGCAACAAACTCTCCGTGAAAATTCTGCACAGCTGTATTTGCCGTTCGATAATCCTCGAATTGAAAAAGAAAACACCCAGCACGCTGTCATGCGTTGTGTTTTGCCAGCAGAGCTCACCAGCAAACTACGGCAACTTGCCAGCAAGCATGGCACCTCGCTTTATGTGATGCTGCTAGCCTCCTATTTTCTCTTGCTGCATCGCCTAACCAGTCAAGATCGCATCGCGTTGGGTTCACCCCTACCAGCACGCGGCGGCGCAAAGTGGCGCAATGTTGTTGGTTTGTTTTTTAATCCTGTGGTCATGCAGGCATTCTTTGAGCCAGGTCTTACAGTAGTGGGGTTGCTGCGCGCAGTCCGCCGCACGGCCTTTCAGGCTTTTGCAAATCAAAACTATCCGCTAAGCGAACTTGTGGAACGGCTTAATCCGCCGCGGGACCATACTGGACATCCTTATTTCCAGACAATGTTCGTCTTCCAAAATCCGAGGGGTTCGGCTGATATCCTGAAGCTGGTGGCGGGCGTTGACAGTCACGCGCCAATCCGCTGGGGAGGCTGCGAGGTTCTTCCGTTCTGGCGACCGATCAATGGCGGTGCGGGGTTTGATCTCGTGTTTGAAGTCGCCGAGATTGGTGAAGAGATAGTGGGGGATCTGGAATACGCCTCGGCGTTGTTCGAGCCCGCCACGATCGAGCGTTATCTTGGTTACTGGCGTCAGTTACTTGAAGGGATGGTTGCCGATGACAGCCAGGCAGTCGATCAGTTGCCGTTGCTGCCTGCGGCTGAGCGCGTCAGGGTATTTATAAATGGAACGCGACGGATGCGGATTATCCTGCGGACAAGTGCGTCCATGAGTTGTTCGAGGCGCAGGCGGCAAGGACGCCGGATGCGGTTGCGGTCGAGTTTGAGGATCAGACGCTTTCCTATGGGGAGCTGAACGCGCGGGCGAACCGGCTGGCCCATCATCTGCGCAGGCTTGGGGTCAAGCCGGACGAGCGGGTGGCGATCTGCGTGGAGCGCAGCCTTGAGATGGTCATTGGGCTTTTGGCCATTCTGAAGGGGGGCGGAGCTTATGTGCCGCTTGATCCTGCCTATCCAGCTGAGCGGCTTGGCTTCATGGTTAAGGACAGCGCGCCAGCGGCGCTGCTTGCCGATGGCGCGGGTCGGGCGGCTATGGCGGGTTGCGGCATCGATGCGCCGGTGATCGATCTTGGGGATGCGAGCCGCTGGGCGGATGAGCCCGCCGCCAACCAGGATTGCACCGCCTTGGGCCTTACCTCCCGCCACCTCGCCTATGTGATCTACACCTCCGGCTCAACTGGGCAGCCAAAGGGCGTTATGGTCGAGCATAGGGGCATTGTTAATCACATCACAGCTTGGCAAAGTGTTATGCGTTTGGCTTCGCAAGCGCCGATCGCATTCTACAGTTTACCTCCACTATCGTTTGATGTTTCGGTAGGAGGAGATCTTTGGACACTGCTGTCTATCGGCGCGCGATTGATTCTTACGCCTGACATCGGCCGTAATCCTTTTTTGATTGCAGAATTCATTGGCCGCAAGAAGATGCACAACGGCGCATGTCTCTGTAGCCGAATTTGCCTGCCATTACTCTGACAGAATTGTATACGCAGAAGGCGAATGGCCTAGCAATTTGCATGCAATTTATCATTGGCGGAGAGGCAGTCAGCTTGCTCGGCAATTAGCAACGCAAGGTTTCAGCGTCGAGCAGATATCTCAGCATTTAGTACAACTTTATGGCCCGACAGAGACAACGATCAATGCCATCGTTTGCGCGTGTGAATGTTTGCAATAGTTTCATCACGTCGCAATCCGCATCGGCCGTCCGATCTCGAACACACGGATATACATATTAGACGCACACGGGGAGCCGGTGCCTGTTGGGGTTTCTGGGGAGCTGTATATAGGGGGTGCTGGGGTTGCTCGGGGGTATTTGAACCGTGCGGAATTAACGGCGGAGCGGTTTTTGCCCGATCCGTTTGCGGGGAAGCCGGATGCACGGATGTACCGGACGGGAGATTTGGGGCGCTGGCTTGCGGACGGCAATATCGAGTTTTTAGGGCGGAACGACTTCCAGGTTAAGATCCGGGGCTTTAGGATCGAGCTTGGCGAGATCGAGGCGCGGCTTTGCGAGCATGCTGGTATACGCGAGGCGGTTGTCATCGCCCGTGAGGATGGTTCTGGAGACAAGCGTCTTGTCGCCTATTATGTGGGCGAGGAGGAGCTTGGGGCGGAGGCGCTGCGGGCGCATCTATCGGCATCGCTTCCCGATTACATGGTGCCTTCGGCCTATGTGCGTGTGGAGAGGCTTCCCCTGACGCCGAACGGCAAGCTCGACCGCGAGGCGCTGCCGGCGCCAGAGGGGGACGCCTATGTGAGGGGCGGTTACGAGGCTCCGGTTGGCGAGACCGAGGAGTTGCTGGCGAAGATCTGGTCTGAGCTGCTTGGGGTCGAGCGCGTGGGCCGGCACGACAATTTCTTTGAGCTTGGCGGCCATTCGCTGCTGGCGGTGACGTTGGTGTCACGGCTGCGGCAGGCGCTGAACGTGGAAGCGCCGCTGGCCGAACTGTTTGCCAAGCCGGTGTTGTCAGAGTTCGCCCGCTTTGCCGCCAGCGCTTCGGAAAGCGTTCTGCCTGCGATTGTTCCTGTGGCGCGGGATGGCGTGTTGCCATTGTCCTTTGCCCAGCAGCGGCTGTGGTTCTTGGCCCAGTTCGAAGGGGCGAGTGCGGCCTATCACATGCCGGGCGGGATAAGGCTTAAGGGGCATCTTAACCGGGAAGCGCTTATCCGGGCGCTGGATTGCATTGTCGCCCGTCATGAGGGGCTGCGCACGAGCTTTACCGTGATCGATGGTCAGCCAGTGCAGCAGATTGGGCCAGAGGATATCGGCTTTGCGCTTGTTGAGCGGGATCTGCGCAGCCATGAGGATATTGAAGGCGAAGTGCGGCGGCTGGCTGGGGCTGATGTTGCGGCTCCCTTCGCTTTAGATGTGGGGCCGTTGATCCGCGGGCAGCTTTTGCGAGTAGCCGAAGACGAGCATGTGCTGGTGGTGACGATGCACCACATTGTCTCCGATGGCTGGTCGGTTGGCGTGCTGATCAAGGAGTTGAGCGCGCTTTACGATGCGTTTTCGCAAGGCCGCGCCGATCCACTTGCGCCCCTGGCGGTGCAATATGCCGACTACGCGGCCTGGCAGCGGAGCTGGCTGGAAGGGGGCATAGGCGAGGAGCAATCGCGCTATTGGAAGAAGACGCTAGCTGGGGCGCCAGCGCTTTTGGATTTGCCTACCGATCATCCGCGTCCCGCACAGCCAGATTATGCTGGCTCCATGGTTGAGGTGCGTCTGGGTGCGGAGCTGTCGCAACAATTAAAGGCGCTGAGCCAGCGGCATGGGGTGACGCTGTATATGAGCTTGCTGGCGAGTTGGGCTGCGGTTCTATCGCGTCTATCGGGCCAAGACGATGTGGTGATTGGCAGCCCGTCCGCCAATCGCAACCGCACAGAACTCGAAGGTCTGATTGGGTTCTTCGTGAACACGCTGGCGCTACGGGTTGATTTGTCGGGCTCTCCAAGCGTGTCGGAGCTTCTGGGGCGTGTGAAGGCGGCAAGTCTTGGAGCGCAGAGCCATCAGGACCTTCCCTTCGAGCAGGTGGTCGAGATCGTGCAGCCACCTCGCAGCATGGCGCATGCGCCGGTGTTCCAAACGATGTTCGCTTGGCAGAACGCGCCGGAAGAGGCGCTCGAACTGCCTGGTCTGACGCTGTCGCCCCTGGAGGGGTGGTATGTTGCGGCCAAGTTTGATCTGTCACTGTCGCTTGGCGAAGCGGGGGACGAGATAGCAGGCGGCCTGGAATACGCCACGGCGTTGTTCGAGCCCGCCACGATCGAGCGTTACCTCGGCTACTGGCGGCGGCTGCTCGAAGGCATGACCGCCGACGATAGCCAGGCGGTCGACCGGCTGCCGGTTTTAAGCGAAGCCGAGCGGCGCCGGGTATTGGTTGAATGGAACGCGACGGATGCGGATTATCCTGCGGACAAGTGCGTCCATGAGTTGTTCGAGGCGCAGGCGGCAAGGACGCCGGATGCGGTTGCGGTCGAGTTTGAGGATCAGACGCTTTCCTATGGGGAGCTGAACGCGCGGGCGAACCGGCTGGCCCATCATCTGCGCAGGCTTGGGGTCAAGCCGGACGAGCGGGTGGCGATCTGCGTGGAGCGCAGCCTTGAGATGGTCATTGGGCTTTTGGCCATTCTGAAGGCGGGCGGAGCTTATGTGCCGCTTGATCCTGCCTATCCAGCTGGGCGGCTTGGCTTCATGGTTAAGGACAGCGCGCCAGCGGCGCTGCTTGCCGATGGCGCCGGTCGGGCGGCTATGGCGGGTTGCGGCATCGATGCGCCGGTGATCGATCTTGGGGATGCGAGCCGCTGGGCGGATGAGCCCGCCGCCAACCAGGATTGCACCGCCTTGGGCCTTACCTCCCGCCACCTCGCCTATGTGATCTACACCTCCGGCTCAACCGGGCAGCCAAAGGGCGTTATGGTCGAGCATAGGGGCTTGATTAATCGCCTGATCTGGATGCAGACTGCCTACAGGTTTGGCTCTTGCGATGTGATGTTACTGACAAACGTCCACATTGCCTTTGACGTTTCGGTGTGGGAGTACTTCTGGCCATTGCTGACCGGTGCAAGACTAATCGATAGCCCGGCCTGACGTGGACACGATGATCCAACCTATCTTATCGAAGTTATCCGACAGCAAGGGGATCACGACGCTACATTTCGTACCGCTCAATGCTGCAACTTGTTCCTTGAGCATAACGTTGCGCTAGCGGAATGTCTTAGGAGGGCTCGAGTGATATGCTAGCGGCGAGGCCTTGCCGCAGCTGGTCAACGCAAGCGCTTCCGTGAAAGGCTTGCCGCAACTGAACTGTCATCAATCTGTACGGACCGACTGAAGCGACGGTGGACGTATACTGCTTGGAACTGTGCTGGAGTAGGCGTTAACCGTCCATTCCGATCGGCCGACCGATCTCGAACACACGGATATACATATTAGACGCACACGGGGAGCCGGTGCCTGTTGGGGTTTCTGGGGAGCTGTATATAGGGGGTGCTGGGGTTGCTCGGGGGTATTTGAACCGTGCGGAATTAACGGCGGAGCGGTTTTTGCCCGATCCGTTTGCGGGGAAGCCGGATGCACGGATGTACCGGACGGGAGATTTGGGGCGCTGGCTTGCGGACGGCAATATCGAGTTTTTAGGGCGGAACGACTTCCAGGTTAAGATCCGGGGCTTTAGGATCGAGCTTGGCGAGATCGAGGCGCGGCTTTGCGAGCATGCTGGTGTACGCGAGGCGGTTGTCATCGCCCGTGAGGATGGTTCTGGAGACAAGCGTCTTGTCGCCTATTATGTGGGCGAGGAGGAGCTTGGGGCGGAGGCGCTGCGGGCGCATCTATCGGCATCGCTTCCCGATTACATGGTGCCTTCGGCCTATGTGCGTGTGGAGAGGCTTCCCCTGACGCCGAACGGCAAGCTCGACCGCGAGGCGCTGCCGGCGCCAGAGGGGGACGCCTATGTGAGGGGCGGTTACGAGGCTCCGGTTGGCGAGACCGAGGAGTTGCTGGCGAAGATCTGGTCTGAGCTGCTTGGGGTCGAGCGCGTGGGCCGGCACGACAATTTCTTTGAGCTTGGCGGCCATTCGCTGCTGGCGGTGACGCTCATTGAGCGCATGCGCCGTCAAGGGTTGCAGGTGGATGTGCGGGCCCTGTTTTCGTCCCCGACGCTGGCTGGCCTTGCCGCCGCTGCGGAGGCTGGATCCGGTGTCGCGGTTCCGCCCAATCTGATCCCGGAGGGCGGCGCCCAGATCACGCCTGAGATGCTGCCGCTGATCGCACTCAATCAAGCAGAGATCGAGCGCATCGTTGCAACCGTTCCAGGCGGGGCGCGGAATGTGCAGGACATCTATCCTTTGGCGCCTTTGCAGGAAGGCATCCTGTTCCATCATTTGGTGGCCGCGGAAGGAGACGCCTATCTGCTAGCAAGCCTTTTGGCCTTTGACAGCCGGGAGCGGCTGGATGGTTTTCTTGCTGCGCTGGATGCGGTGATTGCGCGTCACGACATTTTGCGCACCGGCATCGTATGGGAAGGCCTTAGCGCGCCGGCGCAGGTGGTGTGGCGGAAGGCCACTGTGCCGGTGGAGGAGGTTGTGCTTGATCCAACTGGGGGCGATGCGGCAACGCAACTGCAAGCGCGCTTTGATCCATGCCGCCTGCGGCTCGATGTGAGCCAAGCTCCGCTGATGCGCGGCGTTATTGGGCGAGATGAGGCCAAGGACCGCTGGCTGTTGCAGCTGCTTCACCACCATCTGGTCATGGACCATACCACGCTGGAAGCGCTAACCGGGGAGGTACAAGCGTATCTTCTGGGGCGCGGCGGGGCGCTTCCAGCGGCGGCTCCGTTCCGTAATTTTGTTGCGCAGGCGCGGCTTGGCGTGAGCGCTGCGGAGCATGAGGCGTTTTTCCGCGGCATGCTTGAGGATGTGGATGAGCCGACGTTGCCCTTTGGCCTTAGCGATGTGCAAGGCGAAGGCCGTGGCATTGAAGAGGTTCGGCTTGTTCTGGATGGGGATCTCGCACACCGTCTACGCGCCTTGGCGCGGACATTGGGAGTAAGCGCGGCGAGCCTGTTCCATCTGGCCTGGGCGGCGGTTTTGGCGCGGACGTCGGGCCGGGATGATGTTGTGTTCGGCACGGTGCTGTTCGGACGCATGCAGGGGGGCGAAGGTGCGGATCGAGCTCTGGGGATGTTCATCAACACGCTGCCCGTGCGTCTTAGCATAGGCAACGAGGGCGTTGCGGCGAGCGTGCGGCGGACACATGGCTTGCTGGCGGGGCTGTTGCGTCACGAACATGCGCCGCTGGCGCTGGCGCAGCGTTGCAGCGGAGTGCCTGCGCCATTGCCGTTGTTCTCGGCCTTGCTCAACTACCGCTACGGTTCGCAAGAAAATACCGAAGCGCAACTGGCTTGGGAGGGGATCGAGCTTCTCGGCGGCGAGGAGCGCACCAACTATCCGCTGACGTTGTCGGTGGACGATGTGGGCGAGGGGTTCGATCTGGTGGCGCAAGCTGAGCCTCAAATAGGGGCAGCGCGCATTTGCGGCTTCATGGAAACGGCGCTTGTGCATCTGGTTGAGGCGTTGGAAAACGCGCCTGAAACGCCAGTGCGGGAGTTGGAGGTATTGCCGGCGTCTGAGCGGCGCCGGGTATTGGTTGAATGGAACGCGACGGATGCGGATTATCCTGCGGACAAGTGCGTCCATGAGTTGTTCGAGGCGCAGGCGGCAAGGACGCCGGATGCGGTTGCGGTCGAGTTTGAGGATCAGACGCTTTCCTATGGGGAGCTGAACGCGCGGGCGAACCGGCTGGCCCATCATCTGCGCAGGCTTGGGGTCAAGCCGGACGAGCGGGTGGCGATCTGCGTGGAGCGCAGCCTTGAGATGGTCATTGGGCTTTTGGCCATTCTGAAGGCGGGCGGAGCTTATGTGCCGCTTGATCCTGCCTATCCAGCTGAGCGGCTTGGCTTCATGGTTAAGGACAGCGCGCCAGCGGCGCTGCTTGCCGATGGCGCGGGTCGGGCGGCTATGGCGGGTTGCGGCATCGATGCGCCGGTGATCGATCTTGGGGATGCGAGCCGCTGGGCGGATGAGCCCGCCGCCAACCAGGATTGCACCGCCTTGGGCCTTACCTCCCGCCACCTCGCCTATGTGATCTACACCTCCGGCTCAACCGGGCAGCCAAAGGGCGTTATGGTCGAGCATAGGGGCATGGTCAATCTAATTGGAATTTCAGGCGCTCCCTTATCCGTATGACCCAAAGCGATCGCTTGTCGTAGCTCTCACCACGCTTGCCTTCGATATTGCTGCCCTCGAGATCTTCATGCCGCTGGCTGAGCGGTGCGCACTCCGGTTCTACCTGCACCCGCAGTTAGTACCGATCCAGAACGCATTAAGGAAATGCTCGCCTTAGATAGCATAACAGTTCTTCAGGTGACCCCTGCCACCTGGCGCGATATTACTGGAAATTGGTTGCAAAGGGGAGACCAGCCTCAAAGTACTATTCGTGGTGGCGAGGCGCTTTCCAGCGGCATCGCTACAAATTTGCGATAAGCGTCGACTGCGGAGATTACTGGAATGTCTATGGTCCGACTGAGGCGACCATTTGGTCATCTGCTGCAGCTCCTTACTGCTCAGCAAACACATGGAATACTGAATTCCCATCGGCCGTCCGATCTCGAACACACGGATATACATATTGGACGCACACGGGGAGCCGGTGCCTGTTGGGGTTTCTGGGGAGCTGTATATAGGGGGTGCTGGGGTTGCTCGGGGGTATTTGAACCGTGCGGAATTAACGGCGGAGCGGTTTTTGCCCGATCCGTTTGCGGGGAAGCCGGATGCACGGATGTACCGGACGGGAGATTTGGGGCGCTGGCTTGCGGACGGCAATATCGAGTTTTTAGGGCGGAACGACTTCCAGGTTAAGATCCGGGGCTTTAGGATCGAGCTTGGCGAGATCGAGGCGCGGCTTTGCGAGCATGCTGGTGTACGCGAGGCGGTTGTCATCGCCCGTGAGGATGGTTCTGGAGACAAGCGTCTTGTCGCCTATTATGTGGGCGAGGAGGAGCTTGGGGCGGAGGCGCTGCGGGCGCATCTATCGGCATCGCTTCCCGATTACATGGTGCCTTCGGCCTATGTGCGTGTGGAGAGGCTTCCCCTGACGCCGAACGGCAAGCTCGACCGCGAGGCGCTGCCGGCGCCAGAGGGGGACGCCTATGTGAGGGGCGGTTACGAGGCTCCGGTTGGCGAGACCGAGGAGTTGCTGGCGAAGATCTGGTCTGAGCTGCTTGGGGTCGAGCGCGTGGGCCGGCACGACAATTTCTTTGAGCTTGGCGGCCATTCGCTGCTGGCGGTGAAACTCTTAAGCACTCTCAAGCAGAATAACTTCGATGTCTCACTGACGAAACTCCTCGCATATCCAACTATCGCAGGTCTCATCAGCGACGTTGGCGCTCATTGTGAGCTATTGCTAAACCGAGGCGCCATACCCTTGCGAAGCACGGGAAATCAGCCTCCTCTGTTTATACTTCCGGAGGCTTCGGGCGAGATGTTTTATGGCGCTGATCTTACAAAACATCTCGTAGGTGATTTTCCTGTTTATGGTTTGCAACTTTATCCTGCGCGCGAAGCCCCGATGCGGACCATAGAAGCCATGGCTGCAAAGCTTCGCCAAATCATTCGTACTATTCAACCCATGGGACCATACCGGCTTGCTGGCTGGTCTTTTGGCGGCAAGCTCGCCTATGAAATCGCCACACAATTGATTGGCGAAGATAAAACAGTAGCATTTGTTGGACTGCTCGACAGCTTTTACGTACAGCAGCCTCGTTTATCCAAGATGGACGATAAACAGCTGAATGATCTCAATGAAATAGAAGATTTTGACAAGAATAGAGCGCTTTGGCCGAAGGAATTAACTGAAACTGAAATTCGTCAACTTCTTTTCCGGTATCGTATGCATGCTGTGGCGGATAAAGAATATCAGGTCAAACCTATCCCAATTCCCATTCATTTGTTTGCGGCGGAAGACAACGCTTTCAATGCCATTAAGAGTGGATGGAATCAAATTGTACCCAAATCGCAAATGCAGGTCGTTCCCGTCCCTGGAAATCACCAGTCGATGATGGAGGATCCGCATATTGCATCGCTCGGTGCTGCGCTGTCCTATGCGATTGAACTCCAGCAGGCAAGCGCAGTTCAATTCCCTCTACGAAATGATGAAGATTATTCACCATTGGTGAAGATACAGGAAGCGCCGCATGGAAACCATTCAATCCTCTGCATACCAGGCGCTGGAGCAAATGTGGCAAGCTTCACTGATCTGGCCTCAGCATTGGGACAAAATTGGCGAGTTCAAGCATGTCAATCTCGCGGCTTAGATGGCGTGAATATTCCACATTCCACTGTTCCTGCTGCAGCCGCTGCGTATTTGAATGCCCTTAAGAAAAGCCATCAAGCGGCCCCTATCCATCTTCTTGGACACTCCCTTGGTGGTTGGATAGCGCTCGAAATGGCGTTACAGTTGCAAGAAAACAGCTGTACTGTGGCTTCTCTTACGATTGTTGATAGTTCAGTTCCAGATGCAGACAGAGTTAAACTGCGTGAATACAACCGCGCAGAAACGCTTATCCAGATGGCGCATCTGTTTGAGTTGGCAGCGGAACGTCCGCTTGGGCTTCTTTTGGCCGACATTGAAACGCTCAGCGCCCAACAACAACTGGAACTGCTACATGAGCGGCTCGTCAGAGTTCAACTTATGCCGCCTCGCTCTCGCCCAGACACGCTACGTGGTCCAGTACGGCTCTTTGAAATGGGCTTGCGGATGTCGTACCAGCCGCAAAGCACGTTTTTTGGAAAGACGCGTCTTGTGCTTGTTTCCGATACGGAACTGGACAATGCAGCCAATGAAACAAAGTTCATGAATAGCATTGAAGGGTGGCGACGCTTTGCGCCAAATCTTATTCCATGGCGCGGTCCAGGTAACCATATCACTATATTGAAGACACCATATGTGAGTGACTTGGCCAATTGGCTTTCTGACAGCCTTCCAGACTGAGTGGATTTTGGCGAAGCTACCCTGCTTGCCCATGCGCGCCTCCAAAAGGCGCCGCAGGCGGGCAAACACCTCCGGAAGCGCCCACCCTTGCAAGGCGCGGACTGATCCTGAGCCGCCGGCTTGCAGTTATGTGCGTCAAGTTCTGCAAAATGGCCGGGCCATAGCTGCAGGGATGTTTCTTTGTTCGGCTGAACGGCGTTTCTCCGTCCCGGCCTGAACTTCCGTAAAGCGCCGCGCGCAGCGGCGGTCAACGCTGGCCGGAGGCCACCGCCGCAGGCGGCGCGAAGCGGCGTTGAGGGCCGCGAGCACGGCGCGATCGTTGGGCAAGCCGGGCCGGTCATGCCGCCTGCCTCAGCATCTGCTTTTTGTGCTCGCGCAAGTGATCCATGTTGAGATAGCGCATGGCCTCAAGCCAGTTCTCATGCATCTCGACGGCGAGCGCGCGGACAAGCCGCAGGCAGCTCTCCGGGTTCGGAAAGATGCGCACCACATGCGTGCGCCGCTTGATCTCCTGGTTCAGCCGCTCCAGCATGTTCGTCGACTTCATGTGCTTGTGGTGGGCGAGCGGCAGCCGGTAGTAGGACAGCGTCTCCTCGATGTTCTCCTCGACCCAGGCGCAGAGCTTTGGATATTTCGCCTGCCATTTGCCCAGCCAGGCCGCAATGTCGCGGCGCACTTCGGCCAGCTCGCGCCGGTCGTAAAACCAGCGCAGCTCCCGCAGGCAGTCGTCGTCGACTTTGCGCGGCACGTAATCGAGCGCGTTCCTCAAAAAATGCACGTAACAGCGCTGCCAGACCGCTTCCGGCAGGACTTCCCGGATCGCCGCTTTGAGACCGGCATGATCGTCCGAGACCACGAACTCCACGCCGGTAAGCCCGCGTTTGCTCAGGCCCAGCAAGAAGTCGCGCCAGCTCGACCGGCTCTCGCGGTTGGCGAGCTCCACGGCGAGGATCTGGCGGCGGCCTTCCCAGTCCACCGCGACCGCGATCAGCACGGCCTGGCTTCGTGATGATCCCGCCCTCGCGGATGCGCTCGTAACGGGCGTCGAGAATGAGATAAGGGATAGGCGTCGGATAAGACGCCGTTCCGAGAAAGCCTTCAGGCTCGCGTCCAGCGTCTTGTTGATGGCGCTGATCGAACTGGCCGAAAAGCTGTGGCCGCACAAAGCCTCTGTGACCGCCTTCACTTTCCTGCGTCGAGACGCCTTGCACGTACATCTCCGCCAAGCGCCCCAACCAAGGCCTTCTCCGAGCGCTGATAGCGCTCGAACAGCTCCGTCGAAAACCGCCCCGCCCGGTCTTGCGGAACCCGAAGCTCCAACGTCCCGACCCGCGTGATCAGGGCGCGCTGGTAATAGCCGCTGCGATAGCCAAGCCGGCCCTCGGTGCGCTCGCCCTTCTCGGCCGCAAGCGCTTCCGTCATCTCCGCTTCCAGCGCCGCCTGAACAAAAGACTGAACCGCCGAGCGGACAAAATCCTCGTCCCGCTCCAGAAGCTCTTTGATGGCAACGATCTTCGCTCTATCCTCGGTCTTGGTCATGGTCTGCTCCCTCGCCAAAGGGTTGGTGACTTCGATCATCACCTGCATACCATGGCCGCCTCACTCGATTTTGCTGAACTCTCCGCACACTATCCGGCTTGCGTTCAAGAAGGGGCTGATGGAGAGGGTTATCCGTCGTGTCGAAACGACCGTAAAACTGTCTGTAGACCCGGGTCCAGACATAGGCACAGACCTATCTCCATCGGAGACCTCAAGCCGCCAAAAAAAACGCCTTTCATCCTCCCTGAGAGGCGGTCGTCACCGGATGGATAACCCAGTCGACGCTAATTGATTTCATCTATCCCCGCTGAAATAAGATGCGGTATGACGCTCAACGGCCCTAGATCAAAACACGCTCCGCAGCAACACAGGAAGACTTGTATTTTAGCATTGAAGCGGGGGGCACAACTCGGCTGTGTTTCGTGATATAACTGCAGATGTAAAAATTTTGTTATCACTCATGATGTACATCCCCCTTATTTTTACAATCTCATCGTAGCCGCCAGTTGGACCATCCACTTGCCGGACGGAGAAGGTTTGATTTGCTGGATTTACAGAAATGCACGTATCCGTAAATTGCAACCATGTTCCGGTCAAAGGAAACAAAGCCTTAAAGGCACTCTCTTTCGCACTAAAAAAGATAATATCCCAGAACAGACCGGACCCTGACATGCGGTGCACCCAATGCCGTTCCGCCTCTACAAGGACAAGGTCCACAGCTTCTTGAGGCAAGGGCTTGTGCAGTTCGGCGTCTATGCCAACAGCCGCCAGTTCTTTTCCTCGGACAACCGCTGCACCACAGAAGCCATCACAGTGAGTGATGCTGCCGACAATACCCTCAGGCCACAAAGGTTGCCGCCCTTGACCTATCAAGATCGGCTGCGCAGGTAAGCCCAGCATTGCTAAGGCTCTTCGCGCGCAGTTTCGGCCTGTGGTAAACTCCCGCCGACGCTTGTCAGCCGACCTGCCAAGGGCGGATTTCTCTTCCATCATGAGTGGAGGGTCAATGATATCGGTGGTGGTTTCAAAAACCGCAACGCAAGACGGCAATATATAGTACAACAAAATCTTCCTCCTTGCGCCTCTCCTTCGTTTACGCCGCTTTCGTATTATCCGCCGTCGAAATACATCAGGGCGTAACTGATGCTCGCCAGACGGCTGCGAAGGTCACCCACTGCGCCGTTCAAGCTCTGCAGCACTCACCTCTGTCCAATAGAGAGCCGTTTCGTGGAATTTCTTTAGAACTGCAATGCTGCTCCACTTCAATGTGTCATGAGAAAGCTGATTTAGTACGGCTATAACCGCCGATACTTTGTTTGAAGAATCCTTGTTCGACCTTCTGAGCATCGGTTTACCTTTCTGTGGCCCAGGTAACTTTATAAGCCAACGTGATCTCGACAGTACAAAGGCGCGAGGCCGGTGTGGCTCTTGTGAGCAAACGCCCTGATCTCGAGTGGCCAGGCCCAAGGATCGTTTAGGCTTTCGCTCCTATCTTGTATGGTTGCCGAGGGCATGATGTTAGGCATATCGCCGCTTCTGTTCAAGGTTCTGAACATCGGGCGCAAAGATTGCAGGTCTCTCAAACAAAGCGTGGCGCATCGGGAATGCGAGGATCTGATCTGCGAGCGGCGTTCCATCGTCAATAAAATGGGCGGCATTCTTGCAACCCTTGGCGTGAAGGGTTCAAGGCCTTGCTCCGTGACCGGCGCGAGCAATTGAGCCTGTTGCGTCAGCCATGAATTTACCGACGACGCCTTCATCGATGCGCGTTTTTCCCGGTGAGCCCTCAAGTTGCGGGCTACATCGTGGATGTTCCGGTTTCGGATAATCAGGAGGTCAAGGCAGGCCAGACCCTCGCCGTCATCGACGATCGCATCTACAAGGCCGCGCTGGCAAGAGGCTTGTGTGGCTGGCGACAAATTGCGGACCGTCATGTCCTCGATCATGCCCGCCGAAGATGGGTGATACGCTCGCTCATAGGGTGCTCCTGTCCTCAGGTGTTGGGCTTCTCAGCATCCACCATCCTGGCAGACAGGACGCCTCCTTTACCGCCCGCTCCCTCCGCGACGGCGGTTCAGTTCAATCACAGTTCGCCCTTCATGGGAATCTGGAGGTTTCTGTGATGTCGCAAGCATTTAACGCGGGATTGGCTCGGCCGGCGACCTCATAGAAACCGGATTGAGCTGAACCGCGGGCAACGGGTCCTGGCGGTTATGGGGATTGATCGCTTGCGGCGGCGTTTTTGAGGCGTGGCGAGTTGCTGGTGGGATATCCATCGTCTCTGAGACAGGCCTGTTGCGAGCCGCTTGGCGTGGCGTTGGATTGCGAAAACAGCAAAACTCCGGTGGGCGGCTGGGTTGTGGACATGGCTCGCCGGTCGCGGTGCAAGACCAACGGCAGCAGGGTCATGACAACCGGACGGCATACGATCATGAGCTATCGAACCTTCGATGGCGCCGGCGCGGGCCTGGCAGGATCTCGACAATCACCATTGCGCCACCGCAGCAAGGGCACGAGGGTGCCCTCGGCTCCGCTGTGCCGTCATGTGCCGGTTCGACTTTAGCGGCTTTCATAGCGATGACCTGCGCATTAGCATCGAGCAACTGCCGGATCAACGCCACCTTGGCTCTCCGATGACCGTTGGCCAGGAAGCCGTAGTAGCGGATGCGCTGAAAGCCATCGGGTAGAACATGCAGCAGGAAGCGGCGGATGAACTCGTGCGTCTCAATCGTCATGCGCTTTGACGCGGCGCCGTGAGTGTAGTCCTTCCAAGTAAAACTTACGCGGTCGTTGTCGAAAGCAATGAGGCGGCGGTTGGAGATAGCGACCCTATGTGTGTAACGGCTCAAATAGGCGAGCACCTTTTCGGGACCGGCAAACGGGCGTTTGGCGTAGACGACCCATTCGACGCGGCGCAGCGGTGCGAGGAGCATCGCGAAGGCATTGGCCCCGGCAAGTCCCGCCAGTTCTCCTGAAAAGCGCAGCTTGTCCGCTTGATGGGCGGCGATGAGCTTTGCCGAAAACAAACGGCGGAACAGACGAGAGAGCACGCGCTCGGGCAAAAAGTAGCCCGGCTTACAGGAGATCCATCTTGGCCCGTCTGGCGATAACCCTCCACCGGGCACGATACAGTGAACGTGCGGGTGATGTGTCAAGGTCTGCCCCCAGGTATGCAGCACCATCGTCATACCGATCTGGGCGCCGAGATGCTTCTTATCGGTGGCGATGGTGCGCAACGTCTCGGCCGCCGCCTCGAAGAGGATTGCGTAGACGACCGCTTTGTTCTGATACGCGATCGATCTGATCGGGGCCGGCAGCGTGAACACGATATGAAAGTACTCGACCGGCAACAGGTCGGCCTGCCGCGCGCCGAGCCACTCATGCGCGGCGCCGGCTTGGCACTTCGGACAATGCCGGTTGCGGCAGCTGTTGTAGGCGATCTTGCTGTGTCCGCAGTCGCCGCAGCGTTCGACATGGCCGCCCAAGGCCGCTGTTCTGCAGCTGCGAACCGCCCCCATGACCTTAAGCTGGCCAAGGCTCAAATGCCCGGCATTATCTTCGCGATAGGCGTCGCCGTGGCGGCGGAAAATATCCGCCACCTCCAGCTTCTGGCCGCTGCACGGGATGCGGCTTACGAAGGCGGCACCACCATCAAACTCAAGCGGTCGAGCGGGCTCTCGGTCGTCCCAATCGTATGGACCGCGACCCGCGTGTAGCGCGCCGTCGTCGACAGATTGTTGTGGCCGAGCAGGGCCTGGATGATCCGGATATCGGTGCCCTCTCCAAAAGATGTGTCGCAAAACTATGCCGCAGCGTATGGACGCTGACCTTCTTGGTCGATCCGGCCGCTGCGTAGGCTGACCGGCAGGCGGCGTGAAGCACCGTCGGACGTTGATCGGCATGTTCGCCGTCACGGCCGGGGAACAGCCAGTGCTCCGGCCGCGTGCAGCCGCCAGTAAGAGCGCAAAATGCCGAGCAACTGCGGCGACAGCATGACGTAGCGGTCCTTACCGCCCTTGCCTTCTCGATCCGGATGACCATCCGGCCGCTGTCGATGTTGGCACCTCGAGGCCGACAGCCTCGGACGACGCGCAGTCCGGTCGCATAGGCGGTGGTCAGCGCGGCGCGAGACTTCAGGCTCGGACACGGCTTCAAGGAAACGCACGACCTCGTCTGCGCTCAAAACCACCGGCAGCCTTGCCGCTCGCGGGCATAGGCGATCCGCTCGGGGACTCCGTCCTGCGCAAGCGTTACGCCGTAGGGAAGCGCAAGGCACACACGGTCTGGTTCAACGCCGGCCAGGAGATGCCCCTGGCGACCAAATGCACCTGAAAGGTCCGGACATCTTCCAGACCGAGCAGGTCTGGTGAACGGCCGAAATAGAAGGCTGTAGCGCTTGACGGCGTGAATATAAGATCGCTGGGTCGCTGGCGACAGATTGCGGATCGTCATGTCCTCAATCATGCGCCGGCGCAATGGGCTGATACGCTCACTCATCGAAAGCTCCTGTCTCGAGGGTTCGTGTCTTCGACACACACGATCCTGACAGACAGGAGGCTTCCCTCAAGGGCAGGCGCTACCGCGGTAGCGGTTCAGTTCAATCCCTTCGATTCCAATTTCAAGTCCGACGCTCTAATCCGCCAGGCGTGTTGGGTTCAGCATCGCGACAAGTATTTTCGCGTTTACGTTCGAAAGGTTCCCCTGTTCTGTGCACAGTGCGAATGTTGTCCACGATCGCTAGGTCGCCGGCGCGCCACGGTTCGCGCACGGTCTGCGCCTCGTACACTTCATTGATCGTTTGCACGATATCTTCGCCGATTACGTCGCCGTTTCCAAAGCGCGTATTGAACGGCAGTCCGTCGGCGCCGTTGAGACGTCCACCAGGAATTCTCTCACCTCGGGTTCGAGTGTCCACTCGTTGAGAAATGCGATTTGATTGAACCAGCAGCAGCGCCCCGTTTGTGGATGGCGCACCACCGCCCCGCGGCGCTGCCTGGTTCGGAGTACGCCATTTTCCCGCCATTCGAAATCAATCCTGTTGGCGCGGCAGTAAGCCTCGACACTGCTTCGATCCTCCGTGCCGAATGCCTCGGCGAAGGAAACGCCGATCTCATCATTATACTGCGCGTCAGCATCCAGCCGTGTTCCTCGAACTGTCTGACCAAATCCTTGGGCAATGCATCCAGGATGGCCTCAGCATCGGCCACTGCCGTCGCCCCGCCAGCAGAGGATGGCGTCAGGCAGGCGAATAGCATCAGTCCGGGAAATTCGAGTGCATAACTTAGTTCGTGATGCATGCACATTTGCAGGTTCTGCGGCCAAGCCGATGAAGAGTAAATGCCCGGGGAATGCATTTTCCGGGATGCGAATGCTTCCTTCTCGATCATCAAATTGGGGCCCAGGCTTTGGAAGACGGCGCTGACTTCGGGCACATTGCGCAATCCTAAACCACGAACCAGAACGGAACCGCGCTGAGCGATGATCGCGCGGAGCGCGTCTCCATGTTCGCCAATCCAATCGAGAGCGTCCTCTCCCGGTTGCACGTACAGTATCGGAGGCTTGCCCGACTGCAGGTCCAATTCAAGCAATGCAGGCGGGGATGAGAGCGGCATGTGGTCTCCTTTTTTGTGCGTAGCCAATACCCGGCTGCCCAGTTCAGCCTGTGTAGCGCATTATTAAATCGGCAACCTCCTGTGGACGGGTGCGCAGAAAGTAATGGCCGCCGTGATCGAGAATGTGCAAGTCGACCTGACCGGCCACGATTTGCCAGTCGCGATATCGGCGCGCAACTTCTGCGGTCGCGGGGTCGTCCGCAGCCCCGGCCACTGTGACTGCGCCGAAAGTTTCGCCTCTGGGGGGCTCTTCAGCATACCAGTGAGGTACTCGTTCGCGGTGTTGAAGTCGTGCCGATAAGCCGCCCCGGCATGATCAAGCAGCGATGGGGCCACGTCATGCAGATCGTCTAATCCGACATCGGCGTTGAGTCTGGCGGCGATTTTGGCATTACTTTGGCGCTTTACCGTTTCGGTCGCTGCACGGCGTCCGGTTAAATCGCCGATCAGTTGCGCGCCAAGGAAGACGCGCCGGACGTCCACTCCTTTTGCCTGAAGCTTGCGCGCCGCCTCCAAGGCGTGCGCAACTCCCGAGGAGTGCCCCCACAGCATAACGCTGCGGAGCCCCAGCGCGGCTACCTCCTTCACCACTTGATCGGCTATCTCTGCGATTGAGGCGAACGGCTTGCTTCGCGCAGTTAAATCGTGTCCTGGCAACTCCACCGCATAGACAGCCATTCCGCTGTTTCTCAGGGCCTTGGCCATCGGTTGAAAATTTACCGCGTTCCCGCCGGCATACGGAAAACACACCAAGCCGATCAGGTTGAAAGTCTCCCCTTCCGACAGTTTTTGAAGCAGCCCCGATGGCTGTTTGCCTTTCCCATCCAGCGCTTCGGCCAGTTCGGCTAGAACCCGGTATCGCGCGATGTCCTTAAGCGATACCTTGTTCCGAAGCGCGATCACAAGCTTGACCGCCGAGAGGGAAGTCCCACCCCGTTCGAAGAAGTTATCACGCCGGCCGATGGTCCGCGTGGAGACGCCAAGCACCTTCGGACCAAGCCGCCGCCAGCGTTTGCTCAGCCGCCGTCTGCGGGGGCTGCAAAGCTGTTGGTTTCCAATTCCAGTTCGGCGACGCGCTTCCCGAGTAACTTTTTGTCGATTTTGCCATTGCCGGTAAGCGGCATGGTTTCCTGCCAATGGCAGATCGAGGGAACCATGTACTCAGGCAGAGATTGAGCCAGAAAATCTAGAATGGCCGCGCCGCCGGCTTGCTTTTCTCCTGAATAGAATGCAGCAAGCTGCTTACCGCCATCCGCTCGCCCGGCGACCACCACGGCACCCATTCGCACGCCGGGAGCGCGGAGGAGGGCGTTTTCTATGTCGCCGAGTTCGATCCGAAAACCGCGGATTTTGACCTGAGCGTCCTGACGTCCGAGGAACTCAAGCTTTCCATCCGGACGCCAGCGACCGTAGTCGCCGCTTCGATAGAGCCGTTCGCCCGGACGCAGCGGGTCCTCCATGAAGGACTTCCGGGTGCGCTCTGGATCGTTCACATAGCCTCGCCCGACGCAAACTCCGGAAAAAACTATTTCGCCCGCCGCTCCAAGCGGAACGGGCGAAAGAAGTCTCATCGACGACATAAACGTGCACATTGTTGATGCAGCGACCAAGCGGAACTTGGTTGCCATCCGGAGCCCGGTCCATGACTTCGTGATTGGTGTCGTCCGACGTTTCGGTCAGCCCGTATGCATTCACAAGCTTGATCCCAGGCTTGGCGGCAAACCAGCGCTGAACGAGTTCCTTTGAGATGGCCTCACCTGTAACGGACACGCAATGCAGGTCGGGCAACGCCGTGTTATTCTGCTCAAGATAAGATAACAGCACTTCGAGGTACGAAGGCACGACCTGGATGACCGACACTTTGCCCGCGACGATTTTGGCGATAAACTTCTGAACGTCGAGGATCACGCTTTGTTCGACAACAAGCGTGCGCCCGCCCACAAGAAGCGCCGCCACCAGTTGCCAAAGCGAGATGTCGAAGCACTGCGGAGCGATTTGGGCGACCGCCTGCCCCTCCGCGATCCCAAGAATCCTCCACCTTGGCGAAGAGGTGATTGAGAAAGCCCGCGTGCTCGCACAACGCCCCCTTGGGATCGCCGGTGGAGCCCGAAGTGAAGTAGATGTACGCAGCTTGGCCAGGCGCCACATCGACCCCGAGATTTTCGCCGCTGTGGTTCTCGTCGTAGGCGACGCCTACAAAAAGCTTCTGCGCTTCGGGGGAATCTCTCCAGCGCCTGATCAAGCGCGGCGTCGCTCCCAGGTTCGGTCACGGCGAGACGGCAGCCGGCCCGCGACAGCATATTTGCGATCCGGTCGGTGGGAAAATGTGGTTCGATGGGCAAGTAAACGCCGCCTGCCTTGAAAACCGCGAGTACTGCGGCCATCCAGTCAAGGTTGCGTTCCGTCACCACCGCAACGACGCCTTCTGGCTGCAGACCGCGCTCAAGAAGGGCGCGGCCAAGGCGGTTGGCGCGGGCGTTGAGCTCGCGGCAGGTCCAGCTCCGATCCCCACAAACCGCGGCCGTTACATCTGGCCGAGCCGCCACTCTTTGTTCAAATAATTCGTGGAAGCGACGGTCGGGCAGTTTCCGGCGCGGTCCGGCAAGTCCTTCAATCTGGAAGTGAAGTTCTTCAGTCGAAAGCAAACTTTGCTCGCAATGCCTGGATTCAGGGTCCGCAACCATATTCGCCAGTGCGGTCAGATGGTAGTCGGCAAACCTCTTCGCGTATGCGGCGTCGAACGCTTCGGTCCGAAATCGCACGCAAAGCGCGAGTCTGTCTTCCTGGTTCACAATTTTTAGAATGAGCACGGCATCCGGATCCTGAAGGCAGTCGCCGCGGGCCGGATCGAATACAGTCTCGAACGCGGCCTCGAACCTGTCCATATCGCGCTTCAAGTCCTTTAGGGGAAACCCGGAATGCGCCAATAACTCCGCCTCGCGCCGGCCGGTTTCGAGGAGCAGCGACCGCCAGGAGCCGGGTTCCACGGCCAGCCGGCACGGCACTGGCTGTGTCGCCTCAGCGACCCGGTATCCCGTTGTGACTTCCAGACTCGCCCGACAATGCGGCCAGCACCTTTGCGTGCGCCGCCAGGATTGTCGTGCGCATCAGGAACGGCGTTCTCGGCGGCGAAAATGCGAAGAGCCGCTGCAAGCTCGCCGGAAACCGCGGCCTCGTGCTCGCTGGCGCCCGGAACCGGGTTTCGCGTCCACCGCGGAATGGACGTAAACCCGTCAAATCCAAGAACGTGCCGCCAATATTCACTGTCGGGATTGTCTAACTTCGTCACGAAACCTAACCTCAAATAGGGTTTACGATTGTGCTGCGGTTACATCGGGACTTCTCTTGCAGCATTCTCGGCACAGCGCGCATTCGGAGCGGCCTCCCGGCCTTTCATAAGAAACGCATCCGGCGCAATATGCACGCCGTCGCCCAGTTTTTTTCCGTAGTGGAACCACGCTCCGGTCTCCGGCGTACAGCCTGAGGTCCTCCTGCGAATGCGGCTGTATCGTGCTTCCGATGTTGAGCGTGCAGCCGTCGTCGAAGACGCGCTTGCCAATCTTGACGCCGAGCAGCCGCCAGACGAGCTCCTTGAAGGGCGTGCCGTTGAATATCGCAAGCTGTTCGTTGGTCATCATGAGCTCCCAGCAGCGCTCGTGAGACCAGAAGCGGGATCGCGGATCGAGCAATGCAGCGGTTGAAGCGGATTAAAACGGGTGCAGAGGCGCTCAATGAAGATGTAATAGCCGACCTTGAATACTATGGCGGAGAACAAAACCCATGGCCAGAATAAATGCACCGAGAACACCATGGAGTTCCGCGACTTGAAAACTCAAACAGGTCATGACGAACGTGAAGAACCAATGAGCAAGCAAGAACAGGCCCATGGTTACGAGATTTTGTTTGTCCTTGGCTTTCAATCTTTCCGCCCGTTCTTCGTCGCTCTTCAACCCCAGGCTCCGGTCGCGCAAGACCGATCGCGGAATCGGGAAGCTCGGCGAGCCGAGCAGTCCTTTCCCTTCGCGGACGTCCCCGTACGAGCAGGCAGTTGTCTCCTGTCCCGCTTTGCGGGGGATAGACGACAAAGTTGCCGGGGAAGTTGTTCGCGCCGATCACCGTCCTGGAAACACGGAAGGACGTGCTTGAATGGTCCGCATTGATGACCGAAAGATCGTCGGCGATCATGGTTCCGCTGCCCGCCGTGACCAGGCACGGATTATCCTGCCCGACCTCTGTGCCAAAATTCGAGCCGGTCTGAACGACGCAGGAAAGGTCGTAGCCAATCCATCGAAGATTGTTGACGATGTAGGAACTGTCGCCGAACAAATTGGTAAAATTTGACACCGCCGATGCGCTGGATGGTTCGGTGCGCCCAATAGTGGAAGCCGTACAGCCGATAGACCTTGCCGGGTTTAAGCGCGAGGTTAAGAAGCCGCGGCGCGACGCCGACGAAGATATCTGGCCGGCAAGAAACGGATGCCCGGCTTCGGAGGTCGCGAAATTAATCTGCCCGAGCGGGACTCGCGCATCAAGCGCAAGGCTGCCGCAGTAGCGGCGAAAGGCGCTCCGCTGCAGATACAGAGCCTTATCCCGAACCGCTGCAAAGCGCTCCGCCTGCAAAAGTTCGCCTTGCGACAGCACTTCCGAACAAAGACTGTTCACCCAGACGTCAGACCGAACCGGCGCGTAAAGCAGATGAACTTCATCCCGCGCGGCGCCTAGCGTCCAGCCCCTTGCACTAACGGCGAACACATCGCGGATAAGGCTGTCCCGACTACCGGATAATGCGGAGTTGGCCTGAACGTGCATCACCACCGCGCCGAGTGACTGAAAAAATTGGGCAGCGCAAAGACGCCCTCGCTTCCAATCGATTGTTCGAGAACGAGATTTCCGACCGCAATGTCCAGAACGCCAAGGCCGAAGGGCGAAAAGATGCGCGGCCTGCCGCTAATCGGCTGGACCTTGCCGCTCATCACATCGACGAGGGTTCCCGAAATGAAGTCGCGGTTCCCCGTCAGCATCTCGGTCAAGTGAAGAGAGGTCCGCGCCTTCAGGCAATGATCGACATCGTCGACGATGTTCTGAGATGCGAGGATGATGTTTTCACCGATGTCGCGGAGCGAAAGATGCAGCACCGTAGGGTTGTGGGCCAAGCATTCTTCGTCACGGATGTGTGGTTCGGACGCGGTCGTTGTAAACAAGATCAGGGACGCGTCGCGCAGGGCGTCATTCGCCTGCGTCTTGATGTTCGCCTGAAGACCGTACTGGTCCCGCAGCCACTGGCTGAAACGCTGCGCCTCGTTCCGGTCCAGATCGAAAATATCGACTTTGTCGAACTTCCAATTGCGAAAATGCAGCCATTCGACAGTTGCCCGGGCAATGATGCCGGCGCCTACAATGCTCAGCCCGCCCTTGAAGGGATCGGGGGCTAGGCGCTCTGCCGCCAGCGCGGCCGATGCGGCTGTTCTCGCCGCGCTGATGAGCGAAGCTTCCATGCAAGCGATGGGATAGCCTGTACCGGCATCGTTGAGGATGAGGACCGCTGAAGCGCGCGCGAGGTTCGAAGCCCGGTTCTCGGGGAAGCTCGCAATCCATTTGATGCCACTTTTTTGTACGGCGCCGCCGAGATGCGCTGGCAAGGCGATAATGCGTGCGCTGGGCTTATCAGGATAGCGGAGAAAGTAACTATCCGGGTTCACCGTGGCCCCGGCTGCATGAAGGCGATAGGCGCCCTCCACAGCTTCGAAGACCAAGGCCCTGTTTTTTTCGATGCAGCCGTGGACAGTCGAGCCGGGAATGACATGGAATGCCGGAGCAATCGCCATACTCGATCTCCTAGGCAGCCTGAAGGGTTTCCCGGACGCATCTTATGTGGGTGTCGACCCAGGCCGGGTCGTAGATCGTATTGAGATACTTGTCGCCAAGATCCGGCGAAATGGCGACGATGATGTCGCCCAGCGGTATGTCGCAGGCCTTCTGTTCGATCGCCGCCAGAACTGATCCCGTGCTACCACCCACAAGCAGGTGATAATCCCTGACAAATGCAAGGCAGGCGTTAACCGTAGTCTCTTCACAGATGTATAATATTTCGTCGGGCTTCACATGATCTGCGAGCGTCGGTCTGACGCCCGTGCCGATCCCCGGAATATGGCGGCTGCATGGTCTGCCACCGAAGGTAACGGACCCTTCCGGCTCGACGGCGATCACCTTCACTCCCGGGAATTCCGCGCGCAAGCACTCTGTAACGCCTCCGAGCGTTCCGGTAGTGCCAGCCCCGATGAAGATCCAGTCGACCCTATCGAATTCCTTTGCGATTTCAGCCCCCGTCTTATGGACGTGCACCATTTTGTTCGCGATGTTAGAATATTGATTGAGCCAGACTGCATTTGGCCGCGTCTGCAAAATCCTGGCGATGGCTTTTAGCCGCGCTCCCAGCCACCTCGTCTCAAGATCCGGTTTGTCGACAACGATCACTTCGGCACCGTAAAGCTCCATTCCCCTCAGGTTTGCGCGATTGATGTTGGGGTCCGTTACACAGATGAACCGGTAGCCTTTGGTGGCGCATACAAGGCTTAGAGCAATTCCTAGATTTCCTGATGAGGACTCAACGATAACTGTTTCCCTGGGAACAGCAATGCCACGCCGTTCAAGGTCTTCTATCAGTGCAATCGCCGTCTTAAGCTTGATCGAACCCGTAACGTTGAAACCTTCCAATTTTAGGTATACGTCATGTTCGCCGGCAAATTTTCTGAGCCGATAAAACAGATCAGGAAATACCAGTTCAGTTGGCGAATTGATAATCATACTAAGGCTCCTCGGGTCGATGTCCGTGGTTGTCATATGTGTACTGCTGCCAACCAGATCGCCTGATGGAAATGAGCTTTCTGCAAGCTTGGCACGCTGCTCAACGTCACCATGCGGACGCCATATATACGTCACGGGACATTGTGAAATCTTGCAGGCGATCTGTTGCCTAGCGTGCTCCGGTTCATCAGTAGAGATCTCTCTGGCTATGTCCCAATGCGGGGCGGGTTGCGACTTAGTTGGAAGGTGAGTGCCCTTGTGGCGAAACTCCCACTGCGGATTGTTACTGTACTTTGGATGAACGAAGCTGTACAGAAGTCTAGAGACAGCCAGCGTGAAAAGGCGCCAAGCGCAAGGGGCGTTGCGGCGAGCGCGTCGGCGGCAGCCCAGTCTGCAACAGGCTGCGTAGTCAACCGCGAGCGCTCACGCCGCGGCCCTCACCGGATGCTTACCCGCTATCGGCTATTCGAGATCTTCGAACCAACATATGCTCGTGTCACCGCTCGAAGCAAGCCGCTCTGAGTTGCTCTGTAGCCAGGAATGGCCAGTAGCCGCGCCAATATCAACAAAGTTCGTCGTGGACATTTAAGCGCCCACACGCGATATCTGGTTCGCATGAGCATGGGCTAGTCGTCTGCTTCGGAACCGACCACACCTCGCACGATTCGAAGTCTACGATAAATTGATTACAATCTTTTTTGACCCAGCTGTATCAACTCAATACTCGCTGCCACCAACCTTGAATGTTCATAGTCACTTCTTCTAAATCTGTTATCACGCGGGCGTATAATTCGGAGACATCTTTAGGCGCAAAATTATCGGCAAGCGTCAGTAGACCCTTAAGAGCGTCCCTTCTAGCTAAAAATGAGCGTATTTCTTCACGTTCATCCGCAGAAACGGCTCCTACGCAGATACTGCCCTCCGGATATTCTCTCGTTCTCCGCTTCTTCGGAAATTGATGGGGCGTTTCTATAAATCGCGTTATTGGGTCCTCGTACGATAAGGCATGTATGGGCGGAAGATCTGTTAGCAAGCCCATGCCCTGTAGCTCTTGGAGTAACCTCCGAGACGCTTCTCTTTCCGTGTAACTTATCACGCACTTTTGCCATGGAGGCGTATTCAGTTCCTTGGTCATTAATTGGTTGATATATATACACCGCTTGCATTGATACGCGTCACAGCCCAAGCACACTGGCGCCTTGTCTCTGCGGACAACGTCGGGCACCGAAAGTCTAGCGAACTCATCCAGTCCGCCTAACGATTGCTCGTCCCGAACCGCGAACCCTGGGCACAGGTAAAGTTTCCCATTTGGAGATAAGGTCACGTGATCGGAACCGGCACCGCATTCGGTCGGATTAGACATCAATATCCTATCGGTAAGTGAACTCACTTCCTTATTTTGGCCTTTTCCCGATAATTGCTTGACATGAGCACCGACATTAAGGAGTTCCCTGAAGTACACATCAATGTTTTCATCTCTTACACCAGCAATCTCACGAATCATCACATTAACGCGGGGAATGCGGTCGATTAGGTGTGAGAGGCGGTCAGAAAGTATCGGAAAGTACTGCGGAGTAATGTGGACAATTGCAAGCTGGCTTTCGCCGAGATCTACGGTGCTGGTGACATCATTTGCCTCCAAAAATACAACATCACCAAGAGCGGCACTGTGAGCGGCTGCAGCAGGTATATATGCCGCCGCCACAATATCGCCGAGCACGTCTCGAAAGGCGGAAGGGAGACCGTCGCTGCCGCACACAAGTTGGAGGGCAAGATCGTTTTCCTGTGCTAAAGTTACGGCGCGCCGAAACAAATCAAGAGACATACAGCCCGGCAAAGTACCAAACTCATAATAGCAAAAAGACGGTGCCCTAAAATCAAGAAGAACGATAAGGGAGCGAATTTTTTTCATCTGAAACCAACCCATCCTGCCTAGCCCAGAATCGCTCATTTGCACGAACGCGGGCATGGTGCATCTTGCAGAGGTTCGTGGCGCGTTTATAGATAGTTTTTCCGTCGGTTTCGTCATAGTTAAGCCCTTGGCACCACGCGCATCCCGTTGCAACCGCGCAGCTCATACAATCTGCTGGGCTCTGCGAAGACCGGGTAAGGGCGAGGAACGGGCGAAGTAAGTTAGGGTCAATGCCGCTATCGACATGCCCTACCGCACGTGGCGGAGCGTTGGCCAACGAAAACGGCGTAAAGCGATTACAAGGGTAATAGAAGCCATCCCAATCTATAGCCAACATTCGGCCCGCGCCACACCAGTTGTTGTTCTCAGTACGCGGCAGGGGCTTGCCGATGTTACGTGTAAACAGGCTACAAGAGTGTGAGCGGTAATAGCCGCGATCGATAATAGCGTTGCCCAGTTCTATGAGCTGTTGTTCGAACAGGGCATCGTCGCCGTCCACCCAAACGTTTTCAAATACGACGTTTGCGTGGACTTTTCTAAATCCGATCTCGAAGAGATGAAGTATAGATTCAGCTACACGCGGAAGTGTTTCATGGGTGATTGTGACCTTTGTTGACGTGTCTGGATATCGAGCGAGGTGCACATCGACTGAGCTGCGGACAGCCTTATAGGTTCCTTTGCCGGCAAGGGTCTTCCGGCAAGCATTATGCGCATCCTCGGTGCCATCAAGCGTAATAGATAGGCCTAGCCTCGGCCCCAGAGATCGTATAAGTTTTTGAACACCCGGCTTGAAATACGCGTGACCGTTAGTTGTTATACCGAACAGGCTATTTTGAAACCAGGGATGATTGCGTTCGTAGCACTGCCTTATAATATAATATATTATATCTCCTATGAGGTTGACCTCGAGCAGGGGCTCGCCACCTATGAAATCCCAACCGACACGATCTTCTGTAAATAGCGTACGCTCAGAAAGGATATAGTCTACAGCCTTCTTCGCCACGCTAAGCGGCATTACCTTACCGACGGTCTTGTGAGGCAAGTAGCAGTAGGAGCAGGAAAAATTGCACGCGTTCGTCACGACGAACGTGACGCTTTTTGTCGTCTCATGCGGATACATGCTATTTGCCGCTGTGGACGCACTCTCCGTAGCAATCGAAGGCACAGGAGCCACCGCAAGTGGCGGTACACCCATGACAACTAGTGTAGCAGTCTCCGGTACAACCGCCATCGGAGCACGAAGAGGCGGCCGGTGTGGTTGCAGAAATTAAGGAAAGCCCGGCGGCGGCAATCCCGCCAACATAGAGCGGCACTTTAGCTACAAACGCGCGCCGGGAAGTGTTGATTCTGCGTTCCATGCGCTGCCCTCCTGGGGATATAACCACCAAAGCAAACATCAGCGAAATTTTAGGAACAATACGTCATAACAAAAAGTGACACCACCAAGATCCGTCTGAGGCTGAGATCGACCTGATCGTGTTGCCATTGGGTAACTCGTGAGCTGCTATGCATGAGTGCGGTTTGCCCCCCGAGGCCGAAGAAATCTGCGATGCAGCAAGTTCCATAGTTGCCGCACGGTCCAACTCCCGCTCAAACCTCAACAAGAGAAAGTCTGGTTTTATCCCCCAAATGCCTCTTCACGTACAGGTTTCCGGATGCCTGCCATGGCTTGGCCATCAGCGCGCTTCGGGCAGGCGTCCGGAAAGCCTCGAGGCACGAAATCGCCGCATTCTGGACTTGACGGTGCAGCGACCTGTCAGCAGCTATGGAGATTTTGAGAGCGCCCCGGTGACCGCAAACGCGGATGCTTGTCAACGGCATGACCGCGGCAAACGATCTGGGCCTGACTGGCGCCGTCCCGGCCAAAATCGTGGTGCACACCGACGCCCGTCGTCGCGCGATCAAGCTCGGTAACGTGACGATCACCATTCGTTCGACCGCAGCCAGCAAGCTGTTCTGGGCCGGGCGACCGGCAATGCGCGTCGTCCAAGCGCTTCATTGGCTGCGCGATCTCTAAGCTCGTGAAGGCGAGAGCGATCAGGTCAAGCACAAGCTCGCCAAGCTTTTCGAGGATCCCGCGGCGGGGGCGCCGCTCAAAGCCGATCTCACTGCCGGCATGTCGGCTCTTCCGACATGGATGCGGGTGATTCTCAAGCCACTCATCGGAGCCGATGCCGGCACTGGTCGTCGGCACAACGACAATGATCATGAGGATGCTGATGATGTGAACGCAGATCACGATCGTCATCGGCGAAGAAGGGGTGAAGGTGATGATGATCAGCATCACGCTGCCGTAGCACGTCCGAAGCCGAAACCGCTCTTAAATCGAAAGAAACCACCCACCAATCGCGACGCAACCCGGAAGGCGAAGGCATGAATCCGGCTTTCGATGAAGTTCTTGCGGCCGGGTTGGACGCCATGCTGGGCGCTTTTGATACGACGGCGCTACGCCTCGGCACGGCATCCCGGAATATCGAGAAGGACTTCTGGGCATGCTGGACGCTGGATGCCTTATTTAATGGCCATAAAGAGGGAGGACCCCGCCTCCTCTTCAAGGGTGGGACCTCCCTGTCCAAGGGATTCGGACTGATCAACCGCTTCTCCGAAGATATCGATGTCACGGTGTTTCGGGACGACCTTGGCGAACCGGCGACCATCAAGGAGCTCGAAGCGCTAAGCGGCAAGAAACGCCGGGCGCGCCTCGATGCAATCAAGGACGCTTCCCGAGCCTGCATCAACAGCCCGCTGCTCGATGAGTTGACACTGATCCTTAAGGACCGGCTCCGGGCTGCCGGCCTCGATGCCGGCGCGGCACGAGTAGAAGCCGATGAGGCTGATCCCGACGGGCAGACGCTGCTGATTTGGTACCCCGCGGCGACACCGCGAACGGATTATGTGCGCGCAGCGATCAAGATCGAGTTGGGTGCAAAATCCCCGCTCGATCCGAACAGCGAAGTACCTATCAAACCCTATGTTGATGATGATCTTGCCGGCGCTCGAGTTGACCGTGCCGGCCGTGCGCACGGTCGATCCCGAACGCACCTTTTGGGACATGGTCCTAATCCTCCACGGGTTGCGACGCCGGTTCGACAAGCGAGGGGAGCTGCGTGGGGGTGGCCAACGCGTGTCCCGTCACTATTGTGTCCTGCACCAGCTCACCGCTACGCCAGTTGGCGCCGCCGCCATCGCTGAGACGGCGCTCGGCGAGGACTGCGTCGCGTCAATCGACCGGACTTCGATCTCGCGAGTGCTGCGCCCGGGTCGTTCGCGCTCGCCCCGCATGACGCGATGATCGAGCTGCTTTGCGTCGACTATAGGGCCATGCGGACCATGATCTTTGGCGACCCGCCGGATTTCGAGTCCGTGCTCGACAGCATAGCCTCGCTCGAAACGCGTCTGAAGTGCGGTACGGGAAACGGGTCAGCTCGATGAACCAAAAAAAGGGCTGTCGATAGAAGGCAAGATGCAGACGGGCGCTGCGCGGGAGGCTATCTCGCCGTGCGCAGCTGGGCGCAATGTCATGCAAAAAACCTGAGGGGAGCGCAGGAGTTCGGCCACCGCGGCCCCCTTTTGATGATCTCGCGTCTTTCCTCAACGCGGACACAAGGAACCTTGTGCCAGTGGAGCGCCCGGCCTTACGCCCCTCTGTTGACTGCTCTTCGCCGCTAGCTCGCCCACACGCCGGCCGGCTCGAGCCGGCCGTTGTGCAAGCTCGTTTAGGTTGAGCGTGAAGGAAAAATTGGGTGTCTGAAGAGCCTGCGACCGTCCCTCAGACGGGCGCGTCGGCTGCTTCAGACGCGCCGGGGGTATAAGGGGGAGAGTGTGAAGGGTCCGTCTGAAGTCGTCTGAAGGCATTTTAGCGAGTGTGAAACGGCGTCTGAACCGGGGTTTGAAGGCGTTTGAAGGGGGGTAAAACGCGTCTGAAGGGCGTCTGAAGGCCTATTTCCGGTCGTCTTCATGCCGCCCTCACAATCTGACGGACCTGCCGTGACGATGGCCCCACAACCTCAACACTGATGCGGGAAGCAGTGAAAAGGCGTTCCATGGCATGCCTGAACTGATCCCGCGTGATGCCATTGGCGTCGGGGTGTCCCTCAAAAATTTTGGGGGCAAAATTGATTCCTGGGCGGTCCGATACGTGACGTTTTTGACTGTTCCGCTCATCGAGAAGTTTCAGGAACATCTCATCGGCCGCGACGCCTATTTCCATTTTGCGAGCGGCATTCTCGCCAGTCCCCTCGGGGACGAACACGCCGTTTTTCCACCGCAAGCAGAGTTTCACTCCGCGCTGTGCGCGATTGGATTTCATCAGTTCCAGAATACGAGCATCGGTATCAGCTTCGCCCTCGCCAGGTGACGGGGCGCTAAAATAGAGCCGGCTTCGAACGCTGTTATTCCAGGCGGTTGAGCCGGAGTAGTTTCGCCCCGTCTTCATGCCGTCGACCGATGGATGTGAAAGAAGGAGGATGGCGCAGTCATTGCGCAGGGCGATGCCGCGCAGCAGCTGGATGAAGGTCCGAACCTGTGCTCGATTGTTTTCCTCGCCGCCATACAAATCGGCCGCCGCGTCGAGAACAAGCAGCTCCGCTTTGAGACGTCTTACCCACACTTCGACTGAATGCAAAAGCGGCGTCGGCCGCAAAACACCGTCTCGCCCAGGAGCAGCCAACACGTTATTCTTCCCGGCCCGATCCATGATGTAAAGTCGATCTAATTTGGCTGTAGGTTCGTGAGCCTGCAGTTTCTCGATGCGATAATGCAGCTCGTCCTTATCGTCTTCGCAGCTCACGAAAACGGCGGTACAAGAACGTGTCGCGATCCCCATCCATTCGCGCCCAGACGCTGCGGCGGCGCAGAGTTGTAACCCGATCAGGCTCTTGCCTATGCCGCCATCGCCGGCGAGTAACGTGACCTCTTTGTGCGGGATGTAGGGATCAACGAACCATGCCCTTTTTGGCGCCGGCTTTTCCAGGAGCTGTGCGGCTGAGATAAGTTCAAGGATTTCTGCGGCAGTTTCCGCAACCCTGCCTTTAGCGCCACTTATCGGTGGATGCACACCGTTGCCGCGGTACGGTTTACTGGCATCAAAGGATCGAGTGAGGGCGTCGCGGCCTTGATCTTGAGCAATGTCGGCGGGGTCGCGGGCCATCAGTCTGCCCTCCACTCGCGAACATCGATGCCGCGCGCTGCGATGCGGCGCATGAGCTCTTCGGCGTTTCGCGTGCCTGCCGGGTCGGCCTCAACGAAAACGGTCACACATTCAATGAACGATGGAACAGCGTCGGCAAGGGCTGGCATGAGTGTCGCGCTTCCAGCCGCCCAAATGCCGAGCCCGGATGCGAGATGGCCGGCAAGAGCGGATTCGATGCCTTCGGCGATCAGCAACCCGTTGCTATCGTTCGGCGGCATGAGCGTGAACGGCGCGCTTTTGATTTTGCCCAACATCCGGCGAGGCGGATGAACCGCCGCCTTGCCGCGTCCGTCCGGCTGCAGATAGGTTATATGGACGCCGCGAAATTGGTTCGGCTCCATATCGTGTTTGCCGCAAAATGGCTCGCTGGCCAATCTCGCGGCGCATATCATTGCAGGATGCGGATGCCGCTCGCTTGGCGGTAGAAATCGGATGGTCGGCGGGAATGGATCGAGGTCGAGCCCGCGCCATTTCAGATATTCTGTGACCACGGTGCCGGGCCCTGGTTGTGACAGTTTGTGCCATAGCCGCCACGCGGTGCGGACGTTGGACACGTCGACCTCGTTCTGGTGCGCGGCGGTGATTTTGGTTTTGACGGCGACGTCGGCTCTGCGATCGAATTTATTGGGCCGCGGTAATATTCCTCGCGCCCGCCACTCCGCTTTAATAGCCAGCACGTCATCGCCGGCGTGAGAATAGATGCAAACATCGTCAGGATTAGTTTGATGATTTCGAACCGTTACGGATCGATCGCAATCAGAATGCCCCGGTCCTGGCACTGTTCCGTAGTGACCATACCAGTTGCCGCCGAGAACATGGACTATCCGTTTTGCTAAACTATCCTTCGCGCCCATTTTGTTCTCGCGTGTCCATCGCGAAAACTTTGCCTATTGCAAATCAGACTGCGGCAAGCTATCCGCATTTTACCATTTGGGATAGCGAATCGCATCCATGTTTTCGCATTGAGTTCAACTCACGCATGACCATTCGCTCACAGAATCTCGTCGGGCGCTTTTTTTAGGTCGCCTTCATGGGTTTGACGTTCTCGTCGAGGTAGCGATTAATCTCGCTCATGCGGACGCCAAGACGCCGCGGCGAGAGTTTGAGAATTTTGATTTTGCCGGCCTCGCTTTGCCGCAGCAACGTCCATCTGGAAATTCCCAGGATCGCACCCGCCTCCTCGATTAGCACGACACGATCAATGAACTGCATTTTTAAATCCATTTGGCCCTCCTGCATCTAACGAACAGTTGGCGCACTGCTATGCACCGCGCGTAAATTAGGAGCGCGCGAGCCGTGTTTCAAGAAAAAAAATCCGGACACCTGCTCTAAATCAAGTCATTTTGGAATATTAGTTGTCAGAGCGGCAAGTAAAACGCAATCTAAACCAGCTAATTGGAAGAGCATTACAAATCTTGTCGGATCGCTATTTTTGAGATGAAATAAGCGCCCCAGGCATCAAGTGCCTTTCGTTTTTCAGTTGCATAGGCGGCACGGTTGTAAGTTCCCGCGACGCCCGCCTTGTGACCTGATACGTGATTAACGACGGCCTCGATGATATGCGGCGCCGCAAAGCCGCGCTCGTTCACGGCGGTGACGACCGAACGGCGAATGTCGTGAACGGTCCAAGCAGGCAAAGGCTCCTTCCCCGCCTTGGCGCGCGCCGCATTGATGCGCCGATCTAAGGCCTCTTTCGACCGCGACCAGCCTGAGAAGCCGCCAATGCCTTCGCCAAAAAGAAGATCGCGGTTAAGGCGCACCGGAATGCTGTCGATAACTTCAAGTGCTTGCGGACTAAGCGGAACGAGATGCCGTTTCCGGTTTTTTGTGCGCTCCTCGCTTAAGTCGATCCCCGCGGCATCGCGGTCAATCTCGGACCAGCAAAGCTCGCTGATTTCGCCTTTTCTTTGCCCGGTTAAGACTAACAGCCTGATGATGTTGCCGTGATCATCATCGCGGCAGGCGTGCCAAACCTCAACAAGTTCCTCCTCGGACAGCACGCGATTGCGGCTGCCACCGCTGACGCGCTGCTTGATATTGGCAGCGGGATTTACGTCGATGTAACAACGCTCAATGCACCAGGAGAAGAAGGGGCTAATCGCCCGTTTCCAGTGATCGGCCGCCGATGGTCCCTTATCTTCATCTTCCGCGATTTCATCGACAAGGCGCACGATATGTTTACGTGTTACGGCGTCGATCGCCAGGGGGTGAAGCGATGCAGCATAGACCTCAAGGTATCGCCGGATTTCGACAAGATGACGGGGACTGACTTCTTTGCTTTTTTTGTCGAGATATTTAGTGATTAAGCTTTTGACCGAGGCTGATTGCTTCGTCGCTATGGCTTGCTTTTCGCCGACGATATCCTGTCCAGCCTTAGCCTTGAGGAGAATGGTTGACGCCTCTTTCCGTGCCTCGCTTTCGCGTCCGGGCGCGGCTGCTCCAAGCGAGAGTTTGCGCTGTTTCCCGCTCGCCAAGCTATACTTCACAACATAAGACTGCTTTCCGCTGTCATATTTCCGGATGTAGAAGCCGGGCAGGTCGTCATCAGCCACATGCACGTCACGCTTCCCAGCCGGAATGGGACTTCTCGCAGCCTTTTTTAGAAGTTTCGACATGTTTTCCCATCTTGCTGCGGAACGCCAGCGGAACGCGATTTGCGCTCTTTTCTGCTATGTTTCGCTGTGAGTTGACAGATGGTATATGCGGAAAATCCGAGTTTTACAAGGCAGTCTGCTACGTTCCGCACAGTTGCGCTAACGATGTATGTCTGTTTCCCAAGCTGAGGGTCGCGAGTTCGAACCTCGTCGCCCGCTCCAATAAAATCAAGGGTTTAGCTGGTAAACCCAGGTCATCCCAATCCAAAAAATCGTCACTGTGTCGTCACCGTGAAGGAAAACGGCCGGTTTTCGCCCTCGGTCAGAGCCGCGTAAGCCAAGGAAGGTTGCCTTGTCCGCATCCCAAGGAAAGGATCACCATCGGTCACGGCAGGTGCCGAATCGTCACCGTAAACGCCGTCAAATCGTCACCGCACGTCTGGGGCGCGGCCAGACGCCCTAATTCTTCCCCTGAGCCTCGAGCCATTCCTTGATGATGATCCCCGCAAGGCGGGCCCGGGCCTTGGTGATGCGGACAAGGTCGCTCGCCAGAACCGTGCTACACAGGAAAATCTGTTTACATAGCTTGCCTCTTCTCTAGCGCGAGGACTATGCACACTGAGTGGCGCAACCCCGATCATTATTGTGCCGCTCATAAGACGGGCTTGAAGGAAGATGCGGCGGACAAATGGGTAAAGCTGACGACTTCGCAGACACAACGGAGAGTTTCAAACGCTTGCCGCCGAAGGAGGCGCTAATTCATTTGGTGGATGAGCACCTGCGCTCCCTAGCATTACAGTTGCAATTTCATCTTGAAATGCGCCTTTTGGGCGGCGGCCTGGTGGGCCCTTCGCCAAAGGGACCAGGCGATGATGTGCGCCGGCTCGATGCGTCGTTGCGCGAGCCTTATGGCTATGCGGCGAATTTCCTGAAGGGACCAGCGGATAAGCGGCGGGCCACAAAATCTGGGGTATCGTTTGCTGTGTTGGCATCGCATTGGCCCGATGACGGATCGTGGCCATCATGGCGAAGGCCAGCATGACGAGCGAGACGTGGCGATGCCATCCATGCCAGGAGCGGGTCTCGTTATGATCAAGGCCAAGCTCATTTTTTGCCGTCTCGAAGCTGTCCTCGATGGCCCAGCGGCAGCCTTCCACGCGGACCAGTTTGTCGATTGAGGTTCCCGCCGGAGCCCAGGTGGAGAAGAAGGCCAGGTCGTGATCCGCGATGGTGCGGCGGATCAGAAGGCCGCGCGTCCAAAGACCGGAGCGGCTGGCATCGTATTCGCTGGCGTCGAGATCGGCCAGTTCCACATAAGCCCAGTCATAAAGGCGCGGTCCCTTGGCGCCATCGCCTGCCGACAGCCGTTTCCAGTCCGAAGGCGCCAAGCTTTGCGCGACGCTTTCCGCCGTGCCTGCGATGGGCTTGGCCTTGCCCCAGGAGGTGACGCTGTGATTGGAAGCGACGCCAAGCACATAGCCCTTACCGGCCCGGCGCAGCACCCCTTCAACTGGCCAACGCCATAGACGCTATCGGCGGCGACAAAGGCGAAAGGCGCAGCCGCCGCGATGGCGCGCTCGATCATGGCGATGGCGAGAGCAGGCTTGGTTGCGAAAGCCGTTTTCT